>CAYVMJ010000003.1:177467-323772 GCA_964452625.1 uncultured Methanolinea sp.
CCATCCCCACCACCACTGTTACCACTACCGCCACCACCACCCAACCTACCACTTCTCCCACTACCACCATCCCTACCACCACGGTTACCACTACCGCCACCACCACCCAACCTACCACTTCCTCCACTACCACCATCCCCACCACCACTGTTACCACTACCGCCACCACCACCCAACCTACCACTTCTCCCACTACCACCATCCCTACCACCACGGTTACCACTACCGCCACCACCACCCAACCTACCACTTCCTCCACTACCACCATCCCCACCACCACTGTTACCACTACCGCCACCACCAGTGCAGTCCCTCAAAGCCCACCACCCACCACGCCCCCCATAACAGGTGCGGGGAATATTCCGCTCTCCCCTGCATCCATTCCGGGTGTCTTCGTCGTTCTTGTTATCGGTGGACTTGCGACTATCATACTCTCCAGGGATGTTCTCGGGACCGCCAGGGAAAGGGGAGTTTCAATGCGTCGCCGCCTGCTTGGCTGTGCAGTCTTTGCAATACCCTGCGCCGCGATCGGGGTGGTGCTCCACTGGTTCCTGGAATATTCTCCCAGCGGTTCATGGGGATTCTTCCCGGAACTGGCATCTGTGATTGTGCCTCTTTTACTCTATCTTATCCTCTCCTCCATCGCACTGATGATGGGGACCCTTCTTTCCTGGCCTTTCAGGGGAACGATGAAAGCACATACGGTGGCAGGAGTCCTTGTCATCTTTCTCTCCCTCCTGACATTCATTGCCGGAGAGCCCTCGAATCGCTTCGTTGCCGGAGTGATGCTCCTCTCCGGAGTGCTCACGACTCTTGCAGCCCGCTGGCAGGATGGTACATATGGTTCCCGGCCTGAAGGGGAGAGTGTCCCGCCGGCAGGGAGTGTGGTTCCCGGCGGGGGGCCCGATGAGACAAAGGTGGTCTCCACGACTGCACGGGGGATGTTTCCCCAGGAACTGACCGATAAATACACTGTGCTGGAGTTCGTCGGTTCGGGTGGTCTGGCAAGGGTTTTCAAGGCAAGAAATCTCGAAACGGGAGGGGTGGTTGCGCTCAAGATCCCCCTTCAGTCTGATGAGAATACGGGGAAAGCCTTCATGAAGGAGATTATGGGCTGGGAAGGGCTTGAGCATGAGAATATCGTGAAAGTCTCTGGCGTCAACATCCTCCCTGTCCCGTATGTCGAGATGGAGTTCATCAACAGGACCCTATCTGACCTGGGAAAACCCCTTTCCGTCAGCCTGGCCGCCAGGATCTGCAGGGATGTGGCTCGTGGACTCCAGTTTGCACACGAGAGGGGCATCATCCACCGGGACATCAAACCCCAGAATATCCTTGTCACATCCGAAGGTATCCCGAAGATATCAGACTGGGGTATGAGCAAGGTGATGGGGATGGCAAAAATGCCCACGATCACAGGATTCTCCCTTGCCTATGCCGCACCTGAACAACTCGCACCCCAGACGTTCGGTGAAACCGACCAGCGTACTGATATATACCAGCTGGGATGCGTGCTGTATGAACTTGTCACCGGGACTGTGCCATTTCCTGGTTCTGATATGATACAGGTGAGTGCCCATATCACATCAGGTATGCCGGCACTTCCTTCAAGCCTGAATTCGGATGCCAGGCCTCTCGATGCGATAATCATGCGATGCCTGGCGAAGAAGCCCGGTGACAGGTACCAGGAGGTACGGGATCTGATCAGAGACCTGGATGAGTACCTTCTCCTGACAGAAAAGAAAGACCGGTACAATATTTTCGAAGACTGACCCCTCTCCCGCGGGTGGGGAATGTTCTGGAGAAAACCTCTTGTGAATGGGCGCCTTGTGCGGGGGAATTCATGACACTTTTTTTGGCCGGCGCCTCGCACAAAGATGAAGAGACGGGGGATCTTGCCGGAAACCTGAACACTCCCCTGCCTGAAAACCATGATGAATCTATCACCTGACCGGCTGTCAGGAAAACAGTGAAAAAAATGAGTTGGAAAGCTCTCCCGGCTTCTTATTTTCCTGCCGGGAGAGCCCTGCATCGATTGTGAGTGTGTGTGCTTTCAGGATCTGGCATGCGCTACAAGTGTCCAATTGCCGAAATGGAGTGATGCTTTAAGAGTTTTGGTGCTCTTCTGACGTTTCGGTGGATGATTGGGGGTGGTGTTGCATGCCGTCCCGGATCTTTTGATCGGGACAGCGAGGCCGGGGGTACTCTTCGGCACTCAAGGGACGGGCATTGTGCCTCGCCGGTGAGCGGGATGAACATGATTCCTTTCACCGCCACTTTCAATCCTGTCACCGGTCGCCCCTGCTCGGGGTGGCTATCCTCCGGCCTCATATCAATGCCTCACCACACAACACTCCACCCGAAGCTCACATAAATTTGGCACATCGCCCGGGTGATACGGGTGAAATCTGCATTTCATTCATTGAACCTGCCGGTTCAGGAGATGCAACCCTGATGATACCATAGTATTGCACCTGGAATTTCAGGTTCGCTTCAGGGCACCCTGGAATAGCCGGCAGGATACGTTCGGAGACATCACTCCAGGACCTGGCGTCGGGGATGGTTTTCTGCGTCAGGTATCACCGGGTCCTCTTATCAAGGCTCCTCTTGTTCGAGAGCACCCTCCCGACTGCCCTGAATGCCCCTTCAATCTCGCGATAATTGGGGATATGAGCCTCCTGCAGCACACGTTCTCCGCTTCTCATGCTGTCACCCCCCAGAAGACAGCCGATGACCATTTTCCGGGTGTTCCGGGAGAAACGTACAATCTCCTGAGCCAGGTGGTTCGGATCCAGGATCGCCGATGGGACCGCGATGACCACCGCAATATCCCAGTCATCCTGGAAACGAATCATCACGTCGAAGACCCGGGCATACCGCTCAGCACCGCCGTCGCCTATAATATCCAGGGGATTGTCCCTGTTCCACATGGGGGGAAGGAAAGCGTCAAGTTCTTCTGTCATCGCCCCGGGCAGAGGGGCAAGAGTGATCCCGTACCATTCTGCAAAATCGGATGCCATGACAGCAAATCCCCCGGCAGTGGTGATGACCAGTGCACGATTTCCCTTCGGGTACCCCTCCGATGCCACGAGTTCCGCCACGTCAAATGCTTCCTGGATAGAATAAACCGGAATGATCCCTGACTGGCGGAATGCAGCCTCATATATCTGGTAATTGCCGGCAACTGACCCGGTATGGGATGCGGCAGCCTCCTGTCCCCGGGCCGATGAACCTGATTTGAGGGCAATGACCGGTTTATCTGCTGTGATCTTCTTCACCACGTCAAGAAATTCCCTTCCCCCGCATATCTCTTCGACGTAGAGGATGATTGCCCTGGTATTGGGATCTGCAGCAACAACCTGGATGAAATCCACAAATCCAAGGTCGATCTGGTTTCCCACGCTGATAATAAGCGAGAAACCGATCTCTTCAGGGATGCTCCAGTCCACGATCGTGGTGATGACCGCACCACTCTGGGATATGAACCCTATATGTCCTTTTTTTGGATCAATCGGATCAAAGGTCGCGTTCAGGTTCGTGTGGGGGGAGATGATGCCCAGGCAGTTGGGGCCGACGATACGGATTCTTCCATTTTTCGCGATCTCAATCAGGTCTTCTTCCCTCTTCTTTCCCTCCCCGCCGGTCTCGCGAAACCCGGAAGAGACGATGATGGCCAGTGCCACCCCTTTTTCGCTGCACTGACGGAGCACGTCCGGCACCACGCTGGCAGGAACGGCAATGACTGCCGCATCAACACTTCCGGGAACATCCCCTACTGTCTTGTATGAACTCTTTCCCAGGATGTCCTGTGCCCTGGGATTGATGGGATATACGTGCCCCGGGAACCTGAGCAGGTTGCGCAGAACAACATATCCGATTTTCCCGGGATCTGAAGAAGCACCGATGACCGCCACTGATCGGGGATAGAATATCGCGGGATCGGGGAGCGATCGTTGTGGATACTGCTCCTCTCCCCTTCCGGGGATAACATACACCCGTGCATCCACCGCCACGCATCCATGCTGGTACAGGATTAGCGGATTGATATCGAATTCAAACCACTCGGTGTCGGAATCAAAGAGCGTGGCAAGTGCAAGGATGGCATCAGCGAGCGCATCCTCATCGAGGGGAGGAGAACCCCGGAAGCCCTTAATCAGCTGGTATCCCCTGATCTCGTGGATCATTTCCTTCACGGTTCGCCGGTCAATTGGAAGAACCCGGATGGCAACATCGCGCAGCAGCTCAACCATTGTCCCGCCAATGCCGAATGTGATCACCTTTCCAAAGGTGGGATCCGTTTTCCCTCCTACCAGCAGTTCGAGGCCTTTTGGGCATTCCCTCTCCACAATGATGCCGGTGATGACCGCGCCCGGCACCTTTTTCCGGACAGAGCTGGTGATCTCCAGGAATGCATCTTCCGCCTCCCGTTCGGACCCAATTCCGGTGACAACCCCCCCGGCATCTGTCTTGTGAACCACCTGGGGTGAGACCACTTTCATCACCACCGGGAAGCCGACTGATGCGGCAATCCTGCCCGCCTCTTCCGGAGTTGATGCGATAGTGTGTTCCGGAACCGGCACTCCTGCTCTTTTCAGTCTTGCCATCCCTTCCTGTTCGGTGAGAAGGACCGGGTTTTTCCCGCCATTATATTCTGTATCCATTCCACTATTCCTCTCAAAAATTATGGCCTGACTCTCCTCTCCTCACCTTGGCCGGCCTGTATTATTACTATATCGCACCTGGCACCGCTGGTGCGATCCGCCAATTGTTCCAGAAGGAATTATGCCGATGAGGATCCACCTTTTCGTGATGCCACGCGGGGAACCTGGTAATGTTCTGGCTGATTTCGCCCGGCAGGGACGTACCTTTCTCCTCTCCGAAGTCCTTGCTGCATCCGGCAGCAGTAATGACATTTCCCGGGCCGCCGCAGATATATGGCCCCTGTTCACCGCGTATGATCTCATCACGGAACGTGTCCGTGGAGACCTGCGTGTCCGGCCAAAACCCCCCGCAACCGGCAGGCTGCTCACCGCACAGGAATGCAGCTGCCTGGACGCCTTTTTCTCTGATCCCAGTCTCCCTCCTGGTATCTCAGAGAGTGTCCTGAAATATATTGAGATCAAGACCGGAAAATCCTGGAATGATCCTGGGGTGCTTCAGAAAATACGAAAAGCCATCATATCGCAGAAAAGTGAATACTGGAAGGAGGGGGAAAGAAAACAGGTCTCTTACCGGAAAGGGTACAGTGTACTCGGGTACCTGGCCTACCAGGCACCGGTGTACATCCTCCAGGCGGAGCACCTCGTGTATGATCTCGCCCTGGCGGGGCTGCTGAAGAACAGAATGAGAGTGCTGGATATTGGTTCCGGGCCTGGTGTGGTCCCCCTGGCTCTCGCTGACTTCCTCGAAAGAGTGGGTGGGTGTACTGCTGATATCTATCCCATTGAACAATCTGATGAATTCATCGAGGCATTCCGGTTCCTCACAGGGAGAATGACGGCAGGCAGCGAGGGAATCTCGATTCATCCTCCCATCCAGGCAGATATAAGCAGAATCGCTCTTTCGGATCTTCCGTCGTCACTCGATCTTGTGGTTTTCCAGAATGTCCTGAATGAGATGACGGGGCTCACCCTCTCCGGAAAAGCCAGTCTGGTCAGGGAGTGTGCAGGAGCACTCTCCGCTGACGGGAGCATCCTGCTTGCGGAGCCTGCCGATATGGTCAACTCCACGGATCTCCGGAGGCTGGCACTCCTTGCGGCAGGATCAGGCCTCTTCATCCATGCGCCCTGCCGGTTCCTCTGGGCTGCTCCCTGCACTCCCGACAGTTGCTGGAGTTTTGTGCAGAAGCCGTCAATTAGGGCAACAGAACTCATGGAAGCGCTGGCATCCGATGACGAGGGATTCAGGTACCGGAACACCGATATCAAGTATTCATATGTGCTGTTGCGAAAGGTGCCCCCTCCCAAAATACCTGGATTGCCCCTCTCGCCGCGCGGGTATGCGCGCCTTTCCACCCTGGCGCGGCACATCGACCGGAGAATTCACGTTGCAGCGGTGGTAATGTCCGGGAACCTGGGTGATACCAGGAATTACATCTTCAAAATCTGTGACGGGACCGTGAAAAGACCGGTATATGCCATCCTCCCCGCATATCACGTCTCCAGGGAAAACAAGAGTCTCCTCACCCTCCCATACGGATCTGTCGCTTCATTCACCCGTGTCCTGGTCAGGTATAACCCCAGATATAAGTCTTACAACCTTCTCGTCACCAGGGAGAGCGGGGTCGGACCGCTGTCTGCATCTGGAAAAGGAACATGCGCGCATGAGAACAATCCGAAGAAAAAGAAGGGCAGGACCAACACAAAAGGAGCATGATGGTCAGGAGCGATCCCGCATTTTCCCCCTTTTGTGATTTCATTGTTATCCCTTTATGACGTTATCCGCCCATACAAGAGTAAACAGAAAATCCGGGCAGGAACGACGGCCATCCCGGGATTTTCGCACACCGGGGGTGCATAATAATGCGGCATATCATCTCCATCCGAGATCTGGACAGGGGAGAGATCGACGGGATCCTTGACCAGGCCCAGAGCCTCCTGTCCCGCCGGAATTATCCCCAGGAATTGAAGGGGAAATTACTCGGACTGCTCTTCTTCGAACCAAGCACCCGCACCAGGATGTCTTTTGCGTCGGCAGCAGCCCGGCTGGGGGGGCAGTCCATATCCATGGACAGCGTCGAGGCAAGTTCCATGGTGAAAGGCGAGACCCTCGCAGACACCATCCGTGTGGTGAGCGGATATGTGGACACCATCGTCCTGAGACACCCAAAGGAGGGGGCGGCCCGCCTGGCCAGCGAATTCGCACAGGTTCCGGTGATCAATGCCGGAGACGGTGCGGGGCAGCATCCCTCGCAGACACTCCTCGACCTGTTCACCATCCGCCAGTCGATGCCGCTTGAAAAGATCCACGTCGGTCTTCTCGGGGACCTTCGGTATGGGAGGACCGCTCACTCTCTCGCCCATGCGCTCTCCCTCTATCATGCAACGCTCCACACCATATCCCCGAAAGGGCTCGAGCTGCCCTCCGGCCTTGCCGGTGAGTTACGGGATGGCGGTTGCGAGGTTATTGAGCATGACAGTGTCCAGGAGGTGGTGAAAGATCTGGATGTCCTCTACGTCACCAGGATACAGAGGGAGAGGTTTCCTGATTCGGCTTCGTACTTCAAGGTAGCTTCAAGTTACCGTGTCACCCCTGAACTTCTCACGGGATCCCGGGACCATCTTGCAGTCCTGCACCCCCTCCCACGTGTGGACGAGATCGATCCACGTGTCGATCACCTCCCATGTGCCCGGTACTTCGAGCAGTCTGCAAATGGCATACCGGTGCGGATGGCCATGCTCCTCCGGGTGATGAAATGAAGAGAGAGAGGAATAATACCAGTACAAGAGAGAAAGATGCCCGCCAGGGCCTCCTCATCAGCCCGATAGAGAATGGCACTGTCATCGATCATATCACTGCCGGGGAGGCTTTGAACGTGCTGCGCATCATCGGCATTACCGGCACCACCCAGGAATCCATTTCTGTCGCGACCAATGTGGAGAGCGGAAAGATCGGGTTCAAGGATATCGTGAAGATCAAGAACAGGGAACTCCGTAAGGAAGAGGTGGACAGGATTGCCCTTATCGCACCCCGGGCCTCCATCAATATTATCCGCGATTACAAGGTCTGGGAGAAGAAAGGGGTGGAGATCCCTGCACAGGTGCTGGGGATCGTCCGTTGCCCGAACCCTGGCTGTATATCAAACACCAACGAGCCCATCAGGTCGTGCTTTGTGGTCCAGGCCAAGGGGCTGCGATGCGTGTATTGTGACTGGCTCATATCCAAGGACCTCACGAGCCACATCATGTGAAGGGCAGGGATTCCTTGTCGTCTTTTAACAAGGGTATAGTGACAATCTAGCCACCGACCTTTTCATCAAACGATGTAAATAATCGCGTTGCATTAAGGCGGGATCCCTTGTTTTTTGTGAATATCACATTATAACTTCGTTCTTCAAGGCCAATGTGAATAATTTTTGAACCGCCGCCGTCCTCGAACTCGTGAGTCTTGTCAGTAGAATTCTGTAAAGTATGATGATTTATCGGTGACCGCAGGTCGCCCCGGGTCGAGGGCGGTAGCCCCGCGGTATTTTCGGGGGCGGCGGGGTCAATCGCATATGAGAAGTGAAACCGACGACACGCACTTTTTTCACTTGGATTTTAGTGACTGGATTTCCTTTAATCCACTGTCGTGATTTGTAAGTTGGATTGGTGGTAACAATGACACTATACCCTTAACAATACCTGACTCCCATCTCACCATACAAGGATTTCCCGCTGCACCTTCGGCATGAGCTTCTCGCTCCATGAGTTTCCCGAAATAGCGCTGTCGGGTCCGGGAAGCGCAGGCATCGTCCTTGGATCGGGCCCGGATCAGCTGCGGATCCGGGCCATTTCTTCCTGGATCCGCTGCATCCATGCAGGGATACGAATCCCTTCGCGGGGACAGAATCCGCTGACGTACGGCTTGATGTCAATCACCGGGCTCCCGTCAATTGCATCGAGACCGGTGACCTCGAGTATGTTTCCATTCCTCTTCAGGAGCCGGACTATGGTCATGAGCACGGGGTTGGGTCTCGCCGGGCTGCAGGTGGAAAAGATCCCCACTTCGGGAAGATCCTTTCTCCCCATGGGGTGTACCCGGGTCAGGGTGCGGCGTTCATGGGGAACGGCATGCGCCCAGTAGAGGACGACGAGGTGGGAGTATTCCTCGATCCCTTCGAGAATGTCGTCCAGATCGTCCCGTATCACGATTTCAGAGACTTCGGTATCGGTCCTCCGGATCCGTTCCACCATTGCCTCATGGCGCCCCTGCACACTGAGACCATCCTCATTTGCGACCAGGTGGGGTTCCCTGATGGTGTTATGGATGATCCCGACAGGATGCAGGACAATACCGCTGGAACTGCTGTTCCCCGGAATGGTCAGATTCTCCATGTACAAACTCCTGTCAATACCGATTCATTCATCTGGCACTTCCGTGCCCGTCTCCTCATGACAGAGTGCTGGACAACGCCTTTCCCCGCAGAATGCACGTGAGTGAAAACAGAGATCACGAACGGACACGTCCATACATCAGGATACCTGTTCCCAATGCCAGTGCAAGCAGGAATACATCGAGGGATGCCTGTGTGGGTGCGGCAGTCGCCGGGGCTGATGTGGCTTGATCCGGAGTCACGAGAGCCTTGTTGTAACGGATGACATCGGGAAGGGAATCAACTCCCTGGACAGACTTTGGGAAATTGGTAAAGATAACCCTTTTCGCAGGGATGCCCTTATTGTGAAGTGCTTCCTCAAGTCCCTTTGCCAGCTCTCCGGACTGCATGTTCTCGATGACATACCGTACATTCTGGTATTTCGCGGTATCTTTATTGATATCGTCCACTACCCTGACCGGAGTGAATTTTCCCCCCTGGTAGAAGTCAGGCGCATAGATGCTCACCACATCCAGTCCAAGCCATGTTTCTGCTGCATCCTGCTGCCAGACCATCGCCACGACATCCTGGCCGGCAATGAGATCCTTCTCTCCTGGAGATACGTCTTCTGCGTCGATGAGTGCGAGATACTCGTTCAGGCGTTCTTCATAATAGACACTGTGAGCAGGATCTGCTTCAATCAGCCATCCCGCAACCTCTCGGGAGAGGGCTTTCGCCCCGTCAGGGTTGTTCCAGGTCATCGAAGGGTTCTCCAGTGTGACCCATTGTACATTTCCGAACTGGTTGGCGGCCATGAAGTCTTCGACGAAAGGCATGACATATGTCATGTCAACTGACCCGTTGTGGGCGATGAAGAGGTCGGCGTTCCGGATAAAGTCTTTCTGCATCTGTATCCGGTTCGGGATGATGTCGGCCTGCATGTGCGGGCAGATGGCAGGATCCGCGATGTATATTGCCTGGACCTTCTCACCCCCGATATACTGGGCCGGATCCCAGAGAACGGTAGTCGTGGAGACCACGTTCAGGGCGCCTGCTGTCGGTGTGAATAATAATGCAAGAAATAGCATGAAGAGTACATATTTTTGATCCATAAAACTACTTTTTACGAGAGGAACATTAATATTTTCGAAATGTGATGCGCCTTTTTGGGGAGAGTAGTACTGCGACTCCAAAAACAAGACAGAGAAGGACAGCAGTGAGCGGGGCAACGGGGAGCGAATACTCAAGGCCCGCGAGGGCCCCCGCAACACTGATAGCGGCGGCGACGAGAGGAGCAACCACAAACATCGTCGAGAGCCGGTAGCAGAACTGCAGCGCGATTGCCGCGGGAGTCACGAGCCAGACATAGAGGAGAAGACCGCCGACGATAGGGATACAGAGGGCCACCGTCAGAGCAATCACAAACAGCATCGCGTAGTAGACAGGCCTGACACGTATCCCGACCGATTCTGCGATCTTCTTGTTGAAGATGATCCCGGTTATTTCCTTGTAGAATATGAGTACGAATAGCACTGCGACCATGCAGATGATCGCAAGCAGCGAGATCTCCTCCTGGTACAGCGAGATGACATCGCCGAAGAGAATGACCATTGCAGAAAAACCCCTGCCCAGGGTCTGCATGTAGGCAATGAAGAAGATTGCGACAGCCATGCTGATTCCAAAGAGCAGACCAAGAGCAGTGTCCGGGGAGACCCTGGCCTTGTCGGACAACGGGCCTATGAGGAAAGCCACGCATATGCCTGCAAGAATCGCACAGACAGTGGAATTGAGAGAGAGGAACATCCCCACCGCGGCACCGGCGAATGCAGCATGCGCCATCGTGAACCCGATCGAGGATATCTGGATCTGTGTGATGATGACTCCGAGGATTGCGCAGGCAATCGAGGCGAAGAGCATCGCCTCCACCGCATGGCAGACAATCGTATTCTGGATGAGAATCTCAAGCATTGTGTGCCCCGTTCCCGGCATTCCGGATGGCCTGCTCCACTTCATTCGGTGAGCAGTGCCGGTTGAGCACGATCTTGCCCTCCTGCATCACCACCACACGGACCGGGCGGTCGGGGAGGTCGTCGAACGCATGTGAAACGATGATGACCGTGATTCCGTCTCTCACCAGCCGGGAGAGGAGACCGTTTATAGCCTCCCTTGCAAACATGTCAAGGTTTGAGAAGGGTTCATCCAGGAGGAGGACGTCCGGGTCCCGTGCGAGGTTTTGCGCCAGCAGCACCTTCTGCTGCTGTCCGCCGGAGAGCTGGCCGATAGGCCTGTCTGCGAGATCGTCTATCCCGAGAAGGGCAATGGCTTTCTTCACTGCGTCCAGGTCTTCCTTTCCCGGTTTGCGGAAGAGTCCAATCCTGCCAAATCTTCCCATCAGGACAACCTCAGTGACGGTGAAAGGCGTGAGGGGATCGAATGAGAAGTTCTGGAGGAGGTAGCCGACCCGGCACCTGACCTGCACCCCGTTACGCCGGACGTTATGGCCGCAGACTTTTGCGTCCCCATGGGTGATGGGAAGCATCCCGTTTATGGTCTCAAGAAGTGTCGTCTTTCCCGCCCCGTTGGGACCACCTATCACGACGTATTCTCCCCTGTTGATCGCGAGGGAGACATCGTGGAGTGTGGGTCGGTCCGCTCCTTCATACGCGGTATACACACCATTGATCTCGATGACGGGTCCTGCTGAAGTCATGGCTGGTTAGCGTATGGTAATATCGAACAGCTCTCTTTCAGGCCGGGAGAACATCTCCTCTGCCACTGCTTCGATGGCTGCCTCGTAGTGCGGGTCTCTCTCGGGAAGAGGGAAAGGGAGCGGAGTGACAGTGATCTCCTCTCCGTTGGCCTGGAAGACGCAGCAGATGTTCTCCGACCTGATAATTGCGATATTCCTTTTCCCGAGGGTGCACCCGCTCCCAAGCTGGACGCCGTCTGCAAGGCAGGACTGGGGGGGTGTCCCCGCACAGTGAATTTCGGCTTTCATCTGAAACGGGTCGGGGCAAAAATGCTCACGGACGTATCTCCCTATCCTGTAGCCAAGCACAATATAGGGACCGAGATGCCCGTGGAATGCAGCAAGATCGGCGAGGGAGAAATCTGGCGTAAGATTGTAATATCTGCAGTGGGAATGCGTGTGAGCATCCATGCAATAATGTAGCCAGATTAATATTTATAAATTAGTGATTCGGACTTGGTATGAAATAAATACAAATATTTCTAACTATTCACGGGTATTGTACCAGGGTGTTATGCCAGATAACCTGATACGCGGAGACACGACAATGACTGGAACGCATGGAGTACACGGTGTCATGGATGCAGGAGAATATGACGCCCTGATCAGCAGTATCGTTCCCGGCCAGCAATCCATGCTCGGCATCATGACCGATTACCTGCCTTCCCATCCACGGCGGATTCTCGAACTGGGGTGCGGCACCGGGATCCTCACTGCAATGGTCAGGGAGTTATATCCGGATGCAGAGATAACCGGGATCGATATATCCGCGGAGATGCTTGACATGGCATCCTCGAAACCGGCACTTCACGGGGTTGTGTTTCTCGTGCAGGATTTGCGCGATGCGTGGCCTGAAGGCTCCTTCGACGCCATTCTCACTTCATTCTGTCTCCACCATGTCCCCGTAAAAGACCGGGTCATGGTTGCACGGCGGGCTGCCCGGGTTCTTTCACCCGGAGGACGGTTCATATGTGCTGATGTCTTCCGCTCCGAACATGACTGGGAGGAGAATATGCAGAGGGAGATCTGGTGCCGGGGAATGGAGCAGGGAGGAGCGTCATACGACGTTATCAGGGGAATGATCGCGCAGCGGGAAAAAAATATGCCGGGATTCACCACTGTCTTCTGGTTCCGCGATATGCTGCGGGAGGCGGGTTTCACCCGTGCGACGGTGCCATTTATTTCCGGGTTCTTCGGCCTGGTGGCAGGAGAGGTGGCTGTGCCGCCCATGATGGAGGGATCTTCCCGGTCATGACGGCCGGGATCCAGCCGCCGTCTGCCGGGAAATGAGAAAGTATTTCCCTCATTGACCCAAAAAAATGGTAGAAAGGAAGGCAATTTCCATGAAACACGGCGTTCTTTTTCTCATTGCCATCTGTACAATGAGTGCATTGATATCTTTCAGTGCAGCTGCCCCTTCAGAAGAGGCGATAGGTGCCTACAACAAGGGTGTCGACCTGGCTGTCGAAGGAAATTTCACCGAAGCACTCGAATCCATCGACCATGCGCTCTCACTTGACCAGAATTTTACACTTGCCTGGATTACGCGGGCAGGCATTCTGAATGTGATGGGGGAGGCCAATTTATCGCTCGAGGCAACTGACCGGGCGCTCGAAATAGACGAGAACCAGCCCGAAGCATGGACCAACCGTGCAAGCGCCCTCATCACCCTCGGGAGGAATGAAGAGGCCCTCGAGGCCACCGACCGCGCCCTGGAACTTGATCCCCGCCTCTCAGAGGCATGGATTGACCGGGCAACGGCACTTGAGAACCTGGGCAGAACGCAGGAGGCAGACGAAGCCCTCCAGATGCTGGAGTTTCTCACGGAAGAGCCGGGCACCCCGGCTGCTCCGGCATCCACAACGCCACGCTCCCCGCTGGCATGGATACTGGTCCCCTGTTCACTTGCAGCAGCACTCGGTTACCTGGGGATAAAGAAGAGAGATGTACAGTAACTCACACATAATATCCCTCTTTTCGCATTAAAAATGAAAAAATGCTGAGAGTATCGCTTACCTGATTGGATGGTCGCACATATCAATTCACATGATACGATCAGTTCAATCCCAGCGTCAATATGTGTGCACTCCTGACTGAAGCGGACAATGGAGTGCGGCCCCCGGATTCACTATCAATTCCAAAGAAAAACACCACTCATGACAACGCGAATTCCGGCTGCTGTAAGTGAAAAGAGATGCTGTGAGTATCAATACAGCCATCCTCCCACCCACTATATTAAATAGGTAGATGGCCCCGGTTCAATTCATCAGTACAATGAACCGTGCAAAACCTGGTTCCTCACCCGAGCAGTCTGCCGTGTTCATCGATTTCTCCGCGGTATATCCTCGTGCTGGAAATCCATTGCCCATCCTCGGCGAGGACGCATGTGATCTGGTGGATATCCACTTTTGACCTGCCCCTCTCCCGGCGGAGAATATTGATTTCCCGCGCAACGGGAAGGGTCTCTTCACTCACCACCAGTGCATCGAAATCGGCTTCGAGTGCTGAACCAAAGCGGTCGGACAGCAGTTCGATTGACCATGAAGCGGAAAACCGGCTGTCCCTGATAAACTGTTCCAGGGATCTCTTTCGTTCAGTATAAGAACGCACGGGGTGGCTCTTGCGCGAGGCGAAGGCATCCGTGGTAAGGCCTATCGTGACAGTCCCCTCATTCCCCGCCAGTTCGAATGAACGGGAGATGAGTCTCTTATGACCATCATGCAGGGGATCAAATGTTCCCCCGACCATAACCTTCATCGTGCCTGATATTGATTTTTTAATGCTATTATGGCTGTTGGTCGCACGGCACAGACCTTCGTTGCAGAGAATGCCACGCTACTCGGCGACGTGGAGATTGGCCCTGAAGTGAGTATCTGGTTCGGTGCAGTGGTCCGTGGAGACAGGGATCGCATTGTCATCGCAGACCGTTCCAATGTACAGGATAACGCAGTCATCCATACCAGCAAGGGATTCCCTGCACTCATCGGGAAGGAGGTTTCAATCGGCCACGGGGCGATCCTGCACGGCTGCACGATATCAGACCGTGTCCTGGTGGGTATGGGAGCCATCGTACTCAACGGGGCGGTGGTGGGCGGAGACTGCCTTATTGGTGCAGGATCCGTTATCACCGAAGGTACAGTGATCCCGCCGGGCTCCGTCGTCGTGGGTGTGCCAGGCAGGGTGATCAAACCGGTTACGGACGCGCAAAGAGAGCATATTGTGCAGAATGCCCGGACCTACTGGGAACTTGCCGGGAGATACCGGCATGACTGATGTGATCGTCCTGGGGGCAGGTGTGACCGGCATCCAGGCAGCCCTGGATCTCGCCAGTCACGGCATCGATGTCCACCTCGTGGAGAAGGAGCCCTCCATCGGCGGCCACATGGCCATGCTCGACAAGACCTTCCCGACCAATGACTGTTCAATGTGCATCCTCTCCCCAAAAATGATGGATGTCTCCCGCCACCCCCGTATTCATATCCACACGTGTGCGAGGGTGAGTGCCATATCAGGTGTCCCCGGCCGTTTCAGCGTGACAATCCAAAAAGCGCCCCGTTTTATCGACGAGGAACGGTGTAACGGGTGCGGAGACTGCATCGATGTCTGCCCTGTCGAGGTCTACAACCGTTTCGATGCCGGACTCGGTGTACGGAAAGCCATATACAAGCCTCACCAGCAGGTTGTTCCCGATATCGTGATCAAGGATCCTGATCACTGCATTGAATGCGGCCTCTGCTATGATGTCTGCGGCCGTGATGCTATCCTGAAAGAGGAGACTGAGAAAACAATCACTATAGAGGCGGTGAGCATCATTATCGCCTGTGGCTATGACGTGTTCGATGCGAGGGAAAAAGAGCAGTTCTGCTACCTCCGTCTCCCGGATGTGGTCACCAGCATCGAATTCGAGCGGATGATGAACGCCAGCGGTCCGACCGGGGGTTCAATCCGCCGGCTCTCGACAGGCGAGACTCCCCGTTCGATTGTTTTTATCCAATGCGTGGGCTCCAGGGATATGCAGGTGGATAGGCCGTATTGCTCGGGAGTATGCTGCATGTATGCGATCAAGAATGCCATGCTTCTCCGTGAGAAGTATCCCGATACAGACGTGACTATCCTCTACATGGACATCCGGGCTTACGGCAAAGGGTATGAGGAATATTACCAGCGCGCACTTGACACGGGGGTCAGGTTTGTCCGGGGTATGCCGGGGGAGATACTGGATGCCGGCAAAACACTCCTGATAAGGGTGGAAAACACCGAAAATGGAGATATCCTTGAACTCAGGCCTGAACTGGTTGTTCTCTCCGTCGGGCTCCAGCCCCCGGCAGATGCCGAAGAGATTGCAAGGATCTTCAGCCTCCCAAGAGAGTCCACGGGTTTCTTCAAGCCGCTCGATGACAAGATAGAGACCGTAGCGACTGAAAAACCCGGTATTTACCTTGCGGGGGCTGCAACACAACCCCGGGACATCCCCGACTGCGTCGCCCATGCCGGTGCTGCAGCCATGCGGGCGTTCATCGATGCCACCAGAGAAGGATCGACCGAATGAGAGCGGTGGAAACCATTTACTGGGATGAGAAAGAAGAGACTGTCACCCTTATCGACCAGACCCGCCTTCCTGCACAATTCAGCCTGATCCGTTGCCGCACCACTGACCGCCTGATAACCGCAATCAGCCGGCTTGAGGTGAGGGGAGCACCTGCCCTCGGGGTGGCGGGTGCGTACGGGGTGCTGCTTGCCACCCGGACTATCCGGGAAAAAGAGCACTCGGTTTTCATGCGGATGCTTCGCACCGAGACCGCGAAGATCATGCATGCCAGGCCTACCGCGGTCAACCTGGCACGAGGGGTTCAGGTGGTGATGAAGGCCGCAGAAGACGCCCATTCGGTACAGGAAGCCAGGAATAATGCAGTCGAAGCCGCACGTGCGTATGCGGCTGCCGATGCCAGGGCCTGCCACGAGATCGGCACATCCGGAGCCGCTCTTCTCAAGGACCACTGTACTGTCCTCACCCACTGCAACGCCGGCGCCCTGGCCTGCAGCGTGTGGGGGACAGCTCTCGGAGTGATTCGTTCTGCGGTCGGGGAAGGAAAGGAGGTGAAGGTGATCGCCTGTGAAACACGCCCTCTCCTCCAGGGCGCCCGCCTCACAGCATGGGAACTGCAAAGAGATGATATTCCCGTGACCGTCATCCCGGATTCCTCCGCTGCATTTCTGATGAAACAGGGTGCAGTCGATCTTGTTATCGTGGGGGCCGACAGGATCACCCCCGATGCCGTTTTCAACAAGATCGGAACCTACATGCACGCGGTCTGCGCCAGCCACCATGACATTCCATTCTATGTGGCCGCCCCGCTCTCCACGTTCGATCCCTGCAGTTCTGCACGGGATGTGGTCATCGAAGAGCGGGGAAGGGACGAGGTGGCGTCATGGGGTAACACGATCACAGTACCCGATGGCGCAGGGGTGATAAACTATGCATTCGATATCACACCGCATGATTTGGTGAGTGCATTCATCACTGATATCGGGATTCTTTCCACCCCGATCGACTGGAAACGGATTGAACTCGCCCAGAGAGAGCGGAATATGTGAGAGTGGGCGGAAATGCAGATTGATGCCTCGCTCTGGTCGAATCTCATCTTCCTGGTGGGAGAGATTACAATAGTGGTCATCTTTGGTACATTTCTCTTTGCCCTCATCCTTGTCGGCTTCTCCATCTACTCCATCAGCACAGGGAAGATTTTCTTTCCGCGTTTTCTCAAGGCCGGCATGGTTCTCGTGGAAGGGCTTGCGAAAGCGCTTTTCAGGTTGTTCGGACTTGAGGACAGCGAAGTCCTGACTTTCTTTATTTACCTGCACAATACCATGAACAAGAAGAGTTTCTCCGGGATCCCAGTCTCGGAGAGGGCGGTGTTCCTCCCCCAGTGTCTCAGGTCCTCGCGCTGCCCGGCACACCTCTCCCCCGAAGGACTCAAATGCCGGAGCTGCGGGGAGTGTACCATCGGGTACTGGAGAAAGATTCTGGAAGAGATGGGCTACAGGGTCTTCATTGTCCCGGGGTCGTCCTTCATCAAGCGGATGGTGAAGAAATACCATCCCCGGGGTATTATCGGTGTTGGCTGCCTGGCCGAGGTGAAGGAGGGAGTGGAGATGGCCGATAAAATCGGCCTCGTATCGATGGGTGTTGTGACCCTCAAAGACGGATGCGTGGAAACACTGGTGAACTGGGACGACGTGATGGAGGTTGCCGTTCTCGGCCTCGACCCTGCACATATTCCCACCGAAGTTCGGGGCACATCCACCTGATATCGAACAGATTCTTTTCCTCCGGTGGTATTCCGCAATTTCAGCCATCCAGCCGCGGATGCTCATCAGAGCAGGATTGCAGAAACTGTGAAGACGGCCAGTGAACCAAACATGGCGTACTTTATAAGCGTGGTCGCTCTGGTCCCTTTCAGACATGATGCGGTATGGCAGAAAAATGCCTTCGCGCCTGCCGCAAGAATGAGCAGATCGATGCACGTAATTCCTGCCAGGTAATACGGTCCCCACCAGAGGACCGGGACGAGACTTGCCGCGACTGCACATATGAGAAAAGCGAATCCGAGATGGATAGCAGAATGTACACCCATGATGACAGGGAGGGTGGCTGCACGATTCGCAAGGTCCCCCTCGATGTCCTCCGCATCTTTCCATATCTCCCGTGCAAGCATCGCAAAGAACGTGATAAGTGCGACTGGCAGGACCTTCATTACGCCGGGTATACCGTAATACGCTCCACCGAAGAGGAAAATGGAGGCGGACAGATATGAAATGGCGATGTTCCCGGCACCCGGGGTCTTTTTCAGCGTGGCGGCATAGAAAATGAGGAGGAGAGAGTTGAATACCGCGATGACCACGCAGTAAGAACTGGTAAGAAATGAGAGGGCGACACCGGTGATAAAGAGGAGAGTGGCGTACGTGAGAACTGCCCTCTTGCGTATTCTTCCTGAGGGGAGGGGACGATCCGGGCGGTTGATGCGATCGATCTCGACATCAAAATAATCGTTGATGGAGTTCCCCGCACCGGTGACCAGAAACACAACAAGGAAAAGGATCACCACACCCGGGACTATAGTTCCGGTCGCCATCAGGTACCCGATAATCCCCGCACACCCTGCAACAAGGGCGTTGAGGGGACGGATCACCTGAATGTATGGTGAAAATGAAAAAATCTCTCCTCCCTCCTGTGGACTTCTCTCATAATACAGGTCTGTCGGGAGATAAAAACCATCTCAGAATCCAGGTGAAAATACAACTGACGGGCGTGGAGGGATTTGAACCCCCGACCTACAGCTTAGGAGGCTGCCGCCCTGTCCTGACTAGGCCACACGCCCTGCCTATACACATTATTAAGGAGAAGGTATAAGGCTGTCGAACCGCCACATTTTTCGCCAATGGAGTATATTCAGGCGGAAGAGGGACACACACGGTTTTTCATCGCGGCACAGGATGCTTCAAGCCCATTTCCCCCCGGCACTGCCACGGTCTTTTACAACCCCATGATGGAGATATCGCGGGATGCAACCGTCGTCCTGGTATCACTCCTGAAGCCCACGCATTACCTGGACGCCATGGGTGCATCGGGAATACGGGGGCTGAGAGTGGCCTCGGAATGCCGGATCCCCGTGACCATCAATGATCGCGACAGCAGGGCTGTAGATCTCATCCGCCGGAATGCCGATTTCATGTCTCTCCCGATAGAAGTAGTGCACTCTGATGTGAATGTCCTCCTTTCGGGGAGATGCTTTGACGCCGTGGATATGGATCCCTTCGGCTCACCGGCCCCCTTCACCGACTCCGGGATCAGGGGGAGCGGAAGGTTTTTCTTCGTGACCGCCACGGATACCGCCCCTTTATGTGGGGCACACAGGAAGGCAGGAATACGCCGGTATTTTGCGAATGCCATGAACAACGAGTACCACGCAGAGACTGCCCTCCGCGTCCTTCTCGGGTTCCTGGTGAGGGAGGCAGTGAAATACGACCGCGGCATGACACCGCTTTTCTGCTTTGCAATGAATCATTACGTCCGTGTGCATGTCCGGCTGGTCAGGGGGGCTGATGCCGCAGACCGGAGCATAGATCGCATCGGGTATGTGATGCAGTGTCCGGCCTGCCCATACCGATGTGAGCAGCAGGGCATCCTCCCGGAAGTTCGTGTCTGCCCCTGCTGCAGTTCCAGGCTAGTGCCCATAGGACCGCTCTGGACAGGCTCCATACAGGATATGGATCTCCTGCAGGAGATGGAGATGGCTCTTCCGGATTTCACGGTTCGAAAGAGTGTCCCGTTGCGGCATCTGCTGGAGACCTGCAGAAAAGAACTGGATAACTCGTTCCATTATGATTACCACGCACTCTCGCGGTATTTCCGCATCTCCCCGCCACCCATTGCACAGGTGATTGAATCCCTTGTCAGGGGCGGGTATTCAGCAAGCAGGGCTCACTACCACGGGACAGCACTGAAAACAGATGCGCCTCTGGACGTGATCCGGGAGACACTTACGGCCAGGACAGTCGCCGATGCGCATTACCGGTGAGGGGCGGCCGGATAAGAAACCGCCATCCCCCGTCACCCCTGGCGGCAGACACAACCTGCCCGGAAATGTTCCGGTTTTGCCCTTACAGTCATGCTTATTTCCGGCGAGGGATCCTGTAATTTATGAAAGTCCTGGTTGTGATTCCCCCTGAAAATTTCAGGGACGAGGAACTCGCGGAACCCGTTGCAGCATTCCAGAATGCAGGCATCAGCTTTGACATATCATCGACAAGGAGGGGGGTGTGCAAGGGGATGCTCGGTGCACGGGCGTCGGCCGCCTTTTCCTTTGAGGATGTGGATCCCGGTGAATATGACGGGATAGTCATTATTGGCGGCTCCGGCTCTCCTGTATACCTCTGGAATGACGAGATGCTCAAAAAAATCGTACAGTTTTTTTACAAAAACCGCAAACTGGTGGCAGCCATCTGCCTCTCACCTGTCGTTCTCGCAAATGCAGGGATTCTGAAAGATAAGACTGCAACGTGCTACACGACCCAGGCATCAAAGAGAGATATGCTCATGGGAGGCGCACGACTCTCGGAAAAACCGGTCGAGGTGGACGGATCCGTCATCACCGCAAACGGGCCGGCTGCAGCAAAGGAATTTGCGGCTGCCATCGTCAGGTATCTCAAAGGATAGGCCCTTTGGGGGGCCCGGGCGGATCTCCCCCTTTCAGGCGGATGAAACGGACGTTCATTCCCAAGACAATGCGGGGATGATTGATGATGTGCCGACCCGGTTTCCTGATATTCCCCGCCCTCTTCACATTTTCCCCAATTTCTGAGTGAATCCTGCGTGGCATAAGCCGTATTTGGTCTGCTGTCACTCATATCTGGCATAATATTGGGGAACAGCCGTTCAATGCTCGATGATGACTGTGAGAAGATCGCCTTCATTCAGTTTGTGCGGCAGACCAACCCTCTGCCCGGGATGCTTCACTGAGTGCCCCCACACGCGTGCATAGCGGAAACGGGACACGAAGTCACGGTGGAGTTTGCGGCATACGTCCTCCACGCTGCTTCCCGACCTGATGATAAGCGGCTCTTCCATATCGGCAGCCCCGCTCTGGGGTTTGAGATATACCCGCATGAACCCGAGGCTTTCGTATATCTCGTCCTTCATCTCCTCCATGTGATAACCGGTGTGGGCTGATATGAGGAGGGGTTTGCTCCCGAACCGATCGGCAATATCCTCCTCAATATGCTTCCTTGTCGCCTTATCGACAAGATCGATCTTGTTCACTGCAACGAAGGCAGGTATGTACATGCGGCTGCCGAGCATGGCATCAATCACATCATCCTGGGTGGCGTTGCCCCTGATCAGGACATCGGCATTCATCATCTTGTTCTCTGCAAGGATGGAGCGGATCTCCTCAATATCGAGATCCAGAATGCCCACGTGGTTCATTCTCACTCCGCCGTACGCGGTCTTTTTGATGGTGATATCCGGCCTCGCCCTGTTGATGCGAATTCCTGCATCATAGAGCTCCTTCAGAAGCACTTCAACATGATTCGCGTTGAACACATCCACAAGGATGACGATCAGGTCTGCCCCCCGCACTACGCCGATCACCTCCTTTCCCCGGCCCTTTCCCATGGCCGCTCCTGCAATGAGCCCCGGAATATCAAGGATCTGGATTTTTGCCCCTTTGTGTTCCAGTGCACCGGGAACAACGGTGAGGGTAGTGAAGGCGTACGCACCCACCTCGCTTTTCGTGCCGGTCAGGGCATTCAGGAGCGTGCTCTTCCCAGTCGATGGAAATCCCACAAGTACAACGGTGGCATCCCCGGATTTTTTTACCGAATAGCCTTCCCCCCCTCCCCCGGCCCTCATCGCCCGGTTCACGGCCTCGTCTTTCAGCCTGGCAATCTTGGCTTTCACCCTGCCGATATGCTTGGAAGTGGCCTTGTTGTAGGGTGTCTTCTGCAGCTCGTCTTCGAGCTCCTTTATCTGCTCTTCCAGGCCGGCCATTCGCTGTCCTATATGAATGGCGGGATTTTGGACATATAGTTGTGGGTAAGACGGAAAATGGGGGGACCTTGCAATGATGGAGACTGCGAGAGCCGGAAAGAGATGGGAGAAACTGCAGGAAGGTGGTATACTGAATCGGGGAGATATCAACAGTTATAAGTGCCGGGAAGTCTCATAACATCTGGCAATTTGCTGCTATAGTGTAGTCCGGCCAATCATGCGGGCCTCTCACGCCCGCGACTGGGGTTCGAATCCCCATAGCAGCATTTTTCTCTGTGTATTTCACCATCTGCCTCTCCCATATCCCCCTGTATCATGCCTTTTACCTGTATCTAAACCATTAAACCCACATAGTACCTCATTTTCATACGGTAATATTATGGCAACAGGAAAATTCGAGGTCTATACAGACAAAGCAGGAAAGTTCCGCTTCAGACTGAAAGCATCAAACGGTGAGATCATCGCCGTCGGTGAAGCATACAGTTCCAAATCTGCCTGTATGAACGGGATCGAGAGCGTTCGAAAGAACGCCGCAACTGCCACGATAGAAGAAGTAACTGAATAATTCCTTTACTTCTTCTTTACCCGGCACTCCAAAAAGAAGATTTTTTTCCTTATTCTATCGCCGCGTGCATTATCTCTCCCTCGTTCCTGATGACTCTGTATACTACCATGCTCCGGAGCAATTCACGCTTTATTAATCTGCAACCGGGATATGGGTGTATCCTCATTCCTCCGCAAGCACCCCTTCTTCAAGTGCTGGGTATGCGATGGAATTCCCAGGCAAACGGCCCCGCGACAAAATCATCCCCCACAAATATCCCGGATTCTGCATCGGCAACAACGACAAGCCTCTCAGGATTTATGTAATACCTGATATCCAGGTGCTGTTTTTCGGTATCTGAACCGATAAAGAGCTGGTTACCCTCCGACTCCCAAGAAAATTCCATGGACTGGACAAAGGGGGGCTGAGTATCTGTGACGGCCAGATCGTACCGGCCGGTCCTGTTCTCGAGAAAGGTAAACAGGATTGTCGCATTATAATCGCCTACATTTCCATAGGACAGCCATGTCCCGGGGAATGGATTCGCAGCAGGGATTGTTTCCTGTTCTGAACACCCTGCAGCGAGGATTGCACCTCCGACTCCCGCAATCAGGAGGGCAATCAGGCCTAAAGCATGCACACATTCTTTTACCATAATCTCATCTCTTATACGTTACCTGTTCATCGTGGATAAGACTGCAGGTCGCACTGGACTGTCCGAAAAAACCCGATAGTTCTCCTATACACATGTATCGGTGCACTACAGAGGGCATATTCCTCCCCAGGGCAGGATACTTTTTTCTCTTCTTTTGTACAAAGGAAAAATGAGGCATTTCTGAGGGTTGGAATTGAATAATCGCACTATCTCCCGCGCTGTCAGAAATTACACATTCTCCTTCTCACAAAGGGAAGGAGAATCTCTTCTGCCGCTTCTTTTCCTCCTCATGTTCATCCTGCCATTGCTCATCCCCCCTGTACATGCGGTTGATCGCCCAGCTCCCGATACTCGGAAAGAGGTGCTTTTCCTCAATTCATACCACAGGGGACAGGAATGGTCAGATCCCATCACCGATGCCATAGAAGAGACCTTCCGCAATTCAGGGACCATGATCAACCTGCATGTCGAATACATGGATTCCAAGCGATTCAGCAATGAAACGTATATTCAGTCGCTTTCGTCATTGTATGCCCATAAATACCACGACATTCATTTTGATGTCATTATCTCCTCGGATGACAATGCCCTCCAGTTCCTGCGTGACCACAGGGACTCCCTCTTCCCGGGGGTCCCGGTTATTTTTTGCGGGGTAAACTTTTTTACTCCTGACATGATCAGCAGGGTTTCCGGCTTTACCGGGGTTGTAGAGACTTTTGATGTAAAGAGCACTGTTGATGCAGCACTCCTGCTCCAGCCGGATATCCGGGAAGTCTTCGTGATCAACGACGCCTCGCTCACCGGCGCTGCAAATAAGAAAGTAATCAGCGAGGTTATTCCTGGCTATGAGGGGAGGCTGAATTTCACCTTCCTCGAGGAGTACACCATTGAGGAACTGCAGGAGAAAGTTGCAACCCTTCCCGACAAAAGTATCATCCTTCTCATGACCTTCAACCAGGACAGGGCAGGGAAGGATTACTCGTATCTTGAGACCCTTGAATTGCTGTATCCCCACGCTGAGGTCCCGATATATGCAATATGGGAATTGTATATCGGCCACGGAATAGTGGGGGGGATGCTCACCAGCGGGTATACCCAGGGCCATCTTGCATCTGCAATGGCCCTCGAGGTGCTCAACGGTACTGATCCCGGTTCCATTCCAGTGCTGATCCGTCCTGAAAACCAGTATATATTCGATTACCGCGAGATGAAGCGGTTTGGCCTCCAGACTTCTTCCCTTCCGCCGGGATCGCGAATCGTGAACGGACCTTCAGAATTGGTCTCAATACCCGGATACGTGATATGGACGGCAGCAATAAGCGGCTCATGCATGATCCTTCTCATCGGGGTTCTCTTCTATTCCAACAGGAGGCTCCGGCAGGCACGTGACGCACTGGATGAGAGTGAGCGGCGCTACAGGGCTGTGGTAGAAGACCAGGAAGAGTTCATACTCAGGATGAAGCCGGACGGAGAGGTGGTATTCGTAAACGATGCCTTCTGCCGTTTTTTTCAGAAGAAGGACGAGGAGATTCTGGGCAGGTCGGATCCTGCACCCCTGCCACCGGCACACATGCACTCCCTGATGAACCATTTCGGGTCCCTCTCCCCGGAGCATCCCTCCGGGATCCTGGTTGACAGGATAGTGACTCCCCATGGCCATGAGAAATGGGTGCGCTGGTCAAACCGGGCCATCTACACTGAACGGGGAGACCTGAAAGAATACCAGTCTGTGGGAAGGGATTTTTCGGACCTCAAGAATGCAGAGGTGCGGCTTCTCAACTACCAGAAGACACTGGAGTCACAGGTGGAGACCCGCACCAGGGAGCTTGCCACCGCGTATGAGGATCTTCAGAAAGAGATGGCCGACCGTATCCATGCAGAGGATCTCCTCGCAGCAGAGAAAGAACGGCTGTCGGTCACCTTAAATTCAATTATGGACGGCGTGATCAGCACTGATCTGTACGGCAGTATCATCTTCATGAACAGGGCTGCACAGCACCTGACAGGGTGGGACGCCAGAAAGGCTGAAGGACATCATCTTGACGAAGTCTTCTCTGTGAAGGGCGAGGTCACGGATGCAGACGTGGATCTTATCGCCGAAGTACGGGAGGGGTCCGGCGGAGTCGGGATCGAAAAAGACCTCGATCTTGTTACCCGGACCCGCGAGAGGATCCCTGTATCCATCACAGCTGCTCCCCTCTTCGACATGGCGTCACGGACAGCGGGAATAGTGATTGTGTTCCGCGACATCACGATGATCCGGAAGTATGAGCAGGAAATGATAAAGAGCCAGAAACTGGAGGCAATCGGGGTTCTCGCAGGGGGTATTGCACATGATTTCAATAATATACTGACCACAATACTCGGGCATATCTCCCTTGCCGGACTGGAGGACGGTGACAGCGCATCCGTCAGGATGCGGTTGTGCGGGGCAGAAAATGCCGTTCAGAGAGCCAGGTTCCTGACCCAGAGGCTCCTCACTTTCTCAAGAGGCAGTGATCCGGTCAGGAGAGTGGTGGACATCAACACTCTTGTCAGGGATTCTGTCGGGCTCATCCTTTCAGGATCACGCTCAAAACCGGTCTTTTCCATCCCTGAAGATATCTGGAGCGTGGAAGCCGATCCCCTGCAGATTGGCCAGGTCATCCAGAACCTGGTCATCAATGCCGACCAGGCCATGCCTGATGGCGGGGTTATCACGATAGAGGCTGCCAATGTCAGATATCAACCGGGTGGTGCCCTGTCCCTCCTTCCGGGTAAATATGTAGCCATCTCTGTCATCGACCATGGAAAAGGTATACCTGATGAACTGCAGTCACGGATTTTTGAACCATACTTCACAAACAAGCCTGAGGGGAGTGGATTTGGCCTTCCGGCCGCGCTATCCATCGTCAAGAAGCATGGTGGCACTATTGATCTTTCAAGCACTGTCGGTGAAGGCAGCCGCTTTACCATATACATACCGGCTGCAGATGAAAAGGAGAAGGGTGAATCTCCCGCCACCAGGGAACCTGCCCCCGCAGGGGGTCACCGTATCCTCATCCTTGATGATGAACCAGGTATCAGGGAAGTACTTCATACGATTCTCACGAAGCAGGGCTATCAGGTTGATGCTGTGGCAGATGGAAAAGATGCCATCTCTTTTTATAAGGAGGGTCTGGAGAAGGACACACCTTACGACCTGGTCATCGTGGATCTCACCATCCCTGGTGGCATGGGAGGCCTCCCTGCTTTCCAGCAGATCAGGAAGATGGATCCGTATGTGAGAGGATTGGTATCAAGTGGTTACTCGTCAGATCCTGTAATGGCGGATTTCCGTGCATACGGCTTTTCAGGAGTGATCCAGAAACCGTACAGCCTGGAAGAGGTCACCACTCTTGTCAGGGAACTTCTGGGAGAAGACCGGCATAAAGAAGAATAGATGGGCAACAAAATCAATTACACATCCCATCATGACCCCAGTTCTACACCGCTCTCCTCACAGGGGGCCATGGGTTTCACCAGGGTGCGAAGCGCCCTCATAAAACCCTGCCACGCTTTCTTCAGGTCTTTATTCACAATCTGCAACCCGCTTTTATCATTCTCGTCAATAGCCTGCTGCAGTCCGGGACCAAGCGCCTCGTATTCGTCGATGGCTTCCTGGAGCCTGGTGGTGTTCATACCATGTCCTTCGAGTACTCCAATCATCTCATTTCCTTTCGCTACAAGGAGATTATGTGCCTCCATGCGGTATCCTGCCCGGGCGGTCCACAATGTGTTCCTGATAACCTCCTTATCTCGTATCCCGTGATCCCGAAACCTCTGTTCAACTGCTCCCGGCAGCGCGGTGACAGGGAGTGCCTGGCACGCGAAGAGGATTGCACAGGCGAGGAGACACATGAATTGAGTTCTTCTCATCGTATTTTTACACCTCTTATTTCTGTAGAAACACGATTGCGCGAATCGCTGGTGCAATGAAAGCAGTATCATCATAAATCTTCATATGATTCGCGGTATTCATGCAAGGGAAGCGGAACTCCCGGTATAGAACTGCATGGTTCACAGCGTGGCAAGGAAATGCCTGCGTCAGGGACCAGGCGGAAATAACCGCTCTCCCTTCCGGCATTCATCCTTTATGGAAGGCTCACCATAGTGATCACTCCTTTTACCCGGGAGGTGTGGATACCGCTCGTTTCGTTTTGGAGGAACACCCAGTCTGATGAACAGTTTCTTCAGGAGATCGAAACGGGCTGAAGTGGGTATCTCCATAAGGGCTTGAGATAAAACCTGAAGTACCCGGAGTACTGCATCTGAACGCAGCGGGAGAACAGTCAATGATCGAGGTCACAATACTCACGATAATCCTGGCTTTCGCCTTCACCTTCACCAACGGTTTCCAGGATGCCAGTGCTATCGCTGCCACCTTCATTGCATCCCGTTCCGCCACCCCCAGGCAGGGGATCATTTTCGTCGCTGTTGCGGCCTGCCTGGGGGCCCTCCTGGGCGGGAGTGCCGTCGCATTCACCATATCTGGGCTTCTCTCCCTGGAACCAGACACCCGGCTGGTATACGTCATACTCTCAGGTTTAGCTGCTGCGACGATCTGGAACCTTGTAACCTGGAAATTCGGACTGCCGTCTTCTTCGACGCACAGCCTCCTGGGGGGGTTGATGGGCGCCGGTATTGCGTCAGGCGGTATCGGAAGCGTGTACTGGGGTATTGGAGCTCTCCTTTCCCCCATCCATGAGATAACAGGACTTGTAAAGATACTCGCTTTCCTTCTGCTCTCTGTCATCCTTGGTCTTGCCGGGGGATATGCGATGAGGACACTCACCCGTCTCCTCCTCAGGAATGCCAGGAGGAGTGTGAACCAGAGCATCACACGCCTCAACTGGGTGACGGTGGCAATCATGGCTTTTGGGAATGGAGCCAACGACTCCCAGAAACAGCTCGGGATTATAACGCTCGTCCTTTTTTCGGCAGGGCTATCGGCATCACTGGATGTCCCTGTCTGGACCCGCTTCGTGTGCGCACTCCTGCTGGGAGCGGGGACTCTCAGCGGGGGCTGGCGGATCATGACAACTCTCGGGAGGAAGATATTCAGGATAAAACCCATCCACTCTTTCGATTCGCAGGTATCTTCTGGAGCCATCATTGCTGCATCCACCCTCGCCGGAGCTCCTGTCTCTTCGAGCCACATTATCTCGACATCGGTGATCGGTGTGGGAGTGGCAGAAAATCCACGCAAAATCCATTGGTCTGTAGGGAAAGATATACTCATAGCCATGCTTGTGACAATCCCTGTCACGATGATCCTCGCATTCGGAATTTCGTTCCTCATCCTCCCGCTGGCAGGAGATGTTGTATGAAAAAAGACCCTTACTATGCAAAAAAGGGAAACAAAGGGATATTTGAATCCATATTCCCAACGGAATATGATTTTGAGGCCATGCTCATCATTCAGGCGGAAAAGACGCTGGAATGTGTGCATATCCTGGTGGAATGGCTCGAAAAAACACCTCTCGAAGACCCCCTTCTTCTCCGGCAGATGGAGACCAGCGTTGATGCAATGAGGTACGATATGGAGGAGAAACTCCTCGCTTCCTTCTCGACACCCTTTGATCGTCAGGACATTTACAGCCTTTCACGGCAGATGGATTATATCGTCAACTACTCCTATGAAGTTGCGAGGGAGATGTATGCATTCGGGGTGATGCCTGACGATGCGGTTATATCCATGGCAAAAGCCCTCCTTCAGGGGACCAGATGTGCAGTTGCCGGGGTGAAGGTGATGGGGACGAATCGGAAAAAGGTCGAAGACCTGATAAGATCTGCGAGGAACTCCATGCACACCATCGACGACCAGTATATCCACAGCATGTCGGATCTCCTTCGCACTGATGATGCGATGGATGCAATCAGGAAGAGGGAGATCTATCACCATATGAGAGATGCAGGAAGAGCTCTCCGGACCACTGTCGATATCCTGCATCATGCCGTTGTTGGGCTGAGCTGACCTGCACCGCGGTGCCAGGCCACCCCGAATGCGATAGCGATTCGTAGGGGGTGGATAAAAACGAATAAAAGAAATAATGCAGTTTCTCACTCCGGCCCTGCTCCCGGATTACTACGAAGGATGTGAGAGAGTCCACTCACCAGGATCCATGCAGGAAAAGAGTGCGTGTCTGGTCCTATATCCCACGTGCGATTAACACTGCCGTCCCCGTAGGGCGCCAGTGTATCGGTTCAGGAGTACTATTCACATCGGAAACCACCAGAACCGGTGGTTTGCTCCAGGGATGATGCATTGGGGGTTTTGAACCTCCATTATCTTGAATATTTAAATAGTAGTTGTTCAATCCCTCTTTGAGGCGCACGCTATGCAAAAAACAGCAAAGAAAGCACCTGCAAGGAAAAAAGGAAAGGCCACCGGTACTGCCGCATCAGATCTCCCTCTCGCCCCCGTCATCCGCATCGCGAAAAAAAGCGGAGCGGACCGTATAAGCATGGGAGGAACCAGGGCGATAGTTGCAATGACAGAAAAATATATTGCAGCTGTTTCCAGGGAGGCAGTCAGGTCAGCGGCTCTGGAAGGGAGGAAAACCGTCAAAGCTGCAGATGTGGAGAAGTGCTGAGAAATCCTGGTGTCGGTACGGGATATCTGCCATACCAGCCTGTGCAGTCCCACAGGTAAAAATGTCCGAACTTTTTTACCATTCGTTCTATCCTGAAAATCAGAATTCCCGATATTTTGGAGAAGGAAAAGAGGACCCGGGTATTGGCATCCATGGAAGGTTACCCTCTCAGAGTTGCACTGAAAAAAACTCTTTGAGGTGGCCTTTATGCAATTTTCACTTCACGGTCGACAACAAATTCATCGATCATCTTCTGGGCATCCGGTTTATAGTATGTATAGACATTCTCGGCAGTCGAATATGGGCCGCTATAGGTCAGGATATACACCTTCTTATCAAGTGCGGTGAAGTACTGCATATACCACTTGGAGGGGTTTCCCCTTTCATCACGGCTGTAATATTCTATCCAGTATGCCTTGTTCTCCGATATCGTGGTAGGGGCGCTCTTACTGGTTGCAGTAATACCCTGGCTCTTCTGGAGCGTGGCAACCTTTCGGTTGAAATAATCCTCCAGAATCAGGGTCGAGGGATTCTGATCGACAGTGATCGCAAGCGATGCCACATACTGATAGCATTCGGTTGTCTCGGCGCTGCATTCGGTCTCGGCCGGGGCGGTGAAGGTCACCGCCGGATTTGAAGATTTTCCCTCTTTCACAACCCATGAGGGGGGATATGGAATTGAGAAACGCCATTTGGTGGTCGTGAACATTTTCCATGCATCCGGATCAGGGGTTGGTTCGGGTTCGGGGGTCACGTTCTCCGCGGCTACGCTCAGATTTCCTTCATCTATGCCTAGAAACATCATGAGGAGTGATTTGTCGAGTGTCCCTTCCTCTTCCATTTCGAGGAGCAGTTCGAGGAGCAGCTGGTTCTCATCCGCCGGGGGTTCTTCATCCAGACTCAAATTCCTGTCAATCACAGCATTCTCACCCGCTGCCGGAGAGTCGGCGGTAATATCCTGAAAAGTGGGTGCCGGGGCGGGATTCTCCGTAGTATTGTTCATGGAGAGCGCCTGGGGATACGGATAATTGATGTAACTGATTATTCCTCCGATGACAGGATTATCACTTAAAGTAAGGTTGGCAGTGGTATTGTTCCCGGAGAGCGCCTGGGGATACGGATACATGAGATAACTGATTATTCCTCCCATGGCAGGATTATCACCTGAAGTGAGGTTGGCAGTGGTATTGTTCCCGGAGAGCGCCTGGGGATACGGGTATTTGATATAGTTGATAATTTTGCCGGCAACCGGATTTTCACCGCTTGAGAGTAAAAAGCAGAGACTTCCTCCCAGGATAATAACCAGGAGTACTGCGAGGATCTTTTTCCTATTCATTTTCATACCGTATCCGAATGCATGAGGTGTGCAGCTCGTGCATGTGCCCTGAATGATAAGAGGTTATACCCATTATAACTTGACATTACGACAGAAAGGATGAATGGAGAGAAGGAACACCTCCTCCGTCAGCCAGATTACGATATTCCCTCCGGAATGGTGTATCTTTTTAGTCCTTAACCAGTATAGCGCCGAATATGAGAAGGAATATGCCGATCAGTATCAGGAGAATTCCGATCACGCCTTTCAGGAATAAAATTACATCGGGAAGAAAAATCCATACCCCGTATCCTCCCGCAATAAGGAGGATAATTCCTGCAATAAGACTTGCAACACCTGTTTTATCCATTCTGACTACGTCCTTTCTACTTTTTCATCAGTTTTCATTCTGAAAGAAGATAAGCATATTGATTCCCTAAAAACCCGACGTGTCCATGTGCATCACTTAATCGAAAAAAATCCATGGATGAAGAAAAAATTTGCGGAAATCAATGGTTTTATGTGTGTGGTGAATCGACAATCTCCCCGTCTCAATGAGGGGTTTGTTCCGTTTCTTCCATCGCTGCATAGACCTGCCTGAAGATCTCACGGGTCTCAAGGCCCTCTTCCCGGGAAAGTGTCTGGATGGCAAAGCCTACGTGCACCAGGACAAATTCCCCCACCTTCACATCGACGAGATCAAGCCGGACTTCCTGCCTGAGATCCCCATAGTCCACTACCCCGATATTTCCCTCTTTTATCTCCACCACTTCTGCCGGAACCGCGATGCACATGATCCTCACCTGTCTTGCTGGTATATGGTGTAATCTGAAGAGCAATAAGAGTAATCGTCGTGTATACCCTGTTTCCTCCTGTCAGTCAGCGCCAATACTGACATTCATGGAAGAGGCGTTGCATGAATGACAACAACTGGACCACTCACTTCCCACCATACGCCCTCACATGATCCCATGCACGTGAGAGCATCTCATCCTTCTTTTCTGGGTCATATATGTCTGCATTCTCCCTGTGAAAGTGGACGCGGTCATCTCCGACCGGGCATACCTTGATGCACACCCCGCACGGAGAGACGGAGCGACGGAACAATTCCGCGCTGTAGCGTGCACAGGCATTTTTATCGGTTATTCCTTCCGGATAGAGATCACCGGGCAGGGCACGTGAAGGGCACATCTCCACGCATCGCATGCACCTGATGCAGAGATCCTTCTCCATGACAGGATCGGGGGGGAGGAGAGCACTCGTGAACACCGAACCAAACCTGATCCTCGGACCATAGCCGGGTGTAAGAATCATGTTGTTCACCCCGAAAGTGCCCAATCCCGAGAGGTATGCGGCGTGCCGGTGGGAGAAGAACGCGACGGGTTGTTTCAGAAGTACTTCGATACTCCCATACCCGTCTCGTGGTATGAAAATGGAGGGATAACCCTTCCTGTTCAGCCATTCAGCCATCTGGTAGGTATACTGGTCCAGGAGCCTGTTCAGGGTATGGTACAATTCATGGTAGTGAATGGAGGGGGTCGTCTCAAGAACCGGGAGATGTACCGGGAGACCGATCACAACGACCGAGCGGGTCCCGGGAAATATTGATTGCGGATAGAACGATTCCGGCATCCATGGAGTGAACGGGGGATCCTCCCAGCGTGCCGGTTCCGCCACACCCATCACCGGGATCTCCCTCTTCCTGCACCATTCCCTGAGGGCATGCGTCAATTCTTCGCTCATGACAGACAGTACTCACATTGTCCCAGGGAGAAATATATAATGCCCGATTCTTCCATTGACTGTGTTTTGTGGTGCCTGAATAACACCCATCATCAAGGATAGTGGAAAAAAGCCGTAAAAATTCAGTGATTCCGGCATTAACAGTACAGAAGATCGTCAACAAGGTACAGGGCCGCCGTTTTGTAACGCATCCAGCCCTGTATCATGAATTCAAGAGTAAAATGGATGGATGTTATGCATTTTTCATCTTGGCTTTTCCTACATACCCATCCTTGCCAAGATAGTAGAAGTACCCTTTCTCTTTTGGTATCTTCTCTGTGCCGACTTTCCTCTTCTTACCGGTCTTGTTGCTCTTCATCGGTGCTGCCCATACGTATCCGTCCTTACCCAGGTAATAAAGGTAACCGGCTTCACGCTTGATCTTTTCTTTACCAATTTTTACTCCCATAATTTTACGTTGATTTGTAGGGGTTAATATTGATTTCGCCAAATTGACCCAAAAAAACGTGGTCCACGGCACCTTTTTCACATTATCCCCGCGATTAATCCGAGGTGAAGCAGCAGGAACCATTCCTGACCGGGGAATTAACCCTCTGGTAATTTCAATAAAATGACCTTAAAATTACATTCCAACTTATTTATGCAGGTTTCAAGAGAATCAAAACGGTATTCACTGGAAACAGGAGAATGAAAAAAAGGATTCACGCGCTATTCCAATGAGAGTATCTTCATTGAGTTCAACCTGATTTCTTCATTCCAGGGAACATGGTCATTCTGTGGTGAAAACAAACGCCGGGGAAGAGATTTGAACTCTTGAGGTGCTGGGCACCAGTGGCTTTCAAGGCCACCGCCTTTCCGGACTAGACTACCCCGGCCCGGTTATACCTGTTGGATTGCCGTTCTCAAAAATGTATCCGGTTTGTGTGACGGCAGGCAGAGAGCCGGTCAATCGAAAACTTTTCGAACCCCAATGACCAGCAATGCCAGTATGACCAATACTGCCGGAAACGGGGATTTCGGAGTCGGGCTGGTAGTAGGCGCAAACGCCGGAGGTACTTCTGAAGCAATGCCAATCCTCTCTGCACCCTCGGTGAAGATGGTCACCTCCCCCTTATCCGAGAACCTGTACGGGTATACCTTGAGGTAGATGGTCGTTCCTCCTGCCGGTATGGTCACCTCCTCGGAATCGACCTGGCCCCTGTTGTTGACCTTCCGGATAACTCCGTATGCATCGGGATATTCGATCACCCAGTCGATACCAGGCGAAGTGGAGACCTTCACCTCGTTCGCGGTTCCGGTAATCACAAAATAGGCAGGATGATCGCTGCTCGCCTGTGAAGTGGCCGTAATTGACATTCTGGCAGGCTCTGTGGGGGTAGGGATGGTGGTCAGTTCAGGTTGCGCAGTGACCAGAAAATCATACGTCCCGATATATCCTTTGCTATCGGAAAAACTCACTTCGTACGTCCCCGGGCCATCTATCTGGATCTCTCTCGAGAATGATCCATCGGAGGAGGTGGAGATGTACTCGGGACCAAACACCACTTCGTTTTCGGGGCCGATTACCTGTATCTGCACCCCGCTGTTCTTCTGGACAGGAATAACACCCCTCACTTCGAGTTTCCCGTTCATCTCCTGGGTCCGGGGGGATTTGATAGTAATCTCCTCGGAGCGGTCAATGATCTGCACAATCCGTATTGTTGTGGAGTCGCCCAGGAAGGAGTAGCCCGATATCCCCGGGACTTCGACTTTATACTGCCCCTTGGCGAGATCCTTGGTATCAAATATCACATAAAAATCTTTTGTTGCCTGAAGTGTCACAGTCGTCCGGTTTATTTCTTCCAGAGTATACTCTGAACGTGAAAGGACCACATCAACCGAGATTCCCGAAGGGAGATTGCTTGTCCCGTTCACCACGAGGGGCATACCTTTCTGTATTGTCGTGGGTGCGTCAATGGACAATTCATATGCCGCAGCTGATCCTGCAAGCAGGAACAGGAAAACTGTCACGGATACACATGTCCGGAACCTCTCTATGCGTTTCTGTCTGGCATGTATCATGCGGTAGCACCTGATCTCTCTATCCATCGAGTAAGTTTTGAAGCATCCATGAAAAGGCATTTTCCTGCCATTCCCGGGATGCATAGTATGGGTATATATGCTGTCCATGGATTGAATAGTCTTCTGGTAGAGTACCTCATGAAATCACCCCTGATAGCAAAATGGCATGAGAATTAACCGGTTTTTTCCCTGTTCTGATATGGGATCAGCGAGCAAAAAAAACCACACGGGTCTCTTCGGAGAGGGGCACCGGTTCTGGAACCGCAACAGTATGCTGCGATGTGTCACAACGATGTTAATAGTCTTTCAGCACAATATTTCCCCAGTGATTTCATCAAGAGAGCCTGAACGGCCACTCGCCGCCTGGATGGGAAGTGACCGCATCAACGACGCAGTCATGCCTGCGCTCACTGTTATCCTGAAAACAGGGGGGTGCGAATGGAACCGCTGCAGGATGTGCAGCTACCGCCACGAGCGATATGAGAACCGCGACTCCGCGTTTCTTGAATCCCGGATTATCGCACAAATCTCCTGGATTCAGGACCATTTCCGGCTTGAAGATGTGGATGCAGTGAAGATCTACACTTCCGGCAGCCTTTTCGACCCGTCAGAGGTCCCTCCACGGGTCCTTGAAGCCCTCGCCAGGTTGCTCTCCGGAAAACTGGTTATTGCCGAGACTCGCCCCGAGTTTGTGAGGGAAGAGGATCTTTCATTGTTCATTTCTGCCATTGACGATGGCACTCATGACACTCCCCTTTACGTGGCAATGGGTGTGGAGACCAGCAGTGACAGTGTCCGCGAGAAGTGCATCAACAAGGGATTCACCTGGAATGACTTCCTCCGGGCGTGTACGACAGCCCGTTCGGCGGGTGCAGGTGTGAAGGCGTACCTCCTGGCAAAACCCCTTTTCCTGACTGAAAGGGAAGCCATCATGGACATACGTACATCGGTTAATGATCTTACGGGCCTGGCAGACCTGATATCGCTCAACCCGTGCACAGTGCAGAAGGGAACAGAGCTCGAGTATTACTGGAAGCAGCGTGCATACCGCCCACCCTACCTCTGGAGCATCCTTGCGATGCTCTCGGACTCTCCCGTGCATATGACGTGCGACCCGCTTGGGGGAGGACATGCGAGAGGAACCCACAACTGCGGTGTGTGTGACCGCCCTCTGGTAAAGGGTATCCGCGATTATTCACTCTCTGCAGACAGGGGACTTTTAAAAACCCTTCTCGACGCTCAGTGTCCTTGTAAAGAGGAATGGGAGTATGTGGTGCGTGAGGAACGCCCCTACTGCATGCCCCTTACGCATTAACCTGGACTGTCCTGGATTTCCAGTTGCTTGTCTAGAAGAGGGAGGAAGGTTCCGGCATCGCTGACCACGCCGATAGCCTGCATGGTACCCCTGTCCATCAGCTTGGTCACGGACGAGGGATTGATGTCCACGCATATCGTCTTCACATACGAGGGGAGCAGGTTGCCCACCGCCACAGAGTGGAGGAGGGTTGCTATCATCAGGACCATGTTGCACTCCCCCACATACTCCCTCATCCGGTCCTGGGCAGCCATCGCATCCGTGATGACATCCGGCAGGGGGCCGTCATCCCGGATGGACCCGGCCAGGACAAAGGGGATCCCCCTCTGCACACATTCGAACATGATCCCCCCGGTGATCACACCCTTCTCAACCGCCCCGGCAATTGACCCTGCACGGATAACTTCGGAGATTGCGTAAAAATGGTTCTTATGACCACCGGTCACTGGTTTCCCGGTCGAGATACCCATGCCGAGCGAAGTCCCGAAGAGGTTGTACTCGATATCATGTGTCGCCAGGGCGTTGCCCGCAAAGAGAACATCAATATACCCTTTCCTGATGATTGATGCAAGTGCCACAGCTGCACCGGTATGAATGATTGCAGGACCACCGACGAGACCAATCTTTCCCCCTTTCTTCTTGAGATCGATGATCTCCGACGCGATGCGGGCAATGATGGTCTCGCTCGGTCGCTCCGGAGACACCGTGCCCTGCATGAATTCGAAGGTGGAGATGTGGCGCGGGCGTTCGGGGGGATTTACACGCACTCCGTCCTCCCCCACCACAACCAGATCGCCTTTCTTCAGCTTGGATATGGGGGTGCAGAGTGCACGCTGGGCTTTTGTATCAACAACCACGAGGCAGTCCATCTCGATATGCTGCACGGGGATCCATATCCCCTCGTATTTTATGGAAGTGGGATGATGGGTGGTCGAGTAAAATCCCTTGGGAACGATTCGATCGCCTTCGGCAGGAACGCAAGCAACATCCTTTATCTCAAGGAGACGTGCACCAAACCTGTGTATCTCTGATAGAATGGACTGGAGTTCTTTTTCCGTGTCCGCATTCACCCGCAGGTGCGCATAACTCGGATCCGCTTTCCTTTTCCCCACATCAAAGACGAGCATCTCGAAATTCCCCCCCATGTCCATGATCTTGTCAAACACCCGTGTCATGATGCCTGAGTCGATGATATGGCCTTCGAGTTCCACTTCCCGCGAGACCTGCATACACATACATCTCCGCCATGATTCATTAATTTACTTCTTCAAAAAAACCGCGAATATTACTCGAAAAGTCCAAATAAGGGTAATGGGAAGGAGTTGTACGGTGACCGGACAACCCTGCCGGTCACTTCAGGACAGCATCATCCCATTCACGCGTGACAGGGCTTCCCGGGTATTGATATTGTATGCCAGTCTTGGATCATTGAGCAGGATCCTGATTTCGTCCTGCGGGCCATCCATCCGGTCCCCCCTGAGGATGTTGATCCCGGCCGGGCAGGCTTCCTTTCCATCCACAAATTCGGTGTAAGGGATGCGGGAACCGCACATTTCAGCCAGGCTCCTGGGAATCCAGGTTGATAAGGCGGTTTTTCCACTCTCCTGATAAGAAGAATGGATTACATGCACGATATCCTCCGCAATGCATGGGATATCTGCAACGGATGTGAAAAATGCCTCCCTGATGTCCAGCATTGCGGCCGCTTCTGTGATATCTTCAATATATCCTTTCCCTTCCGCGGAATAATGGGATATTCCCTGTGCCCTGCACCAGTTACGAGTATACGGAGTCCTGCGGGAGAGTATGACAACCACCTCGCAACCCGCTGATTCGAAGGCACTGATCACATAGGTGATCATTGGTTTTCCTCTTACAGTAATCAGGGCTTTTTCTCCAAGCCCCAGCCGGCTCCCTGCCCCTCCTGCAAGGATCAGTGCATACATGCAGCAAGAGCCTCCACCAGCAGGAGGTTTTGTTCCCTCGTCCTGACTCCGACACGGATGGAGCACGGAAGGCCGAACGAGTGACAATCACGCACGAGTATTCCACGTTCCAGCAGGTCCCTGCAGAGTGGGGTCACATCGTATTCAAGGGTGAGAAGAAGAAAGTTTGCCTTTGAAGGAGTGATCCTGAGGGGAAGGGAGGAGAGTGCAGCAGACAAGCGGTCCCGCTCCTGCCGGATCCGTTCGCGGGAAAGAGCCAGTTCATCATATCGCCGGAACGCCTCCATTGCCAGTTGTTCAGCAACGGTATTGACACTCCAGGGTAAGCGCCTCGCTTCCATTCTCTCCACCAGGTCAGGGGCGCCAAATCCATATCCAAACCGTATTCCCGGGACCCCGAAACTTTTTGTGAGCGATCGTATGACAAAGAGGGAGGGGTGCCCAAAACCCGCCATTGTCTGGGATGGGTCATCGGAGATCTCGATGAACGCTTCATCAACTGCAAGGAGACACCCGGATTCTTCACACTGATCGAGTATCCCCAGGATCTCCTCGCGGTCCACGAGGTGCCCGGTCGGATTGTTGGGATTGCATAAAAACCTGATACGGGCGTCGGGACCCTCTCCCACACAGGCGCCTGCGAGCCGTGCAGAATATTCATATTCCCCGAATGTCGGAGGGGTGATCATCACTTTCTGACCCGGAGAAAGTACCGATGAACAGAGTACCCGTATCACCTCGATTGAACCGTTCCCCACCGCTATCTCATCGGCATCCCTGCCGAAGAGCCGGCCCATCACTGACTTCACCTCCCCATAACTGTCATCGGGATACCTGTCCAGGAGATCACCGGTGACGTCAGGTGTGAGCTGCGGCGGGTAAGGATTGATACTGGCTGAAAAGTCCAGTATTGGTGCGCCTGTCTCTCTCATGAGCCTGATCCCGGTCCCGCCATGGACTACTTTTGAGGGATTTTGCCCGTTCATTTAAAAAACCCGGAGATGCGAACATACATTTGTGGACAGGATCATGATAAAAGGATGGGGGCACTGCAGCAACCAACCCGCAAATAGAAAATTATTTATACTATTTTGATAAAGTAGGTTTCATCTGCATAGTCAGACATAAGAACGCTAAATGACAGACAATTGTCAGACAAATGTCAGACATTTGTCATATTAGGAGAACGGAGATGAAACGTATCACCCTCAGACTGCCAGACCAGCAGATAGAGATGCTTGAGCAGATGGTGGTGGCTGGGGAGTTCCCCACTGTCTCTGAAGCAGTCAGGGATGCGGTTCGCCAGCTGATCGAAAGGCGGGGCGGACGCATTCTCAAGGAGAGTGACCAGGTTTCATTCAAGGTTTAGGAGGGTCAACAATGCAGAGTATTATCAACGACGCCCAGAAGAACTTTGAAATTGAGAAGGAGATGTCAAACACCTCCGGCTCCATCGATGATGAGTTCATTGGGCAACCCCGTATCGTAATCATTGGCTGTGGCGGCGCCGGGAACAACACCATCAACAGGCTGCACCATATGGGTGTCTCGGGCGCAGAGACCATCGCCATCAACACCGACAAACAGCACCTGGACATGATCCAGTCCGACAAGAGAGTCCTCATCGGGAAATCCCTCACAAAGGGCCTTGGTGCCGGCGGATATCCCGACGTGGGAAAGAGGGCTGCGGAGATGGCCCGGCCCACGCTCGAGGCACTCCTGGAGAATGCCGACCTCTGTTTCATCACTGCAGGGATGGGCGGCGGGACCGGAACCGGGTCTGCCCCCGTAGTTGCACAGATAGCAAAAGAGCAGGGTGCGATCGTCGTGGGGATGGTCAGCTACCCGTTCCAGGTCGAGAAAGCCAGGCTGATCCGCGCAGAAGAGGGGCTTGAAGCACTTGCCTCCGCCGCGGATTCGGTTATTGTTCTCGATAACAACAGGCTGAAAAATTTTGTACCCAACCTCCCGCTCGGACAGGCGTTCTCAGTGATGGACCAGCTCATCGGTGAGACCGTGAAAGGGATCAGCGAGACCATTACCCAGCCTTCGCTGATCAACATTGACTACGCTGATGTCAGGGCAATCATGAGCAAGGGAGGTGTGGCGGTGATGCTGGTCGGGGAGAGCAAGCAGCAGAACAAGTCGGAGAGCGTGGTCAGGGAGTGCCTGAGCAACCCGATGCTTGACATAGACTATCGCGGTGCAACCGGGAGTCTCATCCACATCACCGGCGGCGGGGACCTCACCCTGCAGGATGCAGAGGAGATCGCCTCGTCCCTCACCTACGAACTCGACCCCCATGCAGATGTCATCTGGGGGGCCAGGGTAAAGAATGACATGGAAGGCAAGGTCAGAGTGCTCGCAATCATGACCGGGGTCCAGAAGGGAAAGATCATGGGGAGCAGGGTCTCCTACAAGACAATCCTTGAAGACCTCGAACAGAAGAAAGTGAGTCCCAAGGCACCCCAACTCCCGAATAACAGGAAGGCACGTGACCAGACGGCAGGAGGTACATTACTCGAGTGGGTCGGATAGAACAGAAACTGCACAAACCACCTTGAATCACACAACTGCCAATAATGAACGGGCAGACCCGGAATCGCAGGGTCTCCTGTTCCCCATACTATTTTTCCTTCCTTCGATACGAACCTGGTTTTTCTGCCATCCCGTTCTCTGCCGGCGAAGCACCCCGGTGTGATATCCCGGCGAAACCATTAATAGGATACATACCGTGTAAATAATAGAAAATCACCGGGTCCCACGCACCCGGGATTACCAGGAGAAGGGTGGCTGAAAGGGAACCTGCTGGTCCCCTTCTGGAATCGGGAGTTGAACACGATGGACAGCCGTATGAACAAAGGCCCCGGCACCTGCTGTGGCGCTTTTTTCAATGGAGCCGTGGAAAGCATGAACGAAGACGTTCTCTCCACGGAGTGCTCCGGACAGAGGCAAGATCTCCAAATTTCTGTCAGGGAGGTCCATCCTTTCTCTGGTATATTCCCTTTTTGCGTGGAATGCGGGCATTCCGACGTGTGCGTCGAGGATGGAAGAGCATGTTGAATGAACTGATCGAAAAACGAAAGAAGATTCTTGCCGAGTCTGAACAGCACAAGAACAGAAGGAACGAACTCAACGCACTTGCGAGCAAATGGGCGAGGGAGAGGAATACCCTCAACAACCAGACCCGGGAGTACGTGGAGGAAGCGCAGAAGAACAAGGAACTGCGTGACAAATATAACACGGATGTCCAGTCCATCAAGGATGAGCGCAATCAGATCAATGACCAGGCCAATACCTTCTTTGATGAGATAGAATCGTTCAAGAAGGAGCATGGCGGCATCCGGAACAGGGGTCTGAAAGAACTCCAGAAACAGATCGAGCATCTTGAGTTCCGCCAGCAGACCGAGGTCTTTTCCACCGACAAGGAGCGCGAGCTCATCGAGAAGATCAAACAGATGAAGGAGTCTGTACGGGAGCAGGAAGCCGAACTCGAACAGAACAAGGAGATAAAGGCCAAGATATCCTCTGCAAGGGACCTGCGGAAGCAGGCCTCGGACCTTCATGCAAAAGTGACCGAGATGGCGGAACTGGCCCAGAAGCACCATGATATGATGGTGGACTTTTACCGGAAAGCCGACAAGTCACGGGAGGAGGCTGATGCTGCCCACAAGAATTTCGTCGAGGCGCAGGAATCTGCCGATTCCGAGCATAAATACTTCATCGCCTGCCAGAAAGAACTCCGCGATTATGACAAGGTGATATCAGGCCTTCGCAAGAAGACCAAGAAGGCGAAGGTCACCAAGGAGCAGAAAGCCGTGCGCAAGGAAGCCGAACACCTCTTCAAGATGTTCCGGGCAGGGGAGAAACTCACGACAGATGATATCCTGCTCCTGCAGCGGTCAAAACTCATCTGAATCATTTTCTTTTTTATCAGGCCAGAGCAATCATTTAATAGATATCTTGCGCCTTCTATATTGATGAATGAAGGGCGCACGCTTGTCCTTTCTGTGGACCGCGACGATGATATCGGGTTTAAGGCGAATATCGCAAGCCCGGTCATCGGGCGTGAAGCCTGCCTGAATGCGGCAAATACTCTTGGGCTTGCGGATCCGGAAGATTCCGACGTCAATGCGATCTTCCAGGCAATAAAAATTTACGATGAACTCGCCATGGATGGCGAGGATGTGGAAATAGCCGTCATTGCGGGAAATCATATGCATATGATCGAGGGAGATCGGAGAATTGCCGCTGCCCTTGGTCAGATTGTCAGGGAGACCGGGGTCTCCAACTGTATAGTCGTCACCGATGGTGCCGAAGACGAGTTTGTCATTCCCATTGTCCAGTCCAAGGTTCCCGTGTCAAGCATCAGGAGGGTTGTAGTCAGCCAGATACCCAACCTCGAGGGAACCTATTATATCATCAAGAAACTCCTGAATGATCCCAAGATTGCGAGGCTCGTCCTCGTTCCCCTCGGTCTTGCCATGCTCCTGTGGGCAATCGCGTACCTCGTGGACCGTCCACAGATAGCCACGTTTATCGTCGTGGGGGCAATCGGAATTTACCTCCTTTACCGGGGTCTCGGTATTGACGAACTGTTCGAGGGATTTACACATGCACTGCGAACCTCACTGACAAGGGGTAAATTTTCGTTTATCACGTATATCGCAGGAATCCTCCTGGTCATCGTGGGGATAATCATGGGTCTGATGAACCTCCTTGTGTATTATGCCGAGATTGGGCTCCTGCTCTATTTCCTTATCTTCATGTACGGGGCAGTTCTCTGGCTCGCCCTGGCAGGCATCGTCTCCTCGATCGGGATTATCATCGACAAATACTTCTATGACCGGGTGGGCCTTGCGAAAGTGATCGTCTTCCCCTTCTTCATCGGTGCTGTCGGATTGATTACCTATGGGGCCTGCATTTATGCGATCTCCATGAACAATATCCCTGAATTTCCCTATACATCCAGCACTGCCATACAGTACATATTCTACGGGACTATCGGCGGCCTTATATGCGCCCTCATCGGGATCGGCATCCAGTACATGGTGAATAAATATCTCTATACGCACCGTACCGGAGAAATCATTGAAATGATCTGAAACGGCCATCGTTCCCTGGCGCCCGGGTCTGGCCTGTGCTTTCCCTGGCATCCACGTGGCACCTGAACCGGGGGATAATCCAGTGAATCAGACTGGCATGTGTCAAACAGACATTGTGGCGCGCTGTCTTCGGACCATGATGAAAACGAGAAGGGCGAGTCCCTGGTGGTTCTCCTGCGAAGACGCCAGGGAATAATGGCTATAATGGATAATTCTCTCAGAGAACTGAACCTGCCGGCAACGGGTGGCGGGTTCATATAGAGGATTTTTCTCACACGGGATTGTCAAAATACCCTATCCCGTTCGGAATCATGTATGTGGAAAAAAATTCACGGGATATCTGCGGCGTGGTTATGCGCAGTGACGGGATCCTTACGTTGAACTCGTGGGAGGGGAACCAGTATACACCTCTCCCATAGTTATAGGAAACATCATCGACAACCAGGCTCGCCCTGTCCATCTCTATTTCGACCACCCGTGCATCATCGTAATTGAGGACCTTGAGGATGCGGTTCTTGAGATCCTGCTTCCCGAGCAGAAAGACGATCAGCCGGGTTGGTTCGTCAAGAGTGTATCTGATATCGATGTTTGCCATACCCTTTTCGAGGGTGATGTCAACATTCTCCACAGTGATGTACCCGTATTTCTCCTCGTTGTCCGCAAGTACGGGGAGCATCAGGGAAAGGACGCATACAACTGTGAATGCCGCGGCTATGCCTCTCATACCCGGGTACATTATGGGAATCTGCGTGATATATCCTTTCTGGTGACGACATAACTCCATTCTGCCAGTATATCGCTTTTTTTTGGAAATTAGGTCTTTCACATGCTGCATTTGAAAAGTGTTTCTGCTTTGTTGTGGCCTGCGGATTGCGTACCGACATCCTTATAACGCATCCCTGACATGCCTGATCCCAGGAGCAAATCAGCCATGCATCCAGGAAAAAGAGAAAAGCGCCAGGGAATTATCCGGCTGCTGCGAGCACAATTTCTATACTCGATACATTCGTCTTTCCGCTGTCTGTATCGATGATCTCGGTTGAGGTGATGATCTCCTTCTTACCGACCCCGTCCAGGAAACGGTTCAGCGCAATCTCCGCTGTATCGACCGCTCTTGAAATGGCCTTTCCCCGTGCCTTGATCGAGACTTCCTGTGCACCGTTGTTGAACTGGGTCACAACCGCCAGCACATAGTTCATGACCGGCTTGTTCCCCACGAATACTGTGTTGTCTTTTAACATTGATAGGCACCTTCAGAGATACTTCCTTGTATGGATCAATTCTGCATTGAGCACCGACGCTCCTGCCGCCCCGCGTATGGTGTTGTGACCCATCGTCACATACCGTATGCCTTCCCTCACCCTTCCCACGCTGACGGTCATCCCGTTCCCACGGTTTCGATCCAGCCTTGGTTGCGGCCGGTCCTGATCCTCAAGGTAGAGGAGAGACTTATCCGGCTGGGTGGGAAGACCGGAGATGGGCGGGACATAAGTCCTGAATGCATCCCTCACCTTCTCCACCGGTTCTTTGATATCAATCCAGATCGCCATGGTATGCCCGTCAATCACAGGCACCCTGTGGCAACTGGCACTGACACTGAGAGGAGCAGGTTTCACTGCATTTCCCTCGAGCCGGCCCATGATCTTTTTGGTCTCCGTCTCCATCTTCTGCTCTTCTGATCCGATGTAAGGGATGACATTATCGTAGATTCCCATCGCGGGAACTCCCTGGAAACCCGCGCCGGAGATCGCCTGCATTGTGGCGACACGTATGTCATTGCAGGGGAACCTGACAAGGGGTGCAAGGGAGAGGCACAGCACGATGGTGGAGCAGTTGGGATTGGTCACGATGAATCCGTCTCTCCCCGCATCCCTCTGCGCCTCGATGAGCCCCAGGTGATCCGGGTTGACTTCGGGGACCACCAGCGGGACGAGCGGATCCATCCGGTGCGAACTCGCATTGCTGCATACGCAGATCCCTGCATCCGCACAGGCGGTCTCCACGCCTGTGGCCACCTCGGCTGGAAGTGCGGAGAAGACCAAATCAACATCCTTGAGAGCCTTCACATCGGTGGTGCGAATCGTGATATCTGCGACGTTTTCCGGGAACGGGACATCGAGCCGCCAGTTCACAACCTCCCCATACCGCTTCCCCGCACTCCTGTCCGACGCAGTCAGCGCTGTCAGGTTGAACCAGGGATGCTCAGCAAGAAGTTGCACAAATCGCTGTCCTACGGCTCCTGTGGCACCAAGCACTCCGACATTGATCATACTGAAAAAATAGCTATATCCCTTGAGTAATTAAATCGTTTGATTTTTATTCCAGGTGGATTGCTTCTGACGGGCAGACATCCACGCAGGAACCGCAGTCAACACAGAGATCCTTTTCCACTTTGGCCTTTCCATCATCCATGCTGATAGCTGCCGCCGGGCACTCATCGACACACGTTTCGCAACCGGTACACTTTTCTCTGTCAACAACTGCTGTCATGGTTTGCACGTTTCCAGCATAAAACTGGAGTATAAAAAAAGAAATAGGTTTCTATTTGGTCATTTACGGCCGGGCAAAGCCAGGCCCAGGACATCCTGCATCCCGTATATCCCGGGTTTTTTTCCCACGATCCACCGGGTCGCTTTGAGGGCTCCCTGCGCAAATACCGAGCGATCGTACGCCCTGTGCGAGATCTGTATTGTCTCGAAATTTCCGGCGAAGAGGACCGCATGGTCCCCTACGATATCCCCTCCCCTGATGACGTGGACACCAATCTCCTTTCCCCTCTCCATCATGCCTTCGCGCCCGTAGAATTTTTCCCGTTCTCCCACTTCCTCCTCCAGTACCTGGAGGATGGTTCTGGCTGTGCCGCTCGGTGCGTCCTTCTTGTAGCGGTGGTGGGCCTCCAGAACCTCTATATCGTACTCCGGGAGCATGCGGGCGGCATGGCGGAGCAGCTGCCAGAAAATATTCACCCCGATACTGTAGTTGCTTGAAATGACGGCGGGAACATGTCCCGTGATGAGGCGGTCCATCTCCGCACGCTGTTCGGGTGAAAAACCGGTCGTTCCCACTACCAGCGCCGCTCCATGCTTTGCAGCGGTCCTGACGTTCTCGACGGCAGCTGCCGCCACGGTGAAATCAATGACAACGTCAGGCTTCACTTCATCCATGAGGCCATCCATCCGGGAGGCTTCCACCACCTTCACCCCGAAAAAATCCCCTGACCTGACATCCACTCCGCCTGCCAGGGTGAGATCGGACGCCTCGTTCACCATGCGCCCTATTGCGGTCCCCATCCGTCCCAGGGCCCCGCATACCACTACCTTAGTCATAGACGGAGAGTACCTCTGCGAGTTTCGCTGTCTTTTCCTCATCCAGCTCGTCAAGGGGGAGCCTGGGGGGCCCTCCCGCCATGCCGCGAAGTTCCACCGCCTTTTTCACCGGGATCGGGTTGGTATCAATGAACATGGCCCTGAAGAGCGGGGAGAGGGCAAAGTGCATATCCAGTGCTGCCTCGAGATCCGCATCGCAGAAAGATTCAAACATGGCAACCATCCGGGCAGGCTCGACATTCGCCGCCACTGAAATTACACCCGCACCACCGAGCGCCAGTATGGGAAGAGTGATATTGTCGTCCCCGGAAATCACCTGGAAATCCTCATCAAGTGTCCCCTCGATGATTCTGGACATCTGCCCGATATCCCCGCTGGCCTCCTTGATGGCCACAATACTCTGGTGTTGTGCAAGTTCAATTACCAGGTCGGGGGCAAGATTCTGGCCGGTCCTGCCGGGCACATTGTACATGATGACAGGGATATCCAGATCCGCAATCGCGGTGTAGTGCTTCACCAGGCCTGACCTGTTCGGCTTGTTATAATAGGGGCTGATGACGAGTGCCCCGTCAGCCCCCATGTCTCTCGCAGCCTTTGTGAGGCGGATGGCCTCTGCCGTATTGTTGGAACCGGTACCGGCGATGACAGGTATTTTTCCGCCTGCCACATCGATGGCAACCTCAATGACCTTTTCGTGCTCCTCGAACGTGAGAGTGGCAGATTCCCCAGTCGAACCGCAGGGTACGATCCCATGCACTCCATGCGCGAGGAGAAACTCAATATTCGACCTGAGACCGTCGATATCCACGTCTCTGGAGGAATTTCGCAGAAAAGGAGTGATAATTGCCGGAATGACTCCCTCAAACATACGAGAGAGGTATTCAGCGTCTTCCGGTATTTATCTTTCTGGTGATATAGCCGGCAACCCGGTTTCTCACCCGCTTGCTCTCGATGTTGGTGACGTCTGTGATGGTCTGCTTGTTCTCGTCGAAGTTATTGGAGAACCGGGGCCCGTGATGGTTCAGCAGCTCCATTCCAATGGCCTTTATGTAAGTGGGTTTAATTCCCATGCAGTCATTCCTCTGGTTTATTCTTTACTCATACGTGCCGAGAGTTTAAGAATGTTTTTTACCACACCGTCAGGATTCTCCCCCAGTATGCGGATCATGGGCTCCTTTCCGACAGCCCCACGGTCATAGATCACGTCCGGAACATCCCCCTTGCAGCAGGAGGCCACGCCCCAGTCCATGGTCTTTACCCCCGGGGGTTCGTTCGATCGGTTGAATGAGCAAATTTCAAGGAGCATATCTTCGAGGTACCCGATATATTCGGGGGTGAACCGGATGTTGGCGGCACACCTGACCTCCGGGTCGAACCTCATCGCGGTGAGCACGATTCGCGCCACGTGGTCGCTCGCTCCGAACGAGACGGGTCCGACAGGGTGGACTTTCCCGGAAAGCCGCACGATCCTCCCCTGCACTGCCGCAACCTGGTCAGGGTTGCGCGCCCCCCAAAGTGCGTAGGCGATGTTTGAACCCACTTCAGGAATCAATCGCACATCCATACCACGGGAGAGTATCTGCACCCCCTCCCGCAATTCCTCGATTAATGATTCCCGGGCATCATTCTGCATGGTTATACCGTGATTGTATACATGTTCCCTGACTATCTAACTTCCTTTTACACGTGGAATATACCAAAAAGAGAGAAGAAAGATAGAGATATCATCAGGAACGAGGAATAATAACAGCATGGATGCGCGGTTACTTGATATTGCCTCCGCCGTGGCAGGTTTCATAGTCCTCCTGATATGTATCCTTCTCCTGCCTTCATTTATGGAGCCGGGTATTGCATACCTTGCGGCAATTGTCATTTTCATCCTGGCCATGGGCGGAGCAGGCTTCTACATCAACAAGGCCATCAGTTAGGCCCGGTTTTCTTCCCTTTTTTTCTGCTCCGGTAGTAATTGAGCGGGTGATTGACCCTGTCACACAATGCGTCAGGCTTTATGCACAATCCCAGAGTCCGCATCGCCGCGCATGACGGCGCCGTATACTCGGTGCCTGTACCTCCCCTCCCCGAGATATGCTCGACCTGGTACTGGGTCCTGCTGATATCGAAATCGGGTGCCCTGCAATAGAGTTCGATGATCTGGGTACTTTCCATCCCGATGTTGTGCAGGAATGCGGTGAGAGCAAACCGGCCGGAGTGCGTGATATTCATACCAGCAGAAAGTGCAGACACAATGGCCTGCATGCAGGGAGGAAAACATGATTCATCAACCTCCCCGTAGTCCTCGAGCATCTTCTGCTGGAATGCCTCCTGTATTTTGGTGATATATGGCGAGAGGTCTTTACACAGGGCAGGAGGAACCTGCAGGGGCAACTGGGAGAGGAGCATGACCCGTATCTGCTCCCTGAACAGTTCCTCTGCTTCAAGGGGTTCGAGCGCGACCTGCCCTTCATGCACCAGCCTGTTAACAAGCCTCCAGCGCTCCTCTTTCATTCCTGCCGTGACCTCCACGTAACGGCTGACCGAAAGGCTCAGACCGCCGGGTGTAAACCCAACTTGCTGGGCCACGAAATCTTTCTTTTTTTCCTCTTCAGCCTCCAGGAACGCGTATGCCCTCTGGGCTTCGAAACGAGTGAGGCGGTCGATCAGGGCACGGTCCTTCGCACAGGATACAAGGATCCGTGAGAGGGCATAGGAGGATACCTCAAGCCGCACACCCAGGTTATCCGAGGGCAGGGGGATGCTCTCTGCTTCTCCCGGATGACCGCTGTGGGACAATGCGCGCCGGATTCGCTCCACCGCATACCTGATCGCAACTTTCCCCGGGCTGGAATTGAGGAAATGATCGATGGATTCGTGGTTCTGCAGCATGAACTGCTGCGATTCTTTTAAAAAAGGGTATTTGGCAAAATCTCTTGTCTCAAGGGAGACCCTCATCAATCTGCCTCAATACGGGGTGCGAGCAGGTACTCTACGTATCCATGCCCGCCGGCGATATAGAATGCAAATTTTGCAGGATGATCGACACCGAGAGAGACCTCCACCTCTTCTGCCCTGCCCATCACTTTTCCCATGTCTTTCAGGTAATCGAGGGAGAAGAGAGACCTCGCCTCCACCCCGTTCAGGAAGTTGACCTCGTTCTTCCCGAACTCCCGCCTTATATGATCCGTGTCGCCTTCCGCAGTCATGAAAAAGAGCTGCTGGGCCGGATCGATCCCAAGAGCAATCTTATCGGAGACTACCGACGCGGCCTTGATGGCATTGTTCAGTTCATTTCCCGAGAGGACGACTTTTCCGGGGAGATCGATATTCGGGGGACTCGGGTCTTTCCGGATGGTGTTCGGATCAAGAAGTGTGATAGAATACCTGTATCCCTCAAAACTGACCTGGAGCTTGTGACCTTCTTCAGGAAGTTCCAGGGAGATGAGATCATTCCTGCCCATCATACCGAAGATATTCTTCATCTTCGCAATGTCAAGGCCTATCTCGTTCTTTGTCGATTCATACCCCGAAAACGCTTCGTTTTTCAGGGTGAGGGAGACCATGGCCACATTCGCGGTATCGACCGCACGGGTGGAGAGCCCGTTCTCGTCGGTGTGGAGCCGGCATTCGGTGACCAGGGCCGATATGGCGTCGATGGACTCTTTGAGAATATCTGCATCAATCGTTGCTTTTAACATCGTACACCCCGTATATATGTAAATATAAACTACGGCCATTAACGTTTTAATTATATCTGATTTAATTCCATCTTTCCAGTATTTCGACGGTGGATTGTGCAATGGGTTCACAGTGGGGAAGAGACCGTACCTATCTCAGGGCTGTCCGCGAAGGATATCGCTCCAGGGCTGCGTATAAACTGCGTGAGATCCAGGAGCGTCACCGCCTGATCAGGGATGACGACAATATCCTGGACCTTGGTGCTGCCCCCGGAAGCTGGCTCCAGGTGGCAAGAAGTCTTACCAGAGGCGTGGTCGTGGGAGTCGATCTCTCCCCGATTGCCCCCCTCGACGGGGTGACCACTATCTCATCCGATCTCACCGATCCGGCACTGCTGAATGAGGTGAAGAAACTGATGGACATAGTGAACGTTGTCATCTCAGACGCGGCGCCCAAACTCTCGGGTCATCGCAGTTATGACCAGGCACGGGCGATTGGCCTGGGAGAACATGTACTTGCTGTTGCCTGCGACGTGCTCAAACCAGGGGGAAACCTCCTGATGAAATCATTCCAGGGCGAGGATTTCCAGTCTCTTCTCAATGACGTGCGGCAGTACTTTCTCTCTGTGAAGACCTACAGGTGCAAAGCGTCCCGGAGAGGAAGCAGCGAGGTCTACATCATTGCAAAGAATTTTGTGGGGATGCATAAGTGAAGCTGAAGGATCCCTTTGACCGCCCGGTGAGCAACCTCAGGATAAGTCTTACACCTGCCTGCAATCTCCATTGCATCTACTGTCACGCAGAGGGAGAGGAGAATCCCAGTGATCCCCTCTCTCTTGGCGAGCTGACCGAGATCATGAGGGTTGCGGACGGGTTTGATATCCGGAGTGTGAAGTTCACAGGTGGCGAACCATGTCTCCGGAAAGACCTGCCGGAGATCATCAGGGCTGTGCCCGAACGGATGGAGTGCTCCATGACCACGAATGGCACCCTCCTTGCCGATATGGCCCGGGAGCTCGCGGATGCGGGTCTCTCCAGGGTAAATATAAGCCTGGACAGCCTGAACCCGGAGACATACAAAAAGATAACCGGGACCGATTGCGTGGACGATGTCCTGGCCGGGATTGAAGCGGCAATCGATGCGCGTCTTACCCCGATCAAGTTAAACATGGTCCTCCTGAAAGGGATCAATGATCACGAGATAGACGATTTTATCAGGTTCGTGAGAGGGAACCGTGACCTGATCCTCCAGTTGATTGAGCTGATGGAGTTCCGTGACTGCACCCACCACAGCGATTTATGCGATCTGGAGGCCAGGCTTGCCGGTGACGCAAAGGAGATCATCACAAGGCGGATGCATCATCGGAAGAAGTACTGCATTAACGGTGCAGAAGTAGAGGTGGTCAGGCCCCTCCATAACACTGAATTCTGTGCTTTTTGCAACCGCCTGAGGGTCACGTCAGACGGCCATCTGAAGCCATGCCTGCTGCGGTCCGACAACCACGTGGACATCCGCGGCAAGTCTGGGGAGGAACTGGAGGAACTCTTCAGGGAGGCAGTCAGGCGAAGGGCACCTTTCTTCCGATGAGAGGTATTTTCTCATGGATATTTTGTCGAAATTCGAAAACGTGCCATTTCCGGAATATATTTACTGCCTCACATCTGAACATACGGTATGAGTTCGGACAGCGAATACGTGCACGTGCTCGAGCACCTGTATGAGAAGTCCCTTATCCTGCAGGATGAGACCATGTGGCACCCGGTGCTTGCCTTTTATTACATGGATGCACTCGCCCACCTCGATTACACGGTCGGCCTGATGGCATACCATTACAAGTCACCGCGGGTGATGATGACCGGCGAATACCTGCGGTGCAGGGTGGACCAGGAGAAACTCGGCGACCGGCCGAAGTTCCCCGCATTCATCAACTGGCTTAAGGAGAGAGACCCCGGAAGGTTCGATGCCCTGCCCACACTCTGGAAGAGAATCTATGACGGGGATGACGAGGCTCGTTACATGAGTTTCAGAATCGTGTTCGACAGGGACAGCAGAGAACCGGTACGTCCCCACGTGTATCGCTCTCTTATCGACGAATTTTTCAGGGCCGATTTTCTGAAAACCCTCTACAGCGATGCGTCTCTTGCATCATTGTTCGATGAATTCAGGAAAAAAACCTGAAACACCCGTCACCTCATGAACGTCGCTGATCTCTGCGCCGAACTGGTGAAAATCCGGAGTGAAAATCCCCCGGGGGTCACGCGCGAAATCGTCGAATATATAAGCGACTTCACCGGTTCCCTCGGCATCCCGACGCGGGTGATGCGCGGGCCGGGGGGAAAGGACAACCTTGTCTCCTCTCCGATAAAGGGCAGGCTCCTCTTGTGCGGGCATGTCGATGTCGTCCCTGCGCTCGATGACGGGTGGACCCGCGATCCATGGGGGGGAGCCATTGATGACGGGAAGGTCTGGGGGAGGGGAGCCACCGACATGAAGGGTGGATGTGCCTCGCTCCTGTGGGCATGCCGGGATTTCATAGATTCCGGCCGGGAACTGCCTGCCGATCTCGCCTTTGTCTGTGACGAGGAGACAGGCGGGGCCCATGGGATACAGGCGCTCCTCGCCCGCAAATGCCTCATTCCCTGCGATACCCTCATCGCCGAACCGACCCCCCCGCTCTCCCCGAACGTGGGGCAGAAGGGCCTGATGCGCCTCTGCTTCACATTCCGGGGGGAACCGGGGCATGGATCACTCTATCCCGCACAGGGCGTGAGCGCGGTGATGGAGGCATTCTCGCTTCTTGATTTCATAAAAGGACTGCATGAGAGGGAATACGACCCGGACGATCCTGCACTCAGCCGGATAATAGGAGAATCTTCTGAGATCCTTGGAGAGATCTTTGGTATCGGGAATACCCGGACAGTACTCTCGCACGTCATGTTCAATCCCGGTAAGATCGAGGGGGGAGAGAAGGCAAACATCGTCGCCCAGCAATGCAGCCTCGAACTCGACCTGAGAATCCCGTGGGGGTGCAGGCTCCCGGATCTTCTTGAAGAGATTAGAGGGCATGCCCGGAGGGCCGAAATATCGGTGATCAACATGTCGGAGCCGGGCATCACTCCGCCGGATTCGTCTCTGGTGGTCCGCCTCATCGAAGAGATCGGGAAAGTCCATTCCCGGCCTGCAAGACCCATCGTCCAGTGGGCGGCAAGCGATGCGCGATACCTCCGGCGGGAGGGTTTCCCTGTCGTTGAATACGGCCCCGGGGAGATCCGGACCCTGCACGCGATCGACGAGCATGTCACGGTGGAGTCACTCGGGAATGCGGCGAGGGTGTATGGGGGAATGCTTGAGAGGTATACAGAAATATGAAAGCGGGACTGCCTGCCTGATTCCTGCCAAAAGGATGTAACAGCCCGGTATATTCCCCGCAGTGCCGGAATCCCCTGTCTGTTTTCATGGATGGAACCGAACAGGATAAACCTGCCCTGTTCATCGGCGAATCACCTTCGCATATGAGTGTGTCTTCTCCCATCCATTGATCTCTTGCACTATGCCAGTTTCCCATGTTTTAATTGTCGTGGCGCATATCACGACAGTGTGGTGAATGAAATGCCGAATGGAGGACCAGGAATGGGCATGCAGCGGAGAGCGAATCCCCCAGATGCATGCATATGTCCAAAATGCAAAAAAGAATTCCCCAAAACCCGCGGGGTTCCGTGCAGGAGCCAGACCTGCCCTGACTGTAATATCCCGCTCATGGGCAAGTGAGAGCCCTCACAGCATTCCTCTCTTTTATAATCCCGCAGTAAAACCCGGGTGATACAGTGCGACAGGTGAAGCCAACCCGGGCAGCATCAAAAAATGATGCACTGGCATATCCTTACGTCGGTGTAGAACTGTTGAGTCCCCTCGAATACCAGAAGAGAAGCGTCCCGAGGAACACCGGATAGAACAGGTCCATATACATGACCGGGCCGGCATTGTTGATCGACGTGTTCCCATGGACGATCACCTCGTAGACATGCCCGAGACCTGCGCCGATCGAGAATATCGCAAAAGCAATCACAGTTGCTGTCCAGAACCATGGCGATCTGAATTTCAGGCAGAGGAGCCCGACGATCCCGATGGAAAGGTCCCATAACCCGACCTCGCGCTGGAAAGGACTCCCGGCAGGCCAGCCGATGGACGCGGCGACCTGGTCGGCAAAGACAAGATGGCCGAACGCGGCATACAGGTAACTGAGACCAAGGCCTGTGGCAAGCTGCCATACGAGGAATGTCCCGAGCGCGGTTGCTCCTTTATGGTGCTTCCACTGTATGTGAACAAGCGCGACGATGGCCCCCAGAACAGGGAAAAAGAAGGGCCAGAGATTTTCGATGAGTCCCATGATGATCTCTATTCAAGTGGACAATAAAAAAGTGAGCGGGATCATTACCATTATTTTTCTGTTGAGTATTCTCCGGTTTCCGTTATGAGAAAAAGGAAGGATATTATGGGCGTGAGGGATAATTACCCTGTCAGAAACGCCCACACTCACCCGTCACAGTTTCTTGACAGCATGCACGATTGTTCCCAGGGTCTCTTTTGCATCCCCGTAGAGCATCCGTGTGTTATCCCTGTAGAAAAGGTCGTTCTCGATTCCCGCAAAGCCTCTTCCCTGTCCCCTTTTCAGGACGATGACATTCTTCGCCTTTTCCACATCGAGGATTGGCATGCCATAAAGCGGACTGCCTTCCCGGTGTGCCGCCGGGTTCACGACATCATTGGCACCGATCACGAGTACCACATCGGTATCCGGGAACTCGGGGTTTATCTCGTCGCGGTCGAACAGGTGATCGTAGGAGATCCCGGCTTCTGCAAGAAGGACATTCATGTGCCCCGGCATCCGGCCAGCGACAGGATGGATCGCAAATTTCACGGGGACACCCCTGTTCTCGAGCTGGTCCGTCAGTTCCTTGACCTTCTGCTGGGCCTGGGCAACCGCCATTCCATAGCCCGGCACAATTGTCACCCTGTGTGCATAGGCGAGCATGACCGCGACATCATCCGCTTCTATCGGTTTCATGCTGCCCTGGATTTCCGTTCCTGTCTCGTCGATCGCACCAAAAGCCCCGAAGAGGATGTTCCGGATAGAACGGTTCATCGCACGGGCCATCAGGACAGTGAGGAGGGAGCCTGCGGCACCGACGATGATACCCGCGATGACCATCGCGTAATTGGGGGTGGCGAACGAGAACCCGTCAAGACCGACCGCGAGTCCGGTGAATGCATTGAACATCGAGATCACGACAGGCATATCGGCGCCGCCTATGGGCAGTGCCATCAGGATCCCGAATGCGAGCGAGAGAAGGAAGAACAGCAGGAGACAGGCCGGATATGAAAGCGGGATCCAGGACGGCTGCACCAGGACGGATATCCCGAACGCTGCAGCAAGGAAGAGAACCACCATGTTGACTGCCTGCTGGGCAGGGAAGGTGATCGGCCGGGACCGCATCCAGCCCTGGAGCTTCAGGAAGGCAATGATGCTTCCTGAAAACGAGACGGCTCCGATCAGGCCCCCCACCACTGCAAGGCTGCCGGTGACCATTCCTGACGGATCGAGGAGATGGACGGCCGCGATTCCTGCCGCCGCGCCACCGCCCATCCCGTTGTAGATCGCGACCATCTGGGGCATGTCCGTCATCGCGACGCGCCTGGCGACAATGTAACCGGAACCCCCCCCGATGACAATACCCAGCACGATCAGTGTGAGGTTGGTGATATCCGGGGTCAGGAACGTGACCAGCGTCGCAATGAGCATCGCAGCACCTGCCCAGACAATCCCGCTCCGGGCAGTGAGGGGGTGGCTCATCCGCTGCAGGCCGATGATGAATATGATGATTGTCGCGATGTAGACCGGCTCGATGGCGAATGCGAGATCGACCATTTTCAACCCTCCTTTCCAGGTCTCTTCCTGCCGGGATCGAACATCTGGAGAATCCGTTCAGTGATGACATACCCCCCGGTCACATTTGCGGCACCCAGTATCACCGCGATGAACCCGATAACCTGCTGCTCGAGTGTCGTTGCAAGGCCAAGCGCGACCATCGCACCTATCAGGACGATCCCGTGGATGAAGTTGGAGCCGCTCATCAGCGGGGTGTGGAGGATGACTGGCACCCTGCTGATGACGACATACCCGGTAAAGGCTGCAAGGATGACGATATAGAGCGTGGTCCAGAACATCGGTATATCGCTCATGATTCCCCGCCTTCCAGAAGGTCCCGCGTCGGCCCGTGATGCACGACACCATCATGCACGAGGAGGCTTGCAGACAGGATCTCATCGGAAAAATTTTCAACTATCGCTCCTTCCTTGGTAAAAAGGAGCCCCAGGAAGGAATGGAGGTTCTTTGCAAACATCTGGCTCGAATGGAATGCAACCTGTGCCGGGAGGTTCAGCGGTCCAAGAATCGTGACGCCATGCTCCCGGACGGTCTTTCCGGGTTGCGTCAGCTCGCAGTTTCCGCCTGATTCGGCAGCCAGATCGACGATGACGGCTCCCGGCCGCATCAGTGCGACGGTCTCTCTGGTGATAAGGAGCGGGGCTCTTCGCCCCGGGATGCTCGCGGTTGTGATGACAATATCGGCCCGTGTCACCGCAACGGAAACCATGATCTGCTCCTGTGCCTTCTCTTCCGGTGTGAGCTCGCGGGCATACCCCCCCTGCCCTTCGGCATTGATCTCGAGTTCGAGGAACTTCGCACCAAGGCTCCGGACCTGTTCGCCTGCGGCACGTCGCACGTCATAGGCCTCCACGACGGCGCCGAGTCTCCGTGCCGTGGCAATCGCCATCAGTCCGGCAACCCCTGCACCAAGGATCAGCACGGTTGCGGGGCGAATCGTTCCTGCGGCGGTCGTCAGCATGGGGAGGAATTTCGGGCAGTGCGCCGCGCCGAGGATGGTTGCCGCATATCCTCCGGCGGTAGCCTGGGAGCTGAGTGCATCCATGCTCTGGGCACGGGTGATCCTCGGAACAAGTTCGAGGGCAAAGGCAGTGATCTTCCGGTCGCGCATCCGGGCGATCGCGCCGGTATTGCGTGCAGGGTTCATAAAGCCGATGACAATAGTCCCTCTTTCGAACTGGTCCACTTCATCAATATTGAAAGGCTGGACGCACAGCACTATGTTGGCTCCTTTCAGCAAATCGACCCGGCTGGAGACGATGGTGGCCCCGGCCTCCCTGTAAAGGTCATCCGGATAATACGCACCCGTCCCGGCATCATGCTCGACCCGGACCTCGTGGCCCGCCTTTATGAGCTTCTGGACGATTTCCGGAACGAGAGCAACCCGCTTTTCGGTATCTCCAGCCGCCTTCGGTATCGCAATCACGCACGGCATGGCCGAATCTCCCTGTTGATCATTGAATCCTCCATTTGTGCTATACTGGTGGGGTGTCAGTGTTTCAATACTTTTCGAACCCGAACTGCAACCCCGCGTGCTGAAGCCCGCATCTCTGCGGCACCCATGGCAGCCCTGCCTGTCGCCATCGCCTGCGGTCCTTCCACAAGCACCTCATCCCCCTCGCGGATTGATGGGTCGGCAGAAGTCACACCCGGTGCAAGGATATCGCCCTGGGGGACAAAACTGTCAATCCCGACACGGTATACGCCGGGAATGCATTTCCATCCCTCGAACGTCGGACGGAGGAGCCCGCATCCCGGGTCGAGTGAAAAGAGGGGGTTCTTTCCTCGGCGGACCATGAGATGCGGGGGTTTCATGCGCATCGTCATTCCCGAGGTATCTACGGATATGCCGAACTGCCAGGAGAGTGTTCCACGCACGGGATCGTGCCTGACCGCCTGCTCTCCGTCGAGAAGAGTTCTGAGTTGCCGTAAAGAATCCGCATCCGCGGGATGGCCGGTGCAGCTCTCTTCAAGCGGAAGACCGGCAGCTTCAGCTGCCATACGAACCGCCTGGAGCGCACCCCCCTCAAGGTGAGCGATAATCCTCCGGAAGGGATGTTTTTTCAGGAATCCGGCAACAATTCCTGCGGTAAATGACAGTTCCTCGCGGTCCCAGCGACCGGTCACAGGGATATCATAATGTGCAGCAGGATACACGCGCTCGAGCTCCCTTGGAACCAGGCCGAGCGGGGATGTCACTATCAGCTCAAGTGCCCTTCCCCCCACTGCTTCCAGGTATTTCCGGTGGCTCTGCGAGAGGGAATACGGTTTTCTGGCAGAGCAGGGGAGAAGGACGGCAACGTCCGCAGCCGGCGGGATGTAGCGGTTGACCACCCTGTCTGCAAACCTCACCACTTCTGGCCGCTCCAGCGCATCCCCGGTCATGGCCCCGAGCCGGCAGTGTCTCGCAACAGGCAGGTGCTGTTCGATGAAGGAATAGTGCCGGTCAAGGTGGCGGAGGATGGCCACGTGTGTTGCATCGAATCGTGACCGTGCCTCGACAAATTCCCGTAACTGCTGGTCGGCGATAAACCGTGCGATGAGCGCAAGTTCGCGGACGAGCGCGAGCCGGTTATGCGCCCCGAGATTGCCCACTTTGCACCCTTCGCACCCGCATACGCCCGTTTCCATGATCTCCTCAGGAAACTCGCCTTCTGGAAGGCAGAACCGGTGCTGCGCTGTTTTCAGGTCCACCGCGATGTAATCAAAGAGGTCAAATCCCGAATAGCAGAGGATGTGAGCGTTTGAGGGAAGCGCAGTCCCGGGGGCATACCATGCCGTGTCCGGAGGGACGGCAGATTTAAGGCTGACCAGCCAGTCTGCGTATCTGCGCGGGTTTGAGAACGCACAATTCCAGTTTGCGACCATGACACAGTCGCCGGATACTGCGGCGGGAGGAACAGACGGGTGCACCGGCACCGGCTGGCCATCCGTGAGACTGAGGTATGCAGACGCAAACGCCTCCGGGGCCGTCAGCGGAACGTGTGTCATGGAGAGACCTGCAAGAGCAGGAAAGAGGGTGTCCGTGTCAGCCACACCCGGGAGACTGAATGTCTGGTCCCCGGCTCGATAGAGGGATACGCGTGCCAGCCCGTCCCTCCTCTTCACTTCGAACATGTTCAGCTGATCACCTCGGCACCCGGAACCTCCTGCGCGACACACTGCCTCCATGCGTCCGGGCATGTGATTGCCACCCTGCTGTCGGGGTGTGTCTCGATCAGGCGGCGTATCCCCCGGCATCCTGATGCCACCATATCAGTGTCCCAGTCAGGGATCTCGCTCTGCCCGATTGGAAACGTCTCCCCGAGTTCAGGGGGATAAGGGCCGAAAGGAGGCCTGAAAGAGAGGACAAGGTCGAAACCCGGCAGATCCCTCCCGTCCATCGAAACCAGTACGCGCGTGGGGAGAACGAGCCGCCCAAGGAGAGACTGGTAACGGGTCACCTCGGTTCTGGCGCAGCTTTCTTTTCCCCTGTAAAAGAACCGTCTCTTGCTCACGCGATCGGAACGTCCAAGTTCATCTGAAAACCGGAGCAGGGTGCGGTATCCCTGGAGAAGCGCCGGGTGGCTCCTGCACCGCTCGTCGACCAGTTCCCAGAGGATCCCGTCCTGGATCGCCTGGCGAATCCTGGCGATCTCGGCGATGCTCGTAGAGAGGTTATGGAGTGCAAGGAGGCGTTCGCGTTCAGGAGATTCCCTCAGTTCCCCTGCCGTATAGGTCCGGCAGACCTGGCAGGGGCAGGGGAGTTCCTGGAGCTCGGGGACTTTTACGCTTCCCGAGGGGGTGAGGTACCTCCCCTCCCTGGCATACAGCGCATAGGCGGCCGAATCGAAGATGTCGCACCCCATGGCGACTGCAAGGGCGAACATGGCGGGGTGGCCGGCCCCGAAGAGGTGCACGCAGGAAGAGGCGGGAATGCCTCTTTTGGCCGACATCACCACCTCCACAAGTTCCCTGTAGCGGTACGCTTCCATCAGGGGGACGACTGCCCCGATGGGTGCGAATGCAAATCCCAACTCACCGATCTGCCTGCCTGCCTCTTCCCGGAGGTCATGGAACCTTCCTCCCTGGACAGGCCCTGCAAGGGGCGCATCCGGTCCCATCACGTCCTTTGCCTCGCGGAGGCGTGACATCGTTATTGTAAGGTCCGCGACCGCCTGCGTCCTCTCTGCATCGGGAGACGTGGGGATATCAAGCGGGACATGTATATCACTCCCGATGGCCTGCTGGAACTCCAGCGTCTCCAGATTGCCAATCTCCACCTCACCGTAGACAGAGAGCTGGAACGAGCCTGAATCGGTCATGATCAGGCCGTTGAAGTCGAGCACACTGTGCAATCCCTGTGCACGCGCTTTTTCCCGGAAATCCGCGCTCCGGGAGAAGATATATGCATTCGTGATCAGCCCCTCCACCCCGATCTTCTCCATCTCAGCGGCGGCCACCGGCTGGAGATGGGGGTTGATCACCGGCAATAATGCAGGGGTGCGGATGCTCCGGCTCCCTGCCTTCAGCTTTCCCAGCCGTCCCGCAATATCCTTCTCGAGAACTTCGAATGCGATAGCCATGCTCTGCCCGGAATTTCTGCATTATCTGGGTGCCGGGGAGGCAATAAGGTATGGCTCACGCGCTTCTGTCCGTGAGTGGTGGCGGTCCGCCGGTGTCACAGGGAATGGGCAGCCCGGCTTTCAGAAATCATACCGGCATTCTTCTGCCGGTGTCTCCTTATTCCCCCTGATTTTCCTCTCTCATGCAGTAAATCATATACTCCCCCCTGACATTCCCGACACCATGTATCGTGTGCTCAAATCCCGGGAACCTGCTGTCGAAATCCTCCAGTGATGTGAGATAGCGCAGAACCGGTCCGTCCTTCGGACCCGTCCGTTCGCCGGGAGCAAGAACTGGTATGCCGGGGGGATACGGATAGATCCCGGTTGCAACGATGCGATCTTCTGCTTCCGACAATGGGACGAGATCCACCTCCCCCCTGACAAGCGCTGCATACGCATCAGCATAGGGAACGGCCGGATCGGGGAGGCTGGAGAACGCTTCCAGGAGGAGCCTGCAGATTCCGCATTCACGCCTGAACGCATGCATCTCGTCAGACAATGACCGCAGGTCCATCCCCCCGTACCGTTCCCGGTGGCTGTTCACGAGATGAGGGAAGACCTCTTCCAGGGGGGTCTTCTCGTCGTACTGACGCTTGAATTCGAACAGCTCGGATATGAGTGTGCCCCATTTCCCCTTCGTGTTTCCCATAGAGAAGAGGAAGAGGATCGTGTAGTCCCCTGACTTCTCGTTTACAATCCCGCGGGTATCGAGGAACCTGACGACCACGCATGCTGGGATTCCCCAGGAATCCAGCGTGCCGTCCTCGTTCACACCCGGGGTGAGCACAGTGACCCTGATGGGATCGAGCATGCAGTAATTGTCCGGAAGATCCTCAAAACCGTGCCACACTTCTCCGGGATGCAGGACCCACGCATACGGGGTGTCGCGGAGAGTCTCGAGTGTGGCATCCGCAAAAGGTATCTTCTTTTTTACCTTCGTATCGGTCACCAGATCGGGCTGCCACATCCCGAACCACCAGTCTCTCTTCTTTCCCGCACTGCGGATCTCCCGGTATATGCGGGCCATGGTCAGGCGGAACCTGATCGCTTCCTCTATCGATTCGGTCGTCAGGACACGTCCTGCCGCACCCTCCATCATCTTCGACGAGACATCAAGAGACGCGACAAGAGGGTAGAATGGCGATGTGGAGCTGTGCATCATGAATCCCTCATTGAACCGCGGGTGTTCAATGGGAACTCTCCCGTTCCGGATGTGGATCATGGATGCCTGGGAGAGAGCTGCGAGGAGCTTGTGGGTTGACTGAGTGGCAAAGACGGTCGGACCTCCCGCGTCCCCCGCGTCATCGCGCATTGCGAACCGTTCGCGGTACAGGGGGTTGAAACGGGCATATCCGAACCATGCTTCGTCATACTGGACGGTGTCCGCGCTCTCTCCGAGGAGATCCTCAACCCGGGTCGCATGATAACAGAGGCCGTCATACGTCGAATTGGTGATGACAGCATGGACGGGATTCTGGTCATTCCTGCCCGTCAAAAGAGGTGATGTCGAAATTTTGGACCTGATGGCACCAGGGTTCATCTCCCCGGGAGGGATGGGCCCGATCATCCCGTAGCGGTTCCTTGTCGGGAGAAGGAAGACGGGCAGGGAATGGGTCATGGTAAGGGCGTGTTCAATGGATTTGTGGCAGTTCCGGTCTACGAGGACGATATCGTCCTTCGTGACCCTCGAGAAGACGACGATCTTGTTCGCGGTTGAAGTGCCGTTCGTCACAAAATAGGTCTGGTCCGCACCGAACACTTTGGCTGCATACCTCTCAGCTTCACCGACAGGCCCCGAATGGTCAAGAAGGGATCCGAGCTCTTCCACGGATACGGAAAGATCTGACCTGAAGAGCTGGTCACCGAAGAAATTGAAAAATATGCGGCCGGCCGGCGATTTCCTGAACGCGGTCCCCCCTGCATGGCCGGGTGTATGCCATGAATACTCAAAGTCGCTTGAAATATTCACCATTGCACCAAAGAAAGGGGGGAGCAGGCTTTCCTTGTACCGGTGAGCGGCGGCCGTGATCCTGCCGGCGATGAACTCGGGGGTATCATCCATGATATTGATGAACTCGTTCACCTCCCGGATCGTATTCACCGTCATCGATGCGGAAACCCCGGATATCGACTCCGCGATGAGAAAAATGGGGATGTCCTCGTTGCGCTGTCTCACTTCGTATATGAGTTTTTTTGCATCGTTGTGATCCTTTGATCCGGTGCCGCCAAGGTTCCAGTTTACGAGGAGACAATCAGCTTCCGGGAGGGATGCATACGCCGACCTTGCATCCCCCAGAGATGCGATGGTCGAGACCTCGATATGGAAATCGGTCAGCCCTCTTACAATCCGGGTCATGGCCCTGCCGAAAGGGGTCTGTGCATGCATGGTGTCGTCGATGATGACGACGTTCAGTTTCTCTTCGGGATTCAAAACTGCTCCTCCAACCATCTTTTCAGCAAGACCAAGGTGATGCCCCGTGCGGACATACGTACCGATCCTGTTCCAGGCGATATGGCCTGTCCGACCTGTAAGAACACTGAAGGCCCATGCCCAGAAGGGAAGATTCCGGGGTGAAGCGTCCGTCAATCCGGCAGGACTTCCTTGTCCAGGCCTATCACCAGGGACTATAGGAATGTTCTTGGTTCACCTTGAATGTAAAGATTTGCGAAAAAATGTTCAACCCCGTTACTTGGTCCGACGCCATGGCATCTTCAGGGAGCAGCGGGATCAATCGCACCGGGGGAGGGGAGTAGATATCTACTTCAACTTATACTGCTCTCATTCCCGGATGATTTAATGGAAACGCTGGTTGCGCCTCAATTTCAACGGTTGATACACCTTGAAGATAGTGAGGAAATCCGTCCCGCGGAATGGATAGTTCCAATCCCAGAAGAATCATTGGAATCATGGTCCTTCAAAACCATCCTCTCCGTGATAAATTGTGTGTTCATGACCAAATCACTCACATCAGGCATTGCTCCGATGTTTTCCGCAGTGTTTCTCTCCTGGATATGTATATTTTCAGTTGTGAACCGTGACGAGATATCCGGAACCATAAAGGTCTGTTGAACAGCGGATGTCACCTTTTGCATTTCCTGTTCGTGCAATGTCGGGCCGACCGTTCCGGTCTGCATCCGCCGGAGCAGCCGGATAACTTCATTCGGCAGCATCGGCTCATCCTCACCGCACGGCCACACTGCTGCCACGGAATTGTAATACTCCTGGGATTCAGGACTGAGCAACTCCCAGATGTCGGGATAGGTTTCCCGGATATAATCCCCTATCATCACAATGTTATCGGGATTAATGGTAAAGCAGAACATGCCCTGTGAGGATGATCCGGGCTGGATGAGAGCTTCTTCCACCTGATCCCCATCGAACACGCAGGAGTCGCCATAGGGATCGGATATGAACGATGCGGTTCCTGGAAGGATCAGAGTCCCACCGATGAGCATTATCATCAGTATCGCTGATAAAGTTGGGCCATTTCGATTATCTTTCATTATAACCCTCTGTTCATATCTATCAATTTATGATACTGTAAGTTCCCCTGCAGTCCATGAATCCACATGGAGAACCAGTATACCTCCTTCCCAGACTTTGTGGCAACCAATTGTGCGGTATGTTCCTGGAGAGGCATAATAAACTCCGGATTGTGAAAGTTCATCTGTAGTGTCACGCTCTGCGGTTTTGTATGCGACAAGAACCCATTTGGTACCAATCTTTTTCTGTAATCCCGTTTGAAGCTGCATATCAACAATGGTTGAGGGAACAGTATATTGAGTTGATGAATAATGGATCGTTCTAGGTATCTGAAGACCAATCCCCTCACCCCCCATTAATGTATACGACCTTGTTTTAAAGGGGGTAATAGATGCAAGATTACGAATGATTTGTACGTACTTTCCGTCGGATGTATCGGGTGTAGTATCGATAACGATGTGTGTTTCGTTGATTGATTCAAATGGACATTTTATCAATTCATCTACAACATCCACAGCAGATGTGGTAGATATTACGAGGAACAATATTCCCAATCCTAAAAAGAAAGGATACATCTTCTTATTTTCGAACATTTTTTTCATGAAATAATCACCTCTTTCAATAATCAAGGGACTTTCAAATGTGGCTATGTATGATGGCAACAGATCTTCTTATGGTCTTTTTAAGTGCCATCTAACCTTCTGTTAATCGTAACATATTATATATATATCCCATTATAATTTTTAACCTTATTAAAATTTTTAATCTCTTTGTCACTGGAAAAACAGGTTCACATCCCAATATTATCCTGTAGGAATCAGGATGATGGGTATCCTGCTCCCGTTTTCACTGGATGAATAATACCTATCAGCATTCCAATATGGGACAACAAGCCTGGTTATCGGATCAGATCCAGAGTAATTTTCTGAGACCTTTCGATATAAGAATGCACCAGCCTCTGACCCCAAAGGCGTGCTGATACATCATAACTGATAAGTCCGGTCTTCGGGTCATAAATGCCATTCCGAGTAAAAAGCGAAAGCCAGAGATATCTGTCCGTTGCGATACAGGCAAACCGGATGTCCTCCTCCGATACATAGAGCTGGAGGTTTGGCAGGTTCAGCCCTTCGACGAGCTCGTCCCGGTATTCGTCCTTGATCCGATCAAAGATGGACCGGGACATGACAATGGCGATATCCAACCCTTCCCTGGCACGGTCCACAAAGAATGCCGGGTACGAGGGGTATAATACCGGTGAAATCCCGTATACACTCCGGGAAGTGCGGATATTTTCCAGGAACTCTTTTGAGGGCACGAAGATGTCAGCCATCGCGACCTCGTTCACCTGGACGTTTCCGATATCACCAATGCAGAGTTGGAAGGACGGGGGAATCGCTGAAAAATCGTGATCCCAAAGGTAACCTTTCAGCTGATCGAAAAGATCGACAACATGAATGAAAGGGACAAGGTACCGGGCGACAGATTTCCCGATGTCAGTCAGGTAATAGATGTCCCGGTTTTTTCCCACAAGCCCTCGCTCCATGAGTATTTTTATCTGGGGAAGCATCCCTGTTGGCGTGACCTGGAGAGCGTTCCTGATCTCATCCCATGACTGCGGGCCTGATTGAAGCATCACGAGAAGGTTTTTCCTTTTATCAGACGAAGTCACGATGCCCAAGAGGTCTGTCATGATCAAACGACAGGATGTGGTAGCGTAGATTAATGGTATTGCTCCTTCAGGTTATACCTCTGAACTGCAGGAATAGCCAATAAAGGCATCCAAATACTTCGGGTAGAGTCCTGAAGAAGAATGGTATCGAGAGATCCTATCCATCCATCCAATCTGCCAGTCATTACCCTGGCACAAGCTCCCCATTACTCATGGAATATCTGCCCCTCGAACGTGTATACCTCCACACCCGACTCCTTCCAGCACCCCGCCTGGAGCCCGGCCTTCATGCAGGTGTGGTCGAGGAATTCACGGCTGTCCCATTTCCATTCCACCGGGACCTGGGGGAGGAGAAGCCCGCTCCTGCCGTATCCCCTCACGATAAGTCCGTCCCGGCCGACCACAACAGCCCCGGGGCGTTCCCCCGGCGCGGCCTGCAGAAGTTCGGGCACAGTGAGAATGGTCACTTCTATCCTGATTCGCGCAAGTTCACCCGCGCTCACGGGGCGGAACCTCGGATCCTCCCTCGCGGCAGCGAGGCTTGCATCCCTGACAGCGCGTTCCAGTGGGTGAACTGGCTGGGGGAACCCGATGCATCCCCGGAGATCCCCCTGCAGCGTGAGAGTGACGAATACGCCCCGTTTTTCCCTGAATATGGGGGGAAGGGTCATTTTTTCCTCCGGTTTCCCGCCGATTGCATGCTCGAGCACGGAGCGGGCGAACCGCACCGCAAGGGCTCCTTCTTCCGGTGTGAGCGTGTCCATCAGGTGTAAATAATGTGCCGCCCTATTATATAGGGAGAGGGAGAGTGCGGCCGACGGTGGCACGAGATGCTGCTGAGGAAAGTCCCCCCACCTGCTGAGCGCGCAGCCGTATGCAAATACGGGTGGCGAGAGTCACGGCGATGGCACAGAAACGACACGGCCTGCCCCCAGCCATGATGCGATCGAGCCCATCCGTGGGCAATGCACCCGCGCCTGACAGGCGCGAGTGTCTCGCTGATGCATAAGGGCAGGAATCGATGAAACGGTGAATCCCTGCGGGTGCAAGCCAAAACAGGGCACGAAGGCTGCTCAGTGCCTGCCCGGGTATGGCGCGTAGCCGAATGCCGCACCGAACAGAAGGGGGCTTACTCCTCCCACTCCATTCCATTATGCCTGTTATGCATTACATTTATCATTTCTATTCTCCAGGGTAATACCACACATGCACATCCCGACCCCGGACGAGATAAGGTCCAGAAGAGAGATTCTCGGGATTAAACAGGCCGAACTCGCGGAAAAGGCAGGGATCAGCCAGTCCATGGTCGCACGGATCGAATCGGGGAGCGTGGACCCCCGGGTGAGCACCATGGCCAAGATCGTCCATGTCCTCAACACCATGGCCAGGCCCCGCACCACTGCCTCAAGGGTGATGCATACCCCTGTCATCAGCGTGGGTGCCGGTGACACCATCAGCCAGGCAGTTGACATCATGGAGAAGTTCAATATCTCGCAGATCCCCGTACTGGAACAGGGCGTTCCGGTCGGATGCATCTCTGAATCTGCGATAGTGAATGCCATCGACGACCAGGGCGGGCACCGGACCCAGGGAGCCCTTGTGAAGAACTGCATGGAATCGGGATTTCCCACCGTGCCCCCTGACATGGATATCGAGACGGTGATACGGATCCTGCAGCATCACCACGCGGTGCTGGTGATGGACGGGGGAAAGGTCAGGGGGGTCATCACCAAGCATGACCTCATCTCCCTGATCATGGAACTCTAGAGTTTCGAGACCAGGTCGCGGAGCACGCTTATGGGGGCCTTCGCCTTTACCACGCTCGACGCCAGGAGGACGCCTGCTGTACCGAGATCGACTGCGACCTTCACGCACTCTCCTGAATGGATCCCGGCCCCGGTCAGGATCTTCACTTTCGGATCGATCTTCTCCACCGCTGCGACCGTGCCGGTGATGATCTCCGGGTTTGCCTGGGAGACCGAGACTGTCCCGCCTATCAGCTCGGGGGGTTCGATGGCTACATAGTCGGGACCGAGCGCAGCCGCAGCGGCACTGGTGGCAACATTGTTCGAACATACCACGGATACAAGTCCCGTTGAACGGAGTGCTGCGACCGCGGCCTCGATATCCGCCAGTGTCAGGCGGCGCTCCGAATGGTTCACGAGCGACCCCGCCGCCCCTGCAGACCTGACAGCCTCTGCGGTGACAGCACCGGTATGAGCCCCCGGCGCGGCGGCGTCCACGTGCTGCGCGTATACCGGGAGGGTGTAATGCATGGATATCGGGTGAATATTCATGTAGCTCGGGGCAATCCCGATCTCGATGCCTGACTCTTCGGACACCTGCTGCGCGGCCTCTGCGATGTGGTGGGCGCGCTGGCCGCTGCCTTCAGTGTATGTCTTGAGGTTAAGAAGGATGAATGGAGTTGCCATACAGATCGCTCTCACATGGGTTTTGACATGGGAGGAAAAAACCTATTCCTCTCCGGTATCGCCATACCCGGCAACTCCCCTGTTGAAATGGCTGGCGGTAATACCCCCCCTTGCCAGCCTCCGGGCCAGTTCCCTGAACCGGGTCCCGGGATAGGCATCACGATCCCCCCCTGAAGCAGTCTCCAGGCCGTCCCTGTAAAGGGAGGTCATTTCCCGGGCATATGCGTGCCCCCTCGTCCTCGCATCGATTGCGAGGGACGTGACCCCCATCGCCAGCAGATCGGGGATGCGATCGATCAGGCATGTCTCCATGGCGTTCAGGATGTGGGTTCTCCCTTCCCTGTCCTCGTATACAGGAAAGATCCTGCCTGTCCCGTCAAGAAGCCCGAACCGGGTTCCTTCCCGGTATCCCCCGTCGCCTGCAAGCGTGGAGAGAAGTGTATCCTCGCTCACCATTGCATCCAGGTTCCCCTGGCAGACAATTTCGTACCGCATACGCGGACACTCACGGGCAGAGAGTGCGATCAGGGTTGCAATCTGCTGCGAGGAGAGTTCGGGCGAAAGAGTACAGATTGCCATCGATTCCGGGAGCGCGCGGACGGCACAGGCATTTGTGATATTAAGGCCGTACCCTGCAAGGATGTGCATTCGTGGTTCCCGTGAGAGAATCGCCTCGGCCATACCCGCCTCCTCGACCATGATCCCTGTCACCCCTGCACTGAAGAGGGCGGGTATTGCGGGCAATGCCTTCTCCAGAAACGGACCGCCCGTGATACGCGGCCATTTCCATGAGAACGAGACCTGCTGCTCCCTGCAATACTGCGATCCTTCGACGATTTCCTGGAAAAGATCATCCCACACCGCGCATGAGGGCTCATAGCATACCGCATCACACCCGGCCATGCAGGCTGCGGCCAGTTCGTCCGGTGTCCCGCAATAGACGGTCAGCACGGGATGAATTCCCAGGGGTAGCTCTCCCTCCGTCTTCGACTTTTTCCTGAGGTAATCTCTGGCGAACCCGCGCACCCTGGAATCTGCCGCCTCAAGATCCTGGCGGCGGGGGAGGAATGCCCCGAGCCATTTTTCCCGGAGTGCGGAGAGAAGTTCCCTCCGGAATTCGTTCAGCATGCCGAGGGGAACGAAAGGATCACCGTTGAAGTCCAGGTCCACATCCTCCACACGCCAGGATGTGTCGCCTGCCTTCCGCATCTGGCGGAGGATCGCATCGCGGGTGAGGGGGTTCTTCTCCGCCTTACCGACGATGAACGATGAGTGGAACTCAGCCCGGATCGACAGGCCGCCTGCACCTGTGCAGACGACGGACCCCTGGAGCGGCTCACCGGGGGCGATCCGGACTTTCATCCTCACCGGGATTCCAGGCTTTTTTGATCCTCCACGGAGTATCTCTTTGAGCTTTTTCATGAGCTGCATGCTCTTCGTGAGGTACACGGCTGACCCCGGGGCAATCCCCTTCTGTTCGAGTGGGATGAAGAGATCTTTCCCGTTGCGCACCGCGTCAGCATGAAGGGCACATCCCCTCCTGTCTTTCCCTGTTGGATCCTCGATGAGAATGCCATCCCCGGCGACCGGCAGATACGCGGTGGAAGGGCGGACCAGGATGCCGCCGCTGTGCGTGCGGGACGGGACCACCTTTCCGATCAGGAGACCCCGGTTGTCTGGCCGCTCCCTCCCCATCAGCGCATGCCCGCGGTCGCCAAGGAGATATCCGCGCGAAAATCCCCTGTTGAAGGCCGCCGCCATCGCGTCTTCATCTTCAGATGAGACGCACCTGCACCCCCGTTTCAGGGCATCCAGGGCTATTCGGTAGGCGCTGACCACCGCCGCCACGTATTCCGGAGATCTCATCCGCCCCTCAATCTTGAGGGCATCGACTTTCCTCTCCACAATGTCAGGGAGTCCCCGGTACGTGCACAGGTCCCTCGTGGAGAGAAGATACTCTTCAGTTAAGGGGACTTCCTCCATTTCTGTCAGCCTGGAATACACATCCGGCATCCCGTGCACGAGGCGATAGGGCTTCCTGCAGGGCTGTGCACACATGCCCCTGTTCCCGCTCCTCCTGCCGATAAACGAAGAGAGGAGGCACTGGCCGGAGTAGGAATAGCAGAGCGCCCCGTGAATGAAGATTTCTATCCCGGGCCGGTCACAGGGCGGCAGATCCATGATGCGATCGATCTCGGCAAGCGGTGTTTCACGGGCAAGCACCACGCGTGAGAACCCTGCGTGCTTTACCCACACCGCACCTTCGCGGGTCGAGATTGTGCACTGGGTGGACGCATGAAGGGCCAGCCCCGGGATGAGCTCCCTTACGAGGACAAGAAGCCCCATGTCCTGGATGAGCACTCCATCTGCTCCCATTGCATAGAGAGAGAGGAGATACTCCATGACAGACGGAAGTTCCTCGTCATGGACCAGGGTATTGACAGTCACGTATACCGGGATGGAGCGGAGATGTGCATACCTAACCGCCTCCTCCATCTCCTCCCTGCTGAAATTGGCGGCAAAATGCCTGGCCCCGAACCGCTGCCCGCCGAGGTATACCGCGTCCGCCCCCGCGGCAATTGCCGCATACAGCGCCTCTTTCGATCCTGCGGGTGCCAAGAGTTCAGGATTTCTCTCCTCCAGGGATCCGGGGTTTTTGCCTTTCATTCCTGCACTCTTGAGATTTCCCGGGAGCAGATTAAATACTCCTGCATGGCCATAGATCGTGCAATGCAGTGTGCAGTCTCGGTGCCTGACCTTGACCTTATTGACGATGCGATCTCCGCCGGGGCAGATCTCATCGAAGTGCGCCTTGACCTGACAGGTCCTGTCCCTGACGGAACTGCCAGGGAGGCCTTTTCCGGCATTCCCGTCCCGATCATCTTCACGATCAGGAGCACATCTGAGGGGGGATCATTTGAAGGCCGACCGGACGAATGGTGGGACACCCTCCTTCCCGTCATCCCCTACGCTGCGTACGTTGATGTCGAAGAGCGGTTTTCAGCCTTCACCCCGCGATTAAGGGAGAGGAAGATAACCCCCATCTCTTCGCTCCACACCACCTCGATGCCTGATCCCGCTGCACTCTGTGCCCTGGAGACCCGGCTGCGCACTTTCGGGGATATCCCGAAGATCGTGGTCGCCCCGCGTTCCGAGGATGACGTCCTCGCACTCCTTACCTTTACGAGGAACGCAAACAAACCCGTCATCACCAGTATCATGGGTGAGGATTTCCGGTATGCCCGGCTTCTCCTCCCCCTCTTCGGTTCATTCCTGGTTTACTGCCATTGCGGCACATCTGCTTCTCCGGGCCAGTACCACGTAAGGGAATGGAGAGAATTCTGCCGCCTTGTCAGTGGCCGCAGACCACCGGGATCGCCCTGACCGTATATTCATCAAGGCATTCGCCGTCGAGTTCCACCCTGACCGTTTTCTCCCCTCCCGGCTCAATCGTCCCCAGGAAGATGACCTTTGTATCTCTCACGGCCCCGGTCTTTGCATTCACCAGTTCGACATGCAGGTCGGCGTTCTGCACCGCTGTGCGACCCGTGCATGCGACCTGGAACGTGACAGTCCACACGCATCCTCTTGAGAGTCCCCAGTCCGCTTCCTGCTCTGCAAGTGTTGCCCGAAGATCCGTATCGTTTCCGGCCTGAGCGGCCCCTCCCTGCGATGACTGGGAAAGAACAGAGAGGCAGCCGCATGAGAGGAGAAAGAGACCTGCCAGGAGAATGCAGATCAACGAGAGACGAAGGCATGCACATGTCATGATGTTGCATGTACCTCTTCCAGGTATATGTGCCCACCTGTGAGGGATTGACAGAATAAGAGTCGGAAAAGGAGAAGGTGCGTAGAAAAAAAGCCGGCCCGCCTCACACTTTCAGTCATCCCTCCTCCAGGGGAGGATTCTGTCCTGCTCCATCAGTGCGTCGATCAGCACCAGCGCAAGCATCGCCTCAGCGACCGGAACGAGGCGCGGAACAATGCAGGGATCATGGCGTCCCTTGACAGAGATGGGCGACTCCTTTCCATGAACATCCACTGTCATCTGCTCTCTCGCAATGGTCGGTGTGGGCTTGACTGCGATCCTGACCATGATGTCTGCGCCTGTGCTGATGCCTCCCAGTATCCCGCCTGCGTGGTTGGAGAGGAATCCCTCTTTGCCCATCTGGTCATTATGCTCGCTCCCCCGCATGCGGGCTGAACCGAATCCGTCCCCGATCTCCACCCCCTTGACTGCACCGATACCGAGCATGGCCATACCGATCATTGCATCGAGTTTCCAAAAGACCGGGTCTCCAAGACCGGGAGGACATCCGCTCGCGGTAATCTGCACGAGACCCCCCACCGAATCATCTGACCTGATGGCCTCATCGATCTCCTTGTCCATCCCTTCCTGCGTGGTACTGCCATGGATCTCGAGTATCCTGCCCGCAATCCTGATGCCCCTGCCGGCCAGTATGTGTGCCGCGACCGCACCCGCAGCCACCCTTGCAACAGTCTCCCTCCCGGAACTCCTGCCGCCTCCGCGGTGGTCCCGGATCCCGTACTTGGCAAGCCACGTATAATCCGCGTGGCCCGGCCTGAACAAGTCCCTGATGGCATCGTAGTCACCCGACCTGGCATCGGAATTTTTCACGATGAGCGCGAGAGGTGCTCCTGTCGTCCGGCCCTCAAAGATACCCGCGAGGATCTCCACCCGGTCCTCCTCCTTTCTCTGCGATGTGCGCGGGCCCCTGCCCGGCCGCCGGCGGTCAATGAACGGCTGGATATCCGCGCTGGCGAGAGGGAACCCGGGGGGGCAGCCATCGATGACCGCCCCGAGCGCCGGCCCATGGCTCTCGCCAAACGTGGTGACCCGGAAATTCCTGCCGAATGTGTTCATCCCAGAATCTCCCGGATCATCCCTGTCGGAGCGTCTATGCCGGTGAACTGGCGGAACTGGGCCCTCGCCTGCCTGATAAACATCTCCTTTCCGGAGATTGTCGTGCAGCCTGCATTCCGGGCGGCCCTGATGAGGGGTGTCTCCGGAGGGGTATACACGAGATCGAACACCGTCATCCCGGGTGCCAGCTGGGCTTTCTGGAGCGGGCTAGAAGTGTCCGGCTCCATCCCCAGTGACGTGGCATTCACCACCACTTCGGGTTTTACCCGGTCGAAATCGCTGAAAGAGCCATGGTGACAGCCGAAATTCGCCGCAAGTTCCGCCGCCCGCTCCACAGTCCGGTTCAGTATAGTGGTCTCCATTCCAAGCGTTGTGAGCGCGTATGCTGCGGCGGCTGCGGCTCCCCCCGCACCCAGTATCACTGCCCTGCTCCCCCGGAGTGCCTCCAGGGGATCCCTTATCCCCACCCAGTCGGTGTTATACCCGTGGCTCTCCCCTCCGCAGAAGATCACGGTATTGCATGCCCCGATTTCCCTGCTATGGACATCAGGGTGGTCAATATGCTGGAGGATCTCCTGCTTGAAGGGGATGGTCACCGAGAGTCCCCGCACATCGAGATCGCGTGCAGTGGAGAGGATCCGTGTGAGGGACGGATCGTGGAAACGGGTGTACCAGGCATTGATATCGAAATAGGAGAAGAGGCCCTGAAAGAGCGGGGGGCTCCTGCTGTGCAGGCTCGGGTAACCGGCAATACCGTACAGCCTGAGTGTCGGGTTCTCCGGAAAAGCATTGATCCTCGCGGCCAGCTCGTCAGCCTCATTTATGGGAATACCCGAATTGCGGATTGCCTGAAGCGCGGATCTCCTCCCTTCGGCTCCTGTCCGGCCTTCCGAGAGGAGCCGCTTGATGTGGATGGCCACCTCGTTCGCGCTCCGGGCACTGGTATCCACGCAGTAATCGGCTGCCGCCAGGTAGGCATCTTTCCGGAGCGCGAGGAGTGCATGGATCTCTTCCCGGAGTCCCATCCTGGTAAGGGCAGGCCGCGTGCCGTGCTGGATCCGCTTCTCGATTGTCGATTCGTCCGCCACAAGGAGGACCACCGTTGCTCTCCTCCGGAGGTGCTCCACGTTCTCGGGGTCCATGACGACCCCTCCCCCAGTGGAATATACCCCGGGTCCCGGGGGAAGTGCGGCGATGACCCGCTTTTCACGCAGGCGGAATCCTTCCTCACCCTCCCGCTCGAATATCTCGTGCACCGTTGCCCCTGCTTCTTCCTCGATCAGTGCATCGGTATCATAGAAGGGAACCTCACGCAGGCGGGCCAGCAGCCTGCCTGATTCCGTCTTTCCTGTCCCCCGGAACCCGATCAATACCACATTCATACAAGTCCCTGCCCAGCCATCTGCTCCCAGAATCCCGGGAACGATTTACTGACACATTCTGCCCGGGTAATCTTTACATTTCCTGTCGCAAGGCCAAGGACCGCAAAACTCATCGCCGTGCGGTGATCATCGCAGGGATCAATCACGCCACCGTGCAGTGGAGAAGGGGTGATGAGGAGTGAATCCTGCCCGACCCTGGCTTTTCCCCCAAGTCTTCGGAGGAGTCGGGCAGTCTCACCGAGGCGGTCGCTCTCCTTATACCTGAGATGCCCGATGCCCGAAATACGAGTGGGGCTTTTTGCTTTCGCTGCTACCATGCAGAGGGTCTGGACGGTGTCGGGGGATGACGACATGTCAATATCGATCCCTTCCAGGTCGTCCCCGCATGATAGCTCGATGCAGTCTCTGCTGCATTTTACCCTGCACCCCATTGATACGAGTGCGTCAAGGAACCTGCGGTCCCCCTGGCATGAACGGGGATTCAGGTTCTTTACTCTCACGGAACCTTTGCACAGGGCAGCAATCGCGAAGAAATAAGATGCGGATGAGTAATCACCCTCGATCGCATATTCCCTTCCCCGGTACTTCTGCCCGGCCGGAATACTGAATCTCCGGGAGCCATCCCTCTCCACCTGCACCCCGAACGAGTCCATCACGTCAAGGGTCACGTCAAGGTAGGAGGGAGACGCAATGCCGGGCTCGATGTCAAGGATCACGTCTTTCCTGGCATACGGCGTCGCCATGAGAAGAGAAGAGATGAACTGGCTGCTTATTGCGGCGTCCACCCGTGTCCTTCCCCCGATGAGACTCCCCAAGACCCGGAGCGGGGGGAATCCCTCCTTCTCGAGGTATTCCACTTCCCCGCCCAGCGCGGTGAGCGACTGTGCGAGAGGTCCGATGGGCCGCTCCCGCATCCTGGCTGAACCGGTCAGTATCACAGGGCTGCTGCAGAGGAGGGAGACGGAAGTGAGCAGGCGCATGCTGGTACCGGAGTCCCGCACATCGATTGTCAGGCCGGGAGGGCATGAGAGATCTCCGGCGGTCCCTTCGACGATGCAGCGATCACCCTCCCACGCAATCCCCGCACCTATGTCCCGGAGCGCCCCGGCAGTCACCCGGGTATCCCCGGCGTCCAGTGGATGCAGGATTACCGAACCGGATTCGGCAAGCGCCGCGGCGATGAGTGCACGGTGGGTGTAGCTCTTGGAGGGAGGGGCCTCGAACCGGAGACTGACATTCTCTGCCTTTTTGGGGGTCACTTCCATTCCGGGACCTCCAGGCAGGGATATCTTCCCAGGTCCTTGACAACGGTCATCCCTTTCAGTTCACTGATGGCCTGCCCGGCGTCCGGTGTCGTGATGAAATCCAGGAAGAAGACGTAACTTCCCATGCCCCTCTTCGAAGGGCGCGATTCGATCCTCGAGAGGTTGATTCCGGCTCTGGAGAATATCCCGAGGATGTCGTGCAGGAGACCTGCCCGGTCCTCCCTGGGATCGATGATGATGCTCCCCTTCCGCGCTTCCTCCCCGGAATAGGGCTGCGCGGAGATTGTCACGAACCGCGTGACATTCAGCGGGTTGTTCTCCACCCTTTCGCGCCTTATGGGAAGATGGTACATGCGGGCAGTCATCAGCGATACGATGGCAGCCCCATGCCCCGACTCCTGCATCGTTCGGGCGCTCTGCGCGTTGCTCGATGTATGCACAACAGGTATCTCCAGTGCATCCACCACCTCGCTGCACTGCTCGTGTGTCTGGGGATGGACATAGAGGACGTCTGCGTCTTCGAGTGGCCGGCAGGAGACCAGGTAGTGGTGGATCGGCATATACATCTCCCCTGTGATCCAGACTCTGTGCTGGAGCAGGCAGTCAAGGGACGGGCCGACGCCCCCGGCCTCGCTGTTCTCGATCGGAACGAGCCCCGTCCCCTCCCCTCTCTCCACCTCTTCGAAGATCCGCCTGATGGTGGGAACGAGCGAGACCGAATCACCAAAGACCCGCCATCCGAGTTCATGGCTGAACGTGCCCTCAGGCCCCAGCGCAAAGACCTTCATGGTCTCACCATGACCGAGATGAGCCTGTCCGTCTCCCGCGCGGCTTTCTGGCAGTACTCTCCAAAGTTCCGGGAGTTCTCCAGGAACGCCTCCTCGAAAGCACTGGTATCTCCGGCCTCGATGAAGCCCCTGATTGACGATAAAGCCTCCTCACATGCCGCGAGCACCGGAGGTACGTGGGGATTGAGTTCCAGGATATCCGCATAGAGGCGCGGATCCTGGGACAGGAGCCTGCCTACGAGCCCCATCTCCATCTGGTACACGGGGCTCATGAATGCTAATGTATCATCAGGTCTCATCCCCACCTTTCGCATGGTCTCGGCAACGCCAAGCGTCACAAAATGCGTCAGTCCCTGCACCACCGCCATGATGCGATCATGCTCTTGCGGGGTGGATATCGTCACCCTGGCCCCTTGTGAGCGGAACACCGAGAGGATGCAGTCCAGTGATATCTGGTCGCAGCGGGCAGGAGTGGCAATGATGGTCTGGCCTTCGAGATTCTTCACTGTGGGGCCGAACATCGGGTGGAATCCCACCACACTCGCCCGGGATTCGAGCATGGCCGCAACGGGCCCGGTCTTGATTGACGTGAGGTCGCAGAAAACCTGGTCCCCGGAAAGAAGGGGCGCAACCGAACGGATGACCCCTGTCGTCTCCCTGATGGGGACCGAGACCATGATCACCTCGCACTGTCCGGCAAGGTCTCCTGCGGTGAGAGGGGTGTTTCTCCCCGAGACGAGAACATCCCAGCCAGCCTTCTCAAAGACCCCCCGGAAGAATGCCCCCATCCTCCCCGTTCCGCCGATGATCCCTATCGACACCCGCGATCACTTCTCCAGGATCTTCTCCCGCACAGCCATCCCGAAATGGCGGCCCGCTTCCATGAGGCATCCCATCACGCGATCACCCGGCGAGATATCCACAACCGAGCGGGCTTTCCCGTCTTCCCCGACAAGCCGTATGGTCTCCGCATTCTGCAGCACGAGGCTGTGGGATCTGCCTTCTGCTTCGGCCTCCACGAGGAGGAGAGGCCTCTGCTCGATCTTCACCCTGCCGACTGTCACCTCCCGGGTCGCGCCGTCCTTTCCCGCAACCATAACCCGGTCGCCAGCCGAGAGATCGGAGAGATACGAGGTCTTGCCCCCGGGTGCCAGGATATATGCATGCACTGCCCCTGCATTGACGCGAAACGGCCTTGGAGCCACGTAGGGATTCTTGAGAGTCTCCGCATGCACGAGGAGGAATGCCGACGAGGTGTTCCCGATCAGCATCCCCTCCCCCTCTTTGAGCAGGGAGCAGGTGTCGACGCACACGCGGTCACCCATCCCCGCAGGTTTGACTGCAGTGATGGTAAAGGGGATGAGCGGACATCCTTCCTGCCCCCGGTGCATCATGGCGCCGGTCTCCTTCACCATGCCCGGATCGCCGGTCTGAAGAAGGATTCCTGCCACACCTTTCTCGAGGATGTTGATTGCAAGCTCGGCGTCTGCGGCAGTATGCACCAGGGCGATGATCCTGTCCGACTGGGCAACGAGATTCTCGAGGGGGATCACGGTCCAGTCATCTGCACTGACGACCACATACCCTTGCTTTGCGAGCTGCACCGCCCTCTCCTCGCTTTTTTTATCGGATATGCGGACCTCCCAGGCATCCCTTTCCATCACGAGATCCCCGTCGGGAGCAACCACGCGTATCCTCCCCAGCGCTTTCACTTTCTTCGCGTCATCCGCCACGATAGTATCTGCACCGCTCTCCAGCGCGGCGGTGGCAATCCCCTTCTTCCAGGGGCGCACGTCCACCCAGAACTCCTTCATCCCATCTCCTTGAGCGCCTGCTCCGGATCTGTCTCCTGATGTACCACGCGGCAGAGAGCCTGCACGAATGCCTTCGTGTTCTCTCTCTGGAAGGCATTGCGGCCGACGCAGACACCGGCACCCCCGGTCTGGACCGAGTCCCGGATGATCTTGAGAGTCTCGAGATCCCCTGCCTTCTCGCCTCCGGCAATGAAGACCGGGACGGAGCATGACGTGACGATCCTCTTAAAGGACACGGGGTCCCCGGTATAGTTTGTCTTGATCAGGTCGGCCCCGAGTTCCTCCGCAACCCTGACACAGTGACCGACCGCGGAGGGAGAATTGGGGACTATTCCCTTCCCGCGGGGGTAGATCATCACAAGCAGGGGGATGCCCCACCTGTTGCAGTCCCTGACGATTTTTCCCGCGGACTCGAGCATCTTCGACTCGTTCGGTGCACCAAGGTTGATGTGGATGGACACCGCGTCAGCGCCCAGTGCGATGGCCTCTTCAACGGTGCAGACAAGCACCTTGTCGTTCGGATCCGGATTCAGCGAGGTGCTTCCCGAGAGGTGGATGATGAGCCCGATGTCCCTCCCCCTCCTGCGGTGCCCGCGTTTGACGATCCCCTTGTGGAGGACGATTGCATTCGCTCCCCCATCGCTCACTTCGGAGATCGTCCTTGTCATGTCCAGCAGCCCATCAATCTGTCCCAGCGTGAACCCGTGGTCCATCGGGACAATCACCGACCGGCCCGTGTTCCGGTCCATGATACGTTCAATACGAATCTCTTTTCCTATCATCTTCTTCACACCCTGACTATCTCCAGTGCGTCTTCAGCGGAGGACCCGCGGTGCACGATCTCGGCCGCGGCCCTGATGAACCGGTCGGGCGTGGCGTGCTGGAAGGCGTTCCTCCCGATGGATATCCCTGCGGCTCCACCCTGCATGGCCCCCTCGATCATCTGGAGGGTGGCAAGGTCGTCCGTTTTCGACCCCCCTGCCACCACGACAGGGACCGGGCAGCCCCGCGTCACCTGCCTGAAGCTGTCGGGATCCCCGGTGTAGACCGTCTTGACGAGGTCCGCACCGAGTTCTGCTGCAACCCTGGCGGCAAGGCAGACATGGTCCACCTGGTGTTCGTCCTTGATCTTCCGGCCCCTCGGGTACATCATTGCCAGGAGGGGCATGCCCCATTCCATGCATTCGATCGCGACCCTCCCGAGGTCGGAGAGCATACGCGCTTCGGAGTCGGCACCGATGTTGACGTGAATCGAGACTGCATCGGCACCCATCTTCAGGGCACTTGTCACAGAGTTGACCAGCACTTTCTCGTTCGGGTCGGGTCCGATCGAAGTGCTCGCGGAGAGATGCAGGATGAGCCCCACATCCCTTCCGCTCTTCCGGTGTCCATACAGGGAAAGGCCGACATGGCCGAGCACCGCATTGGCACCGCCCGTTGCAACCAGGTCGACGGCCCGCCCCATATCGATGAGACCCTCTATGGGCCCGTTCGTGACCCCGTGGTCCATCGGGACGATGATCGTCTTCCCGGTATTCCGGTCCATGATTCGTTCCAGGCGAATTTCTTTTCCTCTCATGTAAATCTCCTATCCACGCAGCGCATTTTTAAAATGGCTGATGGATTTTCAGTAAAAATACCTAAAATAACCAGAATAGCGGGGATAACGGCTCAGAGCCGCGGCTACTGGTTTTGTATCTGGCAGAACAGTTTCATTGATGCACGGCAGAGACGACAGGCTATCGGGGATAAAAACCCTCACCGGCGAAAAAACACTCACCTTGCATTAAAGAACAAAATGGGGGGAAGATGTATATAAAACTGATGAAAAAACACATGGATCCCTCCGGGACACCCGCAGGGAAAATGAAAGCGGCAGAGCCATTTTCATATGAACCGCCCATGACCGCCCTGCCGTCGGATATAAACGATGAAAATCGCGAGTCGGACGTAAATGATGAAAAACACGAAGTGATTTTCATTCAAAAAATTGGTGGAGATGCCCGGGAACGGCGAGCTATTTATGTATCTTCTTGATGGAGATGACATCCCCGAGGGTGGGGACCACCTTCCCGCCGCGACGGACCGCGTCATCCTCATCAGGGGAGTCTATCAGCCTGATACCAAGGGCCCTCTCGAGTTTCCTCCGCACGTCGTCCTCGGGGATGAGGTCTCCCTTCTCTATCTTCTTGATCAGCAGCTCCTTTTCCTTGAGCTGCATCGCAAGATCCTTCTGGCTCAGTCCCTTCTCCATCCGGGCGGCGCGGATTCGCTCCCCGTAATCCTCAACGATCTCCCCTTCTATCAGGTCAAACACATCGCGGGATCTCCTCGGGGGGGCGGTTTTTCCCATGCGGGAGGGAGTGCCGGCACGCGGTTCCGGCCTTGTTGTTCTCTGCACCTCTGTCCCGTACCGGGCACAATTTGAGCAGACCACCAGCTCCGCCCCCTCCACCCGCACCGTCTTTGAGGGGCCCTGTATCTTTCCGCCGCATAATTCGCATTTCGGTGAAGTATCTTTCGGCATAGTTCCTGAATCTCCCCATTTCACACGTCTTTTTTCGAGATCAATACTGTGTGTCACTCACCATATCTATTCGGTTCGATACCAATGTGTCGCCTGATTTCATATCTTTTTTGGAGTTCTCCAACTCGCTCTTCTTTCGAAGCAGGCTTTCGTAGGGGGAAGCTACGATCTAAATGATGGCAGAATACGAAACATCCCTCACTATATATTTCTGCACCCTTTTCCAGTGAATCGCGCACATGGGTCATCCAATATGTTTCCCGTCAGTTCGTGTCCGTGCTTGCTCAAGTTTGGTACGCCCCAAGAAGAGTTCTATCCTTTCTCTTTAGATATCACACCGAAATATTTATTTATATTACTAAATATTACAAAATGATCATTTGGTGTCCTTGGTCCGAAAAGAGAGGGGAACCATGATGATACCCAAAGAGTAGGATGAAGGAAATCCATTGAAGAAAAAAACCTATACGCAGGAACAACCTGAACCAGGAGTATGGAAAAATGAGAGAAATTGCAGGAATTTTCGTGTGTTTAACATTTATATTCGTGTTCACCAATGCAGCATCCGCTAGTACCGTTTATTGGGAAAAAGATAACTGAAAAGTAGATCAGATGGACAATCAGGCATGTTTGAACCTCGTGTGTGATGAAGTTCCGGGAGGGCTTTCCGGCTACATCCTTGAAATTTCGGTCAGCAATCCTTCGGCCGCCACGGTTACTGACGTATCTTTCCCCGTATGGGCGGTCTTGAATTCGACTTCGGAACTTCCGGCTGGGTCATGCGTTGTGAGCGCTGTCGATCTGGAAAATGAAATTTCTCCCGGAACCAAGAATGTCCCGCTTGCGAAAGTCACCCTTAACGGAAATAAACGGGGGTCTGCGGACATCGCTGTTAAAATAACCAAGATGGACGATGATTTCGGGCGAGAGATCTCACCGATGGTACAACCCGGAGAAATCCTTGTCGATAATAATGAGATCCGGTTCCATCCTTTGCCTGTCGTTTCTGAAAATGACGAACTTTCACATGCAGACCAGGGAACTATCGACCTGGAACCAGACCTGAAAGATGGACTCATCGATGTGGATGAAATTCCGTTACCGGCACTCCAGTTCGATTCATCGCGGAAGCGGGTGATAGTTGAGGATGAATTGAGTCCCGGGAAAACTACCACCATCGATGGGGAGGAGTTCACGATCCCGTCCGGCGTAATCGTCTATCACGACCCCTCCGGGATTACCACGGTCTTCGACTCTTCCGGGATACAGTTGTGCGCTGCCGAAGACAGCGAAGCAAAAGAGGTCTGGACACCCGGAGGTCCGAAACCGGCAACCCACGTCCACGAAGTCCCCTCGGGATCGATAGTCAGTAATCAGGGGGATATGACCTATGTCATCTCGAATAAAAAGGTGATACTGGTTTTGATCGAGGATGGACTTCCAACCGAAACTATAACGAAGTCAATGGAAAAATCCGCTCCGCCGGACTGGCCACTTGAATATATTGAAGGAATTGAATATACCCCGACACAGGACCTGAAGAAATTTACATCGTATTGGACGGTCCCCGTTGCACCATCAAGTACAATACCTTCAAATGTCATTTGCATGTGGAACGGGTTGCACCGGACCACATCGTATCAGGGAGTGATCCAGCCTGTTGTGACGTGGAACGAAAACGGGGATGAATTTTTCAAGGGCAGGGTGTGGCAAGTAACGAATTCTTCCGTGGTGAAGTCGTCACCCATCAGCACCCGCACCGGCCACGAAATCAGAGGGACCCTGACATGGGATGAAGAAATGGAATACTGGAAGGTCGTGCTGTGGGATCTGGACAACTACGAGGCGGCATCGCTGTTTTCCAATATCGTCCCCAACACGGATTGTCAAGTAGCTTTGATGCTAGAATCTTGGATTCCGTGTTTTCCGACATATCTTTTTGGATATGTAATTTTCCACGACATTACTCTTCAATCCATGACGGGATACGATATCACTCCTTCAGTTGAAGCTATTAACGTTTATATTACTGAAGATTATAACTGGACAGCAAAATGCCCATGGCTCGACATCTACGCGAACGGCTGGCCGAATTCAGTTCTCTTCAGAACTGGTAACTCACAGCCAATTCCTCTCCCGGGGATACCCAATCCGCCGACCGACCCGGATTCAGATTACTTTATTGAGGATTTGAATGCAAATGAACGAAAAGATTTTGATGATGTCTATTTATACTTTTATAATATTGAATGGATTGAAGTGAATGAACCGATAGATTGCTTTGATTACAATAAAAACACGAGAATAGATTTTGATGATCTCTATCTTCTATTCATTGAGATATAATATGTATAAAAATATTTATTAATATTATAATAGTCTTAATCAATTCTTTATTGAGGAATTAGTATGATAAAACTCACAAGGTATGGAGGATTCCTGGTCCCCTGCCTCATTGCGTTTCTTATATCGTTTTTGATAATTCCATCAATGTCTGCCGGTGATGTAATTCCCTTCGACCATTCTCCCCTCTCCCAGGAATACATCGTCAAAGGCGACCCCCTGGCAATCTCGGGCACCATTCCCGGCCTTGCCGAGATCCGAATGTGGATATTCGGTCCGCAGTATGCAGACGCCGTCACCCTGCCAGTGCACCCGGACGGCTCGTTCGGGTATAACTTCACTATAAAAGAGATCGAGAAGATGGAGAGCGGGAACTATACCGTCGTATTGCAGTCGTCGGGGGAGAACGGGAAGTACGACATCGTCCTTGACGAGCGAACAGGAGAAGTGATCAATACGAGCATGCCGTATTCGAATCACGACCGGGTGCTCTTCACCCTCGCCCAGGCGAAAAACATGCGTTCCGCCGCACCGGATGCACTCGTCAGGGCGATAAAGGAGACCGCCTTGGACGACGGATACGCCGTGTATACGTTCTCGATAGCGGACCCGTTCATAGAACTGGACCCGGTCCGCGACTACTACGTTGGGGAGACGATCACCATTTCAGGCAGGACGAATATTCCGGCGGGTGAAAGTGTTTTCATCACATGCCATCGTGAATTTAAAGACTACGGAGGGCCCGGGGATATTGTGAGAGATTGGAGATCTGTGACAGTCGAGGCAGGACATGCTTCAATCAACCATTTTTCTGCGGATTTCAATTCCAGTGCAACTAAACCGGGGCAACATTGGGTATATGTATCATCATCCTTTAAATGGCAATCTGATGTGTATACCACATTCACACTCCTGGAAGGGCCGCCACCGACCACCGTCCCGCCAACCACGGAACAGGTCGTAACCACTGGATCACCGACGGACACGGCTACGACTGTGACGATTCAACCCACAACCACACCTGTTCCGGTGATTCTTTCAATCGTCGCATTAGTGGTGTTCGGTGGATTATACAGGAGGAGGAATTGAACGGCCGGGAGTCCTTTGATGACCAACGTATGGGATGATAACCGTGATAAGTCCCTCATCGAGGAGGTAGTATGGGTAGAAAATTCATGACGAAGAGATTGTTCGTCCCCTGTCTTGTTATGTATCTCGTCATATCGGCCATGATTCCCGCAGTCACCGCCGGTGATGTAATCCTCTTCCACCATTCTCCCCTCTCCCAGGAATACATCGTCAAAGGCGACCCCCTGGCAATCTCGGGCACCATTCCCGGCTTTGCCGAGATCCGCATATGGATATTCGGGCCGCAGTATGCAGACGCCGTCACACTGCCATTGCACCCGGACGGCTCCTTCGGGTATAACATCACTGCAAAGGAGATCGAGAAGATGGAGAGCGGGAACTACACCGTCGTTCTGCAGTCGTCCGGGGACAACCTCAAATACGACATTGCCCTGGATGAACGGACGGGAGAAGTGATCAATACGAGCATGCCGTATTCCGATCCCGACCGGGTGCTCTTCACCCTCTCCCAGGCGAAGACCATGCTGGACACCGACGCCCCGGACGCGCTCGTCAGTGCGATCGGGAATGTCGCCGTGGACGACCGATATGCAGCGTATGCATTCTCGATAGCGGACCCGTTCATAGAACTCGACCCGGTTCGAGACTATTACGTCGGGGAGACGATCACTATTTCGGGCAGAACGAATATTCCTGTGAATGACCGTATTTTTATAATGGTAGGTCGTTTTCCCTCACCAAAAGTCAATCCAAGAGATATTGCGAGGCAAGGGGGCCAATTCAATATTATCCAGGGACCGGCGGGTCTCAATACTTTTTCAATTAATTTTTATTCCGATGTTTCAAACCCGGGTAAATATGACATTTCTGTTGACTGTGTGAACAGGACATGTGGAATGATAATTTCCTCATTCATCCTCATAGAAGGGCCGCCACCGACCACTGTCCCGCCTACCACGGAACAGGTCGTAATCACTGTATCCCCGACGGACACGGCCACGCCTGCGACGACTCCACCCATAACCGCACCTCTCCCGTTGATTATTTCCATCGCTGGGTTGGGAGTGGTAGTAATTGGTGGGTTGGTCCGGAGGAAGAAAGAGGGGTAAGGACATTCTCAATTTTCATACTTCTTTAAAGTTGGTGCAACGTATTTTCCAATCCTCATGTTATTCTGTTACCAGTGTTTTTCCTATGGCTTTTTAAATAAAAAAATCCCCACACCATTCCCGTCGCAAACATCTAAATAGACTATTTCCCCTATATACTTATTTGAGGCACAAAAAATGGTGGAAAGCGCCCGCCAACCCCAGGAACCCCAGAATCCCGAGGAGCTCTACCGCTATCTCCTGGACCGGGTCACCAACATGGAGACCCGCAACCTGGAACTGCGCGAGCAGATCCGCCAGATTGAGTCGGACAAGCGCTATATCGAGACCCAGAAGATACGGTACGAGCGTGAGGTCAGGAAACTCAAGAGCGAGATCGAGCAGCTCAGGAGCCCTCCCCTTGTGATCGGCACTGTGACAGACATCCTGGACAACGGGAGGGTCGTCGTGCGGAGCAGCGCAGGACCGAGGTTCATGGTCCGGAGCTCCATGTGCATCGACCCCGAGAAGCTCAAACCCGGTGTCCGCTGCACCCTGAACCAGCAGTCCCTTGCTGTCATCGATATCCTCCCGGAGAGCTTCGATGCCCAGGTCTACGGGATGGAGGTCGTGGAGAGCCCTGACGAAACGTATGCTGATATCGGGGGACTGGACCTCCAGATCAACGAGATAAAGGAGGCTGTGGAGCTCCCCATGAAAAGACCGGAACTCTTCGATCGCATCGGGATCGAACCTCCCAAGGGGGTCCTGCTGCACGGGCCTCCGGGGACGGGAAAAACGCTCCTTGCACGCGCTGTTGCTCACGAGACCAATGCGCATTTCCTCCGGGTGGTCGGCTCCGAACTCGTGCAGAAGTATATCGGTGAGGGGGCGCGGCTTGTCCGCGAGCTCTTCGATCTCGCCCGGAAAAAGGCTCCGACCATCATCTTCATCGACGAGATCGATGCGGTGGGTGCATCGAGGACAGAGGCCACCACTTCGGGCGACCGGGAAGTCCAGCGCACCCTGATGCAGCTCCTTGCCGGAATGGACGGGTTTGAGCGCCGGGGCGATGTGAAGATCATCGGCGCGACAAACCGGATCGACATCCTTGATCGCGCCCTCCTCCGGCCGGGACGGTTCGACCGGATCATCGAGATACCTCTCCCGGATGTGCTGGGCAGGATAGCCATTCTCGATGTGCATACCAGGAAGATGCGCCTGGATCCGGGCGTAAACCTCGCGGAGATTGCAGACCTGACGGAGGGAAAGAACGGGGCAGACTTAAAAGCGATCTGCATGGAGGCAGGGATGTATGCAATCCGCAGGGATCATGATGCGGTCACCGGGCGGGACTTTGCAGATGCCATCGAAAAGATAGAGGTTGATTTTGACCGCCACGTCTATAAGAGCGGGTTCGGGGCCATGTTTGCCTGAAAAAGACCCCTGCTTTTAAATTTTCTTATTTTACAGCCTGAATAGTGTAACAAAATTACAAGAACTCAACCCAATAGTTTATTATATTTCCTAGGTAATTCCCCACTTACAGGTGAAAAGAATGGGTATGATTAAGGAATTTATGGATTTTCTGTATGAGTACAAGGTCATAGGGCTTGCCATTGCATTCATCATGGGTTTGGCTGCAAACCAGCTGGTGAAATCCTTCGTGGACAACATCATAATGCCGGTGATTGCGGTCCTGATTCCCGGGGGAGACTGGCAGTCTTCAAAACTGGTGCTCGGCCCCATTGTAATCAGCTGGGGTCAGTTCCTCGCAGACTTGATCTACTTCGTGATTGTAGCGTTCGTCATATTCCTTATCGCAAAGAAGGTCTTAAAAGAGGACAAGGTCGAGAAAAAGTAATTTATTCCTGATCTTCCCCTCCTTCTTCTTCCTCACTCACTGTACAGCCCTCATATTCTTCCTTCGTACACCACACTTCAAGCACCACACCGCGGACTTCACCGGGATCGTGCTGGTACGATGATGCCCGTCCCTTGCTGGGGATGGGTTCATCAGAGATCAGGCTCCCGTCTTTCAAGGTATAGGATCTCCGGAATTTCCAGGATTTATGAAGGATTGCTGCCCTCCCGAAGTATATTTCCCTGGCGAGGGCCCGGGTGCAGTACATCCCCTCCGGCAGCTCAAAAAGGACTTCGTGCATGTACCTGCGCACGTACCAGCGTAAGTCTGATGCAAGTGAAAGGGCGCCACCCATGGTAGCCATGGATATCTCCATCCCTGCAGGAGTCCGGACAGGAGCGTAGAACCGGAGTGCGTCCCTGCTCGTCTCTGAAGAGAGAAGAGTCTCATAGAGATCTACACCTTTCCTTGGAATGAAAAGAACCCGCATAGTTCCTGCACGTACAAATGAAGTATTACCTGCAAGGTGTTTAAGATGAGGGGCACGGTCCGGTCACGTTACTGCTACGTTGCCGGGTCACTCCGTTGAGACTCAGGGAGACCCTTCACGATGAAAAAAAGGACGCATTGAAGAGGTCAGGTGTACATCCTGAGATCCACGCTTGACTCTGACCGGACTTTCCTGACGGCTTTGATAAAATCATCCCGCGAGATGGTTTTTGCCTCCCTCCTGACAGCCATCATCCCGGCTTCGCGGCAGATTGCCTGGAGCTCGGCACCGGTGGCATTCTCGGTCATCTCGACGATCTGATCGAGATCCATGTCCTTCGCAAGGACCATCCTGGAAGAATGGATTTTCAGGATCTCCTTCCTTCCTGCTGCATCAGGGAGGGGGATAGAAATGACCCTGTCGAACCTTCCGGGCCGCAAGAGCGCAGGATCCAGCATATCGACCCTGTTTGTGGCCGCCATGATCCTGACATCCCCCCGGGTATCGAACCCGTCCATTTCCGCAAGGAGCTGCATTAATGTACGCTGCACTTCAGCACTCCCCGATGTGCCGTCATTTGTGCGGGTGCTCCCCACTGCATCTATCTCGTCGATGAAGACGATCGATGGGGACTTGTCCCTCGCAAGCGAGAAGAGCTCCCTCACCAGCTGGGCTCCCTCACCGATGTACTTGTGGACGAGCTCGCTTCCAGACATCCTGATGAAGGTAGCCTTTGCCTGGTGTGCAACAGCCTTTGCAATCAGCGTCTTTCCTGTCCCGGGAGAGCCGTAGAGGAGGATGCCTTTCGGGGGCTCCACCCCCACCCTCTCGTAAATCTGAGGCTTTGTCAGGGGATACTCGACGGCCTCGCGCACCTCCTCGATCTCTTTCTCGAGTCCGCCGATGTGGTCAAAGGTAATCTCAGGAGACTCGTCGAGTTCCATCACCCTGACCCTGGAATCAAAGATGTTCCCGACAATTTTCACAATGGAGAGGGCATTATTGACCGCGACTTTCGTCCCCGGTTTGAGCTGGCGGAAGAGCTCGTCGTTGACATGGGTCAGGTACTCCTGGTTGTTCCCCTGCTGCCTGAGGTACACTTCTCCCTTGTCGATCAGGTCGACGACCACTGCCACGAAGAGGGGCATCCGCTTCAACTGGTTATTCTCGCGTTTCAGTTGCGCATTCTCCCGAAGGATCTCGTCATTTTTCACCTTCAGGTCAAGGAGCTGGGATTCGAGGTCCTGGACCTTCAGCTGATATTTGAGTTCGGCATCGGCTCCTGCGTTCTGTACGACGCTGTCTTCCATGCTACCATTATATCTGGAGTTCCCTACATTTATGTGGTGTGATCATGCTCATCAGGGGCCGGAGCATCTCAAGCGGAATAGGAACCGGGAGAGCACTTGTGAGTGCCGCTCCCATCTCTTTCCTCTCGGGTGTCGATCCCGAATCGGGAATGATCGTGGAATCAGGCCATCCCCTGGAAGGCCAACAGGTCTCCGGCAGGGTGCTTGTCTTCCCCTTTGGCAGGGGATCGACGGTGGGGTCGTATATCGTGTATGCACTCAGCAGGAATGGAAAAGCGCCCGCGGCCATGGTCAACCTCGAGGCCGAGCCCATCATTGCGGTGGGTGCGATCATCGCCGGCATCCCGCTGGTCGACCGCCCCGAAGGGGGCCTGTCGATGATTCCGGACGGGGCCCTTGTCCGCGTGGATGGCGGGCGTGGGATCCTCGAGGTCCTTGACGATCGGGAGACCGGAGAGACAACCTAATCATTCCCGCCCCCCTAACCTCCTGCATGAGATATTTTTCCTTGCTGTGTATTGCGCTGCTCCTGGCTGGTGCGGCAGCATGCGGATGTACCCAGGCACCGGGAGGCACCGCCCCTGCCGGAACGGGAGCCACTCAGGGCGGGCTGGTCCCCGGCCCGACCGTCACCCTCCCCACCGAACAGTCCGTGGAGATCCAGATCAACGAGAAAGATCCCATTTACGCGACAATCCCCGTCTCTTTTGCGGGAGGCAAGGGGCAGGTGGCAGTGAAGGATATCCTTGTCAGAGTCACCCGTGCCGACGGGCAGGTGACAGAGAAACACCTGGAACCGATCAAGGGCCAGGAACTGAAATTCGATGGCACAAAGGAGACTGATCGGATAGAGGTCTGGGTCACTCTGAACACCGGCAACGTATACAAGGTCATCGACCAGCTTGTCCCATACCGGACGAGGGGATGACCCGTGCAGGTGCGGATGACCGGGCAGGTCATGCGCCCTACCTCTTTCTCCCACCATGGACGTGCACTGGAGGTTCATCCCGGCATCCCGGAATTCATACGCAGCACTCTATGCCGCCTGTGAACAGGAAGGGTATATCCTCAAGCCGGTGCATTCCGCTGCCCCGGATGTGACCTGTTACAGCCTGAATTCTCTCAATGCGCCACGATACCTCCCCGAGATCCACAATGCCCCCTGCACGACAATCCTTGGCGGTCCGCACGCGACGGCTTTTTTGTCAGAAATGGCCAGGGTGGCTGATTACGTGGTTGTGGGGGAGGGCGAGCATGTCCTTCCCGCACTCCTCCGTTCCCTGGACGAAGGCGGGCCGCTCCCGAAAGGGGTGGCGACCGGAGAGGCGTACATCCCCGCAGACACCTGTGTAAGGCTGGACGGGTATCCCTCTTTTTCGACGATGAAAGGCTACATCGAGATATCCCGGGGCTGCCCGTTCGGCTGCACGTACTGCCAGACACCGCGAATCTTTGGCCACAGGATGCGGCATCGCAGTATAGATGCGATCATTGGGGCCGCCCGCCGCTTCCGCGACGCCCGTTTTGTCACTCCCAATGCTCTCGCGTACGGCTCAGACGGGATGACTCCCAGGCTTGAAAAGGTCAGGGCACTCCTCGCGTCACTCCGCCACAGGGACCAGTGCATCTATTTCGGCACGTTCCCGAGCGAAGTGCGCCCCGAGTGGGTGACTGCTGACGCACTCGACCTCATCACCACTTTCAGCGACAATACCCGCCTTCATTTCGGTGCACAGTCAGGGAGCGACAGGGTGCTTGCATCCATATGCAGGCACCATACCGTGGAGGACGCCGTATCGGCAGTGGAGCTCTGCCTGGAATACGGGATGACCCCCGTGGTCGACTTCATCGTGGGAATCCCCGGGGAGAGCGATGAAGAACAGATGATGACGGCCAGGCTCCTGGAGTGGGTCAGCAGCCGCGGCAGGGTCCATGTCCACCGTTTCATCCCGCTTCCCGGAACTCCCATGGCGGACGCTTCCCCGCGCTCCCTCATGCCGGAATTGGAACAACTCCTCGGAAGGCTGGCAAAGAGAGGCAGAGTGACGGGATCATGGTGTGATTCGACGCGAAGATTTTTTTAAAGGACCCCTCGAATGAATATTGACATGATGGATGTGCTTTTGCTGGCAGACTTTCACGGGGAGTTCGGAAAACTTGAGTCGTTCCTGGAACTCTCCCCGGATGCCATCTTTATCGCGGGTGACATCACCAACATGGGCCCTGTGGATGCAGTCGAAACACTCGTCTCACGGATTGACGTGCCCTCGTTTGCAGTTCCCGGGAATTGTGATCCCCGCGAGACTCTCGATGCCCTTGAGCATTCAGATTGTGTCTGCCTCCACGGCTCATCGATGAGCCTTGGTAAAATCGCTCTCGCGGGCATCGGCGGATCCAATCCCACTCCCTTCAACACACTGTTTGAGATGACGGACAAGCAGATCGACGACCTCCTCCAGTCCGTCATCGGGAAGATGGAGCGCACCACCCACAACGTGTTGATCTCCCATGCGCCGCCCCAGGGGATCCTGGATGAAGCGGGCGGCAATCACGTGGGGAGTGCCAGTATCAGGAAGCACCTGGGGTCATTTGACCTGGTCTGCTGCGCCCATATCCACGAACAGAGGGGAATTGTGGAGGAGAACGGGGTGAAGGTGGTGAACCCGGGAATGGCGGCGCTCGGCCAGTGTGCAATGATCCACTTCGGCAACGACGCAAAGGATATCAGGATCGAGTTGCTGCAGGTATAGGGCCCAGTCCCTCCCGCATTCCCGATTACGCTTTTTTCACCCGGGGGCGTGAAAGCCCTTAATCCCCGCGGACAGGACCATTATTGAGGAGGAGTTCAAGGTAGGAAGAGAGAATCGGCTCTCCTGTTGCCCCTATCTCTGCGGCAAGTGTTGCAACATATCCGCCGGGGTTCTCAACGGCATCCGGGTCGTTGAGTTCTATCTCCACGAACTCCCCGAGTCCCACCACCTCGTCGAGGGACACCGTCGCACCCCTGAACTGGTAATATTCCCTCCATTTCCTCACTTCGGCAACCGGGCGGAACCCGAGTGAGGTGAAAATCCGGTGCATCGCCTCTCCGGATTCAACCCTGCAGTTGAGCTCTTCCCTCGCCTTGAGGTGAAAATTTTGCTGCTTTGGCCCTTTGTAGGTCACAGTGGACCTCTCCCCCGCGTAGCGTATGCGGAGCGCCTCGTCAGTCTCCCCGAAGTCGCGGTGGGGTGCATTGAAGTAAGAATCCCGTTCCAGCACCCGGCTTTCGTAGAGAGCCCCCAATACCTGGAGCCTGTTCCTGATGGCCGCGAGGTTCTCCACCCGGGTCTTCAACTCGATCTCGAGCATGATCACTCTTCTCTTCTTCACCCTCCGAATGATAATAACTGGGATTTGAACCTGTCAATTCCGGGGAGATCCAGGTTGTCACATGGATGACAACATCTTCAGCTCCCCGCACAATCCCGGCGATTCCACCGGCAGAGAAATCCGTGCATATCGATTAATTATTTAAGACAATCCTTGTAAATGTATAAAGAACCTCTACCCCGGAGGGTTTGCATGCGGTATCCCTTCCGCGGGTAGCCGGAAATTAAGGGTGACCTTATGGCAATACAAGAGGGAGATTTTATCAGGCTCAGCTATACCGGCAGTGTGGACGGAAGGGTGTTCGACACGACCGATGAGGAGGTGGCAAAGGACGCCGGCATTTACAACCCCGAAGCCAGCTACGGCCCGGTGACGATCCGTGTCGGGAGCCATCACGTGATCATGGGGCTTGACGAAGCCGTTGCAGGGAAGGAGAGCGGGGATGCGGGCGAGGTCGAGATCCCTCCGGACAAGGCCTTCGGCGCGCATGATCCCGCACACGTGGAAGCGTTCAACAAGAACTCGTTCAAGGAGAAGCCAAAGAAAGGGATGTCCCTCAAGGTCCCCGACAAGGGGGAGGGGACTGTCATCGATGTCATCGGGAACCGTGTCCTCATCGACTTCAACCATCCCCTTGCAGGAAAGACCCTCACCTATTCCTACTCAATCGACGGAACCGTTGAGGACGAGGTGGAGCAGATGAAAGGGCTGATCAGGCTCTATGCCGGCAGGGACATGGACGTCACCCTCTCGTCAGGGACCCTCACCATCCAGCTGCCGCCGGGAATAAACTACGATCGCCGCTGGCTCCTGTGGAGGAGCAGGGTGATACACGAGGGATTCGAGCATATCCCTTCAATCGGGGAGATCACCCTCGTGGAGACCTTCACGCGGCCCGAGAAGGCAGAAACGGACGTTTCCGAAGAATAAAAGAGAATTCTTTTTTTGGGGGATGCATTGACATGGCCTTCTTCTGGAAGGCAGAGTATCTCAATGGGATTTCAGGTCCCGTTCCGATGTGCCGGATTATGTGGTATCCGCCCGTTCTGCACATCACATCAACGTTCCGTCAGGTGTGAGGACAGAGTGGGGTCAGTTTTTTTATGACTCGGTCAACCTGTGCGGGCGCCGTGCCCACGTAGTGTGCCGGGTCGAGGAGCGCCTGGATTTCTGGCGGGGAGATGAAGCGGGTCACTCCCTTGTGCCCGGATAACACCCGGGCAAGGGGAATTTCGCGTGCCAGCGCATCCATGCTGGCCTGGCGAAGGATCTCGTGGGCATCCTGCCGATCCATACCCTTCCGCGTCAGTGCGATCATCACCGCTTCTGCCATGTTGACACCCTGCAGGGCAGCGAGGTTTCTTTCGATCCTGTCTGGTCTGAGGGTGAGCCCCCCGGTGACCTTGATCATCAGGGCGAGGATGTGATCGGTGAGAATGCTCGCTTCGGGAAAGAGCACACGTTCACAGGAGGAATTTGTGAGATCGCGCTCGTCCCAGAGCGTATTGTTCTGGAGGGCCGGTTCCACCGAGGATCGCACCACACGCGCAAGACCGCACACCTGTTCGCTTTTGATAGGATTCCTCTTGTGCGGCATGGTGCTCGACCCCACCTGTCGCGCACCGAATGCCTCCTCCACCTCGCCAATCTCAGTCCGCTGCAGCGTCCTGATCTCGATCCCGATCTTGTCGAGGGTGGTGGCCACGTTCGCGAGGAACATGAAATATTCCGCGTACCTGTCCCTTGCCACCACCTGGTTCGAGACATCTACCGGGACAAGGCCGAGGATCTCCATCATGGTCTCCTGGATCTCCATGCCCTTGTCGCCGAGAGCCGCCTGGGTTCCCACCGCGCCGGTCAGCTGCCCCACCGCCACCCGCGGGGTCATCTGCTCGAGCCGCTCCAGGTGGCGGGCGATCTCGCTCGCCCAGATCGCAAACCGGAGGCCGAAGGTGGTGGGGACCCCTATCTGCCCGTGCGTCCTCCCGGCACAGACGAGCGTCCTCGTCTCCTGCGCCCTTTTCAGGAGCGCGGCAAGCAGTGCCCGGAGTTTTGTATCGATGAGTGTGAGGGCTTCCCTGATCTGCAGCCCTGTTGCGGTGTCGAGGATGTCGTTCGAGGTGGCCCCGTAGTGCACATACCCCCCTCCCTCGCCGCACTGCTCCGCAATGGCCTTCACGATCGCCATCATGTCATGGCTTATCTCCTCTTCTATCTCTTTTGCCCGGGAAATGGTGGCCTTTCCCGCCCCATCCGTGATTGCCGCGGCTGCTTCGGCAGGGATGAACCCGTGGATTGCCGATGCCTCTGCAAGCGCTGTTTCAGCCCTCACAATGCAGGAGAACCTGTTCTCCTCCCCCCATACAGCCCGCATATCTTCTGTCCCGTACCGGTATTCGATGGGATGGATCGCCATGGGAGAGAGTTGGCGCTGCCCGATAATAAAAAAGAGTCAGGAATCCAATGTATATATCCATGGATACACTGGACGACTGGTTCCCTTACGGACATTTCCGCCCATACCAGCGGGAGATGCTCGATTTTGGCCTCTCCTGTGCAAAGGACGGCGCCATCGGCCTGATCGATGCGCCCACGGGGAGCGGGAAGTCCAGCCTTCTCGCAGCACTCCTTGCTGGGAGGGAGAAGAGGAAGGTCCTCGTCGCGGTGCGCACAGTCAGCCAGCTGAACACGTTCATCCGGGAACTCTCGCTCATCAGGGAGAAAAAACCCGGGCTGAAGGTTGCATACCTGATTGGGAAGAGGGGGATGTGTCCCCTCGCCGGAGAGGGCGACGTGTACCGCAGGTGCGAGGGGGTGAAGGGATTCAGCACGACCCTGATGCGCCAGCGGGCCGAGAAGGGCGCGCTTGTGCCTTCGCGTGATCCGTACATCCAGCAGCAGATACGGAGGATGGACCCGGGGAGGCCGCTCCTGTGCCCGTACTTCATCGCAAGCAGGGTATTCGTCCAATCGGAGGGAAGTGTGCGGATGGTGCCGTCGGCTGCACTCCAGACGAAAGCGGACAGGGTGACCGGCAGAACGGTCTGGCCCCAGGAACTCCAGGAAATAGCATCCGGGGTATGCCCGTATGAGATGATGATCCTTGCAGCCCAGAAAGCGGATGTGGTGCTCCTCAATTACCAGCACCTCTTCTCACCGGAGATCAGCGAAGCCCTCTTTGCAAACCTCAACCTGGATCCGGCCGACACCATCCTCCTGATAGACGAGGCCCATAACTGTGGTGATGCCATCTCCGCCGCGCAGAGCGTCACGATTGGTCCCGATACTCTCGTGCAGGCGGGAACCGAGCTTGCGGGCCTGCGCCGCAGCAGGACCGGGACCGAGGCGCTCCAGCAGGTGATCCCACGGATCTCGCAGTTCATGGAAGGACTGCAGAACTCGTTCGAGACCGAAGACTGGTTCGACCCGGCCATATTCGACCGCATGGTGGTGAAAGGCTCCCTGTATCCGGACATCTCCGGTGTCGTGGACGACCTCGAGGAGATATCTGAAAAAATCCGGGAGATGAATATCAGAGCAGGAGAGTTCAGGGAAACCGCGGTGGAACGCCTTACACGTTTCCTGCAGAAAATTTCCCTGTCATACCGTGAATCTTCATATCTGACCCTCTTCCGGAGGGAAGAAGGGGTCGTCTCCCTCGAGGTCAGGAGCATCGACCCGGGGAGCTTCCTCCAGGATATTGCCCTATCCCACCATGCCTGCCTTCTCATATCAGGGACCCTCTCCCCTGTCGGAAGTTATGCGAAGTACTTTTTCGGGGATCTGCCGGTCAGGACTCTGTCCCTTCCCAATGCTTTCCCGAAGGAGAACCGTCTCATCATCTGCTCCCGGGACATCACGACCGCGTTCTCCATGCGTCAGAATGAGCGGAATCTCCACCTGATAAAGACCTATATCGAGACGTTCTCCCGCCTCCCGGGGAACCTTGCCGTCTATTTCCCTTCGTACCAGGTCCTGGAGCAGTTCTCGGGGCAGGTATCGGGAGGTTCCCGGGGAAAAAGGGTCTTCATCGAGCCCAGGGATACAAGGGACGCAGAGGAATCCCTCCGTGAGTTCCTCTCGCTTCCCGAAACGGGCAAATCCGGGCTTCTTCTTGCCGTCTGCGGCGGAAAGTGGAGCGAAGGCCTGGATTACCGCGGGGAGCTCCTCCAGGGGGCCATGGTGATAGGATTGCCCCTTGCACCCTTCAACCAGGTGAGGAAGATGATCATCGAGTATTTCCGCAGGCGCTTCGGGGATGAGGGAGAATTCCTCTGCTACACGCTCCCTGCCATCAACCGCGCCCAGCAGGCCCTCGGGAGGGTGCTCCGCACACCCGAAGACAGGGGTGTCCTGGTCATCGGAGAGAAGAGGTTCCTTGAAAAAAGGGTATCGCAGGGACTGCCCCAATGGATGAGGGATGAGATGCGAATCTGCAGCGTGCAGGAGTTCGGGGATCTGGTGCGTAAATGGAGATGAATGAGGGGTCGTGCAGGTTCGGGCTCTGGTACGTCCATGTCTCCTGGGCAGGGAGATGCATCCACTCCTCCCGTTTCTCCCTGCACCCGCTGCCCGGCGGGGTTCCCGTCCAGATCCGGCGGTACTGCGCAGGATATCCGGAAGATCTGCGCGATCTTGAGAGCATCGCACTCGAAGGGGAGTATCCTTTCTCTGCCATTTACCGGAGAGTACGAGAGATCCCTTACGGTACGACCGAGACCTACGGTGCGATTGCAGGGGACCTTGCGACATCCCCCCGGCTCGTCGGCCTCGCGATGAAACGCAACCCGACCCCGCTGGTCATCCCCTGCCACCGTGTCGTCTCGAGAACGGGGGCCGGGGGATTCACCCCCGATCCCGCGATCAAGAAGGCACTCCTTGCGATGGAACGGGAAAACACAAGGTGTTTATCCCGCTGAAGACCAGTATTGAGGAACAGATTTCCTATGACAGCACGCACTCCCGGCCGGACTGTATCTCATCACTTCGTGAGGCATGGCATGGAGTGTGCGGGGTTGCGGGGGACCTTCCCGCGGGCTTTCATATACTCACTTATTTTCATCTCGCCCCACCTCGTGATGAATCCCGCCATTGCCAACCCTGTATTCCCCGGGAGGGCATGATGGACCGCTCGGCAGTGATCCTCGTAGGGGGTGAGGCAAGACGGGTGAACGGCCTCGAGAAATATTTCTTCACTTTCGGCGGAAAAACGTTCATCGAGAGGCTTACCGATTCATTGAGGGGGACGGTGGATGAAATCCTCCTTGTCGCAAAGGATCCCGCACAATGCGAGCGTTTCTCCCATATTGAAGGAGTCAGGTGCGTTTCGGACGTGAGGCGTGGGTTCGGTCCCATCGGCGGCCTGCATGCGGGAGCGACCGCGGCCAAGGGCGATGCTCTCTTCGTATGCGCCTGCGACATGCCATGCGTTTCCACTGAGGTGGTGAGCAGTCTCTTCTCGCTTCTCGAAGATTTTGACGCCGTGATTCCACAATGGAAGCCGGAAATGATAGAACCCCTCCATGCCGTGTACCGTCGCAGTGCACTCCTCGTATACCTGGAAAGCCACGAGTCCCTCTCGCTTCGGAGAATGGTTCAGGCAATGCGTACCCGCTACGTGGATATCCAGGATATCCAGAAGATCGATCCAGATCTCAAGAGTTTCACAAACATCAACAAGATAGAGGATCTGAAACGCCTGTCATGAATGCCAGGCAGGATTCCCTTTGAGGGATCTGCCGGACAGGATCATGCAGAAGGGCATGCAAGAGTTCCTGCGGGAGTGACCACGCTGCCCTCGGGTGCGGGAACCCGCATCTGTATCGTGGCCCTGATGTCATTCCCTGAAAATTCTATCAGGTACTCCCCTGCCGTCCTTATCTGGAGCGTCTTCTTCTTGTCCACGCTGTAGGTCTTCCCGAATCCTTCCTTCTCGACAATATCACCGGTCCCCTTGTCCCTTATCCTGATCTCGAAGTACGATGCGGGGCTGATGTATGTCTGGGTGGTGTAGACATCCTCTTTCGTCGTATACCTGCTCTCGTACCATATCTTCCGGGTCACCATCGCAGGGTCCAGGCACATCTCGATAATGAGCGGCGGGTCCTCGACTGTTGTGGAAAATGCCGAGACATTGTACTTGAAATCGATGGTGTCCAGGTAGATCACCTTGTACACGGTCGGCTCCACTGTATTATTCGGCAGGACGCTGTAGGTGGGGCGGGTGGTGGGGACTGTCCCGGTGGGATACGGGGTTGCCGGGGTGAGGTAGCGTGTGTCCATGACCGTCTGCGTCGGGCTGGGGGTCTGGACGCGGGTGCCGGACTGCCCTCCCGAACTCTGTCCTCCTCCTGACCCATTCTCTTTCGGGGGAGTGATGCATCCCGAACAGAGGACGGCCAGAACCAGAGCAAGGGCGATGAAATGAAATATCCCCGGCCTGTTCATTCAATGTGGGTTGTATGCTCCGGTATTTATCACTTTATATTTCCGCAACATTGGATAAGAGAAGGGAACATGGCTGCCACCTGACATATCCTTATATAAAATTCGATGGCATACGTTCATTGTTACTGCAAGGGTGTGCCAGGTGGAGAAAAAGACCCAGTTCTGGAAGAAGACCGACAAGTCCCTCACTGTCGCCGACGGGTATGTGCTCAGGGCAGACCTGCTTGCCCACGACCAGAAGTTCGAGGAGGCCGTGGAGTATTATGACAAGGCCCTCGAGATCGTGCCACAGAACGCCGACGTCTGGGCATTCAAGGGGATCACCCTCCAGGGGGGTCTCGGAAAGGACGAGGAGGCACGGAAATGCTGGGAGAGAGCGAAGGCCCTCGACCAGGATATCGCCATGGCTGTCGACATGACAAAGGAAGAGCCCGCAAAGGGGGCGGATGTGGAGTCCATCCACTGGGGCGACCTCCATGACAGCTGCCGGGAAAAGCTGAAGCGCATGATGCTCAAAAATATCGAGACCGGTTCGAGAAAATAGATTTTTTTAGGATTTCTGGGCCAGTTCCATTTCAACCAGCACCGGGGCGATGGTCCCGGTATCCACGCTTCTCTTCGCGAGGCGGGTCAGCCGGCGGACATACATGATATGGGCAACCTGGAAACTCACCAGGAGGCCAAAACAGAGTGTCACGATGCTGATTGCAACATATGCTGTAAGATCTACCATAACGAAATCTCCTTTTCCTTCAGGACTCCCTCTCCATCTCCGTGATCAGGGGGGCGATGGAATCTGCCCGTTCGCACTCTTTCGCCACTTTCATAAACCGCCTGGCGTAATAGGTGTTCATTAACAGGTATCCTGCGACGAGCCCGATACAAAACATCAATACGCCTATCACCAGGTAAATGCTCACATCATCCATCGTCTCACTCATTTTCTGTTACAGAGGGATGATATGATAAACCTAACTCATCCGGCCCGGCGTGCAATGCATTGCCTCACAATTGTTCATCGCCGGAATTCACGTCACTCTGTCCGGACGCCTCATCTATGAACACTTCTGCGGGGAGGCGCAGGCGTGCATGGAATGCGGAACCCGGATACATCTCCCGGCGAAGTTCGAGCATGCAGCGGTTCAGGTCGGCACTGAAATTACGGTCACACCTCTGCTGGTATTCTTCATAGACGCGGAGCAGTGATTTTTCCGGTGCAGGATCATCCAGTATGAAAGAAAATGCAGAGAGGAGATGCTGCCCCTCGTCAGGAGGCAGGTCCCTGGTTCGATCATCCACGTGCAGCGCACTCCTGTGGCACAGCAGCGGGCCTTCCTGCCTGAACGAGAACTCTACCATGATATCGACAGGGTGGAGACCCTGCATGCTCAGGCTGATGAAATTGACCAGGAAATCATGGAATGCGCCCATGTCCTGTGCGTATTCGGTTTTCAGGAAGCCTGTGACCTCATCCCGGGTCTTATCGGGGATAATCGTCTCTTCCTGGAGAGTTTTTATGAGACGTTCTCTCCCGTCGAGGGTTTCGATCATCCGGCACAGTGTCCGGTACCGCTTCCAGAACTCCACTTCGTGCACGCTCGAGTGCACGACAATATCAGGGTTCATCCTCTCATTTCTTCTTTGGGCTGCCTGGATTTTCCGTGGCTGTTCCTGAGATCTGCTTCATGATCTCTTTGCGCTTCCTGTGTTCCTTGATCTCGCTGAAGATCAGGATGAAGTTGAATCCTATGACGACGATGATCAGGGTGGAGGCCATCCAGAAGAGCGGGGTGATGCCCTGGACAATGAAGGTGGTTGCGAGCAGGAGTGCGACGAAACAGATGAGATAGAAGAATATCCAGGGGCGGACGTTCATGAGATCCATGGGATGACGAGTAACTTAGCCCGTTGCGCATCATATACATTTGGACGGTGCATGTCGGTTTCGGCAGGACCGCTGCCATATTGGTGACCCGGGAGAATCTCTCCTGCAGAACCGTGCTGTTTAAATGGTACCCCACTGCATAGAGAATATACCATGGCGGTCCACTCCCGCATCCTGGCATCTGCATCACAGACGCTCGACGAGAGGCGGGATACCGTCAAGCTGCTTATCATCGGGGTCTTTGCGGTCGCCTCGCTCGTATTCACGCTCTACCTGATTACCTTAAAGGATCATGCATTCTCCACATCCGTCTACCCCCTCATCCCCCACCTCTACCTTATCCCTCTTATCCTCATGGCCCTCTGGTACCCGAGGCGCGGACTCCAGATCACGATTCTCCTCATCGCGGCAATTCTCGTCCTCACGACCCTCATGTACCTGATGGGGACGATCATAAACCCGTTCATCTCCCTCCTCTATGCCGGGATGGACATCGCCATCTTCGTAGCCCTGGCACTCTATGCAAAGGACCGCACCCTTGTCGAGTCATTCCTGCGGGGATTCTTCGAGCATTCGGGCGTCGGCGAGACATTTGAGGAGGCGATGGAGCATCCCTCCACGCGGGCAAAGATCAAGTTCGAGGGCGCGTTCGATGACGTGGTACGCGCCCTCCAGAGCCACGACGAGGAGGTGCGCGAAGAGGCCGCACGGGCGCTCGGTGATCTCGGCGATCGCCGGGCGGTGAATCCCCTGATCGAACTTCTCGGGGATGACAACCGGTACGTGCGCCGCGAGGCTGCCAAGTCCCTCGGCAAGATCGGGGATGAACATGCCATCCCTGCCCTGATCAACGCGCTCAAGGACGAGGACCGGTACGGCAGGGAGGGGGCGGCGGAAGGGCTTGGCGGGATGGGGGAGAAGGCGTTTTCATCTCTCATCCGCGCCATAAAGGATGAAGACTGGCACGTCCGGATGGGCGCGGCGATTGCGTTCCGGATAATCGGCGACAAGAATGCGCTTAAAGTCCTTATCCCCGCCATGAAGGACGAGAACAGGTTCGTCCGCCGCGAGGTCATCAAGTCCCTGGGGAGGATTGGCGACCATAGCGTGATCGATACCCTCATCGCCGCCCTGAAGGATCCTGACAGGAGCGTCCGGCTCAGGGCGGTGAGTGCACTCTCGAAATGCAATGACAAACGGGTCATCGAACCACTGATCGAGGCACTCAACGACGAGGACTCGGGTGTCCGGCTCCGTGTCATCCGGGCACTCGAGGAGATAGACGACCCGAGGGCCGTGGACGCACTGAACAGTTCGTACGGAGAGGGTGCAACGTAACCCATCTCATCCATATCCTGAAGATAAATTTTATGATAGCGGAATACCGTTTTCTCCATTTTTCCCTTCCAAATTGTGGATCCAAGGCATACTTTTATAAATAAAGAAGGTAACCTACACGTACAGTCTAACTGGAGGGATCCGTTAGCACTGTGAGGTGTAGTACATGAGAAAACATGAACTCAAAGATGACGCGTTCACCGGGCTCGAGGCCGCGATTGTGTTGATCGCATTCGTGGTTGTCGCTGCGGTGTTCTCGTATGTAGTGCTCGGCGCCGGGTTCTTCACGACACAGAAGAGCCAGGAGACGATTTACTCGGGAGTAAGTCAGTCGACGTCGAATATCGAGGTCGTCGGACCTGTTGCGGTACAGGCGGAATCTGGAACAAGGGTTGGTAAAATCTTTGTGAAAATTAAAACCGCAGCAGGAGCATCCGATATGGATTTGAGTAAAATGACATTCACTGTGTCTACCACAGGGGAAGCAGTGAACTTCATCGATAAAGACTCAACTGAAACATCCGGATATAAAGTGGGTAGAATTGCAGTCGGTTCCTTTTCGGATGATGATGGCCTGTTGAAACCAGGAGAAATCAATGAAATTTCATTCGATGTCTCATCTACAGGTTCTGCCACAGCTCCCAATATTGGGTTAAGCGAGGTATTCAGTATTGAGTTGAAGCCGGCTGTTGGTGCGCCGTTATTGCTTCAGAAGACCACCCCCGCAGGAATGGAAACTGGCGGGTATTATGAGTTATACTGAGAGGTGAAAAAGATGACATCATTCAGACCCAATGACCATGGATTCACCGGTCTTGAAGCAGCAATCGTCCTGATCGCATTCGTGGTTGTGGCAGCGGTGTTCTCATACGTGGTGCTGGGAGCAGGGTTCTTCACCACCCAGAAAGCACAGGAAACCGTGTATGAAGCATCATCACAGGCAACCTCGAGCTTCGAAGTGGTCGGCCAGGTATATGGGATAGCCTCGACTTCATCAAAGAATTGGATTAATTACATCAGGTTCAACATCGGAAACACTGCCGGGGGAGGGCAGATGGACATCACCAAGATGGCAGTGACCTACGTTGATGAGGATGTAAGAAAGGATCTAGCATTCAACAGCGCAACGGGAAGCACACTTGATGCGGCTCTTGTGAGCGACTGGTCCCAGTGGGGAATCAGGGAGAGGATCAATGCAAATTCGGGCAATCTCCTCGAAAAAGGCGAGCAGTTTGTTCTTGAGGCAGGAACTCCCACCAGTGCAAAACTCAACACCAGGATTACACTCAACCTGCTGCCCTCAAAGGGAGCCCCGAATGCACTCCACAGGAATATCCCTGCAGGATTAGGCACTATCAACATTCTCTTCTAACCTTTTTTATTCCGCATATATTTCAACATCTGGCTGAATACCCATGGGACTGATTTTTTCCACCATTTTAAAATCTGGTGAGACAATGAATGGTTCGTTCATTGAAAATTTTTCATCCAGAATTTTATAAACAATCCCCGCAATTACCCATAGGAAAGAGATAATAATGTTCAATTATAGGAGGAATTACTCAGACTATGAACTCAGCAGAGAATGATAGAAGAATTCCATGATCGGGATCCAGAATGGATACCCGTTAAATTTTGCTGAAGCAAAGAAATAAGTCATGAGAATCTGCCAGGATAACGGTGAGATTACCATGGCACCAATAAAAAGTGCACAATATTCTCTTAATTTTTCATTCCTTAATGTGAGGATGAACAACATTGCAGCGATACACCCCAATACAAGAGAAAATACATTATAAAAATTGATATACTCAGGTGCTGTCCCGCCACCTGTGAATACCATCAGAAGTATAAAGAGGTTGAAAGCGACGCCAAGCCCGATAATAGTTAAAGTCATTGAGAAAATTTTTTTCCAGTTTATTTCCGATAAAAAAGAGTATACAAGAAAAACTCCAAGGAGAGCAATTATCAGATATATCGGTGAAAGATAACGAATGTCGGGCGTGATACCTGGCGAGGTATTCAGTCCCTCTATCCCCCCAATATACGCCAACGGGAGACCGAGTAAAAGAATACAAAGATAGATTATTGCCCAGGAAATCCTGAATGTTTGTGTCTTCCTATACCACAGGCGGTGAATCAGCATCACGAATATTATGAAGAATATTGGCACTATTGAGAGGATACTCATGGCCTCATTCTGTGGATTAACCATTATTGAAAAAAAGTTCCCGAAGAAATCTGTTGTTTTAAGTGAGAGATATGAAATAATCTTATTGATAAGAGGATTTTCTATTCCAATAAAGTCACACTGTTGAATAATCCCACCAACCGATTGAGAAGGAGAAATGTTGGATGATATAACATTTCCATCACTTTTCGTGATATAGAACAGGAATGTTGGAATAAATGGATTTTTATTCACATAGTAATTATTGAGAAAGAAAGGAAGTGCGCCAAATACGGTAGCAACCGGTAAGAATAAATTATGATACCGGAAAGAAAAGGGAGATGCTGTTTTTTTCTTGTAAATAAAAATATTGAGAAAAATAAAAAATGCTGCTGAAAAAACGAACATCATAAGTGCAAATTCAGGCCTTGCCCATGACAATAGACCAATTGAAATAAATCCCGATATCCCATCAAGTAGCTTTCCATCTCCCAAATAGCGTAGCAGGAAAAACAGGGCAATAGCCAGTATTGTAACAGTAAGGATGTGATCTTTTGCATTCGTGGCCCAGAATATATAAGACGAACATCCCATACAAATGATAAGACCAAATAGGGAATACCAGGTATCTTTAATATAAAGGTTAATAATTGAAAACACGACCACACACAGCAATGCAAACAATATGTGCTGTGTAAACACTATTGCGGCAATTTCCCTGGGAACGGTATCACCATAAAAGGGAAATGGATAATAAAAGATGATGTTGAGAAAAAATAACCCGGTCATCAACACAAACATGATCCAAGTCCAAGAAAAGCCACGAACCCTGTCATAAATGGGACGCCACTGGCTGAGAATGACCGTAATAATAACAGGAAGGAACGCCCAGAGAAATATGACGAAGAACCTGAAATTGTCTCCAAAAAGTGAGAAGAATTTTAATATCGGCCATGAAAGAACAGGAAGCATGAGGGTATAACCAAGATACCGCGCTTTTGCATCGAAATAAGGCGTTATTGTCCCATTTTTAAACACACCGTACGTTCCTTCGTTGTAGACCGTTTGATGACCTTGGTCCATCTGACGAAGCTGGTTCAGAGTGATCCATTCGTCGTTGAAGAACGTGGCCGGGTTCGAGATGGTGATGATGATAAATAATGCGGTGAGGAAGATAAGGAGATGAAGCGCATATCTGTCAAAAATATCAGAAAAAACACCTTGAACTCCAGATGACACGGTTTTGGATATCATGGGACAATTCCTGATTCACTATTTTTGTCCTTGTCAGATGTTTATACGCATACCATTAAATCATTCTGATAATACCCCCTGGTTGTTATTCCCTGTCTCTGCGAATCCCTCTCCCGTAGTTTTATCACGAAGCAGAAATGAATTTCTTTGTGTATAAAGATCAAACCATCGCCGTGGTTGTTCCAGCCTATAACGAGGAACTGCTCATCGGTGATACTCTTTCTTCCATGCCCTCTTTTGTCGACAAGATCTACGTTGTGAATGATGCATCCAAAGATAAAACACAGGAAATCATCGAAGAGATTTCCCTGACAGACTCACGCGTCGTCCCTATCAGGCACGACAAAAACCGTGGTGTGGGAGCTGCGATATCCTCGGGCTATAAACGGGCAAGGGATGACAATATGGATATCACGGTTGTAATCGATGGCGACAACCAGATGGATTCGCAGTTGATGCCTTCAATGATCGATCCGATTATAAAGAATCATGCGGATTACACCAAGGGCAACCGCCTGCTCAGCCCTGAATACCGGGGCGGTATGAGTTCGTGGCGGTTTGTAGGCAATACGATCCTTACTTTCCTGACAAAATTCTCCTCTGGGTACTGGAACCTTATGGATCCGCAGAACGGCTATACGGCAATATCCCACCGTGTTCTTGAGCGGATTAATTTAGACTCTATATATCCACGATACGGGTACCTTAACGACATCCTTGTTAAGCTGAATGTATTCGGGTTTCGGGTAATGAATATCGAGATGCCGGCACGGTACGGCCGGGAGAAGTCCAGTATCAGATATGGGAGTTATATCGGGCGTGTCTCTCTTCTCCTCTTAAGTGATTTCTTTTACCGGCTCCGTATGAAATATATCGTGCTCAGCTTCCATCCCGTTGTTATTTTCTACTTGTTAGGGTTTTTATTAACACTCCTTGGATTACTGGCAGGGATTTTTACTTTCAATTACGTCTTTATTAAGGGAGGGCCCCTTTTTGTGAGGGGGGTGCTGTCGATATTGATCTTTGCACTCGGATTACAGTTCCTCTCATTTGCACTGCTCTTTGACATCCAGGAAAACAGGGGCCTGACACGCATGGAGTGGGATGGAAATTAAATGGGATCTCCTTTAATTTCCTTTTTATGTTGCAGCAAGGTGTGAATAACATTGCATAATATTTTAGTCCTGACCAGCTCGTTCCCAAAAAACAAAGAATCCTATGAGGGGGGATTTGTGTTTGAACTTGTCAAACGAATCGCCAAAAAAGGATTCAATCCAATAGTCCTTGCTCCACACTACCCTGGGGGGAAAATACGAGATTGTTGGGATACTATACGGATAGAACGGTTCCCATACTTTTTCCCCCCATCCCTTGAGCGTCTCGCATATTACCCTGGTATTCCCTATAATGCGAAGAAAGATCTCTTTGCATTCCTGAATATCCTGCCTTTCCTGGTGTCAGAATTTTTCTGGGCGCTGAAAATTATTTTTTCCCGTCAGATCTTCCTTATTCATACACACTGGATTGTTCCCCAGGGTTTTATTGGAGCAATTCTCCATGCCTTGACAGGAATACCTCATGTGTCCACAATCCATGGAAGTGATCTTTCAATAATAGGAAAAAATAGTGTTTTAAAATACCTCTGCAGGTTCACTGTGAAGAATTCAGATGTGGTAACTGTAAACAGCAGTTATACAAAGCAGCAACTGGAAAATGTTGCTCCTGAATCAATACAAAAAATTCAGGTTATCCCAATGGGGGTAAATCCCCAACAATTTTATAATATTTCAAATGGCCAGATGAAAAAAAAATATCAGAATAACCGGATCATCCTTAGTGTCGGGCGTTTAATCGATCTGAAAGGGACTGTGTATCTCGTCGAATGTCTTCCTCATATCCTAGAGCACTATCCAAATACTATTCTTATCATAATTGGCTCCGGTCCTGAAGAGGAACGGCTTCAGGAGAGGGTTGCAAGTCTTTCTCTCAAAGAACACGTTACCTTTCTTGGAACACTTAATCATGAGGATCTCATTCCCTACTATCAATTAGCGGATGTTTTTATTCTACCCTCTATTTTTAAAGATGGGAAAACCGAAGCGTTGGGGGTTGTGCTCCTTGAAGCAATGGCATCCGGATGTCCGGTGATTGGGAGTAAAGTTGGAGGCATCCCAGACATTATCATGGATGGTGAAACCGGATTCCTTGTACCTGAACGGGACCCTATGGCACTTGCAGAAAAGATTATTAAAATCTTATCTGATGTGGACTTGCAACAGCGATTCCGACAGAATGGATATAAACGGATATATGAATCCTTTACCTGGAATAAGGTTGCAGAACAGTTCTTTAAAGGCTATTCTTGGGTGTTTGCTCAGAATGCTCCCTCTAAAACTGGAGACGCTCCATGAAAGTAGCAATCCGGCAGGTGCGTGGGAATTCGGGTATTGATGTCTGGGCAGCAAACCTCTGTCATGGGATGAAATGCATAGGGATCGAATGCGCGGTCGAGCTGTTTCCGTCGATCTATCAGTTCCTCCCGATTCCCATAACACGTCTGCATCAGGTGTCGCGGGGGTGTGATATTATCCAGGGGAATTCTTGGAATGGATTCGCTTTTAAAGGGGATTTGCCTCTTATTGTCACGGACCACGGAGTTGTGAATGATCCTGAATTCAATAAATTCAGGTCGTACTCCCAGAAGATCTATCATCGATGGATCCATCATTGTGAAGAAAAGACACTCAAGGTATCCGATAAGGTTGTTTGCGTGAGTCAAAATGCCAGTGACTGTTTTGAGTATACATTTGGTTTTTCTGATGCCGACGTAATTTACAATGGAATCGATCAGTCTTTTTTTAAGCCTTTCCCTGTCAACAGGATTGAATGGAAAATCCCTGCCGATAAGGTTGTGCTCTTTTATTCCGGGAACCTGTCACGGCGGAAAGGAATAGATCTGCTTCCAGAAATAATGAAAAATTTAGGTGAAAAATTTATTCTTCTGACCACTCTCGGTAAAAGGCAGCAGTCAGTGCTTCAGTCTGCAAATTCCATGAATCTTGGTTATCTGAACCTTCATCAGCTTGTAACAATATACAACCTGTGTGATATTTTCATTATTCCTTCACGGCTTGAGGGCTTTAGCCTCTCCGTTCTCGAAGCCATGGCCTGCGGTAAACCAGTTATTGCTTCAGATTGTTCCTCGTTTGCTGAACAGATTATGGATGGACAGGGTGGATTCTTATGCAGGAAGGGGGATGCGGAGGATTTTTCGGAAAAAATCCGTTATTTGTCTGAAAATGAGGAAATCCAAAAACAGATGGGTCGGTTCAACCGGAACCGGGTTATTGAAAAATTCCAGCTTGACTCCATGGTAAAACAATATATCAAACTCTATCAGTCAATATAATATAACACAACAAGAATTAAATTCCCTGAAAAATCAGAGATTTATAAGTATTCAAAAGTGAATTTTGATAACTACCCGGAGGGATTAATTCCCAAGAGGTGATGTAATGACTGAACCAAAATCTGATTCCATGAAAAAAATGTATTCGAAAGATTATGTGGAATCATTTAACTCAGGTCAGTCCCCATACAGGCTTGGGCGTCTCTTGAAATATCTGGAATTATCGGATGAGTTCATCGTTGCCGATTTTGGATGTGGAAACGGGATGCTCCTAGATTATATTAAAGATATGGTTCAATCTTATTTTGGTGTGGATTTTTCCCCGCATTTTATCAACGTTGCACGAAACCGCCAGGCTATAAAGGGCATATCGAATGCCGATTTCTTTTGTGAATCCATCGAATCTTTTTGTTCCCGGTACCCGGAGAAATTCGATGCAGGATTTGTGATGGACTTTGCAGAACATGTTTACGATGAAGACTGGCTTGATATACTTACCGCGATATGGTGTTCACTCAAACCCGGAAAGAAACTCTATTTACATACACCAAATGCCGAATTCTTCGTGGAAAAAATGAAAAAGTGGAACTTCCTCCTCCGCCAGTTCAAAGAACACGTTGCGGTTCGGGATGTGCAGGAGAATGTAAGGATGCTGGAATCCGTCGGGTTTTCAGTTTCCTCGGTTCTCCTCCTGCCCCATTATAATATACTCCGGTGTATTCATATCCTATCTTTCATACCCCTTATTGGGAAGTATTTTAAAGCACGGATTTTTATTATTGCTCTTAAGTGAAATCCCAGGAATATCCTTCGATTCAGGACCAGTTTTTTTATTGACCGGGGCAGGTTCCCCTCACTGTTTATTTCCATGCAATAATCATGACTGATTTCACAGCAAGAATTCTTGCCGCCAAATCACTGAAAATTCCAGGAAGTTTATCCAGGACCGATTCCATCGTGCATTTTGTCCTGCAGGTTACTAGCGGGGGAGTGATCCTTACCTTATTACAGAGATATGGATGAACGAATGGAGATGCTGACTTCTGGAATCCCGAATCCGCGAGCAGTCTGGAAATATCGCTATATGAGTACTCTCTCAGGTGCATTCCTTCGGCTTTACGGCATCTAAATACCCGGGAAATGTCAAAGGGGCCCCAATACCTGTTTGGGGTTGTGAAGTAGTAAAAACCGTTTATTCTCAAAACACGATGTATTTCCTGAAAATGCTGGACGATATCATCGGGATGGAGATGTTCTATCATTTGGTGGCTGTATGCCGCATCAAATGAACCATCCGGAAACCGGAGACTGATTGCGTCTCCTTCGAGAAATTGGATGGAATTCCGGGATCCTTGGTGTGCCTGCATCACACGTTCATCCGAGAGATCGATACAGGTCACTTCAAAGCCTTTTTCGCTGATATTCTTTGCACAATTGCCATTACCTCCGCCAATTTCTAGGACTCTTGCATTCGGCGGCAGGGATTCATGTACCTACCAATTCATACCATTATCGGAATTGCTCTCGGTTATTCCCGTAGGAACCAGCCAAGGACATGATGAATACAGTTCATGATAACACTCCTTGAAAACCAGGGTGTGTTCATCCGCCGGACAGGAACGCATCTTTTCGGTTAACTGGCGCTCCAGGTTCCAATGGTGCATAATCATGTCATAGGTGATCCGGGTTTGGTCAAGTCCGTAATTGTTACAATACCGGCGTATCAATTTTTTTTCATCAAACATGCCGCTCCTCGTGAAAGAATATACTCTGGTCGTGCATTATTTCCTGGAATTAACTACCTGGGTATACACCTGAACCGTTTTTAGGATTACCGTTTCCCATGACAGATCGTTTTGCATTTTCAAGTGCCCATTTTCCCCCATCCGTTTTCTTAAGGAATCATCCTCTATAAGTCTGATGATGGCAGTACGTAACGATGCAGGACTGTTTTTTTGAACAAGCAGACCGGTTTTTCCGTCATCAATGGCCTCTGAAAATGATCCGACATCAGTTGCAATCACGGGCTTATTGAATACGTACGCGATCGGGATGATACCCGTCTGGGTACCATCAGTATACGGCAGAACCACGAGTTTTGCACGCTGGAAAAAACCAGCTACTTCATTATCTTCGATATACCGGTTATGAATCTCCAGCAGATCGTGGTCTATCCTTGCCAGAGATTCGCGGTATGGCGTAAGATCACCTTCACCAGCGATGATGAGTTTTATTCGGAAGTTTTCCGGAAGTCTGGTCATCGCGTCCAGAAGGTGATGCAATCCCTTATATTCTACGATCCTGCCAAAAAAGAGAATAGCATTTTCTTCTGGGATCCCTTCGTCTGAATATTCCGAAAAAAAAGCAAAATCCCCGAGGGAGATGATACTGATCTTCTTTTCATCAATACCGGTATTCACTAGCTCACTTTTCTGGGAAGACCCATGGACAAAAATATGCGTAGCATGCCGGATCTGGCTGGCTATGATAAAGCGGTGTAACCAGGTATTTTCTCCGGTGTGGGGAGAGACATCGTGTAGTGTTATGATAATGGGGATTTTTGAGAATTTTCTCATCAATGGAACGAGGAGGATGTGACCGGAAGTGATATGAATGATATCGGGGTTGAAGGACTGAATCGTTTTTACAATTTCTCGGTACTCACAAAATATATTCGATGGAGACAGTCCGTACCGATAGCATGGGATTCCGGGGAATATATCGGGTATTTCACGTGTAATTAAAATCGGGTTGATAACAGGTGATAAATGTGTAATGAATTGACGGATATAATGGATCATGCCCCCTCTGCGGCTGATAGTTATGTAAGCGATTTTAATATTCACGTTAATGGATGATTTTTCCGGAAGAGATAAAACCTTTTTTAAAAAATCAAAATAACGTGGTTACTTTTACTGTCTGATCATTTTTCATATTTGGAAAAACCCCTTATTATCCCGGAAAAAATTCCGTAATTCCTGGGATAAATACCCTTTAGAACTGAAAATAATGAAAGTATCTTGCATCTGTTTTTTACTATCCTGGGAAAAAACCTATGGAACGAATAGAAGATCAGTTTCCCGATTTCCACTCCTCTTTTTAAGAGATGGTGTAATAATCCAGGATTATTTTTATAGTCCATTATTGCACTGGACTGTCCCTGCCAGTAAGCTCGATTTTGATGCCACCCTTTTGTGATCCGCTCTTCAGTAACATGATGTTTTACAATAATCTTTGGATTATAATAAATCGTCAGGGAATGTTTGTGCATTCTCTGAAAAAAGTCAATCTCGTCATTGGACAATTAATGGTTACCCTGCCTGCCAAGAGAGGTATTAAAAGGGCCGAGTCCGATTTGTTGGAACACTGGCACATCCCCTCAATGCCGAGGCAGCCCAGCTCATCTGCCGGGTCATTACCAAAAAGAGCCCCTCAAAAACACAGTTTATGATAGCCGGAAATACTCCTCCTGTAATTGACCATCCGAAAAATGTAAATTTTTAGGTTACGTAAGTGATATTAAGACGGTAATTTTAGATGCCGATATTTGCCTTGTACCAATCCAGTCCGACAGCGGGATCCGCATCAAAATCCTGGGATACATGGCCGTGGGAAAACCAGTGATTTCAACATCGAAATGTGCAGAAGGAATCGACTATACCGATGGCCTGAATATCATTATCGAGAACAGGATAGAAAAATATTCGGAGATTATTCAGCAGTTGCTCGATGATGGGAAAAACGTATTGCGCTTGGCAGGGAAGTACGGAATCTTATCGAAGAGAAATATGACTGGGAACTTTACAGGAAACCTCTTGAAGAAATATATCGGCAGACAATGAATGATAACAGTTGATGCTTTGTATATCTGGGATAAAAATCCCGTATACATACAATGTCCATAACCTATTATTGCGTTGCATCCCTATGTTTAATAGAGAGAATGTATTGTCCTCATTTATGGGATCTCCCCCCGCCACCCCCTGGAAAAAATGGTTGGCCATGGACCGGAGGATCCGCCGCAGCGCCGGAAACCACTCAAGATGGGACATCATGGCCGAAAATTTCTATCGTAACTCCTAGTTTTAATCAAGGAAAATTTATCGAAGAAACAATTCGTTCAGTAATTTGTCAAGACTATCCAAATATTGAGTATATAATAATTGATGGGGGTTCTTCAGATAACACTATCAATATTATTCAGAAATATGAAAAACAAATTTTATATTGGATAAGTGAATCAGATGGTGGGCAAACAGATGCAATAAATAAAGGATTAAAAAAAGCATCAGGGGATATCCTTGCATACTTAAATTCGGATGATATCTACACCCCTAATACTTTTCAGATAGTGATAGATTTTTTAAATACGCACCCCCATGTTGATATGATATATGGTGATATTATTCATATCAATGAATATTCTGAATTTATCTGCCTTCGTAAGACCGGAAAAATATTTCTTGAAAAATATTTGAGTTGTCATGTTCACCTCCCTCAACCAACTGTTTTTTTCAGGAGACAAGCATTTGAAAAGATCGGTTTTTTTGACGATACATTGAACCTAGCAATGGATTTGGATTATTGGATAAGAATATTCCTCAATTTTCAGACTGAATATATTCCAATTACTCTTGCAAAAGCACGTATATATTCAGAAGCAAAAAGCAGCGCAAATAGTCTAAACTATTTAAAAGAGCGATTATATATATTAGATAAGACCTTTAAAAATATAAAGCTGCTACAACTGTATTTTAAATCGCAAGAAAAAGTAAACGAATTACAAATTAAAACATATAGTACTGTTCATTTTTATGGCGGATTAGAATACCTACGAAACCGGCAATTTGTAATTGCTTGTCATCACATCGCAATTGGGATAAAGTTGTATCCTCGACATATTTTAAATCTTCATTTTTTTTGGTCGATTCTTGTTGCAATTTTGGGAAATCGCGTTTTAAAGAAGTTATCATTTTTCATAACTAAAAAGGTAGTAGACACGAAGTGATGTAAAATTAGGAAAGGCCTTGTATCCAACCTAGAATTGCACAAAGGAGAATACAGGGCATGAATCTAAAGGAAGTCGTACTTAATTATCTTACCGATAACGACGAGGGAATGAAGCATCTCATCACTTGGTTTTTGAATGAGGTGATGCAGGAGGAAGCAGATCAGCAGGCCGGAGCTGAGAGATACCGGAGAACCAGTTCAAGGAAAACGTACCGGAACGGCCATCGCAAGAGGACACTCAAGACACGGCATGGAGAGCTAATCCTCAATTAACCCCAATTATGAGATATTCCCTTCCAAACAAAAGTTTTCAAACGATACTCTCTAACCGAGAAGGCCTTGGAAAATGATATTCTGGAGTCGTATCTGCAAGGATTCTCAACTAGGAAAATTCAGGAGATTGTCGCTCATCTCGGTGTCGAGAAGATCTCCGCTTCATATGTCTCGAAGATTGCCGCTGAGTTGGACCAGAACGTCCATTTAATCCTCTCTCGACCGATTGATACCTACATTCCCTATCTCTTCGTAGATGCCTCGTATTTCAAGGTACGAGAGGGATTACGATATGCCAGCAAGGCACTTCTGGTCATTGCCGGGATTCGGAATGATGGATTCCGGGAGATTCTGGGTGCCAGAATCGCTGATAGCGATAATGAGCTGACCTAGGAGGATATCTTCGCTGAGTTGAAAGAGAGAGGAATGGACAAGGTGGAACGGGTAATCTCTGATGGACACAAAGGAATACAGGCCACTGCTGAACGTGCCTTTCCGGGGTCAAGTTGACAAATGTGTCATGTCCACTTCATCAGGGCTGTTCTCCGTAAACTCCCGAAGAATCTGCATAAGGAAATCGCCCAGATGCTTAAAGAATCTCTCTCCGATCCACGGAGACTCCAGGAATGTGCCGATGAACTCAAGATTCGAGGGTTTCCCCGGGCAGCAGATATCGTAGAACGATTCATTCCAGGACTGCTGAATTACTGTCAAGACCACTGACGGAGAATATGAACTACAAACATGCTTGAACGACTCAATAAGGAACTGAAATGAAGATCCAAAACTATTGGAGCGTTCCCCAATGACGTCTCTTTGCTCCTTCTTGCAGGCACAATTATCATGGACATTAACGAGGAGTGGATCACGAGTCGTAGGTATTTATCTGGGTCTGATGTGATAATGTGTCAGGATACTCGGGCAAATTTTACAGCAGTTTGGATACACTGCCACTTGACCCACTAAAGAGCAGTAATTTAAAGAAAACGGAAAAATATAAAGTATACATAATATTGTTACATGTATTATTTAAGACATCGGCCGTATAATTCTATATGTAAAGAGGGTTCCGATATCTTCTTGAATCAAATTATGACCAAATATTTGTAGATACGGGGATTTATCTGTGAATGTACTTGTCACTGGATGTGCTGGATTCATAGGCAGTCACCTTACTGACCGGTTACTTGAAGAGAAATACAAGGTTATTGGAATCGATCGATTTTCTAATTACTATCCAAGAAATATTAAAGAGCAGAATCTTTACTCCGCGATGATGCACCCTCATTTTACATTTATTGAAGCGGACATCCTCGACTGTGAGATTTTTCCGCCCGTTGATTATATTTTCCATCTTGCTGCCCAGCCAGGGGTTAGGGCATCATGGGGAAAAAGTTTCGATGTTTATACGAGGGATAATATCCTGGCAACTCAAAGATTACTAGAGTATTATAAAGGTCAGAAAATCAGGAAATTTGTATATTCCTCATCATCATCCGTTTATGGGAATGTTGAACTGCCCATGAATGAAGACCAAAAGGCACAGCCTATATCTCCATATGGCGTCACGAAACTCGCCGGGGAACATTTATGCCACCTGTACTGGGAAAATTATAAATTACCAACAATATCTCTTAGGTATTTTACAGTCTATGGCCCTAGGCAGCGGCCAGATATGGGCATCAATAAATTTGTCAGGGCAATCTTGAATGAAGATGCAATTATTATCTATGGTAATGGCTTCCAGACACGTGATTTTACATTCATCGATGATGTTATTGATGCCAATCTCCTCGCTGCAAAAAGTGCAGTTTCAGGAGTGGTTTTTAACATAGGAGGAGGAAATCATATCAGTGTTATTGACCTTGTCCGGTTAATCGAAAAAATAACCGGAAAGTCAGCAAACATTCAGTATATCAAGAAGCAGAAAGGTGATGTTCAGGACACGTGGGCAGATACAAGGAAAGCAGAGAATCTGCTCGAATGGCGGCCACAGGTAAGGATTGTTGAAGGAATTGAAAGATATATTGCTTCACTGGTTGATATAACCACATATAAATGACTTCTCCGCCTATCTCCTCTAAAATCACTATAACAACCATTCCGGAACCTACTGTTAAAATCCGTCCCCCAAAAAAGTGGGTCCCCATCAACTTCCGCGAGCTTTGGCTATATCACGAACTCCTTTATTTCTTCACCTGGCGAGATGTGAAGATCCGATACAAACAGACCGTATTGGGTTTTCTCTGGGCAATCATACAACCTCTTTTCATGATGGTGGTCTTCACTTTATTTTTCGGCAACCTCGCCAAGGTTCCGTCTGATGGTATCCCATATCCCCTCTTCAATTTCACAGCCCTACTCCCATGGACTCTCTTTGCCGAAGGGCTCCTCCGTTCAACGACAAGTATGGTAAGCAATGCCAATATTATGACCAAGGTCTATTTCCCCAGACTGATCATGCCCATCTCCGGGATCCTCTCTCCGCTTGTTGATTTTACTGTCGCCTTTATAATTCTCCTCCTTATGATGGCATTCTTCGGCTTCATTCCCACGATTGCGATTGTTTTTCTCCCCGTATTCATACTCCTTACCGTTCTGACTTCATTCTCGGTAGGGCTTTGGCTCTCGGCACTGAATGTAAAATACCGCGATTTCCAGTATACGATTCCCTTTCTTATACAAATCTGGCTCTTTGCATCGCCAGTGGTATATTCAAGCTCTATACTCCCTGAGCAATTTCGCCTCCTTTACGGATTGAATCCAATGACAGGAGTAATTGAGGGATTCAGATGGGCACTACTTGATACAAATCCCCCGGAACTGATGATCCTGGTGTCAGTAGGAGTTGTTCTTCTTCTCCTTGTTGGGGGTATTTTCTATTTTAAGAGAATGGAGCAATACTTCGCCGATGTGGTGTAAAATGAAGATAACATATTTACTATGGGGTGTTTATACTGTCGGATGATATCGCGATCAGAGTTCGAGGTCTAGGGAAAAAATACCGGATTGGCGGACCACAGGAAAAATACCTCACATTCAGGGATGCTATAACGAATACAATAAAAGCCCCATTCAAACAAGTGTTATTACACGATACTACTCCGGAATTTTGGGCGCTGAAAGATGTGTCATTTGATGTGGAGCGAAGCGAGGTTGTTGGTATTATTGGGCAGAATGGTGCAGGTAAATCAACCCTGTTGAAGATTCTATCAAGAATAACGACACCCACAGAAGGTTTGGCTGATCTGTATGGTCGGGTTGGTTCATTGCTCGAAGTGGGAACAGGATTTCACCCAGAACTGACCGGTCGCGAAAATATTTTCTTGTCAGGGTCAATTCTAGGAATGAAAAAGCAGGAGATTCAGAGTAAGCTTGATGAAATTGTAAAATTTTCAGAAATTGAGAAGTTCCTTGATACCCCTGTGAAGCGCTATTCGAGCGGAATGTATGTACGACTTGCATTTGCAGTTGCGGCGCACCTTGAGCCGGAAATATTATTGGTGGATGAAGTGCTTGCGGTTGGGGATGTAGCATTTCAAAAAAAATGCCTCGGCAAGATGCGGGATGTAACAAGCGAAGGCCGAACGGTTTTATTCGTTAGCCATAATATGGCCTCAATTGAAGAGTTATGTCCCACTGCTATGCTATTCAGAGATGGTAATTTGGTGCTCTCGGGCCCAGCAAGTGAAGTTATTCACTCTTATCTTAAGCCTGTTGACATGGTATTGCAGCCGGGTTTCATAGAACTAGCGAATCATCCCGGACGATCCCCTGGTGGTACTTCAATATTCGATCAACTCCGTCTACTTGATCGACTAGGTCAAGAGACTGTTGTCTTTTCTGTGGGCGATATGTTGATTATCCAAGTAATTCTGAATGCTGGTCATAAAATATGGAAAGATGCCAGGTTCGCTGTCAATGTTTATAATGAACGAGGATTACGTATCTGCACTCTTAGAACAGAACAACAATTAGGGCAACTGCTTACTATCTCTGGTCGTCTGCAATTGCAATGTAGTTGGGCGGATATCCCATTGGCACCAGGCCATTATAATATTGGATTATCCCTAAAGATAGATAATAAGAAAGTGGATATTATTGAAAGGGCTGCCATGTTTAAGGTTTTACCTGGTAATTTCTATAATACTGGAAAAATCACTTCCGGGGAAGCATTCATCTGGTGTAAAGCTGATTGGAGTATAGAGCATTTGGATTAAGATTTTATGAACGAGAGCAACGAGAAGATAACAAGACTTCCAGTTGGCGTATTATCAAGTATAATGTGTGTGAAATAAATTCAGGAAATAATAAAGTATCATTATGGATAATTATATTCTTGTACCATATCACCGTATTCTGCCTTATTGTGAAAAAATTCTTTTAAGGGCTGGCTTAAACACTGAAAAAGCAATTATTACAGCAGAGGCGATATGTTCGGCCTCTTTACGTGGTATCGATTCGCATGGAATCCGGTTATTGCCACATTATATAAAGGCAATTGAAACAAGAAGGATAAATCCTGAAGCTGAATTTCAATTTATACAAACGAGTATATCAACAGGCATATTAGATGCTAATCATGGTATGGCGCACGCGGCTGTTACAACAGCAATGGATCACGCTATCGAATTGGCTGCTCAATCTGGAACAGGAATTGTCTCGGTGAAAAATTCCAATCATTGTGGCGCATTAAGTTACTATGCAATGCGGGCCTGTGATAGAGATATGATAGGGATTGCTTGCACAAATGCTTCACCTAAATTACGTGTTTTTAATTCTACCAAACCATATTTTGGAATCAACCCCTTCTGTTTTGCGGCTCCCATTGAAGACGAAGAACCTTTTTGCTATGATGCTGCACCAAGTGTTATTTCTAATAATAAGATAAAAATGCTGATCGAAAAAGGCGAGAAATTACCCCCTCAAGTAGCAGCAGATAAGCATGGAAAAATGACTCTTGACCCAACCCTATCAAAAATGTTAATCCCCCTAGGAGGGATTCATACTGGATACAAGGGTTTTGCTATGGCTATGATCGTTGATATTATCTGTTCTTTACTGAGTGGTATGCCAAATGGAAAAGACGTAAGTATGATGTATGAGGATGATGGCGGGCAAATTTCAGATAAACGATATCTTGGACAGATTGTTGGTGCTATTCGAATTGATGTGTTTGAAGAGGTTTCGGAATTTAAGCACAGGTTAAAAGAAACCGCAATTGAGGTACGTGCCTTGCCAAAATCTGATGAAGCCTTCGATGAGGTAATGATACCCGGTGATCCAGAAAAACGGATGAAAGCAAAAAGAATACAGGAAGGTATTCCTTTGAATAATTCCCTCATAATAACCTTAAACAATATTGCTGAAAAATATCAATTAGAGATGCTTTAAATGAGAATGACAAGGTACGTGATGAATCTCATATGACCACTCTCGCCATTACCCCCGCCCGCGGTGGTTCAAAAGGAATACCAAGGAAAAATATCAAGCTATTGGCAGGGAAGCCTCTATTGCAATATACAATAGAAACAGCGCAGAATTGTCCGTTGATTGATCGATATATCGTAAATACAGAAGACATAGAAATCCGGCATTTCGCCGAATCCCTAGGTGTCGAGACGCAGGACCGTCCGGAAGAATTCTGGTATGATAATACATTTCAAGAAGTGGATCGTCTTCTATGTTTTTGTGTCGAAGATTGTGAAAAAAAGGGCGCAACGATTGATGTTGTCGTGTTATTATATGCTACATCCCCACTCCGGAAAACAGAGCATGTAACAAAATGCATTGACCTTGTGCTAAATCAGGGATATGACAGCGCTCTTACCCTTAGGGAGGACCGTTCATATATTTGGAGACGCATTGGAAATGAACAGGAAGTAAGTCCTGTTAACTATAATCCAAAAAAAAGGGGCCCTAATCAGCTTGAAGGCTGGAACCAGTGGGTGGAGAATAAAGCTGTTTATGTTATGAAGCGGGATCTCCTAAAGGAAACCGGCTGTCGCCTGGGGGGGCGTATCGGATATATTGAAATGTCTAAGCTGGAATCAATCGATATTGATACCCCAGATGATTTCAGACTGGCAGAGTCGATTATTACAATGCAAAAAACAGTTAAATATTATAATAGGGGATAAATGAAAATAAATGTTGGCATTCTAGGCCTTGGACATATCGGATATTACCATATACAGGCGTTACAATATTTTTCGAAACTTCGCCTTACTGCCGCATGCGACCTCAATCCCGATTTACGTTCGATAATTCCGGAAAATGTGACATTCTACCAAGATTATCATGATTTTTTAGCAGATACAAGTTTTAACACCGTTATTATTGCGACCCCAAACAATACCCATTACTTCTTGGGCTGTGCTGCCTTTGAAGCTGGTAAAAATGTAATTATTGAAAAACCAGCAACATCATCTATTAATGAGTTTAACAATCTCGATGCCTTATTTAATGAATCTAATCTACATATATACTATGCTTTCCATGCTGCAAAGGCCTTTGAAGTTATTTGGTTCAGGAACTATTACTTAAATAAAAAAAACCGAAGCAATATGGGCCCGATTACAGCTTTTTCCTCTTCGTTTTTCGACCCTTATTGTCAAAATGGTCGGATTAATCAGAGAGCAAGGAAATTGGATAATTCCTGGATAGACAGCGGGGTTAATGCGCTCAGTGTTCTAAATGAACTCATGGATATCAAAGCACTTGAGCTCATCTCTTCTTCTAAAACTCGTCTTAATGAGCAGGAAGTTCCCGTTCAGGCTACAGTACGGTTCTGCTTTCCTATTGATGGAGAAGGTTGTGCGGGGATGGGAATCATCGATACCAATTGGACTCTCGGGTTAAATAAGAAGAAAACCTATCTGGCTTTTACATTTTCAGGCAGTCTAATCGAACTTGATCACTTAAATCAACGCGTCTTATTACGATCACCTGATAACAATACTTCTATACTACAGGATTGCAGTGGAAAAGGAGATCGTCTGGTTAACCACTATATCGGTGTTTTTCGGGATTACATAAGATGTCGCCAAAAAAATGCCTCTAACAATAAGGAAGCAAGGGAAATCCATGAAAAATTATTTTTTGCTGAGAACTGGAAGGATAATTCATGATTTCTCTGATTATCCGGACTAAAAATGAAGAGCGCTGGATCGTCCCTTGTCTTCAAAAAATTCAGGCTCAGACCCTCCAAGATTTTGAAATTATTCTTGTCGATAATAAGAGTACTGATAAAACAGTAGATAAGGCTTTTCAGGTTAATCCGGATATTATCCTGGTTGAAATTGAAAAATATTTACCGGGTTTAGCCCTGAATAAAGGCATACGAGTATCAAAGGGTGATTTTATTGCATGTCTTTCGGCACATTGTCTGCCTGTACGGGAAGATTGGCTGGCGAATTTATACGCAAACTTCAGCGATTCCCAAGTTGCTGGCGTTTATGGTAGGCAAATACCAATGAAATTTACACCTGCTATTGATAAAAGGGATCTTTTAGTTACTTTTGGCCTTGATAAACGTATACACAAGCGTGACTCTTTTTTCCATAACGCAAACAGCATGATACGCCGTTCTATATGGGAAATTTATCCTTTTAATGAAACCGTGACAAATATCGAGGACAGGGTCTGGGGTAAAACGGTAATTGAAGCTAGCTATACTCTTGTATATGAGCCTGAAGCGCCAGTATATCACCATCATGGTATCCATCAGAGCAATGATAAAATGCGCTACAATGGTGTAGTTCGAATACTTGACAAGCTTGAGCTCGTTCCAGAGGCTGCTCACGATGAGCCGCTTAACCCTGAGAATTTTGAGATTGCGGCGATTATTCCATTGCGTAAAAGTAATGATAGTAATAATATTGATGAGAATGAGGAAGTTGTATCAAAAACAATAGACGCGGCTAAAAAATCAAAATATATCCATAAAATAATTATTGCCACTGATAGTAGTGAGATTGCATCTAAAGCTAAGGACTGGGGTGTATTGGTTCCCTTCATCAGACCTGAAAGTCTTTCATTAAAAGGTGTTCGGGCAGACGATGTTCTAGAATATTCATTGAGAAAACTGGAGGAACAGGGGTATTACCCAGATCTGATTGTTCCTCTTGAAGTAACGTATCCATTCAGGCCAGAAGGTCTACTTGATAGCTTAATCGAAAGGCTCATTGAAGAAGGTTTAGATACTGTGATTGCCGGAATCCCAGAATATCGACCTTGTTGGATAAATAAAGATAACACATTCGAACGAGTAGATGATTGTACTCATCTACGCGATGAGCGAAAACCGATATTGATTGGACTGCCAAGTCTTGGATGCGTGACCTTTCCTGAATATATACGAAGAGCTAGCCGTCTGGGCAAGAATGTAGGAATCTATGAGATCTCTGATCCCCGCGCCTCGCTGGAAATACGAACAATTAATGATTATAAGTTATTAAAAGGATGGCTTGAACAAATAAACCCACATGGAACATCATAACCTTTGAATCGAAAATGGGCGCTTAAATTAAATGACAGGAAAAAACACGTCTTTGTAGACAACGATTTCTGGATAATAGTCATTCGAGATACAAAAAGTGAATGGGTTTTTATCAAACTATATGTGACCTTTTAGATTATCCCAAGTTTTCAGACGGTAATTTTCATTATTCAATGGCACCAAGAGTATCGACAAGTCTATCCCAACAGAATAAAAAAGATTTTTCCCTGGGGTTTGAGAGCTCATGAAATGCAAATTATGTGGATCGCCTGATGTTAATACTATTTACAAAGGCCCAATCAGATATGGAGGAGCTGATTCAGGATATGAAGATGGATATACCATCAAGGAATGCGGGGCATGTAGAATTGCCTTTCTAGACCCCTTTCCTAACGAACTTCGGAATTTCTATGAGACAGAAGATTACTGGAAAAGTCATCATGGTCCAATTGAAATTCGAAAATTACAACAAAAATTCGGCCCGGAACAGTTACGCTGGGCGTGTGAGATTGGCACTGAGAGACTGCGAGACAAACGTGTCGCAGACTTCGGTTGCGGGACGGGCCTTTTTCTGGATTTAATTGGTGGTATAGCAGCCGAAACGATTGGCGTTGACTTGGCAAGGCACTTTCAACCACATCTAGAAGCGAATGGACACCGGTATATTCAGAATGCCAATGATCTCGGAGCCGAATCAATTGATGTTGCTGTCTCCTTTGATACACTAGAGCATTTAATGAATCCCAAGCAATTCCTCGAAGCGATATTTGCTGCCATGATCCCCAAAGGCATGTTTTTTCTCGGAGTGCCTAATCAAAATGACTTTCTGAAGGAGCTTATACCAGCTTATTTACCATTTTTTTATCATAGGTCTCATCTATTCTATTTCGGCGCCGCTACGTTGATTAACTTGCTTGAAAAGGTCGGTTTTCAGCATTGCACGGTCAGATATGTCCATAAATATGACATCATGAACCTTATAAGATGGGCAAGAGATGGAAAAGGTACAGGGAAGCAAGGAAGCGATCTTTTCGACCAATTCACAGAAGACACATTCCGGACTAACATCGAACGACAGGGCATTGCATCCCATATTTTTGTGGAAACGTACAAATAATACTCGGGGCTAATTCAAGGAGTAGGATACTTATCACAAAAAAGAAATGCCATTCATCTTTAATGAGATTGAAAATTGAAAGCATTATAAAAAATTTCAATGGACTCCGGTTGGAATGCAAATATACATGATGACGACAAGATTACACGATATTCATCCGGTTGAAGGAGTAAAGCAAATCGAAGAAAAGGTGAGTTCTTGAAGACAAACCAAATATTAATATGACATTTTATGTGAGACTTTCTCAAGGAATTCTTCCAAATTTTAATGTGTCACCTTAAAGATTAAGACTTACTTAATTGGAGCTATGTCATGAAGTCATATGATCACCTGATAATCAACCAAGACGACAACTAATGAGAATATTGTTTGTTCCCGACTATGCTGAGCCTCTACGTGCAGTCTTACCTCTGGTTCGAGCAGCGCGAAAACGTGGTCACGAAGTGGATATACTTTGCTGGCTACGAGTTAAGGGGGATAAGAACAAAATTCCTCAAATACTTGCCGAATATAAAGAAACAGCGCAATTTGTGGAAACCCCCCACTCATTCTTCTCCGGTCTTACAGGCAAAAATTTATCAAAACAGTTTGGATTTGCCAAGATATTGAATTTAATAAGACCTACTATCCATCAGAAGCGCATGCGGGATTTGGCGATTAAGAAGTTGGTGGAGTTCTCCCCGGATATATTGGTAGTAACGAATGAACACTTACCTCTACTTGCTTATTTTATTGACGTTGCCACACAACGAGGTATTCCTTCGGTCTGTTATCTAAACTTTTCGGGGGCATTCAGTGCTCGAAAATTGCAAGAGCAATACGATCGTGTCCGAAATCATGAAACGTGGATAGGCCCACATAGAGAGGTGGGTCTGGGACCATTGCCTCGTCCACGTGAATTGATAATGAGACTCTTTATAAGTATTATTGCAGGGGGATTGTATTCTTATCGTTTCTGGAATCGTTTAGATATCATATTTCCTACCCCATATTATGGCGGAGGAAACGCGACATTTCTGACTGCGATTGGCAAAGGATCAAGAAATACATTCTTGGAACTGGGTGTTAATCCCAAGAAGATAAGAATAGTAGGATTTCCAATTTATGAAGACTTGTATCACAAGGCTGAGCGAAATAGCGTCGAGAGAAATCCAACCCTCCGAAGTCAACTTGGCCTCCCATTAGATAGATCCCTCTTTTTATGGGCCACCAATGACCAGCGTAGCTACTATGAACATCATTATAGTTATGAACAGATGCTCGATTCCTGGAAAACGATACGAGACGTAGTATTGAATGTCAATCCCGATTGGCACTTAGTCATCAAACTACATCCCAAGGAAAGTAAAGAAGACTACTTACCATTGGTGCATGGCAAATCGAGAGTGACGTTAATCAAGGAATGTGATGTATGGGAGTTGATCAATGAGAGTGATTTCTTTTTAACGCGTTTCTCCTCTACAGCAACTTCGGCTATCTGTCTCGGTAAGCCAACTATAACTCATAATATTCCAGAAGTTCCGGGTGGTATGTTATTTGAAGATATTGGTGGGACATTTCATGCCAACACCCTTGAACAACTGGAATCTATTATTAGTGAATTAGCTAACAATCCAGAAATGCAGATTGAAGCGGCACGTCGCAGGGACGAATTTATTGAATACCAGATTGATATTAATGAACGACCTGCGGCCGATCGTTTTGTAGATTTAATCGAAGATATTACAACAGAAAAAGATAAGTTCTAATTATTATTATGAGAGAAAAAGAACTTTCGACTGCGACCAGCGATAATAGACCGATATTGATAATAGGATTTGGTTCAATAGGCCGTCGCCATTTGTATAACCTGCGAAAGTTAGGCTACAAAAGCATCATATTATACCGCACTGGTAAAAGTCTTTTACCAAAAGAAGAGTTGAAAAAACTGCCTGCCGAATATGACTTGACATCCGCGTTGACCCGCTGTCCAAAAGCTGTCATAATCTCCAATCCCACGGCATTACACTTGGATGTGGCACTTCCCGCAGCTCGAGCAGGTTGCCATTTATTTATTGAAAAACCGATTTCACATTCGCTCAAAGGTCTTCACGATCTTAAATCTGTTGTTCGGGAGAAAAACCTGCAAGTCTTGATAGGCTTTCAGTTTCGCTTTCATCCGGGTCTGCGTGCGATTAAGCATTTGCTTGAGGATGGTGTCATAGGACGGGTTATTTATGCTCATGCCCATTGGGGAGAATATCTGCCCGGTTGGCATCCCTGGGAAGATTATCGCCAGAGTTATAGTGCGCGGAGCAATTTGGGTGGGGGGGTGGTTTTGACCCTCTGCCATCCGTTTGATTATCTCCGCTGGTTGCTGGGTGAAGTGGAGGCTGTATCAGCTATGGCTGTGAATCTGCAAAGTCTGGATACAGATGTGGAGGATACATCTAATATTACCTTACGTTTTCGTTCGGGTGTGATCGGCATGGTGCACTTGGACTATATTCAACGACCGCCATCGCATACTCTCCATCTCACAGGGGATAAAGGACTTATCAAGTGGGATTATTCTGATGGAACCGTGTATTACTATCTGTCTGAAACAGATAAGTGGAATACCATTCCAGTACCGCAAGATTTTGAGCGCAACACAATGTTTCTAGATGAAATGCGTCATTTTATGGACTGTGTTGAAGGCCGCACAGAATCGCAAATTACCCTTGATGATGGTATTCGGGCTTTAGAGATCGCTTTAACTGCTAAGCAAGCGGCTGCCGAGGAGCGGGTTATCGAAATCGGAGATATAGCATTTTCTCAATTAACAAGCTGAAAGGAGACCTAGAATGTTTGACATTTTCTTCTACATGAGAATATTTGACCTGAAGCGTAAGTTGATAGGTGGAACACAATTGGACAAGCAATACGTGTTTAAAAAAATGGAAGAATATCGGCGAAAGGAGCCCGTAATATACAATATTGAAACAACAAATGCCTGTAATATGCGCTGTGAGATGTGTCCTCGAACAACAATGATGACTCGTCCGATTGAACATTTGGACATGGATACATATCGGAAAGTCGTCGAACAAATTCAACCGTTTTACAACAATGAGTGGCAACAATGGGAAGATTTTGTTGAAAGGAGATATGGCATTCCAAAAGATAGTATGAGCGAAAATCACTTTTTCCTTTATATTATTCCTAAGGTTATTGTTTTACATGGCTATGGTGATCCTTTATTGGATAAGAGGATGCCCGAAAGATTAAAAATGCTAACAGATCGAAATATACCTTCATATTTTAGTTGTAATCCCGCCAATATTGATATTGAAAAGAATTTACGGATGTTTGAGGGAGGTTTGGGTTATATCAAATATTCTATCGAGAGTGTTGATGATATACGTCATAAGTCGATACGAGGTGTAGCTTCAGATTTTACGAACAGCTATAATAAGATTATCCAATTATTGGCTATGAAAGAAAAGCATGATTTGCAGACGACGATTATAATTACCATGTTGAATTTGAATAAAAGTGATCAGCAGGAGGAATTTGAAAAATTGAAGGAAGCCTTTGAAGGATTAGATGTCTATATTTATCTGAAAAGTCAGGATCAGGTGTGGTATAAAGATACTCATCAGCAGACAAAGTCAATCCATTGGATTGAATTTTGTCAATTCCCTTGGTCTTCTATGACGATTAAATCGAATGGAGAAGTGACGCAATGCGTCGAAGATTTTAACAATGAGATTGTCCTAGGAGATTCCAGGCAAGAATCCTTATTTGATATTTGGAATGGTAAAAAATATCGAAAGTTAAGAGAAGATCATTTCAATCTGACTCAGGGAATTAAATGCACTGAGCAATGTGATATGAAGTTAATTGGCAGTTTTTTCCCCCGAGCGAATGATTGAGTAGTATATGATGAGCAAATATAAACAAGAAGTATTGGCCATAATACAGGCTCGAGGCGGCTCGAAAACGATTCCGTATAAGAATATCCGGCTGTTCTCCGGCCATCCACTTATCGCCTATAGCATCGCTGCCGGTCTGAAAGCGCAAAATGTAACACGACTAATCGTTTCCACTGATGATCCAGAGATTGCGGCAATTTCACGTAATTATGGTGCCGAGGTGCCCTTTCTTCGGCCGGTAGAACTGGCCCGAGACGATTCCACTGATTTTCCACTGTTTCAGCATGCACTGAATTGGCTGGAGGACAATGAAGGATATCGACCTGATGTTGTTGTTCAACTACGGCCAACATCGCCACTGAGGCCGACAGGACTCATTGATGATGCTGTGAGAAAATTACTCGATTGTCCCACTGCCGATTGTGTACGAGGCGTTACAACACCAAATCAGCATCCCTATAAAATGTGGCAAAAACGTGAGGACGGTTTCTTGAAACCATTGGTATCAAGTGAGTTTGACGAACCGTATAATATCCCACGTCAACATTTACCGGAAGTTTACTGGCAAACTGGGCATATTGATGCAATCCGCTATAACACTATTGCAGAAAAGAACTCCCTAACCGGCGAAAGTGTACTTCCAATTATGATTGATCCGATTTATTGCGCAGATATCGACACACCACTGGAATGGGAATACGCAGAATGGTTGCTCAATAACAAGGATATTTCAATTGTAAAACCAATTGTCGGGATAGAATCCTTGAAAACCCAAGATACGCCATTGCCACCTGATATCGCGTTAGTGATAATGGACTTCGATGGCGTATTCACCGATAATCGTGTCTGGGTAACCACGGAGGGAATTGAGGCCGTCGCCTGTAACCGTAGCGATGGCATGGGATTGGCTATGTTGCGAGACCAGGGATTCGACACGGTAGTTCTGTCCACTGAGACTAATCCGGTAATAACTGCACGTTGCCAGAAGCTGAATCTTCCATGCTGCCAAGCAGTCAAAAACAAGGGAGCTGCATTGCGCGATCTAGCTGCCGAACGCGGGGTAAATCTCAGCCAAGTGGTCTACATTGGCAACGATGTAAATGATTTGGAGTGTCTACGCATGGTGGGCTGTGGTGTAGCAGTGGCCGATGCATGTCAAGAAGTGCTTGCCGAGGCCGATATTGTATTGAAGCAGCGAGGGGGGTGTGGTGCCGTACGTGAATTGTGCGACCTTATACTAAACAGGAGGAAATCTGATGTCTAGGGAAATTAAAATCGAAAATATTCTAATAGGAAATGGTCATCCGGCCTACATCGTAGCCGAGATAGGGATCAACCATAATGGGGATATGGGAATTACCAAACGCCTTATTGACGCCGCATATCATGCCGGCTGTGATGCCGTCAAGTTCCAAAAACGCACCCCCGAGCTATGTGTCTCACCTGAACAACGTAATGTTATGCGTGATACACCGTGGGGTTACATAAGTTACATGGAATATCGTCACAAAGTGGAGTTCGGCGTTGAGGAATACCAGGAGATTAACCGTTACTGTAGGGAGAGAGGAATTGCCTGGTTTGCTTCACCCTGGGACGAACCTTCTGTGGATTTCATAGAACAGTTTAATCCGCCCTGTCACAAGATCCCCTCGGCGGCATTGACTGATACCAATTTGCTACAGCATCTCCGTGAGACTGGAAGACCTTTGATATTATCTACCGGCATGTCAACCATGGAACAGATCCGGAATGCTGTCGCCACACTCGATTCTGAAAACTTAATCATCACCCATTCCACTAGCGCCTATCCCTGCTCACCTCTTGAACTTAACTTGCGTATGATCGAAACCTTGCGTCGTGAATTCGATTGTCCTATCGGTTATTCTGGTCATGAAGTGGGGTTGGTTACAACAGTTGTCGCAGTAGCTCTTGGAGCCTGCCTGGTAGAACGACACATCACCTTAGACAGGGCCATGTGGGGCACCGACCAAGCGGCGTCCGTGGAGCCTCACGGATTTGAACGGCTGGTGAAATACATCCGGGTAGTTGAAGAGGCGCTTGGTGACGGCAAAAAGCAGGTGTATGAAAGTGAGTTGCCAATAATAAAAAAATTAAGAAGTGTCTGATATTGTGCAATCTTGGGTAACGAATCTGAATTTCTTTAACAGGTGTTAATTCAAAATGAACATTAGCCTAAAAATAGCTATCAGCCTTCCTTATCTTTTCTCTGTACGAGATTTCCTCTTTACCCCGGTTTGGGAAGAGATGGCGAAAAGAGATGAAATACATTTTTTTTTACTTGGTGATAATACAGAGGTAGGCAAACTGATAACTGAACGAAACTGCTTGAACATCACTTTTGTGAAATTTCCTCCTTCAAGCAGAAAGCGCAAATTGCTTCCCAGAGGGGATCTTTTACGTGATTTGTCAAGAAGGATTTGGATTCGAATATTTCAGTTGCTTGATGAAGGATATATTTTTGATTCATTGGGATATCGATTCGCAGCAGTTAATGATCTTTCCCATTATAAAATTCGAAAAGGTCGAAGCCGCAAAGAAAGAAAACACCATAAAGTATTCCTTAACTATCGCAAGGGTGAAATAGTTGGGTATCCTTTTCCAAAAAACACGATGATTTTTCGTTTTCTTTATAAATTTCATCATGGGTATCCTAATATTATCCGTAAAGAAGACTTAGTTTTCCTAAAAGAACTTAATCCGGACTTATTCGTTTTTGGGAGACTTCATTTCATGCCAACCGCACGTTGGGCTAGAACTCTGCGGTTTTTAAATATCCCAGCCATTGGGATTGTGGGGAGTTGGGATCATCCCACTGTACAAGGGCCGACACCTCGCGGTATGAGCGGATATATGGTTGCCAGCCGGCGAATGGTCGAGGAGATGTCTGTGCTTCATGGTATTCAGAAAGAAAAAATTTTCCAGATTGGTAAACCGCAAATGGATGTGTATATGGACCGGTCCATTATCAGCAGTCGTGAGGATTTTTTGAGAGACCTAGGTATACCGTCAGATTATAGATTGGTATCCTTTGGGACAAACACAACAGGTCTCAAGGAACATGAGGTTTCAATAGCTAAAACGCTGTCGGATGATTTCATTGCCGGCAACTACGGGAAGGCTACGTTGTTACTTCGCACACACCCTCAGGATGTAAATTGGGAGAGAGATTTCCTTCCATTAGTAAAGGCACCATATGTCATTTGTATGAATGCGAATTCTTTTGGAAACCAAACAGCGGAGAATTTGTCACGTGGTCGAGATGATATAATTTTCCTGGCAAATTTGATGAAGCATTCCGACGTAGTTATTCAGAGTCGTGGTTCTCTGGCTCTTGATGCTATTGCATTTGATACTCCCGTAATATCCCTTGCCTTTGATGGTGATCTTATCAGAACACCGAATGATTCATTTCTTTTGGAAAATGCCTATGAACATTATAAGCCTTTAGTTACAGCGCAAGGAACATGGATGGTAGGATCGTACGAGGCGCTCGATCATGCACTTAAGGAATATCTTAAGGACCCAACCATTCATTCAATTGGAAGAAGAAAGATTCGCGAAGAACAAATGGAACCTTTTGATGGTAAGTCTTCGCAGCGCCTTATTGATTACATTGTAGAGTCGGCCAAGAAAGCGAGGTCTGGTGTACTACCAGAGGGAGATTGGAATTACACTGGTCTGGGGGATGTGACTTGGTCTTCAAGACAGATATGTGATGTCCGTGAATTTATTCAGAAATAAAAGAAATGCAACAGTAGCATCATATGGTCTTGGTTGCATCAGGATAGACTCATACTTCTTGATGTATATTTATTAGGAACCGAATGGACGCCCATTTAGGAAATGCATAAGGAATCCATAATAACAAATATATTGTAAATAGTAAAATTTTAGGTCGCTATATGAGAGAAATTGAGATTGTGTTAAAATTTTTCTCCCATCGCCCCGAAAAACATAAAAAAAACAGGATCATGTTCGATGTGGGGGCCCATGTTGGAAGCTCTGCACTCCCTTTTGCCAAAAAAGGATGGGAGATTTATTGTTTTGAGCCGGAAACATCAAACTATGAAGAATTACGGCAAAATTTGAAGGGTTATCCGAGAATGCACTTTATCAAAATGGGAGTATCAGATAAAAATGAGGAGAATGTCCCTTTTTTTTTAAGCGATGAGCACTGGGGAATTCACACACTAAAGCCATTTCATCCATCACATAAAGACTCGGAGACTATCTCTACTACTCGTCTCGATACATTTATATCTAAAAATAGTATTGAAAATGTCGATTTTCTAAAAATTGATGTAGAAGGAGCCGATCTCCTTGTTTTAAAGGGGATGGATTGGGATAAATACAATCCTTTGATCGTCCTAGTTGAATTTATGGATGATCGTACAATACCAAATTATGGATATTCTTTCCATGATATGGTAGATTTCTTGGATAAGTACAGATATTCTTGTGTCATATCCGAATATGGTCCGATTATCGAGTATGGCCGTAAAGGAGTACAAACAAAGGAATCCAAATTTAATGGGATATTTGAATATCATCGAAATGCAAAACCAGAATGGGGCAACTTAATTTTTTATAAAACTGAATATAAAAAAGAATTTTATACAAGCGTTCAAAAAGCATTGCATAAACAAAAATTACTTTCATTTAAACACAGAATATTCAATATAATTTCGAATGATTAATGGTTATCGATATGATAGGAATATCCATCATTATCCGTTGCTATAACGAGGAGGAGCATATCGGTCGCCTTCTTGCAGGGATAATGCACCAAAAACCGAAGGAATATGAGATTATCCTTGTGGATTCCGGATCAACTGATGCAACGCTTCCGATTGCTTCACGGTATCCTGTAAATATCATATACATCTCCCCCGAAGAATTCTCCTTTGGAAGAGCCCTCAATAAAGGATGCGAAACGGCAAAGGGAGATATCCTCGTCTTTATCAGCGCACATTGCTGGCCAGTGTATGAGGACTGGCTCACACAACTGACAGCACCCTTTTCTGATCCAGCCGTTGCACTTGTCTATGGAAAGCAGCGGGGAAATGAAAGTACAAAATTCACTGAACACCAAATCTTTTCATCCTGGTTTCCCGAAATATCAAACTGGGACCAGAAGACACCGTTTTGTAATAATGCAAATTGTGCAATCAGGAAAACCGTATGGGAAAAAATTCCATATAACGAGGATATTACAGGATTAGAGGATCTCGACTGGGCCAAACGTGCTCTTGAAGCAGGGTATAAACTTGTCTATTCCTCAGAGGCGGAGATCATCCATGTGCACAGAGAAACCACCTGGCAGACGTACAACCGGTACCGGAGAGAAGCAATTGCACTTAAAAAAATATATCCCAACGAACATTTTACCTTTCTGGACCTGATCCGTTCTTTTTCAATAAATACATTAACAGATTGCTTAAAAGCGTTAAATAACCAGGTTTTTTTTCAAAATATCAAGGGTATTATCGTTTTCAGGCTCATGCAGTTCGGAGGGGCGTATAAGGGGTTCAGGGAAAAGGACCACGTCTCAAAGGCGTTGAAAAAGACCTTCTATTATCCACAAGGCTTTAAAAAGACTTTGGAATCCGGTCGCATGCAGGTGAGGGACGGCTATATAGATTACCGCCATATTAATACTATGGGAACTGATGAGAAGAATCATTGATATCTCCATGCCTCTGGGGCCTGGCATGGTGCGATGGCCCGGTAGCACCAAATTTCAGTTCGAATGGACCAGTCTGATCTGGCATGGGGATGCCGTCAATAATTCATCCATTTGCATGGACTCCCACTGCGGAACCCATGTTGACGCTCCTCTCCATCATTTTAATGGCAGAGAGAGTATTGATAAAATTCCGCTTGGAATTCTGATTGGGCCGGCATTCGTTGTCGATTTCAGCGGAGTGCGGTATATTACTAAAGAGAAGCTTGAGGCATCGTCAATTCCCAGGACCGTGGAACGAGTTTTATTTAAAACCGATAATTCGACGGTAAAGACGAAAAAAAGATTCAACAAAGAATTCGTTGCATTATCACCCGAAGCCGCGAAATGGCTCGTTCACCACGGAATCAGGCTGGCAGGTATCGACTACCTCTCGATTCAGAGATACAATTCGTCGGATGCTACGCATAAAATACTTCTCGAAGCAAATGTAGTAATTATTGAGGGAATCAATCTGCACAGTGTCCGGGAGGGATTGTATGACCTTGTCTGTCTTCCTCTCCGTATGGTTGGACTCGAGGGGGCACCTGCAAGAGCCATCCTGATCGAATATTCAGTGGAGTCTGATGAATGAATAAGAAAATTGTTGCATTCGTCCCGATGCGTCATTACAGCGAACGCGTCCCTGGGAAAAATTACCGTTCTTTTTCGGGAAGGCCGCTTTTCCATTATATAGTCGAAGCCCTGTTGAAGAGTCCATTAATCGACAGTGTAGTCATCGACACGGACAGCCCAGTGATCAAAAAAGATGCATCGGATTCCTTCCCATCAGTTATTGTGCTTGATCGCCCTGAACGTCTCCGCGACCCCTCCATTCCGATGAACGATGTACTTCTTCATGATGTCAGCAGTATTGATGCGGATTTTTATCTGCAGACCCATTCGACAAACCCATTACTACGGTCAGATACCATAACCCATGCGATTGAAACATTTTTAAAAAAATATCCTTCCTATGATTCACTCTTTTCTGTCACCAGGATGCAGAAAAGGCTCTGGGACCAGCATACCCGCCCGGTCAACCACAATCCGGCAATTCTCCTCCGGACCCAGGATCTCCCGCCTTTTTATGAAGAAAATTCCTGTATATATCTATTTTCAAGGGAAATCCTTGAGAAGAAGCATAACCGTATCGGGGAACGCCCCCTGATGTTTGAAATGGATCGCATCGAAGCATATGATATCGACGAAGAGTCTGATTTTATTATCGCTGAAGCCCTGTACAAGGAGCGTGAAAAATTGTTATGAGATGGAAAGTCCTCGTCTCATGCCCCCATCTTCAGAAAACAATTGATCGATATTGGGAGTTATTCAGGGAGAACGATATTGAGATAGACCTCCCTTCCGTAACTCAGGCATTCTCGGAATCGGCCCTTTTGAAAATAATCGAAAAATATGATGGTATCATTGCAGGAGACGATGAAATCACTGCTAAAGTCCTTGAAAAAGGAAAAAAATTAAAGATCATTTCAAAATGGGGCGTCGGTATCGATGCAATTGACCTAAAGAGAGCGGAAGTACTGGGAATAAAAGTATCCAATACTCCTAATGTATTCTGTGATGAAGTTGCGGACATGGTCATGGGATACATCATTCTTCTTGCCAGGAATCTTCATGTTATTGATAAAAAACTCCGAGAGGACGACTGGAGTGCAGCACAGATACAGGGGGTATCACTCCGGAATAAGACGCTCGGAGTTGTGGGAGTTGGAAGTATCGGTCGCGGGGTAATAGAAAGAGGGAGAGCACACGGAATGAATATTCTTGGGCACGATATATTCCCTATTGAGAAGTCTTTCCTGGAAAAACATGCCATTGAAGAAGTCGGTTTGGATACACTCCTTTCGACATCCGATTTCATCTCATTGAACTGTAACCTCACGGAAAATAACGTCCACATGATCGGGGAGAGGGAATTTGGATTAATGAAAAATACCGCATATCTAATCAATACTTCGAGAGGCTCCCTAATCGATGAGAATGCGTTGATAGATGCATTACGCAATGAAAAAATTGCGGGAGCTGCACTGGATGTGTACGAAAAAGAACCGCTTTCAGTAAAGAGTCCCCTGCGGACACTGGATAACTGCATCCTGGGGGCACATAATGGTTCGAATACGATTGATGCGGTATTGAGGGTGAATGATCTTGCTATTACAAATTTAATAAAGGGATTAAATGGCTGAAATGAAAAAAATCGCATTAATTACAGGCGTTACTAGTGGTATTGGTTATGCCACGGCACTTTTGTATGCAAAAAAAGGCTGGCATGTAATCGGTGTTTCGAGAAAAGAAATAGATGACATCGAGGGAGTGCATCATTACATCCAAGCGGATGTCGGAGTGGTTTCAGATATTGACAAGGTTTTCAATGAAATTAATTCTGACGAAGGCAGGATTGATGCACTTGTCAATAACGCGGCAATCCAAATCTGTAAACCTGTGACTAGAATGGATGTGAAAGAATGGGACTTAATCATGCATACCAACCTTCGTTCGGCTTTTTTATTTTCGAAGAACTCCTACCCCCTCATGAAAGAGAGGGGTGGTGCAATCATCAATGTCAGTTCGGTTCATTCTCAAGCCACCTCTTCTAATATTGCCGCATATGCTGCGAGTAAAGGGGGATTAACCTCGTTCACACGGGCTCTTGCCATCGAATTCGCACCTGACAATATAAGAGTAAATGCAGTCCTTCCCGGTGCAGTGGATACCCCGATGTTGCGTTCTGGTTTATCCAGGGAACATGTGATCGGATCAACTATCGGTGACAGGCTGGATTGTCTGGCGGAAAAACACCTGATGCGGAGGATAGGCAAACCGGAAGAAATCGGAGAAGTAATCCTTTTCCTGGCAGAATCCTCCTCTTCCTATATTACGGGTCAAACGATTGTCGTCGATGGAGGAGCGCTGGCGAGGTTGAGTACGGAATGAATACTCTAATAGAAAATCTTAAACATATAACCCCCGCGCAAATCCGAGGTATTATTAACGTCTTTTATAAATCTTATATAACTTTAGTCTGGATGGTTCATCCTCACAGATATATAAGCATTGCTCGTTTCAAGAAATTTAAAAATCGCCATCGCGGACAGAGATGTTTCATTATCGGAAATGGTCCCAGCCTCAATAAGACAGACTTGACATTATTGAAAAACGAATATACAATTGGATTAAATCGTATTTACTTACTTTTTAAAGAACTTGGTTTCCCTACGACTTACTTCGTTTCTGTAAATAAACTTTTCATCGAACAATGTGCCCGTGAAATCGAAGCACTCCCAATGCCCAAATTTATCAGTTGGTATGCCCGAAAATACATCAGGTTCACTTCGGATATACTATACGTCCGGGACCCTTGGGAGGGGGCACTTTTTTCAGAAGATCCATCATTAAAAATCTGGGAAGGTGCGACAGTCACATATGTTGCAATGCAGATTGCATATTACCTTGGTTTCACTCAAGTGATTTTAATAGGAGTGGACCATAATTTCACCACCAAGGGCAAACCACATAAAACTATTGTATCTGAAGGCCCGGATCCCAACCATTTTTCTCCTGAGTATTTTAACAAAGGATTTCGGTGGCAATTACCGGATTTGGAGACTTCTGAACATGCATTTCGCCTTGCTAAAAAATATTTTGAGGAGGACGGGCGGGAAATATTTGACGCCACTGTTGATGGGAATTTAACAGTATTTCCGAAAGTGAATTACCTGTCTTTATTTCGGTGAAGAAACGTTATTTCTGAAATTTAACTAACGATGGTAAATATTATCTACCACTAATACAGGTTCTTCATTTATTTTAGGTGATAAAATCAACCTTCTAATCCCCCGCAAGTTATATCATAAATGAAAAAGGAGACACTATTACCATGGCAGTCAACCAGTCTCAGGTCGATCACATCATTGCCTCAGCCTCTTCTGACGACCCTGAGGTGAAACTGCTCAAGCTCCAGGACGAGGTGGAGCTCATAAAAACGTCCATCAAGCGCCTGCTTATCGATATACGGGAGCGGATGAACGATCTGGAGAACCCCATCATCATCAGCGGCGGGGGAGGTGGTTCTTCAGATGATGTCTCCGCGAAGATGGCCAACGTGTTGAAAGACACATCGAGCGCCATCGAATCCGCTGCGGGGGCCATCAAATCAACAACTGAGACAAAAAAAGCGGAAGAGCAGGCGAAGGCCGCTCAGCAACCACCCCAGGAGGTCCCTGGTGCATCCCCCCAGCAGGGATCAGCGGCCGGTCAGCCCCAGTCCCCTGGATTTGCCCCCGGGTACCCCCAGCAGGCCGGGACCATCCCCGGTCAACAGATGCAGCCCGGCACATCCCCCGGACCTCAGGGTCCGATGAGTGATATGGACCTGTTTTCCGCACTCAAGTCCCAGCTCGCGACCCTCCCGAAAGAGGATTCTGTTGCAAAAGCAGCATTGAGCGACAAGGTCAGGCTCCAGAAGGTCTTCAGGCTCTTTGAGTGGACGAACCGTAACGTAAAGAAGTTCGGCCACGACCGGGTGGATCTGATGCTCGAGGCCTACCATGCAATGGGCTACATCTCGGACCAGTCCTGCAAGCTCGTGAAGGACATGACCCGGCTGATGCCGACCAGCATCGGGGAACTGCACGAGATTAAAGCGGATGAATTTGTTTCCGAGTTATACGAGCTGAACCACATCCTGAATCCCTCCGACTCGACACTCGATCGCGATATGATAGAGGTGCTGATGGAAAAGCGGGAGGGAAAAGAGGCACAGAAACTGCTGAGCCCTGCCCGGCAGCAGGAGGAGGAGTCCGCGAACAGAGAATATTTACCCTCCCGTGATAGAATCTAGGTGAGATGTCCAGCGAGACCATCGTCACCGCCCTTTTTTTAATCAGCGCGGTGATCGCCGCAGGGGTACTGATAAATGCGATTTTTCCGACCATTACCCGGACGGCAGATACTTTCGGTTCTGTTTCAAGCGAGGCAGATACAAAAATTAGAACTGATTTTAAGATTGTGAATACATATGCAGATTCATCGAAGGTAAAAATCTGGCTAAAGAATGTTGGTTCAACAAGGCTCCATACGAATGAAATTAATTCTGGGGATGTGTATGCTGGTTCTCAGAATAATTTTGACCGGAAAACCCTTTCTACTCGTTATGAGATCCCTGATAATTCCAACAGTTACTGGGACCCTGGTGAAACACTGACAATCACAATCGATGATAGCGATATCCTCTCTCTTCTCCCTTCTCAAGGAGATCTCGTATATGTAGCGGTTGTTTTACCGAACGGCGTGCGCCGGGATTTAACTTTCACCATGAGTTGAGGTAAAAACCAATGGCAGCAGCAACCCTTGTGGCAACAGCATTTGGGATTATCATTATAATTGTTACTGCCTACGTACTTGCCGGGGGAACTCTCCTCACGAGCGAGGTGGTGATGAACGCCCAGAAGGACATGACCGATCTCCAGGTGAAAATGATCGGCACATCGATGGAAGTGACCCCCAATATCACAGATGATTCGTATTATTACAAGGATGTCGATGGATATCTCTACTTTTTTATTGAGAACGACGGGCGTGAGCCGATTAGAGATTTCGAACATATTGACATCTACTTGCCTGATGCCGCAACAGGGTTCTCCCTCTATTCATATGAAGATTCAAGCACCCCCTCAAGCGGAAACTGGACAAAACACCAGATAAAGAGAATTATTGGGGAAGGTTATTTCGAGGAAAATCTCTTCATAAACCAATGGGATCCAAGTGAAATCCTTATCATTAAAGTGAATTCTCCAGTGGATCCAAATTATATAAAAATCGTATCTGATAATGGTGTGACTGCAGAATGGCAGTTTTCATGACCTGTAGCATTACCTCAATTCCCGAACCTTACATCCGGTAAGGAACACTTTATATGAATATTCCGATATAATACTCTGTACTTCCTATGGTGGCTTCAATCAGTGACGGGCTCTCCAGTCTCCTCGGCGGCGAGGACAGGAACATCCTCTCGACCGGAAACAACGAGATCGACAAGAAAATTGCAGACGGCATCCCCTTAGGCTCCCTCACCCTCATAGAGGGCGAGAACGATACCGGGAAAAGCGTGCTTACCCAGCAGATCATGTGGGGGGCCATGAAGCAGGGGCTGTGCGTTGATTTCTACTCCACCGAGCTGACAGCGAAGAGCTTCCTCTCCCAGATGGAGTCCATGAGCCTCGATGTCTCCGATTACTTTGCCTGGGGATACATCCGGCTCTTCCACCTCCACATGGTGGGGTTCAAGTGGACGAAGGAGGAGATGGACGGCATTCTCCAGAGGATCGTGCGCCACATCAGGAGCAGCAAGGCGCAGGTTGTGGTGATCGACTCTCTCACCATGTTCACCGAGTATACCCAGCAGTCGTCGATCCTCACCTTCCTGACGAGCTGCAAGAATATCGTCGACCAGGGCAAGACGATCCTCATCACCCTGCATACGTATGCGTTCGAGGAGGACACGCTGATCCGGATCCGCTCCATCTGCGATGCCCACCTCTCCATGAAAAAAGCCCTCATCGGCGACAAGTACGTGATGGTACTCGAAGTGGTGAAAGTCAGGGGCGCCCGGAAGACGACCGGGAACCTGGTCTCGTTCGAGGTCCATCCCGGGTATGGCATGAAGATCATACCCATATCGATGGCAAAGGTGTGAGATGGCGGCCCTCACTGCCACGCTCAACCTCCCGTTCAAGCCTGCCGAGAACACCGAGGACAACGACTGCGTGAACAATATCGAGAGCTGCGCCCTCTACCGCATGCTCCCGGTCAACGCCAAGGAATACGTGAAAAAGAGCCCCCACCTGCTGGAATACCTGCACATCTTCCCGGTCGACGAGTACGGGATCCCGCTCTTCTTCTCTGAACTGAAGCGCGACCTTAAGTCGATGACCGACCCGAACCTCATCTATCCCGCAGACGACACGGTCTTCGTGCATATCTTCTTCGACCAGAACGATGTGCGGAATTACTACATCCCCGTCGATCCCTCCTTCATGCACAGCGTCAAGGAACTCCTGCCTGCGGTTGAATACAAGCTTGTGGACCTCCTGGACGCACTGGACATTGACCCCGTCAGTGACGAAGACAAGACAAAAGTATTGAAGACTCTGATCTCCCAGGTGCTTGTCGTCCAGAACCCGGGCGAACAACTCGCACTGCTCTCCGGGAAAGGCAAGACGCAGGGATTCGGCAGCAAGATCAAGGATTTCCTGAACAAGGACCTGACGGCAAAGACCAACGTCCACCGTGCTGCCGCAATGGCCAGCGTCCGCCAGACCCCCGATGGCCGGGTTATCGTGAACCCCCAGGAATACCGGGCACTGGAATACATGATCATCAGGGACAAGATAGACGTGGGGCTCCTGAAACCTTTCATCAACGACAGGTACATCGAGGATATCACCGTGGACGGCGTCGGCCCTATCTTCATCGAGCACAAGATCTTCAAGGGGCTCAAGTCGGTTGTCGGGTGGGAAAATACAGATGAACTGGATAATTTCGTGATCAAGCTCGCCGAGCGGACCAAGAGGCCCATCACGTACAGGAATCCCATCGTGGACGCCACCCTTCCCGACGGGTCGCGTATCAATATCGTCTACAGCACCGACATCAGCCGGAAGGGGAGCAACTTCACCATCCGTAAGGCCATGGACGACCCGATCAGCATCCTGAAGCTGATCGAGTTCAAGACCTGCGATTACCTGGTCGCGGGCTATCTCTGGATCTGCATCGAGAACGGGATGTCACTCTTCATGAGCGGGGAGACCGCGAGTGGAAAGACAACGAGCCTCAACGCTTTCACGACATTCATCCCCCCCGAAAACAAGATCGTGACGATCGAAGATACCCCGGAACTCCAGATACCCCACAAGAACTGGACACGCGAGGTCTCGAAGGGGAAGGGAGCAGGCGAAGGGGAAGGGGGAGACGTCACCATGTTCGACCTCCTCAAGGCCGCACTCCGTCAGCGCCCGAACCAGATCCTCGTCGGGGAGATCCGTGGAGTGGAAGGGAACGTGGCCTTCGGTGCCATGCAGACGGGGCACCCGGTGCTCTCCACGTTCCACGCCGCATCGGTTGAAAAGCTCATCCAGCGTCTCTGCGGCGACCCCATTAATGTCCCCAAGACATATGTCGACAACCTCAACATTGTCGTGATCCAGAGTGCGGTGAAGAGGCCCAGCGGGGACACGGTCCGCCGGATCCTGAGCGTGAACGAACTCGTCGGGTTCAACCCCGAGACACAGGGATTCTCGTTCGTGGAGATGTTCCACTGGAACCCGACGACCGATATGCACGAGTTCCCGGGCCGCGGGAGCAGTTACCTCCTTGAGAACAGGATCGCGACCATGCTCGGGATCCCCGAACACAAGAAAGCGGCGATCTATGACGAGGTGGAAAAGAGGGCAAGGATTCTTGAGCGCCTGCACAAGGCAGGGTATACCGGGTTCTACGATCTCTACTTCATGATGACCAAGGTCAAGAAGCAGGGGCTCCTCAAATTCGATATTGATTCGATGTAGATGGCATTTGCAGGATTTGGAAAGTCTGTCCGCCAGGCGAACGCAGGAAAACTCCCTTTTCAGGATCTCGGCGCGTCCATCAAGAAGAAACTGGATGTCATCACCGAGAACAAGAAGATGGGGACGGACCTCCTCTTCATGGTCACCTACATGGCCTCCATCACCACGGCACAGGCAACCCGGCCCGAGATCTTTGCCTATACCGCGGCCAGGAAGGAGTATGTCACCTGCAAGTACATCGAGAGGGTGGAGTTCTTTGTCAAGCGCTGGAACTACAGTTACGTCCAGGGACTTGCGATCATCGCGGAAAGGGTGCAGAATGACATGCTCAGGAGCATGCTGCACAGGTACGGGAACTCCATAGAGTCGGGAGTTCCCGACGAGGATTTCCTGAACCGGGAACTGGGGACGATCCGCAGCGTCTACCGCAACACCTACGAACAGGGCCTGGAGATGCTGAAGAAGTGGTCTGACGCGTATATCGCGATGCTTTTTTCAGCGACCCTCGTGGGGATCATCATCATGATATCGGTCGCAATTTTTGCCCCGGGTGATCTCCAGTCAACGCTCATGGCTTCTTACGCCATCGTGCTCTGCGTGTCGATCTTCGGGATTGTCACCATGTACAAGGCAGTCCCCTCAGACGACAAGACGCACCAGATGGGGAAAGGATCGAAAGAACAGGACCTCATCCACAGGCTTGAAAAGAAGGTCGTCCCCCTCGCCCTGATGGGAGGGATCATCCTCGCCCTTCTGAGCGGGAACGCAGGCCTCTCGATGCTCCTCGTCGGGTTGCTGCTTCTCCCTCTCGGCGTCATCGGGTACATGGACGACAGCAATATTGTGCGGAGGGACGCGGAGTTCACAACCTTCATCCGCAGCCTCGGGGCGGTCATGGGGGGCAAGGGCGTCACTATCGCGAACGCCCTCGGTGAGATCGACCGGAAGTCGCTCGAGGCACTGGAACCGTTCATCAACGGGGTATATTCAAAACTGAACCTTGGACTCGACGAGATACTGACATGGGAGCGCTTCGTGCACGAGAGCGGCAGCAACCTCATCTACAAGTATCTCAACATCTTCAGGGATGCCGTCGAACTTGGGGGAAAACCGGATATTATCGGGCAGATCGTGGGTTCTTCCATGCTCGAACAGGTGCTGCTGCGGGAGAAGCGGAACAACGTGTCAATGGGATTCGTGATCCTTCTCATCCCGATGCATGCCATGATGGTGGGGATATTCCTGTTCCTCTATCACATCCTGCTCACAATGGCACATGCGATAGAGACGGTGATGACCAACTTCGGAGAGACAGGAGCAGCATTATCGGGGTCATCTGTCGGAGGGTCGGTTGCAGGAGGGATGGGTGTGGAGCTCTTCGTAAACTTCCCGGAAGCCGAAATGGGGGTGTATATTGTCATCATGATCACCATCATCTCGATCTCGAATATCCTGGCCGGAAAGATCGTGATGGGAGGTGACCGGTACATGTTCTACTTCTTCACCAGTTTCATCATCGCCGCAACGGGCATCATTTATATAATCGCACCTGAAATAGTTGCTATGTTCTTCAACATCCCCGTCTTCGAAGGAGTCTGATATGAAAGATTCAACCCTGAGAATCGCCCTTTTTGCAGTCATCATCATATTCGGCTCCCTGATGTTCGTCTTTGATATCCCGGTCTTCTATCTCCTTATCGGGGCAGCCATCCTCGCGGTCCTGGTGCTGTTCCTTTCGGGGACCGTGAAACTCCCCTCTTTCACACGAAGAAAAACTGCGGAAAAAAAGGCAGCTCCTGAAAAGGAGGTGAAAACAAAGGCAGCAAAACCGAAGAAGGAGAAGAAACCAAAGAAGGAGAAGAAAGCGAAGACTCCCGGCCAGAAGAGCGGTATCGGAGATTTTTTTTCCTCGCTTAAGGGAGCGTTCTCGGTGCTCGGGAAGGACCTGCGGCGGGGGAAGAAGTCCCGGAGAGAGGCAGAGACCCAGGCAAAAAAGATTGATACGCTCCTTGACAAGTCGGTCCAGGGGGAAGCGGTCACATCCCTCGACGACATCCTGCCTGATGCAATCCCTGCCGAGAAGAAGAAGGAGACCGATCCCTTCACCGCCCTCGTGGGCGAGGATCTGAATGCAGACCTGCTCGGCGATCTCCAGGGGGATGACGGTTTTACCATCCCGGATGACGCTGACCTTGGAATGGGTTTTGCAGAGCCTGAAGGGACTGTTCCTGCAGCGCAGGCAGAGGTTGCCGCAATGGATATCAGCCTGACAGGGGATGAGGCTCCCATCGTCATCGATGAGACCAACGATGCCGACGAAGTGAAGGAGATCCTCGAAGCCAATATGGGGGGGATGGATCTCGGGCAGGATGCGGGAATGGACTTTTCAGGGGAGTCAATGGAAGGCCTTGACGGTTTGAGCCTCGACGAGATTGACCTCGGGGAGACTGATGAATCGCCGCCTGAACCGGGCGCGGGGGGAGTCGCGACAACGGCTCCCGGGGGAAAAACCGCATCACCCATGGCAGGTGCGCCCGCGGGAAAACCCGAACCGCCGAAGCCCTCCGCCCCTGCGTTCTCCCCTGAACAGGACATGCTCTCGTTCTCTAAAGGCCGCGGCCAGGACGATGACCTCATGGCCTCGCTCAAGTCCGACGTGAAATCTTCCAAGAAGAGCGAATATGGAAGCCTTATCAGGGATCTGAAAGATATCAGAGTTGACGCGTCTGATCTCAAGAGCGAACTCGAAGACCTGCTCAAGACGAGAAAGTCCAGGACAGAATAATTTTTTGGTGGGTGTGAAGGATGCCAGTGGTCCCGGTCAAGATCGAGAAGGATAAAAAATGGGTGGTCAGCAAGATCGACCTGCAGCAGGAGTCGATGACCATTGCCGAACCCATCAAAAAAGCCATTCCCTACAAGTCGATCGTGGATCTCGAAGAGAAGAAGAGCCTGCTCATTGTCACGGTAAAAGGAGAGCCCCCGACGGTCTACAGGATTGCAAGCGTAGAGAAGGTCCTCCAGGCCATGAAGCGGCTCATTATCATGTCCTGCAGTGCCTACCGCCTTATGGCGTACTTCATGTCACCGGCTATTCGGGGTGGCGTGATGGTGACGAATGCTGCATGGGACAAGGGCGCGATAGCGGTGCTCAAGACCGCGATATGGTTCGTGAGCCAGAACAAGCAGATCTCGGTGCCGTTGAAAGAAGTGACGGGTATGGAGCTCACCAAGCGGGAAGTCCAGGGAAAGCAGGTGGACGTGGTGAAGATCGACCACATGGAGAATACCGACGTGGTGACCAGTTTCGTTCTCTGCCCCATCTCCACGTTGCAGATTCTGATGAACTTCCTGACGGACGCCACCAAAGACCTGGAAACAGGGGCCGAGGATCTCGATCCCCTCTCTGCGCAGGTTGGCATGCTCATCTACAGCGGAATGGATTCCCATGCGATCGAGAACATGCTCAACATCTCCCACAAGAACCTTGACGAGATCTACGAGAAACTGCTGAAACTCGGTTTGATCGACGTAGTTTTTGTCAGGAAGGAGGTGCAGCTCACCCCCAAAGGAGTCCGTTTCATCACCGAGTCGGTAAAACCCCCCTCGCAGTGAGAATTTTGGGAAATTTCCCGTCACTATCATTAAGTATTTAAATCCTTTGCATTTATCTCTATAGTGATAGACATGGGGAGAATTCTGATAGTGGATGATACCC
>CAYVMJ010000004.1:0-201705 GCA_964452625.1 uncultured Methanolinea sp.
TATTTAAATCGGTAAAAGTGCAGAGTCGCCTGCTCACGTGCGAAAGGTGAGATACCCTTTTCATGCGCACCCTTCTCAAGAATATCCTCTTCTCGGGCGGTCATGATATCGTCGGGGAAGCGGGAGACGGGGACGAGGCCATCGCGAAGTACCAGGAGCTCAAGCCTGATCTTGTGACCATGGACGTCGTGATGCCAAAGGTGAACGGGATCGAGGCATTGAAGGGAATAAAAGCGTTTGACCCGAATGCAAAGGTTGTCATGTGCACGGCTGTCGGGCAGGAGCAGATGGTCAAGCTGGCCATCAAGACCGGGGCAAAAGGCTACATCATAAAGCCGTTCCAGGCCCCGAAGGTGCTCGAAGAGATCAAAAACGTTCTCGGTTCATGAGACAATGATCAGGGTTCTGGTCGTGGATGACTCCCTGTTCATGCGCACCATGATCAGGGACATGCTGGATAAGGATCCCGAAATAGAAGTAGTGGCTACGGCGACAGACGGCGTGGATGCACTCAAAAAAATCGCGGAACATTCCCCTGACGTGGTCACCCTTGATGTCGAGATGCCGAGGATGAACGGCCTTGATGTCCTGAAAAACCGCTCCCAGGTCAGGGATTTTCCGCGGGTCATGATGCTCTCGTCCCTCACATCCGCCGGTGCGGAGATGACCCGGAAAGCCATGCTGCTCGGTGCGGATGATTTCATGGCCAAACCGAGCGAGATGCACGAGATCAAGAATATCGAGCGGGAACTCCTCGACAAGATCCACAACCTTGTCAATATCGCCTATATAAAGCGGCCGGAGAGGAAGACGACCCATCTCGCCGACAGGGTGGTCGTGGTGGGCTCTTCAGCGGGAGGGCCCCCCATGCTCGATATTCTCATCTCCTCGTTCAAATCGAGCATCCCCGCGGCGCTGGTCATCACCCAGCATATGCCCGAGGGAGGTTTTACTGCATCCCTGGCGACCCGCCTGAACCGGATCTCCCCGATGCCGGTCAAGGAGACCGAGAACGGAGATGTCCTCAAAGAGGGGAGCATCTACATCTCAAGGGCAGGCTACCATTCTGTCATCTCTGCGTTCCTTTCTGAGGGGGGTGAGAAGGGCGGGAGGATAGTCCATTCCCAGTCCCCCCCGCTCCACAGCGTCCGCCCGGCAGTGGACAAGACCTTCCTCTCCGCATCCAGTGTGTTCGGCAACCGCGTGGTGTCGGTGATCCTCTCGGGGATGGGAAACGACGGGGGAGATGGCATGGCGGCCATTAAGGAGCACGGCGGCAGGACACTCGTCTGCCGCGAGGAGGATTGTCTTGTGTATGGAATGGCACGATCAGCATTGATGAAGAAATGCGTGGACCAGGTGCTGCCTCTCGCAAAAATCGGGGACGAGATCGCACACCTGGTGACGGGGATGGCGAACTGAACATGTCTGAACTTGACGCGTACCGTTCTCTCTATATTGCGGAATCACGGGAGAACCATGAGAATATTGTCAAAAATCTCCTTGTCCTGGAGAGCGGGGCATCCGAAGAGGCGATCGCACAGATATTCCGCTCTGCCCATTCCCTCAAGGGCATGTCGGCTTCCATGGATTTCAAGGGCATGGAACGGCTCTGCCATGCCATGGAAGACGTGTTCCAGGAGATACGGAACGGAAAACTTGAAGTCACCCATGTCCTCATGGACGCACTCCTTTCCGCCTCCGACGAGATCGAGGAGATGCTCGATGATATCGAAGGAGGCGGGCAGGGAGTTCCCGACACTCTGGACGAGCGGGTCGCAGAAATGAAAAGCTGGATTGGAGAGGGAAAAGAAGCACCTGTCACCGAAAAACATGAAACTCCCGGGGAAGAGCATCCCGGAGAGCCTGTCGCAGCAGACGCTCCGCAGGGCGGCGTAAGCCCTGCCGGATCCAGGTACATACTCTCGATCTGCATGAACGAGAGCTGTGATAACCGGAACCTGCGGGCCATGATCCTCCTCCAGAACCTTGAAGAGATAGGGACGCTGGAGAAGGTGACCCCTGACAGGGCCATCGTGGAAGACGGGGAGTTTGACGGCCGTTTCACGGTCGAGATCGCGAGTGATGCAGGCATTGACGCGATAAAAACAATCACTTCATCAACAGATGTCAAAGAGGCTGTCGTCCGCGACCTCAAGGGCGGAGAGGCGACTCCGGAAGCCATCCGGAAACCGGTTATTCCCATTCCTGAGAAGGAGGACGCAAAGAAAGCCTCCGTGAAAGCAGAGAAAGTGGAGAAGGGCCGCGAGGTCAAGAATATCCGTGTGGACATCAACCGCCTGGACGTCATGATGAACCTTGTGGAAGACCTGGTGATCAACAGGGGGCGCATCACCGAGATCGCCAGGGAACACCAGATGAAGGATCTGGACGAGACACTGAACATGATAGGGCGATCGGTCTCGGACCTCCAGAACCTGATGATGAACATCCGGATGATCCCCCTGAACCACATCTTCAACCGTTTCCCCCGCACTGTCCGCGATATTGCCAACCGCGAGGGAAAAGAGGTGGATTTCGTGATAGAGGGGGGAGATACCGAGCTTGACCGCAGTGTCATGGACGGCTTAAACGACCCCCTTATGCACCTTATCAGGAACGCCATCGACCACGGCATCGAGAGACCGGATATTCGTGAATCTGCCGGGAAACCAAGAAAAGGCACCCTTCTGCTCTCGGCAAGGAGGGACAGGGATAATGTCATTATCACGATCCAGGACGATGGGCAGGGAATCAGTGCAGAGAGGGTGAAAAGGAAGGCCATCGAGAGGGGCCTTGTATCTGCCGAGGAGGCCGGGACACTCCCCAGGGAGGAGATCATCGACTTCCTTTTCCGCCCGGGCTTTTCCACCGCCGAGACCGTCACGGATATCAGCGGGAGAGGTGTCGGCCTTGATGTCGTCCGCACGACCATTGAGAACCTGAAGGGAACGATCAAGGTCGATTCCACCGAGGGGGCCGGGTCGCGCTTCGAGCTCCTCCTGCCCCCCACAATGGCCATTGTCACGGTCATGATGGTCAGGATCAACGGCAGGAGATGCGCAATCCCCGTGCATAATGTGGTGGAAGTGGCAAGCCTTGAGGCAGGCTGCATCCACACCATCGGCGGCCATGAAACCATTCTCCTCCGCGACGAGGTACTGCCCCTCGACAGGCTCGATGACATGTTCGGTCGTTCAGCCCGCACAGAAATCCTCGTTGTGCTCCAGCACCAGAACCGGAAGAGGAGCATTGCGGTGGATTTGATCGAGGGTCAGCAGGAAGTGGTGATCAAGCCGCTCAGCACGGTCGTCGGAACATGCAGGGGAGTCTCAGGTGTCACCATACCCGGCGACGGCGAAGTTGTCCCTGTCCTCGATGTGAATGCCATTATTAAGGAGACGTGAAAAATGCTCAACAGCCAGCAACGTGATGCATTAAGGGAACTCGGGAACATCGGCGCCGCCCATGCAGCGACCACCCTTTCCACTATGCTCATGTCAAATATCGAGATGGAAGTCCCTGATATCAGCGTGATCGATATCTCAAAGATCCATGAACATGTCGGAGATGAACTCTCGGCCATCGTGATGTTCCAGATCACCGGCGAGGTCTCGGGAGGAGGTTATATCCTCCTGCATATCCCCAAGAACTCGGTGATACGGCTCACGAATGCCATGCTCGGGATGACAGATCTTGACCGCGAACTGACCGAGATGGACGAGAGTGCGCTTCTCGAAATCGGCAACATCATGGTCTCGGCATTTCTTGATGCAACCGCAACACTGCTCTCCATCGTCATGCTCCCCTCCCCGCCTTCCATGATCATCGATATGCCCCACGCGGCATTCCAGACAATCCTTGCCATGCAGGAATTTGCGGAGATAAACCAGGTGGTCATCTTCAGGACCGAGCTTCACAGCGACCAGCACAAGATATCCAGCAACCTGTTCCTGCTCCCAAACAAACCCATGCTTGACGAGATTCTTGGAATGCTCGATAATCTTATGAAATAATCTTCCGAGGTCAAGAGAAATGCCCGGCCCTGATGAACAGGTGGTGATGGTGGGAATTGGTGAGTCCTACGCAGGAAGGACTCCCATGTCATCGATTGGTCTTGGTTCATGCATCGGGCTCGTGATATTTGACCGCGACAGGAATCTGGGAGCCCTTGCCCATATCATGCTTCCCGATTCGCAGGGACGTTCCGATCGGCCGGCAAAATATGCGGACACCGCAGTCGATCACCTGGTGAAAGAGTTGAACCGGCAGGGATGCAAGACAGCATCGCTTGCAGCGAAGATCTCCGGGGGGGCATCCATGTTCCAGTCATTTTCAGGAAACCTGAATATCGGGGAACGGAATATCGAGGCGGTACGGTTTCAGCTGAAGAAACTGAACATCCCGCTCATGGCAGAAGACACAGGGGGGACCATGGGGCGGACGATCGTGTATAATCCTGCTGAAAACGGCAAGATCAGCGTAAAGTCGGCAAATGGAACATTGAAAATAATTTAAGATCTGTTGGTGACGAAGACTGCGGCCGCAAGGACCGTTGTCCACGATCCGTTCTTGTCACCCTGCGCGGACTGGCATATCTGGGTGGTCCTGATGATCTTTCCGCTGGCCTTGTAGATCTGCTCCCTCTCCTGCCAGGCCTTGTTGATATCGAATTCGATGCCGAGGGTTGTTGCAAGCATTGTTGCGGCCAGGTCTTCCGCATATTCCCCGGTCTTTTCTGCAGTCTCGCCGTATGCATGGTGTTCCGAGAGATACCCGTATTCCTTGGCCTCTTTGGGCAGGGCAAGTCCGATTGCGGCAGATATGAGACGGTTCGGCTCGCTCGTGTCGTTCTTGGCCATCACGCAATAGGTGATCTCGCCCGGCTCCAGCATGCCGATCCCCTCATCGACAGAGACCATTTTACAATTCGGGGGGAAAATACTCGATACATACACCAGGTTGAACTTCTCGATCCCCGCCTTGCGGAGAGCCAGCTCAAAGGAGGCCAGCCGGTCTTTGTGCACACCCACCCCCTTTGTAAAGAATACCCTGCTCGGGACCACCATAATAGCATATTTTTTAACTTTTTTATCTCTTTAAACTTTTTATTTTCAAAATTGAAGAAAAAAATCCGTTATTATTCCATATCCGCCCACATATTCCAGGATAAGTCTGAAAATGCCAGCCGTTGATTCAGATGGGAAGCATCTCACCCAATTCGATATCCCTCTCCCCTCCAGGGCTCCCTGGAGACGTATTTTTGAAAAATAACAGAAAATTTCGCAGAAAAGGGAAAAAATTTATATAGGGCAAATGCCTATAGAAAAAGGCTGAATTTTATATGCTTCGCAAAATGAGAACCATTTTGGCGACCTTATTGCCCTGCATGGCGCTGATGATCTGTTTTTTTCCTGTGCACGCAGATCTCCCTGCACCATGCGAATATTTCGGAAAACTGACCATACTGGGAGAGCCGGCTCCCCCGGGAACCGTTGTGGTGGGAATGATCTCCGGAAAAGAGAGGGGAAGGATCGTCACCCAGGAAGGAGGCCAGTATGGAAGTACCTGCATGTTTGGCAAAAAGCTGCAGGTCCAGGCAGTGGAGGGAGAATATACACAGGGGAAAATCCTCCGTGTCGATTTTTATGTCAATGGCATGAAAGCCGACCAGACTGCCACATACAGTCCGGGAGTGAAAAAATGGCGCGATCTCACTGTCTCTTCTGTCCCGACCCCCGAACCCACGCCGACAGTGGAGCCCCCGCCTGAAGTGATGTTCAATGCATCCCCTGTATCCGGGTACGCTCCCCTCATGGTCACATTCACAGACCAGACACCTGCAAATGTATCTTCATGGTCGTGGGATTTTGGTGATGGCAATCTCTCCACTGACCGGCAGCCTTCGCACCTGTACCGGTTTCCCGGGAATTTTTCGGTGAACCTGACAATTCACACTTCCAAATGCCAGTCGTCTCTCCTGGTCGCTGATTATATCACGGTGGTGCAGGCCCCTCTTTCCCCTTTTCCCAACCAGACCGCTCCGCCGACGGACCCTGACAGCGATGGTTTTTATGAGGACCTGAATGGCAACGATCGTCTTGAATTTGAGGATCTGTTCATCTTTTTCACTTTCATGGACTGGATGACGGATCATCCGCCATTCAATCATTTCGATTATAACATGAATGGAAGGATAGACTTCGAGGATCTCTACTCGCTCTTTATGGAGATCTGATCCCTCGATTATTCTGTTTTTTTACACCCCGCTGAAACGAAGAGAGACCACTCCCTTTTCTCCTGCAATATTGCAACAATTTCCGATGATTTCCGGATAATCCGACACCTATTAAAACTTCTCCCGCACAACATATATGGAAATCATGAAGGCGGTTCTGGGACTGGAAGACGGCACCTGCGTGACCGGCGAGGGGTTCGGTGTGGAGGGAGAATGCTCCGGGGAACTTGTTTTTTCCACCCAGATGGGTGGCTACATGGAGGCTCTCACCGATCCGAGTTATCACGGGCAGATACTCATGTTCACCTTCCCCACCATAGGAAATTATGGCGTCGATACAAAGAATTTCCAGGCCCCGAGAGTATGGACCCTCGGGTGCGTCGCCAGGGAGATCTGCAGGGAGCCGGAAGCCGGGCCCACGCTCACGGAATACTTCGAAGAGAATGGTCTCATGGGCATAGAGGGGGTGGACACGCGTATGCTCACGATCAAGACACGGGTCCAGGGCACTCTTCGCGCTGCACTGGTGGTGGGAGGGGATCTTCAGGACAGGGCCGTGGAAATGGCCAGGAAAGTGCCCCCCATCTCCGACACCAGTCTCATCCCGGCAGTCTCCTGCAAGGAACCATACCATATCCCCGGGAAAGGGAAGAGAATCGCGGTCATCGATCTTGGAATGAAGAAGAACATGATCGTCAGCCTCAGGCACCGCGACGCGGATCTCCACGTCTTCCCATACGACTGTGCTCCCGACCAGATCCTCGGATGCCGCCCCGACGCTCTCTTCATCAGCAATGGACCCGGTGACCCGGTCCATGCTACCCATGCCATAAAGTGCGTGAAGGATCTTGCCGGCACCCTGCCGATATTCGGGATCTGCATGGGAAACCAGATCTGCGGCCTCGCGCTTGGCGGCAGCACCTATAAGATGAAATTCGGCCACAGGGGGACCAACCAGCCCGTCAGGTACAAGGACGGGAGCATCTACATCACCACCCAGAACCACGGATTTGCCGTTGCCGCCGACACCCTGCCGGAAGGCTCCTCTGTTCTTTACTCCAATGTGAATGACGGGACTCTCGAGGGATTCGAGGATCCCTACCTGGAAATCACCTGCGTCCAGTTCCACCCCGAAGCGCATGGCGGTCCGCGGGACACTGAGATTCCTTTCTTCGATACCATGTTCAGGAGGCTCTCCTGATGCCGAAAAAAGCCCACATCAAAAAAGTGCTCCTCATCGGTTCGGGCCCCATCCAGATAGGCCAGGCAGCGGAGTTTGACTTCTCCGGCTCGCAGGCATGCCGGGCATTGCGGGAGGAAGGTGTGCGGGTGGTGCTGGTAAATTCAAACCCTGCCACCATCCAGACGGACCCGGAGATGGCAGACGAGATCTACATCGAGCCGATCAGGGCAGAGATCATCGAGAAGATCATCGAAAAGGAGAGACCAGACGGGATTCTGAGCGGGATGGGCGGTCAGACCGGGTTGAATATGACCGCCGAGCTTGCCGAGCGGGGAGCGTTGAAGGGTGTGGAGATACTGGGGACCCCGCTCGAGGCCATTTACCAGGGGGAGGACCGGGAAAAGTTCCGTGCCCTGATGGAGAGGATCGGGGAACCGGTGCCGAGGAGCATGATCCTCAACCGCATGGACCAGGTGGAAGAGGCGCTCACGACCGTGGGTCTCCCCGCAATCATCCGGCCCGCCTATACTCTCGGGGGGTCGGGCGGAGGAATTGCCCATACGCGGGAGGAGCTGATCAGGATCATCGAGATAGGCCTGACCCGGTCCCGCATCAACCAGGTGCTCGTGGAGGAGTCGGTCGTTGGCTGGAAGGAGATCGAGTTCGAGGTGATGAGGGATGCGGGCGATACCTGCATCATCGTGTGCGGCATGGAGAACGTGGACCCCATGGGCATCCATACGGGCGAGAGCGTCGTGGTGGCTCCCATCCTTACGCTCCGCGACGACGAGTTCCAGACCCTTCGGACCGCTGCCATCAAGATCATCCGGGCCCTCGACGTGCAGGGCGGGTGCAACATCCAGTTCGCATACCAGGACGGAGAATACCGGGTCATCGAGGTCAACCCAAGAGTCTCACGCTCATCAGCACTCGCATCCAAGGCTACGGGGTATCCCATCGCCCGGGTGGCCGCAAAGATCGCAATAGGCCTGCGGCTTGACGAGATCACCAACAGCGTGACCGGATGCACCCCTGCCTCCTTCGAGCCGGCGATCGATTACATCGTCGTGAAGGTCCCCCGCTGGCCATTCGACAAGTTCAGGTACGCCGACAGAACCCTGACCACGGCGATGAAGAGCACCGGTGAGGTGATGGCAATCGGGAGGACAGTCGAGGAGGCGTTCAAAAAAGCGCTCCGCTCGCTTGATACCGACATGGACACGCACACAAACCCGAGCGAGATCCGTATGATCCTCTCCAGGCCGACCGACGAACGGTTTGCCACGCTCTTTGATGCTTTTCGTTCAGGGTTCAGCATCGGGGAGGTCGCTGAACTCACCCGGATCTCTCCCTTCTTCCTCGAAAAGATCCGGCATATCGTCGAGTTGGAGACGCAGATGGAGGCCAGCCCCTCTATGGAGCAGGTAATCCTTGCAAAGCAGTACGGGTTTGGCGATGGCGAGATTGCCAGGGTCTCGGGGTATTCGATGGATGAAATCAAGGCTCCGGGAAGAGCAACCACCTATAAAATCGTCGATACCTGTGCCGCTGAGTTCCCTGCAAAAACCCCCTACTTCTATTCAACACATGATACCGAATGCGAGATAGTGCCGACAGATCGGCCCAAAGTTCTCATCCTCGGGTCCGGCCCCATCCGTATCGGGCAGGGAATAGAGTTCGATTACTGCACAGTGCACGCGGTGAAGGCGCTGCGGGAGGAGAACGTGGAGGTGCACATCGTCAACAACAATCCCGAGACGGTCTCCACCGATTTCGATACGTCTGACCGCCTCTTCTTTGAGCCCATGAACCTTGAGGATGTCATACACATCCTCATGAAGGACAACTACATGGGGGTGATGGTCCAGTTCGGCGGCCAGAATGCGGTGAACCTTGCTGTCCCCCTGCACGAGGAATGCGGGAGGCTCCGACTCCCCACAAGGGTGCTGGGAACATCTCCCGATTCCATGGATATCGCCGAGGACCGCGACAGGTTCAGCATCCTCCTGGAAAAGCTCGGGATCCCCAGTCCGCCAAACAGCTCTGCCTTTTCCCTGGATGAGGCAAGGACAAAGGCGGCGGCGATAGGGTATCCTGTGCTGGTGCGTCCATCTTATGTGCTTGGCGGCCGTGCGATGGAGATCGTACACGATGAGATCGAGCTCGAGAGCTACATGAAGGAAGCAGTCCGGGTGAGCAGGAACCACCCTGTGCTGATCGATTCATTCCTCCAGAATGCCATCGAGCTCGACGTGGACGCGGTCTGCGATGGAGAAGATGTCCTTATCGGCGGGGTGATGGAGCATATTGAACAGGCCGGAGTCCACAGCGGCGACTCCGCCTGTGTAATCCCCACCCAGTCGCTCTCTCCTTCAATCCTTGAACGAGTAAAGGAATATACCCGGAAGATCGCTCTCGGGCTCGGTGTGGTGGGGCTTGTGAACATCCAGCTTGCAGTCAAGGACGATGTGGTCTACGTTCTTGAAGCGAACCCGAGGGCCAGCCGGACGGTTCCTTTCGTCAGCAAAGCAACGGGAATCCCGCTCGCAAAGATCGCCGCGAAAACCATGATCGGGAAGAAACTCCGGGACCTCGGATACCGAGAAAAGCCCTACTGTCACGTGGCAGTCAAGGAGGTGCTTCTCCCCTTCAACAAGCTCCCGGGTGTCGATACAGTGCTCGGCCCCGAAATGAAGAGCACCGGTGAAGTGATGGGGATCGATTATGACTTTGGCAGGGCGTATTACAAGGCCAGTGTGTCCGCCGACAATACAATCCCCGTTGAAGGGAACATCTTCCTCTCCATCTCCAAGGAGCAGAAGGACGATGTGATCCAGATCGCCCGGAAGCTGAAGGAGATGGGGCTGAACCTGTACGGGACCGCCGGCACGGTGGATTACCTGACAGAAGCCGGGATCCCTGCCCAGCTGGTGCGAAAGGTTCAGGAAGGCTCGCCGAATGTGATAGATCTCTTGAGAAGGGGCGAGATCCGGATGATCATCAACACCCCGACCGACAAGCAGTCGCGGCAGGACCATTACCAGATCATGCGGGTCGCCGTGGATTACGGCGTTCCCTACATCACCACCATACAGGCAGCACGTGCGGCAGCGATGGCGATTGAAGCAATCAAGAAGGAGCGGATCACCATCGAGCCGCTCTCTCACTACCTGGGTGCTGCCTGATCATCGGTCTCCATGCATCCGTTCATCTCCGTTCCTTTTTTCCCAAAAATTGACGGCGAACAGCAGGATAACCGCGGACCTGCACATCCTCCCGCCTTTTTAAATTGTTGTAAGCGTTCTTCGACCCGGAATAGCCTTATTACCGCGGGAGGGGCAATGAATAGGTATCACCAGGAACAACATACCACGATACCGGAGTGATTGAATGGGAAAAGGAACCATTGTGATGGCATATTCCGGAGGTCTCGACACCTCCATCTGCATCCCCCTCTTGAAAGAACGCTACGGGTATGACCGTGTGATCACCGTTGCGGTCAACGTGGGGCAGCGCGACGAGGAGATCCGGGTTGCGACCGAGAAGGGGCAGAAACTTGCTGATGCCCATTACACGATCGATGCGCGGGAAAAGTTCGTGAATGAATATATCTTCCCTGCCATCCGGGCCAATGGATCGTATGAGGGCTATCCCATGGGCACTGCCCTCGCCCGCCCCCTCATCGCAGAGGAGGTGGCAAAAATCGCGGCGCTCGAGGGATCATCCGCTGTCGCCCACGGGTGCACCGGTAAGGGGAACGACCAGCTCAGGTTCGATTTCATCTTCCGGATGGCCGGCCTCGAGGTCATCGCCCCTATCCGCGAGCTGAACCTGACCAGGGACTGGGAGATTGAATATGCAAAGGAGCATGGCATCCCGGTGCCTGTCGCAAAAGATAAGCCCTGGAGCGTGGACGAGAACGTCTGGAGCCGTAGCATCGAAGGGGGGAGGCTTGAGGATCCCGCCTGCCATCCCCCGGAAGAGATCTATGCCTGGAGCACTTCTCCCGAAAAAGCGCCGGATACACCCGAAATCATCTCAATTGACTTTCTCAAGGGCGTCCCCCACCGCCTGAACGAGGTGGAGTATACAGGGTATGACCTGATACAGAAACTGAATGCGATCGCGGGGACGCACGGTATCGGCCGGAACAACATGATCGAAGACCGGATCCTCGGCCTGAAGGCACGCGAGATCTATGAGCATCCGGGGGCAACCGTACTCCTCATGGCGCACGCGGATCTCGAGCATCTCACACTTACAAGGCAACAGCTTGCCTTCAAGCACATGGTGGATGAAAAGTGGTCGGAGCTGGCCTATATGGGGCTTGTCCATGAGCCGCTCTTCCGTGACCTGACCGCGTGTATTGCCAGTTCACAGGACCGTGTCTCGGGGAAGGTGGATGTCCAGCTTTACAAGGGATGCTGCAGGGTGCTGGGCAGGTCATCGCAGGAAGGAATATATTCCGGCGACCTGGTCTCGTTCGATACCACAACCATCGACCAGTGCCATGCGATCGGGGTTTCGGCATATTACGGCATCCAGGCCCGGCTTGCCGAACAGGGGAAGAAAAAGGGATAAATCAGAATTTTTTTTTCTAAAGGAGCTTTTTCCCGGCCTGGGGCCCCGGGTTGCACTCGAAGACCTCGGACACTTTCATCACCAGGAGGGATTTTGCCGGGAGACCAGGTTTCTTCTCGTGGACCATCTTTCTCATCTTCTCGTAATCGGTGCCGGAGGTCTTCACCTCGACCGATCCCTTGATCTGGAAGCACTTCTTCAGGTACGAGTCGTATACATAAATGGCCGCATGCGGGTTCTCTTTCACATTGGCCAGTGTCTTGTTCATAAAATTGTCGGCCAGCCAGAGCGTTTCATCGTCGACCATGATCACGAACGCGATGGGGGCGACATTGGGCACCCCTTTCTTGGATGCGGTTGCAACCGGAAAGAGATTCACCTTCGAGAAGGTTTCTTTCATGTCGGGAGTGAGTTTCACCATTAGCAGATTCACCTTTTTAATTTCGCACTACAGCTTGGAATAGCCGTCAATACTCCAATGTGCCGCTCTCACCTTATTCCTTTTGGCATGCCTGCAGAGACCGGCGAAGTCATTTCCAAAAATACATGATCTTTTCTGAAACGCGGGTATACAGAATGAAAATGGTTTCGTCGTTTTTTTGGATTTAAAAGGCTGCACGATTTTCTTTTTTTTCATGTGCCCCGCAAGGGGGTCGTATGATTCTTATTGGAAGAAGTTATTTGGAGCAAGGGAAAGGATAGTGCTATCCTGCAGGAATACGCAGAAGATCGCTATGAGAAAGCCGTCTTATCTCCGGCTCCTGGTATCCGGGGAAGTCTCCAGGCGCGTGGAGGCAGCCCGCGACATGCTCTCGCCATGCAGGGTCTGTCCGCGTGAATGCGGCGTTGACAGGCTGGCAGGTGAAGTCGGCTATTGCAGGAGCGGCCGCCTGCCGGAAGTCTCATCCTATGGCCCGCACTTCGGGGAGGAACCGCCGCTTGTGGGAAGGTCGGGTTCCGGAACCATCTTCCTGGCCGGCTGCAACATGCGGTGTGTCTTCTGCCAGAACTTCGCAATCAGCCAGTTGCGTTATGGGAAAGAGATCACATGCTATGAACTGGCTTATATGATGGTGGATCTCCAGGGACAGGGCTGCCACAACATCAACTTCGTCTCCCCGACCCATTTCGTTCCGCAGATACTCGAAGCGATCCACATCGCGGCAGAGAAAGGGCTAGATATCCCCCTTGTGTATAATACCGGCACGTATGATTCTGTCGCGACCCTGAAATTGCTGGAGGGGGTGTTCGACATCTACATGCCGGACGCAAAATACGGGAGCGACGAGGTGGCACTAAAGCTCTCGGATGCGCCGGGATATGTCGGCATCATGAATGAGGCAATTCTCGAGATGCAGCGGCAGGTCGGCGACCTTGCGATGGAGGACGGTATCGCGGAAAGTGGCCTGCTCATCCGGCACCTGGTTCTCCCGGGGAACCTGGCAGGGACCGGGAAAGTGATGGAGTTCATTGCCCATGATGTTTCCCGGGATGCGTACGTGAACATCATGGACCAGTATCGCCCGTCCAACAGGGTGGGAGAGTTCAGGACCGATGACCGGTATGCATCGCTCAATCGCAGAATAACCGGGAAAGAATATTCAGACGCAGTGAATGCTGCACAAACCGCCGGATTGCATCGCGGTATTCCTCTTGATACACATGAAAACTAGGCCGATGGATTTCGCCACAGGCCCGATGCATGAAAATGCCGGAGGCATTGTCATAGAAACCGCACATGGCCACCGAGTAATCGGGCATAAAGCATGAAAATGGCGGAGCCATTTTCATCAGAAATTAAGACGCCCCGGCCGGGACTTGAACCCGGGTCAAAAGCTCCGCAGGCTTCTAGGATATCCACTACCCTACCGGGACAACCAGGGAAGTTTGGCTATAATCATATTGTGTGATAGGTTAAATAATTGACCAATTTATACGGGTAGAGACAAAACCCGGAAAATCCAATGAAGCATAACGTATATTGCACCTGGTACAAAATGATATAGAAATCGCATATTTTCCAGGTGTGACAGAATGAAAAAAGCCTTTGTGACGGGTATTACCGGCCAGGACGGGTCATACCTCACCGAGCTCCTCTTATCGAAGGGATATGAAGTGCATGGTATGATTCGCAGGTCCTCCTCTTTGAATACCAGCCGGATCTGCCACCTTTTCCCGGAAGCCGAGATTGCAGGCACCTCAAAGGGAAATTCAGGCCTGTTTCTCCATTATGGTGATCTCTCCGATTCCGAACAGATATCAAATATCATGGACAAGGTGAGACCTGACGAGGTGTATAACCTGGCTGCACAGAGCCATGTCCGCGTCAGTTTCGATACGCCGGAATATACCGGCAACATTACAGGTCTTGGCACGACCCGGCTTCTCGAAGCGGCACGCAGGAGCAACTCAGGTGTGAAATTTTACCAGGCATCCAGCAGCGAGATGTTCGGTGGAAAGCGGGCCCCGCAGAATGAGGAGACTCCTTTTTACCCCCGCAGTCCTTACGCATGCGCCAAGGTCTATTCCTACTGGATGACCAGGAATTACCGCGAAGGATATGAGATGTACGCATGCAATGGCATCCTCTTCAACCATGAGTCTCCCCGGAGAGGTGAGACATTTGTCACTAGGAAGATCACGCGGGGAATTGCCAGGATCGTTTCCGGGAAGGAGAAAATACTCTCCCTTGGAAACCTCGAGGCAAAACGCGACTGGGGTTTCTCACCGGAATATGTGGAATGCATGTGGATGATGCTCCAGCAGAAAATAGCCAGCGACTATGTAATCGGGACAGGAGAAACCCATTCAGTCGAGGAGTTTGTGGATGCAGCGTTTCACTACGCAGATCTTGACCGGGAAAAACATGTCAGGATCGACGAGAAATATTTCCGGCCGACAGAAGTTGATGTCCTTGTTGCTGACCCGCGAAAGGCCGAAAAAAACCTGGGATGGAAGACCAGGGTAAAATTCGGGGACCTCGTGAAGATTATGGTTGATGCCGATATGAGAGAGTTTGGCGTGGAGCCTGTCGGGGAAGGGGATTCCACCCTTGAGAAGAGGTTCGGGAAGAAATGGTGGAAAGGGGACTGAATGACTGCCATTTCCACATGTAAAGCGACAATAATATCTGCCTCAAAATCAGGAGAATCTGGCTAATATGAATTTTTGGGATGATAAAGAGATTCTTCTCACAGGAGGTGCAGGTTTTCTCGGATCTGCCATACAGGAAGAACTGCACAGGAGGGGTGTGAAAAAGGAACAGCTGACCATTCCCCGTAGTAAGGAGATTGACCTCCGGAAATGGGAGAATTGCCGGAAAACGGTGGAAAATAAGGACGTTGTCATACATCTTGCGGCAAAAGTCGGGGGCATCGGGTTTAACCAGAAATACCCCGCGGAACTGTTCTTCGATAACGCCATCATGGGTATCCAGATTATTGAAGCTGCCCGCCAGGCCGGAGTGGAGAAATGCGTTATCCTGGGAACGGTGTGCGCATATCCGAAATTCACACCTGTGCCATTCAGGGAAGATGACCTTTGGAACGGATACCCGGAAGAGACCAATGCACCATATGGTCTTGCCAAGAAAATGCTGCTCGTCCAGTCTCAGGCATACCGCCAGCAATATGGGTTTAATTCGATTTATCTCCTCCCCGTCAACCTGTACGGTCCACGTGATAACTTTGATCCCGAGAGCTCCCACGTGATACCTGCACTTATCAAAAAGTTTACAGAGGCGGTAAGAGACAACGAGAAAGTCGTGGAAGTCTGGGGAACTGGAAGTGCTTCACGTGAATTCCTCTATGTGGACGATGCTGCAAGAGCTATTGTTCTTGCCGCGGAAAGGTACAATAAACCAGATCCGGTGAACATCGGAGCGGGGAATGAGATTTCAATCAAGAAACTGGTCGAAATCATAGCAAAATACACGGGATTTAACGGTGAGATCTATTGGGATACCTCGAAGCCTGACGGGCAGCCCAGGAGGGGGCTTGATGTCAGTCGTGCGGAAAGGGAGTTCGGGTTCAAGGCGACCACCTCGTTTGAAGATGGGTTGAAGCGGACTATTGAATGGTACCAGGAGAGTATCGGGTTCATTGCACCGGAAGGAAATGACCACTGCTAGAGGACATCGCTCTGATGAGCAGGTTCCTATACTCATCATCAAGCCCCCGAAAAAATGGGTGCCGATTGACCTTCATGAGTTATGGAATTACCGTGAGCTACTCGGATCATTTACTCGACGAGACGTGAAAATACGTTACAAGCAGACTGCACTTGGATTCCTCTGGGTAATTATCCAGCCATTACTGACTGTGCTTATCTTTTCCTTTTTCTTCGGAGGTCTTGCAAAGATACCCTCTGACGATGTCCCCTACCCCCTCTTTGTCCTGGCAGCACTTCTTCCCTGGACTCTCTTTGCAGAAGGCCTCACACGTTCAACGATGAGCATGGTCACGAATGCACAAATCATGACAAAGGTGTATTTCCCACGCTTGATCATGCCAATCTCAGGAATACTATCGCCCCTTGTGGATTTTATTGTCTCAATGTTCCTGCTTGGTGGATTCATGGTATATTATGGGGTGGTACCTACTCTGAACATGGTATTCCTGCCGCTTTTCATCCTCCTCGCACTGACCTCGTCTCTGGGTGTCGGGCTCTGGCTTTCAGCGCTGAATGTAAAGTACCGTGATTTCCAGTATACAGTTCCATTTATAATCCAGCTCTGGATGTTTGCATCACCTGTTGTGTACCCTGCCAGCCTTCTCCCTGAATCGATGCGATTCCTTTACGGCCTCAATCCTATGGCGGGGGTCATCGAAGGATTCCGGTGGGCTCTTCTTGGTACTAGTATACCAGGTCCCATGGTGCTCATTTCTGTGGGAGTTGTGATAATGCTTTTAATCTCAGGAATGTTTTATTTCAGGAGAATGGAGCAGTATTATGCAGATATTGTATAATTACTGGATATATAATTGAGAGATTAAGAAATGTCAAAAAATATCGCCATCCATGTGAGCCACCTCGGCAAACAATACCGTCTCGGAGGGCCGCAGGAACAATATCTCACTTTTCGCGATGCGATAGTCAATACCGTGAAATCTCCATTCAGAGTATTCCATCCTGTTAAACCGGACGAGATGTTCTGGGCACTGAAGGATGTCTCTTTTGAAGTGGAACAGGGAGATGTAGTGGGGATTATCGGGCGGAATGGCGCCGGGAAGAGCACACTATTGAAAATCCTGTCCCGTATCACGACCCCGACAGAAGGCAGAATTGAACTCCATGGGAGGGTGGGTTCTCTTCTTGAGGTCGGAACAGGTTTTCATCCCGAGATGACAGGGCGTGAAAATATATTCCTGAATGGTTCCATCCTCGGCATGAGAAAAACCGAGATAGAAGACAAATTCGATGAAATCGTGAAATTTTCCGAGATTGAGAAGTTCCTCGATACTCCTGTGAAGAGGTATTCGAGTGGGATGTATGTTCGATTGGCATTCGCAGTTGCAGCACATCTAGATCCTGAGATTCTTCTGGTGGATGAAGTACTTGCAGTCGGGGATGCTGCATTCCAAAAGAAGTGTATCGGGAAGATGGGGGAGGTGGCGAAGGAGGGGAAAGTGGTGTTATTTGTCAGTCATAATATCTCATTGTTGCGAAATTTTTGTAATATCGGTTTTATTATTGAGGGAGGAAAACTAGTGAGAAAAGGTGATATTAATGAATTATCGTCATTTTATTTGAAAAATATAAACAATGAAAAAGGCATTTCATCAGAATGTTATAAGAATATCAAAGAAAAGGCAAATATCATCAGTATCAAGTTAATTTCGGCAATAGATAATTCTGATATTATTGAATACAATAAACCCCTTATATTTAAGATAAGAATTTTTAGTAAAGAGACCATCCAGAATTTAAATGTCGGTTTTTCGATTCATGACGAGAATGGAGATGCATTGTGTGTTATATATTCAGGTCCTAGCAATTTATTCACCATTAAACCGGGCATTTCTGAGATAATAATTGATAATGGTGTTCTTCCACTATGCCCCGGATTATATACAATGAGAGCGAGATTAGAGGCAAATGCACTTGAAATTCATTGGCCTAAGGGCGACATATATGAATTTACAATAAAATTCAGTGATACAATGTATGGATTGAACCCAGATTCTCTTAGGGGGGGGAGAATGTTAATATTCCCAAAGTGGCAACTAATTGAGGAAATTGAACATGAATGAACAGAAAAAAACATTTCATGGGAAAATATTTTCAGATATCCAGACATTACCAGGTTTTCTCGATTATGAGGGATATAATCTCTTCCTTAACTTAAATAATTCAAATATTAACCTAAATCCAGAATTTGGATTAGAAATTGGTGTTTTTTGTGGGAGAAGCCTGTTAGGGATTGCTGCAGCTTTCCCTCATTCGTATGTTACCGGGGTAGATCCTTTTTATAATGATTTTAAAAATTCTCCTGCATTTGAAAACGAAGCCACGAATTTAGAATTCATAAGTAATTATATGTCGTCTGAAGCACGTAAAAATCTTCTAAAAACAACTATTGAAAAATTAGACAGTAAATATTCACTCAATCTGACATCGAGAGTCAGATTAGTTGAATTGACGCAGGAAAAATTTTTTTTATCACATGACTTTAGAGAACGTTATCATTTTGCTCATATCGATGGAGAACATACTTTTTCCGCTGTAAAAAATTTTTTGGATGCGATGGATAAAATTTTAATGCCAGATGCACTTTTGATTTTTGACGATATATTGCACAGCAATTTTCCGGACATTGCAGAAGCAATTTATACCCATGATCAATACCGGAAATCCTTCTGGCCCATCTGTTTCGGATTCAACAAAGGCGTATATCTGTTCAATCCCCAACATGTTGAGAATATAAAATTATTGAAATTACACGTGAAGAAATGTTATTCAGACCAGCACTATGATATCATGAATTTACATGACGATTCATTTGTCATCGTGAAAAAACCACACAGAAAGAGTCTCATTCATATTTTGAAAGGTAAAATCGGAATATACTAGGGGACATTATGGGGAAAAAAATTGCTGCTCATGTGCTAATGTTCAATTGTGATCAATTTATCTTGCATATGATCGATAATTGTGGTCCTTTTGTCGATAAAATATATGTTGCTTATGGGACTATCCCATGGAAATACAATAAAAACGCAAGAGGGATCATACGAAACAAATCTGATCTGAATATATTAAAAGAGTCAAAATTTTTCGAAAAAATCGAAGTGATTATCGGTGCATGGGATTATGATGAAGAGCAGAGGAACACTTGCCTTGAAAAAGCGAGGGAAGATGGTTTTGATTATTTAGTTGTTCATGACGCGGATGAATACTACTTTTATTCAGATTATCAAGCAAATATACAGTGTATTCTTGATAACCCAGATTATGACCTTTACCGTACTCCTTGGTGCACTTTCTGGAAAACTACCAATTATATCATCGAATCTAAAAATAAATCGATTATTCTTGGTTACCCAGAATTTGCAATAAACCTTAATTCGGATGTAAGATTTGTCAACTCCCGGATAACAAACGCAAAATCTTCATTTGTCCTGAAAGGACTCTGTCATCATTTGAGTTATGTATATTCCGACAATGATCTCCATGAAAAAATCCAGACTTGGGCACATTCTATTGATTTTGATTCAGAAAAATGGTATAAAAGAAAATGGTTAAATTGGAATATTTTTATGGAGAATCTGCATCCAATCGAACCTGATATCTTTAAGAGAGCAAAAAAATATCAATCAATATTACCTGAAGTCCTCAAAAATTTTAGAAATCCTGAATTTCATGAAATTCCCATTTCTCCTCAAAGAAAACTGATGACAAAAATAATAAACAATTATGAAAACTGTATTATTCTTAAAAACAGGTTAAAGGAAAGAATTTACAGGACCATACATTAGATACTTGATTGGTGGGATTTATATATGAAATACATGGGAAATTTCACTAATTTTTTCAAAAATAAAGAGATAATTAATTACTTAGAAAAAAATGCAGAACATTATTTCAAGACTTATGCATATAGTCAGGTTGATGAATTAACCCGTATTGATAAAAGATTATTAAATCTTTGTATTGAAATTGTCTCAAACACCGATAATATTAAACTTGACACTATCAGTGAAAGGTTTCCTAATCATCTACAGCGTTATATGAACACATGGCCTGGAGAACATTATAAGTTATTATCATCTATCGTTAAAATTATTAAACCACAGTTAATAATCGAAATAGGGACAGCAACAGGCGCCAGTTGTCTTTCAATGAAGGAGTCCTTTTCAGATAACAGGCAAAAAATAATTACTTATGACATTGTACCATGGGACCAATGTCCTGGTTCAGGTTTCTTTCAATCCGATTTTGGAGAGCAACTCGAACAGCGAATTGTCAATCTCAGTGATAATAATAACTTCAAAAACGAAGTTGATTTTTTTTTAAACGCCGATTTAATTTTTTTAGATGCTGCAAAGGATGGCATATTTGAATACAATATATTACAATATTTGTCTGAAATTTCATTTAAAAAACATCCAATTATCATTCTTGATGATATCCGTTTCATGAATATGATACCATTATGGAGATCAATTGAGAAACCAAAAATTGATATTACCTCCTTTGGTCATTGGTCCGGCACTGGACTAGTTAATTGGGTGGACAAACCTGAGGTCCAATGATATTGTAAGGAATTCCCACCCGGGGGGAGAATAATGCCTTTTGTCTCAATAATTGTACTCAATTGGAATGGAGGAAATGACACAATCGAATGTGTCGCATCGCTGTTAAAGATTACCTTTACAAAATTCAATTTAATTATCGTTGATAATGGGTCTGATGATAGTTCTGTCGAGAAAATAGATCAATATCTATCCGAAGACCAAAAAAAACAGAAACTCACTCAGCCAATTAATCGGTTATTCTCTGAAAATATCAAAGAAATCACGCAATATTCAACAAATTCTGGCATGATTGTCGATTTTATTATATGTAATAAAAATTATGGATTTGCGAAGGGCAATAATATTGGTCTGAATTACGCATTAAAAATATATGATCCTGACTATTTTTTGATTCTGAATAATGACACCATTGTTGATCCGGATTTTTTAGCAGAATTGGTAAATATTGGTGAGTCTGACTCGAAAATTGGAATATTAGGCCCTAAAGTCTATTATTTTGATTTCAAAGGTCTTCATGATATTATAAACTTTGCGGGCGGACGGATTGATTTTGTAAAGGGCGAGACTTATCACATTGGTATAAATCAAGTGGATAATGGAGATTATGACGAAATAATCGATGTTGATTTTGTGCAAGGAGTGTGCCTTCTAATAAAAACAAAGGTAATTTCAGATATTGGTTTTTTGAAGGATTATTATTTTGCATATTGGGAAGAAGTGGATTGGTGCATTCGGGGACGAAAAGAAGGATATAAAATTGTCTATGTGCCTCATGCAAAAATCTGGCATAAAATATCTGTTTCTACTCGAAAAATTAGCGGATTTCAAACATATTATATGACACGTAATTATTTTTTTTTATTAAAAGAGAACGCTGATAAAACAACTATTGTAAAGTATTGGCTATTTTTTTTATTTTTTAAATTTTGGTTTGTTTTCTTTTTTATTATAACTTCTTCACATTATTCTGAGATTGTACCATTCTTCAAGGCAATTCAGGATGGTATCTTATATAGAAAAGAAGGTTGGATTGGGAATAAATAGTAAAATAAAGAATTTTTTGTTCAATTAATATTATGTTATACCATTATCATTGTATATTTACGTTGTACAAAAGGAACAATCATGAAAATCCTGTATGACCACCAGGTTTTCTCGACACAGGTGCATGGGGGGGTGTCACGGTATTTCACCGAGCTGATAAAAAAAATTCAACAATACCCGGATGTATCCATCGATGTTTCAGTCATTCACTCTGAAAACAGATATTTCAACCAGATATTTCCACAAAGAAGTATCAATTTCCTTTTGGGCAGAAAGTTACCCGGGAAGTATACCCTGAATTACGCTCTCAACAAGTTCCATAGCAGCAGAGCAATAAAAAAAGCAGATTATGACCTTTTTCACCCCACATATTTTGATCCATATTTTATGAAGAATTTTCCTTCGAAACCATTTGTTGTAACCATCTATGATATGATTCATGAAAAATACCCGGAATCATTTCCCCAAGATGACAAGACCTCACAATATAAATATGAACTTATGATGAATTCTTCCAGAATTATTGCAATTTCCGAGCAAACAAAGTCTGACATAATGAAAACCTGGGATATCGAGAGTGAGAAAATTATCGTGATTCCTCTCGCCAGTTCCCTGGATACACATTCCCTCCAGGATAAGGATCAAAATTCAAAAGAGTACAGGGGGGACTATATCCTTTTTGTGGGTGTCAGGAGGGGGTATAAAAATTTCCACCTGCTGCTTGAAGCAGTTGCACCTATTCTTGAAGAATCCGGAACACTCACACTCATCTGTGCGGGAGGAGAACCTGTCACAACGGAAGAGCGAAAATTCATACGAAGTCTCCATATAGAGGAGAAAATCCAGCACGTGAATCCCTCTGATGAAGGTATGGCAGACTATTATAATCATGCCTGTTGCTTTGTATTCCCCTCACTCTATGAAGGGTTCGGCATCCCCATTCTGGAAGCATTTGCATGCCGGTGTCCTGTTGCTTGCAGCAACACCGGTTCATTTCCAGAGATTGCGGGCGATGCTGCAGTATATTTTGATCCCGGGAATATCGATTCCATACAGGATGCATTAAGGAAAATTATCGAAAGAGGAGATCTACGAGGAAACCTCATCAAGAAGGGGATGGAGAGGAGTGGCAAATACAGTTGGGAGAGAACTGCACAAATGACGCATGAATTGTATGTGGATACTGTGAATCAATTTGTATCCTGATAATCCTTTAAATGACGGAAATATGGAGGTATTCCCCTATTCACCTCAATATCTTAAAAATTGTGACGAGTCACTGCTAGTGTATTAATATACCCACTCCTTTGGAGTAATGAAACCAGGGTAAAACTGCTGGAGACCCATTCATGATGAAAAGGATTTAATTCTATAAGAAATTTAGAACCAGTAAGTAAAACAATACGGTTATTAGGAACGAAAATCATGATATTTCACCATCCATGACCTCCGGAAGATACGACCTCTGTGTGGCATACAGGATCTATCCCGGAGTCTCGCGGACACCCCCTCTCTTTTCCGATAATAAGTTACAATTGTCCGAATTCTGCCTGAAATCGTTCAAAGAATCGTTGGGCACTCTCAAAGTGAAAATGATTGTGCTTCTCGATGAATGCCCGCCAGAATACGAAGCGTTGTTCAGGAAATATTTTAAGGATGATGACCTGGTTTTTCATCATCTGGGTGGGATTGGAAACCTTGCCACATTCTCGATGCAGGTTGCCCTGTTAGATGCACAGGAGTTCTCGGATGTGGTGTTTTTTGCCGAAGATGATTATTACTACAGGCCCGGACAGTTCAGGGAGATGGTTGATCTGCTTCGGAATAATCGGGATATCGATTTTATCAGCCCTTACGATCACCCGGACGATTATTTATATCCAATCCGTTTTTCCTGCAAGCCACTCGCATTTTTCTCGAAAAGGTACTGGAAAAGGACCGGATCCACGTGCCTCACCTTCCTGACGAAAAAAGAGACACTGGCAGGGACTAAAGATATTCTTCTTACCTATTCCAGGGGAAACTGCGACGCGGGGGTCTGGTTCTCCCTCACAAAGTATCACGTGCTAAATCCATTGAGTGTTATCGAGTTTATCCTGAATGCACCCCGTTTCGTGAAATTCATCCTTTTATCGTGGAGGTACAACTGGAGACAGATCCTGTTCGGTAAAAAATACCGGTTATGGGTCCCTATTCCCTCCATTGGAACCCATATGGAATCATCTCATCTTGCTCCAGGATTCAGGGAAGAATTGGAAAAAATGCAATGAAAAAAGAGTGCGGGAAAAAAGAACAGGGTGGGATGATATTCACGTGATTATTTCAATGCACGCCACATCTTTCTGTACATCCATTGCAACCCGGGAAGCTTCTTCTTCACTTCCTCTCCATCCATTTTCCAGTCTGAATCGTCAATATCCCACAAATATTTGACACCTCCCACAAGGCTCCGGTTCGACTCAGTCTCGGGACCTTCCCAGTCTTGCGAGGTTCGTGTGGAGATATGGGAGTAATCATGATTCTGGTGAACGAGAGTAATAGCATTCGTACCATCAATCACCGGGATTTTTCTTTTTCTTGTGGAATAAATCATCCAGTTATCCCATCCCGCCCTCCCAACGACAAAGGGGGGCATTTGCCCGACAGTCCCTTTTGGAAACACAAAACAGTCAATATAATAGGGCGGCGCTAAAATCCCGCTGTTTCTGGTCATCGAAAGTATGTCATCTCTCCATCGGGGATTGTCAAATGAGACAGGCTCACGGATATCCACATTCCATCTCTTGCCAACAAGAAGGAATTGAGGGAAATGAATTCGCCTTACTGCGTCGATGAGATCAGGAAAGAGAATGATATCCGCATTTACATAACAGACAAGATCGTGGGTTGCGTTTTTTTGTCCCTCGGAAAAAATAAAATTCAACAGCGGCGTACCGTACGAATTGGTAGGAACATCCGGTATCCAGGTGACAGAATGCCTCTCTGAGGCCGCTTCGATCCCTTCCTCATTGCCGAATAACAATATTTCCACATCAGGGTGAAGTTGTTTCCAGCTGCCGATGGCGTTATGCTGTATAATGGCAATATGATTCCGAAATGCTTTAGGAGCGGTGATAATTGTCAGCATTCACTTATAGATGAGGGTCAGTGTTACAAGTATCTTTTCTGTTTAAAAATTCCAGGTGAAAAACGGATATCTTTACAACGTTATCTATTCAATTTACTCATACAATTGGGTCAGTGCACGCAATGCATTGGCATATTCTGGTGATGAACATTGATTCGTCAGGTTGCAGTGATAATCCTGAACTGGAATGGGTGGGAAGAAACCATTGAATGTCTTGAATCAGTATTCCAGAACAATTATCCTGATTTTTATCCAATTGTTGTCGACAATGGTTCAACCAATCAATCAATCGAGAAGATCAGGGAATACTGTGAAGGAAAAATCCCATGTAATTCACAATATTTCCAATCGGGAAGAAATGGCCGGCTGGTGAACCTGATCGAACTCTCTGCAGAAGGTATCCAGAGGGATGGTGACGATCTCCAGCCTGATCACCAATCCCTTATCCTCATAAAAAACAGGGAAAACCTCGGATACGCAGGAGGGAATAATGTCGGAATTGCATACTGCCTGGAGACTCTCCATCCCGACTATATTCTTCTCCTCAATAACGATACCGTCATTCCGCAAAATTGTATACGCAACCTTGTCGGCTGCATGGAAAGCCATGCCAATTACGGGCTTGTCCAGCCCATTATCCTCTTTTATCAAACAGATCTCATAGAAAATTCCGGATACAGCCTTGATATATGGGGCGGCGCCTATCCATTGAAAAGATATCAGAAATATAAAAAGAGTACAGAGGTAAATAACCAGGAATTTTTTTATGCAAGCGGTGCCTGTCTCATGCTCCGTCCGGGAATCCTGAAAGAACTCGATGAACATGGATTTGATCCCACCTTCTTTCTCTATTATGAAGATGTGGATCTCTCCTGGAGGATAAGGCTGAAAGGGTATGGTATCGGCATATGTCCCGACACCGTCTGTTATCACAGAGAAGGGAGTAGTTGTGCGAGATTGAAGGAAAAGAGGTTTTATTACCGGAACAGGAATCGTCTACGCCTCCTACTCAAGAATTATTCGTTCTTTTCCCTGATACTATTCCTCCCACAGGCATTATTCCTGGGATTCATCAGCGCTATGTTTTTTTCAGTGAAAGAAAAAACGACAGAGTATTTTTGGATGTTCCTTTCTGCCATCGGGGGGAATACCAGGGATATTGTTCAGGTCTTAAAAAAGAGAAGACTGATCCAGACCATGAGAAAAACCGATGATGCCCGGATAATAAGAACGATGAATTTTTCCCCTCATAATCTTGATTACCAGTTAATACATCATAAGAATGCCGAGGAGATACGACCATGATCCTCCTCCGCTGCCGTAACTGCAACGGGACAGGCGAAGTCCCGAACGAGGAGCATAAGCTCTGCAGCGAACTGAAATCCCACAGGGTAAAGCAATACTTCCACATCCCAACTGAGGATGAAATCATTTCTGACGAAGTACCTCCCGATGCCTGCAACGGGGTCCCTGAAAGTATCCCGTGCCCTGTCTGCGAAGGGACCGGTACTTTGGAATTCGACGAGGATGAATGGGAGTTGCAGGTCATTGACGATAGTGATGGACCTGTCGAATAATTATCCGCCTTCTCCCCGTTTTTCCTATATATCGCGCAATTTCACACCAAATACCGGCAAAAAGTCCTTTTTTCTGGACATGACCCCGGGGAGCCCGACCGGCTGATCCGTGTAGTCAAGGCCCCTGAGTATCGCGCTCTCTCCGGCCGCAAACAAGTCGCTGTGATTGCCGATGATATCTGTAAACAGGACAAGGTAGAGATCGACCGCATTTGTCCTGCGAAGACTCTCCAGCGCTAATTGAATTTCCTTTCCGTGAATCGTCGCATATTCCGGTGAGGCTGTCAATACCTGCGCAACGATGACTTCCTTGCCGAAAAGAGTGTAACGCTTGATGTCCCGGGACAGGAGATTGGGGAGAGGGGTGTGTTCGAGGTCCATCCCGTTCCGGATAAGGCTTGTCCCGAATTCCCGGGCACCTATCCCGGTGATATCCTCAAGGAACTTCACTGCGGCGATATCCTCCGCTGTTGTTGTCGACATCTTCAATACAAGGGTGTCGGAGAGAATGCCTGCCATCAGCATGCCTGCAGCACCACGCGTGGGATTGATGCCAGACTCCATGAATTTCCTGGTGATGATGGTGGAGGTGGACCCCAGCGGCTCGTTCTGGAACCGGACGGGTTTCAGTGTAGTGAGAGCCCCGAGTCGGTGATGGTCAATGACTTCGAGTATCTCTGCTGTTTCCACTCCTTCCACTGCCTGGGCGTATTCATTGTGATCAAGAAGGATCACCTGTTTCTGGACGTCTTCGAGGAATGTGTTTCTTGATATCATTCCCAGCAGGATCCCGTTGCCGTCAACGACGCACGCAGTGCGGTATTTGGAATCCGTCACCATCTTCTTTGCATAGGCAAGAGGATCTTCGAGCCGGACAACCGGAACATCTGTTGCCATGACCCTGCCTGCGGGGAGCGAGAGATGCATCATCCTCCCCACGCTGAATGCATCCAGGGGCGTGGAGAGAACAGCTGTGCCCTTCTCCCTGGCGGCATCAAGTACCCGTTCTCCGACGGGGGCTCCCTCCGCGATCACCAGGACCGCGATCCCGGCGGATATGAGCGCCAGTTGTGCTGGCTCGTTGTCGCCTACAATCGCAACATCCTTTGCAGACAGCCTTGAAAGGGCGACATGGAGGGCATCGATGACAATGTATATCCTGCCATGGATATCTGCCGGGCCGTCAGTGCAGATGCGGGCATTCAGGATCCTTGCCATTACACTGATCGGGATAGGTCCGATTATCAGGCTGGTCTCGATTTTTGGGGTGACGTATGCCTTTGCCAGTCCGTATTCAGACACCAGCCCGAGCAGATGTATCTTTGAATCGACGATGGGGATGTTCCGCACCTCGTATTCGTCCATCATCGCCGCGACATCGATGGTGGGCATATCAGCCGGTGCTCGTTCCGAATAAAATTTCGGGATATCTCCCACGCACGGTTCCACGCTGTCGATGTATACCGGCGGTTCGAGTCCGAATTGCGCCAGTGCAAATTCCGTCTCGCTGTTCAAAGGGCCGCAGACGGACGAAATATATCTGTCGGGTTCACTAAGGTTCAGGAACTCGGCATACCCTATCACACTTGCGACGCTGTCAGTGTCCGGCTGCCGGTGCCCGATAACATATACCTTTTGCATAGTGTTTTCCCTGCTGTAAAGTCTCGAGAAATGATGAACCGCTGTTGAGCATTCTCTCCTAGCATGAGTGTATCGGATTTGAACAATTCCTCTTCCTGCATATTATACAGTATTGAAAAGTAAAAAAGGATGAGCCAGGTATTTTTTTTAGAGAGGAATGAAGAAGAGTATCCTTAACCAGCACTTTTTCTCCGATTTTTGGCATGATAGAAAGAATTTCATAACCTGACCGGGAAAAAAGGTTCACAATTTCGCGTTTAGTAAAGAACCTGATATGGGATTTATCCAAAATTCCTTCATTTTGATATTCGAATCTATCAAGGAATATCAGTTTACAGAGAATTTTATAATATTTGATATTGGGAATGCTTGCAATAACCAGCCCCTCATCTTTCAGATATGACGCATATTTTTCCAGAATTTGATCAGGATTGTAACAATGTTCCAGAATATCACAAAAGAGAATATAATCAAAATAGTTCTTTTCAAACGGAATGTCAATCGTTCCTGCATCACCCGTAAGTATCATGTCGGCCTGTTGTTTTGCAATAATCGAAGCATCTCGATTCATTTCAATCCCGCACGTTTCCATGGCCTTTCCGCAATCCTTCAATCGTTTTAAGGTAGCACCGGTACCACAACCAATATCAAGGATCCTGTGGTCTCCTTGCGGGATAATTTCAAGGATTTCATGCCTTATAACGGAAAAATATCCTATTTCGTCCATTTGGTTCGATTCAGTATGAATTATCACAGGATTCTATTAAATGTAATCCGCCATCAAGTCAAAAATATATAGTGTTTCAGATTTTATTTTATTTCCCTCACATTTGCCCTGTTTTTTTCCCGGAGAGTCACCCCTATATGCCTGCACATCCACATGATACACGCAACAGATCCATGAAGAATCTCATCATCAGGGGCGCACGCCAGCACAATCTGAAGAATATCACCGTTGAGCTGCCGCGCGACAAGTTCATCGTCATCACCGGGCTGTCGGGTTCGGGCAAGTCCACCCTCGCATTCGACACTATATATGCCGAGGGGCAGCGGAGATACGTGGAATCCCTCTCCGCGTATGCGCGGCAGTTCCTGGGCCTGATGCACAAGCCGGACGTCGATGCAATCATCGGGCTCTCGCCCGCAATATCGATAGAGCAGAAGAGCACCAGCAAGAATCCCAGGAGCACGGTCGGGACCGTTACGGAGATCTATGACTATCTCCGCCTCCTCTTTGCCCGCATAGGCGTCCCCTACTGCCCGGTGCACAATATCCGGATCGAGGCGCAGTCGCCAGCGAGGATCGCTGAAAGGATTGCGACGGAGATCGGGGGACAGGTCACCATCCTTGCACCTGTGGTCCGCCAGAAGAAGGGAACGTACCAGCAGCTCCTGAAGGATCTGAACAAAGAAGGGTTCACCAGGGTGCGTGTCAACGGGGAGATACATCGCACGGATGAAGAGGTCACCCTGGAAAGATACAAGAAACATGACATAGACGTGGTCATCGACAGGCTGGACACGGACGACCGGTCACGCCTGTCGGAAGCCTGCGAGAATGCCCTGAAGAAATCTGCCGGGCTTATATTCGTCCTGTCCTCTGATGACAAAGAGCATATCTTCTCGTCTGTTCTCGCCTGCCCGGTGTGCGGCCTCACGTTCGAGGAGCTCCAGCCCCGGATGTTCTCATTCAACAGCCCTTTTGGTGCCTGCGAGGAGTGCAACGGTCTCGGGATAAAGATGGAGTTTGACCCGGACCTTATCATCCCCGACACGTCGAAATCGATCGCAGACGGTGCAGTCGCCCTTTACCGGAACTACTTGGACGGGTACCGCAACCAGTACCTGGGAGCGGTTGCCCGGCACTACGGCTTCTCGGTGCTCACTCCCATAAAGGATCTCTCGAAGGACCAGTACGATGTCCTCATGTTCGGTTCAAACGAGCGGATCCGTTTCTCGATGAGCGGGAGAAACGGGGATGCGCACTGGGCCCACACAGGGGAGTGGGAGGGGCTTGTTCCCCAGTCGGAACGTCTCTACCACCAGACCCAGTCGGAATACCGCAAAAGGGAACTCGAGAAGTTCATGCGCATCTCCGGGTGCCCGCGCTGCAATGGCAGGCGGCTCAAGGACAAGGTTCTCGCCGTTCGCATCAATGACCGGTCCATCATTGATATCACCGACATGCCGGTCAGCAGGTGCATCGGGTTCTTCGCCGACCTCGATCTCGCGGAGAAACAGCAGGAGATCGCACGGCAGATCCTCAAAGAGATCAACGCCCGGCTCGAGTTCCTGGAGAGAGTCGGCCTCGGGTACCTCACCCTCTCCCGGAGCGCGGGAACCCTCTCGGGGGGCGAAGCGCAGCGGATACGGCTGGCCACGCAGATCGGCTCGAACCTGATGGGAGTCCTCTACGTTCTGGACGAACCCTCTATTGGGCTTCACCAGCGTGACAACCAGAAACTCATCGACACTCTCCGCAGGTTGCGGGACCTCGGAAACACCTTAATCGTGGTCGAACATGACGAGGATACCATCCGCAGCGCCGATCACGTGGTGGACATGGGACCGGGAGCAGGACTGCACGGCGGTCACGTCGTCGCAGAAGGCACCCCTGCGGAAATTACAATGAACAGGGACTCCCTGACAGGACAGTACCTTGCCGGGACGCTGAAGATCGAGACTCCCCCACTCCGGCGCAGGAGTGAGCACTCCATCCGCATTAAGGGCTGCTCCGAAAACAACCTCAAGGAGATCGATGCCAGCATTCCCCTCGGCGTTTTCACTGTCGTGACCGGGGTGTCGGGATCAGGGAAGTCCACGCTCATCTACGATACCCTGTACCAGGCACTCCAGAAGACGCTCTACCACTCCCGCGTCACTCCCGGGAAATACAGGAGCCTGGAATTCAACGGAGACGTGGACAAGGTCATTGTCATCGACCAGAGCCCCATCGGAAAGACCCCGAGAAGCAATCCCGCCACGTATACCAAGGTCTTTGACGAGATCCGGAAGGTATTTGCCAGTACGAAAGAAGCAAAAATGCGGGGGTACCAGCCGGGCAGGTTCTCGTTCAACCTGAAAGGCGGGCGCTGCGAGGCCTGCGAGGGAGACGGCCTGATCAAGATCGAGATGAACTTCCTTCCCGACGTATACGTCGAATGCGAGGAATGCAAGGGGACACGCTACAATCGTGAGACCCTCGATGTCAGGTATAAAGGCAAAAACATCGCGGAAGTCCTTGATTCGACCGTGGAAGAGAACCTGGATCTCTTCAGGAATGTCCCCTCGATCCGGCACAAGCTGGAAACGCTTGCGGCAGTGGGTCTTGAGTACATCAAGCTCGGGCAGAGTTCCACGACGCTCTCCGGTGGAGAGGCACAGCGGATCAAGCTCACCCGTGAACTCTCCAAAAAAGGAACGGGGAGAACCATCTACCTCCTCGACGAACCCACCACGGGCCTGCACTTCCACGACGTGAAAAAGCTGATTGCCGTTCTCAACGAACTCGTCGACAAGGGGAACACCGTCGTCGTCATCGAGCACAACCTTGATGTGATCAAGTCCGCCGACCACATCATAGACCTCGGGCCTGAAGGCGGGGACCACGGCGGGTACGTGGTGGCGACCGGGACGCCTGAAGAGGTGGCGGAGAACCCCGGGAGCCACACAGGGAAATTCCTGCAGAGGATGCTCCAACAGACATGAAACCCGCGGTCTCGCTCCCTGATGCCCCCGGATGCTACCTGTTCAGGGACAAAGACGGCACCATACTCTACGTGGGGAAGGCAAAGGATCTGAAAAAAAGAGTATCCAGCTATTTCCAGAAACGCGGGCTCGACGCAAAGACGCGGCGCCTCGTCTCACTGATTGCCGACATCGATTATATCGTCACCGGGAACGAAGTCGAGGCCCTCATCCTGGAAAACAGCCTGATCAAGACCCACCAGCCGCGGTTCAATATCGATCTGAAGGATGCCAAGCAGTACGCCTTCATCCATCTCACCGGAGAACAATTCCCTCAGATCTGTATCGCGAGGAAGATGACAGGAAACGGATCCTATTTTGGGCCGTTTACTTCCGCTGCAGAGAGGGATCATGTCCTTTCTGTCGTCAAGAAGACCTTCAGGCTCCGGAGCTGCCGGAAGATGCCCAAACGGGGGTGCCTCCGCGCATCGCTCGGGACATGCAGTGCACCCTGCAAGGGCAGGATCGACCCTGAGAACTATGGGGTACTGGTGCGGCAGGCATCGCTTGTGTTGAAGGGAAATACCCCGGAGATCATCCGAACGCTGAAAGAGGAGATGGAAGAGAGGTCCCGGACGCACGACTACGAACGTGCGCTCCTGCTCCGCGACCAGGTGCAGGCGCTCACGCATCTTTCGGAACGCCAGGATATTGCGAGGAAGAAAGATACCGATGAGGATATTATCAATTTCCTGGTGCATGAGGGCCGGGTGTACCTGATGCTCTTCAATGTCCACAGGGGCACACTCGCACACAAGAGGGAGTTCATCTTCGATGAGGGCAAGGACTTCCTGGAGGAGTTCCTGGTCCAGTATTACTCGGAGAACACGCCTCCCGGAGATCTCGTCCTCCCGCAGGAGGTGGGCCAGGACGTGCAGGAGTTCCTCTCTCTCAGGAAAGGACGGAAAGTGACCGTCAGCGTCCCGCGGATCGGGGCCAAGCGGAGGCTGCTCTCGCTCGTTAAAACCAACATCGAGATCGCCCATTTCGGCGGGATGATACGCATCGAGGAGCTTATGGAAAAACTTGCCCTGGATGATCTCCCCCGCGTCATCGAATGCTTCGACATCTCTCACCTCGCAGGGACCGAAGTGGTTGGCTCCATGGTCCAGTTCCGGGACGGTCACCCGGACAAGCGGAATTATCGGCGTTTCCGGATCAAAACCGTTGAAGGGATAGACGACCCCCGCGCAATCGCCGAGGTGGTGACGCGGAGATACCGGCGCCTGAAAGAGGAGGACGCCACTCTCCCGGACCTGGTCATTGTCGACGGCGGCAGGACCCAGTTGAATGCCGCACTCTCTGCCATGAAAGATCTGGGGCTCCCGATCCCTGTCATTGCGCTCGCCAAGAGGGAGGAGCAGATCTACGTCCCGGGATCCGCACATCCGCTTCCCGTGAAAAAGCACGAGAAAGCCTCCCTCTATCTTCAGGAGATACGGGATGAGGCGCATCGTTTCGCCATCGCATACCACAGGCTGCTGCGGAAGAAGAGGGTGATGCCATGACGGGTTTTTCTCTGAAGGCCGGGTTCTCCCCCCGCGGTTCACAGCCGGACGCGATAGAGAAGCTGGTGAACGGAATACAGGATGGAAACCGGTTCCAGACCCTCCTCGGGGTCACAGGATCCGGCAAGACCTTCACGATGGCCAATGTGATTGCGAAAGCCCAGAGGCCGACCCTGGTCATCGCGCACAACAAGACCCTTGCGGCGCAACTCTGGAACGAGTTCCGCGAATTCTTCCCGGACAACCGGGTGGAATATTTCGTCTCATATTATGATTATTACCAGCCCGAGTCCTACCTCCCCCAGAAGGACCAGTATATAGAGAAGGATGCGCAGATCAACCCGAAAATCGAGATGATGCGACTTGCCGCGACGGCATCGCTCCTCTCCCGCCGCGATGTCATCGTCGTGGCCTCGGTCTCCTGCATCTACGGGCTCGGGAGGCCGGAGCATTTCCGGGATATGGGATTTGAACTGAATACCGGGGACCACATCCCCAGGAAACAGATCATCGAGAGTCTCGTGACCGCGCAATACGAGAGGAACGATCTCGAGCTCCAGCCCGGCCGGTTCCGGGTCAAGGGCGACACCATTGACCTGATACCGGGATATTTCCAGGATATCATACGGATCGAACTCTACGGGGACGAGGTGGAACGCATCACCGAAGTCGAGAAGACCTCGGGTCAGGTAAAGGAGCAGCACAGGTACTTCCACGTCTATCCCGCACGCCACTACGTGATTCCCCAGGAGATCCAGAGACAGGCACTCTCATCGATCCGGGAGGAGTTGCAGATGCGCCTACCGGAACTCGGGATGCTGGAAGCCCACAGGCTCGAGCAGAGGACGCTCTACGACCTCGAGATGATCGAGGAGACCGGGTCGTGCAAGGGCATCGAGAACTACTCGCGGCACTTCGATTTCAGGAAACCCGGGGAAAAACCCTACTGCCTCCTCGATTATTTCCCGGAGGATTTCCTCCTCTTCATTGACGAGAGCCACCAGACCATCCCCCAGCTGCACGGCATGTTCCACGGTGACCGGTCGAGGAAAAAAGCGCTCGTGGACTATGGTTTCCGGCTCCCGAGCGCATTTGACAACCGCCCCCTCATGTTCAGGGAGTTCGAGCAGTATATGCGGCAGGTCGTTTTCGTCTCGGCGACACCCGCAGAATACGAGCTCTCCCATTCCCAGCAGATAGTCGAGCAGATCATCAGGCCCACGGGGCTCGTTGATCCGGAGGTAATAATCCGGAAGACCGAGGGTCAGACCAATGATGTTATCCGAGAGATCAGGGAGACCGTGGCCCGCGGTGACCGGGTGCTCCTGACGACCCTCACAAAGAAACTGGCCGAGGAATTCACCGAATATCTCGCCGAAAAAGGAATACGCACAAGGTATCTCCATTCCGAGATTGACACCCTGGAGCGCACCGAGATCATCCGGCAGTTACGGCTGGGCAGGTTCGATGTCCTCGTGGGAATCAACCTCCTGCGGGAGGGCCTGGACATCCCCGAGGTGGGATTCATCGGGATACTGGATGCGGACAAGGAGGGCTTCCTGCGGGATGCACGAAGCCTCATCCAGATCATAGGAAGAGCCGCCCGGAACGCCAACTCCCGGGTGGTGCTCTATGCCGACACCCTCACCGGCTCGATCAGGGAGGCAGTCGCCGAGACAGAGAGGAGGAGAACGCTCCAGCTTGCGTACAATTCCCTCCACCACATCACTCCCGAGACGATCGTAAAGCCTGTCCCCGAGAAGGAAGTCGATATTAAGGATACCCGTCATATCCCGAAGTCGGAGATCCCGAATTTGCTTGTCGAGATAGAAGCGAGGATGCACCAGGCGGCCGACCGCCTGGACTTCGAGGAGGCAATCAGGATGCGGGATATGATCAGGGACCTAAAAGGGAAGATGGAAGAACCATCATGCACCGGGTGAGAACTGCCCGGGAGTCAATCCGAAGCTGAAGAGCGAGCGTGGAATACATTTTTCCTGTTAAACCGGCGGGTAAAAAAGGCAACTGAGGGGGTGTCCCCTCTCCCTTCACGGGAAGGGAAGTACCTGGATGCAGTTCTCCCTGATCTTTTCAAGAACGTTGCCTGATGCGAAAGTCGCCTCCATCTGCACCGTGTAATTGCCGGGTGTTTCAATTGTGTAGTACTGTTCCAATTCTGCGTCTGTGATGTAACGGTATACAGTCAGATCCTCATTCAGGATCCAGTAATTTCTGGATGCAGTATTTCCTGTCGATGCATCGGCGATCATGACTGTCAGCGGTGCGGAACCAGTGGCAGGACTGACTGTGAAATCCGGTATTTCAGCCTGTTTCACTTCTATGACCTGTGAAGCCGAACTGGTATCTCCGGAGCCGGAGATTGTCAGAATCACGGTGTAGTTGCCGGGAGCAGTGTAAGTGTGGATGGGATTTTGTTCCGTCGAGATGAACTTATCACCGAAGTTCCAGACCACGCGGTCGTAGGTGCCGTGCGAAGTGTCAGTAAAGGCAACAGTGAGCGGTGCGAGGTTCTCGGGGTTGCTGGTGGTGTACGTGAAGGAGGCCATCATACCCTCGCGGACAACTATATACTCATTCACGGTCTTTGTATCGGTTGCGCCATTCCCACTGTTGGACACTGTCAGGCGCACGTTGTAGACGCCGGGTGTCTCATACGTGTGCTGTGGGTCCTGTTCTATCGAGGTCGTTCCATCCCCGAACGCCCATGACCAGCTGTCAGGGCTTCCCGTTGAGAGGTCGGTGAACTGGACACTCATGGGGGAAATCCCCGACGTCCTGTTTGCCGTGAAATCTGCCTCGACAAGCGCTTTCACCGTGATCAGATCGGTCTTTGTAATCGAGTCCCTGCCGGCGCGGTTGCTGACCGCAAGGCTCACCGTATAGACTCCCGGCTTGGTGTAGAGGTGATAGGGGTTCTGTTCCCTCGATATACTCCCGTCGCCGAAGTTCCACAACCACGAAATCGGTTCGCCATCAGACGTGTCGGTGAACTGGACGAGGAGAGGTGCATTGCCGGTCGTCCTGTCAGCAGTGAAATTTGCCACCGGTGTCCTGACCACGACAATGTAGTAATCTTTCCGGATGAAATCGCCATCGGGGGCGTTTCCTTCATTTATCACCGTCAGGGTGACATTGTATGTCCCGACCTCGTTATACGTGTGCAGGGGATTCTGGGCTTCCGTTCCTGCGAGTCCGACGAGGACAGTCCCGTCACCGAAATTCCAGCCATACTGATCTGGATTGTTCAGCGATGTATCGGTGAACTGGACGGTGAGAGGCACCGTGCCATAGGTGGGAGCAGCGGTAAAGTTCGGGACGGCGGCCGGCGGCAGAACCTTAAAACCATAGGGGAGAGTCCCGTATTTCCCGTCAGGGTTGATAACCCCCACGGTCCAGTACCCTGTTTCCGCATCTTCAAGGTCAAAGGAGCAATTCAGGGTCTGCGAATCGATCACGTGCACATCGGACGCCTGGATATCCGGCTGCATGGACTTGACAAGCCAGACAGTTGCCCCTGTCCTGAAGTTGGTTCCATTGATGGCATTGATGAGGACGACACCGTCATTTGAGGCCTTCGGGGGGTCTATCGATGTCACTGTCGGTGCAGGATACTCGATGGTGAAACCATCCTCCTTGATACCGGACTGGCCGTCAGAGTTTGTGACAATGACATCCCAGGCACCGACCGGCTGCCCGGTCAGGTTCAGGGTACAGGTGATCAGGCCAGGGGGTGTGACATTCACGTTGCCGGCCACGATATCGGCCCCTAGCGTGCTGTTCAGCCTGACAGAGGCGCCGGAGCGGAAACCGGACCCGGACAGGCTGGTGAGAGAGACAATCTTGTCATTGTCCCCCTTGGCAGGGTCTATACTGTTAATAACAGGAGCAGGATAACGAATCTCGAAACCGGCTGCATACGTATCGCTCTGCCCGTCATTGTTTGTGACGACGACATCCCACAACCCTGTTTCTTTTCCGGCAAGATTGAAGTCAACGCTGATTTCAAACTCGCTGAGTACCGTAACATTTATTCCGGCGATGTCATCCTCTCCGCTCTTCGAAAGGTTCACGGTTGCGCCTGGATGGAACCCTGTGCCGGAAATATTGGCGATGGTGAAAGGTCCGTCATTCACGCCGAATACAGGGTCAATACCTGTCACGTCAGGCGCTGCCGGATACGTGATGTTGAATTTTTCAGGCAGGGTCCCGGTCAGGTTGTCTCCGGTATTCGTCACGGACACATCCCATAAACCGACCTGAACCCCTGCCAGGTCAAACTGGCTCATGATTGTCTGAGTAGTGACATTGACAGTATAAGAATCCGGGTCAATGACAGACGATCCTTTGACCAGTCTCGGAACAGAATCCGGCAGGAAACCATTCCCTGTAATTGCAACAACGATAGGCCAGTTGTTGGGTGCCTTATCAGGAGTTATCGCAAGAGGAGAGGGCGGCGGGTTCGTGACTGTGAAGAGGCCCTCGTAGGTGTCGCTCCTCCCATCGGGGTTCACCACTTCGACGTCCCATGCTCCGGCTGTTGCATCTGTCAGGTTGAATGTGCAGGTGAGCGTGGTCGAATTGGTCCAGGCGACCGGGTTCCCGGGTATCGCACTCTCGCCGGATTTCGTGAGGTTCACGCCGGCTCCGTCAAGGAAATTTTCACCGGTCAGGGCGATGATATCCACCGATCCTGTATTCTCACCCGCTGACGGGGTAATGGAATGGATGACGGGGGCGGGGTTCAGTACGGTGAAGGCGCCGGCCAGTGTCCCTGACAGGTCATCCGTGTTGGTGACGGTGACGGCATACACTCCCGCCACTTCCCCGGCAAGGTTCACCTGGCAGCTCAGACGGGTGCTGCTGCTGACATTGACACTTGCCGCATCGAAGGAGATCATCTCCTTTGAGAATGTCACGTGTGCACCTGGAAGGAATCCAGTGCCGGTAATGTTATCGATGGTAAGCCATCCTTCTGCATTGACCCCGGATGACGGGTCGACCGATGTCACAGTGGGTGGCGGATTCGTGATGGTGAACGCATCTGCACGCGTTGCCGACTGCCCGTCCTCGTTGGTGACTGTCAGATTCCAGTCATCTGCCGGCATCCCAGTGAGATTGAAGGTGACCCCGGTAATACTTCCGGGGGAGACAACCCCGCCGGTGCCGGTGATGTTCTGGGCGCCAAGGGAGAGTACCACTATCGCATTGTCATGGAAGCCGCTCCCGGTGATATTCGCCGTGACGGACCCAGTATTGACCCCTTCCGGTGGGTCGATCCCGGTCACAGCCGGAGAGTCAGGGTATCTGACCGTGAATCCGCCGGCAAGGGTCGCATTCTGCAAATCGGGGTTGGTGACCACCACATCCCAGGCACCAACATGCACAGAACTCAGGTCAAAGAAGCAGAGAATCTTCCCGGGTTCCACGATGGGCCCGTTGATGGTCTGGATGTCAGTCTGGTTGGGCATGCGCAGGGTGACGTTGGCGCCCGGCATGAACCCGGAACCGGCCAGGTTGGTAATGCCTATGACCCCGGTATTGGTTCCACTCGATGGAGTGATAGAATCAATGACAGGTGTCGGGTATGAGATGGTAAATCCGTTCAGGAGAACATCCGATTTCCCGTCCGGGTTGGTCACGTTGACGTTCCATGCCCCTGTAGGTGCGGACGTGATGTTGAACTCGCAGGTGATCTGCGAGGAATTGCCCCAGGTGACATTGAGGCCGGGGATAGCCACCTCCCCCTCCTTTGTCAGGTTCACGGTGACTCCCTCAAGGAAGTAGTAACCGGTCAGATTGGTGATCTGCACCGGGGCATTGTTCACTCCGTGATCCGGTGTGATTGACACCACGTCCGGGGGATGGTTCTCGACTGTGAATCCATTCTCGAGAACCGCGGACGCATTGCTGGTCTTATTGATGACCGTCACGTTCCACTGTCCCGCCTCCGCACCGGTGATGTCAAAGAGGCATGTGATCTTCGTGGGGGACGCCACTGTCACGTACTGTGCGATAATGCTCTCTTCGTCGCTCATGTTGAGCGAGACCAAGACGACGTCTTCGTCAGGAACAATATCCTGGTCAGGAAAATCCGTTCCCGACAGGTTGGTAATGAATACAGTCCCTGTGTTCAGCCCTGACGATGGTGTGATCCCGTTCACGCCAAGGGCGGCGCTCGCGGGGAGCACCAGAAGGAGACACAGGACCGTGGGTATAACTATCTGCAGCCCTTTTTCGCATTTCATACGGGTACCTCAGTTGCATTTTTGTATACATTCCCCAATCAGGAATCGGGAGCATTATGAGCCCTCGATCCCTGAACAAATGTATTCAACATATCCTCTTCAGTTATATATTTAAATCTTTCCCTCATCCGGGCCAAAATATGGCGTATTTTATCGCTCCTGCTTCCAACATATGCCCAATTTCAGATCGGGGCAATGATCACAGGTATTCATGGAGCGGCCGGAAGAACGTATGTTCTGCCATCACACCAACCTGGATGAAAATTCTTTTCTTTCTTTGTAGAAGTGTTCTTTTTAATAATAAGGGCAATTACAGTCGTTTTTCTACTCTGGTACGATTAGCGGTGTGGTGTTCTTCACCTGCGTACACACACGCATAAAATTATTGCATTGAGTACTTACTCACCTTATACGCGCGTAAATGTACATTCAACGGGATAAGAAAAAAGACGTTGTCCCCTCACCTTCCCAGGGGAAAGAGGATCTTTCAGGAAAATTTCGGCCTGGTTTTGAGTGCATTGACGAGCAGCCGTACCCCTTCTTCAATATCCCGGACGTCCACCACCTCGACAGGGGAGTGGATATACCGGCTTGCAATGGAGAGAGTGGTGCTCGGGATGCCCCCCCGCTCGAGATGGATGGCTGTCGCATCGGTGGTCCCCCCGCTCCCCACCTCGAGCTGGACCGGGATGTCATGCGCCTCGGCGGCGTCACACAGCCATTTCACCATGGCCCTGCTCGCAATCAGGCCCCTCCCGCTCGCATCTACAATGGTGATGACAGGTCCTTTTCCCATCTCCACGGGGACGTCTTTTAAGTCTATCCCGGGATGGTCGCCTGGGATGGTCACATCGGTCGCGATAGCACAGTCCGGCTGGAGGGAATACGCACTCGTTTTGGCCCCCTTCAGGCCCACCTCCTCCTGGACTGTGAACACGGCATAGATGGTGAAAGGTGACTTCACCTCCTGCATGGTTTTGATCAGCATTGCCACACCGACCCGGTTATCAAATGCCTTCCCGGTAAGCCGGCCGTTCGCAAGGGCTGCAGCCTCCCTGTCCACGGATACCGGTGTCCCCACGCAGATCCCCATATCAGATACCTCGTCCCTGCTGCAGGCCCCCACATCGATGAACATGTCATCGATTTTTACCCCCTTCTTGCGCTCCTCCTCTTCCATCTTGTGGAAAGGTTTTCCGCCCAGCACCCCGAAGACTCTTCCCCTGGTGCCATGAAGTACCACACGCTGGTTGTAGAGGGTCGGTGCGTACCATCCCCCGAGTGCGACGAAACGGATGAACCCCTTCTCATCTATGGACTTGACCATCAGCCCTATCTCGTCCGCATGGGCTGCAAGCATCACCTTGAAATTGTTCCCTTTTTTCACGGCCACGAGGTTTCCCATCCGGTCCTCGCGGATCTCGTCCACATGTTTCTTCAGTTCTTTCCGCACGATGCCCGTGATGCTGCCCTCGCTTCCCGAGATGCCATGGGCATTCGACAACCTGGTCAGTATATCTTTTACCATAATTGATCAGTCCTCCATTACCTGCCTGATCCTCCCCACGGCGGCTTTCAGGTTCTCGCGTGATGTGGCATAATTCATCCTTGCATATTCAGGTGAATTGCACCCGAACGCCTCCCCCGGGACGATGATGATTCCACTCGCTATGATGCGGTGTGTGAGATCCTTTCCAAGCGGCGCAAATATGTAAAAGGCGCCTTCCGGCCTGGGAAAAGAGAAGCCCATGCGCACCAGCTCGTCATAGAGATAGTCCCGGCGATACCGGTATTCATTCCTCATGTCCGCGACACAATCCTGGGGCCCGGTATATGCAGTCAGAGCCGCATACTGGGAGATCGACGTCGCACAGGCCTGGCAGTACTGGTGAACCTTGAGACACTGCTCGACATACTCCACGGGTCCGGCAAGGTATCCCAGCCTCCAGCCGGTCATCGCGTATGTCTTGCTCGCCCCGTTGACCGTGATGACATCGTCCCCGAACCGGGCCGCGCTCCAGTGCGACGCTTCGTAGATGAAGTGCTCATAGACCTCGTCGCTCACGATCGTCACCCCGCGGTCATTCCCGTACTCCACGAGTGCCCTGATGTTCTCCTTTGTCTCCACCGCACCTGTCGGGTTGCCGGGGGAGTTCAGCACAAAGAGGCGTGCGCCATCTATCTTCTCCTTTGCTGCCTCCACGTCGATGCGCAGATTCCCATCGAGGGGAACCCCTTCGGGACGCCCGCCTGCGAGCACTGCGAGAGCCCCGTACGAGACAAAACCGGGGTCCGCATAGAGCACCCGGTCGCCTTCCTCCACCAGCGCGTGCATGATGATATGGAGGGCCTCACTTGCCCCTGCCGTGACAAGGATCTGGTCAGGGGAATACACAAGGCCATTCTCCTTCTTCAGTTTCACAGAAAGGGCATCCCGGAGTTCCGGAATTCCCATGTTCGAAGTATAGGCGGTCTTCCCCTCACGGATTGCCCGGATGGCCCCCTCCTTGATGTGATCGGGGGTATCGAAATCGGGCTGCCCGAGTCCCATGTTGATGGATCCCGGCCCGGCAGCATCGAAGAGCTTCCGTATCCCTGATATCTCGATTCCCAGGCACCTTCCTGCACATCGTACCTTCTCCATCTTTTCCTCCCTCATTCAATGTTCGCGTGGCGGTCTTTCAGTTCTTTCTCGTCAACCTTGATGATCTCCATCAGGCGGGATATGACCGCATCTGCAAAGATCATTGCAGCAGTCTCAAACAGAGTCCCGAGGGGGGCGAACGACTTGTGCTCCCCCATCATCTGCCGTATCTCGAACTCGGCGCCATCGTCCTTCACCTCGTCGCGATGATGTTCAATGATCACGATGATATCGGCTATCCTTCCGATCCGTGAATCCCTGTCCGAAGTGATCAGTGCGAGTCTTCCCCCGATCTCCTTCGCAGTCTCGGCGATATCGGCGACGGTCTTGGTCTTCCCTGACCCTGAAAAGACCACCATCAGATCGTCCGTGTTCATTGCAGGAGTGATCGTCTCGCCGACTACAAACGACGAGAATCCGAGGTGCATCAGGCGCATGGCAAAAGCCTTTGCCACCAGTCCTGACCTGCCGGCTCCCAGGACATAGATACGCCTTGCATGGAGAATCTCCTCCACGAACTGCTCTACCTCCTCGTCTGAAAGGGATTCCGCGATCGTGACAATCTTCCTTGCCATCAGCCGCATCATATCCCGGACCCTTCGTGTTGCCATGCTGCTCCAGTGGTATCTTGGCATTGTAACGTGATAGAGATTCGCAAGGGACTGCCCTTTCCTGCAGCGGCTATCATTTTAAGTCCTGCCATCTCACAAATATGGTTGTACATCGCTGTTGCGGCCATTTTGGATTCCTGTACGTGGAGATGACCGGGACAGCACCTCTGTCGTACAGATTACCGCCCATGACCCTGATGCCATATTACCAGGACGGCCATTTCACCCTGTTCCACGGGGATTGCCTGAAAATTCTTGGGGAAATGCCGGAGGGATCCGTCGATCTCGTCTTTGCCGATCCGCCGTACAACCTCTCCAACGGGGGATTTACCTGCCATTCGGGGAAGAGGGCATCAGTCAACAAGGGCTCCTGGGATGCCAGCAGCGGCACCGAACAGGATTTCCGGTTCCACAGGGACTGGATCAGCGCCTGCAGGAGAGTGCTTTCGGATGACGGGTGTATCTGGATAAGCGGGACATACCATTCCATTTACGCCTGTGGTTTTGCCCTTCAGATGGAAGGGTTCCAGATACTCAACGACATCTGCTGGTTCAAACCCAATGCCCCGCCGAACCTGAGCACCCGCTATTTCACCGCGAGCCATGAGACGCTCCTGTGGGCGCGGAGCTCTACGGGAATAAAGCACGTGTTCAATTACAGGGACATGAAATGCGGCGAATGGAGCGAGGACAGCCTCAAGCGCCCGGATCGCCAGATGCGGACCGTCTGGAGCATCCCCACCCCGCGAAATTCAGAGAAAGGGCAGGGATGCCACCCCACCCAGAAACCTCTCTCGCTCCTGAGACGAATCATCCTCGCATGTACCCGCGAGGGCGACCTTGTGCTCGATCCCTTCACGGGAAGCTCCACAACAGGTCTCGCGGCATGTGACCTCGGGCGGAGGTTTACAGGAATAGATACGGAAAAAGAATACCTGGACACATCCATCAGGCGGTACGAGGAGATGAAGAAATCGTGACGGAGGTGAACGAAGGCGGGGAAATGTGCCCGGAGGGGCCTTGCAGCTCTATAAAACCACTGGAGGATTTTCTCGGGACCCGTCTTGTGTACCTTGCTGCCCTGTATAAGGATCTCCATTCCCACCCCGAACTTTCGGGGAAAGAAATCAGGACTGCAGGAGTGATGGCGCGCGAGATGGAAAATGCCGGTTTCCAGGTCACCCGGGGAATCGGGGGACACGGCGTGGTGGGAGTCCTGCGAAACGGTGACGGCCCGGTGGTGATGATCCGTGCCGACATGGATGCACTTCCACTCGAAGAAGAGACCGGCCTTCCCTATGCAAGCAGGGAGAGGGCCAGGACCTGCGACGGGAGAGAGGTCGGCGTCATGCATGCATGCGGACACGACCTGCACTGCACGGTCCTTGCCGGGACCGCACACTTTCTCTCCCTGGTGCGGAATACCTGGAGTGGGATTGTTGTCCTGGTTGCACAACCCTCGGAAGAGACCGTGTCGGGGGCTGAAATGATGATTGCAGACGGCCTGTATGAAAGATTCCCAAGACCCGACTGCGGTCTTGCCCTCCATGTCTCCCCGGATCTCCCGAACGGCCACCTCGGTTACCGGGAGGGGATCTTCACAGCGGGTGCGGAATCTCTCGATATACTGGTCAGGGGAATAGGGGGGCATGCCGCGCACCCCGACCGCGGGCGGGACCCCGTCGTACTCGCCGCTCAACTGGTACTCCAGTTCCAGACCATCATCACCCGGGAGGTGCCGGCAGGTGAATTCGGCCTCATCACCGTCGCGTCCATCCATGGCGGCACCAAGCACAATGCCATCCCGGACAATGTACATCTCCAGGTGAATATCCGGTACTTCAAAGAGGGTATCCGTGACCTCATCCTCTCCTCAATTGCGCGGATCTGTGCACACACCGCAAGGGCCGCAGGGATCCCTGAAGACCTCCTCCCCGTTCTCACTTTCCAGCAGGAGTCGGTTCCACCCCTTGAGAATGATGAGGGCCTCACCAGGTGTGTCATCGCTGCCCTCACGCGCTGTATTGGGAAAGATCGAATCCGCCGCCTCGACCCCCTGACCGGAAGCGAGGATTTCGGGCTGTTCGGGAGGGTCACCCCGCCGATTCCCCTCTGTTACCTGCGGCTGGGGACCGATGACGGGACAGGAGTGTACCTGCACAGCACCCGGTTCTCGCTCTCCCCTGAAGAGGGCATCCGGAACGGGATCATCGTCATGTCAGTTGCCGCACTATCCATCCTTTACCCGTCAGGCGCGTCGCAGGGGCAGCCCTCTCCTTTCAGTGACAGGTGATGGATGAGCCCGAATGGCTGCAGCTTCCCCCCCTCGAGGAGAGAAGCCGGGCCATGTCCGCCGCATATGAGGCACCCTCTCCTGTCCTCGTAGAAAGGCCCGGCATTCCCCCCGACAAGGCTGATAATCTCACGTCTCTCTTCGCGCGCCCTCTCGCTGTCCACGTTGACCGATGTGACAAGGTTTACAGCGAGAGTATTGTATCGTGCCCTCTCACTCGTGAGGTGGTCAAAGTTGATCATCGAGTCGGCCGCAAAAAAGACCCCGAGTCCGGGGGAATAGACATAGATCTGCCCGTGGAGGTGGCCTCCAAACCCTTCAAGTATATCGAAACTGTGGGCCCCGGCCTGGAAGGACGAAAGCAGGGGGAAACGACCCCTCATGGCTCCGGGGGGGGGAGGGAGCAGGATGGCATCCTTCGGGGGACAGAACCGTGAGAACAGGTTGATGAGCGTTGTGTAGACCTCTTCCAGGATAGAAGACTGGCTTCTCGACCCATATGCCCTGTTGGAGACACGGATGATATCCATTGTTCCCGGGTGCATGTAGGAAGTGACGGGGTACAGACCGCCCGCACCGCAATGATCGGCATCGGCATGGGTGATGATGATGCGTGACAGCCTCTCTATCGCACCGGGCACCAGGGTTCTGATCACCGCCACGATATCCTGATGGTAGATCCCGTATCCTGTATCCACCATCACGCATTCCTCCGGTGTATCCAGGAGGAATACATTTCCTCCGCAGGGGGGCTGTATGCAGATAAGGGTCAGGTCATCCGCCAGGCGGATCTCCTGCGTATCTGCGTAAAATCCATCGCCTTTCGTGTCCCGGAGCGTCTCTCCGGTGAGAAGAATACTCTCGAACACGACCCTTGGATCCTGACCCCTGTTCATCAGTTCCTGGACGATATGATTGATATCCCCGAGCAGTTTTAATAAGAATTCATCCTCTGACTCCCCGACGAGACTGCGGATTGCCTGGGCGAAACGGAGGTAAAAGACCGTGTCATCGAGATATCTTCCGCTCGTGTCGTACTCGAGGACTTCCATCCTGTACAGGGATTTGAGCTGGTCGAGGAGTGCAGAGACTGCAGCGCTCTCTTCCAGGTTCAGGCTCACCGTCAGCAGATCGGGGGAGCTTCCCCGGTCATCGAAATCTATCAGCGCAATATTGGCCCGGTGGGACGTGGTACACCGGAGGAATTCAAGGAGGGCTCCGGGAGTGTGGGGGATATGCACTGACAGTTTGAGGAAACTCAAGCGCCTCAGCGCTGTCTGGAGATACCCAAGTTCCCGCAGTCCGTTGCTGATTGCCTGCTTCGCATCCGGTGCCGAGGTAACCTCGAAAAACACCGTGTGCGGATCTATGCGGCGATCAAACTGTATCCGGTTGATGTTGCCCTCGTGGCGCGAGATTATCTCGGCGGCCCTGTGCAGCGCCCCGGGTGTGTCGGGAACCCTTGCAACGAATGCATACTTCTCCATTATCTCACCGTAAAAACAGGATACAGGTCCGAATCCTGCGTCAAAAAATGTATGTGCAGGGGAAGGAAGGGACTGAGGACACTATATGGAATAGTCTTCCCTCTTGCGGGTTAATCGTGCTCCAGTTCTTCGTGGCCCATCATCAGGGAGCCGAAGATGACCTTTTCAAGGACCACCGAGACGTACTTGATCGCCTGGGCCCGTTCCATGTCCTCGTTCCTGTGGATGTCGGCATGGATCTGGAGGCGCAACAGTGCAAATCGGAGGCGGTCAAGTGAGGCATCGTCGTATGTCATCGCCCTCCGGTACAGGCCTTCTACCCTGGCCGGAAAGAGGGAAATGTCCTCGAGGACCGGCACTATGTCATTGTAAATGTCAAGAGGTTCTTCTTCACCCGTGAGTACCGCAAGAAGGGCCATTTACTCTTCGACCACCTTCACCAGCGCTTCCATGACCTTATCCACGCTCTTCCAGGTCGGGCTGTCCTTGCTCCTGATGATGAAGGGCCTGCCCTCGTCCCCTGCTTCCCTCATGGAGGGGTCCAGGGGAATGCTCCCAAGGTAGGGAACGTTGAGCTCCTGTGCAATCTTTTCTCCACCGCCCTTTCCAAAGAGGTTGATCTCCTGTTTGCAGTGGGGGCAGATCATGCCGCTCATGTTCTCCACTATCCCAAGGACAGGGATTCCCAGTTTCTCCACGAACTTGACGGCTTTCATTGCGTCCATGGTGGCCACCTCCTGGGGAGTCGTCACAATCACCGCTCCCCTGACATTGGGCGCAAGCTGGATGATCGACAGGGCCTCGTCCCCGGTCCCCGGTGGGAGATCCACCACGAGGAAGTCCAGGTGACCCCAGTCGACCTCGCTTAAGAACTGGCTGATGGCACTCATCTTCATGGGGCCCCGCCAGATGACAGGTGTGCTGATGTCGGGGAGAAGGAATGCCATGGATACGACGGAAAGATTTCCTGTAACCTTCACCGGCTGGATCATCTTGCCGAGGGTTGTGAGCTGGTGACCCTGAAGGCCGAGCATCTTCGGGACGTTCGGGCCATGGATGTCGAGGTCGAGGACACCCACGTCGAACCCGTGAGCAGAGAGCGCGAACGAGAGGTTGACGGCAACCGTTGATTTCCCTACCCCTCCTTTCCCGGAGAGGACCAGGACAACATGATCCACATCAATCTGGGCCTTTGGCGGGAGTCCCTTCGCCTCAGGAGTCTTCTTGCTGCTGTCGCACTGCTGCGCACTGGGGCACCCTTCACAGACCCCGTCGCATTCCTCTGGCGTATTTGCGGCCTTTTCTGTCATGGATATCCTCAAATATCTGGTTGGATAGTGGATAATATTGGACGTAAAAAGCATTAAATATATATCATGCTGGCAATCCCTGCACTCTTATCATGATTTTGTCGAATCGAGCGTTTCATTGCAGAGTTTGTCAACAATACGTATCATGGGATTCTCCCTTGGCAGGTGTACGTACTCTACTGAACTGAAGTTCCCATGGAGCTTCCTGACCTGAAAAAAGAGATCGCCAAGATGCGGCTTCCTGACCTGGTAATCACCCCGCAACTGCCTGATAACCAGTTCACTGTCTGAGTGCACCACGACACGGCGGGCGGAGAGCGATGCCGCTTTCTGGAGCGAATTGATCACTGCATGATACTCCGCCTCGTTGTTGGTCGCCTTCCCGAGCGCCCCCGATCCCGTGGCGAGAATTTTCCCCCGTTGATCGGATATGAGAAAACCGTACGCGGAAGGTCCGGGATTTCCCCGTGAAGCCCCGTCGGCATATATGAGTACTGTATCGTCCATTGCTACCTCCGGATACCCTGTCCGGCACATTCAAGCGGGTTCAGCAGGTACACATCTGGTGATGAGAGATGGAGAAACTTATCGTCACGCTCGATTTCCTTGAATTCCCACCCACCCACACGTGTGACGGGGATGATCTCTCGCCGACCATAAGGATACGCACTCACAAGGCTGTCTCACTGGCCATCATGGCGGTCAATCCCTATGTTTCATCCTGCTGTACTTTTTCCCCGTGGCTGGCATGGAACATCCCCCCTGTCGAGGTCATCCCGCAGGGATTCCCAAGGGATCCCGTCATCGAACACCCGATACCTGCCATCCAGGGGACCAATGATCTCGGGCGGATAGGATATTGCGGCCCCTGCCCGCCAGGAGGGAGCACCCATCGCTACACCTTCAAGGTCTGGGGACTTGATAGTATGCTCGATCTGTCGCCGGGATCAGGGAAGGATGAACTTGTAAAGGCGATGAGAGGGCACGTGGTCGGTTACGGGGACACGGTTGCGATCTGCAGCCGGTAGACCTGGGCGGGTCTGCCGCGCGAATTTCTTATATTCGCGAACCACTCACTCTCTGGTATGCAGACGCGGGACATGGCCATCCTGCTCATCGCTCTGGTGGTAGTGGTGGCTATGGCTGTCGTCGTAAAGCCCATGCTCACCGGTAAACCCCCTGATCTCACTCTCCCCTCGTTCCCTGGGGGAGGATCTGATGAAATCACACCTGACGACACCCTTCCGGTTCCCGGCAGCCCGGCGATTCCCGCAGGGACTCACACCCCCGCACTCACCGAATCCCCTCCGGTCTGGGATGGAACACCTGTGAGTCTTGGATACATCTCACAGAGCTCTAACGGGGGTGTATCACCCGCCCCTGCGGATACTGCCGGAACCAGTTTCAGTCCTAGAGACACCCCGTCTTCGGGGACGGAAACTTCCCCTGCTGCGTCCTTCAATGGCACCCCGCGCCGGGGCCCGGTTCCTCTCACCGTACAGTTCACCGACACCTCGACAGGATTCCCGGCAGAGTGGATGTGGTCTTTTGGGGACGGGGCGACCTCAACACTCCGGAATCCCATCCACACTTACACCAGTACCGGGAATTTTCAGGTGGGTCTGACCGTGAAAAATTCCCAGGGAGGAAACACCCGTATTATCGACAGTTATATCCTGGTTTCCCCGGCTGGGGAGAGAAGTATTTTTGCAGAGATTCAGCGCGGGGCACACGTCATCCCTGGCGGGTTCATCGAATTTACGGTCACAAAACCCGGCGCCAGGATTAAAATCAGAGGCAGGATGGTCGACCTGCCCCAGGGCACCCGGATACGTATGGTAGTGGAAGATTCGGGGAAGGGGAAGATATCAATCAGGGAGGGTTTTGTCGTGGCCTTCACGTTTGAGCAGGCTGCCGTGTATATCGACAATACTCTGATAGAGCGCGGGGCAGTGCGGGAGGTGAATGTCCCGGGATATGAGAACTGCGTCTCGAGCATCAATCTGGAGATTGATGGGGGATACGGGGATATTCTGATCCTTGAGAATGGAGATCCCTCATCGTTGAGTGATATCAGAGACCCCATCATTTTCATCTCACTCCGCCCCGATTCGTTTGGTGTGATGAACCTGGACTGTTTCCGGACTGATGCAACATTCTTCCAGGGCGCGGTGACTGATTTCTATCCCTTGTAATATCTCCGGCGCCGGCGGGAGTCATATGACAGTATCCGGACAGACCAGAATGACATCACACCCCGGTCCCGGCGTGTTGCCCCGGGCTACGTTCTTATATGAACCGGCCGACAACATTCCTGCATGGAGAAGCGGGACCTGGCAATCCTCCTCCTGGCCATCGGAGTGGTAGTGGTCATGGCTGTCATAGTCAAGCCTGTCCTCACAGGGAAATCCGTTGATTTCAGTTTGCCCCACATTCCGGGCCTCTCGCCAGAACCCGAACCCACGGGCACTATCCCCGGGCAGGACATCGTCCAGGCAACTCCGAGGATGACTACGGTGCGCACCCCGGCTCCAACTCCCACCTGGAGCGGAAAGTCGAGTACCATCGGGTATGTGGCGGTGGGGACCCCTGATACCGGGTCCAATTTCACGCGTTTCCCGGAAACTGCACCGGTGTCTGAAAAGATGCTCACCTATGCCTCCATCAGTTCAGTGGGCGGGGGGACCACTCAGACAATCTCCATGCCGTTTCCCTACTGGGAACTCCATTATACCGTTGATCCTTGGGAGACCACGTTTGTAGGCGAGACCGAATCAAAGGAGGCAGGGCCTGCAGGTCATACGGCATCCGAGGTTTTTCCCTCGTTCTCCATTGAAGTCAGGGATGCGGGCGACAACTCCCTTGTCCGGGAAATACAACCACAGGGAGGTCTTAATAAAAAGTTCTGGGAGGAGGAGGAAGAGAACGACCCCCGACCCTGGATTGAAAAATTCTACGAGGGACGCACCAGGCGGTCCTACTATTTTGTGGTACATACCCACATGATCAATTCATATTCCATGGATGTGAAGGTCCCCGAACGATACCTTGGGAAGTATTAGATATATGCACATGGCATGCACATGGCACAGCCATGTGCATTCGTGATGTGGACGAGTGTCCCGGGGCTGGGTGAGCATTGTGAATGAAAATGCCTGCGGCATGCACATGGCACAGCCATGTGCATTCATAATGTGGACGAGTGTCCCGGGGCAGTCAGGGGGTGTGTCCCGGGGCTGGGTGAGCATTGCGAATGAAAATGCCTGCGGCATGCACATGGTACAGCCATGTGCATTCGTGATGTGGACAGGTGTACCGGGGCTGGGTGAGCATTGTGAATGAAAATGCCTGCGGCATGCACATGGCATGCACATGGCATAGCCATGTGCATTTGTAATGTGGATGAGTGCTCCGGGACAGTCAGGGAGCCTACTCCGGGGCTGGGTGAGCATTGCGAATGAAAATACCTTCGGCATTTTCATATACAAAAAAAAGTGGCGGGTCCGCGGAGGCAGGCTCAGTCAAGATCGAGTTTTCTTTTCCCCAGCGCTTCCATGTACTGGATCTCTTTCCCCATCTCAATCTGATCCAGCTTGTCTTCGGGGACTACTATCTCGAAATTATGGTATTCTTTCATGTCCATCAGGGTGACGGTGGTGCCGCTGATTGTGATGACCTGTCCGCTCTTTCTCTCCACGACCGGAACGTAGGTCTTGGCCGAGACCGGCTGGACAATCGAACGCTTGACACCATCAAAAAGACCAACGGCATCGATCCGGGCTTTCGCAGCTCCGTGTTTCCCGGGCTTGGAGACGGATATGCCGAGAATCTTGCATGGCTCGTCTTCAATAACCATATACCGCCCCTCTTTTAGCTTTCCTACCTCTGTCTGTTCCTTCATTTCGTTCACGCCCGCGTGAAAACGCAGTAACATGTATCTTTATATCAACAGATAAATACTCCTACATAAACGGTCGGATCTGGCACAATGGAGTTTTTAGACGCATGTACACTCCTTGCCCGGGATGTGAAGGATGCCATCCGCACCCTTGTCGGTACGGAAGAGGCGGGTCGTTTCGTGAGGATGGGAGCCGACCGCACCCCCACGAAGGAGATTGACCGGGTCGCTGAGGACTGCATCCTTGCATTTCTGCAGGAACACCCCCTCTGCAAAACCCTTATATCCGAAGAGGCGGGAAAGGTCGAATTCCCCGGTGACGGGGGAACAATTTTTCTCGATCCCATCGACGGGACTTATAACGCAGTTGCCGGGATACCGTTCTATGCCCTCTCTGTGGCGTACGCCGAAGGGGGAATTGTCATGCAGGGATTCGTGCAGGATCTTGCAAGCGGGGAAACCTTCACCGCCATCCGGGGGAAGGGTTCCTGCCTGAATGGCAGGCCGGTGACCGCGTCAAGGATTTCGAACCTCGATGAGAGCGCCATGAGCATCTATGGGAGGAAATTCGACCCCCGCAGGGTGATGCATATCGGGCAGAAGATCCGCCGCTGGCGCCTTCTCGGTGCATCTGCACTGGAACTCGCTTACATCGGGTGCGGCCGGATAGATGGGTTTATCGACATACGGGGCACATTGAGGGTCACGGATGCGGCCGCAGGGATGCTGATCTGCACCGAAGCGGGTGGGATGGTCAGCGATCTCGAAGGGAGACCAATCCGTTTTCCCGACGAGGTGACCATAGGGAAGTGCCTCGTGGCAACAAACGGGGTGCTGCATCACAAAGTGATTGAGTATCTGAGGTAGGTGGGGGACGGTGAAGATAGTACTGGTATCGCGGATTGATGATCAAAAAGCCCTTGCATTCACCAGAAATCTCGGTGATTCACTCCTTGAGGATGACCATCAAATCATATATGAGCCCGCAACAGCCCGTGCCCTTGATATACAATCATACTGGGGATGGAACGATCCTTCGGATCTCATGGTCGTGGTGGGAGGGGACGGGACCATCCTCCATACCGTCCAGCAGATGGATAAGCAGATACCGATTCTCGGGATCAACTGGGGAGAGGTGGGGTTCCTGGCCGACCTGGAACCCGAAGAAGCAAGGGGATTTATCAAAGCCCTCCGGCCCGGGTTTGCCATAGAGCCACGCATGCGGATATCCCTGTCAAGAGACGGTCAGATCCTTGGTCAGGCACTGAATGAAGCGCTCATCGTCACCAGCCGGCCTGCAAAAATGCTTCGTTTTGTCGTGGTCGTGGATGGCATCCCTGCAGAGAGGTTCAGGGCGGACGGGCTCCTGATGAGCACCCCTACCGGCTCCACTGCCTACGCTATGAGTGCGGGAGGACCCATCGTGGATCCCCGAATCGAAGGGTTCCTGCTGGTTCCGCTTGCACCCTACATGCTCTCCTCGCGTCCCCACCTGATCAGCAACGATCGCAGCGTTGAGGTACGCCTGGAGAGCGCAAAACCCGCGACGCTTGTCATCGACGGCCAGAAATCCATAGAACTCGGGCATGAGGTGACGATCACGGTGACGCGGGCATCCAGGCCTGCCCTCTTTGTCAACGCCCACAAGAATTTCTTCCGGAAAGTCGATCATAAATTGCGCCGCCTGTGATGACATTTTTACTCATAGGAGCAGATTTATCTCTGATGAGCCTGATTTTCTGTTTGATATTCTGGAAGTGATGCAGGCATGGAACAGACAATCATGATGCGCATGGATTACAGGGAGGCATCTGCAGCCCTGAAAAAGGCTCTTGGGCTCTCTTTCTCTCCTGTAGCAATCAGGCTGGCAACCGGGAAAGAGGATATTCCTGACGGGATGGAACACCTGAACGGCAAGTTCCGTCACTGCCAGATGGTGAATATGGCACGGAGGGAAGGGAAGGTCTTCTACGCAACAGTCGACAACCACGAATGCATGGGGGGTGCGTGGGCTCTGGGTCTCCGGCCCCTCACTGACACTCTCAAAAGCGGCCATTTCTATTACAAACTTGGAAAGTTCGAGAGTGCAGCCTCATGCAAGAGGACCATCGACAGCATCCCCCACGTCGAATCCGGTGTCACACATGCAACCCTTTACGCACCCCTGGAAAAAGCGGAATTTTCCCCCCACGTGATCCTTATCGTCGCCGAGGCCCGGGTAATGCTGAAACTGGCACAGGCCACCCTCTTCAAACTGGGCGGGAGGATCTCTTCTGAATTCTCAGGGATTCAGTCGGTATGTGCGGATGCCTGTGCACAGACATACCTCACGGGAAGGGCCAATTATTCCCTCGGGTGTGATGGATCGCGCAAGTACTCGGGTATCGAGGATGGGGAAATGGTCATGGGATTTCCCGTCGAAATGCTCCCGCAGATGGTGGATGCGGTCCAGATCGTGACCGCAGCGCCGGGATCCAAAAAATAACCCTTTTTTCGGCATGTGATGCCCCGGGCATGCAATTTCGCATCGCGGAGCAATGGGCGCATGTATAGGGAAAATGGTATATACTACGCTATTCACGGCCTGCTGCGACCACCGTGATATTGTCGCGGCTCCGTGACCTGGCACTCTCAACAAGGCTTTCGCAAAGGCCGGAAAAGTGGAGTCTTGTCACAAGAGAACACAGCTCCTGATCGCTGATTCCGTCGAGGAGCCCATCTGAGCAGAGGATGAGCCTTCCCTCCCCCAGGGTGAAAGAGGAAAAGTCCGGGTGATCCCCGGGCCTGCCCAGGATCCTTGTGACGATATGCCGCAACGGGTGGCTCCCTGCCTCATCGGGGGAGAGGAGTCCCTGATCCACCATCTCCTGCACCCGGGAGTGATCCCGGGTGATTCTCCTTATCCCGTCTTTCACAAGATATGCACGGCTGTCCCCCACATTCCCGCAAATCCCGTCCCCTCTCTCGTTGATAAGAACCGCCACCATGGTAGTCCCCATGCCCTGGCATGCCGGCACGGTGGACGATCTTCTGATAACGTCGCTGTTTGCCCTGGAGAAACCGTTGGCGAGGAGGACCTGCAGGGAGGACGTGTCGGAATCCGGGAGCGCCGGAAGCCCTGTAAAGACCGCATCGTGCAGCGCCTGAACAGCGAGAGAACTGGCGACTTCTCCCGCCGGATGCCCTCCCAGCCCATCTGCGACGGCGAGAAGAATGATCGGACCATCCGGGCGGGTGAGTGTGAATGCACCGCATGCGTCCTCGTTGTTGTCACGGACTCCCTGATCAGTGCGTGAGCAGATGTGAATGATGCCCCCCTTATCTCCAAGTCCGTTCATGGTCGCCCCACCTATCTTGGTTCTCCTTCCAACTATTTAGGAGTTCATCACATCACGCCTGTGAATCGTCCCTGTATCATGTCGTTTTTATATGAAAATGCATCCGGCATTTTCATTCTTTTTGCGTGTGTTTCGATGAGAATCAAGTGATTTTTTACTTTTTTCGAAGAACCATGATGTGCCGGGTGAGGCTCCTGTGCACCCTTTGTGAATGGCACCCCTCTATCTCCATGTAATGAGATGCGATGGAACGGATATCCCGGTGTGTGACGAGGATTGCTCTCCTGCCCGGCTTCACCACCCTTGCAATCTCCTCCAGTGCATCGGGATACAGGGCATCAATGCTCTGTGCCCTGATGGAAACCGACTGCCCATAGGGGAGGTCAGTGACCACGGCATCAAATGACTCGTCCTGGAACGGCAGGCTCCTGCAATCTGCCCCGAGAAAAACCTGATCACCCGCATTCATCCTGCTCCCCCTGACCATCTCCGGGTCGGTATCGCTCCCGACAGCGCAAATGCCAAGGAGACCTGCCTCCACGATCATGCCCCCCGTCCCGCAGAATGGGTCCAGAAGCCATTCCCTCTCCCTGATACACGAGATATTGATAAGAGCCCTGACCATGCGGGGCATCATGACTCCCGGGTGGAAGAACGGCCTGTCACCCGGCCGGCGGCTCGCAAAACGTTTCGGGTCGTTCCTCCACAGGACGCGGCCGAAGTAGCACTTCGACCCGGATATAACCGCCCGGAATTCCTCTCCGGGGTTCCTCAGGTCCACCTCCCCGGACACCCGCGATCCTATTATCCTTTCAAGTTCCGCCTGAGAAGTATCGATGGTGCTCCCATGGACCTTCTTCACCCTTGCGGCAAAAGGTCGCGGCGACGTGATTGCGAGATCTGCAAGCATGCGGCGAAACGCGGCCTTCTCCGCCGGACAGGAGCCGAGAAACTCCATCGCCACCTGGGTCAGGGCGAGGCGTGGAATGTCCCGGGGCCGGCAGGACTGCACCACGGCAACCTGGGTTCCCCTCTCCATGACGGTTCCGAGGAGGTCGAGTTCAGCACACGGCAGGTCCGGATGGTCGCCGGCGAGCTCCAGGAGGAGATACACGCCTATCAGGTGGGTGCGATACCCCAAAAAACCAGGGGGCTATTTCTTCCCCATGAATCCCGAGAAGAATCCCTTTTTGGAATCGGCCATGCGGTGACCTTCCAGTTCGAGTATCTTCTCGTAGAGGCTACGGATCTCGGCTGTTGGCTGCCTCGGTATCGCAATTTTCACGCGGACAAGGAGGTCGCCGGGTTTCCCCCGCCGCCTGACACCCTCTCCCGGGATCTTCAGTGCCGTATGATGCTGTATGCCTGCCGGGATGGTCATCTCCACAGTCTTCTTCTCTATCGTCTCCACGTCAATAACTGAGCCGACGACCGCCTGGGCCGGGCTTATCTCCACCTCGGTCTCAAGGTTATCGCCGAATCTTTTGAACCTGTCATGAGGACGCACGTAGACCTCTATGAAGAGATCGCCGTTGGGTGCACCATAATCCCCTGCCTCCCCGTACCCTTCCATGCGGAGGCGCATCCCGCTCTCGATTCCGGCAGGGATGTGCACGGTCACTTTGCGGTGCACCTGTGTACGGCCCGAACCTTTGCATTCTTTGCACCGTTTCTCGGGGATCCGCCCGCGGCCATGGCACTCGGTACAGGTGCTCATGCGCACGAACTGGCCAAACACCGTCTGGCTCATCTGCCTCATCTGTCCTGAACCCCCGCACCTCGGGCAGTTGACCAGTTTCTTGTTCTCACTTCCCGTGCCGTTGCAGTGAGTGCAGGCCTCGGTATGGTTCACCTCGATCTCCCGGTCAGCTCCGAATACCGCCTCCTCAAGGGTGATCTGCATCTTCATCAGGAGATCGGATCCTTCCTGGGGGCCGCTGCGCCGCGACCCCGAGAAACCCCCGCCGAAAAAATCGAATATGTCCCCGAAACCGCTGAAATCGGCACTGAACCCGCCTCCATGGAATCCTCCCCCGCCGCTGTAGGATCCCTTTGAGGCGCTGGTGTACGTTTCGTGGCCCATGTGGTCGTACTGCGCCCGTTTCTGTGAGTCAGACAGAACGCTGTATGCCTCGTTGATCTTCTTGAACTTCTCCTCTGCACCTGGTTCTTTGCAGACATCGGGGTGATACTTCCGGGCCAGGTTGCGGTATGCCTTTTTTATCTCTTTTTCTTCCGCATTCCTGGGGATGCCCAGGATCTCGTAGTAGTCACCCTTGTCCATCGGGCTCACTCGTCTTTGACCTTGAAATCGGCATCGACGACTTTTTCATCGCTGCCGCCGGATGACCCGCCTGCCCCTGCACCTTCTGAGCCCGGTCCTGATTCCTGCGCCTGGCGCTCGGCCTGGACCTTCTGGTAAATCTTGGTGGTGACAGAGAAGACCGTCTCGGTGAGGCTCTCTATCTTTGCCTTTATATCCTCGCTCTTGTCCTCATCCATCGCTTTCCGAAGGTCCGTAATCCCTGCCTCCACTTTCTCACTGTCAGAGGGTTCGATGGTCTCCTTGTTCTCCTTCAGAAGCTTCTCGGCAGAGAAGATCGCGATATCGGCATTATTCCGCAGTTCGATATCCTCCTTCTTCTTCTGGTCGTCTGCCTCGAACTTCTTCGCCTCGTCCATCATCCGCTTGATGTCGTCCTCTGACAGCTTCTTGTCTCCCTTGATGGTGATGGCCTGCTCGTTCCCTGTCCCGAGATCCTTTGCAGAGACATGGATGATACCGTTGGCATCGATATCGAAGGTCACCTCAATCTGGGGGATGCCACGGGGCGCGGGGGGAATCCCGGTCAGCTGGAACCTTCCAAGAGTAAAGTTGTCCTTGGCAAGTGCACGTTCACCCTGCACCACGTGGATCTCCACACTGGTCTGCCCATCTGCAGCGGTGGAGAAGATCTGGCTCTTCCTCGTAGGAATGGTGGTGTTCCTCTCGATCAGTTTGGTGGCGATCCCGCCAAGGGTCTCGATCCCCAGTGTGAGGGGAGTGACATCGAGGAGGACGATATCTTTCGTCTCGCCTGACAATACGGCCCCCTGGATGGCAGCACCGAGCCCGACACATTCATCGGGGTTGATGCCCTTGTCCGGCTCCTTCCCGAGGATCTTCCTGACGGTCTCCTGGACAAGAGGAACACGTGTGGAACCCCCGACGAGGAGGACATGGTCGATCTGGTCCGGTGTGAGCTTTGCATCGCTCAATGCCTGCTTGACCGGCATCACCGTGGATTCCACCAGGTCGCCAATCAGCTGCTCGAGCTTCGCCCTGGTGAGATCGATATCGAGGAATTTCGGTCCGCTGGGGCCGGTGGTGATGTACGGGAGGTTGATGTTGGTCTTCATCTTCTGGGAGAGCTCGATCTTGGCGTTCTCGGCTGCATCTCTCAGGCGCTGGGTGGCGATGGGATCTGAACGGAGGTTGATCCCCTCTTTCTTCTGGAATTCTTCTACCAGGTAATCCATCACCCTGTTATCGAAATCATCACCTCCGAGGTGGTTGTTCCCCGAGGTGGCTTTCACCTCGAACACCCCGTCACCGAGCGTCAGGATGGAGACATCGAATGTCCCTCCGCCCAGGTCATAGACGAGCACCGTCACATCCTGCTCTTTGTCGATGCCATAGGCAAGCGCACTTGCGGTGGGTTCGTTGATGATCCTCATCACTTCGAGCCCTGCAATTTTGCCTGCATCCTTGGTTGCCTGCCGCTGGGCATCGTTGAAGTATGCCGGGACCGTGATCACGGCCTTGGTGATCTTCTCCCCAAGATACGCCTCGGCATCAGTCTTCATCTTCTGGAGAATCATTGCCGATATCTCCTGGGGAGTGTAGCTTTTATCATCTATCCTGACCTTCTCGGAGGTTCCCATCCTGCGCTTGATCGACTGGATGGTGTGGCCGGGGTTTGTCACCGCCTGCCTCTTGGCAAGGCTCCCTACCAGGCGTTCGCCGTCTTTCGTGAACGCGACCACTGAAGGGGTGGTCCGCTGCCCTTCTGCATTGGGGATGACAACAGGCTTGCCGGCCTCCATGATGGCCATGCAGGAAAACGTGGTCCCCAGGTCAATACCGAGTATCTTCTCTTTTGCCATTGTTACTCATTCTCCTTTCCCTTTGATACTGCCACCCTGGCATACCTGATGATCTTATCGTGCATGCGGAACCCGCAGCAGATCTCATCGATGATTGTCCCTTCCTCCTCATCGGAAGGCACGCAGGCGACTGCCTCGTGCTCTTCGGGATTGAACTTCTTCCCCCTGGAATCGATGGGGTGGATCCCGTGTCGTTCGAGGAGAGCCTTGAACTGCTTGTGGATCTGTTCGAGGCCTTCACGGGCGGATCCCGGGTCGGCGGAAAGAGCCCGTGTGAAATTGTCCACCACGTCCAGGAGTTCCACAACGAACTCCTCGATGGCAAACTTCACCCGGTTCTCGACATCCCGGTCTGCCCTTTTTCTGAAGTTCTCAAAGTCCGCTGCAAGCCGGATGAACCGATCGTTCAGCTCATCATACTTCTTCTGCAACTCTTCCAGACCGGAAGAAGGCTCAATTGAATTGGATTGAGATTCTTGCTCCTTTTTTTTATCAGAGTCAAAATCTTCCTCCTCTCTGGATGATTTCATACCGCAATCATTTATCTATTGCATTGTAGTTCTATATAAAAATAACTTTTCTACCCTCTTGTGGCGCCTCATATTACACAAGTGACAGATACGAATCCGGGACTCCCAGACTGGTCTTACCGGCACACTCCATACGACGCCTGATTATCCCTTTCCCAGACCGCGCATTTTGGGTGGAAGGCGTTTCCAGCGCCAGGCACCGGTCGCAATAATTCCCGGATCCTGTCCATGCTTCCGGAACCATTCTTCAAGGAAATCATTCCAGGTTTTGTGCAGTTGCGGGTGATTATGACGCACATATTCATATTCGCTCTCAAGCATTGCCGGGCACATCCAGCATCCCACCCGTTCCAGACCCATTTCATACAGGGGATTGCAGGGAAGGCGTCTCCACCAGATGTAAAGAAATATCTCCAGTGCCCGCCAGTTCCGGAGGGGTGAAATGTTTATCTGGGAGGGGTGGTACGGGTTCCTGGCGGCAGGAGCAAGTCCTGCACGTGCAAATGATTCGTACCACCGGTTCCCCTGAATGGTGACACACTCCCTTTTCCTTCCGAGCCACTCGCTGACCGGCGCCAGTTTCAGCCGCTCACAGCACCAGCGGTCGTCTTTTGCCGGCGGCCCTCTCCGCTCTGCCTCCTTCCAGAAATGTGTGCCGTGGAGCACGGTGCCGATATCAAGTGACTTCACAAATGCGAGAGTCTCCGGGAATTCCATCCCCGTGTCCACGAAATACGAATCTTCAAAACCGGCTCTCCTGGCCAGCTCAAGGGCTGCGGTGCTGTCCTTTCCTCCGGAGAAAGAGATATTCACACATGCCGCACCTTCTGTGTGCTGCCTGATGAAACGGATGCCATTCCTCTCAAGGTTCTTCAGGTGCCGGCGGTTCCGGGAAATGACGGTCTCCCAGTCAGGGTCAGGGATCATGCGGGGAGTGATACGGCTTACTTCCTTTACCTTTACCATCCCCCCCGTGCAGACTCCGACACCGGCAAATCCGTCCCACGTGACGATTACTCCGCCATCAGTCATCCTGCTGCGGGCTGGATACCGTTTCCCACCGATGCGCCGGCCGTTCCTGATATCATCGGCTGCTCCCCCAAGATCCTCCAGCCGTATACTATTTTTCGTAATCGAGTCTATCAGGGAGGGGAGGGCTTCAACCGTGAGTTCCAGGTCGTATATCCGCTGAATAGGGTCAAAGGTGAGCCAGCCGAAACGCCCTCCGTTCGCAATCACGAGATCCCTCCTGTCGATCCCCCCAGTCTTATTGAGGATCACGACCCGGGGCAGGGCACCTGTCCCGTAACGTTCGAACAGCAGGCGTGCGAGAAGGTCATGATCCCCTTTCAGTGCCGGCCGGGCATCATAGGGTCGCAGCAGCGGTATGGGATGCCCCTCCGAACCGCATCCGCAGGTCCTGCCGAGCAGGGGGATGTTGCACTGGTCGCACCAGTAGAGCACCTTCTTCACCGGAGGTTCTTTCATCCTGTTCACACGTATCATGCCCTGACCCGATAATCCTTGACCTGGAAGACCTCTGCAGCGCATGCAGGGGTATTTCTCCCGGGGCCCTTGGCCGGGCATCAGCCTCTTATCCCTTGGTAACCCATAGCTCCTCATGAAGTGGGCACTGCTCTCGGTGTGGAACAAGGAGGGTATCGCGGATCTGGCAGGGGAACTGCATCGTCATGGTGTGCATCTGCTCAGTTCCGGAGGGACCGGCGCAGTACTGAAGGAGGCGTCCATCCCCTTCACTGAAGTGTCTGCATATACAGGATCAACCGAGATGATGGACGGGCGGGTCAAGACACTGCACCCGCGCATTCATGGCGGGCTTCTTGGGAGGAGGGGCATCGATGACGGCGTGATGAAAGACGAGGGGATCCATCCCATCGATCTCCTTATCGCCAATCTCTATCCATTTGAAGAGATGGCAGCGAAGGGAATGGCTCTTGACGCACTGGTGGAATTCATCGATATCGGGGGTCCGGCGATGATCAGGGCAGCGGCGAAGAACCACAGGGATGTGGCCGTTATCACCGATCCTGCGGACTATCCCCTTGTCAGCGATGCTGTCAGGCGGGGGGGTTTCACCGCAGAAGAACGGCTCATGCTGGCAGGGAAAGCGTTTGCCCGGACTGCTGCCTACGATGCCGCAATCAGCAACGTTTTCCACAGTCCTGACGGAGGATTCCCCGGTGTGTACACAGTCCAGTTCCGGAACGGGAGGACACTTCGGTACGGCGAGAACCCCCATCAGAAGGGAGCTGTCTATGGTCAGGCAGGAATCGCCTGCGAAGAACCGTTCCAGGGAAAGCAGATGTCGTACAACAACTACCTGGACCTTTCAGCCGCCGCCGGCCTCCTCCGGGAATTCGACGAACCCGCCGCGGTGATTGTCAAGCACAACAACCCGTGCGGGGTCGCCGTGGGCAACACCCTGATCAGTGCGTATGTCCAGGCCAGGGACGTGGATCCGGCCTCTGCCTACGGATCGGTAGTTGCCCTGAACAGGGAGGTCGATCGCCATATTGCAGAGGAGATCGTGGCAACTTTCGTCGAAGTCGTGGCAGCGCCTCATTTTACCCCGAATGCCCTGAACACATTCAAAAATAAGGAGAACTTACGGGTCCTGCACCTGCCACCCCCGGCAGAGGGCTGGGAACTGAGGAGCATCGACGGGGGAGTCCTCGTCCAGCACACCCCGCAGAAACAGGAGCGGTGGGAGGTCGTCACGGACAGGGATGCCACTCCTGCAGAAATGAGTGCAATGAAGTTTGCATGCAGGGTCTGTGCCCATACCAGGAGCAATGCCATTGTATTCGCCGATGCCACCCGGACACTCGGGATCGGCGCCGGGCAGATGAGCAGGGTGGACGCGGCGAAAATTGCCATCGAAAAATCCCGTTTTTCCCTGTCAGGTTCTGCGGTGGCCTCCGATGCGTTCCTGCCGTTTCCGGATACGCTCGAGGTTGCTGCCGCTGCGGGGGCAACCGCCCTTGTGCAGCCCGGAGGGTCGATCCGGGATAAAGAGGTTATCGAGGCCGCAAACCGCCTGAACGTGGCTATGGTGTTCACCGGCGTCCGGCACTTCCGCCATTAAAATAATCCCTAATTCTTTTCAATAACTGTTTTTTTTCGGATACTTTTAAATCACTAATTGTTTACACATATTCTATCAAATGCGGTGATCTACATGGATTATGGAAAATTGCTCGGAGACTCCTTTGAATATACAAAGGATGGCCTTTTCAAGAACCTGGGAACCTGGGTACTTTTGATTATATTGGCCATTTTACCAGTAATACCATTCATTTTTGTTGGTATTCTCATGATACCTTCACTGATGGCGGGAACGATGCCGGACATCCCCACACTGATCGGGGGATTCGCAGTTGCCCTGATTCTTGCAATCATTCTGGGCGCATTCTACATGGGATACCTGGTTAAGATATTCAGGGGGGAAGCCCCGTTGCCTGCGGTATCCGGTTTTGGCAAATTGTTCATCGATGGGATCAAGTACCTCATCATCGAAGTCATCTATTTCATACCGGTTCTCATCATCCTTGCAGTGACCGCCGGGGCTGCAATCATGGCAGCATTGCCGACTCTGATGGCAATGCCGAGCGAACCTGACTGGGATGTCCTCATGCCGGTATTGATGCCGATCATCGGTGGGGTGATCATCGGTATCATTGTTGCTGTGATTGTTGCCATTATCCTCTGGTTATTTGCGATCATCGGTATCGTCCGGTTTGCCCGGACGGGAAGGATCGGGGAAGCATTCAATTTCGGCGCTATCCTTGCAACTATCGGCAGGATTGGATGGGGAACGTATATCCTTGCCCTGATCATCATGGGTGTTCTTGTTACGATCGTCGTGCTCATCATCGGGTTGATCCCCTATATCGGCAGCATCATCCAGCTCATTGTTTCCCCCTTCATCTCGATCTTCAGTGCGAGGTACATTTGCTTGTTATACGATTCTGCGGGAGTCGAAGTCCCATCTGAACAGGTTGGGCCTCTCTAATCTGCGGTCGGATAATAGCCCACTTTTTTATACACGCGGATACAACATTACAGATCGTGATGGTATGTCCATGACAGATCGTTTTATTCCCCGGTAACATCCGGTTTTTTGACACCACCCTGCGGGATGGGGAGCAGACCCCGGGAGTCTCGCTGAATCCTTCGCAGAAACTTGAGATTGCCTCGAAGCTTGCAGCTATCGGTGTGCACGTGATCGAAGCGGGTTCGGTCGCGGCGTCAGACGGTGAGAGAGAGGCACTCAGGCTCATTTCTGATGCGGGTGTGAACGCAGAGATCTGCACCTATGTCCGTGCCGTTGCGAAGGACATCGATTATGCTGCAGAGTATGGCGCAGACTCGGTTCACCTGGTGATTCCGGTCAGCGACCTGCATATCCAGAAGAAGATGCGAAAAACCCGGGAGCAGATATGCGAGATGGCCTTTTCCGCGGTCACGTATGCCAGGGAGCGGGGCCTGATCGTGGAACTTTCCGGGGAGGATGCCTCGCGGGCGGATCCCGCATTTGTCCGGGAAATCTACGCCGGAGGCCTCGAGAGAGGAGCGGAGCGGCTCTGCTTCTGCGATACCGTGGGACTGCTGACCCCTGACAGGGTTGCAGAGGTCATCCCGCCACTCTGCCTTGCACCGCTGAGCATCCACTGCCACGATGACCTCGGGATGGCAATGGCAAACACGGTCGCAGCGCTCCGGGCAGGTGCAGGTTGCGCCCACGTGACTGTCAACGGCATCGGCGAGCGGGCCGGAAACACCCCGTTCGAAGAGCTCGTGATGGCCCTCGAACTCCTCTATCATTACGAGACCGGGATCAAGACTGAGGAGTTATACCACCTGTCATCCCTTGTATCCCGGATGACGGGCATCCCTCTTCCCACCAACAAAGCCATCGTGGGAGAGATGGCGTTCACGCATGAGAGCGGCATCCATGCCCACGGCGTCCTCAGGGAACCGAGCACCTACGAACCTGTGCCGCCGGAGAAAGTCGGGAGGAAACGCCGCATCATGCTCGGCAAACACTCGGGATCAGCCTCTGTCGAGGCGGCCCTTGCCGAGATGCATTACCACCCTGACGAGGTCCAGTTGAAGGAGATCCTGAAGAGGATCAAGGCACTGGGGGACAAAGGGACACGGATCACGGATACCGACCTTATCGCCGTCGCAGAGGCTGTCATGGCCATCGAGTGCCGCCCAGTGCTGAAGATGAGGCAGTTCACTGTCGTGAGCGGAAGCAATGTGATCCCGACCGCTTCGGTGACGATGGAAGTAATGGGGGATGAAGTGACGGGAGCATCTACGGGGACGGGGCCCGTCGATGCCGCCATGGAAGCGCTCAGGAGATCGGTCTCCGCGGTCGCAGATATCCGGCTCGAAGAATACCACGTTGACGCCATTCATGGCGGAACGGACGCCCTTGTGGACGTGACGGTAAGATTAAGTAAAGACGGAAAGATAATTACGTCTCGCGGCGCCCGCACGGACATCATCATGGCAAGCGTCGAAGCGGTGATCGCCGGCATGAACAGACTTCTGAGGGAAGAGAATGAAGACCGGAGCCAAAATACTCATTGAAGGGCTGCAACGCGAAGGGGTGGAGACAATATTCGGCTACCCCGGCGGTGTAGTGTTGCCGATTTATGATGAACTCTACAATTCGTCATTGCGGCACATCCTTGTACGGCATGAACAGGCAGCCGCCCATGCCGCTGACGGGTTTGCCCGTGCCAGCGGCAGGGTCGGTGTATGCCTGGCCACCTCCGGTCCGGGTGCCTGCAACCTGGTCACGGGAATTGCAACCGCGTACATGGACTCGGTTCCCGTCGTTGCCCTGACCGGGCAGGTCCCGACGAGCCTTCTCGGAAATGACGCGTTCCAGGAATCGGATATCACCGGGATCACGCTTCCGATCACCAAGCACAATTACCTTGTGAAGCGGACCGAGGAACTCGGCCACGTGATCAGGGAAGCGTTCTACATCTCGCGGACCGGCAGGCCCGGCCCGGTGCTGATAGACCTCCCCAAGGATGTCAGCACAAAGGAGATTGCCTATGAATTCCCGGAATCCGATGAGGTGAACCTCCGGGGATACCAGCCGACATACAAAGGACACTCGCGGCAGATAGACAAGGCTGTCGAGATGATGATGGAGGCCGAGAGACCGCTCCTCTACATCGGGGGCGGGGTGATCACTGCGGATGCCTCGGGGGAACTGGTGAAGCTTGCCGAGATGATGGGAATCCCGGTGACCACCACCCTGATGGGACTGGGGGCAATCCCGTGCGACCATCCCCTGAACCTGGGGATGCTCGGCATGCATGGCACACGGTATGCCAATTATGCGGTGACCGAGTCGGACCTCCTCATCTCGATCGGGGTCCGGTTCGACGACAGGGTGACGGGGAAGCTGGATACCTTCGCGCCCCAGGCACGGATCATCCACGTCGACATCGACCCTGCCGAGATTGGAAAGAACAAGAAGGTCGATGTGCCGATCGTGGGGGACTCGAAATCAGTCCTCCAGGAGATGCTTGCAAGGATCCAGAAGAGAAAAGATTTCCAGAAGTGGATCTCGCGCATCGGTGCCTGGAAACAGAAACATCCCATGAAATACACATCAGACGGCTTGCTGAGGCCGCAGTATGTCATCGAGCAGCTTTCAGACCTGCTCAAAGGGGAGGGGATCATCGTGTCCGAGGTGGGGCAGAACCAGATGTGGACCGCCCAGTACTTCTGTTTCCGCCATCCCCGCCGGTGGATCACTTCAGGCGGACTCGGAACGATGGGATATGGTTTCCCGGCGGCAATGGGGGCCCATTTCGCGTGCCCGGACCTGCCGGTCTTTGACATCGCAGGCGACGGCAGTTTCCAGATGAACATCCAGGAACTGGGCACCGTCTCCCACTATAATATCCCCGTGAAGGTGGCAATCCTGAACAACAGGTTCCTCGGGATGGTCCGGCAATGGCAGGAACTCTTTTACGATCGCAGGTATTCATTCACCGAACTCCCCCCCGTCGATTTCGTGAAAATCGCACAAGCCTATGGCGTGGATGGAATCCGCGTGGAGGACTGCAAAGACGTCCGGCCCGCACTCCAGGCCGCCCTGGAGACCGACGGCCCGTTTGTCCTCGATTTCCGGGTGGAGCGTGAGGAGAATGTCTTCCCCATGGTCCCTGCGGGGGCTGCCATCAACGAGATGATAGGGGGCGATTCCGGATGAAGCCGCACACGTTGAGCGTACTTGTCGAGAACAAGCCGGGTGTCCTGTCGCGGGTCACCGGCCTCTTCTCGCGGAGAGGTTTCAATATCGAGAGCCTGGCGGTCGGAGTGTGCGAGGAGCCCGGGATGAGCCGCATCACCATTGTCTGCATCGGCGACGACGCGCAGATCGAGCAGGTGATGAAGCAGACACACAAGCTCATCGATGTGATCAAGGTCTCGGATATCACAGAGAACGATCGCGTGGAACGGGAACTCGCGCTCATAAAGGTCACCGCAGAGCCGGGCAGCAGCAGGGCTGAGATCATGCAGATCGCAAGCATTTTCCGGGCCCAGATCATCGACGTGGGGACGAGGACCGTCATCCTCTCTGTCACAGGTGACACAGAGAAGATAGATGCCCTGGAGAAACTGCTGCGGCAATACGGTGTCAAGGAGCTGGTCCGGACCGGGAGAATTGCAATCCTCCGGGGTGCAAAAACGGTAAAAAGCTCCAAATAAAAAATTTTTTCGCCATCTCGTTCCGGCCTGAAAACAACAAATGATATCCCGGCATTTTTGGCCGCCCTTTCAGCCCAATACCCGTCTCGGTTAATCCTTTGCCCTGAATATCAGCCAGTCCTGATCACCGGCTTTTTTGAACTTGATAAGGAGATATCTCCCACTCAGACGAGTGCCCTGGAGTATTACCTCGATCCTGTCATCATTCCATGTCAGGGTGGTGAATGTGCCACGGTCCCAGATGATCACCTCTCCTGCACCATACTCTCCTTCGGGGATATTTCCTTCGAAGCCGGCATATGCGAGGGGATGATCCTCTGTCCTGACGGCGAGGTGCCTTGGCCCCGGAGTTACCGGAATGCCTTTCGGCACGGCCCAGGATGCAAGTGTTCCGTCATGCTCAAGCCTGAAATCAAAATGGTGATGGCGTGAATGATGTTCCTGGATGACAAAAACAGGGTTGCCCTGCCCGGAAGTGTCCTCTCCCCGGGGTTCGGGAGTCCGGGAAAAATTCCTTTTCCGGGAATACTCTTTCAGGGTCACGTGGCTCCTCCTGCTGTACAGTGTCCCCCGGCTGCTCTTTTTCCTTTCGAAAAGGGAACGATCTTCCCTGCAAATGGTCAATCATATCATCCCTAACGTGAAATACTAAGTTCGTGCACACGCTCATCCTGGGAGGCGGTCTCACCGGTGTCACCCTCGCGAGGTTGCTCCATCAGCAGGGGGAAGAGGTCACCGTGCTCGAAGCGGAACCGGTTATCGGTGGCCTCTGCCGTTCCCGTGCAGAGAACGGGTTCACTTTCGATACCGGCGGGTCCCACATCATCTTCTCCCGGGATACCGAAGTCCTGCAGTTCATGCTGGATGTCCTCAATGAAAACAGGGACAACAGGTCCAGGAATACAAAAATCCTTTATCGTGACATCCTGGTGAAATACCCGTTTGAGAACGGCCTCGCCTCACTGCCAAAGGATGACCTCTTCTTCTGCATCAATGAATTTATTAAAACCTGCATCAAAGCCGAAAAAGGGGAGATTCCCCCGCCTGCCAACTTCCGGGACTGGATCTATGCCACGTTCGGGAGAGGTATCGCTGAGCTCTACATGGTCCCGTATAACGAGAAGATATGGAACTTCCCCTCGGAACTGATGTCCGCACACTGGGTGGAGGGGCGGGTCCCCCGGCCACCTGTTGAGGACGTGATCAAGTCGGCAATCGGCATAGAGACCGAGGGTTATACGCACCAGTCGGTCTTCTCGTATCCCGTGGAGGGGGGGATCGAGGCGCTTGTCACTTCCATGGCCCGGGGGCTGGAGGACTCCATCCTGACAGCCTTTCCTGTCCGTAACCTGGACTTCAAGGATGGACAATGGACGGCTGGCGACGGGAAGAGGACCGTCTCAGGCGATCGGCTGATAAGCACGATACCGCTTCAGCACCTTGTCAGGTGTCTTGATGATGTTCCCGACACGGTCAGGGACGCAGTGGATGGCCTTCGATACAACTCTGTGGCATGCGTCCAGGTCGGAATCCGTGGCACGGCGCCGGACATTTCCTGGCTCTATATACCCGGCATCGAGCAGAGCCTTGCCAACAGGATCTCGTTTCCCTCCAATTTCAGCACCCGCGTTGCCCCCGAAGGTCATGCCGCCATCCTTGCCGAGATCACGTATAACGAGGGTGATGCTGTGTCCCGCATGACAGATGCGGACCTGATCGGCCACGTGCTCGATTCCATTGCAAGGATGGGTTTCATCTCCCCCGGACAGGTGGTGTATACCGCGGTCGACAGGCATAAATTCGCGTATGTTGTATACGATCTCGCGTATCTCGAAAATATCAGGGTCATTCGCGAATATTTCCAGGCACGCGGGATAACCCTTGTGGGCCGTTTCTCCCAGTTCGAATACCTGAACATGGACGGGTGCATCCGCCAGGCAATGGAATGTGCCGGGGGTTGGCGATGAAGATCAATTTCTTCGTGGAAGACATGCTCTTTTTCCGCTACATCGGGTGTGCGACGGTTGCAAAGACCCTCTATGGCCAGATCCAGGGGATGCCCGGGGTCGATGCCGCATGGAAGAGCTACACCCGTCACGCTGACGTCGTGCATTACCATACATTCGGTCCCGTCACAGGACTCAACCGTCACATGATCAGGGGGAAGAAGGTCCTCACCGCCCATTCGACCCCCCGCATCAACATGGGTAATATCGCACTCGCACGGGCAATCAACAAGAGGTATCCCAAGATTTACCGCAGGTTCGATCACATCATCACAATCTCCCGCCCCTGCCACGAGGAAGTGACCGCGATGATCCCCGATATGCCGGTCACCATGATCCCAAACGGGATCAACAGGGATTTTTTCAGGAGAGACGAGGAGAAGAGAGCCTCGTTTCGTGAATATTATGGCATCCCCGACGAGCAGGAAGTCATCCTCACTGTCGCCCAGCAGACACCGAGGAAAGGTCTCTATGATTTCCTCGCCCTTTCCCGTGCTTTTCCCGAGAAGAAATTCGTATGGATCGGGGGTTTCCCTTACGGGGCCCTTTCCAAGGATTACGGAAAGATCAAGCAGCTGAAAATGCGGTGCGGGGAGAATGTCCTCTTCCCGGGACACATGAATGACATCCTGAAACCGTACAGCGCTGCGGACGTGTTCCTGATGCCCTCGTATGCGGAGACCTTCGGACTGGTCATCCTGGAAGCCCTGTCCTGCGGCATCCCCGTCATCGCACGGGACATTCCCGAGTTCCGGGATATATACGATGACAATATCCTCTACTTTTCCCAAAAGTCCGATGCGATGACAATGATGGAGGACCATGCGGCGCTCGGGCAATGTGCAAGCAGGGCAAGGGATTTTACCACCAGGTTCGACCTGAAGGATATTGCCTTGCAGCATCTCAGGTTGTACGGGGAGCTGATGGAATGAAGATCTCTGTCGTTGTCCCCTCCTTCAACGAAGCCGTAGGTATTGGTGCCTGCCTGGAATCACTGAACCGCCAGACAATCCCCCGCAGCGAGTACGAGATCATCGTTGTCGATGGCGGGTCAAAGGATGCAACCAGGGAAATCGCAGAACCTCTCGCCGACATGGTCTTTCTCCAGACCAGCAAAAAGGTGGGGGGGGCCAGGAATGACGGTGCCGTGCGGGCCGGGGGCACCCTCCTTGCAACAACGGATGCCGACTGCATCATTCCCGAAAACTGGCTGGAAGTCATACTCGATGACTTCGGGCGGCATCCTGGTGTGGTTCAGCTCTATGGACCGGTTGATCCCATCGAGAGGACTGTGAAAAATCATATCTCTCTCGCCCTTGCAAACAATTTCGCAAGGCTCGGCTACTACACCCGGACGCTCTATTACACCCTCGGATGCAACACGGCATTCCGCAGGGACGCATTCATGAGAGCAGGCATGTACCACTGTATCGATGCCGGGGACGACCTCGAGATTGCAAGGAGGATGAAGAATGAAGGGAGGGTGATGTTCGACAGCCGGATGAGGGTGGATTTTTCCATGCGAAGGTACGAGCAGTTCGGGACACTGAAGTCACTCTACGAATGGCTGTATATCGTGGCCCATGGCGGATCCTCCGAGAAACACCAGTATACCAGGCGCGAGTATAAATGACGTGCCGGGAACATGACCCATATACGGTATGCTGAATAATCCGCCTGATTGTACTCATTTGGAGGAAGAATGAGCCCCCTGACCCCCGCAGAAATCCGACACCGCATCGGCCAGTTCGAAAATTCCGAATTCGCGCGGCTGCTCGAAATGGAGATCCTCGATGCCCGCCCGGGATTCGCACGGGTGAAGATGGATGCAGCAGGGAAGCGGAACCAGCACGGGCATGCACACGGCGGGGCTGTGTTCTCCGTTGCAGACCAGGCATTCGGGATTGCGGCAAATCTCGGGCAGGTCCAGGAAGTTGCTCTTTCAGCCCGGATTTACTATATGATCCCTGCATCAGGGACACTTGTCGCGATTGCCGAATGTATGGCGGAGACCAGCCAGTATTCCTTTTATACTGTGAAAGTGTATCAGGAAGACCTGCTGGTGGCAACCTTTGAAGGGCAGGGGATCAGGAGAACCCGGTGAGGAGGGGAACATCGGATACCGGCTGATGCCCTGTTCTCACGCAGAGGATACCATTGTACCCTGTCAATCCCTGGTAATGATCACTCGAAGTGTTTTCTATTCGAAAAATTGGGTTAGTTGTAGGATCTGAATGGCAATGACTGGTCGTAAATCCTGTACCTTTCACCGTTGACAAGGTTCACGAAGACCTCAACGCGGTCGGTCCCGACAGTTCCCTGGATCTCTATCACAGAATTCACCTGAGGTTTCTCCAGGCTCTTTTCGATCATCTGACCGTCAGAACGGCTCACTCTGACGTCCATTAAGGATATGAAATTGATACCCTTTCCACCCCTGAAGGTGGTAGTGATAAGCGGATTCGTTGCCACGCGGTTGCGATCAACCTCAATTATCACCTCGTACTGTGTGGGGAGTGGCCCCTCTTTAAACGCGGGTGTCTCTATGACTGCCGGTGTGGTCGTTGTGGGCTGGACTGTGGGCTGTGAAGTCGTCGGGACAGTCGTGGTCACCTGGGTGGTGGGCCCGGTGGATGGCTGGGTGCACCCGGCGCACAGGACAAGGAGGCATATACACGCACAGAATACAAGTATGGCATGAGGCTTCATGAGTAGTCCTGTACCACGAAATTATAAGAGTTTTCTGGGGCGGAGTGTTTTTTCGGACCCATTATGGATTGGCCGCTGTCTCCATCCCGAAAAACACCGGACGGCATTCAGGGAACGGATGCGCCGGCCTCTTATTCCCTGTGAGATATTTGTCCATGAAACACAGAAGATACCTGATTTCGCAAGGAGAATTGTCTTTTTCCACGCGGATAACTCCTGTTAAATATTAGAATTACCAAAACCTACATGTACAGGGGGAAAGGGGGGTATGAACCGTAAAGAGGGGGGTCTGCCGTTCTCATTTCTCCTCATGATCGTGCTTTTCATCATCATCGTCACCGTCTTTCTCGCCGGCATCTGGATGAATTACGAAAATTCGAAGAACAACGCCATAGAGAACGCAGAAAGGCTCAGGATCATGACTGGGTCGCATATCAATAATTCCTTCCGGATGATTGATACCGGGCTGAAACTCTACGATAACACCTATAATAGTGTGATGAGGGATGCATTTGTCACTGTCATGGATGAGTACACCCGGAAAGGGGGAGATCCCTCGAGGATGGATCTGTCTGCCCTGAAGCGGGAGATCGGGGGGATGGATATCCATGTCATCAATGAGGACTGTGTCATCGTATATTCATCATCACCGGTAGACCTCGGCCTGGATTTCGCCGCCATATACCCAGATTTCTGCGAGTATCTCCACCGCATCCGGAACACTTCCGGGTACTACCCTGACCGGGTCGTGATGGAATGGTTCAACGGGACCCTGACCAAGTATGCGTACATGCCGGCCCCCGATCACCGGTATATCCTCGAGCTCGGGATGCATTCCGACCGGTTTTCCATGGAACGGATGGACCTGCAATACAGCGATGTCGTGGACGAGGTCAGGGAATTCAACCCCTACCTCGATGAAGTTCTCCTCTTCCAGAAACAGAAGAGGTTGTTATACGATATGAGTTATGTTCCGACACTCCGGGAGTCCGAGATGCTTGATTACATCCTCTGGGAAAACAGGACGACCCAGGTAGTACGCGAGCCGGAGAGCGGGAAAACAATCGTCTGGCAGGTCATTGACCTTCGCGATCCGGATTATGCAGCGGACATGAGTATTTTTGCAAAACTCACCTACAACGACGAGCTTCTGGCGCGGGAACTGCAGCAGCTTGCCCTCATGCACGGCTTTGCTGCGGTGCTGGTCGTCCTCTCCGGGGGACTCATCGCCATCATGATCTCGCGGAAGATCTCCCGTCCCATCGAGAGTCTTGTCGGGGATGTCAATACCATTGCCGGTGGGGATCTGGACCACCCCATCGGGTCTGCACCGGGCTCAGAGTTCACCGCCCTTTCTGAGAGTATACAGGTCATGGTGAACCGGCTGAAAGAAAAAATGCGGGAGTGTAAGGTGAGTGAGGAGCGGTTCATGGACCTTGTGAACCTCCTCCCCCTTGGGATCTTTGAGACCGATCTCTCCGGGAATGTCACATTTGCCAATCCCACGGCATTCGATGTCTTCGCGTACACCCCGGATGAGATCCCGCCTGGGTTTAATATAATGGACGTCATCGCCCCCAAAGACAGGCAAAGGGCCCACGAAGTATTCAACGCAATTTTGGCAGGGAAAAAGTCAGAAGGAACCGAATACACAGGGCTCCGGCAGGATGGAAGTTGCTTCCCCATCATGGTCTACACCTCCACACGGGCAGAAGAAGGGGTCATCACCGGTGTGAGGGGCACAATCGTCGATATCACGCGGTTGAAACAGGGAGAAGCCGAGATCCGCAAGTTGAACTTCGAACTCGAGGACAGAGTTACGGAACGGACTGCAAAACTCGAGGATGCCAACCGCGAGATGGAAGCCTTCACCTATTCAGTCTCCCATGATCTCAAGGCCCCTCTCCGTGCTATCGACGGGTTCTCACAGATCCTTGAAAAAACGGCAGGATTGCGTCTTGATGAGAAAGAGAGGCATTGCATCTCTGTCGTCCGGCAAAACGTGAAATTGATGGACAGCCTGATCAACGGCCTCCTCGCGCTTTCGCGGATGGGGAGACAGAAAATGAAACGCGAGTGGCTCTTCCCCGAACCGATTGTCAGGGACCTGGCAGCAGAGATGACAGGGCAGGACTCCGGGCGGAAAGTCACTGTGACGATCGGAGAATTGCCCTGGTGTTTTGCCGACCCGTTGATGCTCCGGCAGGTGTTTGTCAACCTTATCGACAATGCGGTGAAATTCTCAAGGGATATCCCCGATCCCCTCGTCGAGGTAGGGTCCTTCAGGCGCGATTCCCAGACAGTATTTTTTGTCCGTGACAATGGGGCCGGGTTTGACATGAAGTATATCGACCAGATCTTCAAGCCGTTCCATCAACTGAACAGGCCGGATGACTACGAGGGATCGGGAATTGGCCTGACAATCGTACACCGCATTATACAGCGGCACGGGGGAAAGATCTGGGCCGAAAGCGAGCCGGGCAAAGGGTCCACTTTCTTCTTCACTCTTGAGAGCGACGACAAGCCACCCACGTGACACTCGTCATCGCGGTCATGTAATCTTCCTACACTCTGGGAGGATACTGTCACTACACGACAGGCCCTGACAGGGAGGTGCGTGGGAAAAAGTCACGGACCGGTTGCAGTTCCCTGCTGATTTCGCGCAGTCACATCCGCTTTAATACAAAGGACACAGAAACTGTGGTTCATGAAACCAGGATTATGGCTACCCGTCACCATTCTCGCAATCCTTCTCTTTGCCACCGGATGCACAGAAACCACTCCTTCACAGGGATCCACCGTTCCCACACCTGACATCACAACGGGAGTGTCCCCGGTCATCACCCGGCCAGCAGCCATCCCTGCCCATCCCTACCCTGCAACAGCCCTTGAGATCAAGGAATATGTGGACCGGGCTGCTGCATGGGCGCAGGAGCATGGGAGAGGTGACTCAATCGCCGCATTCAACAACGCGACAGGTCCGTTTGTGACCGGAGACGTGTATATATACGCGCTCGATTATTCCGGCATTGCACTCGCCCTGCCATTCCAGCCAGGCATGGTTGGTTCGGACTTCCGCCCCCTGCAGGACGCATCAGGGAAGTTCTACACGGATATTGAGATTGCGCTTGCAAAGGCGGGTGGAGGGTATATCCTCTATCACTACCCGTATCCTGCCGGCGACCAGCAGAGCACGCTCAAAATCAGTTACGTCCGCCCGGTTGATGACACCTACTGGATCGGTGCAGGGGTGTATACGGCAGAAGAGCGCCTTGTCGACCAGGATCTCCTCCAGCTTGTCGACGATGCCAAAGTGTATGCTCAGGAGAATGGCCGGGAGAAGGCGGTCGCCGGATTCAATGATCTCAACGGTTCTTTTGTGAAAGGAGATCTCTACATCTTCGCCTACGATTACAACGGGACAGTGCTCTCCTGGCCGTACCAGCCGGGCGAGGTGGGAGCGAACCGTTTCGATGTGACCGATCCTGTCGGCAACCACCATGTCCGGGAATTCCTCTCTACGGCGAAAAGCGGAGGGGGAATTGTCGATTATTACTCTGTAAACCCGTTCACGAACAAAACTGATCTGAAGATCAGTTATGTGACAGATATCGACGGGACATGGATGATTGGTGCAGGAAATTACATCGAGCCGGGGCCGAGGGTGCTCCGGGCATGAGGCAGTTTTCCGGCGAACATCCAAGGATTGAGGGGAGAATACAATCCCGGGAGAACGGAAAACAGGGTGATCTGAATCCAGCTCCCCCTGTCCGGCCCCGTGGTCATTGATCCGGCATTCAGGAAAACCCGCGGGATCCTTTCCCGATCCCAACATTTTTCGTCCAGGTCGTCGTTCACCCTCTTTGAAGAGCATGACTGATACACCCGGTCCGGACGGGGTACCTCCTCTCTGCAGGGTCTGCACGCATCTCCATTGCGAGGTGGATATTCCGGAATGCGATGCTTTTTCGGACGGGATCCCGGATGAAATCCTTGCGGGAGCGCTGCATGTCGATTCCTACCCGGGAGACCGGGGGATCGCATTCCTCAAAAAGTCGCCCGGACAGTCCCATTTCATCGCGGGTTCGGAGCCGGGAACCCTTTTCCGTGTGACCTGTGCGGGTTCCTATGAACGGTACGTCCCGATTCTCAACCTCTGGGATCTTGATAATACGTTCATTCAGTATGTGCTCTCGGTTCCCCTGGAGATTCGGTCTGTCACAACAGAAGAGGCAGAGGAGTGGGTGGAATCTGCACGGCGATGCCTCGATTCCATGAACCCGTGTATGAGGGAGATCCGGCGGATGATGTACATGTGTTCCCACGATGAGGAGAATAGGTAGGGGGTCTCCCCCATCTGCTGTTCACAGGGATACACTTTCACCCGGCGGTACTCCTTTTTTTGAGAAGAGGACAGGAATTGGTTTTCATAAAACCTGGATGATGACCAGGGTGTCCCCAGGCCTTATTCTGTTTTGGGGGGTAGTAAGAAATTGAAAAACGAAAAACGGATCTGTCCTTTGGGGGAATGTGAATTCGATACGAGGAAATACCGATGCCAGGGGACTATCGGAAACTGAAGAACTCATATTTTTTTAAATAAATACAAAAATGACGCCGAGGGGGAGAGTTGAACTCCCGAGGCGGCGAGCGCCAGTAGCTTTCGAGGCTACCGCCTTTCCGGGCTAGACTACCTCGGCACGGGGTAGATATTTTTCTTTCGCATTCGTATAATCCTATCGAATGGGAGTGAAGTGCAGGTTTTCCATGGTCCCCGGTGGAGACGTGGTGGACTACGAGGGTCCGGAAGGTTCTACATATGAGGATGCCCTCCTCTCGCTCGGGATCATCCCTGATACTGTGCTGATCCTCTTCCATAGTGAGAGTCTCCCGCAGGACAAACCGATTGAAGAGGACGAGGTGGAGATCCTCTCGACCTGCTCAAGGGGATGAATATTAGTGGGGGAGTCTATTAAAAAGGCCTCACGAGGACTCAGATAACTTCATTTATCCTGATACGCTTTCTTACCGTAAATATTCGTCAGGGTTTATGAGACATTTCCCTTGTTGATTCTCCCCTCAGGTATAGTCCCATCGGTGGAGGTACACATATTCTCCTCCTAAAAACGGGTAATGGTGAGAGCAATACTTTTCAAGAATGGTCTGGTTCTCTCTAGCCGCCATCATCTCCTGATGTTTACCGAAGTGATCCATTACTGTTACTTTTCTTCTCCAGAAATCCAGGAATAACTCGATCATCTGTGGGGGATATCCCTTAAGCGATTCTGCCGATACTGTCACCGGCGGGGTTTTCAGGAGAGCTGAAAAAATTCCAGAATACATATCTTTCTCGAACTTGTGCAATACTTTCTCGGCCTGGTCGTATCGTTGTAATGAGATGAGACAATGGACTTTTAAGAGGAGGTTCACTGGATTTTCGTTGTAGGAACCTGCTTTTTCATACGCTTGTAGGGCCTCCGGATATTTTTGATACTTATAGAAGAGATTGCCTTTGTAATTCCACAGGACCGAGTTCTTGGGATTGTGATCCAAGTAGGACTGGAGGAAGAGCATAGCCCCGTCCAGGTTGCCCATGCTCGCAATGAGGGATGCTTTTAGCCGTATCGATGCGATATCCTCTTTATCAATGCGTAAAGACCGGTCGTAGAGTGCCAGTGCATCCTCATAGTGCCCCTGCTTTGAGAGTGCATACCCTTTGCAATTGATTGCCGCGTTGTAGGATGGATTGAGTGTAATTGCAGCAGTAAACGATATGACTGCCTCGTCGTACCGGGCAAGGGAGACGAGGCATTTTCCTCGTATGACCAGCAGTTCCGGGTCCTCAGGATAATAGGAGAGAATTCCTTCGATTGTCTCCAACGCTTCATTCCCCCTCCGAAGCGCCAGGAAGGATTTGGCTGCCAGGGACCAGGCGGTCAGGTTTCTTCTGTCGTTCAAGGACATGTATAAATTGAACTCTTCTAATACAGCAAGATAGAACATTGAGACGTACCCTGCCTCAAGGAATAACGTTCTTGTCAGAGTATCTTCCGGATACGGCAGGATCGGTAAGATTTTTTCAATCACACCGAAAATCTGGGGGGGATTTCCCGATGTTAGCTGTCCCTTGAGGCCATATGTAAAGATTGTATATTGTGTGTCGTACTTGGTGTCCGGTTCAGAGAAATAGCCCTCTTTCAGTGTTTGTTCTGCTTCCGTTTTTCTTCCCATGGAACGTAAATACAAAGATTTCCGGAATAGAAATTCCCGGTGCACGCGATTGGTATTCATATTTCTTTCCCGCAAATTGCGGGAAAAATCACCGAATTCACGGATTGCATCATCCAGGATTTTTTCCGCTTCCGGGTAGCGGTCCATCCTCTTGAAGAGATCATGGAGGCGGAGATAATAGAAGGCCAACAGCGGATCCAGTTCCACGCACTTTGAATAGGATTGCAATGCTTCTTCGTATTGGCTAAGGTGGAGTAGTATATCCCCCTGTTCGCCGTAGAAGCCTTCAAGGGCAACATTGGATTTTTCACGCCATGCCTCCTTCCGGCGATCGATTTCTGCGGACAGTATGCGTAGCGCCTCAATCAAGGGCGTCTTTCCTTTTTCGGGATGTTCAAGGTACTGATACTCAAGGGCTATGCATTTCAATAATATAGCCTTACCCGGATCGGAACCCGCTTCTATTGCTTTATCAAATTGTTCAGCCGCCTTTGAAAACTCCTTATTCTTGAGAAACTCATTTCCTCTGGAAAAATGCTCTGAATCCGGCGGTTTTGATAAAATCCGATCGAAAATCCCCATACAGGTGCGTTTGCCTATGTGAGATGAAAACAATTTTGAAATCTCTTGTCCCGAAAAATCCCTTAACTTCCTGCGCCACAATCACAAGATTACAATCTGTGAGGACGATTGAGTCTGATAAAGAGTATAGGAGAGAGAAAAGGATCTATATGTTTTCCACCTGAAATCACTAATTATAGTTGCTTTTTCGCGATCCCTTACAGCGATGAGTAAGTGATAGACCAAATAGGAGAAAAGAAAGAGGTGGGGAAAAAATATTTGGGAGGTTACCCCATCGGGGGCATACCGCCGGGCATGCCGCCGGGGGCACCGCCCTCGCGGGTGACCATCATATCGTCGACCCGCAGCAGCATGACGGCCGCCTCGGTCGCGCTCTGGATTGCCTGCCGCTTGGAACGCTGGGGTTCGACCACTCCTTCCTTGAGCATGTCGATGACTTTGCCGTTGTAGACGTTCAGCCCCGCGTTCTTCTGGCCCTTTGCATGCGCATTCTTGAGGTCGACAAGCTTGTCGACCGGGTTGAACCCGGAGTTCTCCGCAAGCGTAACCGGGATGACCTCAAACGCCCCGGCATAGGCCTCGATTGCAAGCTGCGCACGGCCTCCGACGTTGTCGGCATAGTCCCTGACTTTCATCAGGATCTCTGTCTCCACTGCACCGCCGCCGACGACGAGTTTCCTGTCTTCCATGGCATCCATGACAACCCTGGTGCCGTCCACGACCGCCCGCTCAAGCTCGTCGAGGAGGTATTCCGTCGAACCACGGAGGAGAATTGTCACTGCCTTCGGGTTCTCGCAGCCGGAAATCTTGATGAAATCGGCGTCCTCCAACTGCTCCACAAGCTCGGCCCGGCCGAGCATTTCCGGAGAGAGCTCGTCCACCTTGCTGGCGATCTGGGCGTTGAGGGCCTTTGCAGCGAACTTTATATCCTTCTCCGGGACATCCTCGACTGCCAGCACCCCTCCCTTTGCAAGGTAGAAGGAGACGGCATCCGAGAGTCCCTTCTGGCAGAGGAGTACATTCGCACCGCTCTCGATGACCTTGTCGGCGAATTTCTTTAGAGTGTCCCTCTCCTGGGTTGAGAAAGCGCTGACCATCTCGCTCGAGCTGATGTGGATCTTGGACTTGACCTGGGTCTTTTTGATCTCCATCGGTGTTGCGACCAGTGCCACCTTCGCATCCCTGATCTTGCAGGGCATGTCCTCGCTGATCCGGGTTTTGTCAATGACGATGCCGCTGACCAGCTCGGCATCATCCATCGATTGCCCTGCCTGCTTCTTGATCAGGACATTGTCCTCATCGACAGTAATCTTCTTGCCTTCCTTATCGGCGACGGCCATGACCGCATCTACGGCGATTTCATTCAGCTTGTGCTTGACTGACTCGATCGATTTTCCCGTCATTGCGGTATCGGCGATCCTGATCAACTTCTCCCTGTCATAGGAATCGATGGAGATCGAAAGGTCGTCGATGACCTCAAGCGCCTTCTTCATACCGAGCCTGTAGCCCTCCGCGATGACAGTCGGGTGAATCTTTCTCTCGATCAACTGCTCGGCTTTCTCCATGAAGGATCCGACGAGGACGACCGCCGTGGTGGTGCCGTCTCCCACTTCCTCGTCCTGGGCACGGGCCACTTCGATGACCATCTTTGCGCCGGGGTGCTGGACAGATATGTCCTGGAGGATTGTCGCCCCGTCGTTTGTGATCGTGACATCGCCGGAGCCTTCCACAAGCATCTTGTCCATGCCACGGGGACCAAGCGTTGTCCTGACTGCACCGGCAATGGCCTTTGCAGCCGCTATATTCGAGCGCTGGGCTTCCAGGCCCCTGTTTCTTTCCACGTTCTCTTTGAGAATGATGATAGGTTGTCCTCCAAGCATCGCTATACCTCCAATGTTGTAAAAGATGGAATTAAACTTCTATATAAAACAATCTATTTACCGACGGAAAAACAATGGGGATTTTCAATCAATCCGCGATATGTTAAAGAGGGAGTACACTGGTACGCCATCGACATCCCGGAGCCCGCGCTTATCAAAGATAACCCAGATGGCCACCGGCACCGCCCCGTGGCGACGGAGGTACTTGACCACGTCCTGCATGGTGTTGCCGGAGGTGATTACGTCATCGACAATGATGCATCGTTCCCCGGTTACCGTGGAGAAATTTCCACTGATGGAACCCACCGGGGGATCCTGGGTGCTGTGTTTGGCAGGGTGGTATATGGCGAGTTTGATGTCCTCCTCCACGGCGATCAGGGTGGCGAGGGGGATCCCGGAGATGGCGATTCCTACTGCGAGAGTGGGAAAACGTTCGGAGTATCCCTCTCCCTTCTCTCCGTCGTCAATGGCTGAATAATAGCGTTTGAGGAGCATCATTGCTATCCCGTCAAGGAGAGGGCCCTGGCCACTGACAGAGGTCCAGTCTATATGTACATCCTTCGGGATTGCGGCCCCCTTCTGCTGGGTGAGAAGCCAGGTCACGGTCTCCATCGAGAGCGAGAGTTCATCGGCTATCTGCCCGGGACTGTGACCTTCCGAGAGGAGCATTCTGGCTTTCTGGATCAGCTCGTCGAGCGACGACATGTTGAAAAAGTGTGCACCTATCTACTTAATTGTTCTTTTCGGTGTGGCCCCGCAAACCGGACACTCCCCGGGGCCGTCGGTGTAGCGACCGCACCCCGGGCACCTGAACTTCCATGTGCGTTTCCTTGCTCTCCTCTGCTGGATCGCACAGACGGAAAGGCCGAGGTGCTGCGCCACGTTCTGGAGGGCATAATCATCAGACACCACTTCGGCAGAGATCTCAAGCGCGAGTGCCAGGAGTTCGCGGTCGGCAGGGGAGAGTACCCCGGCATCACCGCTCGCAGCCGAGATCTCACTCACCCTGCGGAGATTCTTTTTGCCGGGGGCAATCACTTTCATCCCTGTGGCTGTGAGTGCCTCGAACCGGCAACGCGAGCGTGCATCAGCGAGTTCGTCCACCACAAGGGGGGTGGTGAAGAGATCGCCCTCCGGAGACATATCCAGGAAGAACACTGAGGCATCAAGCACCCTTCGCACAGGCAAACAGCGTCACCCCCTCCTCCCGTATGTCAACAGGAAACCCGAACTGTTCCAGAAGCCAGCACATGGTGCGGGCGTGGAGAGTGCACCTGGATGCAGTATAAGATCCCCCTGCAAAAGGCAGGTATATGAGGAGCTGATCTGCAAGGTGGGAATCGACAAGGCCCCCCTGTGTCACCTCGTTCAGGAGTGCACCTGCCGCATCCCCTCCCACCTTCTCCGCAGGATATCCACGTCTCCCGATGCCCGTGCCCCCCATCCATCCGGTCCAGACCGTGCAGGAGCTGCCTGTCCCCGGCCCGGATCTCACATCCGTACTCACCGGAAAGGGGAGTCCGAAATGGCCGGAGAGAATGGTTGCGGCAGTTTCCGCCTGTCGTGCGACAACGTGCGGGGGGAGCCCCGCACTGCAGGAACAGACTCCACGGACCTCATCCTGCCGGGTGCAATCCGGGGAAAGACATTCCAAACCGGTGGCCTCTGCCTTCACCCTGACCATCCCCCCACCCACCGGGTAATACCCGCGTGCGAGAATCTCAAGGGATATGCGGGCACCATGTAATTTCAGGAAAGGCAAGAGGATACGGGCAATGTAGTCAATAGTGGGGCTCCTCCGTACTTCTGTTCCCCCGGTAAGCGTGATCTCCCCCCCCACACGCACAGCGAGGGGGAGCCAGGCCTGCAGCACGAGAGCGATACTCCCTGCTGTCCCTACATCGAGGCAGACCCGGCTTTTCGACAGGGAACCGGGGTGAAATTCGAGCTCCCGGCTGCCGGGGACACATCCCTCCACCACTGCATCACAGAGTGCTGCCACGGCCCGTATCGCGGTCATATGCTGGGGCCGGAGTCCCAGCCGTTCCCTCCCTTCCCTGATATGCTCGATGCGTACAGGGGTGCCGGTCAATGCAGAGAGGGCCGCTGACGCCCTTACTACCTGCCCGCCGCCTTCCAGGTGCGCACCATCGATCACCAGCATTCCCTGATCCCATCTGCAATGGCATTCCCTGCCGAATAACGGCTGCAGGCTCGTTCAAGGGTATCGCTGCAGGTGACCTCCCGGATGCCGCCGGAGAGCAGGCGGATATATGCCCCGCCTGCCAGGACCCCGTGCACACAGACGGAAGAGACGCTCCGCGCCCCCTGTGCATGGAGCATGGCTGCGGATGTCGAGAGCGTCCCGCCGGTCGAGATGATATCGTCCACAATGATTACGTCCCTGTCCCTGGCCTCCAGGTGCCGGGGTTCCATTCTCACCTCATCACCGGATATTCGGGTTTTCTCGAGGTGATCGGAATCCCAGCCGCAGGTGCCTGCAACCATCGAGGCGAACAGTGCCGCCCCGTCATCAGGTGCGAGGATGAGCGGATTTTCTGGAGATTGTGAAGCGAGGTAGCGTCCGATATCAGGAGCAAGGCTGATATCGGTGGCGGGAACCCTGAAGTGGGAGAGGACGGCCTTGTCATGCACGTTCACTGTCAGGACACGGGATACCGCGGACGAGAGGGCCCGGGCAATTGCCCGTGCACTCAGAGGCTCCCCGGGATGGAACTTCTTGTCCTGTCTGGCATACCCGAGGTACGGTACCACAAGAGTGTTCTCCGCACCTTCGCAGGCGTCGATGAGCAGGAGGAGCTGGACCAGTGCATCTGCATCGGGAACGCTGCCCACGATGACCATCTCCCGATCCGGCGATTCCATCCGAAGGTAGTGCTCCCCGTCAGGAAACCGGGTGAACCGCACCCCGCCCATCCGGCAGTCCAGGGCGTTTGCCACCTGTGCGGCCAGGATTTGTGAATATTCTGTGCTTATAACCAACATATCCGCTTACCTCAGGCTGAAAGTACTTAAACGAGCAGGATTAAATTATATCTCTATCTGAGGGTGCGAAGAGGTCAATTTTAGCATGGTGTCAGACCCGGCAGTCAAAGAAGTCACGGAAGATGAAGTCCCGGTTGAAGATATCCCGGTTGAGGTCTCGATGGAAAATTCCTCGCAGGTGGAGGTCCCCCCGTCCCTTATTGACCAGGTGATAGGCCAGGAGCACGCGGTTGAGGTCATCAAAAAGGCAGCAATACAGAGGCGCCACGTCATGATGATTGGCAGCCCCGGTACTGGGAAATCGATGCTCGCAAAGGCCATGGCGGAGTTGCTGCCCAAGGAGGAGATGCAGGACATCCTCGTGTACCCGAACTCCGACGACCAGAACAACCCCATCGTGCGGACCGTCCCCTGCGGCAGGGGAAAGCAGATCGTGGCCGCCCATAAAGCCGAGGCGCGGAAAAAGATACAGTTGCGCAACACCCTCGTGATGCTCCTGATAATCGGCATCATCGGATATGCGTTCATCACGTACCAGTGGTTGATGGGAATCATCGCAGCTGCATTCATCTTCATGGCACTGCGCTATGCAACGCCGCGGGAGGAATCCATGGTCCCGAAACTCTTGGTCTCCAATGACACCACCACCACCGCCCCGTTCATCGATGCCACGGGATCGCACGCGGGAGCGCTTCTCGGCGACGTCAGGCACGATCCGTTCCAGAGCGGCGGCCTCGAGACACCGAGCCACGACCGTGTGGAGGCAGGGGCGATCCACCGCTCCCACAAGGGGGTTCTCTTCATTGACGAGATCAACACCCTGACGCCCCATTCCCAGCAGAACCTCCTCACTGCGCTCCAGGAAGGAGAATTCCCGATTACCGGGCAGAGCGAACGATCAAGCGGGGCGATGGTCAGGACAGAACCCGTCCCCTGCAAGTTCATCATGATTGCAGCAGGGAACCTGGACGCAATCCAGGGGATGCATCCCGCGCTCCGCTCGCGTATCCGCGGGTACGGGTATGAGGTCTACATGAGCGAGAGCATGGTCGACACACCGGAGAACAGGGAAAAGTTCATCCGGTTCATCGCCCAGGAAGTCAAGAACGACGGCAAGATCCCTCACTTCGACAAGAGCGCGATGGAGGAGATCATCCGTGAGGCCCGCCGACGGTCGAACCGGAAGGGTCACCTCACCCTCAAGCTGAGGGACATAGGCGGGTTGATCCGGGTCGCGGGAGATCTGGCGCGGCAGGAGGGTGCCGAGGTGACCACTGCAGACCATGTCATCGCCGCCAAGAAGACCGCCCGCTCCATAGAGGACCAGGTCTCCGACGAGTATATCCACCGGAGCAGGGAATACGAACTCACGGTTGTCGAAGGCACCAGGGTCGGAAGGGTGAACGGCCTTGCCGTGATGGGCAGCGACTCTGGATCTGTCCTCCCCATCATGGCCGAGGTGACGCCTGCACAGGGGGCGAGCGGGACGGTGATTGCGACAGGGATGCTGAAGGAGATCGCACAGGAGTCCATCAAGAACGTGAGCGCGATCCTGAAGAAATTCACGGGCAAGGACATCAAGAACATGGATGTCCATATCCAGTTCATCGGCACGTACGGGGGGGTGGAGGGAGACTCCGCCTCAATCAGCGTCGCGACGGCCGTCATCAGTGCCATCGAAGGCATTCCCGTCCGCCAGGATATCGGTATGACCGGGTCCCTGTCTGTCAGGGGCGATGTGCTCCCGGTCGGGGGCGTCACATTCAAGATCGAGGCGGCAGCCAAAGCCGGGATCAGAACAGTGCTCATCCCGAGGGCCAATATCGAGGACGTCCTTATCGAGGAGCGTTATCGGTCCCTGGTCACCATCATCCCCGTCGACATCATCGAGGATGTGCTCAAGATCGCCCTCGTTCCAGAGAACCGCGAAGGATTCCTGAACAAGCTCCGGAAGATTGCATCCAACCCGTCCGGCCCATTCCTGGATAGTTCCGGGATCCCTCCCACCCCTGCCTGAGACATGACAGGGGTCCGCTATTTTGATATCCGACACGTGACCGGCACGGTCACCCACGTGGACATCGACAATACACGGGTCGAATCGGCCGGCACCTCTTTCGTGGACCGTGCCATCCTCCGTGTACTTGGCCCAAGGGGGTGGGGGATCCTCGCAATCGACCATTACACCAGACCGAAGGGGAGATCATTCCAGGATCTCATAGAGAGAGCGTCGGGACTGGCATCCCTCACCGGACAGGACGTTTCTCTTGCCGATGTTCCGACAGGGATCATCCCTGTCCCGCCCATGAAGGAGGATCCCGGAAGCATCGATCTTGGGGAAAAACAGGCATTGCTTGCAGAAATTGAAAAAAGTGCCAGGATTGAGGGGATCAAGAGCACAAAGGCGGGCTATTCCGAGCGGTCTGAAAACGTCAGGTTCGAGGACAGCAGCGGTAACGTTTACCAGTACTCCCTCTGCAGGTCCGGCTACACCATCCTCGCGGTTGCGGAAAGAGGCGGGGACATGCAGATGGGGTACCAGCGGAAGCATGTCCTGCAGGATTTCAACCTCAGACACCGGCAGGAAGACGGACGGATTGCCGCAGAGAGGGCGATTGCACTTCTCGACGCACGGCCGGCACGCGGTGGCACCATGCACGCTGTCCTTGACCCGGAACTCGCCGGGGTATTCGCACACGAAGCGGTGGGACATGCGAGCGAGGCCGACCTTATCCAGGAGGGCAGTTCGGTGCTCGGCGGAAAGATCGGTGAACGGATAGGGAGTCCCGGCGTGACTATCATCGATGATCCCACGCTTCCCGAATTCGGATTCGAGCCCCTTGATGCGGAGGGGAGCCGCGTGAGCCGGACCGAGATCATCAGGAAGGGGGTTATACAGGCGTTCCTGCACAGCCGGGAGACCCTCGCGGTGGTGGGCTGCGGTCATGCGGGAAATGCACGGGCAATGGCAGGCGAACCGCCGCAGGTGCGGATGAGCAATACCTATATAGAGAACGGCGACAGCAATTTCGACGAACTGATCGCGGAATGCAAATCCGGGATACTTCTCAAGGGCACGAGGGGAGGACAGGTGGACACCGGGAGGGGGGTCTTCCAGTTTAATGCCGAGTACGGGTACCTGATCGAGCAGGGCGAGATCGGTGCCATGGTGCGGGATGTCTCGCTCTCGGGGGAGATACTCCAGACACTCCACTCCATCTTGCTCTGCGCCCGGGACCGTGCCATGCACCAGGGATATTGTGGCAAAGGGGGCCAGAGCGTGCCGGTGAGCGACGGTGCGCCCCATGTGCTCCTCATGGATGCGGTGGTGGGGGGCAGTGGAACTGATTGAAAAGATTCTGAAGGAAGGCGGCAAAAGGGTCGATGAACTTGAGGTGTTCCATTTCTCGGGATCCACTGTGACCGGCCGGCTGAAGAGGCGGATGGTCCATTATGCCTCCGGTTCGGAACAGTGCGGGCTCTCCCTCCGGGTCATCAAAGGCGGACGGATCGGGACTTCGGCAACGACGAATCCCGGAAAGTGGGAACCCTGCCTTGATGCCGCGATTGCCAGCGCAGGTCTCGCGACAGCACAGGAATGGGGCGGTCTTCCCGGGCCCGGAAACCTTGATTTCACCCCGTTGAACTACGATCCCTCTGTTGAACCCGACGCAGAGGCAGCGAAAATGCTCCTGCAGGATCTCATGGAAGGGTGCGGGGCATATCCGGTGGAGATCACGTCAGGGAGTGCCGAGATCTCCAGGTTCACCGCAGTCCTTGCCAATACGCACGGGCTTTCCTGCCGGAATATGGAGAGTCTGGTCAGCGTCGGGATAGAGACCATTGTAGAACAGTCGACAGGGTACGAGTTCGAATCATCCTGGACGAGGGAGGTAGAACCCGGGAAAGTGGGGGAGAAGGCCGCGTACCTTGCATACACGTCACGGGGCGGGAGAGACATCGCGTCCGGAGCATATGATGTCGTTCTCTCCCCTGTTGCCCTGGCACAGCTTATGGGGGGGGTGTTCCTGCCAGCCCTGAACGGGAAGAACGTCCACGCCGGACGTTCACGTCTCGCCCCGCTGCTGGAACAGCAGGTCATGGATAAAAACCTCTCCCTCATTGATGAACCTCTCCATCCCAGGGGCCCCGGCAGCTGCAGGTGGGACGGAGAGGGCACCCCGACGAGAAGGCTTGCGTTCGTGGACGGGGGCATTCTCCGGGCGTTTGCCTATGACCTGAAGACCGCGTACCGGTATGGCAGGGAGACCACGGGGAGTGCGGTACGGGGCGGTCACGGAGGCGCTCCCTCCATCGGCGTCCACACGCTCACGCTGGAAGGAAAGCGTTGCAGTCTCCTTGATGACAGGGTGGTGTACGTGCACGATGTTGTCGGTGCGCACACCGCAAACCCCCTCACGGGGGACTTCTCGGTCGAACTCTCCAACGCCTATCTCATGCGGGACGGGACAATCGAGTACCCGGTCAAAAAGGCCATGATCTCGGGGAATGTCTTCGAGATGCTCAGGGATACCGGGGGGCTGTCCCATGAGGAGAAAGTCATGGGATCGATGGTCCTCCCGGAGATAAGGTTAAAAAATATGGCGATCATTGGTAATTAGGAATGAACATAGATTTCGCAGTCCTTATTGCAGGAATCCTTCTTGCAGTGGCCCTCTTTTTCATCATCAAGGACATCGGGAAAATCATCATCAACTCCATCCTCGGTCTCCTCATCCTGTTCCTTGTGAACGTGTTCCACATCATGGACAGTCTCGGGAGAACCGAGATCCCCTACTCACTGGTGAATGTCCTCCTGTGCATCCTCGGCGGCATCCCTGGAGCGTTCATTGTGATCATCCTGCACCTGCTGGGAATTGAAGGATTCTGACAGGGTTGGCGGCCCTGTCCCCTCATGGCGTAAGCCCCGCAGTTGGGGGCGGGTGGCCCGGGAACCAGGAGGGATATGGGCTAATCACCCATATCTGCATTCCCAAAAATTACATCTTCCCAATACAGGAGGTCATACGGTTTTCCGAAACACTCCCCACGTAGCCCCGCAGTTGGGGGCTTTCAGCCCCCAACTGCTTCAACGGTTTTCCTGGACACTCCCCACGTAGCCCCGCAGTTGGGGGCTTTCAGCCCCCAACTGCTCAAAACACATTCGCTTCCGTATACACCAGCACCTGCCCCTGCTGGATCTCGTACGGCTTGATCTCCCGGGAGTGAGCGGAGAGCCGCATCTTGACCACTTCGAGGGCAAGGTGCACATCGGTCAGGTCGGAGGGTCGCACGTAGCGAAGGAGAATAACCGTGTCAGCGAGGTACTCGATGAGGTTATGACGGCTCGCGAAGGGATTGTCCTTGTCAGTCTCGCTGGTCATCACGATGGTGCAGTGCTGGTCACGAAGGGTGTCAACGAAACGGAACATCTCCCTCCTCCTGTCGGAGTCACGGTCGAAGAGGTCTTCGAAAAGCGAGACCGGGTCGATCACCACCCGCTGCGCCCCGACCTGTTTTACGAGCGCGGGGAGCTCGTTCTTGATGCTGTTGATGGCAAGGTTGAAATCAGACGGGTCAAGTTTCAGTACGGACAGTGCTTTTCCGCGATATGGCGCAGTATCCCACCCTTTCTCATCCATATATCGCAGGAGGCGGTCCTCCCGCTCTTCGAGGCTTATGTAAATGACATGCTCGCCTCTCTTGAGCCCTTCCCAGATGAACTCAAGGGCAAACGTGGTCTTCCCCGTACCGTATGTCCCGATGACGGCGCAGATGCTGCCGGGTATCAGCCCTCCCCCCATCATCTGGTCAAGACCCTCGATTCCTATCCTCACCCGTTCGGCGGTCATATGACCACCCGGATGTTGCTCACGTCGAATCCCTCTGCAGATGATATGCGGACCGCGAACTTTACCAGGTCCTTCTCTTCGAGGAACGTCATAAGTCCCCGGAACTTCTCGATATACATCACCCGCTGGCGCCTGGCCCCTGCGGTCTCCTCCCAGCGGAAGAAGAGGACTGCATCTGCGGCATCCGCCACCTCCAGTTCACGCGGGGGATCGAGTATACCCTTTGTGAGGAGGAGATATACAGAAGAGTTCCAGCCCTTCGCAACTCTCTGGAGTCCCCGCAGGAATGCGGAAAAATCATTCCATTTCCCATTCCTGTTGAACTGGCTTGCCAGATCGGTGATGGAATCGAGAACGATGAGGCTGCTTTTTGGTATCGTGTTCAGCTGTGCGGCAAGATTGGCGAGGATGTTATCATGCTCCCCGCGGGACTGCAGCCTCGAAAAGACATCCTTCTCGGAGTACCATTCGAGAGGAATAATGCTCGAGTCGAAATAAATCTGTGAAAGGTCCTTGAACTGTACGTCATCCAGCGACTTCACCATGTCAGGGTGAAAAGAACGCCTCATCTCACCGAGGATGTCTTCTTTTCCCTTGGTGAAAGTGATATATGTTATCTCCGTGGGAAGCAGCAGGTTCTCCGCACCGGGATCGTGCTTCATCCCGGAGAGATTCAGTATGGAGCTATAGACAAATTCGCTGCTCCCTGCCCCGATGTCCCCCAGCAGGAGAATGAGAGATCCCGGGGGGATGCCTCCTTCCATTACCGGGTCCAGTGATGCAATGCCTGTCGGCATTGACCGGCGCGCCGTTTTGTCCATGCCAAACCTCAGAATATTCCATGAAGAGTGAGGGTTCATGAATACATGTATATTTCTGTCAGATACGGGGAGTATCGCACTGACCGTCACTCCGAGAGGTCTTTCTCATGCATCCCCCAATCATGTATTTATATAGGTGTGCAGGGAAACCAATCCTAAAGAAAATCCACGCATCCGATCACTGGGCGCTGGAGCAGGGGGATTTCGTGCCATTAAAAGTACCGGATCTCAAGGGAATCGCTGACCGGCTCAGTCCGGTCAAAGGCAAGGACGAGGTGGACACCACACCACCCGATTTTTCAATATCCCGCGCCATTTCCCGGAAAAAAGAGCCATCAACGCTTCCCGAATATGATTTCAACACTCATGGTCCGCTCGTGGAAGCGACAATACCCGAAGGATACCGCGAGATCACACGGTACTGGGTCGAGGAGGGCAGATCTCTCGTTGTCATTGCGCTGAACGAGAGGACCAACCAGTCCGAATATCTCCTTTTCGAGCCAACCCTCTCGGAATTCGAGTATGAACTCCTTGAACGTCTGCATGAAGACATGCGCTCGGCCCTCATCCTCACCGATGAGGAACTCGGGAAAGACAGGCGGGTGCTGCTCCTGGAGAAGATGAATGCGCTCCTCGATGAATACGGGATCTCCCTTGAAGAAGGGAGCCTCTTTCGCCTGCAGTATTTCCTTGTCCGCAACTTCATCGGATGGGGCCGGATCGATGCCCTTATGCAGGACCCGTACCTCGAAGATATCTCCTGTGACGGAAACCGCGTCCCCCTGTTCCTGTATCACCGGAAGTACAGGAATGTCAAGACGAATATCTCGTTCGAGGCAGAAGTGCTCAATTCCCTCGCAATCACCCTGGCCCAGCGTTCAGGCAAGCATATCTCCACCGGGACACCGATGCTCGATGCGACACTCCCGGACGGATCCCGGCTTCAGCTGACACTGGGGACGGAGGTTACCACAAGGGGAACGTCATTCACCATCCGCAAGTTCCGGGAGGATCCATTCTCCCCTGTTGAACTGATGGAATACGGCACATTCAGCGCGGATCAGCTGGCATATTTCTGGATGGCCATCGAGAACAACAAGAGCCTGATCTTCATCGGGGGAACGGCTTCCGGGAAGACCACGTCGCTCAATGCGGTCTCCCTCTTCATTCCACCCATGGCAAAGGTGGTGAGCATTGAGGATACCCGTGAGATCACCCTCTTTCACGAGAACTGGATCGCGAGCGTCACAAGGGAGACCGTTGCAGAAGGATCGAACATCATATCCATGTTCGACCTCCTGCGGGCAGCCATGCGGCAACGCCCCGAATACATCCTTGTGGGCGAGGTGAGGGGTGTTGAGGCCCAGACCCTTTTCCAGGCGATGAATACGGGCCATACCACATTCTCGACGATGCACGCAGGGAGCGTGGATGCAGCCATTCACCGGCTTGAGAATGAGCCGCTGAATGTACCGAGAAACATGGTCACTGCCCTCAATATCGTCAGCGTGCAGGCCCAGATATACAGGGGAACAGAGAGGGTGCGGCGGTGCCTAGAGATAGTGGAGATTGCAGGGATCGATCCAACGACAGGAAATCTCCGGGTCAACACGGTTTTCGATTATGATCCCGTCAGCGACATTTTCACCTACAAGGGACGGTCATACATCTATGCGGATATCGCTGAACGGAGAGGGTGGAGCAGGGAGCAGCTGGAACAGGAGGTTGCCACAAGGAAGAGGATACTGGATGCCATGGAGCGGCAGAAGATCATCGATTATATTGCGGTTTCAAGGGTGTTCCAGGCATATAATATCAACCCGCGGCATGTGCTGGAGAACGTGGAAAACCTCTCCCGGATACTTGAATGATCTTCAATGCCCTGATTCGGAAGTGGATCGCCCGAAAACCGATGCGCTACCTGGGACTCCAGGCGGATCTCGTGTCTGCACGGGCAGGGGTAACCCTTGAACATTATCTGGAGCGTGCGATTGAAGTCGCAGTCCTTGCAGGGATCGGGTTTGCAGCGGTCGGTTATTGTATCACAGGGCAGATCATCTTCAATCCGGAGAGACGCGGATATATCCAGATCTATAACATTTTCAACCTTCCCCTCCCTGAGAGCTTCGATTTTTCCTCCCCCTCTTTCCTCGTCATAAGGGTTGCAGTCGCAGTCATTGCCTTCCTTGTGGGAGCCCTCATTGTCTACTTCCTGGCTCTCAGATACCCGGGTCTTCAGAAGGGGAACAGGGCAACGAAGGTCAACCTTACCCTCCACAATGCCGTGGCATACATGTATGCCATGCGGAAGGGTGGCGCCCAGTTGATGACCATCTTCAGGTCACTTTCAGAGAATGCGAAGATTTACGGCGAAGTTGCCCTTGAATTCCGGCAGGTTGTGAGGGATGCCGATTTCTTCGGGTACGATGTGGTCACGGCTCTCCGTCACCTCATGGAGACCACGCCGTCAGAGAAACTCAAGCAGTTCCTCGAGGACATGACTTCCGTGATAGAGAGCGGGGGTGACCTCGTGAATTTTCTCTCCGGAAGGGTCAGGCTCTACCAGGAGGAGGCGAGGTTCGAACAGAAGCAGTTCCTCCAGTTCCTCTCCCTCGTCGCCGAGTCCTATGTCACGCTCTTTGTCGCAGGGCCGCTCTTCCTGATCATCATCATGGTCGTGATGGGGATGATGGGGGGGGTGGCGATACTGCAGCTGACCGCAGTGATATACCTGGTGTTTCCCATCGGATCCCTGGTTTTCATTCTGCTCATCGATATCATCTCACTCAAGGGTGAAACGGTTGAACGGTTTGTCCGTGCCAAGTGGCTGCATGAATACAGCGATGTCAGGGTATACCACCGGGAGGGAGAAGAACCATTCTTTGCAAGGCTTGTCCATTACGACAGGGTCAGGAACGCACGGGAATTCTTCCGGCACCCTTTCCAGGCATTCCAGAAGAATTACAACCTGACCCTCTTCATCACCGTTCCTGTGGCCCTCATTTACGTCATTTATGTATTCTTAGTGGTTCCACAGTACCAGAACCTCGAGCTCTATATCGACGTGGTGGACGACCACATCATGATAGCCCTCCTGATCGTCCTCGTCCCTTATGCCTTCTTTTACGAGATGTGGCGACGGAACATCCAGGGGATGGAGGCCCTGATCCCGGAATTTCTTGACCGGATGGCAGGCATCAACCAGGTCGGCCTGACCATCGCCCAGGCCATCGGCATCATGGTCAATACGAATCTCGGACTCCTCTCGTACGAGATCAAGCGCATCAAGCGTGACATCGACTGGGGCGCGAGTTTCTCTGATGCCCTTGTCCGTTTCGAGGACCGTGTCAGGACTCCTCTCATCGCCCGCACGGTGACCCTGATCACCAAGGCCAGCCAGATGAGCGGGTCCATCGGTGATGTGCTTGCCATTGCGGCGAGTGACGCCAAGATGTCCGACCTGCTCAAACGTGAACGGCTCTCTGACATGTTCATATATACCGCCATCATTTACCTGGCATTCGTCGTGTTCGTCTTCGTTGTTGCGATCATCTCGAACAATTTCATTCCCATCCTCGGCAATGTCGAATCGGGCGGGATTCCACAGGGAACCGCGATATCCGGTGTCAGCGCCGAGAACATCCAGGCAATCCTGCGCCTCATGTTCCACTCCGTGGTGCTCCAGGCACTCCTCTCGGGGCTCATCGCGGGGCAGATGGGTGAAGGATCTTTAAAAGCGGGGATAAAGCACTCGTGCATCATGATGGTCATTGCACTTGTCATATTCAACATCTTCATCTGACCCGCGGGAGCCTTCCATGCCGGACATCATTCTCAAAACGGGAGAAGACCAGGTTCTTGTGATCAGGGGAAGCTCGTCCTTCCTGATTGCCGGACAGGCCGGTTCCCGCTTCCCGCTCTGTATCGAGACCTGCCGGGAAGAGTACTGCCAGACCCTCGAACCCCATTGCCTGGTTGCTGTCTCGGCACCCGGGGGGGGTTCACTCAAGGCAGCCTGGATGCTCCTTGAACTTGTGCGCACGCACCATGTCCCGCTCATGGTGATGCCTTCGGGGCATCCTGGTTCGCGGAGGCTGAAATATGTCGTTTCTGCAGGCGAGGAGATCCTCCTCTCGTGTTCCATCGAACGCGGCACGCACCCTGAACAGCACCTGCTCTGCTCATCTCCTGAACTTGGAGGAATCAGGCTATCCGGAACACAAAAAGGGATCAGGGTGTCTGATATTCCCGAGGGAGTGAGATATGAGACGGTTTCCGCAGATATATTGCGTGAATGAGACCGCCTCATCGCCCCGTGCAGGTGCGGACACTCACGACAGGTTTCCCGGGCTCACCCGCATGCATGAAGGGAGTGGCTGCTGTTCAATATATCAGGATATTGAGCCCGGATTGTCCCTGTACCTTTTAAAAAACATTTGTTGCCCGGAAAAAATATCAACAGATATAAGAACAATTCCGGTCTAACATTTCAGTGCCGTGAGAGGAGGGTTGGATGAAGACTGAGGTTTTGAAGAACATCAAAGCGACCGAATCAGACTATCAGAAGATGATCAGTGAAGCCATGGCCGAAAGGAAGCGGAGCAGTGCGAATGCTGAACTTGAGGCCGACAACCTGATCCTGAAAGCAACTCACGATGCCGAGGAGTATAAAAAGGCCAGGCTGGCAGAGGCACGGACGAATGCTGCAAAGAAGCACGACGAGATCCTGCAGGAAGGGAAACGACAGGCTGCCGAACTGAGAGAGCGTGGGACACGCAACCTCGGGAAAGCGGCGGACTTCCTGGTGTCGCGGTTCAAGGAGCGGCTCCATGTTCACTCCTGAAGGAATGACCCGTGTCCTGATAGCGGCCACCAAATCACAGATGGAGCCGGTTATCCGGGAGATATACCGGCAGAACCTGTTCCACATCGAAGAATTCGTGGAGAAAGAGAAGGAAGAGTATGAGGGGTACCGGATCGGCACCCCCCTCCCTCAGGCAAACGAGACTTCCCGCGAATTGCTTCGGCTCCGGGGCATCACCAATGCGTTCATGATCCATGACGAGGAGGGGGAACCAGAAGAGAAGAAGAAACATGCACAACTCTCGGGACTGATCGAACGGGAGCTTCCCACTCTTGAGCAGGAGGTCGAGGATCTCCTGGGCAGGAGATCCAGGCTTGATGCACAGATCAAGGAGTACGAACAGAAGATCGAGGGGTTAAAACCATTCAGCGGCACACCCATCGAACTGGATCTTCTTCGGGGATTCCAGACATTTTCGGTATACACCGGGTATATCTCACGGAACCTGTCCCTGGACATTCCGCATGAGATATACACATCTGAAACAAAGAAGGAGAAATTCGTCGTCCTCGTGGTCTCGAATCAGCACACCGGGATTGCAGAACGGGCCCTTGAAGATGCGCAGTTCCAGGCAGTTCCCGTTCCTGATGAAACCGGTAAAGCCCCGGACCGTATTGGATACTATGAAGGTCAGATCCTCTCCGTAAAGGGCGAATTCGGGGAGGTAAACCGCCGGCTGGACGAGATAAAAAAAGAGCACAGGGATTTTTTCCTGGCCTGCAACGAACTCCTCACTGCCGACGTGGAGATGGCCGAAGCGCCCCTTCGTTTTGCCACCACCGGCGAATCGTTCATCGCCGAGGGATGGGTCCCCACTGAACGCCTCGAGACATTCCGTCAGGGAATTCACTATGCCACGGGGGGGAAGGTGTATGTGTATGAACTGGACCCCACAGAGGTGGAGGAGACCGCTCCCGTGGAGTATCACAACGTCGGTTTCGCAAAACCCACCGAGATGCTGATGGATATCTACTCCAGGCCGAAGTATACGGAAATCGATCCCACCCTGCTGGTCTCGATCATCTTCCCGATATTCTTTGGCATCATCCTCGGTGACGTCGGGTACGGGGCAATCATCCTTGCACTCAGCCTGGGACTCCGGAAGTTCATAAAGGGTGACGAGGGAACAAGACTCCTGAAGGTCCTTCGGAATGCCAGTATTTCAAGCATCATTTTCGGAGTTCTCTTCAGCGAGTTTTTCGGGTTTTCACTCCCTTGGCCGCCCATCCTGTTCTCCAGACACCTGAACATCGGCGGGCATGCGGGAGGGCACGGCCCTGAGGTCGTATCCCTGATGATCATGGCCATCTGGATTGGAATTCTCCAGATTACCCTCGGGAGGATCCTCGGGATCATCAACCATGCAAAGCAGGATCATGGTTCCCACCGGACAAAGGCAGTCCTTGCCAACCTGGGATGGATCATGGTCCTGTGGGGGATCCTGTTCATGCTCTGGGCGTCATTTGTTATGCCCTTCATGCCGGACCTTACCGGATTGCCGCCGGTTGCGATGGGACTGAATGTCGCATCCATCGTCGGCATCGTCATGATACTCCTGGGTGTCATCTTCATTGTCAGGGATTCGGCTCTTGAGATCGTGGAACTCCCCACCATTCTGAGCCACGTGCTCTCCTACGCCCGTCTGGTGGGTGTGGGGCTCTCATCCGTGGCAATTGCAATGGTGGTGAATTTCATCGCCATCGGGCTGATCATCGAACCCCAGCTCGAATCACTGAGCGCTTTTGGGGTCATCATTATCATCGTTGGCATACTGGTCTTCGTGATCGGACATCTCCTGAATACCATTCTCGGGATGCTCGGTGGCGCACTCCAGTCAATCAGGTTGCAGTATGTTGAATTCTTCACCAAGTTCTACAAAGGTGGAGGCAGAAAATACACCCCCTTCGGGATGAAAAAGAGATTTATGGAGGATTAAATTATGGCAGACGCAGCAACAGCAGTCGCAGCAACAGAAATGACCGTGGAAATGGTCAAGGCATCACAGCTTGGCATGAAAGCACTGGGCGCAGGTATCGCGGTAGGTCTTACCGGTATAGGGACCGGGCTTGCCGAGATGGCTATTGGATCGGCGGCCGTGGGCGCCACGGCAGAGAACAAGGACGTCTTTGGACTGGTGCTTCTGTTAACCGTTATTCCAGAGACCATTGTGATCTTCGGTCTCGTGGTCGGCCTCCTGTTATTGTTCTAGGGAGCCGATTATGGGATTGGAGGCAGTCCTTGCAGATATCCGCGAGAAAGGCCAGCAGGAAATGCAGAGGATCAGGAGTGAGAGCCAGGAGGAGACTTCCAGGGTTCTCACCGCTGCCCAGGAGCGTGCGGCGAAGATCAAGCAGGCCGCAAACGATGATGCTGAACGTCAGTCAGGGTATATCCTCTCACAGGAGATCTCGGCTGCCAACCTCCTGGTCAAGAGGGAACTTCTGAACACCCAGAAGGATCTCCTTGACCAGGTATATGAGAGAGCCATCGTCACAATTGCGGGGTTGCCCGAAAGTTTCCACCGGGACGCCATCACCCGCCTCCTCACGGAGGCAAAACAACAGATACCCGGGGGTATTGTGCGGGTAAACCAGAGGGATAAGGCGCTCCTTGAACGGATACTTGCGGAAAAACCTGAATTTAAAGCATTTTCAACGGGCAAGGATGCGGAGATAGATGGCGGGGTGATTGTTGAGAGCATGGATGGCACTCTGCAGCTTGATTACAGTTATCGGACTTTCCTGGACATGATATGGGAATCAGGACTCAAAGATGCGTCAGACTTGCTATTTGGGTAGAAGGAGGCTCGGATGGCAGAAGTGAGAGCAGGACCAGTTCCCTACATCTACGTGTGCACCAGGATGCGGGTGCGGAAAGCCAAGCTCCTCCCCAGGGAAGAGTACTTACGGATGCTGAACATGGGTCTCTCGGAGATAACGAGGTTTATCGAGGAGACCCAGTACAAGAAAGAGATCGACGAACTTGCCACCTCGTTCCACGGCATTGACCTCATCGAGATCGCACTGAGCTGGAACCTGGCGAAGGAGTATCAGAACATCCAGAAAATCACTCCTGGAACACTGAAAGACCTCACACGGGCATACCTGCGAAAGTGGGACATCCAGAACGTGCTCACCGTACTCCGTGGCAAGCTTCACGGGGAGAGGTCCGGCAAGATCAGGGAGGTGCTGATACCCGCTGGCGAGCTTGACAAGCACTTTCTTGACAGGCTCATCGAGGAACCAACGCCCGAGCGGATCATCGAGGCCCTGAAAGGAAAAGGGGTATACCCGCTTCTTTCAAGGTCGTTTGAGGGAGGGGTAAAAGAGGAGTTTCTGCCCAGGGTCGAGAACGAGCTCTACAAGCAGTTTTACGCTGAACTCGTCTCAATGGCCATGAGCGGCATCAAGGGGGGCAAGCAGTTCATGGACTATATCACCCTGGATATTGACATCACGAACATCAGCAACATGTTCCGTTTCCGTGCCGATCAGTCCGGTGAGGAGATGATGGCAGCAATCATTCCCGGCGGCACTATCTCACCCCAGCAAATCCAGAGGCTGATGTACATCCGTGACCGGAATGAGTTCATCGACGCACTTGTGCCACTCGTGAAAGTGAGAGTATTACGCGAACTCCTTGAGAAGCTCCGCGAGGAGAAGTCAATCCGCGAGATTGAGATCGATCTCATCAAAGTCCAGCTCGCAGAGATGGAGTCGATGTCCAAGCTGCATCCGTTCTCCATCCATCCCATCCTCGCCTATCTGGAGATGAAGAAGTACGAGATATTCAATCTCAGAGCCCTGGCACGCGGAAAGGAATCGAACCTCACTCCTGACCGGATCAGGGGGTACCTGGTGATATAATGGAGATCGCAGTGATTGGGAACCAGGAGTTCATCCTTGGATTCAGGCTCGCCGGGATACGAAAAACGTATCCAGTCGAGAACGACGAGATGCTCCTGGCACATATCAACCGGGTTCTTGATGATTCTGATGTGGGGATCCTGGTGCTCCAGAGCAGTGACCTGAAGAAGATCCCCCGCCGTCTCCAGATGACACTTGAGGAATCGGTAAAACCGACGGTAATCACCATCGGGGCAGAGGAAGGAGGACTCTCCATGAGGGAGAGAATTAAGCGTTCAGTGGGTGTTGACCTGTGGAAGTGAAGACAGAGAAAGCAAAAAGTGAGGCAACAGGAGTTCTCAAACGAATTGCCGGTCCCGTGGTAACCGCAGTGGGAATCGAAGCCCACATGTATGACGTGGTGAAGGTCGGCAAAGAAGAGCTCATGGGAGAAGTGATCAAGATCCAGGGAGAGAACATCATCATCCAGGTATACGAGGATACGTCGGGGATAAGGCCCGGCGAGCCTGTGACCAACACGGGCCTCTCCCTGGCAGTGGAGCTCGGGCCGGGCCTGCTGACCAGTATCTATGACGGTATCCAGCGTCCCCTTTCCGTCCTTGTGGACAAGATGGGGGATTTCATCCAGAGGGGTGTCTCTGCACCCGGTCTGGATCACGCAAAAAAATGGGAGTTCAAACCCCTGGTCAGGGAAGGGGAAAAAGTCTCCCCCGGGTCCATCATTGGTGAGGTGCAGGAGACCAACATCGTGCACCGGATCCTGATCCCCCCCAACGTGAAGGGAGGAACCGTGAAGAGTATCAGGGGTGGCTCGTTCACTGTCGACGAGACAATCTGCGTGCTTGACGATGGCACCGAGGTCTCCATGATGCAGAAATGGCCGGTTCGTGTCCCAAGACCTGTCAACGAGAAGATGAATCCGACTGTCCCCCTGATCACCGGGCAGAGGATTCTCGACGGGCTGTTTCCAATCGCCAAGGGCGGGACTGCAGCCATCCCGGGTCCGTTCGGGAGTGGAAAAACAGTCACCCAGCAGCAGCTCGCAAAGTGGAGCGATGCAGAGATCGTGGTATACATAGGGTGCGGAGAACGCGGCAACGAGATGACTGAAGTGCTGACCGAGTTCCCTGAACTGGAAGACCCGAAGACCGGGAAACCCCTGATGGAGAGGACCGTCCTGATCGCCAACACCAGCAACATGCCGGTGGCAGCGAGGGAAGCCTCTGTCTATACGGGGATTACCATCGCAGAATATTTCAGGGATATGGGGTACGATGTCTCTCTCATGGCAGACTCCACCTCCAGGTGGGCGGAAGCCATGCGTGAGATCTCATCGCGGCTTGAGGAGATGCCGGGAGAAGAGGGGTATCCCGCGTACCTTGCGGCACGCCTGTCCGAATTCTACGAGAGGGCAGGCAGGGTGAAGACGCTCGCAGGAAGGATGGGGTCCGTATCCGTTATCGGTGCCGTCTCTCCTCCCGGCGGGGACTTTTCAGAACCTGTCACCCAGAACACCCTCCGTATCGTCAAGGTCTTCTGGGCACTCGATGCAAAACTCTCCCAGCGCAGGCACTTCCCTGCCATTAACTGGCTCAATTCGTACTCGCTGTATCTTGACAGCCTGCAGGACTGGTATGACAAGGAAGTCTCACCGGAATGGAACTCGATCCGTTCATGGGCAATGGAGATTCTCCAGAAGGAGGCGGAACTCCAGGAGATCGTGCAGCTGGTGGGCTCTGACGCCCTTCCCGAGTCAGAGCAGATCACAATCGAGGTGGCCAGGATGATCCGGGAGATCTTCCTGCAGCAGAATGCCTATGATGCGGTGGATACCTTCTGCGACATGAGCAAGCAGTATGACATGATGAAAGCGATCCGCCAGTATTCGGACCTTGCCTATGCTGCCCAGACCGCAGGGGTGACACCCCAGCAGATAGTATCTGTCAGGTCCAAGAACGACCTGCCCCAGATCAAGTTCATCAAGGACTACAAGCCTGAGCTCGCCAAAATCCAGAATGAAATGGAAGCAGAATTCAATGCACTGAGGTCAGCGGCATGAAAGAATACAGAACTATCACCCAGATCGCCGGGCCCCTCGTCTTTGTAGAAAAGACCGAACCGGTCGGTTACGGTGAACTGGTCAACATTGTCCTTTTCGACGGCTCTATCAAGAGGGGGCAGGTGCTGGATACCAGCGATACTCTTGTGGTGGTGCAGGTCTTCGAGACCACTGCAGGTATCGGACGTGACAGCGGCATCCGCTTTACTGGTGAGACCATCAAGATGCCTGTCGGGCGCGACATGCTGGGCCGCATCCTCTCCGGTGGCGGGAAACCTATCGACGGAGGTCCCGAGATAGTACCCGAGAAGCGCCTGGACATCACCGGTGCGGCAATCAATCCCTATGCGAGGGGTTCGCCAAACGACTTTATCCAGACCGGGATCTCCACCATCGACGGTACCAACACCCTTGTACGTGGGCAGAAACTTCCCATCTTCTCTGGTGCGGGTCTCCCCCACAACCAGATCGCGCTGCAGATTGCCCGGCAGTCCAAGGTCCCCGGCTCAAAGGAGGCATTCGCGGTGGTCTTTGCCGCGATGGGCATCACCAAGGAGGAGGCCAACGCCTTCATGCAGGACTTCGAGAGGACCGGAGCCCTGGAAAGGGCAGTCGTCTTCCTGAACCTTGCGGATGATCCGGCTGTGGAGAGGATCATCACCCCGCGGCTTGCACTCACCACCGCCGAATACCTGGCATTCGACCTCGGCATGCACGTGCTGGTTATCCTCACCGACATGACCAACTACTGCGAGGCGCTCCGCCAGATTGGAGCGGCCCGTGAAGAGGTGCCCGGACGGCGCGGATATCCGGGGTACATGTACACGGATCTTGCCGGGATATACGAGAGGGCGGGGATCGTGAAAGGAAAGAAAGGCTCCATCACCCAGTTCCCCATCCTTACCATGCCCGGTGACGATATCACCCACCCCATCCCCGACCTGACGGGGTACATCACCGAGGGCCAGATCGTGGTCAGCAGGGAACTGCACCGGAAGGGCATCTATCCGCCCATCAACGTGCTGCCATCCCTCTCCAGGCTGATGAACCTCGGGATAGGCAAGGGCCATACCAGGGAAGATCACAAAAAGGTCTCGGACCAGATGTACGCGGGATATGCAGAAGGGAACGATCTGCGGGGTCTCGTGGCAATCGTGGGCAAGGATGCCCTCTCAGAGCGTGACCGTATGTTCCTCGAGTTTGCAGATATATTCGAGAACCGGTTCGTCAGGCAGGGCTACAGCGAGGACCGTACAATCGAAGAGACTCTTGATCTTGGCTGGAACCTTCTCTCCACGCTGCCTGTCGAGCAGCTTGTGCGTATCGACCGCGACCTGATCAACAAATACCACCCCAAGTTCAGGCAGGGCGGAAAGGCAGAGGGGTAATGTGAGATGGCGCTCCGAGATATAAAGCCCACCCGCTCCGAACTGATCAACCTGAAAAAGAGGATCGCCCTCTCTGAGAGGGGATACAAGATCCTCAAGATGAAGCGTGACGGGCTCATCCTGGAGTTCTTCAATGTGCTGGAGCAGGCCAAGGACACACGCGGTGAGCTGATGGAGCGGTACGCCAGGGCCCAGGAAATGATGGCCGTGGCAAACACAGTGGAAGGGTCTATCGGAGTCAAATCAGCGGCATTCTCCGTCAAGGAAGTCCCTCACATCGCTCTTGCCAGCAAAAATATCATGGGTGTTGTGGTTCCCGACATAGAATCCTCAAAAGTCAGGAAGAAACTCGTGGACAGGGGATACGGAGTGCTTGGGACCAACTCGGTGATCGACGAGACTGCACTCTCATTCGAGGAACTGGTGGAGGCGATTATTGAGAGCGCAGAAATGGAGACCACCATGAAGAAACTCCTTGACGAGATAGAATCCACCAAGCGCCGGGTGAATGCACTCGAGTTCAAGGTTATCCCGGAGCTGACAGAGGCGCGGGACTTCATCAAGATGCGGCTCGATGAGATGGAGAGGGAAGAACTCTTCCGTCTGAAAAAGATTAAAGCAAGGAACACGTGAGGGAGGAGGGAACAGAGGTGCCTATCGGGACCCTCAGGGATATCAGGCCGGAAGGAAAGACTGTCCTCCTCCGTCTGGATCTCAACTCTCCCATCGATCCCACCACAGGACAGATCCTTGACGACAAGCGATTCCGGGAGCACCTGCCGACAGTGCAGGCCCTCGCAGCGAGCCGGGTGGTGATTGTCACACACCAGAGCAGGCCTGGAAAGAAAGACTTCACCCCACTGGAGTCGCATGCCGAAAAGATGGGGGCACTGCTCCAGCGGCGCGTGAGATATGTCGATGACATCTTCGGGCAGTGCGCCCGCGACGCGGTGCGCAGTATGAAGAATGGAGATGTCCTTGTCCTCGAGAATGTCAGGTTCAATGCCGAGGAGAACCTGACGGTGAAACCCGAAGACGCCCGGAAATTGTATATCGTGAAAAAGATCGCCCAGATGGGAGATTTTTTTGTGAACGACGCATTCGGCACCGCCCACCGTTCCCAGCCGACGATGGTGGGACTTCCCATGGTCATGCGGTCGGTCGCGGGTCTCCTCATGGAAAGAGAGGTCGCCACACTCTCGCGGGTTTTTGAAAACGCCCCCGGCCCTGTATGCATGGTGCTCGGCGGCACAAAGGTGGATGACTCCATCTCCGTTGCCGACCACATGCTGAAAGGGGATACAGCCGACACCATCATTGTGACCGGGGTTGTTGCAAATATCTTCCTCGCGGCTGCAGGATTCGATATCGGAAAGCCGTCCACCCAGCTGATCCAGCAACTCGGGTATGAAGGGGAGATTGCACGGGCAAAAGAACTCCTCGTATCCTACAGGGACAGGATCCTCATTCCCGAATTCGTTGCCGTGAAAGAGCAGGGGAGGAGGGCCGAGTACTCCGCGAGCGCGATACCGGGGGATGCACCAATCATGGATGCAGGCATGGACTCAATCACCGCACTCTCTGCTTTTCTCAAAAAATGCGGAACAGTCGTCTTCAATGGCCCTGCAGGAGTTTTTGAGGAGGCTGACTTTGCCACGGGCACGTACGAGCTTCTCAGGGCTGCGTCGAAGGCAGAGTTCTCGATCATCGGAGGCGGGCATACGGCGGCTGTCGTTGAGAAGATGGGTATCGACCGGGACTTCACCCACATATCCACGGGGGGCGGGGCCTGCATCGAGTTCCTGACCGGAAAGAAGCTCCCTGCAGTGGACGCTCTCGAGCAGTCACTGGCGTTATATGGGGGATAATCCCTCATTTCTCCTGGCATCCCCTGGAAGAACAGAATTCCCTGACAAAACGTACCGAAAATTTTCCCTTTTCTGCAGTGGAAGACCGATCTTTTTCATAGATCTCAACAGAACCGGGAACAGGGAAACAATATCAGCCGAAAAATGAGGTGGGGGGAGGTTTATTTTTCCGCGGATACAGGGGTGGTAACCTTGGGAGATCGGGTGGGATGGTTCTTCCTGCTGTTGACCGGCAGGCTGAAGGCGCGCAGGAGATGACGCGGCCTCGTGATGAATCCTTCCGGTATTGGCATTCCACTGCCCCTGCGCTGTGCCCTCATCAGGTTATATGTCGCAATTGAGAAGACAAGTGCTGTGATCATAAAGAGGATCAGCCCGAACAGTGTCGCAATACCTGCAACAGTCAACAACCGGGTCCCCGGGATGAGCATTCCTGCACCGGTTACATAGACCGGCCAGTAAATCAGTACTGCATATTTTGTGAATTCCTTCGGGCTCCAGATACACCGTTCTCTCTCCTCCTCGTTTTCGGTCGGGAACCTGTCGATCATTTTTCCCATATGAATCAGGACAATACTGGTAAATAAAGAGAAGATACCCCCGAAAATCACTCCAAAGAACAATATTTCATTCATGGCATGTACCTCCACAGTATCTCCATGGAAGCCATTCCTATTTAAAGTATTCTTTATGTAATACCTATGTAAATTTGGCCCCAATCTGTATTCTATAAGTAATTCATTAATTTTCGTAGTCTTTTTATACGATGGAACTCCATTTCATTAAGAATGGTTGAAAGGGGTAATAATAAAAGGGGAGAGCGGGTGGCTATTTCCTACAAAATGCCCCCAAATATCTATGAAAAAGTGAATCGACTGGTATACGAAGAGAAAAAATTTTCAACCGTCTCTGACTGTATAACCCAAGCATTAATATACTTCGTTGACAATCAGAACGATGTGGGACAGTTCAAAGAGAACCTCCATGAGTACCTGGCTTCGGACGAAGGACGTGATTTCATGAAGAAGATCATGAAAGATCTCCTTGTTGATGTGCTGACCACGCAGCAGAAAATAGCTGCTGAGGAGCACAGGTAATACCTAAAGATTTCAAATACCCCCATACTGCTACCAGAACCTTTTTTCATCATCAATATATCCTTATTTTTTTTCGGATACCAGAACGCCGATGTCTCCGGAAAATTCGGTGTGGAGCCCCATCTTTTTTTTAAAAATACACTGCACCATCAACTGCCTGCCAGAATCTTCTTTTACAGTCCCGGACCATTCTCTCACAATGGATGACTCCCGCTCTCGCGAAAGTCTTGTTGAACAGGCACTCGGGAAGCAGCCGGCCGATATCGTCTTCTCCCACGCGAATATTTTCAATCCCTTCACCTGCAACTGGATAGAGACGGATTTTGCAGTGGCATCCGGAAAGATCGTCGGTCTCGGAAACCATTACAGGAGCAGGGAAACCTGTGACCTGGAAGGAAGGCGTGTGATTCCCGGCCTTATCGATGCCCACGTGCATATCGAGAGTTCCCTGCTGGTCCCCGCCGAGTACGCACGGATTGTTGCAATGCATGGTACCACGACCGTCATCGCCGATCCGCACGAGATTGCAAATGTCTGCGGGAGTGATGGAATCGAATATATGCTGAAAGAGAGAGAGGGGCTCCCTGTCGATATATTCATCATGCTTCCCTCCTGTGTCCCGGCCACACCGCTGGATCGGGGGGGTGCCGAATTGACTGCACGGGATCTCGCCCGGTTCAGGGGCAGGGATGGAGTGATTGGCCTTGGAGAGATGATGAATATCCCGGGTGTGCTGCAGCATGACCGCGGGGTTTGGGAGAAACTTGCGCTCTTTCCCATCAGGGACGGGCATGCACCGCTTCTTTCCGGTCCGCCCCTCAATGCCTATATCTCTGCCGGACTGGAGAGCGATCACGAGTGCACGGGGAGAGAGGAAGCCCTTGAAAAAATGGTACGGGGCATGTATATTTTTGCACGGGAGGGGTCCACCGAGAAGAATCTGGAGGAGATAATCCCCCTTGCCAGCCCCTGCACTGCCCCCCGCATGGCATTTGCCACGGATGACCGCCATGCCGACATGCTTGTCGATTGCGGGCATATAGACGACTGCATCAGGAAATCACTAAATTTTGGGCTTGATCTTGAGACTGCACTCAGAATGGCCACGCTCTCGGCAGCAGAACGTTTCTCCCTGCACGACAGGGGTGCTATCGCTCCGGGGAGATGTGCTGATTTCTGCGTGCTGGAGGATGGAAAACCGTTCAGCATCAAGAGGACTTACAAATACGGGCTGCCGGTTGATCCTGCTGCCAGGAAAAGATCCGGCATTGTACGGTCACCGATGCTCGCCAGTGTCCCGGCTCCCGAGAGCCTGGCGATTGCGGGGAGTGGCCCGGCACGGGTCATCGGCATCATCCCCCACCAGATCCTGACAGAACGGCTGGAATACACAATTGATGGTGCGGATATCCCTGACCTTGAGCAGGACTTGCTCAAGGTCGTTGTCTGCAGCCGGTACCGGAGAGGGATGACAGCTCTTGGGCTCGTGCATGGATTCGGACTGAACAGCGGGGCTATTGCAGGAAGTGTCTCCCACGATGCGCACAACCTGGTCGCTGTGGGAGCCGATGACCGTTCACTCCTGGATGCCCTCTCTGGCATCATCCATGCCGGGGGCGGCATGTCCGTGGCGTCCTCCGGGACACTCGATCTCCTTCCCCTGGACTGCGCAGGACTGATGTCCACCCTCCCGGCCGAGGAGGTTGCCGAAAAGCTGCGCATTCTGAATAAAAGGGCGGAGAGCCTTGGAGCCCTCCCCGACGCATTCATGTACCTCTCCTTCCTCGCCCTTACCGTCATTCCCCACCTCAGGATCACAGACAGGGGTATGTTCGATGCGGATATCTTCCAGGATATCCCTATCTTCCGGGATGACTGAAAGGCAGTTGTATCCCCTGCCCGGTGCCGGGGAATGCCCAGGTAGACGCGACGATAGTGAATGCAGGATTGGCCGGGAAAAATGAAAGAATTAAGTAAAAGAAGGGAAAATGGTCTTCTAGGTGCGGGGACCCTTTGATGGGGATACCATGATTTCGGTTCTGTTTATTGATGACGAACCGGCCCTCCTGGAGATAACCCGGCTTTTTCTGGAAAGGTCCGGCGAGATAAAAGTGGAGACCTGCCGATCCGCACTGGAAGCGCTGGAAATTTTGAAAACCAGGTCATTTGACGCCATCATATCGGATTACGAAATGCCCATGATGGACGGGATCGTGTTACTCAAGATCCTGCGGGCACAGGGAGATTACACACCTTACATCATCTTTACCGGCAAAGGCAGGGAGCATGTGGTCGTCGAGGCCCTGAACAACCGTGCGGATTTCTATCTCTCAAAAGGCCAGGACCCGAAAGCACAGTTCAGAGAGCTGGACGGCATGATACGCCAGGCAATCAACCGGAGGGTAGCCGAGGAGTCGCTCCGTCTCGCGGACCGCCGGATGGTGGATATTATCAGTCACCTCCCTGATGCAACGTTTGCCGTCGACAGGGAAGGCAGGGTCATATCATGGAACAGGGCAATGGAGGATATGACCGGAATTTCTGCAAAAGAGATGATTGGCAGCGGTAATTATGAATACTCACTCCCCTTTTACGGAGTGAGAAGGCCCCTCCTCGTCGACCTTATCAACAGTCCGGAGAGTGATATCCGTGCACTTTCTTACGAGAACATCCGGAGGGATTCCCATTGCATCACCGCGGAGAATCCTTCCGGAATGCTGAAAGGGAGGCCCGCGGTCCTGTGGTCGAGGGCAACTCTGATCATGGACCGGAAAGGAGAAGTGATCGGGGCGATCGAGACAGTCCGTGATATCACTGAAATCCGCAGCGTCCAGGTCGAACAGAAAGCCCAGGCAGCGAAAGAGAGAGAAAGCGGTATGTTCGACCGCATCTTTGGAAAGTCAACTGCGACCTGGTACAAAAAGGGTATGGATCTCTATTACACGCAGGGTAAATTCCAGGATGCTGTCAGCTGCTTTGACAGGGTAATCGACATGGATCCCAACCACAAAGAGGCATGGAGAGAGAAAGGGGTATGCTTGAAAGAGCTTGGAAGGTACGAAGAGGCGCTCCAGTGCTTTACCCGTTCCCTTGACCTGGGCGAGAGATCTGCTGGCCTGTATTATGCCATGGGGGAGACCCTGGAGAAACTGGGAAAAGAGACACATGATCACACCCTCTTTGAAAAGGCCATCGCCTGCTTTGATGCGATCCTCGAGGCATCCCCCGATAATGTCAATGCCTGGAATTACAGGGGGATCTGCCAGCAGGATCTCGGCAGATATGAGGAGGCAAGGCGCTCTTTTGACAAAGCGCAGACTTTATTGCGTCTCAATCCGCAGAAATATACATAGTGAGCCAGATCAGTGTTCGGTCAAATCCCCCTTGCCTGGGAGGGGATCTGTCAGAAAATCCTACTTGTTTATAAAAAGATTTTCACTTAATTTCATCCCGGGACACATGCATGAAAATGAAAACAAGGATGATGGATTTCGCAACAGGCCCGTCACATGAAAATGCCGGAGCCATTTTCGCAGCAACCACCCATGACAGCCCTGCCGTCGATTATAAACGATGAAAAGCACGAAGTGGTCTTCATTCGAAATAGCGTAGCCATTTTCATATAAGTCATCCATGACAGCTTTGCAGTCGAGAATAAAGCAAGAAAATGGCGGAGCCATTTTCATCAGAAAAGTGTAATATCATGGTGAACGTGGAGCACGCGATGACCCGGTACAGAACAAGGGAACTGACCATACACCCAAGGGTTCAACTGGCCCTTCTCACCCTTGTCACATTCATTGCACTGGCTGCATACATTGCAGGAACATTCCTCGGGATATCAGTCATTACCCCACTGCTGTTTTATTTTCCCATCATACTGGCTGCTTACTGGTATCCCCGCCAGGGTGTCCTCTTCGCAGTGGTCGTGGGAATCCTCGAGGTTTTTTTCATTTATTTCTACAGCTACCCGAGCCTCCCTGACATAACCTTCGCAGTCACCACGGCGAGTTTCTACGTCCTGGTGGCAATTGCTGTGGTCATTTCCTCGCTCTCCGGAGGTCTCAAAGACAGGGAAGCACGATACAGGGGCATATTCAACAATTCTGAGGCCGGCATCTTCCTTCTTGGGAACGGGGACTCACATCTTGTCATCGAAGAGGCCAATCCCGGTGGGGGGAGCATGCTCGGATGTTCGCCTGCCACCCTGAAGGGGGAGAGCATCTTCAACTACTGGAAAGATACTGCGGCCAGTAATTCCCTGATCCGATCCTTGAGTGCCACGGGATCCATCCCACAGATGGAGAGCGTGATGACCAGGAAGGATGGATCAGACGTCCCTGTTCTCATCTCCGGATCAAGCCTCCCGGGCGGGATGCTGGTCCTTACCGTCATCGATATATCTGCCAGAAAATCGCAGGAAGAGGAGATACAGGCCAGAAACGAGGAGCTCTCGATCACCAACAGGGTGATTGCGGAAGCAGCAGCCGCCACGGGCCTGGAAGAGATGCTGCAGAGGATGATCTCGACTCTTATGACATACCTGGACTGTGATTTCGGCGGAGTGACTCTCTACGGGGAGGGGTCGCGCCAGATCTCCGCTCAGATTCACACTGGGGAGATGCGCCTTTTCCAGGAGATCATGGATGCAGATGGTGACGCGCCTGAGGAATGGAGGGGGGCCATTTGCGAGGGGAAGGGCCTCTTGTGGAAAGGTGCGATCGGCCAGACAGGAGATGTGACATATACAGGTATGGTCATCCCCCTGAAAAGCGGGACTGATGTCACCGGGGCGATGTATTTTGTGTCTGCCGGTGACAGGGGATGCCCGGCAGGCCAGCGGCAGACTCTTGAATCTCTTGCCAGGGAAATCGGGACTGCAGTCAGCCGTCTGACGCTTGCACAGAGATTGATGGAGACAAACCAGCAGGCAAACCTGTATCTTGATATCCTGATGCATGATATCAACAATGCCAACCTCGCTTCGCTCTGGTACGGAGATCTCCTCCTCGAAATGCTTTCTGGTGAAGCGAAGGATATGGCCAAAAAGATGATGGACGGGATCCAGAAGAGCAGGGAGGTTATTCGCAATGTCGAGACCATCCGGAAGATACAGGTGCGGAAGAACAACCTCGTGGCTATGAACCTGGACACAGTTATCAAAAAGGAGATGCGGCTCTTTCCGGATGCAGACATCAGGTATTGGGAGAGCGGGACTGATGTCTGGGCCGACGATCTTCTCGGTGAAATATTCGCCAATCTCATTGGCAACAGTATCAGGTTCGGCGGGCAGGAAGTCAGCATCACACTCTCGGTCAGCCAGGGTCCCCAGGACAGGGTGGAAATCCTGGTCTCGGATACCGGCCCGGGAATTCCTGATGATCTGAAAAAAGTTGTATTCAGGAGATTCTCGCATACACACGAGCAGAGTTCCGGCAAAGGCCTTGGGCTTTACATCGTCAAAACCCTGCTCGAACGGTACGGGGGAGATATCTCGGTCGCTGACCGCATCCCGGGGGATCACACAAAAGGGACCGTATTCCGTGTAACACTACAGAGGGTAATTCCCTGAAAGGAAAGGAATCATCCCACGGGGATAAAAAGGTCGGCCCCTGAAAGGAGAAGGAGGAGAAGGATAACCGGCTGGTGTACCACATATATTGCCAGGGAATGCCGCCCGAGAAGGCATACCGGGCCATTGCCTGGCAGTGGACCTGCCGGGATGAAAGGTGCCCGTTCTCCTCCCGGGTACAGCATGTGCCCGATGAATACGCCTGTGAATACCGCTCCCGCCCAGGGAAACACCGGGGTGTAATCAAGACTCGCAAAACCGGGCGGATGGATACCCAGCCACGCCAGAAATAACGGGCCATGAAAACCACTGATACACCACCCGATGAGAACAGACGCCAGTCCGGCACAGAGGCTCCCCCAGGGAAGACGGATATAAAGTGGAGCAATCATCACCATAAGACCGATTAGATGAAGGATGCCGAACAGGATGGGTTCCCCGGGAACAATGATCACTGTCACCAGGGTAATCAGAAAACCCAGCGCCATGATCCCGGCACCTCTCCGCAGGTATTTGAATGCGAATGCCCTCCTGTCCAGGACCTTCTGTGCCCTGGCCCCGCTCACGGTGAGGGAGAGTCCCACGATGAGGAGAAAGAGGGAAGCCGTGCAGAGTGCAAGGAGTCTCCATGGGCCCGAATGTACATCAATATCCACAACGCCGAAATAGGCCATGTCAAACACTGCATGGAATGCAACCATCATGCACACCGCAATCCCGCGGAAGTAATCTATCTCCCGGAACCTGGTTGACCCCGTACCCTTTTTTGTCATTATCCCGGAGATGAATTGCAGGGTGTGCACAGTAACCTCTGTCAATTGTTCACCTGACATCAAATATCAATTATTAATTTCCATCACGACCATACCACACTCTGATGCGTCTGTGCCTGGAAGGGCCGGACAGCCATCGTATTTCGTACCACAGAGGTGCATTGAACCATGATAGATACATTGCTGGAAGGGAATAAAAAATTCAGAGAGGGCTTTTTCACGGATAACAGGGAACATCATCAGGAACTCACCAAAGGCCAGAGTCCCAAAGTCCTCTGGATCGGCTGCTCTGACTCAAGACTCCAGACAGGGCACATCACACAGACACTGCCGGGCACGCTCTTTATGCACCGGAACATCGGGAATGTCGTGCCACTGTATGACTGGAACTTTGCGACGGTGCTCGAATACGCAATCCGCCACCTGAAAATAAAGGACATCGTGATATGCGGACATTCGGACTGTGGTGCCATCAAGGCGCTCGATGCGAAGACCGATGATGTCTATATCCCTCTCTGGCTCAATAATGCAGTCGAAGCGAAAAACAGGGTGGATGCAAAAATACCGGTGCCAAAGACACCCGGGGAAAAAAAAGAGCGTTCCCGCATGATAGAGGAGGAGAACGTGCGGGTGCAGATCGAGCATCTCAAAATGTATCCCGTGGTGAAATCAGCCCTGGAAGAGAAGAAAATTGAGATTAGCGGTCTCTATTACAACCTGGATAACGGTGAACTCTCAAGAATCACCTGATTTCACTCTCTTTTCAATCTCCTTTTGTATCAAAGGCAACGAAATCCTTCCCATAGGAACGAGCGCCCCGTTTATCATAATGAAAGGAATCGGGGGGTAATGAGATGCAATAATCTCCCTGATATGCTCCGGCATGTCCTCATCAATGAGTGTCAGTCTCATTTCGACGGATTCCCCGAACTGCTGGAGGAGTTCCTTTTTCAGGGCTTCGAATGCAGGCACGAGCCTTCCGGTAGGATGACAGTCATACAGCCCGCAACTGCGGGTCATATCGCAGGGGAACGGAGAACAGGTGGAGTCCCTGAGCCCCACCACTTCTATCGATATCTTCTCTGCCATACCTAACAGGTTTGAGGTGAATCCTACTTTAGGGTGTGCACCTTGACGGTGTCCTCGCATGTAATGGCCGCCATCTCCCTTAAAAAACGGGTAAAAAAACGCACGCTTTTCCGTGTCCACGCATATGCATTTGCAAATTCCGGAAAAATGATCTCACACACCGCCTGAGTGAACCCATTTCAGGGTGAAAAGGCCGAAATGACGGGAATCAGATTCGCAGTCCTGTTGGGAAAAAAACTCTCTAATTCACTCCGTGATGCACGCATACAAAATGAAAATGGCGAAGCCATTTTCATAGTAAATCAGATGAATTTCTCAAACCTGTCCTGAGTAGCCCTGCAAATGGGGCAGACGAGCGGCGGAGACTCACGGGCGCAGAGATACCCGCAGACCCTGCACCTCCATACCGGGACAGGGAGCGTCCCCTGGAATGCGGCACCTGCCCCGGCCTTTTGTCCCCTCTCTTTCCTCGGGGGCCGCCTTTCAGGTATGCAGGTGACCGCTGCCTTCCCTGAAAGCCTCTCACCTGACACATAGAGCGCGCAATAGCAGGCGCCGTACTCGTTCAGGTCCGGATCACGGTAATCGCAGGGACAGATGATGTCGAGGTCTTCTTCCCGTGTGCCTGCAGCGAGCCGGCACGGACAGGCAGGGTAACCATAACGCTGTTCATTTTTACAGATTCCTGCAACAAGGGACTCCACAAAGGATGCATCAGGATTGAGGTGATAGCCTCCGGCCTCTGCATCGTCTGCAATTTTTTTGATTCTCGCCCGGATCACATCTGCAGGAATCTCCTCATTCGTCATTTCAGCGCCTCCCGTATTTCCGCTTCCCTGAATCCTACAATGGCTTTCGACCCGTTGATGACGAGGGTGGGAAATGAGCCGCTGGGGTTGAATTTCTCAACCTCCCTGAGAGCCTCTTCCATCTCCTTCTGCGCGAGCTGGTCCACAAACACATACCGATATTCCACCCCGAGCTCGTTGAGAAGGTTCTTTGTTTTTGCGCACCATCCGCACGTGGATAGTGCATACAACCGGATATCCCCCCAAGGTCTGCCATGAACCTGTGTCATCTCCATGTCTGCTCCTCAATACATGGAATGTGAGAGACGGTAATAACTCTATCACACAAGGAACCGCCCGGAAAAAACGAGGGCGACAGATGCCATGCGCATGCTTACAACATTTCAGAAAGATTCTGGATCTGACCGAGGAGGTAGTCGATCCACTGCTGGATACTACCAAAGGTTGCGAGGATCTGTTCCTGGACAAAGGTGATAAACTGCAAAAAAGGCCCTGTCTCCTCTGTCGCATTCCCCCCGTTGTTGAGCATCACCGTGAGTCCGATAATCACGATAAGGGCAAGGATGATGATGATCATCAGGAGCGCTATCATCAGCATGGTAAAGGAACTTGCTCGCATGCTCCCCTCACAGGGATGGTGGTGTTCCTGACTATTTAAGGATTACATTTTCAATTTGGGGATGAATGAGAGGGGATTATTCTCTTATCCGGGGGGTTGCATATCCTCGTGATCGTGCTTCAATTCAAGGATCAGCATGATACAGAGTATCGCTGAAAATCCAAGCACTATGAGGGTGAGGAAGAGGCTGACAAAGATCATGACTCCCTGGGCACTCAGAAACCCGACCCACAGGAGTGCAACAAAACAAATGAGGTAGTAAAAGACCCAACCTCTGGGGTCGCGCATCTGCATATATCGCCATTATCTGCATGCCACAATTAAAAGTATTGTTATTTCTCATTCAGGAAAGAGGAGGGAGGCCATTGATCTCATCACTTGTAATCCCGATTTTTCTTCCGATACTATTCTATTCATACCATGCCATGCTGTAGGTATGTGCAGATCAGGCATCCTGTTCGTTCTCATCCTCATACTCCTTCCTGGTGCGGTGCAGGCACTGGTCATGGAGAGTGGTGATCTGGTCCAGGTTGACCATCCGGTCGATGATGACGTCTTCGCAGCGGGGCGCGAAGTGTGGGTGAATGCACCTGTCAAGAGCCTCGTTGTTGCGGGGGGAAAGGTTGAGATCAATGCCCCTGTCGAGGGAGACGTCTTTGCAGCTGGTGCGACCATCGCGATCAATGCCCCGGTAGGGGGGAAGGTGGTGCTTGCAGGGGGCATGGTCACGCTGAACGGAAACATTGGCAGGAATGTTCTCATTCATGCAGGGAATGTGAAGATCACAAAAGGGACGACCGTGGGGGTGGATGCGCTTATATCTGCCGGCCAGGTCACCAATGTGGGGAATGTGAGAGGGAACCTCACGGTCACAAGCCAGGAATTTACCGATACCGGAAAAGCAGGCCATCTCGCCTACACGAGGGAGAGTCCTTCTCCAGGGGATGTCCTGCGGAAATTATTGTCGCTTGCGATGGTCCTCTTCACTATCGGCATGGGTCTCCTGGGCCTCCTCCTGATCAGGCTGGCTCCGGGCCCGTTTGCCACAGTCGTGGCAGGGGTGCGATCCCGCCCGCTTGTCAAGGGACTCGCAGGACTCGGGGGGATACTTGGCGGCATTATCCTCACTGTACTTCTCGCAATCACCGTCATCGGGCTCCCGGTCGCTGTCTGTGTCTGCATGGGGATGGTGGCAGGCCTTCTTTTCGCCACGCTCTTTGTAGCCTCATCACTGGGTAAAATCATCGGTGATCGTTTGGGGTGGAGATTGGTGGAGTGGCAGTATTTCCTGCTGGGATTTGTCATACTGCAGATATTATTCAGGATTCCGTTGGCCGGCCCGGTGATACTGTTCGTCACCCTCTGCCTGGGATTCGGGGCACTCCTCTACGCAATTCCCGCCTGCCGCTGCCTCCTCTCTGGAGAGGAGCACATTGAAGGTCAATAGGGGGATTTTGGTATCTCTTCTCCCCCATCCCGTTGGGACCCGCATATGAAAGGAAAATGACCAAAAAGCAGGTTTAAAGGTGTAAATCGAAAGATATATGCCCCTCGAGTTGATTATTCGATACTATGTGTGCGCGTTTTTTTGACCGCTTTTTTAAGCCACGGCCACATATCGTGGAGAGCCCGCCTCCGCCATCCATCGCACACGGACCCGGCGTGTATGTCCCTGAATTCAAAATCAAGCCATATTTTATCGTAGCTTCTGTTGAGATGGGGAATACCACCACCAAATGCATTCTGACAGGCGTAAACCTTGAAACTGGAATGAGTTACGTCATCAACAAGACCGTGAAGATGAGCAGGGATGTCAGGAAACCGAAACCCGGGGAGGCCATCTTTGGCGAGACTCTGGACGGGACCCAGCTGACAAGGGAATCGGTGACCGAACTTGTCCGTGACACCCTGGTCGAGTGCCACCGGGATGTGCACCTCGACATCCAGAAAGACCTTGATTTTGTGGTCAGGAGCACCGGCGTGGTTGCAGCGATGGATTCGCCTGATCAGGTGGGGGAGTTCGTGCTGGCTCTCGCAAACGGCTGCCTTCTCGCGGGGGTGCCGCCGAGGAAGATGACTCCCCCCATGTCCAAGGCAAACCAGGCACAGAAACTCCAGCCCCACAGTTACGCCGACAAGGTGGTGTTCATCGGGGCCGTCGCAGGGGTGATTCCTCCTGTCGGGAGCACCGGGGTTGAGATGGTTGCAAACGAGATGGAGGGAGAGCTTGCGATGGCCGGTATCAAGGAGGGCGCGATGTGGACTCCTGTCGATTTCCGGAATCCCTGTATCTCCATCGACTTCGGGACGACCCTTGACGGGCGGATCACGAGCGATGTGGGCCGCAATGACCCGAGTCCGTTCGCCAAGACGATAGGGAATTTCTGCGGACTCGCGGGCGCCATCCCCGATGCAATCGTGAAAGGGACAGGACTCGTGGATTCAAAGACCGGGACGGCGCTTGATGTCTTTGGGGACCGGAGCGTGGTTGCCGATTTTGCCCGGAGAGGCCAGAAGGATGTGGTGAAGCAGTATGTGAACCGCGCTCACGAACTCATCGATATCAGGCTCGTTCCCCCCGAACGGCGAAGGTTCGGGAGAGTTCCGGTGTACGCGGATGTCGCCAAGGAGTCGGGTGTTGCCCTCATCGGCTGCGATGCGGGGGAGAACGGTAGTACCCTCCCTGTATTACAGGAACTCGGGAAAGAGATCTATGCCCGCCATGGCATTGGCCTCATCAACGAGGTGATTGACAGAGTATGTGCCAGAATGGCTCTCAGGCTGGTGGACGTGGCTGCCGAGCAGGGCCAGGTATTGCCCAACTCCAGTATCGGGTTCACCGGGAGAGCGGCTATTTCAGGGAGGAAACCCGAGTATATTTTCGAAGGTATTCAGGAGAGAAATTTTTTCGAGAACCCCATTGATCACCTGGTGTTTGTGGACGACGGCCTGGCCCGGGGGGCTGCACTGATGGGGCGGTGCATGAACTCCCTTGGGAAGCCCAAGAATCCCATCGGGGGGGTACGGGGAGGACCGTGTATCATGTCCCGCAGGATAAAGATAGGGAAGTAGGAGACCAGCATGAACGAGGAAGGGACCGGAAATACATCCAGGAAAGAACCCGGGGAAGAGACAGGAAAGAAAGAAGAGCTGTTTGACCTCCTCGTCCCGCCCGGTGTTCCGAGATCGATCATCAAGGATATCATCACCAATTTCGATGTACAGCTGATCGAGCGCAAACAGAGACTGCACTTCGCGAACATGGACGGCGATGAACGGGAGATACTGGCATTCCGGGGGACACGCGAGGTCGTGGAGAAGGCCCAGGATTTCATGTTTTCTGAACTGAAAAAATTCATTGAAGAGAGATAATCCCTTTTTTGGTCATATTATCCCAGGCTGGGGGCATCGTATTATTTTCAGGGGTTGTTCAGAGATCCGGCATCTTCTTTGCCATGTACCAGGCATGAATCCCGAGCAGGATGTAGAGGGGGAAAAGGATCTCAACAGAAGTGAACTGTCCCGTGGTTGTGTAAACGTACAATGTCGCGTATACATCGATCTGGAAGAGCAGGATCCCCCACCAGAACCCGAGGTAGAAGTATCCCATCCCGGGAACCATGAAATTCAAAAAACCCGCGATGCGGGGATTTTTCCTGGAACGGGGACGCCTCATCAGGGCCCTTGGAAGATAGCGCATCGGGAGGCCGCATGCGGATGCTGCCTGCACCGCTTCCCAGCGGACTTCTTCATCCTTATCACTTATGGTATTGTAGAGAGCTGGAACAGCTTCCTTTTGTTTGAGTGCTCCCATGGTTTGTACTGCCTCGAGACGGACTTTTTTGTCATTGTCTCGGAGAGCATGTGTCAATGCATCGATTGCGCCCGTCCCCATCCCCCGGATCTTATCCCAGTCCTGCATTCCGACCAGCAGAAGTGCCTTTTCACATTCACTTTCCGGCACCCATGAGAGTTTTTGAAGCGAGAGGGCCGCACCATAACGGACATATTTGTCCTCATCGCCGAGTGCTTTCCGGAGTGCAGGAATTGCAGACGCATCCCCGATCTCCCCGAGGGCGAGGGATGCCTCCCAGCGAATCTCATTGCTGCTGTCCTCCAGTTGTGCGATGAGTGGAGAGACTGCCCTCGTATCCCTTATCATTCCGAGCGCCTCGATAATGCCCAGTCGCGCCTCTCTGTTCCAGGTGTTCTCAAGGGCACGGACGAGGTATCCCTCGCTCTCTCCCCCGATTTCTCCGAGCGCCTGTGCTGCTCTCCATTGCACTTTGATATCGCGGTGGCGGAGTGCCCGTGTCAGCCCCTCGTAATCTTTCCTCTCCTTCAGAGACGGTATATCCGGAACGGTGTAACTATACAGCCAGGCAGGGATCATTTCCCTGTGCCTCCCGGGGAAAGGAAAGATGAATTCATATATCAGGCATCCCCCTGCCCAAAAACCACGTATGCACGACCGCAACGGATGATACGGAAAATGAGAGGAGAACCGGGAGAATATTCCCGTATATAAGGGAGAGAACCGTCACAGTATTGACGACGATCTGGAAGAGCAGGATCCCCCACCATTTTCCCAGGTAATTATACCCGAGGCCCAGAAAGAAGAAATTGAGGACCATCGCCCCGAAGAGACTCTTCCCTGTCCGTATACGCCGCGACATCCCTGCCGGGATATACATGTGGGGGATCTCGCATCGGGGAAAGGCCAGGGCAGCCTTCCAACGCACGTCCGGGTCTGCGTCCCGCATCGCCCTGTCGCAGGCATCCCCCGCCCGTGGGTCGCCAAGGATCCCGAGAACGGAGACTACATTGGCCCGGATCCCGGGGTCTGGATCATCGAGATACCCGGCCACAATGTCGGCCGGAGCATCCGGAATCCCGGGGATGGCATTCCAGGCCTGCAGCGCGATTCTGGCACGGACTTCCTCCTCCGGGTTATTCGGCTTCCATTCCATCTTTTCAAGCGCCTTTACCGCCCCGAAACGGACATACTTGTCCCGGTCCCGCAATGCTCCGACCAAAACCGGGGTTGCCGATTGTATTCCCGTCTCCCCAATGGCAATAGCTGCCATCCAACGCATTTCGTTGCTCTCGTCTCCCGAGAGGATCCGGCAGAGGACAGGAACGCTGTCAGGGCTGCGAATCCTTGCCAATGCCTCGACAATCCCAAGCCGGGATCCTGCACTCCCGCGGGTTGCCCTGTGATTCAGAACTGATATGGCCGGCGCACCCATCCTTCCAAGGGCATCTGCCGCCTGTTTCCTGATCCTGTAGTCTTCCGAAGAGAGGAGGCTGATCAGTCCCCGGATGTCCCCCCGCTCCTCACACGATGCAATATCCGGGGGTTCCGTCTGGCGAACAATTGCCGCCAGGCTCATGTAGTGTCATCCCTCTGCCCATCAAGCCTCACGTTTTTTCTCCCCCCTTCTGCCAGCGGAGGACAAGTATCCCGGCGACCAGGGCAACCGCAGAAACGACAGCAATGAACTGGATCAGGGTGAATGGAATTGACGATGGCACATCGGCATAGAGGTTCGTCGGAACGGGAGATGCACCCCCCAGTTTCTCTGTAATCCCGGCAGTCCCGGTCGCTGTGATTGCCGGGGTCGTCCCGGTGGTGCTCACTGTCGGCACCGTGGGCACTTCTTTAAGAGTTGGACTCGTCGTTGGGATAGTTGTAGGCTGGGAGTCATGTGAACCTACGGACCCTGAGTAACTGGGCCCTCCACCCCCGCTGCTTTCGACAAGGCTTGAGATAAACTCTGACAGGGCCAGATAAATGATCTGGATAGGACTGCCGGCCTTACTGACAGACACCGCTCCGAAAGTGGAGAATCCATGGGGAGATTCCGCCCTGAAATAATCCAGGTTTTCGACAGGATCGTGGGAAAGGAATTGCGCAGGGAGGATCTCGCCGGACCCGTCATCCGCTATCCGGATAACGCGAATACTGTCCCTTTTATCCTCCAGTGTAACATTCCGTACTTCATCCTGGTAATTCTTCCTGGTTATGGTGAGGGTATGGTTCCCTGCGGGGAGATTGGATGGCAGGATAAGCGGCGTAGTGCCAATACAGATACCCTCCATATACACAAAAGCCCCTGCGGGATCCGATTCTACCGACACAGGCAATCGCCATCCAAACTCTTCTACCCAGTCCGAATCAATTGCAAAGAGTAAAACTCCTGTCGTGTTGCCGGATAGATTCTCGCATCCGAACCTCGTGGTAAACGCAACTCCCCTTACACCCGAATACAATGATGTGTCCGGACCGCTTGCATTTCCGTCTTGAGAGATCTGATTGAACCTCGCGTAGTCGTCCGGGGTGGCGTTCTCCCAGACTTCCGCGTGAACGACCCCGTTTTCCGTATATTCACACGTCGCTATCTGGAAACTGACAGATCCATAGCGATCCCCATCCCCGTAGAGAATCGTGGGGGACTCGAGCGTCACATCCGTGAGGACTCCGCTGAGGGAATTGGGATCGGTCCAGGTGAATCCGGTTTCAGATGTGAAATTCATCCTTTCGATACCAAAACCCGAACCCGGGAATGCTTCCACGGTTGAATTGTCAATGACATTCAGCGAGAGCAGGCTTGTGTTCAGTGTCACAAGCGAGGGGGGATATGCACCAGAACAGGATATCCCGGGAATGCCGAGGATCATATCGCTCCCCGTTCCCCCCATGACCATGATGCAATCCTCGACCGAAGCTGTCGCATTTCCAAACTCGTTTCCGGTTGTCAGGGATACATCGTATGACCCGGGAGACGTGTAGGTATGAACAGGATTCATTTCTGATGACGAGGTGCCATCCCCGAAGTCCCAGGAGTAGGAATCCGGAAAGTTTGCCGACTGGTCGAGGAACCTGACAGTGAGCGGGGGAAGTCCTTCATACGGGTCGTAAGAAAAGGCCGGGATCGGCGGGTTTCCCACGAAAATGCATCCCGGAATCAATTTTCCCGATCTCTGGTACGGGGTATGGACGATCAGCGAGACGTCGTATGCTCCCGGACTTGTGTATTCATGCACGGGAAACCGATCGCAGGAACTGGCGCCGTCCCCGAAGTCCCATAACCATCCGGACGGTTCACCTGACGAGAGATCAGTGAAATTGACTATCAGGGGTGCCCCTCCTGAATCCATGTCGCAGGAAAAATCTGCTACCAGGGATGGTTCATCAATTCCCAGGGTTGACATATATATGTCGAAATACCCGGTATCCGGATCCGGCTGCTGCCACACGATCCTGTTACTGGAAATTGCTGGAAAACTGGGATAAGACTCATTATCAGGTCTTTCAATGATCCTGGTGATATTTGAGTCGATATCATGGAGAAACAGATGGTATGTCCATTCCTCAGGGTCCTGCCCGACCCAGACTACTCTCCCATTGTCAATCGCCGGGTATTCTTCGTTACATTCCTCGGTCCCTGGCGTTAAAAGACGGGTCTCCCCTGAGGATATCATATACAGATAGATATCATACATCCAGGTATCAGGATTCATCCCCTGGTATACCAGGTAATCCCCGTTGATTGCAGGGTTTATTTCGTCCAGGTATTCTGTGGCAGGGGTTACCAGTGTGGTGTTGCCTGATACAAGTGAATGCAGGTAAATATCATTCATATATGTATCCTGGTTGACGCTTTGCCATGTAACATAATCACCTGAAATTTTTGGATTTGATTCATCTGTATCGGCAGTGTCAGATGAAAGGAGAATTTCTGTTTGATTGGAAATGTATAACAAATAGATATCAAAACTCCCAATCCTGTTATCGGACCATACAATAGTCCCTTGTCCGAGATCCTGGTTCCATGCAACAGTGCCGTTTCCACCAGCAATCCTGGATTCCTCATCAGCGAATAAATGATGTAAAATCACTTCTGATCCGGAGTCTGACATACTGCTAAAAGAAAGGTAATTTTTAAAAATGGAAACGATTGTTGCATCTGCAGGAGTATCCCCAAGGTTGAGGGTTGTCTCTTCCCCCACAGATACGTTATATAAATGCACAGTTCTATTCAGTGATGAGTCCACCCAGACAACATTCTCGCCATAAATTTCCGGGTATTGCTGATGTGATTGTGCTGTGATTACTGTCAGGAGTGTGGGGGTATTCTCATTTTCGGAAAAAATGGCTGATGCGGGATATAAAATAAATAATGACAATATTAAAATACATAAGAAGAAATCGCAAAAATATGTGTTTTTATCACCTTTACGGAGACTGGAATGCACATGCGTTGGAATTTCCCCCCATTCCAGATTATTTTTACTCATACCTTTCCCACATATGATAAATTACCAAAATTTTCTGCTAAATCGCCACCAGATAATGCAAAAATGCCATTTCCAAGATTCCCTGAATAGGAGGTACCACTATGATATCCTACTATCACGTCTGATAAGCAATTGAAGAGGAAATGTTTGGGGAAACTAAAATAACCTGAGGTAATTGAACCGCGAAGATCTATTGGATTTCTTCCAGTGGGATCCCTGAGAAGAAAAGTCCCATCAGATCTCTGGCCAAGAACAGTGTAACAATGTCCTTCGTTATAAATAACCATGGGATATTTTACTTTTCCATTTATACACCTGCTGGATATTTCTGCAGGTAAATTGCTTGTCTTTGTGCGAAGAGTGCATCCTGTAAGTGCCACCAGATATCGATTTGGATTGCCATCCCATGTAACCCTGGAAAAGTCACAATCTGCCGCAGATCCATGGATATGTATGGCAACAGCTTTCTCGTATAATCCTGGCCAGATTTCAGATAAAATCCGTGAATGTGCATATTTAAACTGATAATTCTCATCGAGGCAAAGTGTTCCCGATACAGTCAGGTATTGTGAATTGAGATATGCTTTATATGATCCCCTGTAAGAAAAAATATTAATTTTATTCCGACACATTGTCCAATCTACTGCTGACAATGAAGCAATAAGGCAACAATTACTCGCATTTCCCTGAACGGGATCGTTGAACTCATCTTTCATTTCATTCAGAAACACGTTTGCATTCGGATATGTCTTGCATGAATATGCCATTCCTTTCAACTCCTAAATCTGACAATGGTGAGAAACGCCGTCCAGTGCGAATTTTGCGTATCCGCTGCAACTGTATCTGCACCCCCAACCCCCTGTTGACGAGTACGTATCGCAGTACCCCTGGCGTTACATGATACTCAAATCTTTTATATATAAACATTGCGAAAAACGGGTCTCTTTTGCCTATTCCATACAAATAGTATATATAGCCTGGCATTCCAGGCACACCGACACCGATGGAAAAAAAGACAGATCCTGCGCGAACGGAATGTAATTATTGTTTCCAATGCAAGGGATAAAGGACATCTCACTTGCCGTGACCGCCCATGACAATCCTCATTTCTCTGGATGATACCGACACGAAGGAGAGCCGGGGGACCGGGAGGCTCGCCCGTTCGATCGCTGGCAACCTGCATCCATATGGAACAGTGACTGGTGTGACGAGGCACCAGCTGCTGGTCCACCCTGATATCCAGTACACCTCGCACAACAGCTGTGCAGTCATTCATCTCTGTCCGCATAACGGCCTGCGTATCCCCGACCTGGCTCGTGAAATAAGCCGGATGATGCTCGACGACTTTATCCCGGGGAGTGAGCCGGGGCTTGCGGTGGAAGACCTCTCCCTGATAACCCCGGAAGTGATCCGGTTCGGACAGGATGCAAAACAGAGTGTTCTCACCAGGAACAGGGCTAAAGATATTGCAAAAGAGGCAGGCACTGCCCTTTTTGACCTTGGAGGAACCGGAGACGGGATTATCGGGGCACTTGCCGGCCTCGGGCTTGCAGCTTCGGGAAACGACGGGAGATACGTGCTTCGGGGCCGGTTGCGGGAATTCATGCACGAGGCTGCCATCGAGAATCTCCTGGAATCGGGAGTTGACGAGGTGCACACAACATATGGGGAGAGCATCAGGGCAGGGGATGTCAGGATGAGAAAATTCCCAAAGCCAAGCCTCCGCAACGGCCGTGCGGTCCTCTTCGTGGAGCAGGACGGGGGATGGTACCGGGAAGTTGTCAGGGATTGATAATCCAGGGATAACCGCGATATATGCCGAAATTCCGGGATATGGATTTCATTGCGGCCGGGGGACGCCATCTCCCCTGACAGCCTCCCTTTCCACGGGACTTCTTCCCGATATCAATGGAAAGTTTCTGAAACAGGGACAAAAGCCCGGTCAATCCCCGTCCGGTCTTCCCGCATCACCCTGCATCAGGAACGCCAGCAGGGCTTTCTGGGCGTGAAGCCGGTTTTCCGCCTCGTCGAAGACCACGCTTTCCGGCCCCTCGATCACCTCGTCTGTGACCTCCTGGCCCCTGTGGGCAGGGAGGCAGTGCAGGAATATCGCATCCGGGGATGCAAGATCCATCATGCGCCTGTCGATGGAAAAGCCCCTGAATGCCTGCAGCCTTGCGTCACGCTCCTGCTCTGTGCCCATCGACACCCAGGTGTCGGTCGCCACCACGTGCACATCCCTGACTGCCCGGGCAGGATCGTGTGCAAGGGTCACCCTGCCCCCCTTCCTCCGGGCGGTCTCCACTACGTGTGCAGGTGGTTCGAACCCCTCCGGTGTGGCAACTGAAATCTCCATGCCGGTCAGGACAGTGGAAAGGATGAGCGAGTTGCAGACATTGTTCCCGTCACCCACCCACCCCACACGAAGGCCCTCCCTGTCGCTGAAGTGCTCACCGATGGTCATGATGTCGGCAAGGATCTGGCAGGGGTGTTCAATGTCGGAGAGCCCGTTGATCACGGGGATGGTCGCATACCGTGCAAACTCCTGGATGGTCGCATGGCGATAGGCACGGATCATGATCCCTGACACATATCGCGATGCCACCCTCGCGGTATCCCTTATCTCCTCTCCCCTGCCTATCTGCATATCCTGGGCGTTCAAAAAAAGGGCTGTTCCCCCCAGATCTGCCATGCCCACTTCGAACGAGATCCTGGTGCGGGTGGAGGATTTCTCAAAGATCATGGCGAGTGTTTTTCCCGGGAGCAGTGCATGGGGGATGCCGTCCCTTCGCATCTGCTTCAGCCGGCCGGCCTCCGCGAGCAGCCTGTCAAGTTCTGCCGCCGTGATATCAAGGATGGAGATGATGTCGCGTTTCATCGCAGTACCTTCATGTGGTCGATTCGTTTCTGAAGGAGGGCCGCGGTCCCGATATCCCTCCGGTGGCGCACCCTCCCTTTGACCCCTGACGCCGCGGACTCTGCGATCTCCTCCGCCTCGGGGAGGGTGCTGCCTATCCCTACAAAGGCAAGTGTGCGGGATGTCTGTGTATACAGAGTCCCTCCCTTCTCATCCACGTTGGCATAAAAGAGCAGCGCGGGATCATACTCACCGGGTAAGACCTCCTGCCCGGTGACCGGCGATTCGGGGTATCCTTCGGGGACGAGGTACTTGCACACAGTCGCTTTCTCCGCAAACCTGACATCAGCATGCGAGAGTGTTCCCTCTATTCCCTTCTCGATGACCGTGCCCAAATCCGACTCGAGGAGGGAGAGCACGTTCATCGCTTCAGGGTCGCCGAACCTGGCATTGAACTCGATCACCATCGGCCCGTCCCTGGTATTCATGAACTGCCCGTACAGGATGCCGCGGTACGGGGTGCCCGAACCTGCCATCGCGGCAACTGCGGACTGCATGATCGCAAGTGCTTTTCGCCTGTCGGTTTCTGTGACAAAAGGCAACCCGTGATCCGGCATGGAGTACGATCCCATGCCCCCCGTGTTGGGGCCCTCATCACCCTCGTATGCCCTTTTATGATCCTGCACAAGCGGCATGGGAACCAGGTGGCTGCCGTCGGAAAAGGCCTGGAGGGTAAATTCCTCGCCGATGAGCCGCTCTTCAAGAACTATGCCTGATTTCAGGCTCCGGATATATTCTATGGCGCCGCCCCGATCGACATGCTCACCCATGATGCGCACTCCCTTTCCGCCCGTCAGGCCGATTGGCTTGATTGCGAGATCACCCTCGTGACCTTCAACGAACCGGATCGCGTCGCCCGGGTTACGGAATACACGGTATTTCGGGCACCCGGAAATACCGTGCTGCTCCATCATTTCTCGGCAGAATGCCTTGTCAGTCTCGAGCCTTGCTGCAGCGCGGGTGGGACCCATGCAGGGTATTCCATCCGCTTCGAGCCTGTCCACTATCCCTGCCTCGAGAGGCGCCTCCGGGCCGATGATCGCGTAGTCAATCGCTCTCTTTCGGCCAAACGCCGATACGGCATCAATATGTGTCTCTTTTTCAACAAGGAGATCCCTGCAGAGACCCAGGATGCCCGGGTTCGGACGCGCCATCAGCGCGAACAGTTCGACATCGCCTGACCGGGACAGCGCCCGGACTATGGCATGCTCCCTGCCGCCCCCCCCCACCACCAGAATCCTGGTTGTCATGATACTGTTCCATCCCCCGCCTTATTCCCTCGTGGCCCTGGCGCCTTCACCAGTTCGCTCGCTTTCACGAGCGCATCGAAGGTCACACCGCTCTTCTCCAGGAGGGACGCGGCGCCCGCTTCCCGGTCCACCACTGTGACAACAGTATCAATATATGCCCCTGCGTCCCTGAGAGCCTGGACGCCAGAGAGGGCAGAGCCCCCGGAGGTGGTCACATCTTCGACAAGGAGGACACGCCTGCCCTGCACATGACCGATGATCCTCCCCGATTTGCCATGAACCTTCTCCTGGCTGCGGACAATGGCAAAGGGTTTTCCGCTTGCCAGTGAGACAGAAACCGCCAGGGGAACTCCACCGACCGCAACTCCTGCCACCACCTCGAACGCATACCTGGCTGCAATTGCTGCCCCTATCTCCCTAAGAGCATCCGGCTGGGTCATCACCTTTTTAATATCCAGGTAATACGTGCTCCTGGCGCCGGATGCCAGGAGGAAATCCCCGTATTCAACGGCACCATGTTCATCCAGCAGTCGCACAATTCTTGTTACCATGGTACATCTTTCACTCCGGTAAGATAGCCGATTACATTTGCGGTTTTGTGCAGGAGGGGTGTCAGTATGAGTATCCATAAGAGGACCGGGAGAGTGACGGTCTGCACGAGCCAGTCCTGATGGAAGATGGCGAGCATCACGAATGCCCCCGCGACCAGGTCATACTGGTCTGCAATCGGCCACCGTTCACCACTGGCTTTTCCAAGTCTCCGCTTAAAAAAGCTCTTCCCCAGGTCCCCGAGTAGTGCCCCTGTTGCGAGGAGCACGACAGAGAGATATGTCTGGACAGGGAGGGAGGAGAGATCAAATGCGCCCTGGAGCCATATCTGCACCGCTCCGGCAAGGATTCCCCCGGCTACCCCGGAGAAAAAACCGCGGTACGTCTTTCCGTCTCCAAAAAGCCTCCTGCGATCCAGGAAATTCCTGCCAAGATCGATGGGACTTCCTCCACCACACGCTGCTGCGACAGAATTGGGCACATAAGCCGGCAGCATGCACCATAACGCCGAAACCAATGCAATTATGAGGGAATCAGGGCTAATAATATGCTCTCCAGACAGTAATAATAAAGCGTAATTATAAGCATTAAGATATCCCAGAAGATATCAATTCTACGATGGATTGGTGGACATGCCCATTATCTTGAAGAAGACCAGGAGTCTCTGCCCGGTATGCAACGCGGTGCTGGAGGCAACCGTGGTTGAAGAGGACGGTAAAGTATGGCTGGAGCGCTCCTGCCCGGAACATGGTCATTTCCGTGATGTGTACTGGTCTGATGCTGAATTATGGAAAAAATTCGAGCGATTCGAGTCAATAGGTAAAGGCATCGAGAACCCTCACAGTACCGCACCCCCTGAGGGCTGTCCCCAGTTTTGTGGCCTGTGCAGCAACCACAAATCCGGGACTCTCCTGGCAAATATCGATCTCACAAACCGCTGCAACCTCAACTGCGATTTCTGTTTTGCGAACGCCCGGGCATGCGGATACCTGTACGAGCCCTCCTTCGAGCAGATTGTCGACATGATGAAAGTGCTCAGGGATGAAAAGCCCGTCCCTGCACCAGCTGTCCAGTTCTCCGGCGGTGAACCTACCATGAGGGAAGACCTGCCCAGAATCATCCGGACCGCGAAGGAGATGGGTTTCCCGCAGGTACAACTGGCGACAAATGGCATAAAACTGGCAAATGACCCTGAATATGTCCGCGAACTCCGTGAAGCAGGCCTCTCGACTCTTTATCTCCATTTCGACGGTGTGACACGGGAGACCAATTCCAAGATACACCAGGATATCAAGGTTGTGAAGCACTGCGAGGATCTGGGTGTCGGAGTAGTCCTTGTACCCACCATCATCAAGGGCAGGAATGACCACGAGGCAGGGGATATCATCAGGTTCGCTGCGGAACATATAAGGGCGGTCCGCGGGGTCAACTTCCAGCCCATTGCTTTTACCGGGGCTGCCAGCAAGGAAGACGTGCAGCGTGGACGCATCACGATCCCGGAGCTCCTTGCAGATATAGAAGCCCAGACATCAGGGATTATCAAAAAGGATGACTTTTACCCGGTCCCCTGCGTGGTTCCGTTCTCTGATTTCGTCGAGGCCTACACGGGCAAACCACAGATCCGCTTCACCACCCACCAGCACTGCGGCGCGGCAACATACGTCTTTGTGAATAATGACGGGATGACACCGGTAAACAGGATGGTGGATGTGGAGAGCCTCCTGCACTCACTGACAGAAACCTCCTCGAAATTGCGGAAAGGAGGTACCCTCAATAAATACAAGGCCCTGATCGAGGCTATCAGTGATATGAACCAGTCTTTTAAAAAGAGCGAATACGGGAGCAGTTCCGAGTTCTGGAAACTCCTCGGAAAGACTCTCCTCTTCCAGAACTTCGAGGCTTTGCGCGATTTCCACTGGAATGCCCTCTTTATTGGCACCATGCACTTCATGGACCGGTACAACTATGACATCTCGCGGGTGCAACGCTGCTGCATCCATTATGCCACTCCAGACGGCACCCTGATACCCTTCTGCACCTACAACAGCGGACCGGTATACCGGGAGATTGTATGGAGGAAATACAGTTCCCCGCTCACTGAGTAAAGAATATCCCCCTTCGCATTTTCAGGAATTTTCCGCCGGAGATCCATCGGTGACGATTTCAGGGGAACTTTAATGTGATCCCATCATGGTCAGCGAGAGCGAGAGATGCGATGGCCAGATCCTGTATGGCAAGCCCGGTGGAATCGAACACTGTGATTTCCCCGGCGCTTTCGCGCTTTTTCTTCCCAATGACGACCTCCCCGAGTGTCCCCACAATCATCTCCTCAGAAAAGAGGCCCTTCTGGATGGGCACGTTCACTTCCCCTGAATGGACTGCCTGGGGAAAATCATCGACGAATACTCTCGACCGTAGAAGGATTGCCGGGTCCAGCTCCTCTTTTCCCGGGGCGTCCGCACCGATGGCATTGATATGCATCCCCTCATGAATCCATTCGTCACGGATGAGTGGGGTTTTCGACGGTGTTGTGGTGACCAGAATGTCGGCGTCGCACACCCGTGGAAGGCTGGCAGGCCGGCACTCAAGGCCCGCAAGCGTCTCACAGAACCGGGTGGCATTCTTCTCGTTCCTGCTCCATACAAGGACTTCCCGGATTTCCAGCTCGCGCGCAATCGCATTGACCTGTGATACGGCCTGCCGACCCGAGCCTGCCATGCCGAGCACAACAGAACGGCGGGGAGCGAGGTGCTTTGCCGCCACTGCACCCGCTGCACCGGTCCGGAGGTCCGTGAGATCCGTCGCGTTCAGGATGACCGACGGCAGTCCTGTCTCGATGTCAAGGATAATCATGAGGGCCATGACCGTGGGAAGATCCCGCTCCGGGTTCCCTGGATGGACATTCACGATCTTCACCCCCGCAATCCCAAGCGAGGGCACATACGCGGGCATCGTCCGGAAGTCGCCATGTGCGAAGGTGATATACACCTTCGGCGGCATCTGCACCCTGCCACGGGCATGTTCTGCAAATGCCTCTTCCATGACGCTGTTCAGCCTCGAGAGATCCAGTTCTCCTGCCGGATCCGGAAAGTAGCGCATACTGCTCTGTCTCCGTGGGGAAAAATAAGAATATGGATACCCGACCCTCCGGATTGTGCAATCGCCGGGTGCTCCTGGAAAAAGAAGCACCCTTATGCATCAGGGACTCCAACCACATCTGCATATGCGGAGGACGGGCCCATGATCCACATCATCAGGAAGCCGACCGATATCCCGGGCGATGACTCCACCTCCATGGTGGCAAAGGAGATTACAAGGCAGGGGGGCCATTACTCCTGCCTTGACCTGGACAGGATCGATCCGTTCTCATGCGACCTGTCAGGGGCCCTCATCTGGATCTGCGGGCTCACACAGGACGAGCACCAGTTCGAGGTGTGCCACGCGCTCTCTGTGCGGAACCGGCTGATCAATACACCCCTTGCCATCTTCACCTGCGCAAGCAAGGTCCTTACCAGCACTCTTCTCGGGCATCGCGGGGTTCCGACGCCCCAGACGTTCTTCACCTCATCGTGCGAGGCGGCAGCACAAATCATCAGGCAAAAGGGGAAGGTGGTGATAAAACCCGTATATGGATACGACGGGAATGGCATCTTCCTTATTGATACGCCCGACCAGCTCGGCAATCCCCCGTACTACCTCCAGGAATACGTTCCGAATGACAGGGATTACAGGGTGTTCGTCATCGACGGGGAAGCCATCGGAGCCATCACGAGGATCTCCGATTCCCTCACCCATAATATACACCAGGGAGGAACGGGAAAACCTGTTGAGATAGACAGCAGGATGCGTGAACTTGCAGGTGCCGCAGCACAGGCTGTGGGGGTGGATTACGGGGGGGTCGACCTGCTCCCGTATGGCGATGATTACTGTGTCCTGGAAGTGAATGGCACCCCGAACTGGCACTGCATGGGAGTCAACATTCCCCGTTTCCTTGCGGCTTACCTGCTGGAGCAGGAGAGGCGGTTGCGAAGATGAGAGCCCGGGGCCCGGAAAACAGGATGTTCAAAATTTATTGAGCAAATTCCATTTCTTTCAGTGTTTTTACTGCAAGTTCCCTCATCCTGGCAGAGATCCTTCCTGAAGCAGAGAATTCGACCTCCTTCATTGCATTCGCAAGTTCGTTTCCCAGGATAAAGATGGCATATTTGTGCTCCATCTTGCTTTTATGAAGTTGCGAGGGGTTTATCTTGAGGGAGTAATACTGGCTGAATTTCAGGTCAGAGTTCGTGGATTCAAAATAGTCTTTGATCTCGTACAGCATCTGGTGAAGTGTGATCAATTCCTCTTTGTGCATCCTCTCACTTCCAGAAGATGATTGTGTGAGAGGGAATAAATAGGTAACCCACGCCACCAGATTAAGCGATTTTAAGGAGTTTTACAGATAAAGGACGCTTGATTATGCCTTTATACTCCCGGGCCGCCACGTATTCCAGACCTTTGACCGCGAACGTATCGAGCAGTCTCTGGTTGACTTCCCCGTCAAGGATAACACCGGTAACATCCCCGTTCATCTCGTCGAGCACCTTCTCCATCTCCCTGATGGCGACCTCGCGCAGGAGGGTGTAATCGCGGGTGAGAAGTCTTGCGCGTTCAGTGCCTTTCATTTCTTTCAGGTGATCGGCAAGTGTATATTGGCCGGGTGTAGGTTGCGGCCCGGCGGCGGTTTCCGGCTGTTTCTTCTTCTTTGATGAGTCGGCCAGGCCTTGTTTTTTGATCCCTTTCTCCTGTGCACGCCGGCCTTCAGTCGAATCAGGACCCTCTCCCTCGTCTTCACCGGCCATTTCATCGCGCACGTATTCCAGGGGGATCTTGTTTCTCAAAGCCTTGATGATCTCTTTGCGGCTGAGATCCTCGACGCTCTTCCCCCGTGGAGAATATGCCACGTAATCGATCTCCGCTACCTGCATCAGTTCCCGGAGGATGAGATCCCCTCCCCGGTCACCATCAAAAAATGCTGTCGCAGTCTTCTTTTCACACAGGTCTATGACGGTGGCGGATATACTGGTCCCCTCCACTGCAACCGCATTCTTGATGCCGTAACGGAGCAGGTTGAGGACATCGGCCCTCCCTTCGACGACGATGATGGCATCCGAATCGGCCACATTGGGACCGGCAGGCACCCTGTCCTCCCCGATGATGCTGATCTTTTCCATCCTCATGCTCTCCCTGACCTCGTCGATCAGGATGTTACTGTCGATGGTCCCCTCCTCGAACGCATCCATCAGGAGCTCTTTTGCCCTGGTGATGACCATCTTCCGCTTGCTCACGCGGATGTCCTCGATCGATTCTACGCGCACCCTAGCCGCACAGGGCCCCACGCGGTCGATCGTCTCGAACGATGCGGCAAGAATGGCAGTCTCTGCCCTGTCAAGGGAAGATGCGATGAAGATCTCCCCCCGGGTCTCCCCCTTCTTGCTGGTCACCTGGACATCTATTCTTCCCAGGCGTCCTGTCCTCTGTAAATCGCGCAGATCAAGGTCTTCGCCGAGTAACCCTTCAGTCTGGCCAAATATGGCCCCTACTACATCAGGCTTCTCGACCACCCCCTCTGCTTCGAGGTGAATGTGAATCAGGTACTTGGTAGTGTCGCTGGAGTACATGGACCCCACTCCGTGAATCATGATACGTCACCCGACCAATGCCATGATGAAATGCTGCACGAGTCATGTGACATGTATATGTAAGTTTTTATAATATTTTAACATATTTTTTCGAGCACGCCGCCCGGGAACTGCTGATGCAAAAAATACATCTCCTCGCTGTTTTGTGAGGGAGACTGGATCGAAGTTGTGATCTGCATACCAATTCAGTCACTCCAACCGCCGCTGTTTCCACGATCCGAATCATAGGTACGAACTCATTATTGCCTCATCGAAAGCACCATTGGCGGTCGAAGTACCACCTCCAGTTTCGAATGGTGGAACCTTCGCGGTAATTTCGGGGGCGGCGGGGTGCGTCGAAATTGAGAATATGGGGGCGGACAGCCCCGCCAAATGTATTCTGTTCGTCAATCCTGCCCGCACCGGAGAGCGAAAAACCAAAAAATCCCATAATCCCTGTCGAGACACATGCATGCACAATGGAAATGCAGAGCCATTTCCCATGAAAATGCCTCCGGCATTTTCATGCCGATACCATGTGCATTCGTGATGTGGGGGAATGTCCCGGGGCAGGATGAAGGGTGAGAATGAAAATGCCTTCGGCATTTTCATGCCGATGCCATGTGCATTCGTGATGTGGGGGAGTGTCCCGGGGCGGGATGAAGGGTGAGAATGAAAATGCCTTCGGCATTTTCATGCCGATGCCATGTGCATTCGTGATGTGGGGGAGTGTCCCGGGGCAGGATGAAGGGTGAGAATGAAAATGCCTTCGGCATTTTCATGCATCGGGCCTGTTGCGAAATCCATCATCCTTGTCTCCATGTGTAAAATGGTCAGCGTTTCATTCACTGCGAACGGGAGAGGATCTCAAGAACGGTGTCTGCATCCATGCCGCGAAGCAGGATTTTCTTCTGGGAGGAGCCCGGTCCGGAGAGTATCTCGACATTTTCCTGGGGTAATGAAAAAAAACTCGCGAGTAGTCTCACAATTGCATGGTTTGCCTTCCCTTCCACGGGAGGTTCGCGCACCTGGCAGCCGATGGTCTTCCTCCATGGATTATATCCAGAAGGGAACCTGCTCTTCTTCGCACCGGCCGAAACCTCGATCGAGAGGATGGTTCCTTCACGGCTTTCGGTCAGCGCATTATTCCATTCATCCACAACAGTAAGAATGATGTCGCCCGGCATTAACCACTGCGGATCACAGGTGGCATGATGCCGTCCCTCCCCCGTTTTTACCCATTGCCGGGCGGTGCCTGTCGCACAACCGGGTTGTCCCGTGGTTCACCTCAAGGCATTCGCCATCTGATCCCCCGGGGACCTATGGTTGCGCTCTGTCGGCACCATTCTTCATGGGCGCCCGTCCTATAAATCCTCTTCCAGGGAACCATGCAGGATTCCCCGGTGAGAAGACCCCCTTGCAATACACCACTTTCCCGCCCATCACCACCTTTTCCGGGAGGATTGCTTTCTTCCCCTCAAAAGGTGTCCACTGAACCTTACTGTGCAGCATATCCGCACTAATCACCGTCTCCTGGCTCCCGTAAATGGCAAAATCTGCCCGGTCCCCGACAGAAAAACCTGCCCGGGGAATGCCTAAGATATCTGCGGGTTTCCAGGATGTCTTCTCCATCAGCGAAGTGAGTGGTATATGCCTCTCCCTGCAGAATGCCAGCGCGAGGGGAACCATGGTCTCAACCCCGGGTATGCCGGAAGGAGCATTTTCGAAAGGAAGATCCTTTTCTGCAATAGTATGAGGAGCATGATCCGATGCAAGGACGTCTATCCTGTCCCATATTGAGAGGAGATTTTTCCGCTCTGCCTCCGGCCTCAGAGGGGGATTGACCTTGCCCCTCGCATCGCACGGGTCAAAATCATCGAGAGAGAGGAAGAGGTGGTGGGGTGTGACCTCCACTGTGGAATCTCCGGCATTCATCACCGAAAAAGCGCTGCTCATATGGCAGAAGTGAAGCCGGCAGGAACGGGTATTTAATCCCCTGATCCACAGTACGGCCCGGCACTCACCTTCGGGGGATCGCAGGGCATGGTGGGAGGGGAGATCAAGATCGGGGCCCGCACTCACCTCCTCGGCATGCAGGGTGCAGAGGCCCCCCAGGGATGCAACGGCCGCAAGTGCGGTGCGGAGGTCGCCGGGAGCAAGGCATTCCCCGTAACTCGATTCCGCAGCGAAGAGTTCTCCAACGGCCATTGCGCCCGCTTCCCATAAAGCCTGCAGGTCAGTCCCGGGAGTGAATCCTGCATTCACCGCATAATGGCATAGAGACTCATCTCCTGCGTCTGCGACACGCCTGGCATACGTTCCAGGAGTTGTGAGCGGAGGGACGGTGTTTGGCTGGTCCACGACAACCGTTACACCCCCCGCAAGCGCGCTCCTGGTCCCGCTCCCCCAGTCTTCCTTGTGTCCCTGGCTCCATCCCCTCATATGGACATGCATGTCCACTGCTCCGGGGAGAACGACCATCCCGCGGCAGTCGATGACCCGGTCAGAAGGGAGCCCTGCCCCTGCGTGGCGGACACGCCCCCCGCTGATGGAGAGATCGGCAACCCTCCCCCCGGGAAGGAGGACATTTGCGAGAACGAGTTCGCATCCGGCGGCCATGGGGACTGCTCACCAGACTGTTTGTCCCCGGGTAAAATGATACTTGGCACCGACACTGCAACCAATTGTTGATACTCCCGGTTCGCAATCCCTGCCCATCAAAATCCGGCAGTGCAGATCACGTCTATCCCCCGCCCACCAGAAGGATTATGGTGTTCCTCCCCGGACTCTTTTCGTCAGAATGACAGGTTCGATTCATATGAAATCATCCCTAATCGTATTCGCACTCTTCTGTACGCTCGCTCTCCTTGCAGGGTGGGCTGCCGGAGAAGGTCAGTCAGATGCCCAGGTGACCCTGGATGTAACGCCGACAGCACAGGAGAATGCCCCTCTCTCCGGAAAGGTTGGAGGGGGTGTCGGGCACTTTTCCATCAATTCCGTGCCGGTCGGAGCCGATGTCATCCTTGACGGGGCATACCTGGGAGAGACCCCCGTGGTTACTGAGGTCTCATCCACGGGGACTCCTTCCCATTCCATCTCCATCAGCAGGTATGGATATGAGACATGGACAACGACACAGGGGAGCCCTGAACCCGGGGAGACCATTTATATCACGGCCCGCCTGCAACCGCACGTGGAGACCGGGTCCATCGAGGTCACCTCATCTCCCGGAGGAGCGATTGCGCGTCTTGACGGTGGAGAGACCCTGCAGACCCCCGCAACTTTCACAGCTGTTCCGGCAGGACGCCACACCATCGAGATCTCCATGGCCGGATACTTCCCGTACACAACGACTGTCAGTGTGAGTGCCGGGAGACCATCGAGCGTGGGGGCGACCCTCTCCCCCATGCAGGCAACGGGGTCGCTGCGGGTCTCTTCATCCCCCCAGGGTGCAGAGGTTTATATAGACGAGTTCTACCGTGGCTACACCCCGGTCGTTATCGGATCGCTCAGCACAGGGAGGCATACCGTGCGTCTCCACCTCTCGGGATACCAGGACTCCATACGCAACGTGGATATAACCGCCGGGAGCGAATCGGTTGTGTCTCTCTCCATGACCCCGGTATACCAGCCGACAACAGGGGACATCCAGGTCAGTTCCGTGCCCGAGGGGGCAGCTATCTACCTTGACGGGAACTACCGTGGAAATACCCTTTCGGGCAACCCGTTTGATATCACGGGCGTCTCCCCCGGCACGCATACTGTCTCCCTGTTAAAGAGCGGGTACCAGGATTATTCCACCAGTGTGTCGGTGACCGCGGGGGGCACTGCCACGATATCGGCGGCACTCACCCAGGGTTCACTTCCTCCTGCAACAGGGAGCATCGTGATACAGTCATCGCCTTCAGGAGCCGACGTCTACCTCGACAATGTCTACAAGGGGTTGTCTCCTGTCACCCTGAACGATGTCACGGCAGGCTCTCATATTGTGACATTCAGGATGTCCGGATACACCGATGCCCAGTATACCACAACTGTGACTGCAGGGCAGTCATCGACTGTCATGGGAATGCTTTCCCCGGTTCCCACCATGCCGCCAACGAGATCGCCGGTTTTCTTCCCGGTGGTGGCTGCTGCCCTGGGAATCGCCGGATTCCTGTACGTCTCCAGGAGGAGATGACCTTCCCGGATTCTTTTTTTGCCGCCACTCCGAAATACGCGTAACGGGGCAGTGAAATCCTTTTATACCAATATATTGAGAGAATACCATGGATTCGAAGATTGTCAATATTATACTCCTGGTGATAGGCTTTTTCCTGTTCATCACCGGAACAATGCAGGTCATGGCTGCCTTCGGGCCGATGGACATTCTCACAGCCATCATGGGTGTTATCCTCATCATCGTGGGCATTCTCGGTCTCTGGAAAGGAAAAGTATTCTGAATACTCCGTTTTTTGATGCCATTTCTCTCATTGTTGCCTGCAAGAATCAGCAACAACCGGATATGCGTCTGAAGAGAAGTCAGGAAAAATGCATGCGAGGAATGGGATGCCCGGCAAAAGGCAAGCATTGCAGCCTCCTTTTTCCATTTAAAAAGTTTTAATACAATATTTCATATCACTCAGGATATATCTATATTTCGCCAGAGTGGCAGGTGACACTCAAAACCGTGCAAATCGAAGGCGTGACGCCTCGACCGGTATCATCGGGGGCAATATCCCTGATATCCAGGATATTTTATTGCTGGTATACCGGCATACAGGAATTATTATGGCATTGATAGCGAAACAGAAGTTGACTAGGAGCGTTGAAAGGTGAGAAAATGAAGACGTTAATCATTTACAAGTCAGTCCATCATATGAACACCGAGAAAGTAGCAAAGGCCATGGCAGAAGCTATACACGCGGACCTCCGGAAGATTGAGGAGGTCAAGCCGGCCGATCTGGGGGAATACGACCTGATCGGCTTCGGGTCGGGCATTTACCATGGTAAACACCATACAACGCTGTTCGACTTAGTGGCCAGCCTGCCGCAACAGGGTAAAGCGGCATTCGTCTTCTCCACGAGCGGTGGTGCTATGAAAACCATGCACCGGGAGCTCCGGGCTGCCCTGGTGCAGAAAGGGTTCGCGATCAAGGGTGAATTCACGTGCCCGGGCTTCGACACCTATGGGGCGTTTAGGTTCATCGGTGGGTACAGGAAGGGGCGTCCGAATGAGAAGGATCTGGAAAAAGCCCGGGCGTTCGCAAAGGACTTATTACAAACGCAATAACGGCACCGCAGTGCATTTGAAAATAGACCCCTCTCACCCTGCTCCACGTACTCGAAGCCGATCATGGCTATTCTTTCGTGCCAAAACGATCACGTTAATCCGGATTTTTTCCCGGGAATCGCACATGGTGTTGAATCATTGTGGAAGATTCTGCCATAAAAGAGCGTCTGAAAGGATTTAGAAAGAATCGGACTTGAAACTGGACTCCCAAAGCCCCAGCAATGCTGGCCTGGCCGGCAGATATCTCCTTGTTCTGTTCCCAGACATACCAGACACCGCCCTTGGAAATGATCCTCACCCCTCGGGAGTATGCTCATTGTCCTGAGTAGATTTCCCGAACCCATACAGTTGCCAACCAACAGCTATGAACCAGATCATGAAGACGAACCACCACCAGAAGTAGCCTATTCCAAAGATGGGTTGGAGTGCCATTCCGATGACGCTAGCGGCGAAGGCAGCTATGCCCAGATAGGCGATACCTTTATGGAAGACTCCCTTCAGCATGACGATCGATATCAGGAGCACACCTACGCCGAACACTATCTCGATGTAGCTCGTGGCGCTGTTCTGTGCGACAAGCGCCTCGGCAGCAACGGCCAACATCTCACGTTCGGTATCCAAGGTGGCCTCGGCATACCGATCACTCATGTACAGCATCCCTTGCACAACTGGAAGATACATCAGAAAGAGCGTCTGACTGACGATAGCCGCTGCTGCCCCTACCGCGGCGAAACCTTTGTAGATATGCTTTATCGCTGCGAAGAGAGATACGAAGGCGATAATGGCGAAGAAACTGGGCATCAAGGTCATATTTTGCACCACTATCCACCACAACCTATGGGATCCGATGAACTGAAGCGCTTCCTCCCCATTCATGCTCGCGTCGTAGCTCGTGGTCAAGAATATAATCGCTGGCAGGATCAACCCAAAGGTGACATATAGGATGGCGGATATGCCACCCGCTTTGTAGAGACCCCCCCAGTTGGGGTCTGGCCCTTCAACCTCCTCGCTCCTTGAACTCGGTGGATTCAATGATTTTTTCCCCCTAAAAAAACCATGTATTGGACTGCCTTAAGAATTTCTATAGATTTTTGTCGCTGATGATCATAGATGAAATGAGGAATGGACCATGATGCATCGTCCAGTCCTTTTTTCTTCACACACGAGTAGTAGTCAAGAAGGACGATCAATCCGAAAACCGGGTAATCTCTGCTTTATTGATGGAATGAAGCGCCAAGGGGGAGATTTTAATTCTCGAGTTACACGTACCACCGGCTTTCACCACCAGCGCCGTTGTCCATTGAATCATGCTGGACTTTCCCCGCCTCACCGGGCTTGCTCCTCCCAATCCCTCGCCAAAACGCTATCTCAGGATCGATGCATTCGCTGTCTTGCAGCGATTCTCCCATGTATGCCCCAGATCATTTTCGATATAAAGCCTGTGCTTTCTGTTGATCAGATTAATGCAAATATCAAGGATGCAGTTCCGGCTGCAAAAAAGGAAATGTACCTCTGGCAATCTCATTTTTCAGAACAGCCCGTATTCCTGGATAACACGCCTGTGTATATGGCATTCAGCTTCCTGCAATTACTTTATTATCAAATCCCTTGAAGAGGTAAAACCATGAACATCCTCATCGTCTACAAATCCTATCACCGGATGAACACCGAGAAGGTTGCAATGGCGATGGCCAAAGCCATGAAAGCGACATTGAAGAAAATCGAAGAGGTCGGGCCGGAGGACCTTGCCGGGTATGACCTGGTGGGGCTAGGGTCCGGCATCTACGCCGGCAGGTACCATAAGGACCTGTTTGAGCTGATCGAGAAGATCCCCAGGCTGGAAAAAGATGTGTTCATCTTCTCGACAGCAGGGAAGCCTGATGAGAAATACGACCAGCCCATGAAAGAGCTACTTATAAGTAAAGGGTGCCGGATCGTCGGCGAATTCCGGTGCCCCGGCGAGGTCAGTCCCCTGGGTTTCAATCTGAACCTGAAAGGGGGATTGGGATGGCTTGCGGGCAGGAACAAGGGGCATCCCGATGAGCAGGATCTGGAGAGGGCAAGGGAGTTTGCAAAAAAGCTCGTGTCAGGGTAGTTTTTGGGAACACTCATGATGAAATGATCCAGTGTTCACCACTTAAAGAACTCTATAAAATATCAGGACGATAACATTTCCTGGATGGAATATTGAAAACAATACCGGAAAATCATTAAATAAATAAATATACTCAAAGATTTTTCAAAAGAAGAAATTACATCGGGTATTCTTCTTATGCGTTGAAGCCGAACCTGAATACTGTCATCGAAGAGTATTCGCAGAATACCTCAAACAGCATTCTAACGGAATTGAAATTGTGCATTTCTGATTTCAATCAACCAATATCTTTAAAAATGCGAGGGATGGGATTTGAACCCAAGAACTCCTGCGAGACAGGACCCTGAATCCTGCGCCGTTGACCTGGCTTGGCTACCCTCGCTCCTCCTACTGGTAGGATGTTGGGGAAAATAAAGATGTGGATATCAGGTTGGAATCATGACCTCTGGTACACGGGCTCCCGGAATTCAGAGGGTGCCACCGGTAGGTGCGGCCTGCATCTCCTTCTCACGCAGCACATTCCGCCTGATCTTGCCGGAGATGGTCTTGGGGAGATCGTCGACGAACTCGATCGCCCTCGGGTACTTGTAAGGTGCGGTGGTCTTCTTGACAAACTTCTGGATGTCCTTCACGAGCTGTTCGCTCGGTGAAAACCCCTCTTTGAGGACAATGAAGGCCTTCACGATCATCCCCCGTATGACATCGGGTGAGCCGACCACCGCGGCCTCCTTTACAGCCGGGTGTTCGAGGAGTGCCGATTCCACCTCGAACGGGCCGATGCGGTACCCTGAGCTCTTTATCACGTCGTCATCGCGGCCAACGAACCAGTAATATCCGTCCTCGTCGGTGTATGCCTTGTCTCCGGTATAGTAGTAGTCGCCGACGAATGCGTGTTCGTTCGCCTCGGGGTCATGGAGGTACCCGTCAAAGAGGCCGACGGGTTTCGGCCTGACCTTAATGGCAATCCTCCCCACGTCACCGACGGGGACCGGTTTCCCCTCGTCGTCCTGGAGCTCTATGTGCCACCCTGGTGCGGGCTTTCCCATGGAACCCGGCCGGGCCTCCATGCACGGGAATGTCCCGATGACGAGCACGAGCTCGGTCTGGCCGTATCCCTCGTAGATGGTGAGCCCGGTACCTTCCTTCCAGACCCTGATCACCTCGGGGTTGAGGGGTTCTCCGGCGCTTACGCAATGCCTCAGTTCCTTCAGGTCGTACTTCTTCAGGTCCGCGAGGATCAGCATGCGGTATACGGTCGGTGGTGCACAAAAGACCGTCACCTCGTATTTTTCGAGTATCGGCAGGAGTTCTGTTGCCTTGAACCTCCCCCTGATATCGTATACCAGGATGCAGGCGCCCTGCAGCCATGGCCCGAAGAACTTCCCCCACGACGACTTGGCCCATCCCGTATCGGCAAGGGTGAAGTGGAGATCATTGTGCCGCAGGTCGAGCCAGAACTTCCCTGTCGTGATGTGCCCGAGCGGCAGTGCGTGGGTATGCACCACCATCTTGGGCTCTCCCGTCGTCCCTGAAGTAAAGTATATGACGAGGGGGTCGTTCGACCTAGTCCGCTCCATCCCGCTCATGGTGACGAGCCTGCGGGAAACCGGGGCCGGGTATTCCTGCTCCTCGCGGTAACTGATCCACCCTGGGAGATCGGCATCAATCACGAGTCGGGAGCGAAGGCTCGGGCATTCGCTGCAGATCTCATCGACCTTCGGTGCGTTTTCCCCGTCGGTGATGACCATGCGTATCTTTGCCGCGTTGATCCGGTACCGCAGGTCCTTTCCGGTCAGCATCGTCGGGCAGGGGCAGAAGACGGCTCCAAGCTTGATGCAGGCGAGGGCAAAGATCCACCATTCGGGAACCCTCGTCAGCATGATGATAACCCGGTCGCCTTTCTTGATGCCATACTTGAGAAGCATGTTTGCCGCGGAGTTCGAGAGATTCATCATCTGCCTGAAGGTGAAAGTCTTCTCGATCCCCTCCTGGTTCACCCAGATCATTGCCAGCCTGTTCCGGTCTTCTGCGGCCAGCCTGTCGATGACGTCGAATCCGAAATTGTAATATTCGGGGACTTTTTGCGAGAAATGAGCATAAACTTCCTGATAATTATGCATATTGTGCCCGGCATCAGACATATGAACAGGAATATTTCCGGGGAATCAACATTAAGGTGTCTTTTTTCACGGCGCAGCTGATTGCGATGAGTTGTGTGAGGCAGAAGAGGGGTTCATGAGAAAAGAGACAGGGATATGGACCAGTGAGATCACTGTTCCGTGTGAAACCTCTCGAGTTCCTTTATACGGAGCTCGTTTCTCTTAATCTTCCCGGAGAGTGTCTTTGGCAGATCTCTGACAAACTCGATCGCCCTCGGGTATTTATAGGGAGCGGTGTTCTTCCGCACGTATGTCTGGATGTCCTTCACCAGGCGCTCGGAGGGTTCGAAGCCGGGTTTCAGGACAACGAATGCCTTGACGATGGTCCCCCGTATGAGGTCGGGAGAGCCGACAACCGCCGACTCCGCGACCGCCGGGTGCTCGAGAAGCGCAGACTCCACCTCGAACGGGCCGATGCGATACCCTGAGCTCTTTATGATGTCGTCGTCCCGGCCCACGAACCAGAAGTATCCATCGTCGTCCATGTAGGCCTTGTCACCTGTATAATAGAACCCGTTCACGAATGATTCAGCATTCGCCTCCGGGTTATTGAGGTATTCGACGAAGAGTCCCACCGGACGCGGGTCGAGCTTCACCGCGATCCGACCCTCCTCCCCTTTCGGAACAGGATTTCCCTCCTCGTCATGGAGCTCGATGTGCCATCCCGGTGCCGGGCGGCCCATTGAGCCGGGCTTGACCTTCATCCCGCGGAAGGTGCCGATACAGCAGACCGTCTCGGTCTGCCCGTAGCCCTCTGATATGGAAAGCCCTGTCCCCTCCTGCCAGACACGGACCACTTCGGGGTTGAGTGGCTCCCCCGCACTCACGCACCGCCGGAGTTCGCGGAGGTCGAATTTTTCCAGGTCTGCGAGGATGAGCATCCGGTAAATCGTGGGGGGAACACAGAACGTGGTGAGTTCGTACTTCTCCATCAGCGGGAGGAGTTCGGTCGCCTTGAATTTCCCACGCACATCGTATATGAAGAGGCAGGCCCCCTGGATCCACTGCCCGAAGATCTTGCCCCACGCGCACTTCGCCCAGCCGGTATCCGAGTATGTGAAGTGGACGTCATTTTGTGTGAGATCCTGCCACAGTGCTGCCGTGACGATATGGCCCAGGGGGTAGCAGTGGTTGTGCAGGACCATCTTGGGCTCTCCGGTGGTCCCTGATGTGAAGTAGATCAGCATCGGGTCTGTGGAGAGCGTCTTCTTCTCCACAGGCATCGAGACGGAATGGTGCGAGACCGGGGCAGGGTAGAGGAGCTCGTGGGGATAGCTGATCCAGCCGGGACGCTCCCCGTCCACGAGGAACCTGCACGAGAGAGTGGGACATTCCTCTGCGATCTCGTCAATCTTGCCCGCATGCTCAAGGCTTGTGATCGCCATCTTGAACCGGCCTGCGTTCAGGCGGTACCTGATGTCTTTTGGAGTGAGCATGGTCGGGCACGGGCATACCACTGCACCCAGTTTGATCAGGGCGATCACGAAGACCCACCAATCCGGGATCCTCGGGAGGATAAGGAGAACCCTGTCCCCCTTCTGGATCCCGTACTTTATCAGTACGTTTGCCGCCTGGTTCGAGAGGTTCTTTAGGTCGCGGAACGAGAACTTCTTCTCCTGGTTCTCCTGGTTGACCCATATCATCGCCAGCTTGTTCCGGTCCTTTTCAGCCCAGGAATCGATGACATCAAACCCGAAATTGAAATATCTGGGGACGTGGATCTCAAAGTCCCTGCAGAGCTGCTCGTATATTGCCGGGGATTCGGTTGTTCCCTCCATAAAAATACCTATACTATTTCTCAATTCCTGGATTTGAATCTGCCCATTTTTTCCGGCAAAAAAGCCCATTCGAGGGACATAAAGGTATCCGATTAGTATTATGCTGCGCAAAGGGGATGTAATAGCAATGATCGATAAGAGGTACGACTCTCTGAAGATAGAAAATATCGTCGCTTCGGGGGCCATAGCCGATTCCATCGATCTTGCAGATGTCTCCGGGAAAGTCGCGAATTGCGAGCTCAACCAGAAAAGGTTTCCCGGTGCGGTGTTCAGGCTGGAGAACCCGAAGATCGCCTCTCTCATCTTTTCATCCGGCAAAGTGGTGCTGACAGGGATACGCGACGAAGAGACCCTCACACGCGGAATTGCCCTGATCATTGCGGCGATGAAGGACGCAGGGGTGAAGACATATTCCGAACCCCGCGTTGCCGTCACCAACATCGTATGCTCTTACGATATCGGGAAAAATATCAACCTGAACAAGGTGGTCATCACCCTGAACCTCGAGAATATCGAATACGAGCCCGAGCAGTTCCCGGGCCTCGTGTACCGGATCAGGGACCCGAAAGTCGTCGCCCTGCTCTTCTCATCGGGAAAGATCATACTTACCGGAGGCAGGACCCTCGACGAGATAAAGCAGGGCCTGGATTTCCTTGAACAAAAAATAGGTGCAATCCTCTGACTCACCAGAACCGCCTGGTGCGGATGTAATTCCTCTCCGCTTTAATGATCTCCTGGTAAAACCTGTCTCCATCGGCAAGCGATGCGAGGATCCGGGACGCATTCTCCGGGCCCACTCCCCGGGCGGCAAGGGCAATCACTGCCTTCTTCCCTCCTGACAATACGATGTTTGCGTTCCTGATAAGACGCTCCCTGATCGCCTTCTCCTCTTCGCTCTGCCCCTTCTTCTTCTTTGCCTGTGCTGTCTGCGGCTCCTCCCAGGGCTTGAGAACCGCGATCAGGCCCGCATGGCAGCGCGGGCATCTCGGGGGATCAGGAACCCTTGCAACCACTGTCCTGCTCTTCCACTGGCCGCAATGCATGCATGCCAGGATCACCTCCTGCTGCTCGAGGCGGCGTTTCAGTGTCGCTATCACTGCCTGATCCGGGCTCGGGGGGGATATCTGGTCCCTCGAGGAGAAGAGTCCGCCGGCGCCCAGCAGGCTGAGGGGGGAGAGACGAACGCTGATTTCCTCCTCCCGTATCATCGAGACGATCCGGGAGGCGGCCGGGACATCCATGTATACCGAGAAAAGTTCGCGGTATGCCTCTTTCTGCACCACTGTCCCTTCGAACACCTCCGTCAGCCTGTGGGTGCTGATCCGATCGTAATCGGCATCCGGATCGATTGCGCCGAACTTTTTGGCCACCTGGACAATCTTCCACTTGAAGAGTGCAGTCCTCTTCAGGGCAAGCTGAAGGATTCCTTCCATGTGTGCGGGATCGAGACCGAGGAGGATCTCCCTCACGTCGGCTGCCTTCACAGCCGAAGGGAGCCTGAGATAGATCCGGTACGCATCGATCTCGATCCCGACCGTTGTGCCGTATCGTGCCGATATCAGGATGGAGAGAACCCGTGCAAGGGCCTCGTTGGCCTTGTGCCCTGCGCAGACGTTGCAGACCACGCCCTCCGGGGCATTCTCCAGCGTGATCAGGGTGTCGCCGGGGACAGGGGAGCGGTTTTTATCCATCTCTTCGAGGAACCGGCGTGCGAACTCACGCGATTTCTCATCTCCATCGTAGGGCGCGAAATCCCGCGATCTCCGGAGGGCCCCCACCTCGCGTGAGACGGAGAAGGGCACCGGGATCTGCTCACCCTCCCATGAAGGGAGTTCCCCCTTCGCCTTCCTGGCCGGCTCCACAGTGATTTTTCCCTCATCCATGTCGAGCACCTGCCAGAGCTGGCCCTTTGTGATGAAGACCGCGCCGGTATGGAGGAAACCAACGACAAAGGATTCGTCGAGCGTCCCCACGGTCTTTCTTGAGACCATGTCAAAGACCACCACTTTGCGCTCGTCGTGGATCATCGAGAGGTTTGCCGACAGGTACTTCCTCGACCGTCCCCCTGATCGTACCGTGCCGCCCTCCATCCGGATCAGTCCATGCTCTGCCATCTGGCTGCAGACCTCGTCGACAAGTACCCCTGCACCTGCAAAGGGATGGCTCCTCTCCACGATCGCCCTGATCCGTTCCAGTGATATCTCCCGGTACTCCACTGCCATCGCCGCCACCTGGTTGGCAAGGACATCCGCCGCGTGCATGTGCAGTGTCACGTCCTCCACCTGCCCGGCCCTTGCCCGTCGTGCAATGACAAGCGCTTCCAGGAGATCATCGAATCCCGTTGCAAGCACCGTACCCCTCGAGATCGCATCCATCTGGTGCCCGGCCCGACCAATCCTCTGCACGAGCCTTGCCACCTCCCTGGGTGACCCGAACTGGATCACGTGCTCTATCCGCCCGATATCGATCCCGAGTTCCATCGAGGAGGTCGCAATCAGGGCCCTCACAGCACCCGTCCTGAACCGCTCTTCCGCCTCTATCCTCACCTCCTTTGAGAGAGACCCATGGTGAACCTCCACGTCCCCCCGCGTGAACAGCTGGTGACCGAGCGCTTCCGCGGTGACCCTTGTATTCACAAAAATGAGCGTGGATTCATGGCGCCCGATCGCCCGCGATACCCATGCACTCTGCTTCTCGAAAGAGTCCCCTGCAAAATCGACGGAGATCTCCAGGTGTTTGGCGACGGGAACGGATGCGATGGAGCAACTGCGGGCGCCACAGAGGAACCGTGCCACCTCCTCGGGGTTTCCTACCGTTGCCGAGAGCCCGATCCGCTGGAATTCCCCCGCATACTCTCTCAGCCGTTCCAGTGCCACCGCGAGCTGGGCTCCCCGTTTGCTCCCCGCAAGCTCGTGGATCTCGTCAACGACGACATGCTTCACATGGCACAGGTGTCTGCGAAGGACTTTTCCCATGAACATCGCCTGCAGGGTCTCGGGTGTCGTGATCAGGAGATCGGGGGGATGCAACGCCTGCTTCCTTCTTTCAGACTGCGGCGTGTCGCCATGCCGCACACCAATTCGGAGACCGAGTTCCCTGCACCACCAATGAAGGCGCTGCAGCATGTCACGGTTCAGGGATCGCAGCGGGGTGATGTAGAGCGTGCAGAATCCCTCCCCGGGATGTGCCAGCATGGCATCAAAGACCGGAATCATGGCGCTCTCTGTCTTCCCGGTCCCCGTGGGTGCTATCAGGAGAAGGTGCCTCCCGTCCCTCACACGCGGAATCGCTTCCGACTGGATATCAGACAGGCGGACAAAGCCCCTGGCACGGATGCATTCCTGCACCCGGGGATCAAGGGTCCGTATAATCTCCATACTCCTCCAGTGATGCCAGCGGACCGATGAACGTCCCGTCTGCCAAAAAGACCTCCGACTGGTCGGCGATCAGGCACCGGGTTATCGGGCTGAAAGGTTCTTTCATCGTGCGCAGGAGATCGTACCCGGCAAGTTCATTGAAGGCAGGGACAAGGAGCACCCGGGTCTTCTCCCGCCCCTTTTCATGAGATGCAGGAAACCGGAGGCACGCGTCATCCACAGGGGCAAGGAGATACCCCGGGGCACGGAGAGCGCACCCCACATGATCCCTGATGGTCACGAGGGGGTGATGGTGACCGGATATAATGAGATGTCCCTGCAGGGAAGGATCCGGATATGTATGCCCGTGCATGTATCCTGTACCGTCTATGAGTGCACCACCTCTTGGAAGGATCTCGTCCTGCAGGAAGAACCTCTCGATCCCCGGGTCATGGTTCCCGGGGACCAGGCGGAGTGGCACCATGGACCGGATTGCATCAAGGATACCCGGGATTTCGCGGAATTCCTGCCTGCTGGTAAGGGGAACATTATGCTTTACATCCCCAAGGAGTACGAGGAGATCGGGGCTGGAAGACTCGATGCAGGAGATAATTCTCTCACCCCTTTCCCGGCTGCGGCTCCTGATGTGCAGGCCATGCCGCGAGAGATCTGCCTCGATACCCAGGTGCAGATCACCTGCAGCAAGGACGCGGATACTCTCCTCGACCAGCAGGGCCGGGCCCTGGTCAAGGAATTCAAGTCTCATAGGATCTTCAGGACGCCCCTGGCAGGCTGGTAACACTCATCATCGCGGATCAGGGCTTCCACCGCATTTCCCACTTCCCGGGCATTCACACCCTGCCGTGCCGCCTGTTTTGTGATCTCTTCAAGGGTGATCCCGCTTTTTCCCCCATGCTCCCGGATGATGGCAAGAACCAGCGATAGGGGATCTTTCTCCAGGGGATTCGCAGGCGTCACACACCCTGTGCCCCTGATCGCCTCCTTTACCATCAGTGCAATATCCCTCAAACGGGGTATATCAAGGCGGTAATGACTGATCAGCGCTTCCATCCGGGCATCGGTTCTCCCGCTCTGAAGTGAAGCACACATCTCTTCAATCCTCAGAAGTGTGAGATCTGCTGTCCGCAGCACCCATGCATCCCTGACATACCGGTCGACCTCGCGGATCTCCTCCACCCTGATACTGCACGTCCCCTCCCTGCCCCCGCCTGTCAGTACCGGTTCGCCCACAACAGTGGCGAAGCAGGGGACGTCCATCGATTCCAGGATCGCTGCCGCAACCCTGTTCGTATGGTCAACGGTGAGCGCAAATGCCCCCGTGGGATCTGCAAGGCGTGCATGCATCGGCTCTCCCACCCTGCCCCGGCGCTCGATGAGAGCCCCTGCACAAAAAAGATTCGTGCAGACCAGACCTCCCGGTGTGAGAACAGAACTAAAAGACGGGATATCCCGCTGTTCCCCGCATGCCATGTCGGATGCGTTGAATTCTCCTGCAAAGACACACTGGTATGCCCGGCTCATGCTCCTCTCCCGCAGGACAATGGTTGCATTATCCCGGAACAGATTGTGAGTACAGTATGGGAAAGGCAACACATATCCGTTCTGATTCCGGTACTGGCAGTATGGATTACCCCATGATGGTCCCTGATGACAGAATGCGCCGTGAGCAATCCACGCATGCTTTAACCACGTTTTTCATGGATTAATCGCAAAAAGAAGTCGAAATCGTGTAAATTTGCAGTTAATTTTATATAGTGTGAGTTACTCCACTTCACATTATAAAAGGTGTTTTATGGCAATCAAGGTGCTGATGTGGCTAGTTGTACTTGCCTCTCTCCTCATCGCGGGAATATCTGTCACCGGGCATCCGCTCCCGGACATGTTCCCGGCGGGAGATGCAGGTACGCAGGGGCAATTGACGGCGATGCCCCTGCAATGTATAAAAAATGCCGGGCAGAGCGAAGATGAAGTGAAGTACGAGATCATCTCGGATGGCGGGTCCATCTTCTTCACTCCGACAGGTGTGATCTTCAAACTGGTCACACGCGGGGATGCCGCACCCGGCACGCAAATCCTGGGTTACTGTTTCGCAGGGGCGAATCCAAATCCTTCAATTGACGGTGTGAACCCGCTGGAAGGGCGTGTGAACTTCCTTATCGGGGATGACGCGTCCCGGTGGCTGACAGGAATCCCCACCTACCAGGGTGTCAGGTATACCGCACTCTACCCCGGAATCGATCTCATATATGAGGGGGTTACTGGAGGGCTGAAGAGTACATACCTTGTCTCTCCGGGTTCATCCCCCGGCGATATCACCCTGGAATATTCAGGAGCCGACGACATCACCATCGGTGAAGATGGGTCCCTTCATATCAGCACTCCCGCAGGCGAACTGATCGAGTGTCCACCTGTCTGTTATCAGGAGATTGACGGCCGTAACGTCGGGATCAGTGCATCATATGTCCTGAAAGGGGACAATTACGTGGGCTTTGCCATCGGACCGTATGATCCCTCGCGGCCCCTGGTCATCGACCCGGTGATGAAATACGGCATCTACCTGAGAGGGACCGGGATGGCGTTCGGCCATGATGTGGCCGTCGACAGCTCCCGGAATGTCTACGTCACAGGCAAGTCATTCCCTTCCCCCTACACGATATTCGAGGACTCCTTTGGGGTGAACGGTGAGGGCATCGATGTCGTGGTCGTAAAAATAAGTGCGGACGGGACCTCTCCCATATACGTCACATATATCGGCGGCAGCGGTGACGAGTGGGGCAATGGAATCGCCCTTGATGCGGCCAGGCATGCATATATTACCGGAAAGACCGATTCGACCGATTTCCCCACGGTGAATGCAATACAGGATTACCTGGCAGGTTCGGAGGATGCGTTTGTCACAAAACTCTCTCCCGACGGATCGACAATAGTCTTCTCCACCTATCTTGGTGGGACCGAATATGACACAGGGAATGCCATTGTCCTGGATAATGCAGGGAATACATATCTTACCGGTAATACCACCTCGCTCGTCTTCCCGGTCACCAACGACCGTGCGATTGCAAGCTATGCCGGTCACCAGGATGCATATATACTGAAGATGAGTGGTGACGGGTCGCAGCTATTTTTCTCCGAATTCCTCGGGGGCACCCTCATGGACGCAGGGTATGACGTGGAGGTCGACAGTTCCGGCTGCTCATACGTGACAGGAGAAACGTTCTCCTATGATTTCCCCGTGAAAGATGCATTGAAACCCGAGATCACCGGGTGGGTCTGGAGCGACGCGTTCGTCACGAAGGTAAATCCCACCGGGGATGAGATGGTTTTTTCGACCTATATCGGCGGAGACCACGTGGACTGCGCACGCGGAATAGGTCTTGACTCAGAAGAGCGGGTATATATTGCCGGTGCCACTCTCTCGAGCGACTTCCCTGTGGTGGATGCGTATCAGGACAGCACGAAAGGGTATTACGACGCATTCTTCACGCGTATCTCGTCAGATGGTTCAGAGATCGAGTATTCCACGTACCTGGGAGGAAGGTTTGTCGACGATGCCAACAGCATCGCCGTCAACCCCGACGGATCCGCCTATATCACCGGGATGACCCAGTTCAGCAATTTCAATCTCATTGATCCCTACCAGAAGAAATATGGCGGCGGGCAATACGACGCGTATGTCGCGAAATTCGTCCCGTGGGACTCAACTCCGCAATACCTGACATACCTTGGCGGCCTCGGCCTTGATGCAGGCTGGGGAATCGCATCGGATGGAGTGGACGGCGTGTATGTCACAGGCTACACCGATTCGTCCAACTTCCCCACAGTCGACCCGTACCCGGTCATTTTCGGCGACAGGGGCCCTGGCGGCTTTGTCACCGCTCTCCTCGACCATGCCGAGCCCCCGGGCATCCCCGTTGCCGATTTCCTTGCCAATGTGACGACCGGGAATGCACCCCTGCACGTGCAATTCCGTGACATCTCGACAGGATACCCGACTTCATGGAACTGGGCGTTCGGTGACGGGGCGACCTCAACTGCCCGCAATCCGCTTCATGTGTATGCCGAACCCGGTGTCTACACAGTCACCCTGACCGCCACCAACTTCATGGGCAGCGATACACTCACGCGTCCGGAGTACATCGTGGTGACAGGGGAGCTGGTCCCGCCTGTGGCGAATTTTACGGCATACCCGCGGAGCGGGATCGTGCCGCTCCTCGTCCAGTTCACCGACACCTCCACCGGAATCGTTGACTCGTGGGCATGGGACTTTGGCGACGGGACGACCTCCACCCTGCAGAACCCCACACACACCTACACAGCGGAAGGAAATTATACCGTCACCCTGACAGCCTCGAATGACGCGGGCGAGAGCACCCACTCTCTGGAAAATTTCATCTCTGTCTTGCCCTACGTACCTCCAAAGCCCGTGGCAGATTTCACTGCTGCACCCACGAGCGGCCATGTCCCGCTCCCCGTCCAGTTCACTGACCTCTCCACAGGAGTCGTCGATTCCTGGTTATGGGACTTCGGCGACGGGACGACCTCCACCCTGCAGCATCCCTCCCACACCTACACGATGCCCGGTGACTACAACGTCACCCTCACGGTGACAAATGCGGGCGGATCAGATACGATCACGAAATATGCATTCATCCACATTTCCGAGCAGCCCTCGGGGCCGGTCGCGGACTTTACCGCATCCCCGACTACAGGGTGCCCGACCCCGCTCCCTGTCCAGTTCACCGACCTCTCCACAGGAAACCCGACCTCATGGTACTGGCAGTTCGGCGACGGTATGTGCTCCATCCTCCAGAACCCGCAACACATCTACAATGACCACGGCACGTTCAACGTCTCCCTCACCGTCGTGAATGCCGATGGGTCCGATACGATCACGAAATACGAGTACATCACCGTGTGCCCGGTTCCACTCCCGCCGGTTGCGAACTTCACCGCATCCCCGACTTCGGGACAGGCACCCCTCTCCGTCCAGTTCACCGACCTCTCCACAGGGATCATCGATACCTGGGCATGGACGTTTGGTGACGGGGAAACCTCCTCGCTCCAGAACCCGTCCCATACCTACACCTCTGCAGGAACCTACAGCGTTACGCTCACGGTGACAAACGAAGGCGGAGACGACTCTATCACAAAGCAGCAATATATCACCGTCTCGCCCCAGCCCGTAAAGCCGGTCGCAGACTTTACTGCTTACCCGACCACGGGATGCCCGCCACCCCTCTCCGTCCAGTTCACCGATACCTCTGCCAACACCCCGACCTCATGGTCCTGGCAGTTTGGTGACGGGGACACTTCGACTCTCCAGAACCCGCAACACACCTACACCGCAAATGGTACTTACAGTGTGACCCTGACCGCAACGAACGAAGGCGGATCCGATACGATCACGAAATCAGAGTACATCACGGTGTGCCCGGCACCTCTCCCGCCGGTCGCGAACTTCACCGCATCCCCGACTTCGGGACAGGCACCCCTCTCCGTCCAGTTCACCGACCTCTCCACAGGGATCATCGATACCTGGGCATGGACGTTTGGTGACGGGGAAACCTCCTCGCTCCAGAACCCGTCCCATACCTACACCTCTGCAGGAACCTACAGCGTTACGCTCACGGTGACAAACGAAGGCGGAGACGACTCTATCACAAAGCAGCAATATATCACCGTCTCGCCCCAGCCCGTAAAGCCGGTCGCAGACTTTACTGCTTACCCGACCACGGGATGCCCGCCACCCCTCTCCGTCCAGTTCACCGATACCTCTGCCAACACCCCGACCTCATGGTCCTGGCAGTTTGGTGACGGGGACACTTCGACTCTCCAGAACCCGCAACACACCTACTCCGCAAATGGTACTTACAGTGTGACCCTGACCGCAACGAACGAAGGCGGGTCCGATACGATCACGAAAACGAATCTCATCAGCGTGTGCCCTGCGGAAAAGCCTGATGCGAACTTCAATTATATTTCAGAGTGCCCGAACCCGCTGTACGCCCAGTTCTTTGACACATCCACTGGCAATCCCACCTCCTGGTACTGGCAGTTCGGCGACGGGGCTACATCAACCGAGCAGAACCCCACCCACACCTATCCTGCGATCGGAGGATACGAGATCACCCTGACTGTCTCCAACGCTGCGGGTTCGGACTATATCCAGAAGGTTCTCTGCATCTCCTGCACTCCCTGCCCCCCTGTCGCCAACTTCACCTATCTTTCGGAATGCCCGAACCCCCTTGACGTCCGGTTCACAGATACCTCCTCCAGGGTTGCAACCGAGATCCCCACCGCATGGTACTGGCAGTTCGGCGACGGGTCATACTCGACACTGCAAAACCCTACCCACACCTATGCCGAGATCCGTGACTACTCTGTCACACTGACCGCATCAAATGCCGGTGGCTCCAACTCCATCACAAAGACCGTGCACATCTCGTCCTGCGGACCGCATGCGGACTTCACCTATCTCTCCGAATGCCCGAACCCCCTCGACGTCCAGTTCACAGACACCTCCACAGATAATCCTACCTCCTGGTCCTGGGACTTCGGTGACGGGAGCACTTCGACTCTCCGGAACCCCCTGCATACCTACACAACGATCAGCGACTACACTGTCACACTGACCGCATCCAACGCGGATGGATCGGATTCCGTCACAAAGACCGTGCACATCACCCCCTGTGCCCCGGATGCGAACTTCACCTACATCTCGGAATGCCCGAACCCGCTGTATGTCCAGTTCTTTGACACCTCAACCGGCGATCCTACGTCCTGGTACTGGCAGTTCGGCGACGGAGCCACATCAACCGAGCAGAACCCCACCCACACCTATACTGCGATTGGAGGATACGAGATCACCCTGACCGTCTCCAATGCAGGCGGATCAGATTATATCCAGAAGGTTCTCTGCATCTCCTGCACTCCCTGTCCCCCTGTCGCCAACTTCACCTATCTCTCCGAATGCCCGGACCCGCTCAATGTCCGGTTCACAGACACCTCCTCCACGATTCCAACTGAAATCCCCACTGCATGGTACTGGGACTTTGGTGACGGAACCACCTCGACCCTCCGAAACCCCACCCACACCTACGCCGAGATCCATGACTGCACTGTCACACTGACCGCGTCCAACGCGGGCGGATCCGACTCCATCACAAAGACCGTGCATATCACACCCTGTGGACCGCATGCGGACTTCACATATGTCTCCGAATGCCCGGACCCCCTCGACGTCCAGTTCACAGACACCTCCACTGACAATCCCACCTCATGGTACTGGCAGTTCGGTGACGGTGCCACTTCGACTCTCCGGAACCCGGCGCACACGTATACCAATGTCGGTGACTTTTCTGTCACACTGACCGCGTCCAACGCAGGTGGATCGGATTCCACGCAGAAGACCATCCACGTCCCGCAGTGCGCTCCGGAGGCAAACTTCACCTATCTTTCCGAGTGCCCGAACCCGCTGTATGTCCAGTTCACAGACACATCATCGGATGACCCCGTGCATGCTCCCTCATCATGGTTCTGGTCCTTCGGTGACGGGACTTACTCGACACTCCAGGACCCTGTCCATACCTATCCGGCGTACGGCGGCTACAACATCACCCTGACAGTATCAAACGAGGGCGGATCGGATTCCTACACCCAGATCGTGTGTCTCAACCCGTGCCCCCCCGTTGCCGACTTCACTTACCTTTCGGAGTGCCCGAACCCACGTGATGTCCAGTTCACTGATACATCATCAGGCAATCCCACGTCATGGTTCTGGAACTTCGGTGACGGGGAAACCTCCTCGCTCCAGAACCCGCAGCACACGTACTCATCGGTCAGCAGCTATGATGTCACCCTGACAGCCACCAGCGAAGGCGGGTCTGCTATGGTCACAAAGACAGTGCAGATCACGGTGTGTCCCGACCCACCCGTTGCCTGTTTCTGGGCATTCCCGGTGTCCGGGACTGCACCTCTGGAAGTGGAGTTCTGCGACTGCTCACAGACAGGTATCCTCTCGTGGTACTGGGACTTTGGTGACGGAAATACGTCGACTCTCCAGAATCCCACGCATATCTATGCCCAGTATGGTGACTACACGGTAACTCTCGATGTGACGAACGCCACTGGTTCCGATACCGAGACTAAAGAGGATTACGTGATCGTCACATCGCCTCCCCCGTCACCCCCAAGGGCATACTTCATCACCAACACGACCACCGGCTCTGTCCCGCTCTCGGTCGCATTCACAGACCTCTCTTCAGGAATCCCTGATACATGGCTCTGGAATTTCGGTGACGGCGGCACATCAGACGAACAGCACCCGGTCCACGTATATACAGTGCCGGGATACTACACGGTGAGCCTCTCGGTCCAGAATTCTGAAGGTTCATCCACCTATACCACCAGGGCCGGGTATATTACAGCAAATTAAAAGAATGTCACACAGCGCTCAAACCCACTCAAGTGGGAAAGAGGAGAGGCCGATTCAGGGAATCCCTCCCTGATGGCCGCTATCCCCTCTCCAAAAAACCCAGGTCCGGAAGCTGAACGGTGCATATCCATAAAATAATTATTCTTTTTTCTGTCAGTATCGCGGAACCGCCACTCACGGATTCATTCATTCTCCTTCATTTCGTCTCTCCGGTGCAACTGCGGAGTCCCTCCGGCACCATTGCCACTGCAATTCGGTGAGAACCGGCATTGCAGGAGGAAAAAAACCCCTGACAAGGTTCCAATGGGAAAATGCGCCTTGTGCGTTTTGTGCATGCATTAAGGCTGATTTATCATGCACCAATTGTGAAAATAAGTCAAAATTACCTATTTTTGCCGCAATGTTTATATATGGTGAGTTACTCCACATCACACTATAGTGTATTTATATGAGGATCAAGGTGCTCATGTGGCTGGTAGTACTTGCTTCTCTCCTCATTGCGGGTGTGCCCGTTTCTGCAGGTTCACCACAAAATGATCTCCAGGCAGGAGACACATTTCCTGGTGTGCTGCAGGATGCGGACATCACCTGTGCAATAGCCGGAGAGGGAGCGGGCGTGCAGGGTCAATTGACGGCGATGCCCCTGCAATTTATCGAAAATGCCGGGCAGAGCGAAGATGAAGTGAAGTACGAGATCATCTCGGATGGCGGGTCCATATTCTTCACCCCGACGGGTGTGCTGTTCAAACTTTTCATGACTGGGGATAATCCCCCTGTTTCCAGACTGGCAGGATACCGTTTCGCAGGGGCGAATCCGAATCCTGCAATCGACGGACTGAACCCGCTGGAAGGGCGTGTGAATTTCCTGCTCGGGGATAATCCCTCCCGATGGCTGACGGGGATTCCCACCTTCGGGGGCATACGTTATTTAAATCTCTATCCGGGGATAGATCTCGTATACGAAGGGACAACCGGGGGACTGAAAAGTACTTATACACTTGCTCCCGGGGCATTTCCCGGCGATATCCTCCTGGATTATACAGGAGCTGGCGACATCGCCATCGATGAAGAGGGGTCCCTTCATATCAGCACTCCCGCAGGCGAACTGATCGAGTGTCCACCCGTCTGTTATCAGGAAATTGACGGCCATAACGTCGGAATCAGTGCATCATTTATTCTGAGAGGGGACAATTGCGTGGGCTTTGCCGTCGGACCGTATGACACATCGCGACCCCTGGTCATAGACCCGGTATTGAAATACGGCCTTTACCTGAGGGGAATCGGGATGGCTTTCGGCCATGACGTGGCGGTCGACAGCGGGCAGAACGTCTACGTGACAGGCAGGTCCTTCCCTGCCCCTTACACGATATACGAGGACTCCTTCGGGGTGAATGGTGAAGGGGTCGATGTCGTGGTCGTAAAGATAGGAGCCGACGGCACCTCTCCCGTATATGTCACATATATCGGCGGCAGCGGTGACGAGTGGGGCAAGGGGATCACGCTCGATCCAGGAAGGAATGCATACATTACCGGAAAGACCGATTCGACAGATTTCCCCAGGGTGAATGCAATACAGGATTACCTGGCAGGTTCAGAAGATGCATTCGTCACCAAGCTGTCGCCTGACGGTGCAACAATGGTCTTCTCCACGTACATTGGCGGAACAGATTATGATACCGGGAATGCCATCATCCTTGACAATGCCGGGAATACCTACCTTACCGGCAATACCACCTCGCTCCTCTTCCCTGTCATCAGCCGGTACCACCGGACCAACTATGCCGGCCACCAGGATGCATATATCCTGAAGATGAGTGGTGACGGGTCTCAGCTCTTTTTCTCGGAATACCTCGGCGGTACACTCATGGACGCGGGATACGACGTGGCAGTCGACAGCTCCGGCCACTCGTATGTGACGGGAGAAACCTTCTCCTACGACTACCCAGTGAAAAATGCATTGAAACCTGAAATAACCGGGTGGATATGGAGTGATGCGTTCGTCACCAAGGTCAGCCCCAATGCAGACGACCTGATTTATTCGACCTATATAGGCGGGGACCATGTGGACTGCGCACGCGGAATAGGTCTTGACTCGGAGGAGCGGGTATATATTGCCGGCGCCACTCTCTCCCGTGATTTCCCCGTGGTGGATGCATACCAGAATAACACAAAAGGGTACTACGACGCATTCTTCACACGCCTCTCATCAGATGGTTCGGAGATCGAGTATTCCACGTACCTGGGAGGAAGGTGGGTGGATGACGCGAACGGTATCGCGGTGAACCCCGATGGATCAGCCTACATCACGGGGATGACCCAGTTCAGCGACTTCGACGTCATCGATCCCTTCCAGGCAACGTATGGAGGCGGACAATACGATGCGTACGTTGCGAAATTCGTCCCGTGGGACTCAACTCCGCAATACCTGACATACCTTGGCGGCCTCGGCCTTGATGCGGGGTGGGAGGTTGCATCGGACGGACGGGACGTGGCGTATGTCACAGGCTACACCGAGTCGTCCAACTTCCCCACCGCCGACCCCTATCCTGATATATTTGGCGCGAAAGGCCCCGGCGGATTTGTCACTGCTCTCCTCGACCATGCCGAGCCCCCGCGTATCCCAACCGCAGATTTTTCGGCCAATACGACAACAGGGGATGCTCCGCTGCATGTGAAATTCCGTGACATTTCAACAGGATACCCCACATCGTGGGCCTGGCAGTTCGGTGACGGGGCCACTTCGACGGCACGCGATCCGGTCGCCGTGTATACCACGCCCGGGACATATACCGTCAGCCTGACCGCGACCAACTTCATGGGCAGCAACACGCTCTCGCGCCCCGCGTACATTGTCGTGACCGGGGGACTGGTTCCGCCAGTCGCGAATTTTTCGGCCGTTCCCCGGACCGGGACCCTGCCGCTCGCTGTCCAGTTCACTGACACCTCGATGGGGACAATCGATTCCTGGGTATGGGACTTTGGAGACGGTGCAATCTCAGACCTACAGAATCCCTCCCATACGTATACCCTGCCCGGGAACTACAGCATCAGCCTAACGGTCTCGAATGATGCGGGTGGGGATACACTCGTGCAGGAGGATTTCATCTCTGTCTCATCAGTTCCGCCTCCCTCGCCGGTTGCAAATTTCACTGCATCACCAACAGAGGGATCACTCCCGCTCTTTGTCCAGTTCACTGACCTCTCCACAGGAGTCGTCGACTCATGGTTGTGGGACTTCGGTGACGGGACGACTTCCACCCTGCAGCATCCCTCCCACACCTACACGACGCCAGGTGACTACAATGTCACACTCACGGTGACAAACGCCGGGGGATCTGACACCCTCACACAATATGCATTCATCCACATCTTCGAGCAGCCTTCGGGGCCGGTCGCGGAATTTTCCGCATCCCCGACCACGGGATGCCCGCCCCCGCTCTCCGTCCAGTTCACTGACCAATCTACCGGGAATCCCACGTCATGGTACTGGTCGTTCGGCGACGGTATGTGCTCGGTCCTGCAGAACCCGGCCCACACCTACACCTCCAATGGGACATATACAGTCACCCTGACCGTGGTGGGTGCCGGTGGGACAAACACAACCACGAAATATGAGTATATATCGGTCTGTCCTCCGGTACAGCCGATCGCGGACTTTACCGCATCCCCGGCCACGGGATGCCCTCCACCCCTCTCCGTCCAGTTCACCGATACCTCTGCCAACATTCCCACCTCCTGGCACTGGCAGTTCGGTGACGGGGACACTTCGACTCTCCAGAACCCGACGCACACCTACACTGCAAACGGCGCGTATAACGTCACCCTCACCGTCACGAACGCTGCAGGGACAGACACGATCACCAGGGACCGGTTCATATCCGTCTGCCCGCCTGAACAACCGGTTGCAAATTTCACCTATCTTTCGGAGTGCCCGAACCCCCTCTATGTCCACTTCACCGACACTTCCACGCACACACCCATTTCCTGGTTTTGGTCATTCGGTGACGGGACCACATCAACCGAGCAAAACCCCGTCCACACCTACCCGGCGTACGGCGGCTACAATATCACCCTGACTGCAACGAACGAGGCAGGGTCGAATTCCCTTACCAGGATCGTGTGTTTCACGGAATGCCCCCCGGTGTATCCGCCGGTTGCAAATTTCACCTATCTCTCGGAGTGCCCTGACCCCCTCTATGTCCGCTTCACCGACACTTCGACACAGACCCCCACGTCCTGGTTCTGGTCTTTTGGTGACGGGACTTACTCGACAACCCAGAACCCCGTCCATACTTATCCTGCTACCGGAGGCTACAATATCACCCTGACCGCATCAAATGCGGGCGGATCGAGTTCCCACACCAAGATCGTGTGTCTTGCGCCCTGTGCTCCAAACCAGCCCGTTGCATGCTTCACCGCAAACCCGCTCTCCGGGGAGGCACCTCTTGAAGTGGGATTCAGTGACTGTTCCACGAGCGCTATCCTTGCCCGGGAATGGAACTTCGGCGATGGCAACACATCCACACAGCAGAATCCGGTCCACACCTATACGACGCCGGGGACCTACACGGTGAGCCTGTATGTGGCCAATGCGAGCGGTTCTGATACCGAACAAAAAGAAGGGTATATCCATGTCTCCTCTTCCCCGCCGGGACCGCCATCGGCCTACTTTATCACGAACAGGACATCCGGATTTGTGCCGCTCTCGATTGCGTTCACCGACCAGTCTTCCGGGGTTCCCGATTCATGGCTGTGGAACTTCGGTGACGGGGCCACGTCGAACCTGCAGAATCCCTCCCACACCTACACGGAACCGGGATTCTACACCATAAGCCTCGTGGCCGCGAATTCGCAAGGGTCATCCAACTACACCAGGCCCGGGTATATCGAGGCAATGGGCGATCCCGGGGGTGACAAGGGTTACTTCCTGGTGCACTGCAATGTGAACGGGGCTGCCGTTTCCTTCGACGGGGAGGCGAAAGGCCAGACAGAGAATGGAACCCTGAACGTCATGGTCTACCTCTCCGGGACCCCGTACACGGAGTACACGGTTGCAAAGGACGGGTACTACCCACTCACCCAGCCGATACCCACATACCCGGCCAAGGACCAGACAGTTGACCTGTACGCGACGCTCGTTCCGCTGCCGGGAACCAATATCATTACGGCCACTGCAGATGCCAACGGGAGTATTTATCCTTCCGGTGACGTGGCAGTCGCAGACGGCGGATCGGCGTCGTTCTCCATCACCCCTGCCACGGGATACAGGATTGCCGACGTGCAGGTGGACTCCGTTTCGGTCGGAACCCCGGGCACCTACGCATTCAGCAACGTGACCGCAAACCACACCATCCATGCGGAGTTCGAGCAGCGGACCTACAGCATCACTGCGATCCAGTCGGCGAACGGGACGATCACCCCCGAAGGGGTATCATATGTCCCCTACATGGAGAACCTCACATTCGGAATTACACCTGACGAGGGGTTCATCACCGCGGCACTGTACGTTGATGGCACGGGCATCACCCCTGTCGGCACATACACCTTCTCCTCCGTCGCTGCGAATCACACCATCTCGGCGGTCTTCGTCCCCGAGGGGTCCCTGACATTCTATATCAACGCACAGGCGACGGATGGCGGGACAATCTCACCCTCGGGTATCCAGAGCGTCCCGGTTGGCGGCAACATCACGTTCACCATGACCGCAAGTTCCGGGTATTTACTCCGGAACGTGATGGTGGATGGTGACAGCAAGGGAGCTGTCCCTGAATGGAAGTTCTCAAACGTCGTCGCAAACCACACGATCGGTGCGAGTTTCAGCCCCACCGGCGGCGGTGGCGGTGGCGGCGGTGGCGGTGGAGGATCCTCCGTTGTGACCACCACCACAGTGCCGACAACGACTCCCACCACCAGTCCCACGGACACTGAAGGGTACGAGAGCGGGACGGGAGACCAGAACGGGAACGCGACCCCCACAATAACCGTAACCCCCACACCTGACGATACCGGAACGATGGTTGCAGCAGTCTCCACAACGATTCCGCCTGCCCAGCCTTTTGGTTCCCATTTCTCACTGTACTGGCTCGTCCCGCTGGTCATCCTCATCCTGATCCTTGCTGCGGTCGGATATTACTACTGGAACAAGAAACAGAAGCAGGAAGTCCTGTTCGAAGAATAAATCTTTTTTCAAAGATTCCGTTTTTTGTTTTTTCTTCATCAATCCTGAAATGGCCTGCCCGGGACAGAGGCAGCGGGCAACCTCATCCGCCGCCGCGCCCTTTCATATCATCGCCTCCGGCGATACCCCCGAACCCTGAATGCCCAGGGGCTCTTGCACCCGCTGCGTTTTACTCAAACACAACACATTTCTTCTCCTGCCCCCGATATTGTGGAAGTAGGATCACGTACATTTTTCGAAAGAAAGGAGGCAGGAGAGATGATGGAAGATACGACGATGATCTGGATTGAGAAGTACCGTCCGGTCACGCTCGCTGATATCGTTGGCCAGGACGAGATCGTGGAGCGGCTTTCGTCATATGTGAAGACAGGGAACCTGCCGCACCTCCTCTTCACGGGGAGTGCGGGGGTGGGCAAGACAACGGCAGCGGTCGCACTCGCAAGGGAATTCTTCCGCGAGTCCTGGAACATGAACTTCCGCGAACTGAATGCGTCGGATGAACGGGGGATCGACGTGGTTCGGAACCAGATCAAGCAGTTCGCCCGCACCTCGCCTCTCGGGGGCGCGACCTTCAAGATTCTCTTCCTGGACGAGGCTGATGCTCTTACCCCGGATGCACAGGCAGCGCTCCGGCGTACAATGGAGAGTTATGCCACCACCTGCCGGTTCATCCTTTCCTGCAATTATTCCTCAAAGATCATCGATCCCATCCAGAGCCGCTGCGCCATTTACCGGTTCAGGAGCCTCTCGGAAGAGGCCATCACCAGCGAGATCTTGAGAATCGCGTCGAACGAGAAGATACGCATCACCGAACCGGCCATCCAGGCGATCGTCTACATCGCGCAGGGGGATATGCGGAAAGCCATCAACGCCCTCCAGGGGGCTGCAATCCTCGCAACAGAAATAGACGCGGGGATGATCTATGCCATCACCGCGACTGCAAGGCCCGATGAGATCGAGGAACTCCTCTCAACCTCGCTCTCGGGGGACTTCGAAGGGGCGGAGTCCATCCTGCACGGCCTCCTCCAGGAACGCGGTATCGCCCCGAACGAGCTGATAAACCAGTGTTACAGGGCCATCGTGAAACGGGATATGGACCCGGGTCTTCGGGTCGCCCTCATAGACCAGCTGGGAACAACCGATTTCCGTCTCTCCGAGGGAGCGAGCACGGATATCCAGATGGAAGCGCTGATCGCCCAGTTTGTGCTCCAGGCAAAGAAACATGGTTGAATCCGGGGAGGCACCTGCAGGGGAGACCGGGGCTGAAGTCGTCGACCGCGACGCAGACTGGAGCAGGTTTCTCAAAAGCAGGTACAAGAAACAACTCTCCGAACTGGCAAGGGAATATCCCTACCGGCGGTCGCTCGAGGTAGATTACCACGAGCTCGAGAGTTTCGGCCGTACCGGCCTTCGCATGGCTGATGAGCTCCTCGATAACCCCGGAAAGGTGATCGAGGACGTCAAAAACGCCATACGAAACCACCAGCTGGTGAAGGGGAAGGACGGAAAGGCTACCGGGAGCGTGAACGTCCGGTTCGTGAACCTGCCGAGGAAGATAGGGATCCGCCACATCCGGTCGGACCACATCAACCGCTTCATCAGCGTGGAGGGGATCCTCAGGAAGACCACAGAAGTGCGGCCCCGCATCGTGCAGGCGGTGTTCAGGTGCCCTGGCGGGCATGTCACCATCCGGGAGCAGGGATACGGTAAGTTCAGGGAACCGGACGGGTGTGCAACCGAGGGATGCACGTTCAAGAAGCTCGAGCTCATCCCGCGGCGATCCCGCTTCGTGGATTCGCAGAAACTCCGCATCCAGGAATCCCCTGAAGGGCTCAGGGGAGGCGAGCAGCCCCAGACCCTGGACGTGGACGTCACTGACGATCTGACAGGCAGGGTCGCTCCGGGCGACCGGGTTGTGATCAACGGCATACTCCGCTCCGTGCAGCGTGTCACGCACGGGGAGAAGAACACGCTCTTTGACATCTACCTGGAGTGCAATTCAATCGAGATCGCAGAAAAAGAGTTCGAAGAGGTCCAGATCGACGAGAAAGACGAGGAGATGATCCTGGCTCTTTCCGGGGACCCGAATATCTACCGGAAGATCGTCCACTCCATCGCCCCCACCATCTATGGAAACGACGATGTCAAGGAGGCCATCGCACTGCAGATCTTCGGAGGGATAAGCAAGGAGATGCCCGATGGAAGCCACCTCCGCGGCGATATTCATGTCCTCCTGATAGGCGATCCCGGGATCGCAAAGAGCCAGTTGCTGCGCTACGTGGTCAAGCTCTCCCCGCGGGCCATCTACACGAGCGGCCAGTCTTCCACATCGGCGGGCCTCACCGCCACTGCAGTCAAGGACGAGTTCGGGGACGGGAGGTGGACTCTCGAAGCCGGAGCCCTGGTGCTGGCGGATATGGGGATTGCCGCAGTGGACGAGATGGACAAGATGCAGAAGGAGGACAGATCAGCCCTCCACGAGGCCATGGAGCAGCAGTCTATCAGCGTTGCGAAGGCCGGGATCACCGCGACCCTCAAGTCCCGGTGCGCCCTCCTTGGTGCAGCAAACCCGAAACTGGGACGGTTCGATGCCTACCTCCCCCTGCAGGACCAGATCAACATGCCGGGTTCCCTTCTCTCCCGCTTCGATCTCATCTTCAAGATGACCGACATCCCGGATCATACCCGGGACAGCGCCATCGCCGCCCATATCCTCAAGGCGCACAGCATAGGGGAGACGATTGCCCAGCACAAAAGGACCCCCATTGAGGGCGTCGACGACGAGTACATAGAGGATCAGCTCCGCCCTGTGACACCGGAGATCGACCCCTCGATATTCCGGAAATATGTCGCGTACGCCCGCCGCACCTGCTTCCCCCGGCTCAACGATGCCGCCCGGGAGGCACTTATCGGCTACTACATGCAGCTCCGCGACCTCGCGGCAGGCTCCGACAAACCAGTACCTGTCACTGCCCGCCAGCTCGAGGCGCTGGTCAGGCTGGCAGAGGCAAGCGCCCGCATCAGGCTCTCCCCCGACATAGGGATCGATGATGCCGAGCGCGTGATAAAAATCGTGGACACCTGCCTCCGGGAGGTTGCCTATGATCCCAAGACCGGATCTTTTGATATCGACCGGGTCGTGACCGGGATCTCCAAGGGAAAGCGGGATCTCATCAGGGTGATCAAGCAGACGATCCGCCAGATGCAGAAGGACTCCGGGAACGACCGGATAGCGGTGGCGGAACTGATGGACCTGCTCACCCCGCAGGGATTCTCAAGGGATGAAATCCGGAAGCAGATCGACCTTTTCCTCCGCGAAGGGGAGGCGATGGAGCCGAAGAGCGGATTCATCAAGCTCATCTGAGCCCCGCCTTTTTTACCTCGCAAGCCCCGAGATAATGGTATGCACACTGCGCGCGAACAGGCCGCATTCGAGGCTGGAATCAAGCTCGGGGCCCTCTACCACCAGTGGGTGGGAACGCCGGTCTCTCCAGGGACTGCCGCCTCCATCGAATCGGCGATTCAAAAGAGTGTGAAACTCCAGCCACACGTCGAGGAGATCACCGTGCGGCTTGACAGGTCGCTGATGACACCGAACATGTTCGGGTATTCCGAACTGCAGGGACTGATGCTCGGGGTGGAGATCACCACATGCGTGGGGGGCGCGGCATGCCATGCCCGCCTGAAACGCGAGGGAGACTATCCGCTGATGGAGATCGTGGAATAAATGGGTGTGCCGAAATTTCCCATCACCGATGACCATATCCATATCGACCCCAGGAACGGGAGGGGCATAGATGCCGCGAAGGATTTCCAGCGATCGGGAGGAACGCACCTCTTCCTTGTCAGCAAACCCTCCGGGTCGTTCGGTATCCTGCCTTCCCGCGGAGAGGACTTCCTCCCCGTCTTCCAGGAGACGATTGCAGTCGCACGGATGATCTCACAAATCGGTCTGACAGTCTACCCTGTCCTCGGGGTCCACCCGGCCGAAATCACCCGCCTGGCGGAGATTTTTCCGCTTGAAAGGACAGTGGAGATTATGAAGGACGGGATGGCGCTTGCTGCACGGTTCGTTGCGGACGGTGCCGCCGTCGGCCTCAAGAGCGGGAGGCCCCATTACGAGGTCTCTGCCGATGTCTGGGCCGCTGCAAACGATGTCCTCTCCTTTTCCTTCCATCTGGCAGCCGAAAGAGGATGTGCGGTCCAGGTGCATGCCGAGAGCGGGAGCTGCGCTGACATGCCCGGGATGGCCCGGGCAGCAGGACTCTCTCCCGACCGGGTCGTCAAGCACTACGCAATACCCGATACCCCCCTTGTCCCCTCGTTCCTTGCATCCCATCCCGACATCGCTGCATTCGCACGGGAAGGGAGGGAATTCATGATGGAGAGCGACTTCATGGACGAGAACTCCCGCCCGGGAGCTGTCATCGGGCCGCGATCTGTCCCAAGGGTGACGTTGAGATTATTCGAGAACGGCGGCATAGATGAGGCAGCCATACACAGGATCCACTCCGGTACCCCGTCGAGAGTGTACGGCGTGGACATCTCCCTCTGATGACCGCCTGTTGCAGTTTTAATATGGATTCATCTCACATGTGATACCATGTATCTGAAAGTGCACCGCACTCCGGCAGGAGACGAGGTGGTCGCGGTGTGTGACAGGGAACTGATGAATACGACGATTGCCTGCGGCAATGTGGAGATTTCTGTCAGGGAATCCTTCTACGGGACTGCGCCCGCGAGCCCGGAAGAAGTGAGGGCGGCACTCGTGAGCGCGTCGAATGCAAACCTGATCGGGGAGCGGACAGTCTCGCTCGCGGTGGAGATGGGCCTGATATCACGCGCCGCATGCCTGATGATCGGGGACATCCCCCACGCACAGCTGTTCAGGATCTGACATGAGTATCCGGGAGACCATCTGCCCGCTCTGCGGAAACCCCTCGCCGGAGGGCGGGATCTGCGCGAGGTGCAGGGCTGCAGAAACGCGCTGGCTTGAATGTCCGCAGAGAATCGGGGTGGTCTTCTGTCCCACCTGTGGCGCAAGGAAAGAGGCCGGCACCTGGTCTGACTCCGGGAGCAGTCGGGACGACCTGCTGCATGAACTTGCGGCCCGGGCAGTCCGGTTGCACGCGGAACTCAAAGATGTGTCAACAGAAATATCCTGCGAGGATATCAGCCCGAACCGGAGCAGGGCACACTGTCATGTCTCGGGCACGCTCTTCGGTGTCCCGGTGGAAGGATCCTGCACGATAGAGATAGTATGGCAGAAAGAACAGTGCGACCGGTGCTGCAGGATCTCCGGGAGCTATTACGAAGGGGTGGTCCAGGTGCGCGCGGTCGGGAGGAAGATCACCCCCCGTGAGATCGGGGAGGCGGCCAGGATCGCCCGGGGAGTGGAAGAATCCATGATGGCCTCGGGGGAGCGGCTCTCCTTCATCTCTGATGTGGACGAGCACCGGGACGGACTGGACATCACAGTCGGATCCCAGCGCCTTGGCCAGGAGATATCCTCCGCAATTGTGAGGAGCATGGGCGGAAGGGTCTCGACCCACCCGAAACTCGTGGGGGAGAAGGCCGGGCGGCAGGTCTTCCGCATCACCTGGTCGCTCCGTCTGCCCCGGTACTCCCGCGGGGATATCGTCCTCGTATCGGGGAGGTACGCGGAAGTCATGAGTGTCGAGGGAAAGACGCTCCGTTACTGCGATCTCGCATCGGGAGCAGTGAGAAATACTTCAGAAGGGCAGGTGGAGAGACTGGCAGGCCACAGGGGGGATGCTGCTGAATGGATGGTCGCATTCAGGGACGGCGACCTTTTAGGGGTCCTCGATCCCGCAACGGGTGTCACGCGGGAGATACGCGAGCCCCGCGGAAGACATGCAGCCCCGGGGGAGATGGTCAGGGTCCTCGAAGACGGAGAACACCTGGTCCTTCTGAGGTGATTGTATGAAGACGCGAAGGATCCCGGTCTCCGAGCTTTTGGATATAGAAGACGCCGAATGGGTCGACCGAACGAGGAGACCATTTGTTGAAGGAGGGTCTGCCTTTGTCCCGGTGAAGGAGGGGTATCGCTCGACTGAAACCCTTGCCGGCAGGCACCCGTACAGGGGGCGGGGGTATTCCATGCTCGGGGACGTCGCAGTCTTCCACGGGAGGCGGCCCGGGCCGGATGAGGTCAGGACCCTCATGGAATGGAAAAAACCCGCCGGCATCCTGTGGGTGAAGGGATCGATTGGTGCCACGCGGACTCCCTGCACGGAGATACTGGCGGGAACTGTCGGGGAAGTGCGCCACAGGGAGTGCGGGATCACCTACTTTTTCGACCCGGCCGCGATCATGTTCTCTTCGGGGAACCGGACCGAGAAGGAACGGCTCCGGGCGCTGATCCAACCGGGAGAGCGTGTGGCGGACATGTTTGCCGGGATAGGGTACTTCACGCTGCCGGCTGCCCTTTCTGGTGCAGATGTCCATGCCATGGAGATCAATCCCCTCGCGTATTCCTATCTTGTAAAAAATATCGATGAGAACGGTGTCGCGCACCGGGTGACCCCTGTCCTCGGTGACTGCCGGGTCTGCCTCGCGAGGGCATACGACCGTATCCTGATGGGCCATTTCTCGTCACCTGACATGCTTGCCAGTGCACTGGATCATGCCACCACGGGGACTGTCCTGCACGTCCATACTGCAGGCCGGGCAGCAGGTGCGATCAGGGCTGTCCTCGATGCACGCGGGCTGGACGCCTCCGTCCAGACCCATAGAGTAAAGAAACTGGCTCCCCATATGTGGCATTACGTGCAGGACGTGACACTGGAATGAGTGCATATGCCACGCTGGAAGGGAAAGAGATTGTTCTGGCGGTGACCGGAAGCATCGCTGCGGTGGACACGGTGCGGCTTGCGCATGCCCTGCGCAGAAGGGGTGCGAGAGTGCAGGCGGTGTTGAGCAGGGCTGCCTGCGGCATCATCCACCCCGATGCCCTGACATACGCGACGGGCCGGCCGGCCATCACAGCGATCACCGGCATGGTGGAGCACGTGGCGTACTGCGGGGAGGGAGGGACCGCCGACCTTCTCCTTGTCGCCCCGGCGACCGCAAACACGCTCTGCAAGATCGCTTCAGGGATCGATGATACTCCCGTCACAACCTTTGCCACCACTGCGATAGGGAGGGGAATGCCACTGGTGGTAGCCCCCGCGATGCACGAGAGCATGTTCCGGCATCCCGGTGTCGCAGGGTGCCTCGGGACCCTGAAACAATGGGGCGTTGCTGTTGCAGGTCCCCGGATTGATGAGGGAAAGGCAAAGATAGCCGCAATCGAGGAGATCGTCCTTACCTGCGAGAGGGAATTGCTCGGAAAACCCCTCCTCGGGCGCCATGTCCTCATCACGAGCGGCCCCTGCCACGAGAAGGTGGATGACGTACGGATCCTCACCACCCGCTCCCGCGGGCTCATGGGAAAAGCACTGGCCATGCAGGCATTCCGGCTCGGCGCCAGGGTCACAGTGGTGCACCAGGACGAGTTCCCGCTCGTGGAGAATGTCCCTGCCCGCGATGCGGAAACCATGCACAGGGAGGTTTTACGGATTTGCGAAAGCGATCCCGTGGATCTTTTCATCTCTGCCGCCGCGGTATCGGACTTCCGCCCCGAACCCTTTCCGGGGAAGATTCCGAGCGGAAGCCCTGTCACCCTTCACCTCTCCCCACTCCCGAAGATTGTCGGGGGCGTGGCTGACCGGTTCCACCTGCCGACTATTGCCTTCAAACTTGGCAGCGATGCTGTCACCAGCGGCAGTGCCATGATCAGCGACAGTATCGGTCTTGTTGTGGCAAACGACCCGGCAGTCATGGGACTGAACGATACACGGGTCACACTCCTCGGAAAGGACGGCTGCTCCCGGGAAGTCTCGGGCACGAAAGAGGAAGTCGCGGTGAAAGTTTTCTCTGCGGCAAGAGAGATCTTTCACCTCGTGTGAAAGAAACCCGTCACCGGAACCTGCGCGGGACCGGAACAGGTTCTTATTATTTTAACACGAATCAGATGGACATATACATGCTTCCTCCACGGTGATTCCCATGCCGGCGCGTGCCATAGCTTTCTGTCCCGGTCACCTCTCCGGATATTTCCGGCCAGTGTACGGCCCTGATCCCGCGAGCACGGGGAGCCTTGGCGCCGGCATTGTCATCACGGAAGGGGTCACCACCACGATCCTGCCTGCCCATGCCACAGAGATCACCGTGGAGCGCCGCGATCCGGCAAACGGGCGAATCATAGAGGTGCTCGCATCCTCTCCTCCTGTAGAGTTCCTTCTTGAGAGCATGGATGTGACAGCCTGCGTGAGGACCGAATGCACCCTCCCCATCGGCGCGGGTTTCGGCCTGTCTGCCGCTGCGCTCCTCTCCGCATCTGTTGCGGCAAATGCTCTCTTTGATCTCTCGCTCACTCCGCATGAGTGCGGATCCCTTGCCCATGAGGCCGAGATCCTGCATAAAACGGGTCTTGGAGATATCGCGGCCTGCATGGGAGGAGGAATGGACTGCCGGAAAGGTGCCGGCATCCGAGCCGATATCGAACGGATGTCCGACCTGCCCTCGTCACTCTGTGCGGTGATCTTTGGTCCTCTCTCCTCCCCGCAGGTTCTCGGATCAAAGGCCGCGATGGAAAGGGTGATCCGGGCATTTCCCGGGCGGTGTCCCGGCAATGTTTCAGACTTCTTCCGTCTCTCAAGGGAATTTACCATGGCAAGCGGACTTGCGACCCCCCGGGTCCTGGAGGCGTTCTCTGCCTGCGATGAGGCCGGGATCCCTGCAACCATGACCATGCTCGGCAACGGTGTTTTTGCCATGGGAGAGGAGGCATCATCAGTCCTCTCACGCTTCGGGGAGGCGTTTTTCCTGCACCCTGCGAAGGAGGGTGTGCGCCTCGTGGGGGTCAGCGAATGATTCCCCCGGACCATCCGAGGTACCGCTCTCTCCTTGCAAGGGAGAGGCTGGCGAAATATGCCGCAGAGGGCATTGTCTCGCTGGAGGGGCTGGCCGCCCATGGCAGGGGAGAGGCATTTGATTATCTCCTCGGTGAGAAGACGACAGAAAGCGCCCTCCTCGCGGAAAAGACGGCCGCAGCCCTCCTTCTGCGTGCGCACACACCCGTCATCTCCGTGAACGGGAACACTGCCGCACTCGCCGCAGATCTCCTCGCGCCTCTCCAGGAAGTATCGCATGCCAGGGTCGAGGTGAACCTCTTCCACAGGACCGAAGAACGGATGCAGAAGATCACGCGTCTGCTCAGGGACCATGGCGTCAGTGTTGCCACAGGAGAACCGGAGCGGCTCCTCCCCCTCTCCCACGACCGGGCATTCTGCCTGAGGGATGGGATCTTCTCGGCCGACGTCATCCTGGTACCCCTCGAAGACGGGGATCGCTGCCAGGCACTCACGGCACTGGGAAAGACCGTGATCACCATTGATCTCAACCCTCTCTCGAGGACCGCCCGCAGCGCCAGCCTCACCGTGGTCGACGAGCTGACACGCGCTCTCCCGCACGTGACCGCTTTCTGCACGGCTCTCCTGCCAGATGATGCCGAATCACTCGCCAGATCATGTGAAAACAGGAGGTTTCTTGCGGATGCACTCGAAGAGATGAAATGGGGGCTTTCGCATGCTCTGGATTGAAAAGTACCGGCCACGTTCGTTCGGGGAGATCATCGGCCAGGAGAAGGTGGTGGAACGGCTGGTCCAGGCAGGAACCTCTGGTGCGGTACCCCACCTCATCCTTGCCGGACCGCCCGGCACAGGAAAGAGCGTGAGTGTCGAATGCCTCGCCAGGGCACTGTACCAGGATCACGCAGAAGAGAACCTGACGGTCGTCCCCACGAGCGATCTCTTCTCCATCGGGAGAAAGTTCCTGGAATCCGAAGAACGGTATGCCCACCTCTACAGGGCGGACGAAAGCGTTCTCTCGAACTTCAAGCGCATCATCAGGGAATATTCATCGCTCCAGCCCCTGGATGCAGGGTTCAAGCTGATCGCCTTCGAAGGAGCATCGTCACTTCCACGTGAAGCACAGCAGGCGCTCCGCCGGATCATGGAACGGTCTTCGCGCACCTGCAGGTTCATCTACTGTACACGCCACCCTTCAGCCATCATCCCTGCAATCGCATCCCGCTGCCTGCCTGTATCCTTCTCCCCGATCGAGGACTCCCTTGTCGAATCCCACCTGAAGACCATCTGCTCCCTGGAGTCACAGGGAACGTGTACGGTCCCTGATGACCAGATAGGAATACTTGTGGCAGCCGCGCACGGAGATTTGAGAAGAGCAATCATGCTCCTGCAGGTGGTGGCAGAATCCGGGTCGGGAGAGGATCTCATCTCCCTGTCAATGACGGAGACCGGCCAGGTGGCAACCGCGATCTTTTCAGCCATCAGGGCAGGGGATGTGCGTGCGGCGTGCCGGAGGGCGGAGACGCTGATGATCGAGTACGGCCTCTCTGGACGGGAGGTGCTCGGCGAGCTTCGCGAGGTGGTGAAGAGGGAATTCAATGATCCCTCCCTCGCCAGTGCCCTCGCGGAGTCAGATGCCATCCTTGGACACTGCCAGAACGAGTACCTCCAGCTCAATGCGCTTGTGGTCAGGCTGGGACGAATGCTCCAGGATGAGGTACATTCCTGAAAATCGTCACATGATTCCCTGCCGGGATACATGCACATAAATGTAAATGATGGTGCAGGTTTTATTGAAAAATGGGAATACCTCGGTCATGCACGGCCGCGTTTGACCGGCCGGCTCTCTTTCCTGCCCGAATCCTCCGCGGGGGGGACCGGGATGTTTCCCTCTTACTTCTTATCTCCCTTCAGCCGCCTGATCATCCGCTCTTTCTTCCCGATCGCGGCAAGTGCTGCTTCTTCGACGGCCTGTTTCATGGAGGAAAAATCCTTCTCCCGGGTGTCCACCACTTTCTTGACCGGGGTGTATGCCGCCTCGCGGAACCGGGGGGTGAAATCGTTCAGACCTTTTTCGGTGCGGAGAAACGCCCCCGGCGTTCCCGCTTCAACGGTCCCTATCTCCTGTATCCTGACTCCGGCACCCCTAATAATATCCATGATCAGGGGAGCATCGGCTGCCGGGGCGGTGATGAGCAACGCATCCAGCGAGACCCCGAGATAATCGATGGAGAGATGTTCGAGGAGTTCCCCGACCCTCTCCTGGACGAGCCCCCGCACCATCTCTTCGTCGATTATCACCCTGCACCCGGCAGTGGCTGCGAGTTCATGCGCATCACCCCTGAGCCCGCCGTTGGTGACATCCGTCATGGCATGCACTTTCCCGATCGCGGGGCTCGCAAGGAGGGCCTCGCAGGCCTGGAGGAACTGGAGGTTGATGGTCTCCTCCACGACCTCCGGGAACCCCGAGTACAGCGCGGTGGTGGCGATGGTGCCGCCCCCTGCCCCCTCTGTCATCAGTATCAGGTCACCCGGCCTTGCTTCACGACGGGCAGTGAGGTGCGTCGCGACTCCCACCGTGCCGACGCACCCGGTCAGGCGGGAACCGAGCACCATGTCCCCCCCGATGCGGAGGGTGGACCCGGCGACCAGGGGGACCCCGACAGACTCCCCCACCGCACAGATGCCTGCGGTATAATCGAATATCTTTGCGACGTCCCCGCTGTCAGCCACGTGGATATCAGAGAAGAGGAGGAGAGGTCTTGCGCCCATGACATAGACATCCCGCATCGTGGCCCTTGTGGCGTGAAACCCTGCCAGGAACGGGAAGTCGGAGAGGCGTGAATGCATCCCATCGACCGTGCATACCACCTGGAGCCCGGAGTCCCGCGCACCACCCGGGACAGGGACCGCGCCTGCATCATCCATCTCGTCCACCCCGACCGTTGCTCCCGTCCGCCCGATGATGCGTGCGATCTGCCGGTGGGCAAAAAAATCGCCTGTGCCCCTTGAGCCGACCCCGAACTCGCCCATGCTGACCCCCGCTTCCCGGTACGTGAAGAGGTCTCCTGTCAGTCCCGTGGTGTACTGAACTTCTTTGATCACTGCCCGCGCAAAATCCTCCACGTACGCGGGATCCGCGTCAGGCTTGAACTGCCTGATGCACCGGACCAGCCCCTCCATCACATCATCCGCATCAGTCCCGGCAGAGAGGGCCCGCCGCGTATATTCTTCCACGTCCATACAGGAGTTATTCTCTGTCTGTGGTGATAAGAGGGTGGATGCATTCATACACTGATGGGGATGGCTCCCGGATGGTGCCAGGGAAAAGACGGAATACAAAAAAGAATGGACGGAGATTACCAGGATCTGACCTGTGGAGGTATCTCGAGAGCATCATCAAATGCGGCCACGTGTCCGTCGGGGAATCGCATGGTGGTCACCGCGGGCGAAAGATCGGCGCTGACGAGGGGGGCAAACCAGTAATTTTTGAGGATGCGTTCACCTTCGGTAAATGAGAGGGCAGGTGTCCGGACCGTGGTCTTCCCTTCTTTTTGAGTCACGGTGGCAAAAGAATCAACCGAGAGCCGCACACTCCCGCTGTCGACAGAGATGACCTGGACGGGTTTCTGGAAGTTCGCTTCAAGGGCTTTTTTGAGTTCCTGGGCAGGGTCCACCATGCGGAGGTAGACCGAGATGTATTCGAGCCAGTTCAGGCTGTATGTGAACCGGATGTCCGCCCTGCCGTCCCCTGCGATACTGATATCCAGCGTATCAGAGGTCATGGCGGCTGCCGGTACGGTCACCAGTAGCATACAGACCAGGGTGGCAATGAGACAGGAGATTGTATTCATAGAGCATTCACCTCCTTGGGTGTGAGAGTATTTGAGGGGCAATATAAATATTTTCTCCCTGTATTCTTCTCGGTGTGCGATAATCTCTTTACAGAGCACTTCTATACCCAGAGCATATCCATGATGAAGAAACATATGGCCATCTCTGCCCTGGCGGCCTGGGTAGTCCTGGTCATCGGCTTCATGGTGCTTGCACGGACGCTCGATCTCGAAATATTCTTTGTGCTATGGCTGATCGGGATCCTCATCATCGTCGAGCTTGTCTCCGACCACGCGGCCACGCCACGTTACCTGGGTGCCCTGAAGATGGTCATCGCTGCAGGGGTTATCCTCTTCGGGGTGATCGTGGCCCGGAAAATACTGGAGATACTGGCAGAATGAAGCGCCGCACGGCACTCGTGATGAGTGCCATCCTTGTCATTGCCTGCCTCGGACTGGTTGCCATGCAGGCAGGCTCCCCCCTCCTCTACAGCCCGCGCTCCGATGAAGGAGGGAGGGATCATACGAACCCTGCCGCGCTCGACAGGGTCACCGGCGACCGTGCCGCCCAGGTTCTCCCTCTCATCTCCGACCTGCTGAACGAGCCGGGTTCGCTCGTGCTGAATATAAGGGCAGGGGACTTCGAGTATAGTGCCCGGGAACTCGAAGAATACCGCCAGATATCGCGAAACCTGGACAATCTTGTCATCAACCTGGATATGACAGAGAGCGAGGTGGCCGAATTCCGGAGCGCGAACAAGGAGAACCTGCAGATCCTGACGGATCTTTTCAACGGCACAGCAAGATGGGAGGAACTCCAGACCCTCGAGATACGATACAGGGAGAGCGGTGATTCGCAAATGCTCACCACCGTCACCTACGAAGGAGAAGCGCTCAGAAGGCAGATCCAGGACCTCTACCGTGATTACCTGGAACAGGAGGAGGTGATGATCGGGACGGCCGACACGTTCGGTCTGAACTCCTCGGGCTATATCCAGAGCGAACGCGATTTCCGTGATATTGTGTACAGTGTGGAGCAAAACCAGGAGGAAAGGATGGCCGCAGTCCTTCCGGGGGACGCCGGTTCCGGGCAGATCTCCCCACTCACCCTGGATATCGGGAGAACCAGCGCTTCGTATTATGACATGGTCGGCATGACCGGACGGCTCGGTGCCCGGAAAGAAGAAGTGCCCATTGAGGTTGATCTCTTCATAGACGCCAGGAAAGCCGGGACATTCCCCGTCAATCCCGATGGGTCCTTCTCCTACGACCACCTGGTGGAGCACGACCGTGAAGGAACGCATACTGTGTTTGCCGTCTTTTCCGGCTCGGTCTTCTCCAATATCAGGATGTTTACGGTCGTCACAGAGAGTACTGCTCTCATCCTCGAACCTCCATCCTTCGCCGGGGATAGCACTGTGTGCCGCGGGCAGCTCCTTGCGGGCGATGTCCCGGTCAGGGCCGCACCCGTCGAGATCCATTCCGACGGAAGGAGGATTGCCACCGCACTCACAGGCCCCGACGGATCCTTCAGTTCCACCGTGAAGATCTCCCCGGGCAAACACCGTGTAAAATCTGTCTTTTCAGGAGATGACTTCCCTTTGAGCCCGGCCGAGAGCGCCATGCACGAGGTTTTCGTCCCGGAACCTTCACTAAAAACAGGGAATGACGCAGGATTTTTCGCGCATCCCCTCCATGCAGGGATACTGGCAGTTTCGGTCTTTGCCTCCTGCATCGCGGCTTTCCTCTACCTCCGTGGCCGCAAGCCGCGATCGCCTGATACTTCCCCGGTCTTTCACCTGCCGAAAGAGAGCACGGGAGATATACACGAGAGCCCTCTCTTTGATGCGGCACCCTCCGTTGCCGAATCGGAAGTGGCGGGAGAGAGCACGGTTCCCGATACGTACCGCCCGGATGACCCGTACCACTTCTTTTCGACGCTCCGCTTTCACGTATCCCGGCGCATGGCCTTCCTCCACCCCCTCTCCCTCACTCCCCGGGAACTCTGCGCGATGTGCAGAGGGCTTTCCGTCGGCGCTGCGGTCTGCAGGTTCACCCGTGCATACGAGCGGGCCAGGTACGGGGGGCCGGCCTTTTCTGAAAATGACCGGGAGCCACTCGTCCAATCCTACACGTCGGCCATGGAAGGCCTGGAGGGGATGGACCATTAACCGTGCATCATGGATTGCCGCCCTCCTTGTCCTGGTCGGGATTGTCGCCGTACTCTCCCACCTCTCCGGCACATCGGTGGATTACAGCCGATACAACCATGAATGGAACGGGACCTCCCTGCTCTTCGGGTCACTGGATGACCGGGGAGCTGTCATGGTCGACAGCCCCGACCAGATTGCATACGCCGATGATGGCGTCCTCTTCATCCTCGCTCCTGACGGAGAGTTCGGTGAGGAGGAGGCCTCAGCGTTCCGGCTCTTTCTTGATCGGGGAAACACCGTCGTGCTTGTATCCGACAGGGAGGAGGAGAACCAACTCCTCTCGGATATAGGGTCCGGCATCCGCATCCGAGCCGGGAACCTGACCAGTATCGACCGGTATTACGACCACCCCTCATCGGTGCTCGGATTCCCGTCCGGAGATGACCCGCTGAGTGCGGGGATATCCTCCATTGTCCTGAACGGTCCCTCGTATGCGGAAGGCGGCGCCCCTGTATTCGAAAGCTCGCTTCTCTCCTGGATCGACACAGACGGGGACTCCCGCATGAGCAGGGGTGAGGAACTCCGAAAATTCACGGTAGTCGCAGCAGAGAATCGAAACGAAGGGGTCCTCTACGTGATCACCGATCCGAGCGTGTTCATCAACGGGATGCTGGCTCAGGGCGAAAGTGGCGGGAATGTTCTGCTTGCGGGGCGCATCATGACTCTCTTGCCGCATCTGTATGTGGACCAGGGCCACTCACGCACTGCCGCTGCCCCGCCTCCGATCCGAGTGGTTAATCTGGTCCGGGAATCCACCATTACAAAAATGGCACTCGTCACCCTGGTGTTTCTGGCGGTCTCGCTCTTCATCGTATACAGGAGGGAAGAGTCATGACGGATATTGCAGAAGACCTCTCCCTCCTTGCCAGGTATTACCGGGACATCCGCGATCGCATGGGGGAATTCATCGTGGGGAACGAGAGCCTCGTGGAACTGTGCATGATCGGCCTCCTTTCAGGGGGACACCTCCTGATGGAAGGAACCCCGGGCACAGGAAAGACCTCCATGGTAAAGACGCTGGCAAGGCTCACCGGCTGCGACTTTTCCCGGTTCCAGTGTGCGGTTGACAGCCAGCCCGCCGATATCCTGGGCATCCGCATCTTCGACCAGGCTTCCCGCGATTTCCTCCTCCGCAAAGGCCCAATATTCACCAATTTCCTCCTGATAGACGAGATCAACCGCCTCGCACCCAGGACCCAGAGTGCGTTCATCGAGGCGATGAGCGAGCGGCAGGCCACTCTTGATGGCATCACCATCCCCATCAGTCCCCCTTTTATCGCGCTGGCAACGCAGAACCCGTTCGAATTCGAGGGCACGTTCCCCCTGATTGAGGCACAGAAAGATCGGTTCATGTTCTCGATGACGCTTTCACACCTCGACGGGGAAGGCGAACTCGAGATCATCAGGAGGGAACACTCCGGGAAGCTCGACTGGGAATCGTTCTATGCACGCCTGGAGCCGGTGATGAACAGCGTACTGATCCTGCGGTTCCTGGAAATGGTCACACAAGTACATGTCGAAGAGCCCCTGCTTGCGTACATCCGGGACTTGGTGATCGCAACCCGCAGCCACGGCGATGTCCATATCGGGGCCAGCTCCAGGGCATCCATTGCCCTGGTCAGGGGTGCCAAGTCGCTGGCGGCACTCAGGGAGAGGTCGTATGTGATCCCCGACGACATCAAGCAGCTGGCCCCGAACGTCCTCGCACACCGCATTATCCTGACAAGAGAAGCCGATATCAGCGATATATCTCCCACGGATCTGGTCGGCGAGATACTGGAACGCGTCGAGGTGCCATGATCCGTGGAGGCGACGCGGTGCACACAGGGGATAATCCTTGCAGTCCTTGCCATGCTCGTCTCCGCATGGTTCTTTGATGCACTCCCGGCTCTCCTGCTTGCCATTTTCCTCGCGGGGTTCCTCGTTTTCCGGGCCGTCATGTTCCTCCGGGAAACAGGTTCAATGCTTTCAACTGTATCCCTCGAGCGTGAGGCAAAGCCCGAATTCCTCAGGCAGGGGGGACTGGCGGCTGTTGTCACCGCCATACATCTCAGGATACCCTGCGGGATGACTGCAACCCTGACCGATCTCCTGCCCCCCGGGACTCAGGTGGTCCGGGGGCTCTACTCTGCCCATGATGCGGGTGCGGAGGATCATGCCGTGCAGATCAGGTACGGAATTTCATGCCTTTCCAGCGGGAACATCCGGTGGAGAGGTCTTTCCCTCGTGGTCAGCGACCCCTTCTTCTCAATGACGCTGTCACTGCAAAGACACGAACACCAGTTGCCGGTCCTTCACGTGGATCCCGTGGGGCGGTACCAGAAGAGAGAGGGAATGGGATTGTACGGGGAGAAGGACATGGAGAAACTCTCCGTGCTCCGGGGGACCAGTATCCGGGCATTCCGCGATTACATGACCGGTGATGACCCCCGCTCGATAGACTGGAAACTCTCCGCAAAACACGGGCGGCTCTTCGTCCGCGAATATTCGGGGCTCTCCGGCAAGCACCCGCTCCTCGTCGTCGACCTGCCGGACGGTGCCGTCCCCTGCCCTCCGAAGTTGCGCGATGCAGTTCTCGGGGCAGCGCTCCAGGCAGCCCGGGACATGACTGCCGGGCCGCAGGGGTGCAGCCTCATGATCATCTCGGGATCAAACCTCCTGTCATTCCTGCCTGAGGAGAGGTCGCTCCCGAAAATCGAGAGAGCGCTGCGGGAGTACCATTCACCATCGCGGGTCGTGCAATGCTTTCGCACTCTCGACCCGGTTACAGCCGAGGCTCTCCGTGTGCGGCTTGCGGCCGATACCGGGGGGCAGAGCGGCCTCGGGAAGAGACTGCTGCAGATTTATACCCGTTTCATTCCCGAGATGCGCCCGCTGCCATTCGACATCCAGTGCGCGAGGGCACTTGGCAGGCGGGGGGAGTCGGCCCTCCACGTGCTGACCACCGGAACAGGCGATATGAGCCATCTTGCCACGCTCGGCCTGTATGCCAGGAGAATGGGGATTGAGGCTAGCCTCGGCATCCCCGGGACAATGGCGAATCCGGAACTCCTCCAGAGGCTGCGGGGGACAGGGTACGGCATCGTCAGGGTGGTCTGATGAGACAGGCAGTACCGGTGCTGGCCATCCTGGCGGCATCCGCGTGCATTCCTGCAGCCGCACTCCGTGCGACTCCCGCATTTCCCGCCGCTCTCATGACGGGAATACTCTGTGCGGGTACAGGGATCATACTATACAGGTACCGGCCGTCCGAAGTGGCGCTCTTCCTCCTGGCGCAGCCCTGCATCTTCCTTTCCTGGGATATATCTCCATACGTTCCTCTCCTGCTTGAGGGAGCATTGATAACGGGATTCCTCTTCTCTCTCGGGCTCCTGCGGGACAGAATGATGCTCGCATCCACTGCAGTCTTTCTCGCGGGACTCGCTGCCATCACGGCACTCCTTGCCCGCTGCACGCACGTGATCCTGCCCCTCATTCTCTTCCTTGTTGCGGCGCTGCTGGCATATTTCGCCATACTGGGGCTCGAGTACCGCATCGCGAGCCGCGCCGGAGGTGGCCTGCCATGAAGATCGGCCCCCACAATGACTATGCCCTTTCAGGCATGGTTCTCCTCGCTTTCGCGTGCATCCTCATGGCAGTCGCCGCACTGACCGACAGGAGAGACCTGAGCAGTGCCACCCTGTTTCTCTCGGGGGTGGCATGCTTCCTCACCGGCATCTTCATGCTCAGTTTCTCGCGTTCCGACCCGCTGGACACGGAGGTTGCCTCCCTTCTCCCTGTCGCGGGGATGCTGAACCAGTGCCGTATCTGTGCAGACCTCGGGGTGAGGGGCGATGCATGGTTCCTGCCTCCAAAGGAAAGAAATGGTGCGATAAGGGAATTCATCCCCGTGCAGGGGGGAGAGATACCGGAGTCGCTCCCCGATTTTTCTTTCCTCACGGATCTGGGATCTCCCGGTATCCTCCTCACACCTGCCGCCCTGCCGCTGCTTGATTACCTGGAGAGAAAAAGTGCCCTGCAGGTCCCGGCCATGGAGCCCGAGCTCCTGCAGGGTATACGCGAGATCTGCGTGGATGTGCTTGAACTTGCAGAGAAGGTACATATAGAGCGTGACGGCGACTGCCTGGTGATGGAAGTGCGGGGATACAGGCTGTGTGCCGGGTGCCTCCTCATTGCAGCGGAGTCCCCGAAGTGCTGCACCATGCACCCCTGCGGGATCTGCAGCCTCGTGGCATGCCTGCTCGCGGGAGGCCTCATGGCGCCCCTGCAGATGGAGCACATCCGTTTCGATGAGAGAAGGAAGGGATTCACCGTGATTTTCAGGGGGATTCCCGCACCCGCACCCAGAGGTGAAGATCCCGGTAGCTCCGGTTGATGCGTTCAGGACCCCAGACAGAGTCAGGGGGAGCCTGGTCCATGAAGAGGAGGAATTTGAGCTGGTTTGCCCCGGCCGAGTCCACTGTGAAAGGATACGGCTCCTGGTACGTGGCGTTATGGGGAAGGGTGACGGGGAATGACCCCAGCCTCTCCATGGACAGAACCGCGCTCGTGTTGGTCACGGGATCGAATTCCTGGTGTACCATGTGCAGTTCAACCGTGTAGGTCACATTCCTGTATTCATGGTTTCCGATCCCGATAATGACGGATGAGGCCTCTCCCACCCTGAGATCGGTAGGGTAGCCTGCAGCCTTCCCTTCTTTTCCCAGGATGTAAAATTCAGTGAATTTTTCCCCTTCCTTCGGGACGACGATGACGTAGATGGTGGTCGCCACAGCTGCAATGATCGCCGCGACAAGAATCACCGAGAGGGCCCTGTCGAGGCGCGAACTTCCGGCAGGGAAGAACTCGCCGCGTGCCGAATCCCACATCCTCCTGAAGGGAACCGAGAAACGCTCGCTCCCGGGGATCTCCGCCCTCCTGAATTGTGCCGCAGCAGCCATGCACAGGGTGAAGAGAGCGAGGGATGTGACCACCGGATCGAGGCGGATCCCAAAGGGAGTATAATTGAGAACGAGACCGATGAGAGGGACGACCGCAATGGAGAGCCCGAACGAAAGCGCCGTCCTCTCCAGCCCGTCAATCTCCCGGTTCCCGGGGAAGAGCGCCGCAATTAGCGCATATCCCGGGAAAAAGAGCACCATGGGGAGTGCGAGGATGACGCGGAAAGGGCTCTCGTTCAGTACCGGTGCATAAATCGCAACAGTGGAAAGAACCGTCCACAGGTACACGATCGCGAGGTCGCACGGGGTATTCGCGGGGGAAAATGCGGAGATGACCCTCCCCGCGAGCGGTGCGGATTCCTCTTCCGGCATCTGGAATCAGGGGCGCTTCCAGGCGCACGCCAAGCCGACCATGGCGATCCCGATAAGGACGAGGAAAGGCGGCAGGGGAGCGCCTATCGGAGCGGGCGATGGCGGCAGATCCTGTTCCTGTGGGAGCGCCGTCTCCTGCACAGTGCCCTGTGCTGCGGAAGTAACGTCCTCATACGTCGTGGGAACTGTGGTCGGTGATGTGGTCACAGCGGTAGTGGAGACCGTCGTGGCAGCCGTCGTGGATGATACCGGGCCGCCGCTGCTACCCCCACCTCCTCCTCCCTGATAGTAGGTTGGTGTCGCGGTCACCGTGACCGGGTTTCCTATCTGTATGGTGCGGACAAGCGCGGATCCGCCATCCACTGTGATGGTGACGGTGACCTTCCCGTCGGACACTCCATCCACGAAGAACGTGATCTCAGAGTCCACAGGGCCCGACTTGCTCCCCTGCAATGCCACGCTGGCTGTAATGGCGGTCGCAGCCTGGGCGGCAGTTCCCCCAAGGGAGATGAGGTCATATTTCCCGGCGGGAATGGAGCCCGAATCTGTGGTTGAGAACACCCCATCCTGCGAGAGCCCCACCTTCTTCACCTCAGTATCCCCCTTCCTGATGATCAGGACGTTGGTCTCCGTATTCCTCATCGTTGCCGAAAGGGACCCCCCGTTCAGTGTAAAGGGGAGGTTGAGATCCCGTGTCTCGAAGGAGAAGGAACCCCCCGGGGTGGCCGAAAACGTTCCCTCGATCTCCATGGAGAAGGTGCTGTTGTCTGCAAGGCCATAGATCGAAATTGTGACCTGGTCTCCCTTCTCTATCTGCTCGGGTGCGACAGAGACTGAAAGAGCAGACACCCCCTGCACCATGAGCAGGAGTATGCAGATGAGACAGTATCGTGATATGTTCACCAGATAACCCCCTGGTTTCATGTACTCACATGGTACTGATGGTCTTAATATCAATTCGGTGCGCGCGCCCGTGCGCGCAATGTTGCGGCCCGCCTTGAGTGTTTGCGCCCGATCCTGTCGGATTCCAGGCTGCCGGAGCACGTCGCCAGGCTCCGGAAAATGCGTGGAGCGTTCCTTCTGATTCTTATTAAAAATGAATAAATCTGATTTTAGACTTCAATTCATCCCCTGATTGAACAGAGTATGAGATTGAGAGAAGGGGGGATATGTATGGTGGCTGCCCGCCTCACGCAGCTAAAAAACCTTCCGGAATGAATCCTCACGCATCACGGGCAGCAGTCTGCAAGTGGAGTGCAGAATGGGCCGGAATTCCCATACATTTAAATGTAACATCCCCCAAGCACCTAATATATATAAATTTGTGCATAGGGCACCGGAAGAATCTGCAGATAACACGGAGGGTGAGAGATACAAATGAATATACGAGAGAAGAAAGGAGACCCGCGAGGAGTGCTGGGGAGTGCTCACGGGACTTTATGGATTAATGCCTGCCGGAGAGGCAGACTGCTATGCCTGATCCTCGCCATGATGGCATTCCTGATCGTGGTCCCGATCTGCACTGCCGCTCCGCTGTCTTTTGCCACACTTGAATTGAACGAGTCCTATTCATCCCGCAACATGACAGTCTCCACGATCGAGACCATCGACCTGATGGACCTCTCCCTCACCCGTGTCACCCTCCACTCGACTGCAGGTGACGGGACAGATATGAAGAACCTCACTCTTCCATCTTTCAGGAATATCCGCAGGGTCTTCACCAACGATACCGCCACCTGGAGTGGCAACATTCTCACGGTGGCAGATACTGATACCACGGTGTCTGGAAGTGAAATGGATCACTATACGCTCTTTATCGAGCCATACCTTCCTGTTTTCGAATTCCAAGTCCCTGACGTCCAGGGAGATTTGGTTATCGTAAAAGCAAACTCAAGTGTCCGTCCTTTGTCAATTACTTCTCTGTTCGAATCAGCCGATCTGTCTTACTTTCTACACTCACGTGGTATCCTTGGACACCAGAATGTCCCGAACAAGACCTATATACTTGGATGGAATATTCCCCAGGATTTCGATAAAGACGACTTCGGTTTTACTCTTCTACACAATGAAGTCTCACTTTCCCCCTCATTTATTCTATCTAGTATTTTCGCCCAGATGGTCTCAGACCCTGTGAATGGATTGCCGCCAACCACAGGACAATACCATGCAAATGCTTTCCGGTATGATCCCGGAGATTCATCTCTTATCATTTATGCCGCCTGGCCGGTCCTCATACTCGATGGAGACAACACGCTCGTTCTGACAGGAATGTCCCAACCCTATATATACAATAAAAGGTCGGCAGATAATCTCCTTCTCACTTTCAACAACCCTTCTCCCGTCAGTAACCTCAGTTATATCCTGGTAAAGGAAAACGAGACGTATGACGCTCAGGTCAATGTGAACATGACCGCGCTTGAGGAGTCAGGAGGTGCGGTGAGTATCGACCTAATCCTTTCAGGGAATCCTCTCCTGTCTATTCTGAGGGATACTGGTCTTGGCACGGAGGACCTGAAAAAGGTGGTCTCTTATTCCATCCACGCTATTGACAACACAACGCCGCCCCACTCGACCCACTTCTCGAAGATCAACATTACTCCGGGATACGGGACTTCGGGATACGCGCTCTATAGCAGCCAGGTCACCATTCCCCACGCTGACCTTCACGATCTGCTTTCCGGCAATTTCAGCATCTATGCACTGGGAGCGGACAGGAACAACACGGTCATCGCACTGGACCGCGACAGCATCCTGATCGGAAGCTCCCCACTGGCCGACTTTAACGCGAGTATTACCCATGGAGAAGCCCCGCTGCCCGTGCAGTTCACCGACATTTCATCCGATGATGCCCCCACAGAGTGGGCGTGGGACTTCGGCGATGGCACATTGAATGGGACCGAAAAAGACCCGGAGCATACATACATAAATCCGGGACTTTACACTGTCACTCTTACCGCAACGAATCGCTTCGGTTCAGGGACAGAACAGAAAGTGCAGTACATCAATGTGACCACCCCGGCCGCTCCGGTCGCGGATTTCTCCGGATCTCCAACCTCCGGGCCGGCACCCCTGACGGTTGCATTCACTGACAACTCGACCGGAAACATCACTTCCCGTTCGTGGAATTTCGGCGACAGTGGTAACTCGTCGTTAGTGGATCCCTCCCATACCTACACAACAGCCGGGACCTATACCGTGAACCTGACGGTCACAGGGCCAGGAGGATCCGATACAGAGAGCAAGACAGATTATATCACGGTCACCCCGCCGGTTCCTCCGGTTGCGGCGTTCTCCGGCTCCCCCACATCGGGATATCGCCCTCTTTTCGTGCAATTCACCGACCAATCCACGAACAACCCGACATCGTGGGAATGGGAATACCGGATGGGATCGGGAAGCTGGACAATCTTCTCAGATGATGCCCAGAATCCATCCCATACATTCACTACAGTAGGACAGTACAGCATCCGGCTCACAGCCACCAATGAGGCGGGAAGTGACACCGCGACAGCCTCCAATTACATCACTGTCACGGAACCACCCATACAGGCAGGCTTCACAGCAAATCCCACGGCAGGGTTCGTACCGCTGTTTGTCCAGTTCACCGACGCCTCAACCGGGACCATTACCACCCGTTCATGGAATTTCGGTGACGGCGGCACCTCTTCGGCAGTGAATCCCTCCCACACATACACAGAGACAGGAACGTATACCGTGTCCCTGACAGTCACAGGGCCCGCCGGCACCGATTCCGAGGTAAAGCCAGGGTATATCACGGTATACTCTGTTCCACCGGCACCGGTAGCGCAGTTCACTTCCAACGTGACCACCGGAATATCTCCGCTGTCCGTGCAGTTCACCGACCTCTCCAGCGGATCGCCCTTCGAATGGAACTGGTCATTCGGCGATGGCACGTACTCGCTTGAACGCCACCCGGTCCATGTCTACGCGAACCCCAGGAACTACACAGTCTCGCTCAGGGTGAGGGGCCTTGGGGGATTCGATACAGAGACGAAACCCTGGTTCATACATGTCCTCCCCAATCCGCCTGTCGCGAATTTTTCCGCCAATGTCACATCGGGCGATGCCCCGCTGTCCGTGCAGTTCACCGACCTCTCCACGAACAACCCGACCGCCTGGTCATGGCAATTCGGTGACGGTGCGATCTCATCAGAAAGAAACCCGGTCCACGTCTATCACTATGCAGGAAACTACACGGTCTCGCTGACAGCGAGCAGTTCGCAGGGATCCGATACCCGGGTCAGGGCCGGGTATATCAATGTGTCCGGCATGACCCCTCCGCCGCCCGGACTCAAAGCGGACTTCGTGGGGGCACCCACTTCAGGATTTGTGCCGCTCACCGTGGTCTTTGCAGATACCTCGACAGGGGACCCGGTCTCGTGGAACTGGTCGTTTGGTGACGGGTCGACCTCATCGGCCCAGAACCCGACCCACATATACAACACCCTCGGTGGATTCACCGTCTCCCTCACCGTTTCGAACGGCACTGCCGAGGACACCATGACTAAATCCACCTACATCATCGTCTCCAAGAGAGGCGGTAGCGGTGGAGGCGGAGGCGGGGGTGGCGGGGGTGGGACCTTCATCATCACCCCGACCCCGACAGCCAATGTCACGGTCACCACCACGACAGCCATCCCAGCAGGAGGGGGAACCCTCCCGCTGGGCCCCGACAACCGGACCACCCAGCCTGTGACCATCGGGTCCTATGACGGGGTGGCGACAATCTCCATCGGGGCAGGAGTCCTCGTGACCTGCGATAATGGAACGATCGTCAGGGACATCGGCATCTCCCCCGTCGAGGAGGGCAGCCTCCCTGACCTGCCGGGCGAACCGGTCTACATGGGGTATGCCTATCATATAACCCCGGACTGTGCACAGTTTGTGCCTGCCGTGACAATGACATTCATGTTCACCCCCGAACAGTGGAGCGCTCTATCCAGCCGCGACCTGGTTCTGATGTGGTATGATCCTGTAAAAGGCGGATGGACCGCGCTCCCCACATCTATTGACCAGGCCGGAAGATCGGTGATAACCGGAATATCTGATGGTGGCATCTACGGGCTCTTCGCCAGGTCACCGGTGACGACCCCGGTTCAGACCGAAGTCCCGGTCACCACGCCGCAACAGGAAATGCCGGGACTGCCCTGGACATGGATTCTTGCGGGTGGCGTGGCAGTGGTCGCCGTTGGCGGTGCAGCGTACTATCTCCTGAAGAAGCGCTCGACCGAAGGGGAACCACCGGGTGGAGATGAACTCTCCTGAAAACGGGAGGCCAAATTTTTCTTTTTTTAAAAGAAGTGTCTGATAGAAATTTTGTTGCCGTAATTGACGACAATCCTGTGGAGTAAATGCCATCATCCCCTTCTCATTACTTCTGCCTGCGTGTATTGAGGTGGCAGGGAATTCCCCGGGCACTATGCGTTACCGGATACATCTTCCGGCTGTCGGCTTAATCCGCGAAAAAACAGCGCGTAGCAGTTTCTGCGCTGCAAACGCACATTTCCTTGCATCAACAGACGCTCAAAGACGCCTTTTCCCGGCCCACTTTTAATTGGGGAAGAGCACAGGTATTTCTTTAAAAAATCTGCAATTTTACATTATTTAATAAATTAAAAGCCTTTACATGAAGATAGGATATCCCGGAAAAGGCACCATTCCTCCTCTGTTTCGCGCTTGTAAATCAAATAAGTTTATATATATGTGAGAATTGGCGATCTCGCCGGACACCCCCCAAAATAGCGGTCCCGGTATGCTGGGGGGGTGATTTTGCCAACGGAAAAAGGGAAAGTTATATAAACGTCTCCTCCCCAATGCAAAGTATATAAAAGAGAGGATTTCCCAGGTGAACCCTTGGAAATTGTCTCTGATATATGCAATCAAGGTGGTGCAAAATGAAGCTTCGACACTATGTGCTCTTCTTGTTAGCAATAGGTATTGCTGTGTTAGCCACGGCGATGCCTGTATCGGCACAACTGAATGTTGTCCCCGTCAATGGCACCGTCCTCCTCGGCGAGGAGGGACTGAATGTCACTACTGCCGTGGGGACTGGAACGCCATACATCGCCTGGTGGGATTCCACTTCGAGTTTCGACAACACTGCAGACAGGGTCATTGATCTGAGTGGATATGTCCTGACAAATTTCAATATCGATGACGATCCCGCCTCACAGTTTGTGGGAACAGAAGGCAAGGGGTTCTGGTGGAAACTGAGCTCCCCCGGGCAGACAAACCCGACTGAACCTGCATTCCAGGTTGTCGCCCCCCAGACGGTCCTCAAGATCAGGAACCTCGGGATCGAGGGGCAGACTATCAACACCGATGTGACTGGCAGCATCGTATTGATCGGGAATGTCCTTGACTTCGAACTCTCCCAATCGACACTCCACTATATCTACCTCCGTGGTGAGGGACCCGGGGAGAATTTCAACTGCAAGATTGTCGTGAGGAGTCCCTACGGTGTCACCTATTCCAAGTTGTGGGTTCCGACTGATCCCACTCCGTCTCAAAGGGATCTCACCTATCTCAATGTGAATTCCACGCCGTGGTACTGGTCTTCGGGTGACGGGGCCGCATCGTTCAAGGACTGGGGTTGGAAAACCGATGCAATCGATCCGGTGACCGATTTCCCAGTATACAGACCAGGGGAGTACCAGGTCACCGTCGAATGCAACCAGAACAATCTTGCATTTACCGGGACGACCAGGACCGTCATCCTCGAAGAGGAGCAGCCTACCATTGCAGTCGACCCCTCTTCACTCCTCCGTGGTGAAAAATTCTATACCACAATCACTGGCATACCCGAGACGCCTTACATCCTCTGGATCAAGGACTGCGTCGCCTGTCCGAACGGTTGCTGTGATGACCCGATGACAGGCGCCTGTTGTGACCAGCCGCCCATGATTGTAGATGGCCAGGATGGGGTTTACTTCGTTGATCACGACTTCTCATTCTCTGATTCAACTGGTGGATTCTGGGCCACATGTCCGCACAAGGACAGCAGCTTATGCCCTCCGCCCTATTGCGACACCACTGGATGCAGTCAGTGTGGCCAGGGTGAAAACGGCGATTCTGAGGAAGGATATTACCACATTAATGATACGCTCATCCTCTGGTGCGGATGCCTCTGTACAGAAACGCTCGACGGCATCATCCCTCACAGTCCTGAAGGTGGAAAATACTACTATGCGCTGGTATACCTTGATGAAAATGGAGAGAGGACAATCGAGTGGCAGACCACGACCTGCACCGCAGCCTCAACATACAAGATACACACGCAGCGCTGGGAAGAGAATGATGTATGTGAACTGGACCTTGACAGGCCGTATGCAGAGACCTGCGTGAATGTCCAGCAGGGGGTCGTCACGATAGAGACGGATGTCTGCGATGAGATCACCGATACCTCGTACCTTGGTGAGACGGTTCATATCTACGGGACCAACACCGATTCAATGGTTACCTACCTCTTCATCACCGGACCCTGCCAGCACTGCGAAGGTGACAACATGACGGTCACCAATGCTGTGGAGAACGGGAACGCATCGACTTTCACGAGGGTTCCTGTTAAATCCGACGGTACATGGGAGTATTACTGGTACACGAGGGACCTGCAGATTGACCTCGGGCAATATGCCATTTATGCAGCAAGCATGCCAAACGACGCCCCGGCCCTCCAGGGAGTGCCCTGCAATGAATGCGAGGATGTCGGCGTATCGTGCGCAGCATGGGCAAGGAAGTACTTCACGTTCCTCGAGCCGAGCCTCACTGCAGACGTGAATCCAAAGATCATAACGATAGTCTGCTGTTCCGGGCCCTCTATCACCGTAAGCGGTGACGCCACCGGACTTCGCGGAGAGGCGATAGGGCAGGAATACAACACAGTCCCGCTCGGCCTCTGGGTCTTCGGGGAGAACAAAGTCGCCGGGAACAAGTACATCTTCGATGTCATCTACCCCGAATGCTCGACAGGTGACTTCAGCTACGATCTCAAGAGTGCCATGGACACCCTGTATCTCCTGCCCGGGACCTACACCGTGGTGGTTCAGCACCCGATGTACAACCACAGGCTGGATATCATTCCCGAGACCTCGCCCAACCGGCCGAACATGAAATGGATTTGCGACCAGTCCGACTGGTGCCCGTGGCTGAAGTTATTCGAGTCGACGATACTGCAGGACGAAGTCTGGTATCCCGATGTCAACCGCAAGTTTGTCGTCACCGCGACCCCGGTCCGGTGGAGCAAGCTCTTCGTGATCGACGGGCCTGACCGCCTGGCGGGAACCGCGGCACTCAACGCCCTCCTTGCCGGGTTCGACGACCCGAACATCGACGACCAGATCGTGACCCTGCAGTTCAAGGTGGAGAGCAACAATGCTCTCCAGGCAGGGTTCTCGGGTATTCCCACCACCGGTGGTGCACCGCTCTCGGTGCAGTTCACCGATATCTCCCTCGGCTACCCTGAGACCTGGTCATGGAATTTCGGCGACGGATACACCTCCACCGAGCAGAACCCCCTCCATGTCTATGAGAACGTGGGAACTTATGCGGTCACCCTGACCGTCACCGGTGCTACGGGAACCTCCTCGGTCACAAAGAATGCGTACGTCACAGTGACCACCGGGCCGACCCAGACCGGGACCGTGACCCCGACCCCGACTGCCCCGCCGGTGAGCACCATCAACCTGTATACCGGGTGGAACTTCGTCTCCACCCCAAAGGCCCTTGCTGACGGACATAACACCGCAGGCGTGGTCTTTTCGGGCGTCAGCACCGGTGGACACTCAATCTTCACCTACGATGCAGGGACCATGATGTGGTACGCAATGACCACCAATACAACGGTCAAACCTCTTGACGGCATCTGGATCTACTCGACGGCGCCGGTGTCAGTCAGCCTGACTTACAAGAACGACCCGTTGGCAACCCCGCCCACCAGGGATCTCTATACCGGCTGGAATGCCATCGGGTTCACCGATGTGAACCCAGCGTCGGCAAAGGACACCCTCCAGTCCGTGCAGAGCCAGTGGACCCAGCTTATCGGGTTCAACGGCGCATCACAGATATACGAGACTTCCATCATCAAGGGAGGATCGGGCAGCCATGCAGACACGAACCCCATGAACCCGTTCAAGGGGTACTGGCTGTTCATGAACGCACCCGGGACCCTGGCCGCAATCAGTGCCTGATCCCGGGGCCAAAAACCCCACGAGGAGAGCAATGATAAGAAAAACAATCATTTTTTTACTCCTGCTCGGTCTGGTGGCCGGTATCGTGGGAGCTAATGGCATACCCCCTATACCCTCTGAGTATGCGGGAACACTCACAATCAACGGTGCCCCGGCACCGGTTGGAACAATCGTCCAGAGTTACGTCTATGGCACGATGCGAGGCCAGGAGATCACAAACCAGGTAGGGTACTACCAGAATCTCCAGGTTCAGGTTACTGCCGATGAAGCATCCTGCGGCTGCCAGATTCCCGTGGAATTCTATATCAACGGATACAAGGCGCCCCAGACCTCAACCTTCACTGCAGGGTCGAGCAAGACCCTGGATCTCTCTGTCACAGGAGTCCCTACCCCGACGGTAACCCCCACACCGACTCAGACGACCCCTACCCCGACTCAGACCACTGTGTCTCCGACCCCGACCGTAACTACCGGGGAACCTACCACAACCTCCACTACTCCTACCCCGACTCAAACCACTGTGTCTCCTACCCCGACTCAGACAACAGTTGTCCCTACCACTACCACCGCCACTCCTACCCCCACATGGACAGGTGTCCCCGCCAATCCCCACGAATTCTATGGACAGGTGACAATCCGCGACGGAGTCCCCGCCCCTGAAGGAGCGATGATTGAAGGAAAGGCATCCGGCGTCATTACCGGATCCCAGAATCCCCTGGCGGTGGTCATTGCCGGGCAGTATGGTGGCTCCGGACCTTCAGATGCGAGGCTTATCGTCCAGGGATATATCGAGAACGGTGATCCCATCCAGTTCTACGTGGACGGGATCCTCGCGGAATGCCAGGATGTCCAGGCAGGCGGGGTGTGGATGAGTTCATACCCGTTCCGCGCGGGAAACCTCACCCAGCTCAACCTGAGGACTAACATCACCATCCCTGTCGTCAGCTTCACTGCAGTACCCACGTACGGGGTCGAGCCGCTCATTGTCAACTTCTTCGATACCACGACGGGCTACCCCACCAACTGGCTGTGGGACTTCGGTGATGGGACCTCATCCGAAGCACCGAACCCTGTCCACCGGTACATGTACGGGAGGTATAATGTCACACTCACCACCTGGAACAGCGCCGGCAGCGGGAATCTCACCAAGGTCGGCTACATCGACGTCCGCAGCAGCGCAGGCGGCGGCGGTGGCGGCGGCGGCGGTGGCGGCGGAGGGGGGTTCTATTCGGTCGCCGCAGTGACCACGACCAACACCACAACCCCCACCCCCACCCCGACTGCAACCGGCAGCGCGCTTGGCTCCGGGGGAGTCCTGCCCCTGAACTCCGACCTTGCCCTCTCGCAGTCGGTGGTCATGGTCTCTGAGGACGGAATGGGCTCCATCTCGATGCCGACCGGCATGAGACCCAAGGACTCGTCCGGCGCCCCGCTCCTCAACCTGACCATCAGGAGAATCCCGAACTCCGAGCTTCCCCAGGCACAGACGCCCGGGTTCACGTTTGCCGGGTTTGCATATGACATCGAGCCCAATGGAGCGACGTTCGACCCTTACGTGACCTTCGCTATCACGATACCCGAAAATGAGTGGGCCGGACTGCAGGGGAGGGATCTCTCCATCAAGTGGTTCAACCCCGCCACATCTGCATGGGAAGATCTCCCCACGACCGTGAGCAGCGAAACGAGGACCGTGAGTGCCAAAATCACCCACACCAGCATCTTCGCGCTGTTTGCGGCAGGCCAGCAACCCACCCCCACTGCAGTGGTTACTGAATCCATCACCACGGCCGGCACCACCGCCGTGCCCATCAACGGCGGGTTTCCCCTCGACCTGATCATCAGGATCATCATCCTGATCATCATCATTATCGCAGTGGTCGTCATCATCCTCTACTTCCTGCGGAAACGCAAAGAGAAGGGACCTGAAACGGCCGCACCCGAGGAAACCCCTGCCGATGACTGGGACATCAAGGGATTGCAATAACCCTTTTTTAGATTCTTTTCCGGATTAACACGAGCGGAGACGGAAATCTCCGGGAATTCTCCGTGAAGAAAGTTCCTTCCAGGCCCTCGCGATTCTATTTCTCCGCGGACGAGACCGTGCGGTCCTCTTCTGCTTCTCATTATACCCCATCGCAATTCGGGGATACGCACGCGTGCGGGGGCTTCAGTCCCCAGGAGCGTCTGATGCGGAAGTGCGGTCAGATCCCGGTTGCCCCGGGGAAAGAAGGGGCCCTCCCTGTTCAACCGCAGCGGAATGCCCGCAGTTGAGGCTTTTGCCCCAACTGTTCAGCACTAGACCCATCGCAATCTGGGGATGCGCAAGTGTGCGGGGGCTTCAGCCCCCAGGAGCGTCTGAGAGGAAATGCGGTCAGATCCCGGTTGCTCCGGGGAAAGAATGGTATCTTCCTGTGCAACCGCTGCGTATGCCCCGCAGTTGCGGCTCTAGCCCCAACTGCTTAGCACTAGACCCTATCGCAATCGGGGATGCGCAAGTGTGCGGGGGCTTCAGCCCCCAAGAGCGTCTGATGCGGAAGTGCGGTCAAATCCCGGTTGCCCCGGGAAAGAATGGACCCTTCCTGTTCAACCGCAGCGTATCCCCGCAGCAGTGGGCCTTGCGGCCCACTGCTCTCTCACCTTCCCTTACAATCACCGCGTAATTCCCCGGTTGCCCCGGGAAAGAAGGGGCCCTCCCTGTTCAACCGCCGTGTATTCCCCGCAGCAGTGGGCCTTGCGGCCCACTGCTGCTCCCACAACCTTCATCTCCCGGAAACACCGAGTTCTGCCCATGCTGGGAATACTCGGACTTCCGACATGGTCGCCCTACGTGGTCGGCGTGGGGATTGGTCTCCTCGTCTGTCTCTCGTTTCTCATATCAGACCGGCCGATTGGATGTTCAACCGCATTTGTGAAAACCTGCGGGCTGATAGAAAAGGCATTTCGCGGGAAAGACGTGGAAAAGACAGAATATTACCGTGAAATACGTCCGGCAATCGACTGGCAGTTCATGATCCTGCCCGGCATTGTCGCCGGCGCATTCATCTCCTCCCTCCTCTCCGGTGTCTTCCGGCTCGAATGGATACCGCCGCTGTGGGACCGGACTTTCGGGCAGGATGTATATTCCCGTGTGGCAGTGGCGATCGTCGGCGGACTTCTCCTTGGCATCGGGGCGCGATGGGCCGGCGGGTGCACCAGCGGTCATGGTATCAGCGGAAACCTGCAGCTCTCCGTCTCAAGCATGGTCTCTGCCGCCTGCTTTTTCATCGGCGGCATCCTGACTGCCATGACCCTCATCTCCATGGGGGGCTGAAAGGTATGGACCTCGCAATGCTGCACAAGAACCAGCGTCTCCAGGCGGTCCTCGGGTTCCTGATAGGCGTCGTCTTCGGGTTCCTCCTCCAGAAGGGAGCAGTCACCAACTACGACGTGATCCTGGGCCAGCTCCTCCTCACCGACTTCACCGTCGTGAAAGTGATGCTCTCGGCTGTCCTGACCGGGATGATCGGGTTCTTCCTGCTGAAAAGGAAGGGGCTTGCCAGGCCCCATATCCGGGCGGGCTCGGTGGGATCCAACGTGATAGGAGGGCTCATCTTCGGGGTCGGGTTTGCGCTCCTGGGATACTGCCCCGGAACCGTGGCAGGGGCCGTGGGCCAGGGGAGCCTCGATGCCCTCTTTGGCGGAGTGACCGGGCTTCTGCTCGGCGCAGGAATCTTCAGCAGGATGTATCCATCACTCTCCCGCGGGGTATTGAAAATGGGCCGTTTCCGGTCGCAGACATTTCCCGAACTCCTCCGCATCAAAGAATCGGCCGTTGTGATTCTGTATGCAATATGCATTGTATGCATCCTGGCAGGGCTGGAAATCCTTGGTTTCTGAGACAGAGGCTCCCCCGTTTTTTCCCGGTGGGATGACCGGGATGAGTGGGCGCGGGGATTATCCCTGCTCCCCCATCTCCCTGTCAGTATAGTAATAATATTCCCCGTTCGCTCTCTGCTCACGGTCAAGATAAGACCCCGGCTTGTTGATCCGGGGGCGGCCGGTCTTGTCCCTCCGGAACGTGATGCCCAGGCGGGAGAGGAACCGGTTCATCCCCTCCCGCATGTCGAAGGGGCCTGTCGCTTCTCCGTGAACTCCCGGGCCTCCGTCAAAGACGAGGATGCGCTCGCTGATCATGTCGACAAGGTAGATATCGTGATCGATCACGAGGATTGCCGCGTTTCGGCCGTCGACATGGTGGCGGAACATGCGGGTTATCTTGACCCGCTGCTCGACGTCGAGGTGGGCGCTCGGCTCGTCAAGGACATAGAGGTCCGCGGGGCGGGAGAGGCAGGCAGCGATTGCCACCCGCTGGAGTTCCCCTCCGGAGAGAGTGTCGAGGGGGGACTGGAGAAGCGGCCGGAGGGAGAGCGGTTCGATGATATCGTGCTGGTAGAGCGACGTGTCAAACGCAGTCGTGCACGACTGCAGGTAAAACTCGACCGTGTCGGAGCTCGGGGCCTTGACGTACTGCGGCTTGTAGGAGACCCGGGCCGAAATCTCCACGGCCCCCTCTTCCGGCTCTACCGCTCCTGCGAGCAACCCGGCAAAAGTGCTCTTCCCGATCCCGTTCGCCCCGAGAACCCCGAGCACCTCCCCCGCCCTGATATCCCCCCCGGCAACTTCGAGGGAAAAACGATCGAACTTCTTGGTCATGGCAGGAAACTCGAAAAGTACTGCTCTCTCCGCTCCTCCTGAATGCGCCCGCTTGTCAAAGAGAACTGCGTGATCCCGGAACCTGACATTCTCCTCCGGGAGATACCCCTCGAGATACTGGTTGATCCCGACCCTGACTCCCTTTGGCTGCGTGATCACCCCGAAGGCCGCAGGTTTCCCGTACGCGACATGGACGGTATCTGCGAGCATATCAAGGATTGCAAGATCATGCTCCACGATTACGATCGGGCGCTGCAAAGCAAGTTCCCGGATGATATTCGCTGCCGCCATCCGCTGGTAGATGTCAAGAAAAGGCGTGATCTCGTCGAGGAAATAAAAGTCGGCCTCCCTTGCGAGGCAGGCGGCGATTGCCACCCGCTGGAGCTCTCCTCCCGAAAGAGTGGTGATCTCATGATCCAGGATGGGGGTGATATTCAGGCTCCCGATATACGAAGAGAGTATCCCGCGTTCATCTGTGCTTTTGAGGAGATCGCGGGGCGTCCCGGAGAAAACCCTGGGGATATAATCGATATACTGCGGCTTGACTGCCACTTTCAGCTTCTTCTGCGAGATGGTGGTGAGGTAGTCGAAGAGTTCTGTTCCCGCGTACTTCTTCAGGATCTCGTCCCAGTCTATCTCCCTCCCAAAGAGCCCGAGGTTTGGCTTGAGCTGCCCTGAGAGAATCTTGAGGGCGGTACTCTTCCCGATCCCGTTTGGCCCGAGGATCCCGGTCACCTTCCCTTCCACGGGGATCGGAAGCCCGTAGAGCGCAAACCCGTTCTGGTTGTACCTGTGGGTGGGATTCTCGAGTTCTTCGGGGAGACTGACGATGTCAAGGGCATCGAAGGGACATTTCTTGACGCATATCCCGCAACCCACGCACAATTCCTCGGATATGAAGGCTTTTCCGTCCTCACCGATGACCACCGTCTCGTCACCGGTCCGTACCCGCGGGCAGAAGATGATGCATTCGGTGCCGCATTTCCGCGGATGGCACCGGTCCTTGTGGACAATCGCGATGCGCATGGCTGTGCGGGTTCCTTCAGGCACCCCGGGTGAGCAGGATCGTCCAGGTGATGAACCAGAAGGCAAACGTCATGAATCCCTGGTATAACCAGTCTTTTGCCCCCATCTTCTGTGACCCGAGCCCAAGCAGCATGAAAAGGTGACGCTGCACCACGATGCCGGCGATCATGATCAGGAGTGCAAGGATAGTGTAGCTCTGGAACCCGAGTATCTGTGAGGGGCTGACAACGAAAAAGGAGATTATTCCGGTCACGATACCGATGATGCACGCAAGGAGTGTCTTTTCAATGCGCAGGATGTGTTCTTTCTGCTTCTCCTCCCTGGTCTTCTTTCTGGGTGCTGCCTCGATCTCCTCGGCAGTCTCATCCGCCGTGTCCCGGGAGGCCTGCTCTTTTTCCTCCCTTGACTTCTCCTTCGATGAATCCTCCTTATTCCGTGCGCTCCTCGCGGCCTCCTGCTGCTTCAAATATTCCCTGTATTGCTCCATGAACGATTTTTTTTTCGTATTCTTGGCTTTTTTTCCGGAAGGTCCAGGACTCATCGCTACACCAGTAGTCCTATTTTTAGGTGCTCAGGCCATATTTAATTTGGTATATCATGGCCACGGCGAAAGGGTTGAGCGGAATCGATATCCGGGCAGTCGTTACCGAGTGGAACCGCCTGCTCCCTCTCTGGATCTACAAGGTCTACGTCATATCCCCGGGGATCATGCTCATCCGGCTGCACGGCAAGGAACATGCCCGCCACCAGCTCCTCATCGAACCCGGGAAGAGGGTGCACCTCTCCACACAGCCCTTCACCCCCCCGAAAAATCCGCCCGCGTTCGCCATGCTACTCCGCAAACACCTGCAGGGGGGAAGGGTGCTCGGCATCCGGCAGCACGGGATCCAGCGGATCGTCATCCTTGATGTCGGCAGGCATGATCGCACCTACCATCTTGTCATCGAACTCTTCGACAGGGGCAATATCATACTGTGTGACCAGGAATTCCGCATCATCCAGCCGTTCTCACCCCACCGTTTCAAAGAGAGGGATGTCGTGGCAGGTGCGCAGTACCTGCTCCCGCCGGAAGGCCCCGCCACATCGGGCCCCGACGCATTTGCAGAATTCCTCGCGCAGGAGGAGAGGGATATCGTGCGGGCGCTTGCCGTGGGAGCCATGCTCGGTGGAGCATACGCAGAATACGTCTGCAGGAGAACCGGGACGGAAAAACAGACCCCGGCACGCGATGTACAGGTTCCCCTGCTCTACCAGGCTGTGACGGCTCTCATTGCAAGGGCCGAAGAGACCATAGAACCGGTGAAGACGAAAGCAGAATGCCTTCCATTCCCCTTACAGGGCGAGCCTGGGGCGGCAGGTACTGAAACGGAATTCAACCAGGCACTCGATTCCTTTTATCCCCCTGCAGCACCGCCCGAGCCGGCGGTTGCAAAAAGAGAGGCGAAGCTGACGCGCGATGATCGCATCAGGGCCCGGCAGGAGGCGGCAGTCGCGAAGTTCAACCGGAACATCGCGCGCTGCGAGAGGGCCGTGGAATCGCTGTACTCGCATTACCAGTTTGTCCAGGATCTCCTCAATACTCTCTCACATGCACGCAAAAGCCGTTCATGGCAGGAGATCGAGGCCATCCTGAAAGCACAGACGAGCGGGCCTGCAACACAAGTCCTTGCAGTGTATCCCGACAGGGGTGCCGTGGATGTCGATCTCGGGGAGAGGGTCTTGCTGGTTGTCGGGGAGAGCGTGGAGGCCAACGCCGGCAGATACCATGAGGAGATAAAAAAATACAAAAAGAAGATTGCGGGCGCTTCTGCGGCCATGGAAAGGGCAGTTGAAAGGAAACCAAAGAAGACCGCCGCCCTTCCCCAGATGAAGAAACGCTGGTTCCACCGGTTCCGCTGGTGCATGACGAGCGATGGGGTGCTGGTGGTGGGAGGAAGGGATGCATCGCAGAACGAGGAACTGGTAAAGAAGTACATGGAGGGAGGGGACCTCTTCGTCCATGCGGATGTCCACGGGGCATCTGTTGTCATCGTAAAGGGGGCGACCGCACACATGGAAGAGGTGGCGCAGTTTGCCGCTTCGTACTCCGGTGCCTGGAGGAGCGGGCACTTCTCGGCCGATGTCTACAGTGTCACACCTGCGCAGGTGAGCAAAACGCCCGAATCGGGAGAATACGTGAGCAGGGGCTCGTTCATCATCCGGGGTGATCGGCACTATTACCGGGACGTGCCGCTCGGAGTCGCCATCGGGCTCCAGAAGGAGCCGGAAACAGGAGTCATCGGAGGACCTCCCGCTGCCGTGAGATCGCATGCGTCCATCATTGTCGAGATTGTGCCAGGACGCTTCGAGCCGAATGATACCGCAAAGAAGGTGCTCCGCATACTGAAAGAGAAGATCCCCCCTGACGAGCAGCGGAATTACAGGAGCATCCTGAACACCGAGGCGGTTGCCGCCTTTGTTCCGCCGGGGGGATCCGACATCATGGAGGGAGAATGAAGGCGGAATACTGTGAAATGCAGCGGTCTTTCGGGGAGATCCGCCTCTTTCCCGAGAGCGTGGACGACCTGTGGCACCTGTCACATCTGGTGGGTTCAGGCGACCTTGTCTTTGCCACCACGCTGCGTACCGTGGACTCGACACAGGACAGGATACGCCCCGAGAAACCTGAAAAAAAACCGGTGAGGCTCGGGATACGCGTGGAGCGCGTGGAACTCCATGCCTTCTCGAACCGCCTGCGAATCTCAGGGACCATCGAACACGGTATCGACACCGGTTCGTATCATACACTCAATATCGAGCCCGGCTACGAGATCTCTGTCATAAAACGCTGGAGATCCCACGAACTGGAGCGGATCGAACGGGCCGTGAAGGCTTCCATCCACGACGTGGCGCATATCCTGACAATCGAGGAAGGCGAGGCCGAGCTCTTCCGCATGCGCCAGTACGGGCCCGAGGGAGTGACAGCCATCACGATGGGGAGCGGGAAAGGGGGGGATACAGATACCCGCCCCGCATTCTTTGCACGTGTCGCGGAGACGCTCACCGAACTGAAAGGTCCGCTGGTGGTTGCCGGCCCCGGGTTCATCAAGGAGGATTTTGCCCGGTTCCTGCGTTCTCACCTCCCCGATACTGCCGCGAGAATGCTGGTGGTGGAGACCAGGCGCATCGGTGCAGGTGCCGTGCAGGAGGTCATCGGTCTTGGGATACTGGAGAAGATCCACGAGGATGTCCAGCTGGGGCGCGAGGTCAGGGCCATGGACGAACTCCTCCTCCGCATCTCCAAAGAACTCCCCGCGGCGTACGGTCGGGACGAAGTGCAGAGAGCCATTGACTATGGAGCGGTGGAAGAAATACTGGTCTCTGATTCACTCCTGCGCGATGAAGAGATCGTTCCGCTTCTTGACAGGGCCGAGCTCCAGAATGCCCGGATAATTGTCCTCTCATCCGCATTTGATCCGGGAGCCCAGCTCGACGCACTCGGGGGAATCGCGGCACTGCTCCGGTACCGGATTGGGTGAGCAGGAGTGAACACGCGGCCCTCTCCTGTTGTTGCTGCTCCCCCGTACCTCCTCAACCTTCCTGTGCAACCGCTGCGTATGCCCCGCAGTTGGGGCTTTTGCCCTCTTCTGTTGTTGCTGCTCCCCCGTACCTCCTCAACCTTCCTGGGCAACCCTAGCGTATCCCCCGCAGTTGGGGCTTTTGCCCCAACTGCTCAGCACTAGACCCCATCGCAATCC
>CAYVMJ010000005.1:0-84214 GCA_964452625.1 uncultured Methanolinea sp.
TGAACACGCTGAACGATTACGAAAAAACCATGTTCCGGCTCTACAAGCTCGGGTATGTCTTCCAGGACTATGCCCTCGTCCCGGAACTGACGGTTGCCGAGAATGTCTTCCTCCCTGCCATGCTCCGGAACGACCGGACAGATGAGGAATACCAAACGGCCACATTCGATATCCTCGACCGGATCGGTCTCTCTGACAGGAGATGGCACCTCCCGAAGGAACTCTCGGGCGGGGAGCAGCAGCGGGTCGCCATCGCCCGTGCCGTCGTGAACAGGCCCGACATCCTCTTCGCCGACGAGCCCTGTGCGAACCTCGATACCGGGAACTCCCGCATGGTGCTCGATCTCTTCGAGGAGATCAACCGGGAGATGCACCAGACGATCGTGATGGTCTCACACGAGGACTGGCACAAGAAGTATTTCGACCGGATCATACGGCTCCGGGACGGAAAGATTGTCGAGGATAACCACGCATTGTCGTAACAGGCAGAGATTCTTTTTTTGCTCTTCGCTCTCCGGTGTGGGCGGAATTGACGACCCGTATACATCTGGTGGGGGCTGTCCGCCCCCAATGGACGCCCCGGCGTCGGCTGGAGCGACTGAATTGGTATGGGGACAACATCCTCGATTCAGTCTCCCCGAACAACACAGCGAGGAGGCTTTTTTTAAATGCAGGGTTCCTGGCAGAACAGGCGGGCCCTGAGGGTACATCCCCCGGGGCAAGGAATCAAAACCGGTCCAGGTACTTCTCCCTGTTGTTGAGAAAGTCCCGGTACACCCTGTAATACTCCGTCTCCTCGTATCCAACCTTCTGGATCGGGACCGTGTCAAAACTAAAGATATCCGCACCGGGATATGCAAGAAGAATCGGGGAGTGAGTGGCGATAAGGAACTGGGCTTTTCCTGTGGAGATCACCTTTTTGAGCAGGTGCAGCATCGCGATCTGGCTTTTCGGCGACAGCGCATTCTCGGGTTCATCAAGGAGGAAGAGCCCGTCTTTTTGGTAACGGCTCGCAAAAAATGCCATATGCGACTGCCCGTGGGACCTGGTTCTAAGAGAGTCGTTTCCAAAATACGAGAGTGTCCCGGGATCGGCGATTGCCCATTCGTCAAGAACCTCCGCAAAGTAGCGGAACAGCTCGGATGAGAAGAACGACCCTGCTACCTGTTCACCGTCCCATTCGACATCGATAAACCGGAACAGCTCATCCTCGTATATGTTATGGTGGAACCTGAGCCTCTCCTCTTCCTTCCAGATATGGATGTTGCATTTTTTTGCGATTGCACGGAGCAGCGTGGATTTTCCTGACCCGTTCTCCCCGATGAAGAACGTGACGGGCTGAAAAAACCCGATCCGGTCCGTCTTCCGGAAGATCTCCAGGCTGAAGGGATAACTGCGGTCCGTGGGAAACCGGTCATGCAGCAGCCGCACCCCTTTGATATGCATCACTGGAGGTACTGTTCCGCATACCGATATATCCCTCCCCCGAACCCTCCCCCGGGAGAGAGAAAGACCCTCTATATCCGAGCGACAATAATCCTATGATGTACCATGCCGTCCGACCGGATTACGATAGGGAGGTTCTCGAGCCTCACCCACCTCTCCCAGAAGGCGCTTCGTCACTATGACCGGAAGGGCATCCTGGTCCCGGAGGTCAAAGACCGTTTCACCGGGTACCGGTATTACACGGTGCCGCAGATCGAGAGTGCGCTCAAGATCAGGACGCTCTGCACCCTCGGGTTCGGGCTCGCCGAGATCGACAGGATCCTCTCCGCACACTCTGCCGGGGACAATGATGCGGTCAGGGCAATGATCGCCACGCGCCAGCAGGAGGCGCAGTTCGAGATCGCACGGCTGGAGAAGATCATGTCCCTGTTGATCGAGAACAGGGACTTTTCGGAGTTGTTTGCAATGAACGTATCAGAACCTGCAATCAAGGATATTCCGGCCATGAGGGTGATCTCGGGCCGGAGAACCGGCACCTACGAGGAGATCTGCGGCGGGGTGTCGGCTGCACTGATGGCGATCATCTACTCGCCCGAAAACCAGAAGAACGGTGTGACGGTCACAGGACCCTGCCTCTCGCTCTGCTACGACAACGAGTACCGCGAGACGGATGCCGATATCGAGATGGCGATCCCCATACACGGCCCGATCACAGCGCCGGATCCCGCGTTCACGGTCAGGACGCTGCCGGCCGTCAAGGTGGTCTCGGTCGTGTACCGGGGACCTTATGAACACGAAGGTTTTTCGGTCGCATTCGAGAAGGCGTTCCGGTATGCCGCAGAGGAAGGGCTCGAGCCGGCCGGCCCCGACAGGCAGGTGTACCTGAACAACCCGGACGAAACACCGGCAGAGGAACTCTTAACCGAAGTCCAGATCCCGGTATCAGAATAACCTTTTTTTTGGCAGACCGGGCAGTCAATGAGAGCAGGATTGCCCGGGTGAATGGGAAGCACATACTCCAGCAACATGGTCGAATCTTAACTCCAGGTCATCTTGACAGGATCGTATGCAGATCTCTTGAAGGGTGGGCCGGAATGCTGTCTGCCGGAGAAATCCCTATTATCTCCCAGCAGTATTTACTGGACTGAGGAACTGCCTTGACATCGTGTGCCCGTGAATATGAGAAGAAAAAAACCCGCCCTGAGGAGGCGATACGCCTCGTGAAGAGTGGAGATACCGTCGTATACGGGATGAGTGTTGCCCAGCCCCCGGCGCTCCTTACCGCCCTATCTGATGCTGCACGTGCCGGGGCTCTCAAAGGGGTCAGGCTCTATACATTCCTCCCCCGCGAACATGCTGCAGCTTCAGTCCTTGCTCCGGACCTCTGCGACTGTCTGGAGAACCATTCCTGGTTTGTTGGCGCTGCCGACAGGGATATGACGCGGGTAGGCCTCAACTATCATGTCCCCTCCTATCTCCACCAGATCCCCAAGCTCGTCACCGAGTTCATGGAAGCTGATATCGTGATGACGACCGTCTCTGCGATGGATAAAGCGGGTTTTTTCAGTTTCGGAACCGGCTGCGATTACATCTCGTCTGCTGCCAGGAACTGTAAGAAACTCATAGTAGAGGTGAACCGGAACATGCCCAGGGTTTTTGGGGATTCGCATCTGCACGTATCAGAGGTGGATACAATCGTAGAGAACCATGTTCCGCTCCTCGAACTCCAGTTCCCGGATGCAAAACCTGAAGACGATATCATCGGTCCGGCAATTGCAGATCTGGTCCCGAACGGCGCAACAATACAGCTCGGTATCGGGACCGTTCCAAACGCTGTTGCCCGTTACCTCTCGAATCATACAGATCTGGGGATCCATACCGAACTTTTCATCGAGGGTATGATGGATCTCATCGAGCAAGGAGTCATTACCGGTAAAAAAAAGACGCTGCATCCCAGGAAACACATATTTGCAACAGCTGCCGGGACCCGGCGCATGTACGAGTTCATGGATGACAACCCGGCCATCGAGAGCTATCCGGCCTCGTATGTCTGCGATCCCGGAATCATTGCAAAGAATGATTATATGATGTCAATCAATTCCGTCCTGGAAGTCGACCTCCTCGGGCAGGCAAACGCAGAGTATCTCGAGGGAACCACCTTCTCAGGAACCGGCGGCCAGCTGGACTTCGTGCGGGGAGCGTTTGCGTCAAAAGGAGGAAAGTCCTTACTTGCCTTCTATTCTACCGCAAAAGGCGGGGCCATCTCGCGGGTCGTGCCCCGGCTCCTGAGCGGCTCAGTGGTCACCACGCCCCGGGCCGACACCGATTACCTTGCGACAGAATACGGGATAGTCTGCCTGAAGGGAAAGTCCACCAAGGAGCGGGCACTCGATATCATCTCCCTAGCCCACCCGAAATTCCGGGACGATCTGATGCGGGAAGCAGAGGATATGTATCTTCTCTGATGCAAGGAAGGAAGTGTATTTTCATTTTTCCCAGGGATTGAGATCTGACAAAGGGATATGCCGTAAGAACAGTATACAAGGGACCCTGGAACGGACCCTTGGACCGGATTATTTTGTTTCGGAAGCGGAGATAACACATATCTTTTTTCACATTCGCCTGATACCGAGGTAATTGCGTGAACCGGGATCAGGCGAACACTGACAGCAAGAATTGCAATTATCAGAAACCCTGCGGCATATAACCAGAACTGGACCGCAAGGCTTCCCCATACTGTGAGTTTCATCATTCCAGAAAACAGGAAGTATCGAACAGTCCTTTTCCTGTACCCCAGTGTTTTCTGATCTGGCCGATGATGGCAGGGTGTGTAATGAGCGAGATGCCATTAGCCACTCCCAGCAGGATAAATTTTCATCGGTGAAATACAAGAAAAAGACGCTGATTGCAGTCAGCAGTGCTGTGAACCGGATAGTACAGGATACATCAATATGCGATAAAAGGGTGTGTTCCGGTCCCCCATCGAATGGAATTGACCGGGAACCGTGTGATGGTTTCGAGCCGGCGAGTGCACAACGCCCGGGTCAGGTTTTTGCGATCATATCCCTGGCAAACTTCTTTGCATTCGCCAGATCCTCCTCGCTCGGGTGGCCCCTGTTCGTGAAGAGGAATTTTCCCCTGCAGTGATAGTCCCCGAGAATCGTTCCTCCCTTCTGAATCACTGCATCCGCCATCATTGCCATCATGTTCTTTGCCCCCGCCTCACCTCCTGACGTCGCAAAAAGGGCAACTTTCCTCCCTGAGAAATTCCCGCTCTCGATGAATTTTTTCATGGCATCGCCGGGTTTTCCGCCGTAGACACCGCTTCCGAGGAAGATGATCGTTGCATCGTCAGGGAGCGATCCCCCCATGTTCCCGATGGAACCCCCAATCTCCCCTGCAATGGCCTCCGCCACCTTTCTGGTGTTTCCACCCCTTGAATCAACGAATACTGTATATTCAGACATATTTTCACCTGTTGGCGGAATAATATATAAGCAGTTCTATATCATGCGATGAAATATGGAGAGGATCTGTGTTTCATCCGGCAGGGGAGACGCGTAGTATCCGCATTCTGATAATCCTGCATCCTTCACATAATAGCACAGGATCAAATCTCCTTCTGGTACACAACGACGTCCAGGATTCTTCCGAATTTTTCGCCAACATTCTTGAGGTGGGCGCACCGGGTGTAGCCTGACTTTTCCATGAGCCGAATGCAGGGGTGGTTCTCCCCGCAAAGGGTTCCAATCAGCACATGAAGGCCAGCCGGCCCTGCAGCATTCTCAAGGCGATCGAGGGCCGATTTTCCAATTCCTTTTCCCGTATATCCGGGTTTTAAGTAGACGCTCAGTTCCGCAGACCGGTCGTAGGCCTGCCGCTTCTTGTACTGGGAGAGAAAGCAGTACCCGATCGTCTCATCCCCTTCCCTGATGAGAAAAGAAGGATATCGCGGGTTGGAGACGTGGAGGAACTCCTTTAATTCTTCAAGGGACATCCTCCCGCTGTGGAATGTTGCGGTTGAATTCCGGATATAGTAATTGTAGATTTCGAGGATCTCGTCCAGATCGTGCTCAGTGACCTGAATAAATTCGACCATCACTGAATAATTCTGCCGGACATGATATCAATGGTTCCGGAGCAGTTTGGGTGATGAGGGGGATTCTGATCGGGTCGGATTATTTTTCTGTCCTATCCGTTCCCGCCCGGCTGCTGTACCCAGGCATGATCCGTTTTAATCCGAAGGTTCCAGTTCCGCGAGGACCTCGGAATCGTCAAGGTCATACCACTCCTCGTATGCATCTGCAACGGCAAATGACCGGCCGGACCGGATGTTCAGGCACACGAGACAATCCGCCTCACGGCTCACCATCCCGGCAGAAGAAAGCGACGCTGTGGGAACCGCAACCACGATACGTGCCGGGTTGCGGGCCCGGACGCTCCGGATCGCAGCGAGCATCGTGAACCCAGACGCAAGGCCGTCGTCGGTCAGGATCACGGTCTTTTTCTCCACCGGCGGCATCGGTTCTCCCCCGGTGAAGCGGACGATTCGTTCAGCGACGTTTTTTCTTGTCCCGGCTACGGCTTTTTCGACTTCCGGGCCGGAGAGAAAGAGCGCTTTTTGCAGCTGCTCGTTGATCAGGACGTTACCGTCCCATGTCACCGCCCCGAACCCCGATTCAGTCGTACCGGGTATCCTCACTTTCCGGACAATTGCGAGTGCAAATGGCGCACCAAGAGCTCCTGCAATCTCCCTGCCGACAGGCACCCCCCCGGCGGGTATCGCCAGCACGAGGGGATCATGGATGGCAGGAAGGGCGAGGAGAAACGCCCCAAGCTTCCTGCCTGCATCGTGGCGGCCGGTAAAGACAAGCCTTTTGTCCCGGAGGAGGGAATCCTCGATGATCTCTCCCATGATGTGCTGCTCTGGCATTCAGGGAACTTGAGGGTTGTGGTCGCAGTGGTTTCAGACACAGGAGCAAATAGCCTGCATTTTGTGATGAAATGTACGAGAAAGTCTTATCCACTGTTTCTTCGCAACCCTTCGCGGAAAGCCTCCGCAGAGACGGTGAACCGGGCCGGCCGGTCCCTTATAGACTGCCTGTCGCGATCTGGATCCATCCATCGGGAACGGCCGGGAAATACCGGTTCCTGCCCGTCCGGCACCGCTCGATCTCGTGCATGGAATGCTGCACGACGCAGGTACATCCCGCACCGGTGAGTGCCTGCTCCATCTTATCCGGGCTGTAGGTGATCGTCCCTCCGGGATTGCAGTCGCGGTTGATGATCTGCCAGATTCCCCTGGGTAATTTTCGCCTGTGTACGCTGACCAGCCGGCACGGGAGCATGTACTCGAGGACAACACGGTTCTGCCGGCCGTCGGAGGCGAAGAGTGAGATGATGCCTGACAGATCAAAAGGTGAGATGTAATATGAGATCCCCTCGGTGATTATGCAGGTCGGAAGACCGGGGTTGTACCTGCCTGTATCGTGTATTGCCTCCGCTGTCCCCCGAAGGTCACGGAGATCGGCAGAGACGCAGCGGATCTTTTTGGCATGGGTGGGGGATGCCTGTGCATAAAGCGCCTGTTTCTCCGTCATGCCCATGATATCGATCTCGATCACCGAGGCAATGTTTTCGCTGCAAACATCCAGCAGTTCCAGGGCAAGCGGGGACTTCCCGGAAGCAGGGATGATGATCTGGCAGGGGGTGCCGGTTGCGGTCACGAAACCGGACACAAAATGCCTGATATACCATTTCCGGTTCATGATCACCTGTCCATACCATGGGCAGACCGTCTCGCATTCCTGCCGCATCCGCTCGCCCGCGGAGAGATCGAGACAGGAATAGAAGCGAGCTGCGCTTCCAGCCCGGTACAGGTCACGTGCCCAGATCATTACCAGCGCTGCAGTCGGTTCCAGGTTGACTGGTCCTGCCATGTACAACAGATCAGGTTGTACCGGGCTGCCATTCAATCTTTTCCGCAAGGCAGGATATGCCATTCCCGCCTCCCGGCAGCATGGAGAAAAAGATTGTGCCCTGGAATATACATAAAAACGGAAAGCCCCCACATATGTCATTGAGATAGTCCCATGTACCAGACTCTCTATTATTGCCGAAGTCACGGGGAGCGTGTTCATGCGTGAAACCCGGCGAGTATATCCTGGATATTCTGAAAGAAGCCCCGAATGAGGGAAAAACCATCCTCTTTCTCCGCCATTCGAAGAGGGACGCCTTTGCAGGAGTCCCCGATCACCTCCGGCCGGGTGTTGAAATCACCCCTGAAGGCGTGCTCATGGCACGGGAGTTTGGAGAGGCGCTGGGGCACGTGGCCCCCGGCAGGCGCCTTTTTCTTGCGCACACCATCGCACACCGGTGCAGGATGACTGCAGAGTGCATCCTCCAGGGATATTCTCCGGCCGGGCGGTCCCCCATGATCGAATTTTCGGAGGAGATCGGTGACCCGGTCCGCGATTATCCTGCATTCATTAACCTGCGGGAAACGCTCGGCTGGCAGGTGCTCATCCGCAAATGGCTCGACGGGGAAATTCCCCCGGCAGTCATGGAGGACCCGGTTGCGTATTCCGGAACCCTCCTGCATACCCTTCTTTCATCAATGGGCACAGGGGATGGCGACCTGTTCGTTGCCGTCGGGCATGACATCACACTTTTTCCCATCCTTTCACAGGTGTTCGGAAAGAAGATGACATCAATCGATTTCCTGAACGGGATCGTGATCTCCTCACACGGGTCGACTGCCGATATCCGGTTTGCCGATGCAGAAGGTTCTCTTATCGAAGAGTTGTCTGCTGAAGACACAAACGGATCCTGATATCGTTCTTCACGCTCATTACCCTTGCGTGTGTAATCCTCGCCAGGAAAAACAAGCACAGGGCGTTCCCGCACCGTGTGCATTACACCATCATCACCATTGCACTCATCGCAATGCCCTGGTGGGTGCACACAAACAGGCTCTGGGTATTTTGTGTGTGATTGGTGGATGGATTCGATTCCCTTTTCCCGAATGAAAATCACTTCGTGATTTTCATGATTTATATTCGAAATCCTGAAAGGAGTTCATAATGTGTTTATATGAAAATGCCTCCGGCATTTTCATTCTGTATGCGTGTGTTTCGATGAGAACCATATGGTTTTTCACAGATTCACTGGCAGATTGGCCGCATACTCCCCGGCCAGCATCCCGTAGTACCGGGTCGAACGCCAGTGGTCCCGGAGCCAGACATGCTCCCGGATCGTTCCCTCGTAGGTCAGCCCGCACTGCTCCATCACGCGGGCCGAAGCCTGGTTCAGTTCGTCGCACTTGCAATATACCCGGTGCAGTGAGAGCGAATCGAACCCGAATTCCAGGTACTTCCGGAGGATCTCTTTCCCATATCCGTTTGCCTGGTATTCCGGAAGAAGGACGACCCCGACCTCTCCCGTACTCCGGAGCCCGGGATCGATTTCAAGGAATGTAAGCCCCACAAACTCTCCCGTTTCGGGTAACCTGGCCGCAAGGACATACCCCATCCTTTCGGCCCGCCTTGATTCATCAATCCCCCGCTGGAGGAACCCGGCAATCTGCTCGTCGTTTTCGAGCCAGACGAGGACATATTTCATCACTTCCGGATTGGTTGCGATCCGGCGGATATTCTCGAGATCGTCCTCTCTCAAATCGTCGAGGATCAGCCGTTTTGTCGTGAGAGAAAAAACCATGTCTGTCCCCTCGTGGGGATATGTCCCATATACTATGGCATTCAGGAAAGATGTAACATTTTCCCCACTCCCATTGCCAATACCAGGGACCTGCAGGGAATACCTGGACCAGCGATCGGGTAATCCCCATGACCCGCTTTGCCTTGCGGTTCTCCGGGATGTCACTTCCCGTAATATTCAAGAGTCTTCCGGAGTGTCTTCAACCCTTCCACGAAGGGCGACCCGTTCTCCAGCAGGGGCCTGACATCAGGCTCGCAACGGAGGAGTTTCTCCTCGTACGGGAGAATGCACTGTCCTGAAAAGAGGTCCATGCTCTTGCCCAGGATCCCACGCACTTTCGCGATGTCTTCCTTTGACCGGACCCGGTTGACGACGAGGTGAATCCTTTGGATGCCGAGTTCCTTTGCCAGGTGTGCAATATGCCCTGTCACCTGCACGGCATTGAAACTCGGGTCGGTGACGAGCACTGCCTGGTGAAAACCTCTCGTAATAGTCCGGCCGAAATGCTCGACCCCTGCAGGGGTGTCCATGAGGATCACCTCACCCTCCCGGAGGTTGATGTACCTGATGACGGACTCAAGGAGCGTGTTTTCGGGGCAGAGGCACCCGGTTGCGGCCTGAACGACCGTCCCCATGACAAGGATATCGACCCCGCCGGGGCCTTTCACCCCGAAACGTTCCACCACGTCGGAGACATCAGGGTTCAGGGAGAGCATCAGGCCATACCCGTCACCCGGGCGGGCACCCGTCTTCTCCTCCACGTAATCGAGGTTTTGTGTCAGGGGGACGATCCTGTCGTGCTCCTCCCATGGCAGACCTATTGCGAAAGGGAGATTCATCTGGGGATCTTCATCCACGGCGAGCGTGGTGAACCCCTCCCTTGCAAAGAGATGGGCGAGGAGGGCGGTGATCGTGGTCTTCCCGACCCCGCCTTTCCCGGTGATGAGAATCCTGAACCCTTTCTCTTTCCCTGCCCTGGTGTTCTGCCTGATTATCCGGGCCGCATCACTCATCTTTTTCCGCCGGGAGGTGGAATCAGGCATGTTTGCCGGAGCCCCCTGTCTTTGCCAGTATCTCCTCCCTGGCAATCCTTTTTCCCCGGCATTCAGGGCAGATTTTTCCAATCTCTTCTTTCAGGGGAATGTCCAGCCGGGCCAGGGTGGATGCCGCGAGTTCTTTTGGTGCATAATATTTCCCGCAGCATTCGCACAGCACCAGCGCAACTCTCGTGTTGCTCCAGGATCTCATGACCCGCTCCCCCCCGATATCTTCCATCACGATTGCATTGGTCGGGCAGACCTTCGCACACGCACCGCAGCCGAAACAGTCTGCGGTCGGTTCAAAATACGGGGTGTTGACCTGGGTGTACGGGCCCCGGTTGATGAAATTGATCGCACCTGCCCCCATGATCTCGTTGCAGGCTCTCACGCACAACCCGCAGAGAATGCATCTGTTCCCGAGCGGATCGTCTTTCTCGATCTTCTTCAAAAAACGGGTCTTTGTGACGCCGTACCGGGCGGCCATTTCCCTGATGACTTCCGATCTGGGCGCCTCGGCGAGATAGAGTTCGAAGAGGATGCGCCTGTGTTTTGCGATTTCGGGAGTGTTGGTGAGAACCTCGAGTCCGTCGGCTGCCCGGAGCGTGCAGGAGGTGGTCATCTCGTTCTTCCCCTTTCTGATGACCTCGACCATGCAGAGACGGCATGCCCCATAGGGGTCAAGGGAGGGCTCGTAGCAGAGGTGAGGGATGTCGATCTTCTCCCTCATCGCGACCCCGAGGATGATCTCGCCTTCTTCCGCACAGCACCTCTTTCCGTCTATGGTGACCGTGACCTGTGTTATCGGGGTGTCCGGCCTGGTCATGGTCCCACCATAGCCTCGTATTCTTCCCGGAAATACGCAAGGGTCGTCAACACGGGGTTCGGGGCAGTCTGGCCGAGCCCGCAGAGGGATGTCGCCACGATGGTCCCGGAGAGTTCGGCAAGAGTCTCGAGATCGCCCCTGGTCGCCTTCCCTGCAAGGATCCTGTTGAGGAGGAGAAGCGTGTGTTTGAGCCCCTCCCGGCAGGGGATACATTTCCCGCAGGACTCGGATGTCGCGAAGTTGATAAAATACCGTGCGATGTCCACCATGCTGGTATCTTCGTCCATGACGACAATTCCTCCCGAGCCCATGATCGAGCCGACCCGGTTCAGGCTCTCGTAGTCGACCGGAGTATCAAACAGCCGCACCGGGATGCAGCCCCCTGAAGGTCCCCCGGTCTGGACTGCTTTTACCTTTTTGTTGCCGGCGCCGCCGTTGCCGATATCGAACACGATCGTGTTCAGCGAGGTCCCGAGCGGCACCTCCACGAGGCCGACCCGATCAACCTTCCCGACGAGCGAGAATACCTTGGTGCCGGTATTCCCTTTGGCCCCGATCCGGCTGTACCACTCGCTGCCGTTGCTGATGATCACCGGCACATTGCACCAGCTTTCAACGTTGTTGAGATCCGTCGGGCAGCCGAAGAGCCCTCCGCCGGGATCGGTCAGCCGCGGTGGGCGGGGGTGGGGCCGCCCGGTCCTCCCCTCGATGGATGCGACAAGCGCCGTTGATTCCCCGCACACGAACGCACCGGCCCCGGTCGCGATTCCGATGTCGAATGAGAAGCCAGTCCCGAAGATGTCCTCTCCCAGGAGGCCATACTCCCTGGCCTGGTCGATCGCGGTCTCGAGGCGCCTGATAGCGAGCGGGTATTCCGCCCGGATGTAGATGAGCCCCTCGCTTGCCCCGATGGCATACGCACCGATCAGCATGCCTTCGAGCACCATGTGGGGGTCGCTCTCCATCTCGTTCCGGTTCATATAGGCCCCGGGATCGCCTTCATCGGCATTGCAGATGACAAATTTCCTCTTTCCCACTGCATTGCGGGCGATCCGCCACTTGAGGCCGGTGGGGAACCCGGCACCCCCCCGCCCGCGGAGTCCTGACTTCTCGACCTCCCCGGTGATCACCTCCGGGGTCATGCCCGAGAGAGCCTTCCATGCGGCGGCATACCCGCCGATCGCGATGTATTCGTCGATATTTTCGGGGTTGATCAGCCCGGAATTACGCAGTATCACCTTTCTCTGGTGCGAAAAGAACGGGATATCCCGGTACAGCGGTATCTCGTCGAATCCCCTGCCATATTCGTGGGTATATCCCGTGACATGGTCCCACAACGGAATTCTGCAGAGCGCTTTCTCCACCGGGACGATGCCCTTTTCCACCGCATGCACGATCTCCTCCGCATCACCGGGACCAACTTTGTGCAGGACGACAAGCGGTTTTCCGGGTAGTGTGATGTTGACGAGCGGCTCTTCTTTGCAGTAACCGAGACATCCGACCCGCGCAAGGTCGATGTCTGCACCATGGTCACCAATGAGTTCTTTGATGCGATCGTAGACCTTCATGCCGCCGACCGCGATCCCGCATGTCGCCAGACCCACCGCGATACGGGGGTTTTCCGGACTGATCTTCCGCAACCCGGCCCGCCCGGCACACACCAGGTCTTCTGCCGAGGCGATCCTCATGGTTTCCACCCGTACTCACCCAGGATTGCCGGGAGGTCTTCCGGTGTTGCATACCCGTACAGGTTCCCGTCTATACGCAGCACCGGCGCCATGCTGCAGGCGCCGAAACAGCGTGCAATCTCCACGGTGAATCTCCCGTCATCGGTTGTGACGGATAACTTGCCGTCTTTTGTGGCGGTGCTCTGTATCCCGAGCAGTCCCTCGAGTGCTTCCAGGATCGCGACTGCTCCCCTGACGTGGCACGCTGTCCCCATGCAGACAGTGATGACATGGTCCCCGACGGGTTTCAGGCTGAAGAAAGAGTAGAAGGTGGCGAGACCGTACAGTTGCGAAAGGCGGACTTCGATCTTCTCCGAGAGCATCTCCAGGACCTCGCGGGGGATATATCCCTCCCGGTTCTGGATCTCCCCTAAAATCCCGAGAAGTCTTCCGGCAGGCGCGTCATGCCGGGCAATAATGGTATCGAGCGTTCCTTCGTCCATGGTATCCTCTCCTGAAAAAACGGGATGGTTTTCCGATCCCGCGATCAGATACCGAGCGCTTTTCTCTTCCTCTCGATCTCGGCTTCGAGGAGTCCGGCAGCTTTTACCGGGTCGGGTTCGACCGCGAACGATGCATTCACGAGACCCGTGAGCTGTGAGGCGAGGAGGTGTGTCACATTCGGGCTCCCGAAGATCTTGGGCAGGATGCCGAGGACGACGTAGACGCCGGATGAGACAAAGTAGGTGCCGATGGAGACGGCTTTCTGTGAATACCATTCCGGTGCTGCACCGCCGATGGGAAGGTCCCCGATGCCGACGCCCAGCTCTTTTGCGATGTTCGCCGCGAGCATCAGGATGCGGGAGCAGTCCACGCAGGAGCCCATGTGCAGGACGGGTGGGATCCCGAGTGCATTGCAGACAGACTTGAGCCCGTCCCCTGCCAGGTCGGCAGCTTCGGGGACGAGCAGTCCCGCCTTGCCGCATGCAATCGCGGAACACCCGGTCTCGACGACAAGAATATTCTTCCTGATCAGTTCTTTCGCGAGTGTGACATGCCCAAAGTCCTGCTTTATCTTCGGGTTGTTGCAGCCGACAATGCCCACGGCCCCCTTGATCTTGCCCGCAACAATCGCGTCGATCAGCGGCTTGTACGTTCCTCCCAGCGCTTTTCTTATCGCTTCCTCGGAGAAACCTGCCATTAATTCGATGGGTTTTTGAGGAATCCTGACCCTGTTGGTGTTCCGGTTCGGGAAATTGTCGATTGCCACCGTGACAATCTCTTTTGCGGTTTCAAGGGCATTCTCCGGCCTGAACTCCATATAGGTGGCTCCCGGGACCTTTGCCTTCTGGCTCGTGCTCACGACTTTTGTGTGGTAGCATGCGGCAGTCTGCGCAATCGACGGGAAGATGCACTGGTAATCGACGACCATCACCTCGACCGCTCCGGTCGCGATCGCGAGCTCCTGGTCAAGGAACGTCCCCGCGATGGGGATACCGTGCCGCATCAGGAGCTCGTTTCCGGTGCAGCACATGCCGACGATGTTGATGCCCTTGGCACCTTTTTCAGTGGCACGTTTTTTCAGCTGCGGGTCCTCTGCGGCTTTCACGATCATTTCCGAGAGAATGGGGTTGTGCCCGTGGAGGACGATGTTGACCAAGTCCTTCCTGAGCGTGGCAAGGTTCGAACGGGAGCGAAGCGGTGCCGGGGTACCGAACAGGATGTCGGATCCTTCGGTTGCCATCATCGACCCGCCCCACCCGTCAGAGAGCGAGGTTCTCATCGCATGCAGGAGGACGTTGACATAGTCTGCACCGACTCCCATGTGGATCCGGTGCATGGATTCCACGATCTCGCGATCGACACTCCGGGGAACGATCCCCAGTTTCTTCCAGGTGTCCTTTGTCTTCTCCGGGGCCCGTTCTGCCATCTGGATTTTGTTCTTGAGCGTCCCGTATTCTTCGAGCAATGCGCGGGCGACGTCCTTTGCAACCTCTTCCTTCTTCCTTTTCTCCGTCTTGATGCCGTATTCCCTGGCAACCGCCTTCAGTTTCACCTCATCGGTGATCTGGTAGCCCTGGCTCTTTCCCTCCGCGGTCTCGAGGAGGACTTCCAGGACCTCCCGCCCGTGGTCAGAATGGGCTGCAGCACCTGTTGAGAGATCGTCGAGCAGGTTCCGTGCCACGATGAGGTCGGCGTTTGCCCCGCAGACGCCGCGGTCGGGTTTCTTTCCGAACGGCTCTATCCGGCAGGGCCCCATGGCACACCGGTTGCAGCAGACCCCGAGCTGCCCGAACCCGCACTGCGGCTGCTGGTCGGCGAGCCGGTCCCATGCGGTGGACACGCCGTCTTCTACCGCTTTTGCAATAATTTCCTGGTCGGTCGCATCAAGAGCCCGCTGCTCTGCCAGTTTCTTTGCACCCATTGCATCATACATTGAAATCTCCCTCCTTCTCCTCTCTTCCCCTCACAAATTCGCCATCTCTTCCAGTATTGCCCGGAATGCCCGGACATTTGCCGGGATCTTCGGGACTTCCACCTCGGTCCCCCCGGACTTGATCATACGCACAGTGAAATCCTTCCTGCTGACACGGATAAGGTCGCCGGCATCCCCGAACTCCAGTGCGCCGGTCTTGCACGCCTCGGCGCAGGCCGGGATCCTGCCTTCTTTCTGCCGCTCGATGCAGTTGTCGCACTTTGCATTGACCTCGCGGCCAGTGTCAAGCTGATACACCTGCTGGAAATGGATGATGCCGAAAGGGCAGGCCATCGCACAGACCGCACACCCGATGCACCGGTCATACCTCACCACGACGGACCCTGTCACGGTGTCGCGGATGAGTGCCTCCGTCGGGCAGACCTGCATGCATGGCGCCGGATCGCAGTGCCTGCACCGGTTGGGAAACGTCAGGTAGTTGACACCCACCTCCACGTGGATACGCGGCAGTGATCTCTTCTCCTCGCGGACAGCATCGAACAACCTCCTGGTCTCTGCATGCTCGATCGCACACGCAACCTCGCAATGCCTGCACCCGATGCACAGTTCAGGCCTCACAAACACCGTTTTCATATATCCTGCCTCCTCATCCTTTCACTCCCGGGCGGCATGCGCCCATTGTGTGACCATTCACGATCAAACCCCTACTTACGAACACCCACTATATACGACTTTTTATAGTCACATTTAAATCGATAAAAGGTCAGGGATGAGGGGATCAGGAAGCCAGAATGAAGGGACGGGTCATTTCAGGCTGATCCATGGGACAAAGCCGGGCTCTGATACTCATTTCCGGGCCGGGATTCACGTGTCACAACACAACCTTGCCGGCATCCCGTCGATGATCACCTGCAAGAGGGAGATGCGCCGGTTGCAGTCATCCCCCAAAAAACACCTGCTACATCGCAGCACCCAGCAGAATGTGAAGTAATTCATCCGGCATATCGGCCATGGGGACGTGTGATGACGGCATTTCGATACAGGTCCACCCTTCCGGGGCGGCGTCAATCTTCCGCTTCGCTGCACCCGTGACAACGGTAAACTCGCTCTTCATGCAGCGGATGTATGTCTTCGGGATCCCTGCGAGGTTCCCGGGAACGAACCGGATCTTCTCCACGTATGCCTTCGCCGGTTCCAGTCCGGAAAATGACAGGGGATCGCTCCCCTCCGATGCAAACAGGTCAAAGAGCGACTGCCCGGGATCGGGAAGAGCGGCATCGAGATACACCATGCGCCTGATTCGATCCGGCATCCTGTCCGCAACCCCTGTGATGATCATCCCGCCATAACTATGCCCGACGAGGATAATCTCCCGGAGATCGTACTGGTTGATAAGAGTGCAGATTTGAGCGATGTGCCCGGACAGGCCTGCAATATGCTCGTCTTCGAGGGTCGGTGCACACGCCCGGTGTCCATGTGACTCAAGAGCCCTGACGGTCCCGTCCCAGTATGCCCCGCCGAGCTGGCCCCCGGGAGGATAGTCAATCCGCCCGGCAAGCCTGTTCCAGGTGTCCGTAGACAGGTTGCCGCCCTGGACGAGCATAAAAGTGGCCATTGGAATAGACGATCTCTCTGCTGGGCCCTGTATTGGTCTTTTCCCTTCAACTCACAGGCGTTCTGCTGTCACCCACTCTCCCAAGACAGCCGCCGGTACAGCGGCGATTGGATAGAATGCCCGGTGTATCCCCCACCCTTTATTATCTCTTCCTCTCAATATCCCGAAAGGGAATGAACATGTCCGCCCGAATACTGGTCACATATGCATCGGTGCACGGATCGACTGCCGGGGTCGCCGAAGCGATAGGAAAAACATTGCAGAAAGAAGGCTATACTGTTGACCTGGGCGTGATGAAAACGGTGTCGTCCCCAGGAAGTTATGACGCGGTCGTCATCGGGGCGCCCGTCTATATGGGAAAGATGGTGGGCGACCTGAAAAAATTCGTCGGAAAGCACCGTGACGCACTCGCGAAGGTCCCGGTCGCTGCATTCTGCGTGGGGGTGGCCCCGCTCGGGAAAGACCCCGGTGATGTCGATAAAACAATCAGTGTATTCCGCACGGCCCTCGCTCCCGTGGAGCCTGTCGCAGTGACAATGTTTGCCGGAAAGATTGAGATGGAGAAGCTTTCCTTCATGCACAAATGGATATGGAAAAAGATGGACGGGCCGGTCGGGGACTTCCGGGACTGGGAAGCGATCGGGGCATGGGCTGGAGATCTTCCGGGGAAACTCGGGATATCTGCAGGGGCCTGATCACTCCCGGGTTCCCCTCATCTCTCTTTTCCGCCTCAATCTTTGTTGATCTCGTTTCTTATCTTCCGTATGACATCTGCGACCATCTGCCGGAACTCTTCACCGATTGACTCCCACGATGGACAACTCTCCGGGGATCCGGACGAACCGGCTCCCTCCGACGGAGCCGGCTCCGGTCCTTTCAGTCGCACGAAGATCGAGACATACCCTGCGATCAGGACAATGATAATGACGAGCGGCAACAGGAACAGGGCGATTACATCCAGTGCAGGAGAGATACCGGTTGAAAAGGAGCTGTCAACGTACTTCAGGACGGCCAGCAGGAACGAGACCAGCAGCACACTTCCCGCCGCGTTGAAGATCGGGAACGGGAGGTTGAACGGAAACGGGAACGCGGCAAAGATCTCCCCTATCATGAAGAGAACAGAGAAGATGACGATGAGGGAGGCATAAGCCCATAAAAGATCCACGAACCCGCGAAAGAGCGGCCACGAGGTGTGGGTCGCGATGAACCGGAATACGACGAGCACGATGAGGAAGACAAGGATGCCGAAAAGGCCCGATACAAGGGCTTTGAGCGGGGTTTTTTGGGAATGGGGTTTCATTTGTGATAACGCTCTTTTGGGTGGACGCTAAAAAATATTTCGTGAGAGGGAGAAAAGGGATGGGGCATCAGGACTTTTTTACAAGACGGTTTCTCCGCTCATATGATCCCGAGCGCCACCAGTTCCTCGATCTCCTCGTCTTCTTCATCTTCACGCCTTCGTTTCTCGCGGGAAGAATCCGTGGTGAAGAGAGAGATCAGCCAGGATACGAATCCCATGGATACCCCACTGAAGAGAGGTGTAAGGAGTCAGGGGTCTTATAAGAAACGGACGAGTGCATGTATCCGGGGGATTGCGCGACACCAGGGGATCTCTCCCGGTTCCCTGCACCATTCTTCTCAGTTCCGGATAATCCGGTACGCTCTTTCCGGCACCAGGATCTCAAACCGGGCACCTTTCCCGGGAAGACCGGTCTCTCTGATTGAAATCCCGGTGATCGAGAGGATGCTTGCCGAGAGGAACAGCCCGTATCCCGTGTGCTTATAGAACCTGCGGTGGAAGATGTCCTCCTTGTGTTCGGCAGGAACGCCCTCTCCATCATCTTCATACACGATTATGAAACCGGACTTCTCTTGATGGCACGAAATCCCGATCCTGGTGACGGTTTCGCCATGTCGGATGGTGTTCTCAAAGAGCGTGTAAAACACTCTTTCGAACAGGGGATCAGCGTATATTTCCACACTTTCACACTGCACCGTGAGCGTAACAGGGGCAAGGGGAACCGCCTCTGCCGCCCTGGATATCACGGTTTTCAAGTCGAACCACCTCGGCGCCTGGGACCCGATATCCTGGTATTCCCTCGTGAACATGATCTGGCTCTCGATGTTCTTTGCGGAACGCATCCCGATATCGAGGTATTGCTGGATCGCGGGATCCGGGTATTTCTCCTTCATCATCTCAAGATAGCCGATGAGGACGGTGAGCTGGTTGTTGATATCGTGCCGGGTGATCCTGTTCATCAGGTTGAGCTTCTCGTTGGCCTCCTTAAGCGCATTCGAGTACCGGGTCAGTTCCATGGTATAGGATTCCATCTCCTTCCGGAACAGTTTCCACTCCGTGATGTCCCTGACTGCAGCAAGGGCGGCTGCCTCCCCCTCCATCTCGAATAACCGGACGCTGACCTCGATCGGGAGAGGCTGCCCGTCCTTCTTTGTGCACTCGGTCTCGTAGATGGCATGACCCTTCTCCAGGAACTCCGCCGAAAGTGCCCTGATTCGCTCCCGGGCCCCCGGTTCTATGAGGTCCAGGAACGACATCTCCAGGAGTTCTTCGCTGGTATACCCGAAGATATGGCTTGCCCGGTCGTTCACCTCGAGAATCCGCCACGGGCCCTCTCCGGGCATGGTATGGACGATAATGCCGTCGTTGACGTTCTGGACGAGGAGGCGGAGCCTCTCCTCGCTCTGCTTCAGCCGCCCTTCTGATTCCCGGGCAACCTTCTCAGACTCCGCCAGGATCCGTTTCTCCATTTCATTGCACTGGTGCATGTAGGCAAACACGAGCAGGATGAAAAGGAGGATGCACATGACAACTATGACCGGCAGAATGGACATGGCAATCCTCGCGTACCAGTCTTGGGCATCGACATCCATGCCGAAGACAGCGATGACTTCACCTGTATGGCGATCGGCAACCGGGGTGATGCTGCTCACCCACGTACCCCAGCGATCGGAGACTGGGCCTGTGGTGGATTCCTCCTGTGTGGATATGAAGGAATTCAGCATGACAGGTGACACTTCGGAAAAAACCTGCCCCGGAGGGGAGTAGTCGGGAGAACCCGGCGGTTCCGAATCGACGAGGAAGATGACGGTCCCGTCCTGTCCCTGTCCCATAAAGTAAATAAACCGGATGAGCGGGTCGGCGGACCGCACCCGGATCATCTGCTCCTTCAACGCGAGGTATCCAGGGGAGGTGAGATCTGTTTCAGTTCCGGTCAGTGCCCTGACCAGGTCCGAGTCAAACCCCTGTGCGACGAGCCTGCTCTTGGTGAGGAGATCCTCGCGCAGGCGGAAATCCTCGTTCTGTGCGGTCCATGCGGTTGCTGCGATGCCCCCGGCTAAAATCACGATCACCCCGATAATGAGCCAGTGGCTGTATCTGCAGTGCATGGCACTATCCCCGGACGATTGAACTCATGAGTTATGTGGTTTCCTGGTATCCCATACGTCCCCAATGGTTTTTTAACCTAACCCATGGAGGATGTGAGGCCCGGGTGTTCCCCGGGATCCATGGTCATTATATCAGATGAGCGTGATATGACGATTGGTGTACAACATGAAAGGTGGCAGTTCACCCCTGCGAGCGACAGCAGGGTCTCTCTTCTTTATTCTTACCTGCGCGTGCGTGCTCGCCGCAGGCACACACTGTGTTGCCGCAGACGGCGATGCGACTCACGTCCCATTGATGTTCAGGGCAGACCCCTGTCACTCAGGAATTAACGATGACGGGGGGATCACCCCCATCGATGCACTGGTCTGGATGAACACCTCTGGCGACCGGGTATATTCGAGTCCCGCCGTGGTCGATGGCGTGGTATATATCGGGAGCGATGACCACACCGTGTATGCATTTGATGCAGAGACCGGCACGGAGGTCTGGACTTTTGAGACCGGGGGTCGGGTGCTCACGAGCCCGGCGGTTGCGCAAGGGGTCGTCTATATCGGCAGTTACGACACCTATCTCTACGCCCTTGACAAGGACACGGGATCTCTGCTCTGGGATTTCCCCATGGGCGGATGGGTCACGGCAGACCCCGTGGTCACGGATGGTATTGTATACAGCGGGAGCCTGGATGGCACTCTCTATGCCGTAGATGCAACATCGGGAACAGAGCTCTGGAACGCGACGCTGGGAGAATATCCTTCAATTGATTCAAGTCCCGCCGTCGCTGACGGCCTCCTGTATGTGACAGGCGGCCAGACGACCCTGTATGCCCTTGATTCCTCCGACGGGTCTGAAGTCTGGAATTTCACTACCGGAAACGTGATCTCTTCGAGCCCTTCGGTGGCAGACGGCATCGTTTATGTCTCGAGCTGGGACAAGAACGTGTATGCACTGGATGCCCTGACCGGCCAGGAGATCTGGACCTTTGAGACCGGTGGCGATGGCGAGATGGCGTCATCCCCTGCAGTCGCATACGGGGCAGTCTACATCGGGAGCTGTGATAACAACATGTATGCTCTGGATGCCATGACCGGTGAGAAGATCTGGAATTACACCACCGGGAACGTGGTCTATTCCAGCCCGACGTATGCAAATGGTATCGTGTATGCGGGGAGCTGGGACGGGAAGATGTATGCCATCGATGCCCTGACAGGGGAGGAGATCTGGACCTTTGAGACAGGCGATCCGATCTTTTCGAGCCCTGCAGTGGCGAACGGTATCGTCTACTTCGGGAGTCTCGACTGGAACATCTACGCGGTCGGACAGCCTCCGGATGCCCCGCCAGTTGCGGACTTCGCGGCGGATGTGACCTTCGGGCTCGTCCCGCTGACGGTCAGTTTCACCGATTCCTCCACAGGCGGGGGACCCCGGTCTTACCAGTGGGATTTCGGGGACGGGACACCGAACGCATCCGGGCGAAATCCGGTCCACACCTACATGGACGAGGGAACATATACCGTCACGCTGACGGTGAACAACAGTGCCGGCTCCAGCACTCTCGCAAAAGAGGGGTATATCGCAGTATTCCCTGACATCATCGTCGGTGGCGACAAGGGCTATTACCTGATCCATTCGAACGTCGGTGGTGCCGAAGTATACTTCAACGGCGACTGGTTCGCGGGAACCATTGAGAACGGCACCCTGTGTGTCGAGGTCAGCACCACCGGCACACCCCTCTGGTCATACACGGTGCAAAAGTGCGGGTACTTTCCCCTGACCCAGGAGAACACCCAGCACCCGGCCAAAGATGAGACAGTCCACCTGTATGCAAACCTCACCGCCCCGAAAGAGCCATTGATTGCCGACTTCTCTGCGAATGTGACATCCGGCGCTGCACCTTTGTCCGTCGGGTTCACCTGCCAGAATATCGGGATTGCGCACACCTGGAACTGGAGTTTCGGGGACGGGATGTATTCTGAAGAGGAAGATCCGGTCCACACCTACACTTCCGATGGGACCTACACCGTCAGCCTGCACCTGACCAACAGTGCCTGCCAGGAGGACACGATGGAGAAGGTCGGTTTCATCACCGTCGGCCAGGAACCTCCGTTTTCTGCCGGCTTTACGGTCATGCCCGCTCACGGCACAGCACCCCTGACGGTGCAGGTCACCGATGCGTCAACAGGAAACCCCACCACGTTCCTCTACGAATTTGGCGACGGGTTCAGATCCATGGCAGAGAACCCGGTCCACACCTATCGCTTCCCGGGGACGTATGCCATCACCCAGACCGTCTCGAAATATGATCCGGTGACAAAGACCTTTATCAGGGATGTCACGACATGCCCCGGGGCCGTGACGGTCTTTGCCCCCCTGAACCCCGTCCTGTCCGCGGAATTTTCAGCGTTCCCTGTCACCGGACCAGTTCCGCTGACAGTCGCATTCACAGACGAATCGATCGGAAATCCCACCCAATACCTGTATGACTTCGGCGACGGGTACAGATCGATGGCACAGAACCCGGTCCACACTTACCGGACCCCCGGCATCTACAACGTAAACCTGAAAGTGTTCAGGGTCGGCACCGGCTCTCTCAGAACCGATTTCGAGTTCAAGGAAGGCCTGATTATTGTTGGTGCAGGGTAGATACTGCATGCACATGCCGCAGGCATGAAAATGGCAAAGCCATTTTCATTCGCACCCTTTTTCCTGCCCCGGTACATTCCCGCCGATTGCCCGCATAAAAGAAAAGCATTTGTTGTGGTATACCACAGGCTTCTTCTCATATTACAGAGCGACGGGCGGGGAATTATATCATGGGAGAAATGAACATAGGCCCGAGAATCGGGCTATCTGAAGATCGGTGCTGCGAGTTGAGGGGAAAGTATCTCGAATACCTTGGCAGGGACAATGTGTACCCTGACGCAGATACCCTCCAGCCTATCGCCGACGGTCTCCAGTGGGTGTTGAGTGAGCCGGATCTCTCCATCGCAGATTGTGTGTACCTGGCGTACTTCATCGGGGTGCTCTCCGCTGTTGTGGATGAATCATGACCTGCAACCTGTCTTTCGTTCTCATCTGCAGCATCAACCGGACCCTCGTCCCCTGGCATGCAGCCAGGGAAAGGAGAGATGACGGTATCCGGCATCCTGTGCAGGGAAGAATCATCGGATTTTTTTACTCGCGACACCATACTTCGGGATAATGTCCACCACCCTTCCTTTCTTCGTCATGATCATCGTGGTCGCAGCACTCCTGGCTGCCGGCTGCACGAGCACCCCCGGCCCCCATGCCGTCACACCCACCGTAACGACCGTTGCTGCCACCCCTGTTCCCACCACCGCTGCCCCGGCAGTTTCCTGGGAAGGGGCCTGGAACGGCACATGGACCGAGGAAGGTTCCGAGGGATATGGCATCATGTTCCTTGAGCAGACCGGGACACGCGTCACCGGGACCTATAATATCGGCACCGACACGCTCGAAGGAACGTCGGATGGTAACCGCCTGGCCGGCACCTGGGCCGAGAGCGAAGGAGATGAGAACTGGACAGGTGTGTTCGCATTCGAGATGTCCGAAGACCAGAACTCGTTTTCCGGCCGCTGGGCGTATAATACCTCAGAACTGACACCCACCAGTGAAACCTGGAACGGTGTCCGCATCAGCGCAGGCCAGCCCTGGACCGGGCGCTGGGATACCGCATGGACCGATGAAGGCGGGACCTACACCTCAAAAATTGCTCTCCTGCAGACCGGTTCATCCGTGACCGGATGGTACGTGGAGAGCAATGGCACAGTCCAGGGGACCATCGAGGGTGACACTCTCACGGGAACCTGGTCGGAATTCACCGAAGGGGAACTCGCGAGCGGGACATTTGAGTTCGTGATATCCGGTGCCCCTAACTCGTTTACCGGCAAGTGGGCCACCACGATGGAAGATCTTGCGAACGCCAGTGAAACCTGGGATGGTGTCCGGGCATAGCCCGGATGTTTCTTTTTCCGGTATTATACTCTCATCTTTTCTCATCCCCCAATCCATTGCCGACGGCTTTTTGTATAGCTTAAGCGAGCTGAATCTCTTCACCGCGGATTATCTGTTCCACCGTCGCCCTTTTCATCTCCCGGCCCGCTTCTTCCGCTCCTCTGTAAGTGCATCCCTCTCCTGTGATGCCGTGGTAAAGAGCGCTGCGATCGCCTTCAGGTTCTTTTCGAACTCTGCCATATCGGTTACCTTTCCCCCGATCTCGGCCGGCTTGTACGCGATGTCTCCAATCGCCGAGAAATCATCCTCTGCCACGAGAGTACAGAACTTCCTCCCTATCTCAGGTTCGACCACGTCATCGAGAGGGTTTGCTCCACGGAACTTCACATCGATATTCAGCGCCTCCTCCAACTGCGCAAGTGTCCCGGTCCCAAACCCGAGGACGATGATCTCCCTCGGATCGAAGACATTGACAAGGGAATACATCTGGTTGCTGCTCCCTTCCGCCACCTTTCCGCTGACCCCAAAACCCGTGGTGTGGAACCAGGCTTTCCGGAAATCCTCGTAGGTTTTTCCTTCTTTCAGCCGGCGCGTGAGTATTGACACGATTGTGATGAGTTCCTGATTCTCCATTGTCATGTTCTTTCCCGGACGAAAAATGGAGACAGAGAGTAAAAAAATCTTCCCTGGCGCTGTCAGATTCCTTTTACGAGGTTTCTCTTCTGGATGACTTTTGCACCGCAGGTAAAGAGGAGGATCACGGCGAAAATCACAAGGATATCCACCCATGCAGGGTAGACCGCGTCGCCGGAGAGCGCCATGCGGAACAGGTCGACGAGGTAGGTGAGAGGGGAGAGCGAGGTGATGAGAAAAAACGGCCCGGTCAGCTGGGAAAGCGGGATGAAGATCCCGGAGATGAAGATGAGCGGGAGCCGGACGAGGCTCGAGAGCATCATGAGATTGGACGGATTGGAGGTAGCCGGGGAGGAGAGCAGGGTGCCGAGCGCTGCGAATGCGATCGAGCCGAGGATAATCCCGAGTACGAGGAGAACGGCACTTAAAAGAGGGATGGAGAAGAGCACCGCACAGGCAAGATACACGAGGATCGTGATCACGAATCCGAAGAGCGCACCTGCAAGCAGGTCACCAATGATGATACTCTCCAGGATCACGGGGAGCGAGACGAGCCTCTCGTACGTCCTCTCCCGCTTCTCCCATGGGGTGATAAGCGGGCCGACCGAGGAGGAGGTGAAGAAGAGCATCATCGCGAGGAAGCCGGGGAAGAACGGGATGAGGTCGAGGTCGCGGCCGATGAAGAACGTGAGGAACATGATCAGGGGAAAGAGCAGGCCGAAGATCATGACGGGGCCCTTGAAATAATAGATCCGCATGTTCTTCTCGGTTATCACGAGAATGCCCCGGAGAAATGTCTCCCACTCCATCCGGTCAGGCCCCTCCCGTGAGCCGGACAAATGCCTCTTCGAGCGTCGGGTTGGAGGTCGCGATCGAGACGATCGTCAGCTGCTCCTGCCCGGCCAGGGATGCGAGGTATTTGACGGCGGCATCCGGGTTCTCGGTGTAGATCCGCCACTTGTCCCCCCATGGTTCTACCCTGGTGATCACCTGTGATGAGAAGAGTCCAGCCTCCACAACCTGGTCAAAGGCGACCTCGACATACCGCGAGGTATCGAACGTCTTCTTGAGCCGCTCCGGGCTCTCGGTCGCGACAATCTTCCCCCTGTTAATGACGCTGATCATCGAGCAGAGGGCATTCGCCTCCTCGATGTTGTGGGTGGTGAGGAGGATGGTGCTCCCCTCCCGGTTCATCTCCCGGATCGTCTCGATCACGAGCCTGCGGCTGTACACGTCAAGGCCCGTGGTCGGCTCGTCGAGGATGAGGACCGGGGGAGAATGCACGATCGCACATGCAATGCTGATCCGCTGACGCATCCCCTTTGAAAATGTCCGGACATAATCGTCTTTTCGTGCCAAAAGGCCGAGCCGATCCAGTATCTCGACAGCACGCTTCTTTCGGGCCGCTTTCTCCATACCATAGAATTTCGCGGAGAGGGTGACGTTCTGTTCGGCAGAGAGATCGCTGTACACCGTGCTGTTCTCGGGGATGACCCCGAGTTTCTTTTTCGCGGTGAGCGGATCCTTCTGCACATCACTCCCGAGTATCTGCACGTTCCCTGCATCCGGGATCAGCACGCCTGTAATCATTCTGATCGTGGTGGTCTTTCCCGCCCCGTTCGGACCGAGGAACCCGAAAATGCTCCCTTCCGGGATGGTGATGCTGACATCGTCCACCGCGGTGACAGGCCCGAATGACTTTAAAAGGTGCTGAGCAACAATTGCGTCCATTTCGTAAACTGAGTTTTCCTTTTCTCCGGAACCCTGATGAGGGTATCCGTCCGGGCCCCTGAAGAAAACGAATGCACACGGGGAGTGAAAAGACCGGGACCGGGAGGGTGCGGGATGGAATCCTCCTGGTACTGGAATCACTCCCTCGCAATACCGGTGTATGCCCCCCCACAACAAGGGCGGAGACCAGCCCCCGGCGTATGGAGGACGCAAAAGCAGTCACCCGCGATGAAGAAAGGGGATTTCGGATCAGGTTCCCGTTGCCATCTGGTACATCTGTTCAGGGGGGATCGCAGTCATGGTCTCGGTGCTGACCAGCCCGCACTTGCCGATCTCAATCACGACCTTTGCGAGCAATTCCGCAGAAGGCAGTTCCAGCAGTATCACGACATCGTAGCGCCCGATGGTGTAATAATGGGCAATGAGCCTTCCCCCTGCGTTTCCAATGATCCTGTACGCCTTGGCATCCCGATCTTTTGCTTCCTTCATCTTCTCGATAGCCCTGTCGCTCAGTTTACCGAGGATGATAAAGAGTGGCATCATGAGCGGGATGGATTGACAGGGATATAAAAGTATTCCCTGCTCCGTAACGAAAGTGCGTATGCTGATGCACATCCCCTCTGGCTTATCCTGGCATGGGGTGGGAATTCTTCTGCCTCCTGATTCGGGGTGTCATCGCAGGCATCCCGCTTCATTGTACCGGGAAAAGAGTGTGAAAAGACCCGCAAAAAGGTCAGGGGGCAAGAGTGATCTCTCCGTCCTGAACACTCACGGTATAGACAGGCTGCGGCTGTGTCGCAGGCCCGTCCAGCACCTCGCCTGTTTTCACATTGAAGACCGAGCCATGGCACAGGCAGCGAAGGGTCTCACCTTTCAGTACGCCATTGGAGAGTCTGCAACTCCCGTGGATGCAGTGGTTCCTGAGTGCAAAAAACCCGGAATCAAGATGGATGAGGAGGATCTCCTGGTCTGCAATCTTCACCACCTTCGTATCCCCTACCGGCAGATCCCGGATATTCCCAAGCGTCGTGGGTTGTGGAGCTTCCATGGATTACACTCTGAGAGGATCTATTTAAATTCTGATGAGGATTAACTACACCTGTTGCTGCCTGTTCACTTCCCGCGGGCGAATGCGGCATCCGACCCACAATCATGAATGATTCCGGCTCCACCAGGACAACCATTCCACTCCTTTTTTATAAGGGCTCACCGCGAGAGGAATCCCCCTTTGTGTTCACATGAACATTCTTATCCTTCCCGGGCATACGTCTCTTTGCTGGCGGGGAAGAGCATGATACGCAGGATAAAGGAGAAACTCTTCGTATTACTGATCGCACTGGCGGCAATCGCCGTATTATGGTTCATTCTCTCCAGGATCCGGATCGTGGTGTTCACCATGATCCCCTGGTGGGTGCTGGCGCTCCTCATCCTCATCCCCATCGCCGTTCTCATCCTCGTGATCGATCATTTCATCGACTGACCCGTTCCGAAAGGGGTGCCTGGCGGCCCCGGATATCATCCGCAACGAATAAGACCCGCACGATGGAACCACTCATGCAAGGCTGGTATTTCCATGAAATCTTCTGTCCTTTTCCTGCTTGCGGGGATGCTCCTGTGCACTGCGATCCTTTCGGGGTGCACGACCACTGAAGCGCCGGAAGGCGCCGGGGCTGCGATGACCCCCACGCCTGCTGTATCCGAAGACATGATGTTTGTCACCGAGGACTACCCTCCGCTCAACTACGTCGAGAACGGGACGATAAAGGGCATGTCTGTCGACCTTCTCCGCGGGGTGTTCCGGCAGATGGGCTCCTCCATCTCCTCCGATCGCATCAGGGTGATGCCCTGGTCGCGGGCATACGAGACCGCGCTGTCCCGCAACAACACCGCGGTGTTTGCCACCGTCCGCCTCCCGGAACGGGAGCACCTCTTCAAGTGGGCGGGTCCGCTTGGCTCCGACCGGAAAGTGATCTTCTCACTCCCTGGAGACCCCCCGGTCATCACCTCGCCCGCTGACCTGGACCGGTACCGTATCGGGGTGGTGAAAAACGACTCCGCACACCTCCAGCTCCAGGGAGTCGGAGTGAATCCCTCGCAAATCTACGCGTACTCCAGCGTGCCTCTCCTCATCTCCGCAATGAGTGAGAAGGCAATCGATCTCTGGTGCTACGGCGAGACGGTTGGCCGGTACCAGAGTGGGATTGTGACCGGAGATCCCAACGCATTTGCGGTCGTGTACGCCCTCGAATATCAGGACCACTACTATGCCTTCAACAAAAACACCTCAGACGAGTTCATCGCAGAGTTCCAGGCAGCCCTCGACACCCTCCGCTACGAACCGGATGAGACCGGGATCACCGAGTACCAGCGTATCATGTACCGCTACCTGGGAGTCTCCTGCATGCCCGAGTCCCCCGTCTCCCATGACCAGGTGATCTCGCTCGTGGACTATACCTCAGGGGAGATAGTGAAGGATGCCCCCGGGACCATCGCCCGGATCAACGCCGGGGAGCACCCGTTCTGGGATCGCGAGAACCGGGCCCTTTACGTTTTTGTCTACGATACGACCGTGACCATCGTCGCAGAGGCCGACAACCCCCGCCTGGTGGGGGTGCAGATGACGGGCAAGACGGATGTCGCCGGGACCCCTTTCCGCGACCAGATCGTCGAAAGCGCGCTTGTCAATGGGACCGGCTGGGTGGACTATATCTGGATGATCCCGGAAGAGAACGGGGTCTATTACAAGTCGGCGTTCTTCCGCCTGGTCGAGGGAAGCGATGGAGAGCCCTACATCGTGGTGAGCGGGATGTATACCCCGTGTATGGCGTGAAAATAGGAAGAACACTTTCTTTTTCCTAAAAATAATCCGGTCTATATCAGGAATACCGAAAGAAGTGAGATACCGGGGGCATCAGGATTCTAAATCCGCATTCTGTAATAGGCTTTCAATGAAGGAGCATCCGTATCACAAGTTCCCTGCCGATGTCCTCTGTACAGATGAAAAAGTTCGCCCAGGCACCGGAATTGATAATATCCCCTCCGCATTATGTGAGTATAAGAACCCGGGGGATCATGTGGTGGCCATAACCCGAATCTGTCTTATCTTATCTACCTGTGCGGTGCTGCTCCTGCTGCAGGGTGCAGGAGCAGTCTCTGTCTCTCTTTCTCCAGACCAGATAGAGCAGGGAGACCAGGTCACCATCTCAATCGCCGGTCTTCCGGACGGAAACGCCTTCTCGATCCAGATCGAGGGCACCTTTGCGGCGACTCCGGGCGGCTCCTTCTCGTTCGAGACCAGGGACTTCGTCCTCCCCTTCACCCTGGACGGCGGATCCCTCTCTGCAACCCTCTGGAATACCGAGACCAACGTGTTGACCGTCAGGATGGGCGCCACAGAGATCAGGAAGGTGGGGCCGTCCCAGGACGGAGTATACACGACAACCGATTCCGGCTCCATCCCTGCCGGGATGTATGATCTCATCTCCCTTGGGGGTACGGCAGCATCGGATGCCACAACCATCGTGACCCGCCTGACACTCCAGGGGAGCAAGTCCGGACCTGAAGATTCCGCAATCACCTTTTTCGTCGACGGGGTGAGCGAAGGCACCGTAACCGTCATAATCGTCGTGGACGGAGAGACTGCACTTTCCCGCACCATACCGATAGGGCATGGGACGACACTCACCCCTACTCCTACATCCCCTATTCCGACTCCCACCTCTTCCACCCCTACTCCTACATCCCCTACTCCGACTCCCACATCCCCTACTCCGACTCCCTCCTCTTCCACCCCTACTCCCACATCCCCTACTCCAACCCCCGCACTATCGGTGGGAGCAATCCCCCTCAATCCGGGGTGGAACTTTATTTCAGTGCCGGGAACTCTTGCAGAAGAGCATGAAGCGGTCGAGACGATTTTTGCCGGCGTCGATACAGAGGGTCACTCGATTTATACCTACCATGGTGATACCGCGAGATGGGAGCAACTCCGGTACGGTGACACCGTGAACCTGCTGGACGGGATATGGATCCATTCCCGCACCACAATGACGGTGCCAATCGTCTATGCATCTGGTGCAGGGGCGGAACTACCGGTTAAACCGCTCTATACCGGGTGGAATACCATCGGGTTCTCCTCACCCAGTCCCGTGCAGGCAAGAGACGCCCTCATGTCCATCCAGAACCCTTGGGTCCAGGTCATCGGATACGATTCCTCGGTACAATTGTATGAAACATCGATCGTAAACGGGGGAGTCGGCACTCACAGTGACACAAAGTACCTGTATCCCTACAAAGGATACTGGGTGAAAATGAACGGGAATGGCACGCTCGCTGCAATCGGGCAATGAGTAATAAATACGCAAGGTGCAGGGAACTACACCTCGTCTTTCCTGATTGATGCCACAATAACTCCTCCTCATCCTGCGGTGAAACGTGCGTATTTTGGGAGGTTCATTGCGAAAGAGTCCGGTTGCGCAATGCTCCATAGGTATACCCGGCGATGAAGGGAGCACACACCGCCCCCGTGAATATCACGATCGTCTTCCAGGACACATTGGACGAGATGATCACATCCTGGATAATGATGAGAACGAATGCGACCACCCCGAGGATGATGGCAAGGGTCTTTGCCAGGTGCATCGGCTCAACAGGCCTGACGATGAAGAAGAAGGCGAGAAAGACCAGGATCACGAACAGCACATAGGCGAGGGGCCGGAGGACTTCAGGTATAACGTATTTCTGTGTGATGACGAACACGTTGGTGACCGCGATGCACACGATGAAGATTCCCCATTGGAGTGGGGAGAGGTGGTGCCATCTCATGCAGGATATATCGTCCGGGGGAGATACCAATGTAATGTGCTGCGTAATCTGGAATGTGAAAAATGATTAATGGTGAACCATTCACAGGGTGATAATGACAATAGAGAAAAAGAGATTATTTTATTAAGCAACCCATAAAAATCCCGTTCCGGTAATCTTGGAATTATAGCTCATTGTTTTTTCGTAGAGGTCGATCGTTCCATCTGCGGTGGTCATCTCGTTGTAGACGATATCTTCAGCAAGGCGCTGGTCACATTTTTGATATGAGATAATCGAGGGACTCATTCGTCCTTCCATGATATGTGCGTTTATATACGCTCCGACCCTCCCTTCAGCGGGTGCTGTGGTGCCGAGCCCTGACACTCTTATCTCATAGTTTTCTTCTACCCCGGGGTCAGAGACTGGATTTGCCCAATATTCACCATGCTGGAGTTCTGCAGCGACGACATGACGCTCTTCTGTCCCTGTAGTAAGTATTCCTTCCTGGAGGGATACCTCACTTCCCATATCCACGATATTGCAGAAGGGGGGATTCGCGGTTAAACCCGACATATCCCCTGTCATAAACGGGCATCTCATGATAGTTGAATCCGGGAAAAGTGTTCCAGCGCCGTCAAGGAGAAGACTCTCATCGGAAGTCAGAAGTCCTGAATCCGCACCAATGAATGAGACGAGCCTCTGTGTCTCGTAATTAAACTGGTTCTCTACTTTTCCCCTCGTGTCAAGTGCGACACTCTTTGTATATGATGAGAGCCCCTGGTCGGCTATCGTATCTTCCTGGTAGGAGGTTGTATACAATGCGTGGTAAGTAGGAAATAAAAGTGGAAAAGCTGGAGAGACAAGGTTGGCGTTCATAACCCAGTTTGATTCCTGCCAGACAAGTTCGTCGGTCTCCGTGGCCAGTCCAAGGGTATCGACCAGAGTAATCGTATTGATCCCCTGTGTTTCCGGCGTTTCAGGAACTGCCGTATCTGCCGAGGCAGCAATGATCAGAAACGGAACAAGCACTATAAGATAAAATAATGTTGCCTTGCGCATCATTCTCCCCCATCACCCTGCCGAAAACATCCAGCAGAATAAAAATCAATAGATAAATGATAGTATATAAAGCAATCGTAAGAAATGTCTACTCAGGATTGTCCCAGTGGATATGATAATCAGATAAATGGCCCGGTCCTTCTTTTCACCGCAGCATCTTCTTCATCTCCTCAACGCCCAGCGGCGGATCTCCCCTGTGGATCATCCGGTGGCAGTTTGCACACACCGGGACACAGTCGGTGTCCGGGTCCATCTCATCCCCGCATAAAACACAGCTGCAATGTATCTCGATATATCCCTCGCCGAATGTGCCGTATTTTTCCGAAAAATTGAACCCGCAGACCGCACAGGTCGTGCCATGGGCCTCGATTGCCCTTAATCTTACCCGCGGGTCCTGCTCGATGGCGTCGATCCGCAGACCCTCGGGTCCCTGGTTCTTTCCCGCCGCGATAAGGTTCCCCTTACCATCAGGCATCACGTCAAGGGGATACAGGATGAACCTGGCCGCATCGCCAACGAACTGCCCGGGCGTATACGAGGAATACGAGAACCTCCCCACGTACCGGAACCCGGGATCGCGCCTCTTTTTCCTGTAAAAGACCACGATCTCGTCTCCCTCGCGAACGTGTCCGATGACGAGCCCATCAATTTTTCCCTTTGGCTGTCCTTCAAACATGAGCACCTGCCCGTCGAAGTGGTGCCGAAACCCGGTGCCGTCAGGCAATTTCTCCCCAGTCACAAAGAGCCACACCGATGATATGCCCGGCAGCCTGAAGACTCCCTGCCTGATGAGGGTGTCGGTCACGTTGAATTCCTGCTTCAGGTCCTCGCGGGAATAGACCCGTAACAGGTCCAGCGAATCCGAAGCCCGCTGGATCTCCTCGAAGAATACCAGGAATTTCGATGATGACGGTGTCTTTTTGATTTTCAAGTCCGGCGGACTCCCGTGTGGCTTTACAGCGCCCCGGAAATGCGCTGCCCAGGCCGGGAATGTGGCATGGATGAGACGCTGGAGGTCACTCTTCCACACGAGGCGTGTCCTCGGGTGCTCTGCATTCAGCATTTCGAAGTAGGCAGGGTACTCAATCACCCCGGAAACGAGCGAGACCGGCCGCTTCTCTCCCACCTGCATGTCGTCGATACAAAAAAATGGCCGGATCCCGACCGGTATTGCCATCTCGTGATGGAGAAACGAGGATTTGTCCATCTTTTTCCGGGCAACCCTGTCGGAGAGGAGCAGCCATGAGTAGGACGCTGTGAGAGAATCCTCTTCATCTTCCCTGGATCCTGGATGTGTCTGCCCCTTCTCCACCCCGGGAGGACTCACTGTTGCACCCAAAGTGATGGGTTTGCAATGCAGGGCGATAAAGATTATTTTCCGCATGCGGACACGGAGGGTTCCCGCGGCCACGCGACATCAGGGTGGGTGGGATCTCCCCTTTCAGAAGACTGATATACCCCTGGAGCAATGCCTCTCCTACGGAGATCAGGAATCATGGTGGAAAAATTACCCGTCGAACAATACCGTAATCGGTTCGAAACATCCCGGATCGAGTGCAGCACGACACGGGAACTGAAACCGCTTAAAGAGATCGTCGGCCAGAAGAGAGCACTCTCAGCACTCACATTTGGGCTTAATATCGAGGAGAAGGGGTTTAATGTTTTCGTCTCGGGCATGCATGGGACAGGGAGGCTCTCGGCAGTGTGCAAGTTCATTCGCACGCTTGCGAAGACCAAACTCCCGGGCAATGACTGGATATATGTCAACTCCTTTGACAATCCCTACCAGCCGAACGCTATTCGCCTCCCGCCGGGGATGGGAAAACAGTTCAGGGAGGACATGGCAGCATTCATCGATGAGGCGAAGAGGTTCATTCCCAAGGCCTTCGAAAGCGAGGACTATGCCACCCGCCACGACAATGCCCTCCGCGAGATAGAGGAGCAGAAGGCGCTGCTGCTCGCCCATATCGATGAGGTCGCCCAGGAAAAGGGCTTCCTCGTCCAGCCCGGGCCGCAGGGACTCCTGACCATTCCCCTCCAGGAGAGCGGTGAGCCCTATAAACAGGAGGAATTTGTCAACCTCCCCACCGATGTCCAGATGCAGTACCAGAAGAGAAAAGACGAGCTCCTGGTGGAGCTCCGGAACACCTTCCGGCAGATGAGGGATCTCGACAAGAAAGGGGGTGAAGCCATCGGGGAGCTGAACCGTGATGTGGTTTTGAACGCTATCGGTCACCGAATTGCCGCTCTCAAGGACAAATACGACGATGTCGATGAGATCAGCGAGTATATTGACGCGGTCCAGCACGACATCGTCGAACATATCCCTCAGTTCATGCCTGAACCGGCGCAGCAGGCACAGCAGGTTCAGCAGCAGGCGCCCCAGAGCCCTGACCTCCCGTTCCGGAAGTACGAGATCAATGTGATCGTCGATAATGCCAGGGACGATGGTGCACCAGTCGTCTTCGAGCAGAACCCATCCTATGTCAACCTCTTCGGCAAGATAGAGAAGGAGTTCCAGTACGGGGTGGTGACAACCGACTTCACCATGATAAGGCCCGGTTCGATCCACCGGGCGAACGGCGGGTTCCTGATCATGATGGCAGAAGACCTCTTCAGGAACCCCATGTCCTGGGAGGAGCTCAAGACCACGCTCAAGACCGGCCATATCATCGTGGAGGAGCCCGCCGAACGGATGGGATTCATCACCACCAAGGGCATCAAGCCGGAACCCATCCCACTCTCTCTCAAGGTCGTGATCATCGGCACTCCTGATATCAATTACCTGCTCTACACCCTTGACCCGGACTTCCAGGAGCTCTTCAAGGTCAGGGCTGACTTCGACACGTCCATGGACCGCACAGACGAGAACGTCATGAACTATGCCTCGTTCATCTGCGCCGTCTGCGAGGAATTCAATCATCGCCACCTGGACAGGTCTGCGGTGGCGAAGGTCATCGAGTACGGGTCGCGTCTTGCGGATGACCAGAGTAAGCTCACCACCCGGTTCTCGGTCGTGGCAGATATCATCGCGGAGGCGAGTTACTATGCCGAACAGGAGGGATCGGAATTCACGAGTGCCCGCCATGTCACGAAAGCCATCGAGGAGAAGATTTACCGCTCGAACCTGGTCCAGGAGAAGATCCAGGAATACATCACAAAAGGAATTATTCTCATCGACACCGAAGGCCAAAAGACCGGGCAGGTGAACGGCCTTGCAGTCGTCGGCCTCGGGGAGATCTCGTTCGGCCGCCCGGACAGGGTGACGGCGAGCATCGGTATCGGCAGGGGCAGCATCATCGATATAGAGCGGGAGGCGGCGATGGGCGGGCCGATCCACACGAAGGGCGTCCTCATCCTCTCGGGATTCCTGAACGGGCGGTACGCCCGGGACAAGCCGCTCTCACTCTCCGCCCGGCTGGTCTTCGAGCAGAGTTATTCAGGGGTCGACGGCGACAGTGCCTCGAGCACGGAACTCTACGCACTCCTCTCCGCGATCTCCGGGCTTCCCATCAACCAGTCCATTGCCGTCACGGGATCTGTGAACCAGAAAGGGGAGGTGCAGGCCATCGGGGGTGTGAACGAGAAGATAGAGGGATATTTCGAGGTATGCAGGGCAAAAGGGCTTTCAGGAAAGCAGGGGGTCATGATCCCGGCAAGCAACGTGCAGAACCTGATGCTCAAGGAGGAGATCATCGAGGCGGCAAAAGAGGGGAAGTTTGCGATCTACCCGGTCAAAACCATCGACGAGGGGATCGAGGTGCTCACCGGTGTTCCGGCAGGAGCGCGGAATGAGGATGGAACCTTCGAGGCAGGGACGGTGAACTACCTTGTGGATTCGCGCCTCCGGGAGATGGCAGAGGCCATGCGGGACTATACATCCGCCACCTGATGCGGGATTTCCGGGGAGAGGGGGCCCTCATTTCCGTATCAGATCAAAAATAACAAAATGAACCGGGCTCTACATGGTATCTCATGAACAGGTACCTCACTTTCTTCCTTCTCGCCGTATTGACCGGCCTCCTCATTGGTGCAGGCTGCCTCCAGGATCAGGCAGCACCTGCTGCTCCCACGCAGACCCCGCTCTCCGGCCATGCAGCAATGCAGCAGGCGCTCGCGAATGTGACCGATGGCGTGCAGTCAACCCTCGACGGGCTCGACTTCACCATCGCCGATGCTGCGGAGGCGCTCGGCGAAACAGGGCTGTCCGGTCCTGGCGCAGACGAGGTGCTCGCCCAGGTGGCAGTCGCACACCCTGCGATCATCAACGTGATCACGTACGGCCCTGACGGCACCGTGCTCGCAGCCGAGCCGGCTGCAGCACAGATCCTCCTCGGCCAGAGCCTCATGGAGTACGATATCGTGAAAAAGACCACCTCGACACGGGAGGCACAGATGAGCACTCTCCTCTCACTCGCCGAAGGAGGGGAGGGAGCGGCGCTGGCACACCCGGTCTTCTCGCCTGATGGCAAGTTCCTCGGCGTTGTCAGCGCGGGTTTCTCGCCGTATGTCGTTGTTGCCGGCGCTGTTGCGGAAGAGACGATGCGGGGGGCCCCCTATACCTACATGGCCGCACAGACTGACGGGCGGATCATATACGATCCTGACCCCGAAGAAGTCGGACGCGAGACCTTCAACGAGACGCTCTTTGCAGATTTCCCCGAGATCATCGCGCTTGCCCACCAGTATGCAGGGAACCGCACCGGCTATGACACCTACTCTTTCTACAGCACCGGCTTTGGGAAGGTCGTCTCCAAAGAGACCTTCTGGGACACGGTGCAGCTGCACGGGACCGAGTGGCGGGTGCTCGTCATAGGGGAGCTGTGAGGGGCATCTTCCATTTTTCATGGCGCAGGACTGAAAAGAAGCGGAGTGCCCGGCTGTGGTGGATGGAATAAGAATCTGGATTCTCTTTCCTGGCGCTGTTACAACGGATATTCTCCGCTCCTCACTCCTCTTCCGCAATTCCAGCGGCACTTCTTACCATTAAAGAATCCTTAATACAATGGCCTGTCCCGGGTTTCTCCAACGGATACCCGTTCACTATAGCAAAAAAGGAGGGGATCAGGGTTCCGTATGAATGTCCCGACCTGCAGCTGCCGGCAGGTAATCCGGGTGGATCTCCTGGCGTGCAATGATGGAAACCGCGAGGAGAACTCTGCTGATGATACACCCGAAGAGAAATGCCTGCGAAAACCCGGCCGTGAGAACGTTGGCGCTGATGACAGAGGTGAGAAGAGATTAATACTCTTTAAGCCTTTTTTCCATTTATCACACATGAGGGTGGTACCATGAAACCAGCTCTACTTATCGCAATATTTGTTCTGCTCATTCTCCTTGCACCCGGATACGCGGCAGCCGACGGGCAGGCCTGGAAGTTCCGGTCCGATCTTGCGAACACCGGCATATACGAGAATTGCGGAACGAGGCCTGATGGAACGCTCCTCTGGAACTATACAACGGGAAGCGCGATTCGTTCCAGCCCCACCGTGGCTAATGGTGTCGTGTATGTGGGATGCGACGATTTTAACCTCTACGCAATCGACACGGACACGGGAGATCTCCTGTGGAAGTATACCACAGAAAGAGAAGTGAGATCCAGCCCGGCAGTGGTCGACGGCGTCGTGTACATCGCGAGTGGAATGAACACGTATGCACTCGATGCGGATACTGGAGATCTCCTGTGGAACACAACGACACTCCCGGTACCCTGGCTTAACAGCACAGGTTATACCTTTCAGAGATCGAGCCCTGCAGTGGAAGACGGGGTTGTGTATTATGGTGATGCCGCCTGTAGAGCGTATGCATTCGATGCACCCACCGGGATACTTCTCTGGAACTCTACGATGACGCCCCCCATGTGGGATTACAGGTTTGTGGAATCCAGTCCGTCGGTCGCTGACGGTGTCGTCTACGTGGGGAATTATGATGACAATCTCTATGCGCTGGACGCATCTACCGGTGGAATCCTCTGGAACTATACGACGGGAGACAGGATATTCTCAAGCCCTGCGGTCGCAGACGGTGTCGTGTATGTCGGAAGCGGGGATAATACCACCTATGCCCTCGACGCCTCCACAGGCGATCTCCTCTGGGATTATACGACAGGGGGAAGCGTGATTTCAAGCCCCGCGGTCGCTGACGGCGTTGTGTATGTCGGAAGCGGGGATAATACCGCATATGCCCTCGACGCCTCCACAGGGGATCTCCTCTGGGATTATACAACTGGGGGGAGGATCCTGTCCAGCCCGGCCGTGGCAGACGGTGTTGTCTATATCGGGAGCCTCGACAACACCATGTACGCATTCGACGCCTTCACAGGCGATCTCCTCTGGAGCTATACAACGGGAGACCAGGTATATAGCAGCCCTGCAGTGGTGAATGGAATTGTATACTTTGGAAGTGATGACGGGACCCTGTACGCGATCGGTGCCACCCCCGGGGATCTTCCCACATATGACGATTTCGATGACAATGTCTGCAATTCCACCATCTGGGATATCATCGAATATGGTGGCCCGTATGTCAATGAAACAGATCAGCATCTGGTAATAACCATTCCCGCCGATTCATCGGCTGACACCTTTTACGCAGGGATTGTCAGCAAATATGCGTTAAGAGGCGATTTTGACATCCAGGTCGACTACCAGCTGCTCACCTGGCCCCCGGACAGCGGTGTGAGAGCAGGCCTCTGGATCGAGCGGCCCCCCACTTCCTTCACTGTTGAACGCGTCAGTTACAGCAGTTCGGATTATTTCACCAAGGGAGATCACTACACGACAAATTTTGCAGACTCGATCCTGCTCTCGGTCACAAACGATACAGATGGGAAATTACGGCTGGTGCGAACCGGTACCGCGATCGATGGATATTGTTATGACGAGAATTCCGGCAACTGGGTGCTCCTGCAGAGCGTGCCGGAGAGCGCCATATCCACCCGTGATGTCACCTTCATGATCAGGGCGTGGGGCCATGACTATTCGTTTGGGGATGAGCTCGTCCAGGTTTCATTTGACAATGTTGTGATCAACAAGGGGGAACTGGTATTTTTCAGCCCCCCAACAGGCGTCACCAATCTCCAGAATACCACCTACCAGCCCACACAGATTCGCTGGACCTGGAACGATCCCGGGAGTATCGACTTTTCCCACGTAGAAATCTACCTCGATGGGGTATTCCAGGCGAACGTGACAGCCGGGACAGGGGCCTGGACCGCGAAAGGGCTCCTCCCCTCGACCGCCTACACGATCGGGACAAGGACCGTCGGGGAGATGGACGCGATCAACGGGACCTGGGTGAACCACACGGCAACGACGAGCTCCCTCTCGATCTCGCACCTTGATCCTCCTGCTGTGTATGCGGGGAGTCCTGCATTTACTCTCAATGTCTCCGGCACGGGATACAGTAGTCGTTGCATCGTCCTCTGGAATGGCGACGAGCGGCTGACGCAGTTCCTTGACCCCGGTCATGTGAGCATCGAGGTCCCTGCCGGGATGGTCCTGCAGCCGGCTCTCGTGAATATCACGGTCTATGACGGTGTCACAGGGGAATTCTCCAACCCTGTTTACTTCCCTGTCAGGGACAGCACCAGCGGTGCAATGGCCTGGAAGTTCCGGTCCGACTCCTCCAACTCAGGGGTATACGATGACGGCGGGACACGGCCCGGGAACGAGCTTCTCTGGAAGTACATGACCGAGAGTTATTACGGCTCCAGCCCTGCGGTTGTGGATGGAGTCGTCTATATCTGCGGGATATATGATACCCTCGCCATGAACGCATTCACCGGGCAACTCCTTTGGGACTCACCCCATGGAGGTGGATTGTCATGTCCCGCAGTCGCAGACAACGTCGTCTATGTAGGAAGTTCAGACAGGAACATATCCGCCCTGGACGCCAGCACTGGTGCCCTGCTCTGGCATTACAGGACCGGGGGAATCGTGTATTCAAGTCCGGCAGTATACAACGGAATCGTGTATGCCGGAAGCTGGGACCATACCCTTTACGCACTCGACGCAGCCACCGGCATCCTTCTCTGGGACTATCCTACCGGGGGCGAGGTGAGTTCGAGCCCGGCTGTGGCGAACGGCGTCGTCTACTTCGGCAGCAGCGATTGCAATGCCTATGCACTCGATGCACACACGGGTGAATTCCTCTGGAAATATACCACAGGCGGCGAATTGTACAGGTCCACTCCGGCGGTTGTAAACGGCGTCGTCTACATACAGAGCGAGGACGGCAACCTCTATGCCCTCGATGCGGCGACGGGTTCCTGCTTCTGGCACTACCCTGTGAGCGGGTGGGGAGATTCAAGCCCTGCGATTGCACACGGTGTTGTATATATCGGGAGCGACGATGGCACCCTCTATGCCCTCGATGCAGTAACAGGGGATCTCGTCTGGGACTACGCCACGGGTGAATCGGTACGATCGAGCCCCTCGGTTGCGAACGGTGTCGTGTATGTCGGAAGTAATACCGGGAGCACCTATGCCCTCGATGCCGGAACTGGGGATCTCCTCTGGGAGTTTACCACTGATGAAACGGGATTTTCAAGCCCTGCCATCGCGAACGGCGTCGTCTACATCCAGGGCATGGGTACCGGCTACCTCTACGCCCTTGCGATACTCCCCAACGATCCCCCTGCCAGCGTGACCGGTCTGCACCCCACGATGATCAACGGGGCAGAGATCACCTGGGCCTGGACCGATCCTGGAACGCTCGGGTTCTCCCGTGTCATGATCTATGTAGACGGCGTGTTCCAGGATAATGTAACCGCGGGGGAAGAGACCTGGACCGCGACCGGACTTTCTCCCTCGACAACCTACACCATCGGGACCAGAACGATCGGCGTGAATGGGCTGGTCAACTCAACACTCGTGACCAGTACGGCGACCACAGGTTCACTCTCAATCTCTGCCCTCGATCCCGCGAGCGTTGTGGAGGATGACCCTGCATTCACGCTCGATGTGCATGGCTCGGATTTTTCCCCGTCATGCAGAATCCTCTGGAATGGAATGGAACAGTCCACTTCCTACATCCAGCAGAATCACATCAGCATGGAAGTCCCCGATGAGTTTGTCGCACACTCAAGACGCGTGAACATCACCGTGTATGATCCAATATCCAGAGATTCGTCGAACGCCGTGATCCTGCATATCACAGACAACCCAGTGACTGCAATGGGCCGGAAGTTCCGGTCCGACCTCAACAATACAGGCGTGTACGATGATGGCGGGAGGAGACCGGTGCCTTCGCTCCTCTGGACCTATAAGACCGGAGCGCCGGTGACGTCAAGTCCCTCTGTGGTGGACGGCGTCGTCTACGTGGGGAGCCAGGACCGGAACCTCTACGCGTTGAATGCAACGACTGGAGCATTCCTCTGGAACTACAATACCATGGAACGCAACGACATCGTGAGTTCAAGCCCTGCCGTGTCGAACGGGGTCGTGTATATCGGCGGCCTGAAGACCAAGATTCACGCGGTCGATGCCTATTCCGGGGAACTTCTCTGGAAATATAAACTGCCCATACGGACCACAACCAGGAGCGGCGTAAGCTCCAGTGCAGCAGTGGCTGACGGGATCATCTATGTCGGTAACATGGATGGAACCGTGTACGCGTTTGACGAAGAGTGCGGAGATCTCATCTGGAGCTATGCCATCCCTTCATCGATGTATGATGAACACCGTATCTTTTCCAGCCCGGCGGTGGTGGATGGAGTCGTCTATATTCACACCTTCGGTGGATACCTCTATGCCCTTGACGCATCTTCCGGCACCCTTCTCTGGGACTATCTTGCCGAAGATGATTACACGGCATATTCCAGCCCTTCGGTTGAAGATGGGGCCGTGTACGTCGGGAGCGGCACGGCCGGTACATTCCACGCCTTCGATGCTCTTACGGGCGATCTTCTCTGGGAGTTCCCCCTCGTGGGGAGTGCGGGGTCCAGTCCTGCGGTGTCAAACGGCGTTGTCTATTTTGGGTGCAATGCCCATACCGCCTACGCACTCGATGCAGACACGGGCGCACAGCTCTGGAATTTTACGACAGGAGGCAGAGTAATTTCCAGTCCTGCGGTGGCAAATGGTATCGTGTATTTCGGGAGTTGCGACAAGAATATTTACGCGTTGGATGCCGTGACCGGGGATTTCCTCTGGAATTATACAACCGGGGGAGAAATATATTCCAGTCCGTCCGTGATCAACGGTGTCGTCTATACAGGAAGCAGCGATGGCAACGTGTATGCGATTGGAACGCTCCCCCTCGACCCGCCGGTCGCTGACTTCTCTGCAAGCGTGACTTCCGGCAATGCCCCGCTCGACGTGGAGTTCACCGACACGTCAACGGGTGTCGTGACCACGAGGTTCTGGGACTTCGGCGACGGGGCGACGGAATGGGCAAACGGGTCTCTTTCGGTTTCGCACACATATCCTTTCCCCGGCACCTACAATGTCTCGCTGACCGCCGCAAATGCCGATGCCGGGGACACTGAAACAAAGACAGGGTATATCCAGGTCAGCCCGGTCGGTGCTCCGCCCCGTGCACTCTTCACCGTCTCACCCTTCTTTGGGTATGGCCCCCTGACAGTGGGGTTCAGGGACCGCTCGACAGGGGCGCCGACCGCATGGAAGTGGGACTTCGGTGACGGGAACACGTCATCCGAGCAGACCCCCACCCATACATACATGACGGTGGGGAGGTATTCACCCACCCTGACGGTCTCCAATTCCGGCGGGAGCAGTTCGTATTCCTTTTCGGTGTGGGTGAGGGAAAGGCCCGTGATCCCGACATATACACCTGTACCGACCTTTACCACGAAACCGACGATCCCCCCGCTTCCAGGCCGCTCTCCCATCGCGTTCTTTGCGATCAACACAACGTTCGGCTACGCCCCGATGAGCGTGCAGTTCACCGACATGTCCTTCCATGCCCCGGCCTCCTGGCAATGGAATTTCGGTGACGGCCACGCGTCAACCCTGCAGAACCCTGTCAATACCTATACGGAGTCAGGTACTTATTCGGTGTCGCTGACGGTAACGAACGCCTATGGTGAGAGCACCACCTCACGGCGCGTTTACGTGCGGTGAAGGGGAGAAGCCCACTCATCTTTTTTGGATGGAAATGGCTCCGCTATTTCCATTTCATATGCTGGCATCCCGACCAGGGAATCCTGTGGTTTTTCTGGTTATTGTACCATTACTCCTTCCGCCACCGCTTGAGCGTCGGCAGGATGGTTTCGCACATGTGTCGTGCCATCTCCTCAGGCATCCCCATCTGCACGCCGAATTTCACATTCTTCTCTATCTTCTCCGCAAGCGTGATTCCTTCGTCAAGGAACTTTCCACCCTGAAAACAGTGGAAACAGTAGTCTTTACTCCTGCTCCCGTCCTTTTCCATTCCGTAATCCGTGTCTTTCTGTAACGGCATCCCGCAGCTCTGGCACATCGGCCCTGATGGTAACTCCATGTGTGTCCTTGCATTCTGCAGTATGAAAAAAGCTCTCCCTCCACAGTGAAACTGAACGGGAGGAATACCCGGATGCACTCCTGTCCTCCCGGCTTCTCCCCGGCAATCGCTGCGACCAGAATAATTTTGTTGTCGGGGCTCCGATGATGTGGGAGACAGTCCTTCATCACCCGGCAGGCATGCCCGCCAGAAAAAAGGCTCTGCACGGGTGGGAGTGGGAGGAAGACATACATGAGAACAATACTGCTCGCTTTCTGCCTCATCACGCTTCTTTTCATCCCGGCGGTCACGGCATCAGGCCCCGCGACCTACCAGGCCGTCGCCGCATGGGGAGAGATTGGCAACGGGACAGGGGAATTCAGGGGCCCCTATGGAATCGCGGTTGATCACGATGGATACATCTACGTGGTGGACGAGAGCAACCACCGGGTCCAGAAGTTCGATGCATCGGGCGCTTTCGTGTCGGGATGGGGGACAGAGGGATACGAATCGGGCGGCGAGTTCAACCACCCCACGGGGATTGCAATCGCTCCCTCGGGGACGATGTACGTGGTGGACAACTACAACCACCGGATCCAGGCCTTTGACGGGACGGGAGAGTTCATCTCCCTCTTTGGAACGTATGGCGCAAATACAAGCGAGTTCAACATGCCGACCGATATCGCGGTCAGCCCCTCGGGAGATATATATGTCTCCGATTTCGCAAACTACCGCATCCAGAAGTTCGACGCCGACGGCGCCTTCCTTTCGGCCTGGGGATCGGAGGGAAGCGGCGACGGGGAGTTCCTCTATGCAGAGAGTATTGCGGCAGGACCCGACGGGAGCATCTATGTCGCGGACACCCAGAACAACCGGACCCAGAAGTTCGACGCCTCGGGAGCATTTCTCCTCTCCTGGGGAGGTTCGGGCGACGGGGAGGGCCAATTCTATTTCCCCATCGGCATTGACGTCGATGCAGCGGGCGATGTCTACGTGGCCGACTGGGGGAACAACCGTATCCAGAAATTCGACAGTTCCGGCAACTTCATCACCGCATTCGGATCCCCCGGGACCGGGATAGGGGAGTTTTCAGGCCCGACCGCGATTGCCGCTGACTCTGACGGTAACGTATACGTGACAGAATGGGCTGCCAACCGCATCCAGAAATTCTCCCCTGTCTCCGGCACCGGGCAGCCCACTGCGGTGCCCACTTCGCCGGCGACCACCCCCCTCGGCGCCATCGGCCTTGCCGGGATTGCCTTTGCCATGGCGTTGCGGGGATTGATGGGGAAAAATTAAAATTTCTGCATATATTATCATTTTTTTCTGGAAATCATCCCCGTTTAACCGTAAAAAAATATTCTTCTTTCACAAGAACCCCTTTGAACATTATAAAAAAAAGTTTATATAACCCAAAAATCCACACATTTTCATAGGGGGATACTATGAAGTATTGTATCGCACTCGTTCTTCTACTGTGCTGTGTCGTATGTGTATATGCAGATGTTCCTGCAAATCAAACAGCAGAAACACAGGGCCTTTCTTCCATAACGAACGTAGCTGCCGAGGGACTCGTTACAGAATCCGATTCGGTAGTATGGCAGGGTTCGTCGTATATACTCGACGATACGCTATCCCTGCCAGTTGGAATGGCATATTTTACAGAAGTTGCACCTGGATTCTACCAAGGATGGATTGATACCCCATGGGGACCTATTTCATACGGTTTCGCTGACACCCCAACAAGACCAATTGCAGATGGGGATATCCTGGTTCTGGATGATTTAACCGGATTTGCCGGTTATGGAGGTATTGTTCCTAAGGTCGCAGGAGAAGTGCAGTATACCACATCATACCGTGAAAATACCATTGCAGATTCCGGGCACACCACATACACGAAATCACTGGACATCGACACCCGGAACAAGGTTGCGAACCAGGACAATCTCAAGACAGATAAAATCGTGAGCTTTGCAGGAGATGAAATGGTGGGGGCGATCACTTCTGACGAATCCCTGCTCCTCGATACAGAAGGTGAGGTCGGCGGGACGGAGAACCTGTTTATCTGTCCATTTGGATCAAATATCCTTGAGATATATCCGCAATTCTGCAATATAGAGGAGATGGGCAGCACTGCCTACATGAAGGAGATGCTCATGACCACCTCTGCCAACGACCGGTTCCTGGCTGCCTCTGCAGATACCCCGGTTGCGATGGATTACAGCATTCTTGTGAACGGGATAGGGGATGCTCCCGCTATCGGGGAAGTATCCGCATATATAAATATCCATTCGATGGATGGACGAGCGATAAAGATGTGGGATCATTACCAATATGGGGGCAATGCAGGATTTTCAATCCGTCCAGGATTGGCAATGGATAATGTATACAATGAGGAGACGACTGCAATGGGCATAATTTATCAATTCCAGAAAGATATGTCCTACACGTCAGGAATACACAGAGTGACCTGACCTGGAATTTTTTTCCATTTTTTTACATCCGATTTCACAAAAGGAACTTTATTCTCTCTCCCCATTGAACCACTCTTCCGGACAGGCGAGAATGCTGCACCTCAAAATGCCCCCCGGACAGGCAATCGCCCTCCTCGAAGAGCGGATCGATGCCATGAAAACACTAACGACAACGGGGGACGGCCCCGCGTATTACGACATAGTCGGCTGGATGTCGAAAACCCATTCTGCGATCGATCAGATCTATGGAGCAGGCGACATCCACCCTGAAGAGATACGCATGATCGGACTTCCGGCCTGTTCCTGCAGTGCCGGGAAAGGCACTCTCCTGCTTCTCGAAATCTATCATGCAAAGCTGCTGGACTACATCGATGAGATCCGGACACTCATGCAGGAAAGAGAGTGAGTGATGGCCAGGCAATCCACCGGATGATCCCCCGTTGAAAACAATACGATCCTTCCCCTGACGCCAGCATACGTGACGACGGCCATCGGGGAGCCGTGTGCACAGGAAAGGGATGCAGCCAGAGCGTCTTTTCGTCTAGTTCAGCACCTGCACCTCGATGAGAGATCCTTCGGGGAGATGATCGTATCCCTCCGGGATGGATGCAATTGCGGTGGCGCTGGCGATGGTCGCAAGGCGGCTTCGTTTTTCCTGCGGGTGGAACGCAGGGATAACATCGTCGAATGTGAGGGTGCCGAAGAAGAAATCGGTCCAGTCACGGTCGCCCTTCGTGAGAGGAGAGGCCAGCCGTGCCTTCACCGTGGGCAACCCGGGGCTTGGATGGCCGGATAATGCAAGCAGCCCGGGCAGCGCGACCTGCAGGAAGGCCATGGCATTCGATGGAGGCCCGCCGGGCAGCAGGAAGACAGGTTTTCCCGCGAGCGTGCCGAACCCGACCGCCTTACCCGGCCCGATGCGTATCCGATGGAAGACCTCTTTCCACCCAATCTGCCCGAGCACGTACGCCACCATATCATAGTCGCCCATCCACGCCCCTCCGCTCGTGAGGATCGCATCGGTGCGGGAAGACAGGTCCTGCAGGGTGGTGCGGATGGCATCGGGATCGTCTTTTACGATCCTTAGAACCGGTGTCATCCCGTACTTCGTGCACCATCCGGCCAGGGTGATGATATTGCTTGCATAGAGCTTGCCATCCGGGAGAGGCTGGCCGGGTGCAAAGATCTCGTCACCGGTTCCACAGATCCCGATGACAGGGTTCCTGCGGACCGGGACCGTGCTGTGCCCGGCCACGGCAAGGAGACCTGCAGTCACGGGCGAGATCATCTGTCCTGACCTGAGAATCAGGGTGCCGGCAGCCACATCCATTCCCCGGGGAAGTATATTCTTCTCCTCCGCAGCGTTCTCTACCAGCACTTCGTCCGTCCCCTTCTTCACGAATTCATCGGATACCACGGCGTTTGCGCCGGCAGGAATACGGGCGCCCGTCAACACCCTCACCGCGGTCCCTGCCTCGAGGCAGATATCATGGTCGCATCCGGCTGCCATGACCCCGAGCACCCGCAGCCGTACGGGTCGGGTCATTGTTGCATGCGCCACTTCTCCTGATGCGACTGCGTAGCCGTCCTTTCGCGACGTGTCAGTGGAAGGCGAATCTATGAGGGCTGCGAGATCGGAGGCGGCAATCCGGCCGACGCTTGCAACCAGGGATACATCTTCGCCGGGGAGGGGCCTGATGTGCCTGAGCATCAGCCGCAACGCCTCCTCCAGGCCGAGGTTCACCCCATCCATCGTCCGCCCCACTTCATGCCCCTCCGGAAAAATGCGTACACACGATGTCCTCTCCTCCTGTCATACCCTGCAGATCTCCTTTATTTCAGCCAGAGGAATCACGCGGACGGGAGAGAGGGCACTGGCAATCTCTGAACCTGATGAAATTTCCGTGCGTCCTTTCCACTCTGCCGGGTTGTGACGGGTATAATCACTCAGGAATGTATTGTTCTACTCTATGCATATTGAATGACTCCCTCATGGCAGGGCCATACACAATGGAATATCCAAATGATAGGGATTTTCATCGGGCCCTGACAATGCTTTCGGGACGCGGGGAGAAGAGCGCAGACGAGGGTATCGATGATGTGGTGGGAGAAGCCGTCATCACCAGGGAGGTTTTCCGTGCCGGGAGAACAGCCACCCAGAAAATGTAAAGGCGGCCCGGCCCGGCCCGATCCAAAAAACAGAATATTCCCTACAGCCTAATCTCCCCGCAGATGACACGGTTCTCCCCTTTCCTCCTGCTCCTGGTGGGAGTGTCACTTCTCCTCTGTTCCGGCTGCCTCCTGGAGCAGCCCGGCCCGGGAGGAGGCGACACTGCTGCCACCCGGCATGCGATCATGCAGCAACTCCTCCATGCGGTGACCAACGCAACCCAGGACACCCTGGATGCCATTGACGCGACCAACTCCGATGCAGCCGGGGCACTCGCGACAACCGGCATCTCCGGCCAGAGAGCCGACAGTATGATGCGGGACCTTGCAGTGTACCACCCGGCCATAATGAGTGCGATCACTCTCGATCCCGGCGGCACGGTGGTCGCTGCGGCGCCGGACCGTGCGGAGGCACTCCTCGGCCAAAATATCGCTGACCAGGAGGCAATCCGTACTGTTATCTCAACACAGGAGCCCGCGATGGGAGGGTACTTCTCCCTCGTGCAGGGGGGAGCCGGGGTGGCGCTGGTCCACCCGGTCTTCTCGCCGGGCGGGGAGTTCCTCGGCATGGTCAGCCTCGCGTTCTCTCCCTGCACCCTTGTTGCACCGGTGGCTGAGGAGTCGATGGCATACGCGCCTTTCATCTATAATGTGGTCCAGACCGACGGCCGCATCCTCTACCATGCCGACCCCGCCCTTGTGGGGAGACAGACCTTCAACGAGACGACATTTGCAGGTTTCCCGGAGATCCTCGATCTTGCACGCCGGTATTCGACGAACCGTTCCGGGTATGCGACGTTCTCGTTTTATCATACAGGCACTGGGAAGATTGTGCAGAAGGAGACGTTCTGGGATACTGTCGGGCTGCACGGGACAGAATGGCGGGTGCTCGTGGTTGGAGAGACGCGGTGAGGGATAGGCCCCGCCTGCACCCAACTCCTGCCGACGACTGGACCTATTGTGGGGTTTTGTCCCCGGTTTCCCGGCGAAAACGGTATGCACCCTCCGGGACGATCATCTCGAACCGGGCTCCCCTTCCCGGCTCCCCGGTCTCCCTGATCCGGATCCCGGTGATTCCCAGGATCTCGCGGGCGAGGAAGAGGCCGAGCCCTTTCCTATCCTCATACCTCCTCTGAAAAATCGCACCTTTTTGTTCGCGGGGGATTCCCACCCCGTTATCCTTGAAAATGATGATCACCCCTTCAGGAGTTTTAGAGAACGAAAGCGCGATCTCTGTGGCGTTCTTCCCGTGCAGGAGAACGTTTTCCGCAAGCGTGAAAAAGACGTTCTCAAGTTGCGGATCCGCATAGATCGCAAGACCCTCGATATCTGCGGTGCGGGAAATCTTTGACAGGTCAAGGTGGGAAATCCCGATTAGGAACGCCTGCCCGACGTCCTGCCACAGGGGGGATGAGAGGCCCAGGTTCTGGTACCTGCTGGCAAACTTCAGGGATTCGTTCACCTTCTCGACGATCTTCTCCTGGGTCTCGATGAAACGGAGGTGCTCTTCATCATCCCTCCGGTCTTTTTCCAGGGCAAGATACCCTGCAAGGGTGAACACAGCATTCTGGATATCCTGGAACGTGATGGTATTGAGAACATTCAGCTTGTTCCGGGCCTGCGCAAGGGCCTCCTCGCTTCTTGTCAGCTCATTGAAATGGGACCGTAATTCCTCTTCGGTCGCCGCCAGCTCCTCGTATGCCGCACCGAGTTCATCTGACTTCCGGACGATCTCTTCTTCAACCCGTTTACGCTCGGCGATTTCCGCTTCAAGTTCCCGGTTCACCCGGGTCAGTTCTGCGGTACGTTCCTCCACCCGTCTCTCCAGTGTGTCATGAGCGGCCTTCAGCGCCTCCTCCGCCTGCTTGCGTCGTGTTATGTCGTGGGCGACGCAGACGATTCCCTGGACTGCACCCCCCTGGTCACGCATGACCGAAGCCGAAAACATGACCGGGATGTCCCTGCCATCCTTTGTGGCAAATGCAAGTTCCGTTTCCCGGAATGTCGCCGTCCTCGTGATATCCTCGATCACTGCACTGCCGGCCTGCACATCCTGCGGGGCGAGAAGTGATGAAAAATGCCGGCCGACAAGCTCATCCCGGCGGTATCCCAGTCCGTCGCACGTGCTCCTGTTCACGGATCGAATGGCCGAATCCGGGTGGAGGACCACCAGCATGTCGAACATGCTGGTGACAATATTGTCCATGTACTCCTTGGACACGGTGGTCCTCTGGAGGTCCTCCGTCATTGTATTGAAGGACGCGGCAAGTTCGCCGATCTCGTTGTCTGATCGGATCTCCACGCGGGTGTCCAGGTTCCCCCCGCTGATCTCCCGGGTGGCGTCCCTGAGTGCGATGAGAGGACGGGTGATCCTTCGTGACAGGAGTGTGCCAGTGACTATGGCAAGGAGGATGCTGACAAGAACAATGAGGAACGTTCGCGTGGATCCTTCCGCGATATGCCGATATGCTTCGCCCGAAGGCTGTTCGACGACAACTGCCCAGTCGGGAGTGCCGAGCGGCATGTAGTTTGCGACCACCTCTGCGCCGTTGATACCCAGTGAGACCCCTGCATCATGGACAGGGGCTCCCCCCTTCGTCCCGACAAACTGCCGGACCTCCTGGAGCGAGAGAACATTCTCTCCCTTCAGCACGCGGCTCGTGTCGCCGCAGGCGATGAGGTTGCCCTCGCCATCGACGACATATGCTTTCCCTTCCTCGCCGATCTTCAGGCTGCCCACGAGATCCCACATGAATTTCAGGTTCACTTCAGCCGCGAGGACCCCCTGGAAATCCCCGAAGACATCTGTGACGGGGACTGCGAGCAGCACCATCGGTTCTCCCGATGCCTGGTCGATGTAGACCGGGCTGATGTACCGGGCATTGCGATTGCCAAGGGAGAGGATGTCCTCCCTGTACTGCGCGACACGCTCCCCGGGGGTCATTCTCGCCTGCCGGGAGATACTAGCCAGTTCTCCGCCTTCCGCATCGAGGAGGATGACCTGGCGGAACGCCGGGTCAAGGCGCATGATCCGTGTGAGGGCAAAAGCCTGATCGCTTTCGGCATCCGCCAGGTTGCCAAGGCTCACGGACGTCTCCAGTATGCCCTGTTTCTCTTCGATGAAATTCCTGACGCTTTCCGCAGCACTTTTTGCGATCAGTTGCTGTTCGTCGACAATGACCTTCTGCTGGTACTGGTAATTGGCATACGCCTGCAGGCTGCTGTTGATCAGGATCACTGCGAGGCTGAACACCACAAATGCGATTGCAAGGGTGACAGCAAGGCTGCGGTAGTCATTTTTTCCCGCGGCAGTCCGGTCAGGCATGGCCACACATCCTGATGGTATACCATGACATTGCAGGAGATACTTATATAATACACCCGTTCCGTGCAATGCACCCCTTATCCCGGGATACTCTGGCTACGGAACCGCTGCCAGGAGAGAAGTGTCACGCCACCCTCGCCTTCTGCATCAACGGATGATCTCGTCTGCGCTGTGCAACAACCCCTGGCTGACGGGAAGGCCGAGTTCCTGTATCGCCCGGTAACTCAACTGGAAATGATTCTCAGCGGTGACGACAGGGATCTCTCCGGCAGGTGTCCCTCGCAATATCTTGTCTGCCAGCACTGCAGCCTGCCTTCCCTGGGGAACACTCTCGGGGTTGATCCCGTACAGGGTCTCGTATCTGCCTGCTGCCATGTATGCACCGCCCAGCGGGAGCCTGTGTGATTCGGCAAATGCCGCCACGACCTCGAACCCATCGGGCGTCACGAGAAGCGGCTCGGATATCATCAGGATGGCATCCGTGCTGCTGTCCAGTGTCGCAGCCTGTTCCTGTAATTTTCCGGCGAGGTCCGTTGCGTTGTCCACAGGTATTTCAACGATCATGAGGCCGTCAGCGGATGCTCTCCGGTGCAGCGCCTCTGTCTGGCTCCTGACAGTCACCACGCCTTTCTGGTAGGGGACAAACATCCGCTCAGTCCCGGGCGAGAGTTCCCGCATGACCTGGTACCGCTCAAGGGCAAGGTCAGGGCCGCCCCAGCGGACGCCGGTGATGTCCCCCCCGGGATGCCGCACGCTGTCAATGAGCCCCGTATCCTCGGTGAAGGAGTTGGCAAAGACCACCGGGATGCCGGTTCCGGCAGTCTCTTCTTTTGCCATGCAGGCTGCCACTGTCGGGAATGCAAAGATCAGGTCGACTTTTTCTGCCTTGAACTCATCCAGGATGCTTTTGAATATGGCCGGGTTGTAATCCGGTGTATACGAGTCATAGACGATATTTTTCCCCTCTATATAGCCGAGTTCGGTCATCTTCTCCCGAAAGCCTGCTTCGGTATCCGCAAAAAAATTCAGGCCGCACAAAATGCCCACATGATAGACTTTGTCTGTGCGTTCTCCCGCATCAGGGGAGGTCTGGGAGCACCCTGCGGTTGCCAGAACTGCCGCCAGAATTGCAAAAAACAGTATCCACCGGTGTCCCCTGTGCATTTCCACACCCTCACCAATCTCAACAGTTCACGCTTATTATCCTGCCCCTATTTAATCCTTCATCTCCTGCAAGGGCATCCATCCCCGGGGGGGCTCGGGCCAGCTGGGAGCGCCCCGCCGGAAGTTGCGGGCATACTATACGCAATCCCTGAATCGGGAGAAATTCCGGCGTAAGAAGAAACACTTCTCTTCCTGTGTCTCCATAACGAGGTGAGGAAAGTGCTGAATTTTGGAGTTTTCCAGGGGTGATGACAGGGCAGGACTCCCGATGCAATCCAATCCTTTTTATATCACAAGGTGATATTTCATCGTGGTGCACCGGGAAGCGCCCCGTCATGAAAAACTTGCAGTAGTGCCTATATTGCTACCACCTTGAATAATATAGTGCTTTCAGGCTGGCGTGGCCCGCTACACGGTCCACCACCAAAAATCTCATTTCACCTTCTTGTATTTAAATCCATCTACAAAATGCCCGTTTTCCGGGTCTCTTTTTGCATGTGTCAGACAAATTTTTCCGGAATTGCCAAACGGAAGTTATTCCATGACGCATGTGTAGAAAAAGTACAATGCTTAAATGAATTTCAAAAATAACTGCATTCCACTCGTTTTGTGAATGTGAAGCAGGATGTGTTTTTTTCTCATTTCACGCAAAATGAGGAGATGGTTTTGCTGGTGTTCGCATAATCACCGCGTTTTTTTCCCCGCAAAACAGGGGGGTGCCGCATGTGCAGGATTGCGGGACATGAGGGGGAGGGATGCACCAGAAGAGAGATTGGCAGGTTTTATGTGAGACACTCTCCCTCCACCATAACGAAAACGGGAGAGGTGGAGAGGTGGGATGGATCTCACGCCGGCGAGAAATGGATCGCCTGGTCGTAGAGAATCTCGTTGCAGACCGGTCCGATACCCGTCTCCTCTTCGACGTATGTCCTGAACGCGATACGGACAGGGACGTCACCGGGGATCCCGAGGCCGCCGCAGCAGTACGGAACCTCGGTGCATCCCGCCTCCCCGTTGCAGTGCCGTGCAAACTTCCAGACATAGAAGAGATCGGCATCCGGGTTCCCGGGGAGATACGAACCTGCGGAACCGGTAATATCTTCATCGGTGACGGCCACGACACCGTTCAATGCCTCCGTTCCATAGGCTGCGATATTCGTGTAGACCACCTTGCCGGTCGCCCTGTGGTTGGCACCATACACGATGAGGAAGTCATCGTCCCCGAGGATGTAATCGCCGTTTCGCAAATAGAGTGCGTCCCGGTTATCACCCAGTGCATCGGTTTCCCTCTGGAGCGAATCGAATCCTTCGAGGACCCAGATCTCGGTTTTATTGGCTGTTACGACCATCCCGCTCCCGTGCCGGTCAATGATGGCCTCCCGGAGCGTCTCCTGGTCATCCAGGAGGTCGAGTTCGTGCGCATCGCCCGTTCCCCTGATGAGGAGCTGCGGCACTCCGTAGGGTTGTGAGGTGTGGGTGGTATTGGGGGTGATCCTGAAGACGTGGCCGGGAGTGCTGTTCATGTACTCCATTCCGAGCGTCTCGTTTGCAAAGAAGGCGATGCGGTGGATGAACGCGATGGTATCCGAGGTGTTCGAGAGGCCCATCCTGATGAGGCCGGACGGGATGATGTCATCGTTCATCATGCCCGTGGAATATCCTGCACGAAGAGCGGCTTTTCGTACCTGTTCATTCGTTCCCCTGTCTCCGGTTGTGATAATCATGACCGGTTTCTGGTAGGGGTCCGTTGAGATCCGGCCCGGTATGCCCCCCGTATTGATGCGGTAATTGTTGATTGTATCTCCGAGGCTTGCGAAGATGCGCTGGTAGGTACCCAGTTCCGGGAACCAGCGGGTCCCGATGTAACTCCGGTAGCTGAAATATTTCACTTCGGGGGGAGTGGTCCCCACAAAGACGATCGCCTCGTCGGGTTCCATAAAGTAATCCAGCCAGAGGCCCTTGTTCTCGGGGAAGAGCATCGCATCGGAGACCCTTCCTCCCCGTGCGAGGCCCGGGTATCCCGGGAGCTTGTAGGTGAGGTAGGGGGTGCTCGGGTTATTGCCATAGCAGCTGGGGATGACGCCGGCGTCATACATGGCAAGGACATCGAACATCTCGAACTTTCCTTCCTGGACAGTGAAGCCCTCCTTCTCCAGCGCCGCCACGAAGGCATCAACCTTTTCTGACCCGTCATACTTTTTCTGGAGCGTGACAAAGAGAAGTTTTTCCTGCCCGGCAGTCACAGTCGCCGTGCGGTTGGTCGTCCCGTATCCGGTCTTCGAGAGGCTGACCGCGTGATCGCCGGGAGAGAGGGTATCGACGACAAGAGGGGTCTCACCTGCCGGTTCCCCATCCAGGAGGACATCTGCTCCCGATGGCGAGGACTGGATACGCAGGCTCCCGTACAGGGGCGTCAGGATTGCCGTCACGATTGCCGGTCTTCCGGGAGAGATCGTCACGTTCCTCTGGTACTGTGCATATCCCTCCTTTACCAAGGTGAAAGAATATTCCCCGGGCTCAAGGCCGGAGATGGTTTTCGGTGTCACTCCCCTGGAAATACCGTCAAGGAGGATGTCTGCCCCGGAAGGAATCGAGGAGACGCTGAGCACTCCTTTTGTGGCAGGCGTCCTTGTTGGGTGCGGGCCGGGGCCCCCCTGGTCGACATGGACGATGAAGACCGAGATCGGCTGGATCCCCGACATCACCGGAGGAGTGTCAGGACAGAGGTATGACGAGGCCTGACCGGAGACGAACATGACAGAGAGGCCTGACCCGTCGGCCGGATCACTGTATGCGGCTTCCTCTCCGGGGAGCAGGGTGCCGCCCCATACCTCCGCACCGTTCCGGGTGATGATCATATCCGCAGACTGTGCGGTGCAGGTCGCACCGGAACAGTCCCCGCAATCGGGCTGCATCGTGAATTCCAGGCCGTATCCGGCAGCCAGGGGTGCCCGGAGGAGCCCCGGTTCACCATACAGGTCGGTTGCATGCGGTTCCCCTGTCCCGTATGACGGGGCCAGGATCCCGATCCCGGTCCATACCTCCCCCTGCAAACCGATACTCCCGGCTTCGACGGACGAGCCGACCCTTATCCGGTCAAAGACCCCGGGAAACGCCACTGTTCCGGACAGCACCTTTGGTGTCACCGGTATCCAGGAACACGGGGTTTCCCTCCCGTCATACACGCAGCCCCACTTGTGGGTTGCGAGGATTGTGACGGTGTTGTCGGATTCCGATACATCGATCACCGACCCGCGGAAGCTGTAGGACGGGAGGGTAGCCCCGGCCGGCAGAAAGCACGCACACAGGGTCAGGAGAATGAGAACAAGGACGAATGTTCGTTTCTGGATCATACGATCACCTTTGCCGGCAAGACCCGGCTGGGATGGAGAACCATTCGCGACAGGGTATTTATGCATATTGAAAGAAAGCGGGACGGGGAAAATGTAAAAAAGCCTCCCGGGACAGCGACTCGTTGCAGCGGGGCCGGGTCACTGGTACTGTAATGGGAGAGAGAGGAGGGGGATTGGAGGCGGAGTCTCCTCTTTACCGGAACCAGCGGGGCCTGCGGGGGGGAATGAGGGCAAAATACCCGGATCGCCCGGGAAATCCGGCCCGTGGCAGCCTACCGGGAGGCAGCCTTCCCGACTCCGATCTCCATTAAATCCTCGCCTATGATCAGCTTCCCGGTAAAGTTCTGCCTCACCCGCGTCAGTTTCACCGGATCAATCTCCGCAGGCACGAAATGGTTGAGGACAAGCGTGCCGACACTGCAATTGGTGGCGACCGATCCGACCTCGTCGATAGTCGTATGGGATGTCAGCAGGTGTGTCTTTAATGCATATGCAGGGGTTCCCTCACCGGGATAGCCGAACCTTTCATCGATCCAGTCCCTGTCGATGACCTCGTGCACCAGGATGTCGGCCCCTGCGGAGAGGTTCTCCAGGTTGCCTCTCGTGTCGGAACCCGTATCGCCCGAAAAAACGACCGACCCGTCTTCTGTATCGAACCGGTATGCAAACGACGGGAACACCTGGTGATGGTCCACGAGTGTCGCGGTCACCACCACATTCTTGTCCCTGTATACTTCGAACGGGTCCATTGCTGCGCAGGTCGTCGAGTTGGGAAGATCGACTGCGGGGACCAAAAACTCGATGTCCCCCGGCTCGCTGCCCCCGATTTCCCTGACTTCGACCAGTTTCGTGTAATCACGGTAGGCGTTATCCAGCGTCATGTCATTGATTGCCTGGGCATAGGCCTGCCAGATGTGACTTGTCATCAGCCGGGTCCCGGGGGTGGCAGTGACAAGGGCGGGATCCGCACTGTCGGTATGGATGACCGTGCCGCTGCGGTTGAGGTACTGGGATTTATCCACCTCGATTGCTCCCCGGTCCGCCGGGCCGATCACCACAAGGGGAATGATGGAGACCTCTCCTGTCTCCGGATCTGTCCTGGTGCCAAGGCCTGACCCCGGGCCGATCACGAGAAGGGAGGGATAATCCGCGATATGATCCGGGTGGAGGTGGGTGAAGAAGAGTGCCCGGGCATCTTCGAGGAACGTGGATGTGGTAGACCCGGTTTCGCCCTTGTTGAACGCCTGGGAGAGCCTTGCTGCCGAGCCCTGCCCGAGATCGACGATATAGATGGTATCCCCGACCACGAGGGCCGACGAGGAACTCGCACGGTCTGTGCCCGGCCACCAGCTCACGCCCCCGGTGGTGCCAAGGAGCACGAGCCGGGTATGGTATCTCCCTGTATCTGAGGGAGGTACGGGGAGATTGCTCCGGGCAGCATCATAGAGCCCGGAGACGTATTCATCGAGACCTTCGACATGCGACTGGGGATTCCGTGTCAATCCACTTCCTGCCACGCCGGCCGCTGCGTCCGAGGCGACACCGGTTCCCGCAATGAGGAGCGCAACGAGGAGTGTTGCCGGCAAAACACGCTGTAAATACATAATTTTTACACATCCCTGCAGGATCGATACTCTCCTGGGAGGTGGATTAAATCATCCTTTTTGACTCTGGGAGCGAAGACGGGGGGTTTCGGGATGCCTTCCGGCGCGGACATTCCTGACTATTGCGGCGAATCTCTCTTTATCCCGGCGTCGTCACTGCAAAAACAGAGAAATCCTGGGAATAAAAGGTGTGCGAGAAAGATGGCCGGGTATAGTCCGGCCATTCACCCATGAATAAGAGTAAGGAGAAGGAGAGGTTTACACTGACCTTGCGGCGAGTTCTACGTCCTCTTCCTTGATGGTCTTTCGTCCTGCGTGCATCGCGAGTTTGTTTGCTTCTTTCACAAGGCACGCAATGTAGTCTTCTGCTTTCCCAACAAGAGCTGCTGCGGCATCGCTGCCGACGCGTTCTGCTCCATTCTTCTTTGCAATCCTTGCAACGGCTGCAATAGGTAAATCTGCCACCTTGATTACCTCAACAAAATAAAGAACGAGGGAGTATTTATATGTTTCCTTGAAATTGCCACGCTGGGGCAGTAAAATCGCGTTTTGTTGGGTTAAAAAGTGAGATTATCTTCATACCATGAATGCATATCCGGGACAAAGTCTTCGTTCCGCCGCAGGAAATCCCTTGTGAATCGTCCTGAAAAAACCCAATTCGCGCTTTTTTCCTCGCAGTATTCCCCTGATGCGCCCGGGTTTCACTTCTTTCGCCTCTCTCTCCCGCCGCGTGGAGGCCCGATCTTTCAGACGATCCTCCGAAAAGGACTGCCCGGCTCAAAGGTGAGTGGCGATCGGTCTACCTTCCGCCCTGTTCCTTCAGCATGCTGACCGCGATACCAGGATGCCGGTACCGCTCCCGGCCTTCGGTCTTTTTCCCGGCCTGGATCGCTTTCGCGGGGCAGGTCTGGATGCAGGCCATGCACTGTTCGCAGCGGTGGAGCCAGACAGGGCGGCCGTTCTCCAGCCGAATATTCTCCACGGGGCAGACCTCGACGCACGTGTTGCAGGAAGTGCACCGGTCGTCGACCGTGAATTTCCGGTCGGCCCCGTGCACCCCCCGGATGAACCGCGGGTTCATGAGGCAGTGGATGAGTGCAGCAACAGGAGACCATGCCGGCATCTCGCGATCGCCACGCATTACCCTGTCCGCGATCTCCTCCACGCGGCGGTCGGCAGCCTGGATGGTCCTCGCGATGCGCTCCTTTCCGAGGGAGTCATACATCAGGATGTAGTTGCCCGGCATCTGGAGGGAAAAACCCGCGTCGAGTCCTCTTCTTCCCGGCCCCTCCTTCAGGATCCTGTCGAGCTGCCGGAGCGCCGCCGATCCGCCCGAGCCTCCCATGGTGATGACAGAGAAAGCATACCCGGTTCTGGAGAGGTCAAGACGACGCGAGAAGTCCGCGACGATTGCCGGGAGGCCGAAGAAGTAGAGCGGGCACACGATGCCGACACGGTCCGCATCCGGGACTATCGGACCGGATTTTTTCATCAGGGATGCGACAGGCATCAGTTCGCAGTCGCCAAGCCTGATGGAGAGTCCTTTCGCAACCGCGAGCGAGTTTCCGGTGCCGGTGAAGTAGAAGAGAAGGGTCTTCATACTGGTTCCTGGAAAAGAGATAGATGTGGCCGGGGAAAAGGGTGACGGCAGGGGACCCGGGATGCCGCCTTTTTTTAAAAAAAATTCCCTGGTTCATTCCGTGATGCACGCAGACAAAATGAAAATGTCGGGGCCATTTTCATAGTAAAATGGTGTGTTGCACCGGCACATTTCGCTTCTATCGCGTCATATAAAAATCTTTAAATAAACTGGTGGTCATTTTTTTATATTTGTCTGGGGGATGTCGTGATCCGGCTGCTTCACGTGGATGACGAACCAGCCATCCTCGAACTGGGAAAACACTTCCTGGAAGACTCAGGAGATCTTGTCATCGATACCGCCACTTCGGTGGATGTCGCGAAGACCATGCTCCTCGAGCGTGCCTACGATGCGATCATCTCCGACTACAATATGCCGGATTATACCGGGATCGACCTGCTCACGCATGTGCGGCAGATTAATCCGTCTATTCCCTTTCTCTTCTTCTCCGATCACAGTGACGAGGAGACGGTCATAAGGGCGCTCACCGGAGGAGCGGATTTCTTTCTCCCGAAGGGCCTCCATGTCAGGTCACAGTTCATCCAGCTTGCACATGCCGTCAGGGAATCCGTGAGGCGGAGGCGAGCCGAGACGCAGTACGAGAAGATATCGTCTGTTCTGCGGATCAGGGAGGCGGCCGTCCGGTCTTCGCTCTGTCCCCTTGCCCTCTGCGACACTTTAGGGAGGATACAATATGCAAACCCGGCGAGCCTGAAGGTCTGGGGATATACCGATGAGAGCGAGGTGATAGGCAAGCACGCTACCGAGTTCGTGGTATCGCCGGAAATCCCTCCTTCTGCGATTTTCGATCTCCTTCTGCAGAAAACCTGGATGGGTCAGGCAAAGGGACGACGCAAAGATGGAACGACCTTCGATGCCCGGGTATACGTCAACACCATGACGGATGAATCCGGTTCCCCTCTCGGTTTTGTCGCCTCCTTTACCGATTTGTCCCGGCAGGAACGGGCACGGACGCAGCTCGAATCCTACATCCGCGATATCAGGTTCGTATCCGAAAAGGCGAGTGAGTTGACCGATCTGCCGCCGGATGCGGATGTATACGGATTCATCGCAGATGTCCTGTATACGCTCGCACCCCCGCGGTCTGTTGTCGTGCTCAGCTCGGTTCATGGCGATTCACTGGTCCGTGTTGAGGCCATCCGGGGCACGGATTCAACCCTCGCGGAGGCTGAAAGGGCATTAGGCCGGCCGATTACAGGCCTGACGTTTCGGTCGACCCCGCAGGGATTCTCATCAATGCTGCCGAAGACGTTCATCGAGATCGAGGGGGGCATCGACACCATCACTTTCGGGCAGTTGCCGTCCGATGTCTGCCGGAAACTCGAAGGCTCCCACTCTTGCGGGAGGATCATCGGGACAGGGCTCTCGTGGGGGGGGAAAGTCAATGGAATGACGGTCATCATCCTCCCCGATGGCGGCGTTCCCGGGAACCTCGATGTGCTCGACCTCTTCACCCTCCACTGTTCTGCGGTCCTCCACCGGAGGGATGCAGAGAGACTGCTCGATAATATCCCGTATCATACTGCCGAAGAATGAAAGAGGCGGCCGGACCCGTTGCCTGCAAAAATTGACCCGGATATACCCGGGGAAATAAGAGACATGGAGCACAGAATCAGCGATATCCCGGCCACGTCGTTCGTCACGCTCTCCTGCCATGCGATCGAGTCCCGGTCAAAACATCCCATCCTGCATGATCCAAAAGCAGAGGAGATCACCAGCGAACTGATCAGGACACTCTCCCGGTCGGGGGATTCCCTGGATCGAATGCTCGCTTCAGGCAGGATCGACCGGAACCTTGTCACCCATATCGCGATCAGGGCAAAAAAATACGACGAATACGCGAGGGAATTCCTGGCCGGGCACCCGGGCGGGGTGATCGTGAACATCGGGTGCGGCCTCGATTCGCGGTTCCTGCGGATCGACGAGGGATCCGTGATCTTCTATGACCTCGACCTGCCCGAGATCATCGATCTGAAGAGGCGGTTCTTCCGGGAGACGGACCGGTACCATTTCATCGCCTCTTCAGTACTGGACTTCCGCTGGATGCACACGCTTTCGGGGCTGGAAGGGCCGTTCCTCTTCATGGCCGAGGGCGTGTTCATGTACCTGGAGGGGGATGATGTGCGATCCCTCGTACTGCAGCTCCGGGAGACATTTCCCGGCTCCGAGCTCGTCTGCGAGGTGGTCAACTCGTTCTGGCTCAAAAAGCCACTCAAGGCACTCATCGACTGGAAAATACATCACCGCGGCCACCTCGGCAGGGGAGCAGTGTTCCGGTCCGGCCTCCGGGATGGCCGCGAGATGGAGCAGTGGCACCCGGATATCAGGTTCCTCGGGGAATGGAGCTATTTCGATTCGGACGAAGAGAAACTGGGATGGCTGCGGCTATTCCGGCACATCGGGTGGATCCGGAAGACCCAGTGGACGGTTCGTTATTTGCTGGGGTGACGGAGAGACGGCCCGGTCCCGGATGAAAAATGCGGACACGGGATGAGGGAGGTTTATCCCCGGCGTTCATTTCGCAATCCCCGGGCAATCCTCAAAAATTTGAGTATACAGCATTGAACCGACACATTTTCGGGTGCATTCTATCACTACCGAAAAAGAGAGAGAAGTATAGCCTTTGGGAAAAAGGCAGGAAAACATACTCATGGAACCTGAATGCACCTCATCCGGGCATAAAATGCAGAGCGGAAATGTTCGTGCCACACATGAACCCGAAAAGGTTCTGCATGCATCATCCCGCTGTTGCTCCCGTCTAAAAACCGGACTGATACCATCGTTCCGGAGGAGGTGGAGACATTGAGTGTTTCGAGCACCATCAGGGGTGTAGCGAGCATGGACGATCTGCCGGAGTTCCTCCGGCGCCTGACAGAAACCCGTGACAGTTCGCCGGGATCCGGCAGGAATTCATGCAGGAACGAATGTCCGAATATGCAGAATGCCGGCGTGATTGTCCAGCGATAATCCATGATGGCATAGATTTCCGCAATCAGTGCAGGGAGGTGTAGAAAAAAAAGGGATACTACTGTCATGATGCATATGTCACGAGCTTTCCACACGATTCATAGACTGTTCAGATGTATACAATATCACACATCCATCCCTCATTTCTCACCCGGTTTTTAGGATTCTCCGTCGCTTCTTTGAGGAAGGTATACGGTAACTCTCCGTGATCTTGCGGGGATGAGAAAAGATGTTTTTTTATTATGTGCCGGGAGGAGAACGACTCTTTCCGGGTCGCACGATATTGCTTGCCCCCCACAGGAAGCGTCAAATATTGGAACCGGTTCATTTCACGCTATCGTTCTTTCTCCCCACCAATTGGAGAATTCCCCCTGCCCCACAGAACAGACCCGCTGCCGCCGATGCCCCGAACGCCATTGCGAAGTGTCGCCAGGCACTGCCAGTCCCGGGGGTGCAACGGAAGCGTTCGGCACATCCTGTGATACTCCGGGAAAATGTGTATGTTTCATCCTGCTAATGTGCCGTCTGAAGGATCTCATCCAGCCAGTCAAAGAGCACCTGTGCCACCAGGCTGCGGTCTTCCATCGTGCAGTGATTTGCCGCACCGTCATCGCCCGTAATGACGACCAACTTTTTTACACTCTATGGAATGTATCCCGGGTCCCGGCACGGGTTAATATTCCCAGGTTTCCTCCACACTATACAGGCTGATACCATTTCCAGAAGTACCTCCCCGATATCTCTTCTCAGTCTCATCGAAGAATTCTGGTAAAGCAAAAAATGAAAAATTATAAAAGCAAAAACATTAAGGAACCTCACCAGTAAAAGGAGTCCATGGACACACGAATCCATCTCTTTTTCACGCTCATTTTCTTATCGGCCGTACTGGTTGCCGGATGTACCCAGCCGCCGCAGACGGCGGCCCGGACCACGCAGCCAACGACGGTAATAACAGGATCTCCCGGGCTGCCTGGCAGTAATAGCAGTGTCGTCTCCCCGGCACCCGAGCCAATATATGTTATCGGTCACCGGCATCCTGACTCGGACGCCATTACCAGTGCAATCGCGTATGCCGCGCTGCTGAACCGGATACATCCCGGTTCCTCCTATATTCCTGCACGGTGTGGCGATCTGAATGCCGAGTCTCAATTTATTCTCCAGACTGCAGGCCTGGAACCACCGGTGCTGCTGGAAAACGCTCACAATACATCCGTCATACTTGTTGATCACAATGAATATGACCAGGCAGTCGAAGGAATAGAAACTGCGGATATCAGGGGAATCATGGATCATCACCGGCTCGGGGGGATTACAACACTGGACCCGATACTGTTCAGGAATGAACCTGTCGGATCCACCGCTACGATTGTAACGAAGCGATATCGCGAGGAGCAGATCACCCCTGAACCGGAGATTGCTACAATCCTCCTCGGGGGTATTCTTTCCGATACCCTGGGGCTTCGGATGTCGACAACGACAGATCAGGACAGGGAAGCCGTAGCAGACCTCGCACACATGACGGGGATCGATCCGGATAGTTTTGGAAATACACTGATTGGCAAGAACCTGGTTCTTGACGGCATCCCTATCAGTGATCTGATCGTCCGTGACGTGAAAGAGGATATCCTGAACGGCAGGAATGTGTCAATTGCCCAGATTAATACCGACTCAGACACATTTTCCCGGGAAAATTCACAGGAAATTATTGACGCCCTCGGAAAATTTCAGACAGAAAATGGATACACGGTGAGCATTGTTCTCGTAACGGATATTATCAATCAGCGGACATACCTGTTCGCTTCAGGTGCACCGGATCTGCTGGAGAAACTCGGGTATACAGAACAGCCGGTTCTGCTTGATGGTGTCATGTCGAGGAAACTGGATTTCTTCCCTTCGTTTGCCGAAAAGTTCGAACAAGTTGTTCAGGACTGAATACCATTTTCTATTTTTTGTAGCTTTAAATCCGTTCATATCGTGGTATGGATATCCGTTTCCGGCAGATGTCATGGATCCTGCTCAAAGGACGGGGGGTTAGCGGGGGGGCTGATGCCCCGTCTCACTGGCATTCCGGGCTGCTCAACTTACCTGAACCCGGAGGTGAGCACCTCCCTCTCTGGCACGCGGAGAGAAGAGTGTAACCCGCCGGGCAGCAATCCCGATCACATGCCCGATATCCTGGGCAATGACCCGGGGTCAAGCCCTGAACGTGATCATATAATTATACCCAAGATCGACAATACCCGTTTTCTCAAAACCATATGCAGAGATACAGTCTTCGAGTTCATCAGGAGATATCCGCATGGAGAGCGGCGGCCCGAACGGCATCTCCTCCTTCTTGCATTCGATAATGACGAGCCGTCCGTCAGGTTTCATCAGGCGCCGTATTTCCGGGAAGATCGTATTGCGCACCTTCCAGACGTCCGGTACATGGAGGACTGTTGCGAGGAAGCATACATCAACAGTTTTGTCGGAAAACGGCAGTGGGTTGCGCAGATCTGCGAGAATAACCCGGATGTTGCCGAGACCTGCAGCCAGGGCCCTTCCTTCCAGGCTGTCAAGGAGTTCCTGTCGCACGTCAGCCGCATAGACAATTCCGCTCTTTCCAACCTCTTCTGCGGCACGGAGCGAATAATCGCCGGTCCCGCACCCGAGGTCGAGGAATACCTCCCCGCTCTTCAGGGCAAGTTCCCTGAAAATGACCGCGGGATCGTGCATCCAGTAACTGCTGGGCTTCTTGTTATGGTGCCGTGTTTCCCCAATAGTGTTGCCCGGGCCGCTATCCTGTCTATCCATTTCTGTCACTCCTGCTGTATTTGTTGAACATCCCTTTTTTTCATAATTCCGCCTGATTGTTCTGATCCCATCACCCGCATCGAATCCGGTGACGATGTATAATCTCCCTTATCCCCGCGAAGAACGGTTCCCTTATTTCCTCGATCCGGAGTGCCTCGTCCCATGTGACATCCCCGCTGTCCGCATCTCTCATGCGTTCCGGTTCCAGCTGAAGGCAAATGGTGTTCGGCACCTGGTCCCAGAACCAGTCCGCACTCCCGAACTGGATGAACGCCGGGTCCAGTCCGGCGATCCCGGCAAGATCCGCATACATTGCGTGCCCGGCAGGCGAGTTCTCGAGGCAGAAAGCGAGATATGCGATGCGGTACCGGATGCTGCCTGCCTCCTGTGTGTATCGTGATATCGGAGCAAGGTTATCCGGATCAGGCTCCAGCCTGTGCACGAAATGCCCATAGCAGCACTGCATCGTGAAACAGTGCGGGACAGCCATGCACTCCCGCACGAGCGTAAGGAGGGGGGGATCGATGGCATTTTTTTCAATTTCCTGCTGAAGGCTCTGGAGAGAACGTTCGCGGTCTCTCTTATAACCCGGGTGAGACACAAACGGACGGGGCGGGGTGAAGGTCTCCATGGCACATCAGGGTTTCTGTAAATAGTGTGTCCGCTTTTCCTTAATTCTCATCGGCTTTTTTTCATTCCTGACCCGGATATCCTGCGAAAGAGACAATCAGATTTTGGGAATCACTCTCCCGGTCTGTTTCATATATTCCCGGTACTCGTCCCCGAACTCCGCGACCATCATCTCTTCTTCCCTCGGGACCCGTATGAAGTAGAGCAGTCCCCACGCCACAACCCCAAATACAAGAACGAGCCAGTTTGCGAGCACGATTCCCTGCGCAACAACCCATATCCAGAAATGGGCATACATCGGGTGGCGGATCTTTTTATAGATGCCATGTGTCACCAGCCTGTGTTCTTCCTTTATCTCAAGGATATTCGACCAGTTCGTTCCCAGGTCGCGGTGTGCAGCGTAAAAGAGCCCGATATTGAGCGCAAAGATGATAAAAAACACGAAGCGGACGGGTTCCGGGACATCAATTGCGAAGGATCCGAGGAATGGTGTGAAGACTGCGAGGAGCGGCAGGATGGTCATACCGATCACATTCAGGCCAACAAGGAAGGATTCAAGGCCGGGTCTGATCTTTTCTTTTGCCGTCGCCCTGTTTGCTTTTCCACCATAAATCCCCCGAAGGAAAAACCAGATGAGGAAGAGGATAAAAAAACCTGCTTTCCAGAATGTCTCGTCCATTTTCTACTCCTTATGGAAAAACTACGGTTTCAGACGCCCGAACGATCGTTGCCCCCGTCTTCAGCCGTCTCAATCCTGATGAACAATTCATCATCCTGTTGCTGCATGAACCTTTCCAGGAGTGTGTCCCATTCTGCTTCAAACTCCGCTGTTTCTTCTTGGGTCGCAATTTTGTCCACTTTCACTTTCTTGCGCAATTCGAAGAATCCCGGGGGGAAGACCTCACTCCGGACCGAGAGATCCGCGGATTCTCCCGTCGAGAGCCGGGTGATGACGAACCGGTAATCCTCAGGGCTGCGGTTCTTTGCGATTTTCATCCGTGCCTGTTCGGAATAATCTGTCAATACAGAGCCATTGGGAGCAACCAGTAATACCTGGCAGGCGGGATCGGGCGCCATTCCCGGGCCGGTGCCGGTCACATACCAGCCGGTATAGAGTGCACCGTTCGAGACGAGGCGGCTCCTGATTCCAATATCGGACCGTTCGGGAATTTCTTCACCCCAGACTTCCCGGATCCCGGCGGACAGGACCCGGTACATGCATGCACAGCACACACAGAAATGCGGGTCTTCTCCTTCCATCATTCCATTGTATGCCGCGATGTCATCAACCCCGATACTGACAACAGACCCGTTGGCTTCAACTATAATCGGGGAGAGAGATTCTCCACCGGGCTGGGGAGCCGGAATTGCTTCGCCGACGTGTCCAAACGTGCCGAGGACCAGTGCCGCAATCGCGATGAGAACGATGGCAGAACCTATCAGAAAGACCTTGTTTCTCATATTTTTCCGGACTATGGTGGCCGGTTAGGGAGGAATAATACAATCCCGAACTATTTTAGGTTCTGAGACGTCTCCCGAATCCGGGTCATTTCTTCATTCCTGTCCTGACCAGGGGAACCGGGACAGGGCCTGATTTCCCGCGCTTTTTTTAGGTTTTTGGGATGCATCCCAAAAGAGTGTCGGTTTGTTCATTCGATCCCAACAATTCTTTGGCTCCTGAATATACAGACCAAACCTTCCATTTCTTTCTCAATGGATCAGCACAGTAATCTACAGGGGCCGGCAGGTTCCCCCGGAGGAGTCACCACCCTCGACCGGGTGCCCCCACCGGGGAGGTGCCGGGTGGTATCGGTGCCTCTCAGGGGATCGTTCCGGAAACGATTGCTCGCGATGGGTTTTGTCCCGGGCGTGGAAGTCGAAGTCCTCCGGGCCGCCCCGTTGGGCGATCCGGTCGAGTACAGGGTCAAGGGGTATTGCATTTCACTGCGCAGGGAAGAGGCGAAGCTCATCTGCGTGTCCACTTCAGGGGTGGCTGCATGACCGGGCTGCCGCTGGCCTTCGTCCCCCCGGGGACCCGGGTGATCGTATCGGAAGTCAGGGCGGGGCCGGGGATGTTCCGGCGCCTGGCTTCGATGGGCCTTTGCCCCGCGTCCAGCGTGGAAGTCATCTGTGCGGACAGGGGTTCACTGATCGTGGCTGTCGCCGGGTGCAGGTATGCCCTCTCCCGCGGGATGGCCCTGAAGGTGCTTGTCGACGATGCGGGGGCGGTTTCCTGATGAAAGAGAAACTCATTATCGCCCTTGCGGGAAACCCGAATGTCGGCAAGAGCACGCTTTTCTCGGCGATCACCGGGATCCGTCAGCATATCGGGAACTGGCCGGGCGTGACAGTGGAGAAGAAGAGCGGCGAGGTCCGTCACCGGGACTGCGAGATCGAGGTCGTGGACCTCCCGGGCACCTACAGTCTCACGGCGTATTCCGCCGACGAAGTCATCGCCCGGGACTTCATCATCGAGGGAAAGCCCGATGTGGTGGTGCAGGTGGTCGATGCCACCAGCCTCGAGCGCAACCTGTACCTGACGACCCAGCTCTCTGAGCTGGGCGTCCCCATGGTCATCGCCCTGAACATGTCCGACATGGCCGAACAGCGCGGCGACGTTATCAACCGGAAGAAACTGACCGAGTTCCTCGAGATGCCGGTGGTAAGGACTGTCGGGAGCAGGAAAGAGGGTATTGCGGAACTGCTCGACGCGGTCATTCAGGAGGCACGTTCCTCGCCGCACCACGAGCATTCCATCGGGTACGGGGACCAGGCAGAGCAGGTGATCGCCTCTCTCGTCGCAGCGCTCACGCAGGATCCACCCCTCACCTCGCGGTATCCGCCACGCTGGCTCGCGGTTCGCCTGCTCGAAGGTGACGAGGACGTACTGAAGAAGATCGGCGAGAGCAGCGCCAGGCACCCCGTCTTCTCCATACTGGCGGAGATAGATGCAGGCGAGTACGAAGCCCTGATGGCCGACCGCAGGTACGAGGTGATCTCGGCCATCCTCCCGCAGGCCTGCACGACCTGCGTGCGGGAGATGACCTCGTCGGATCTCATCGACCGCGTGGTCACCAACCGCTATCTCGGCATCCCCATCTTCCTGGCGCTGATGTGGGGGGCTTTTGAACTGACGTTCACCGTCGCTTCCCCGTTCATGGCCATGATCGAAGCAGTGCAGGGAGCGTGTGCGGAGGCCGCCTATTCCCTCCAGCCTGAATGGCTCGCCACGCTTGTCGGGGACGGCCTGATCGGCGGCGTCGGATCGGTCCTGATCTTTCTGCCTAACATCTTCATCCTGCTCTTCCTCCTGGCGATCCTCGAGGACTCGGGTTACCTCGCACGGGCGGCATTCGTCATGGACCGTCTGATGTACTCCATCGGCCTTCCGGGCAGGTCGTTCATCCCGATGCTCGTCGGGTTCGGGTGCAATGTCCCGGCCATCATGGCCACCCGCACCATAGAGGATAAGAACGACCGGCTCATCACCATCCTTATCAACCCGTTCATCTCGTGCGGTGCACGCCTGCCGGTATTCGTCCTCTTCGCAGGGATCTTCTTCCCGGAGAACCCGGGCACGGTGATCTTCGGTCTCTATGTCCTTGGGATCGTCGTTGCCATCGTCTCGGCAATGCTCTTCCGGGCGACCATCCTTCCGGGGAAACCGGCGCCGTTCCTGATGGAGATGCCCCCCTACCGCCTCCCGACGGCGGCAACCTCGGTCAGGCACATGTGGGACCGGGGGTCGATGTACCTCCGCAAGGCCGGGGGGATCATCTTCATCGGTGCGCTCGTGATCTGGGCCCTCGCAGCATACCCGGCAGGCGTCGAGTACGGCAGTGCCGAAAGTTTCGCCGGGATGATCGGGCAGGTGTTCCAGCCGGTCTTTGCGCCGCTCGGGTTCGACTGGAAAGTGACAGTCTCCCTCATCTTCGGGTTCGTGGCAAAGGAGATAGTGGTTGCATCGCTCGGCACGCTGTACGGGACCGGGGAAGACACGGGAGCGCTCGAGGGCGCCATCCTTGCAGACCCGATGCTCGGCCCCGCTACGGCACTGGCCCTGATGGTCTTCGTCCTCCTCTACCTCCCGTGCATTGCCACGATGGCTGTCATCCGCAAGGAGACCGGTTCATGGAAGTGGACGGCGTTTTCTGTCGGGTATGGAATAGTCGTTGCCTACCTCCTGGCGCTCGTTATCGCGCTGAGCGGATCACTTCTCGCGGGAGTGTGACAGAATGAACAGGAAAATACAGATCATATTCGCAGGGGTTATGGGAATACTGTACCTCTGCTTCGGTATCGTCCAGGTCGCAACAGTCGTTCCGGTGCTTGCCGAACTTGCTGCCCTGATTGCCGTCCCGGCAGATCCGCTCGGCGGATACGTGCTCTGCGTCATCGGGCTTGTCTTCCTGACCGGAGTCGTCGCACTGCGGTCCGGGGAAGGAACAGCAGTGGCCTACCTGTTCGTCGGGGCCCTGCTCTCACTGGGATTCGGCCTCGTCGCCCTCCTGACAATCGGCGCAGGGTGGCTGGAAGCCGTGCTCTTCGGGGAACCCGGGGAGTGGTCTGCGGGTGCCGTTGCGGTGCCCATGCTCTATCTCGCCGTCGGATCTCTCGCCGGTTTCCGGGCCTGGGGCCGGCAGTTTCTCCGGGGGGTCACCCGTGCATGAAAACAGGCCGGTTATCCGGTCAATCGCACACATGATCCTCGAACACAGGCTCAGCCATGCAGAGATCGCACGAGCGCTTGATCTCACCCCTGAACAACTCGGGCACCGCCTGGCAATCATGGTGCGGCAGGGTTTTCTCGTGATCGAAAGACCCTGCGGTCACGGCGATGGGGCAGGGAGCTGCCGGCACTGCAGGATGCGGTGCGGAGGAAATGAGGTCACGGGGTACGGGCTGACAGAAAAAGGCCGGCGCCTCGCAGGTGTCCCTACCCATGATCCGTCTCCGTCAAGTGAATAGGGAGAGTCACCCGCACATGATGAAAAAAGCCTCAATCTTTTTCACGGACCATGCCACATCAACATACGTGCATACACTGACGCAGACGGCCGAGGACTACCTTGAGGCCATCCTGAACGTTGCGATGACAAAAGGCTATGCAAAGACGAAGGATGTCGCCGGCACACTGAACGTCAGCCCTTCGAGCGTCGTCGAGATGTTCCAGAAACTGGACGCCATCGGCCTCGTGGATTACCGGCGGTACGAAGGGGTGGTTCTCACACCCAAGGGCCGGCAGATTGCAGAAGTCATCAAGTACAGGCACGACTCGCTCAAGAGTCTCTTCCTCCTCATCGGGGTCCCGGAGGATATAGCGGACAAGGATGCCTGCACCATGGAGCATGAACTATCGGAAACGAGCATCGAACGCATCAGGCTCTTTGTGGAGTTCATGAACACGCATGCCGGCGGCAATAACACCCTCAAGGACTTCAATTCGTTCTGCACGGTCCATCACCCTCCCCGGCAGGCCCACGAGTGAGGGCCTTTCCCGGGGCGGGTGAGCACGGGTTCCCGGCATCCTGCAGTGTTCAGGGTATCCCCGTTTTTCTTTCCCTTCTCACGCGATCCAGTACGTCACCGTGACCGTTGCCGTCACCGTGACATCGCCGGGCTGGATGGGCGTCGGCGCTGCCCCGGATACGGATTCGGCCATCGCGTAGTTCTGGAACGCAACCGGGTAGTACCCGCCGCTGATCTGGGCGGTTTTCACAGACCTGATGCTGACACCGAGGGCATCGGCAACCGTCTTTGCGTCAGCCCCGGCCCGCTCCGTGGCCTCCTTCAGTGCCTCGGTCCGGAGCACCTGGGACTGCTCATCCGAGAGGAGGAACTGGATGGAACTCGCCTGGTTGATCCCGTTCGCGACCCCGATATCGATTACATCGCCAACCCTCGATACATCGTGGAGCGTGACGGTCAGGGTGTTCGTGACCCGGTAGGTCTTGACCTTCTGCAGGCCGTAGAGCTTCGAGTCCTCGTAGACGGGGTAGATGTAGTACCCGGTGGTCTTGAGGGCGTCCGTCGGGATTCCGGCGGCCTTCAGGGCGTCCATCACCTTCGTCATGCGGGCGGCGTTTTCGGCCTGGGCGACCTGTACGTTTGCGTTCTCGGTCTCGACCGCAAGCGAGATCTGGGCACGGTCGGGCGTCCCGATGACAGACCCTGTCCCGGACGCAACAATGGTGTTGTCGTTTTCCGTATCGGCTGCAGACACGCTCCCGATCACCAGTATGGCAAGGAGGAGAAGGACTGCAATAGCGCGTGTGAATTTTCGGTTCATTTTCGATCATGACACGTTTCGCGCCTCGCCGTGTTAAGGGTTGCCTTGACTGCGAACGGATTGGCAGTCATTGTACACCCATCGCCCTCCTCTCTCCGGATCGCCGGCCTGCGGATATTTCGCTTCCGGTGACATGTTAAAGCCAGATCTATTCCGGCAGGGAAAGGGATCCTCAGGGACTATCCGTATGCCCGGAACCGTGTGATGGCAGGGATGGCCACCGTAAAAATAATCCGGATATTATCGCTCTTATATATCTTGAAGTCCAACAGTCCCGGTAACTCCGGCCGGAATACCGGCTTCCCCGGAAAGACCCATGACACCACCTCCCGCCATCCTCCTTGTACTTGCCATCATCTGCGAAGTGATTGCCACGAGCACCCTGAAGGCCACGTCCGGGTTCACCCGCGTCCTCCCGACCATCGTTGTGATTGCAGGTTATCTCTCCTCGTTCTACCTCCTCAGCCTGGTGCTCGAGGATATCCCGATCGGCATCACCTACGCCATCTGGTCCGGTGTCGGCATCGTGCTTATAACGATAGTCGCGTATGTCGTGTACCACCAGAATCTTGATCTCCCTGCAATCGCCGGGATCATCCTCATCCTCGCGGGAGTACTCGTCATCAACCTGTGGTCCAAGAGCGTGGTCCATTGATACCCCCAGTCAAGCAAATTACCGGATTCTCCGGACATCAGGTTCCGTAGCAGCATCAGAACAGGATGTCTCTCTTCAATCTGATGGAACAGGGAGAATCCTTGCGAAAAAAGGGAAAAATTACTCAAAAAGTATTCTCAGTTTGCGTTCGATAAGCGGAGAAATCCTGTACTGTCCGGGTTCAAATGTTCCGCAGGTTTCATACTGGACTGCACATTCAAGATCGTCATCCGCTATCGCAAGATGGGCCGGGCTCATCGTTTCCGTCACTGAGGGCAGTCCCCTTTTTCCTTTGGTCCGGCAGAGATGAATCTCAGACCCATGAACGTTCAGATAGTAATACCAGTCCCCGATGGGAATCCACTTGTCTTCGGATCTCTGTTCAATCATTTTTTCAAAGAAATCCGTCTTCCCGTCGGAGGGTCCGGTTTTGAACCGGAGCCATTGCATCTTCTTCCCGATGTTTTTTGTTGTCATTCACTTCACCCATTTCACCTGACCCTTTGGATTCACTCTCCTTTCCATGTCTCTTCGCGATTCCTGAATAGGATAATGGCTTCCAGTTTTAAACTGGATGGAAGGAAGTAGCTTTCCTAGTATATTAAAATGTGTGTATCATCGCTTGGGCGGAATTGCACGATATACCCCTCACATCATATCCGGAAACATGCATGCATAAGTAAAAACCACACGTATTCCGGCTTCCGGTGACATGGCGGAATCTCAATTCCATCATGGTAATATAAAAAATTATTGAGTATGCGCCGCTGCCGGGAACCTGGATACAATGAATAAAAGATTCTTAAAACTCGTCATTCATTATAATAGATGTACATTGCATTTTTTCATTGAAAGAACGGAGGAGGGCTTTTTCCCATGCGCTTTCATACTCTGCCATTTTTTTTACAGACTCACTTTTTGCATATTGTCCTGCTATATTTGAGCATTATTAATCCCAATTGTAAAAAAAGATTCAATAACTGCTTCGATGGAATCTATCATCTCAGGGATAGAAAAGTAAGTTATAAATATATTTAGGTGGAAGATTGTTTCCTGGTACAATGTTGACAGAAGAAAGGACACTCCAGATCCTCCTGGTTCTCCTGCTGGGGGGATTGCTGGTATCTCCCGCCATGGGTGCAGATCCCACGGGGGCGGCAACGCTCGAAGAAAATCCCGATGCCCCGGTGAACTTCACCTGGACTCTCCTCTGCGGATTCCTGGTGATGTTCATGCAGGCCGGGTTTGCACTGGTGGAGTCCGGGCTGACCCGGGCGAAAAACACCGCCAATATCCTCATGAAGAATCTCATGGACTTTTCCATGGGATCTCTTGCCTACTGGGCAGTGGGCTTTGCGTTCATGTTCGGCACGGCTACAGGGATTACGGGAATGTTCATGGGGCTTGAAAACTTCTTCCTCATGGGTGATGCGTACGACGTCAGCACCCTGGAACTCTGGTTCTTCCAGCTTGTGTTCTGTGCCACTGCGGCAACAATTGTCTCAGGGGCCATGGCCGAGCGTACGAAGTTTTCCTCGTACATCGTCTACAGCGTCGTAATCTCGGCGTTGATCTACCCTATCTATGGGCACTGGGTCTGGGGTGGAGGCTGGCTGACCGCAAGCGACTTCATGATTGCCCTCGGCGGAGGATATGGTGCACTCGACTTTGCCGGATCGGGAGTGGTGCATGCCATCGGGGGATTCATGGCCCTGGCCGGGGCATTCATGCTCGGCCCCCGCATCGGGAAGTATAAAAAGGACGGTACCCCGAATGCCATCCCGGGTCACAGTATTACACTCGCCATCCTCGGGGTGTTCATCCTCTGGTTTGGCTGGTTCGGGTTCAACCCAGGCAGCACACTGGCTGCAACCGAGCTCCGTATCGCGGTGGTCGCGGTCAATACCGCGCTTGCCGGTGCAGCAGGTGCGGTCGTGACAATGTTTCTGACCTGGTGGCGCTTTGGAAAGCCTGACGTGAGCATGGCCGGAAATGGCGTCCTGGCCGGGCTTGTCGCTATCACCGCACCATGTGCCTGGGTGAATCCCGTGGCTGCGGTCTTTATCGGGATAGTCGCCGGATTCGTGGTGTATCTGGGAGTGTGGCTCCTCGACCACGTGTTGCACATCGATGACCCGGTGGGAGCGGTCTCGGTGCACGGGTTCAACGGGATATGGGGGCTGCTTGCCCTGGGCCTGCTGGCGGATGGCACCTACGGAGTGTACACCACAGAGGGCCCGATGGTCACGGGGCTCCTCTACGGAAATGCCGGATTCTTCGTCTGCCAGGCAATCAATTCCGCAGTGGTATTCCTCTGGGCATTCGGCCTCGGGCTCATCCTGTTCTGGATCCTGAAGCATACGATCGGAATCCGTGTCAGCCGCGAAGAGGAACTCCAGGGTCTCGACATCGGCGAACACGGCACGAACGGGTATCCCAACTTCGTGACCACAGAACCCGCTCTGGACGGTGAAATAGCATGAAAAAGATCGAGGCAATTATCCGGACGATGAAGTTCGAAGAGGTCAAGGTCGCTTTGGAAAAAGCAGGATTCGAATCCATGACCGTCAGTGAAGTCAAGGGACGGGGAAAACAGAAAGGAATCACCCAGCAATGGAGAGGTGCCGAGTACGTCGTCGACCTGATCCCCAAGACAAAAATAGAGATGGTGGTAGATGATGCCATGGCAGAGACCGTGGTGGATACCATCTGTAGCGTCGCCGCGACCGGAAATATCGGTGACGGCAAGATATTCATCAGCACCGTCGAGGAGGTCATCCGGGTGCGCACCAGGGAGCGTGGTACAAAGGTACTCTGACTGTGAAACCCACCCGTTCAACCCACAAGGGTCTCGTCCCTTATCCGATATGGGAACCGGAAATCCTCTGATCCCTATAGAGTGCCATGGTGTGCTTTCCAGGGATAGCGACTTTTTTTTGTCTTCCCTGATGCAATCCCCGGAATCCTCAACCGGTCAGAAAATTTCGTTCCCATTGCAGGAGAGAGTGAGGATGCATCCTCTCCTCATCAGAAGTCCCCGGACCAGACATCCGTGTCAGTTCCGCAAAATCAGGTGTGGACGATGGTCTTGTCTCATTCATACCCAATTTCTGAATCAATTGCGGGATCTGATCCAGTTTTCCATCGTTCGGAAAGTGTCTCTCTCTTTCTGGGAATTTATCTATTGTCGCTGGTTCAAAAAGCACTCTTTGAATGCGTTGCAAACTTTAATCAGTCGTCCCTGAATGAGGGGTTCATTATCTGATGGTAGCTGAGTGTCAAAAACACGCGGCACTCACTGCAATCAGAGGCAGGAGGGAACGACGATGTCATGCACGAATGAATGGAAAAGATACAAGAACCAGATGGCTATTGTAAGAAATGAAGATAGATCTCGAGAAGAAAGGGACGCAGCACAGGAGGAGGCAGATACAATACTCGATGAGATCGATGAATGTGTAAATCATTCCCGATCACTTTCGGCATGTGAAAGAGAGCACGTGACGTACCTGATTGCTGAACGGAATTATCGCAGGGGATCGGGCAGTGCCGAAGCGTGCCGACAGGCTTTGGGGGAATTTTCTGCCTGTATAAGATTTAATGAATCAATCGCGGAGGGGAGAGCTTCGCATTCTGCTGCAATGGACGAGCGGCGCTACCTGCAGATGAAGGAACTCATGGAGGCACAGGAAAAGCTGTTCGGAAAACTGAAACCAAGACCACCAAAAGACATCACCAGGACTCTTGAAGTAAGGAATCAGATCTTTTCAACACCCGGGAATGCAATCGTCTTTGGCACTCACCTCGCACATGCATTCAAAGAAGCAGGAATCGATGTGAGACCCAATGAGATGTTCGAATGCTATGTCTGTATCCGTGAAAAACCTGCCAATATTATGGAGTTACTCCCTTCCACTCGTCTGAAAGACAGATCACCCATGAATTTCATCACCGAACCAAAACTCATGAAACAGCTGATGGATACTGTTGCAAAGGGCAATGATTGACACCATTTGGGAATACCTTCGGTACCTGAGGTATGCCGGGATGCTGAACCCTGCATTTCTCCCGTTTTTCCCTGCATACAGGGTGTTTTTTGGGTGCTGTCCTCCCAAAAAACAAAAGTGGCTATGAAAAAATGTGTTGTCGTCCCCTGTCGCACAACAGATTAAATACGCTTGATTGTGAACTGTGCACTATTCACACGGTGATACAGATGGTACCAGATCCGCATGAGAAGGACAAGGTTGTCTTTGCAGCCACGATGGCCTCAACATTTGAGCCCGATTCGATGACGAACGACAAGATCGAAGCCGCAACAAAGGGGCATGGCGCCCTCGTCATCCCGGTCTTTGCAGCCGCCAATTCCATCGCCGATGATCTTTTCTGCCCGATTGCCGGCCCTGAGATGAGCCTGATGGGACGGATGACGGTCGTGGATGCATCCGTCGGCGAACTTCCGCTCGACGTGGTGATCCATAAAGCTGTCCAGGCTGCGATGAATGCAGGGGCCGCGCCGGAGAATGCCGCCCTCATTGTCGCGTCACTCGCCTACTTCTCGGGGTCCTGCGCACGGTCGGGGGTCCCTCTCGGCAACAGGAAACTCGGCGCCATTGCCCGAATGCATGCCGGTGCAGCCCGGACAAGCGCGATCGCGCTGGTCACCGGAAAGTCTACCCACAGGATCCAGTCGTTCCCGGCATACCTTGCGATCTACGAAGCGATGATGGACAAGAAACTCACGAAGGTGGACGGCGCCACCCTTCCCCCGTTCATCTCCGGCGGGGCAATCTTCGGCCATTCCGCTCTCGGGGAGGATTACAACATCCCCGAACTGGCATACAATGCCGCACATGCAGGAACACTGGCCATGATGAAGAGTATGGCCGGCACCGGGATCACGCCGCTCGCACTCTGGCCTGCCCTTATCGGCGCTGCGGTCACGATGGAGATCGTGCATCCTGACGCCCTCCTGGGCGAAGAGTTTGGAAAGTTCGGCAGGGTCGATTCATCGTACCTCGCAGGAAAGGGTGCCCGCGATGCCGCGAAACTGCCGGAGACGCTTCACATCAGGGGAACCCGGGAGGAGTACGACACGGCCAAGGTCATTGGAGAGTTCGGGCTCATCCTCAAGGATATCGGCGGCCCATCGGTGATCGGGTCCATGGCCCTCTCCGAGATCTTCGCGGCTTTCGAGGAAGCCCCGATGATCGGGGCGGGCTTCTCGGGCGGTCCGGTCAACCCGCCGCTCGGCCACCTCGAAGGCGACTGCGTGCCTGCGCTGCGGCTCCTCATGCAGCACAACGGCGACATCTTCGCGGTCGCCGAGGTGATCCGGGATTACAAGATGAACTCCTTCATAGACCCCGAGATGGCTCTCTGCGGCCTGAACACCATCTCGCGAAAGGCAGAGCAGGTGACACGCGGGAAGATAACGCGGGCCTGCATCCTTGCATCCGAAGGCGTAAGGGACCGGGCGATATACCGCAGGGCCGCCCACACTTACGATATCATCACGAGCGGGAAATCCGTCGCAGACGCGACCCGCATCCTGGACGAGGAACGCAAAAATTACGTGGAGCGCCGGGGGTCGACGATCCTTTCCGCCTTTACCGGGAAGAAGATCGATCTCAGGTTCACTTCGATCAAGCCCCATGGCCGCCGCACGGACAAGTTCACGGAGCGCTACTGGGGTTTTGACTCGAATGTCTCGTACGATGTCACGATTGACGGGAAGACGCTTCATGTCGAGAACCTGAGCGGGAAGGAGGTCCCCGACTTTGCCCTGAAGGGAAAGAACCGCGACAACCCCGACTGGCCGGTCGCCCTCTTCTGCGGGGCGGTCCTCACGCAGGAACTCCAGTACATCGGCCACACCATCATCAACATCACGGTCCCTGCTGCAGTCGGGGCAATCCTCGGGCTGGATGCGGACAAGGCGGCGGACAAGGCGGAAGACGGGGCATTCCTGACCCGGGCGATCCCGGGCGCCGGCGACAAGGCAAAGGATGTTGCCAAACTCGCACAGCGGGTCTATGCAAAGATCAACGAGCCGTTCCCGCCGCAGTAAATGAAGGCGCTGCTCATCGATCCCAGGACCGGGGGGATTGCAGGGGACATGCTCTGTGCAGCTCTCTGCGATCTCACCGGTTCGGCAGAACCCCTTCACGCCATTGCCGAGGCAATTGAGAGGCTTCCACGCTGCTCTGCCTTCGAGATCTCGCTTGGACGCACGAACACACCATGCAGTGCGGCGTGCGTTTCGGTGAACGTTGTAGAGGAGAACGGACCCGGCGCCGATATCGCACGCGAGATGGACGAGGTCCTCGCCACCACGGGACTCTCGTCGCCCGGGGCTGCCATGGCTCATGCCATCCTCGACGATCTCCTCTCGGTGAGAGCCAGGTTCCACCCGGAGGCCGCACCGGGCCAGGCCTTCTCATCGGTCGATACGATCTTCGATATCCTCGGCCCCCTTGCCCTCATCGAAGATGCCGGCCTCTCGGGGTGCCCTGTCTATACTACCCCTCCCGCACTCGGTGGTGGAGTGATCCCTACTCCCGGTGGCGCCGTCGGGGGGCCGGCCCCGGCATCCCTTGAGATCTGCGCACGCCACCGGATGCCGGTCTCTGAAAGTCCGCTCTTACGAGAACTGACGACTCCGACCGGCGCCGCACTGCTCGCGAACCTCGCCCGCGTCGTGACCCGGTTTCCGGCCATGACTCCCCTGCGGACAGGGTATGGTGCCAGTGCGAAGGACCACGGATCAGAAACCAGCATCCTCCGGGTTGTCGAGGGGGAGATCACCGACCTGACCGAAGAGCGGATCGTGATCCTCGAGACCAACCTCGACGACGTTGATGGTGAGACGATCGGATTCACCCGGGAGAGACTCTTTGCGGCCGGGGCGGTGGACGTCTTTGTCACGCCCGCGTCAGGAAAGAAGAACCGCCCTGTCCAGGTGCTGTCCGTGATTACCTCCCGTGAGGACTATCTCCCGCTCGTCAGGCTGCTCATGGATGAGACCGGGACGCTTGGCGTCCGGATGCGGGAGGAGCCCCGCCTTGTCGCAGACCGGGTGAACGAAAAGATCGGCGTTATGGTCAACAACCAGCCGTTCACAGTGCGCATCAAGATATCAAGGGCAGGCGGAAAGGTCATTTCAGTCAAACCCGAGTATGAAGACTTGAAACAGATTGCGCTTACACTGGGTATTCCCCTGCGGCATGTCATGAGGGAAGTGTACCGGCAGCTGCCGTGTAATCCCTGATGCAGCAGGCTGTTGTTTTACCCTGTGAATCCTCCATCACACCTTCCCTCTTTTCCAGAAAATGTCTTTGCCGGAATACCTCATTTCAGGAGCTGCACGATCTCCCCGGGAACGATGAGATCAAAGAGCCCGTGGATCTCAGCGCGGGCATCGTCGAACCATGTCATCACGCTGTCGCCATCGGGAAACCCGGAAGTTCTCTCAATGTGCATGGTAAAAACGAGAGTCCACCCCGGTTTCCCGGGTTGGGGATGAGTGGAACGGACCGACCCTTCAGTATCAGGGATCTTTTTGCTGGTGAACACGATCTCGTCCTGTACAGTCTCACAATGGTAGTTCTTGGAGAGTAGCCCTTCGAGATCTTCGTTCCCCGGCAGGGCCATCCCAAGAGGGACTGGTAAGAGGTCAGTATACCTGAGCATGCACCCGGTGACCCGGGAGACATCCCCTGCACCGGCTATCGTCTCCTGGAGCCTCTCCCTGATGTACGGCCAGCCGGGGTAGGGTGCTGGGATTGCCAGGGAGAGTGATTCAGCACCAGGTCCGCGAGTAATCTGACAAAAGACCTCCTCGACCGGTGAGCGGGAAAAAGCATGGGGCGGCGGATGGTCCATTACAGGAACGATTTTAGACGTATGTGTATTCTATCTTTGCTGTGAATGCTCCAGGTATTTTCGGTGGAAGCGATTCGGATAGTGATGGAAAACTGGATACTGGCCTTTTGACGGGGGATACAAGGTGTATGGAATGTATTCGAACACACCAGGATTCAACGAAACGATTTTTACATCCTTTCAGCGATGGCCGCAGGGTCGGAGAGTGTATTCGAAGGAGTCCCCGCTTCCGATGGATCTCCCTAGGAATCGACGATATCATCGCGTGAAAGACCGGCCTGCTTCAGAATCTCATGGAGTGTACCTTAAGGGAGATCACCTGGATGAAAAGGCATGGTGACCTGCCGCCCCGTCTCTTCATTCCTGAAAAGCTGATGGCTGCCTTTTGTCCTGACAAGCACGAAACCCTTCTATTCGAGGATTGATGTCACTTTCCTGAAAGTGAGTGGGGGGATTTTAGGCATGGGCCTGAATTGTCAGAGTATATTCGAAAAGACCATCCTGGTCGGGAATTTCTTCACCCTTCTCGGCAAGAGTCTCGATATACAATTCGACTGCTTCCCGAGCCATCCTGACTGCATCGTCGAGTGTCTTTCCATATGTCACGCATCCCGGGAGGACCGGGACAGTAACGGTATATCCTCCCTCCGGCTCTCTTCGGAGGAGAATTTTATATTGGCGTTCTGGCATGGTTGTCCTCAATTCTCGCTTACACAGCAGGATCGGTCATCTAAGGGCTGTATTTGAGTAGTAGGTTCTCACCGCCTATATTTATGCTATGATGCAATCGGTATATCCGACCACATGGAACCGCACCATGCCTGAATAAAAACCACGACAAAGAATTCAATGATGCAAGTGGTGATCCTCTGTGAGGAGAATAGGGGGTGCAGAGAGGTAAGACTATGGTGGGATGATATACAAGATAGTGCCGGAGGAACTATTCTTCGGTCTTTAGTGTTCGCATTCCGATCATCACAGGTGCTCGGAGCCTGATGGCGGATATCCCTATATAATCCTGTGGGCCGTCACCCTAAAACAGAGCGACCGGTTCAGAAAAAAAAGTGGGGTGTCCGATTCCTTGGCTATCGGGGTTACCGGACGTGAGGAAGGACATCCTTCCAGATCTTCAGGCTGGGGGCCTCATCATAAGGTACACGGCTTTTGTGTTCCACTATAACGCTGTTGTTGGCGATTGCAAGATGCGTATACCCCATCCCCTTGATCTCCTCGATCTTTTTGATGAAATCCTCTGCGGAATTGAATATCGAGATCACTCCGCTTGCGAAGGCCTTCGATACAGCGCCTCCCTGGATGGTGCCGGCATCCTGCTGGAGGTCCTCGGGCCGGACGACCTGATCCGGGTCGTAGATGTAGGTGAAATGCCCGACGCGTTCCATTGTCCGGGGGTCCCTGCCGGACGCTCTCGCACCCCCCTCGAACGCCGGCCAGAGTTCATCCCTGACATACCCGGGGTTGTTCGCGAGGCTGATGAGGTGTTCGCCGAGGCGACCTGCCAGGTCCGCCGCACGGGGGCCGATCGCGCTGACGTAGAGTGGAACCTTCTTCTCTGGCCGGGTCAGGAGAACCGCATTCTTGAGCGTGTAGTACTTTCCGGCGTGGCTGATCGGCGAATCGCTCGTCCAGAGCCGGTTCATGACCGTAAGAGCCTCTTCGAGCATCTCGAGTCGTGCCGCGTTCGAGGGCCACTCGCCGCCGTAGACCGCCATCTCGTTCGGCGGCTCTCCCGTCCCCACGCCGAGTCCCACGCGACCGGGGTACATCGCCGCCATTGTGGCAAACGCCTGTGCAACGATTGCCGGGTGGTACCGCATGATGGGAGCAGTGACCCCGGTGATGAACGGGACCCGTTTTGTCGCCTGGAGGGCTGAACTCATGACCGTCCAGGCGAAGTTGCACTCGGTCCCCCCTGGCATGGCGATCAGGTGATCTTCGACCCAGAGAGAGTCGAATCCCATTTTTTCTGCTGCGATCGACTGTTTCAGGCATTCAGCCGGCGTCCAGGCATCAGTGATTGAAAAATACCCGATTTTTATTCCCATATTATCTCCTCTTCCTGTCTTCGCTGAGCGATCAGGCATCTAATGAGAGATCATACATTACGTCCCGGATGAATAAATTCATTCCTTCCATACCTTCGGGAACTGACGGAAATGCCTGGAGAAGTAATTCATTGAATGATCTTGTCTCCTTTCGGTTGGCACCGGAAGGTTCAGGGAATGCCCGGGTTGTTTAGATTCGGTATCCATGGCAAATCAGGTCTTTCCGCGTCTTCTTCCAGCAGGTTCCACCAGGCGGATATCAGGGACCCGTCATCCAATCAGGGAGGAAGGAGAACGATGGGGGCAGACCGCGGGTCCCGGTTTCTCGTCGTGCACAACCCGTGATGGTCGCGTTACGTATTTATAGGGGTTTGAGGTCATTCTCACACAGTAGTTCTTTTGGGAGGGGGAAGGGAGACCATGTGGTTACGATTGAAATCACTCCACTGTGAAAGTACGGGGTCGGATGAGAGAACAGAGGAACCCACGATATGGATCAGAAACCCCGCGACTGAAACCAGCCAGCGACTGGGGCCTTATCATATGAGGGATAACGATACCAGGTATTTTAACCTTGAACCCCAGGAAATTCCACGTGGCGGATTGTTGCAGGTCGGTTTTCTGGAGGAGGATTCCGTATTATCACGCCATGGGTGGGGCAATCCCGCATATGTCGACATCCCGGCGAATCATCCGCTCGGGTCCTTCCGCACCATCTTTCCCTTGCGACGCGATGGGGTGTCTGGTGGAGCTCACATTCAGGAGTATCACCTTTACTACGACGTGGTTGAGAACCGGGGAGATATTCCCCAACAGCGGTATCTCCTGCAACTCGTCTGCATCAAATGCAACGATGCCCAGGAAGCGAAAGATGAGATCGTGCTGAAAGTGAACGGCGATGATGTGTGGGGAGCGTACAATGTCAAATCAGGGAATACCTTCGATTTGAGCACCAGGACCCCTCTTGAAATCGACCGGCTTGCAACTATCGAGTTATGGGAGAGTGACGCACATTCAAGAAACGACCTCCTTGACCGGTATAACCTTGTCATCACCGATGACTTCCATTTCAATGAGGAACTCACCCAAGTGTTTTCATGGCGATCCACTCCGACGATCGATGCCAAGTATACCCTCAAGTATAGTGTAACCGTCAGGTAGCGTTGGTCGCGCAGGGAAAATTCTCTCAACCCCTCCACAGACGAACCGTCCAGCCGGGAGGAGGAGTTCCCTGCCCGGGAATAGTATTATTGAGAAGGGGATTTGTTCTCATGACTGACACCTGGTCGAACGTATCGAATGAAAATGGCAGAGCCATTGTTCATAGTAACCGCCTATGACTGACACCTGGTCGAACGTATCGAATGAAAATGGCAGAGCCATTGTTCATA
>CAYVMJ010000005.1:84314-137053 GCA_964452625.1 uncultured Methanolinea sp.
ATGACTGACACCTGGTCGAACGTATCGAATGAAAATGGCAGAGCCATTGTTCATAGTAACCGCCTATGACTGACACCTGGTCGAACGTATCGAATGAAAATGGCAGAGCCATTTTCATAAAAAGGATTTACACCGGCGCATACGGTGGCGATTCGTTCATGCAGAGAAAGGTGAGTGCGCACTCCCCGTATTCGACCGGCGCGAACCGGGATGCGACATGCGGCTCTTCCCTGAACCTGACAAGCCATGACCCATCGATCTGGCCTGCGATCCGGACGGCCACCGACTGGGGCGTCAGGATATCATCGGTACCGACGACAAGCATCACGCTCTTGTTGATCCCGGAAAGGTCATCCCAGGTACCGTTCCACGCAAGGTTGGCCTCCGCTTCCCTCCGGACGCCGGAGGGCTCCGTGGCATTCAGCGCCGTTGCCTCGATAAGCGCGAAGAGAAGTTTTGTCTCGGGAATCTGCACGCTGTAGGTGGCGGATTCAAGGATCAGCTTCCGGACCCGCTCCGGGTTATCGATGACCAGCTGCTGCCCGATCGAGGACCCCATGGAAGCCCCGTACACGTTCATGCTGTCGTACCCGAGTGCTGAGATCAGTCCGGCCGCGTCGTCTGCATACAGTGACATGGTCGGGGGTGTGCTATCATCGGTGCTGTAACCCATACCCCGGTGGTCGTAGATGTACACGTGGTAACGGGTGGCGAGGATGCCCAGGAACGACTCGTTATAAAAGCCGTCCATGGTGGCGCCGAACCCGTTCAGCATCAGGATGGGTTCGCCGGACCCGAACTCGCGGTAGGCGAGCCTGATCCCGTTCACCTCCGCGTACTGGATCGGCGTCCCGTTGATTGAAACGCTCGGGACCGGAGCAATACTTTTACAGGGATCCACATCATCCCGGAAACTCTGGCCAGCCAGCCCATTTTGGGTACTGGTTATACACCCGGCCGCAAGAACGAAAAAGAGGGTTGCGGCAACTGCAAGGACACTCATCATTGTCTTGTTCATAGAAGATTCCTCCCGGCTGAATCCTGTTGTTTCCAGGATAAAGGATACACACGGGTTACAGAGTTGATCCAGATAAACATTGGTCTTTTGGGCCCTGTCAGCGATGGAAGGGGGCGATGGGTTTTTTTGAACTCTCCCGCATGATCATCTCCCCGCAAATAATCTTTTATCGTTTTGCCGGGAATAATTGGGGGATATTTATGTTTCGATTGAAGAATGATTCCACCTACCTGATGCCCGCCCATTTCGGCGGCGACATGTATACCCCATCCTACAAGGCACAACAGAAGGCAACCACGCTTGCAATGACATTTGAGACCGACCGGGCGGAACTCGAGCGCTATATTCCCGAAGAACTCGAACTCGTGGCCCCGGAAGTGCAGGTGGCCCTGAGCCAGTTGACCGGGATCAACTGGCTTTGCGGGGGGCGTTACAACCTGGTGCTGGTGTCGGTCCCCGCCCGGTTCAACGGGAAGAAGGACCGCGTCGAGGCAGCATACCCCCTGGTCGTCTGGGAGAACCGGACCGCCCCCATTCTCACCGGGAGGGAGCAGACCGGTGTCCCGAAGATCTTTGCCGATATAGAGGACCTGCATGTGTTCCCGCCTCACTATGCCACGTCCGTCAGTTACGAGGGAAATACCTTCCTTACCATGAATTTTGAAGCGGGCGTTCCCCTGGCAGGAAAAGACCTTGAACAGGCGAAACTCCAGCTCCGGTCCCTTGATCTCATCGGGTGGAGGTATATCCCGAAGGTCGGGGGCCCGGGTGCAGACCTCTCGCAGTTCATCCATTTCCCCCAGGGGATGGAGGTGGAACACGCACATATGGGAAAGGGAACCCTGGCGTGGACAGTTCTCTCCCCTATGCAGAACCCCCGCCAGCACCACATCATAAAGGCTCTCGCCACGCTCCCGGAAAAGAAGATCATCCAGTCCGTGCTGGCCGAGGGTGTTGTCATGCTTGATGCACCCCATGCACGGGTACTGGAATGAACGGACCGAAAAAGAGGACTCCTGCATAAAGGCCAGCATCATCGCGAAAGGCAATACCGGCATATCCTCGTGGCCGGATCGCATGCCGGCGTGAGGATCCGGAGATCCCGCACCATTTTATTTAAAAATTCGTGGAATACCACGCCGGGAAACCCTTCACACTATTCACTCCTCCTCAGATCCCTGCCCGTGCTCTCACTGCTCCGGGGCAGGGGTGATATCCACCCCAGAAAAAATCAATCGGGCGGATTTTTCATCCACCCTGCGGGAGCTTCTGGGTGATCGAGACTGTATAAAGCGTCAGGACTCCCATGAACACGACCAGGAGCGGAAGGAGGATTGCATAGACGACCATCCCGAGCATGCCCGGCAGGAGAAGGGGCGCAAGCATGTTGATGCCAAACACGATGGTCGCAACCCCGGTGATCGTCAGGACAAAAAACAGCCGCCTGATGATCGAGGGGAGGGAGACCGGCTCTGCGGGGGGATTCCGTATCCCGTACACCGTCGGGGCGATGATCTGGGTTGCGAGGAGCAGGATTCCGGTCAGTATGTTCTGGAGTCCGAGGAGCGGCGGGATTACCAGGGATAGTATCCCGGGGACGATGCAGGAGAAGATCCCGGCACCGGCGCACAGGATCCCGAACACGATCACCACCCACGAGCGGGAGACCTGGCTTCCCACGAACTGGCCCAGGGCGAGCAGTTGGAGCGAGGTCAGGACGATGAGAAGGCCCAGCTGGCCATCGGAGTTGAACGAGGGGAATATGCCGAGGATGTTGAAGAGGATGAGGAACCCGAGCAGGATCATGAGAATCCCCTGGTAGACATTCACGGTATTTCCCACCGTCAGGGAGGCCTCCCGGAATAAAGAGAACCCGGTCTTCGCGGAAGGTTCCCGGGGGACTGTCTTTTGGGGATACTTCCTGTGTGTCTCATGGATGCACCAGGCAAGGAAGAAGAGTGCTGCCCCGAAGAGGAGACAGACCGCTGCCGTCATCGGATTGGGCATGACGCCGGGAAGCAGCGTGATTGCCCCCAGGACTATCTCGACCCCGTAGACGAATACACAGGCAATCGTCAGCTTTTGCAGGATCCCGGGGACCTTCATCCACAACCGGGCCTTGTCCTTTGCAGAAAACAACTGCAGCAGCCCCAGGGCTCCGGAGACGAGGATGATCAGGCCGGCAAGCAGGCGGATCGCCATGCTCAGTTGCCCGGGATAGAAGATCGCAAGGGTCCCGGCAATCGCCGTGACAAGCCCGATGACCACGACGAGCCACGACCTGAGGAGGTCGCCGAAGGGCGTCTTTCCCATGGTGATGACCTGCATCGAGACAAGGACCACGAAGAGCCCGTACATGCTGTCCTCGCTGTAGGGAAGCATTCCCCTGTCGATCAGGAACAGGAGTATCCCGAAAAGGAGGAAGTAGACTCCGCCGACAATGAGGAGGACGACCTCGATGGAGAGGTCAATCTCCGCCCGCTTCGCGATGTACGGCTGGAGTTGCTGCCCCCCTTCCTGCTGGACCGTCCCGTTGCTCACGGGTATCCCCCTCGAGAGGCGTGCATGCCTGGTCGGGCCCGGCCAGGATGGTTCGGTTTCTTCGCAGTTCTATCTTCGTTGTATCCGGGTATTGCCATCATTCCTTTCCGCCCCCGGGAGAGATGAGAGAGCCCCCGGCCGGTTTTTGCTGCCGCATTCCCGATCACATCCTGACCCTGCTGCGGATGTGTGAGGTCGATGAATCTTTAGTGTACCATCAGCGGCCAGTCCGGCGAAAGTTTCGCGAGTGGTAACACAGATACACCTGCTGCCCTCGCAGCACCTGCAGGGTCTGATCTCTCCGATGCACTGTGTTCTGGTGAGAAGGCTTTGTCATTCCCACTGCGTGTGCATCTGTCTTTTCTCTGAAATCATATTGTTCTTATGAAAATTCCCGGCATTGTGTGTCATACCGGGCAGGGGATACAATGTGTCCATTCACAGGGCGCAATCCTGCGGAATGAGGAGGTTTGACTCAGTACTTCAGGAAAGGATTTGCGGCCGGCCGAATGTAATTTCAGTCCGTCAATCCAGAATCCGGTGTAAAGGGAGGGATTGGGAACACGGGATGCCGACCGGTATTCTTTATCGGGTCTCCCGGCACACGCCATGATCGGTTTTCCATGTTTTCCTATCATTCCGACACCGGGTACAGGGAATCGCTCCCCGGTATCAGGCAGAAGACCCTCGTCTATGGGGATCATACGCTCATGACCGAGTTCCGGCTGGACAATGGATCGGATCTTCCAACCCATTCCCACCCCCACGAGCAGACAGGGTATCTCGTATCGGGGCATATCACGCTCCGGATCGGTGCCGAGGCATCGGAGATCCGTCCGGGCGACAGCTGGACGATCCCTGGAAATGTCGAACATTCCGCAACGATCCACCAGGACTCGGTGGCAATAGAGATCTTTTCCCCGGTCAGGAAGGAATACCTGCCGTAATCTTTTCTCCAAATAAAATGGCTTTATTATTCTTATATTAAAAGGTATTCCATACAAATTGAAAACAGAACTCACGGAAAAAGTATTTAACAATTAAAATATAATGCTCAAAAAATTAGGGAGTACCAGTATCGTGAAAGAACCGCATACGTTTAAGAGAAAACGCCCTCCTCAGGATGGGTTTCGGATTCATCAATCATGGAATTACTCAAGGTCATTCATCCTGTTTCTTTTCGGAATCCTCATGCTGGCGGGAACTACCCAGGCTCTCTTTTCTGAACCTGTGACCCAGAAAGAGCTTGATTGCATGATTTATATTACCCCGGACTTTCAAGTCCTCCCTGCATCCTCATTTTCTTTGCAGGAAGGACTTGCAGTCTATGAGTGGATGTGTTCAGGTCACATGGCAGGCGTGATCCCCCGTGGTGACGGGTACGAGGTCACCATCCGCCATGACAACGGGACGCTTGAAACGAGGTATTTCTCTGAATTCTCCAATGGGCAGCCTTTCTGCCCGTCTGCTCCCGGGTGCAAGGATTGGGCGTATGCATTCGACGAGGAAGAGGTTGCACAGGCAAAGCAGTATTATGGCCAGGAGATGACATGGCTGGATTTGATCAAGGCAGTCGCTCCTGAAGAATATATGCAAATGGACTACGTTGCTCGTGCCGAGGCAGCGTACCGGATTGTTCAATGGCCGGATGATCCGGAAGCTTTTGTCACTCCCTGGACCATTGGATATGGTCATTGCCACATTGGCAGTCATTACCAGCCAGCGGAAGTCGGATCACTGTTTCCCGACCTGAGCAGCGAACCGACAGAAAGGACTTCCCAGGAAGGCCCTGGCTGGAAGATCGAGGTCGTGATCCAGGAGCCGAAGGACCAGTATGGGAATCACTATTCCTCCATGCTGGATTTTTACCGGGTGCAGTATCCCGAGGTGTATGCGTCGCTGTCATCATCAGAGCGGCGGGAACTCGAGTCCCAGCCACCCCGGGTGGGCTACGTCAATATTGAGACAACGCCGGACCGGGAGCAACAGGAGATCCTTCGAACGATATGGGGGACGAGTCTCACGAACGAGGAGTATTATACCCTCCTCTGGCCCGATCTCTGGGATGCTCTGCCGGTGTGGTTCAGGGAATCAGCGTGGGCTGATGAACAGTACCTGTGGAGGGAACCAGACGCTGATCATCACTTTGTTGTTCCACCCGATTACATCCTCCCCGAAGACCGCCTGCCTCCCTCATCCAACCTCCCTGAAAAGCAGGTTGCGGTTCCTGCCAAAGAAACAAAGGAGGAGATAGGGAATGCAAGCCTCAACCTGTCGACACTGAAGATCCCTGCGAGACAAATTCCCACAGACTCTCGATTCAGGCAGATCTCGATGCCGACACTCTCCAGTCTCAGGACCGGGAATGAATCAACCGGTTTTTCCGTGAAGGAGATCCGGGAAGAACAATCCGTGAAGGAATCACTGTCACAGATGTCGGAGCGGTTCACTGTGAATACCCCGGCGAAATCTGCATCGCTTAAGGCATCCGTCGCCCGGACATGTGCTTCCTGCGGTGTGAGGAGATAACAAACGATTCCTGGCAGGGATACTCATATCGGCATGGGAGGAGCCTAATCCTCTCTTTTTGGAGAACCCTGATCATCCCGCCTGTCTCCCCGTGCGAAAAGAAAGGCAAGCCATTGTAAAAATTTTAATATAGTTTTATAATATAATCCAGTGCTCATGGAAATGAAGGTCCCCGGGATATTTTTTCTCCTCATTCTGATTTCTCTCTTATTCTCGGGCTGTGTACAACCCAGTTCTCTTCCCGATACATACAATAGCTCTCTTTCCGAAGCACACACGAATCCTGGCACTTTCGATTCGACCTATTATGGAATTTCTTTTCGGTATCCCGGAGAATGGAACTTCACCACACAGGAGAAAAGTTTCAACCTTGATAGAATTCGGGAATTGGGGATTGGTCACGCATTTCGAGCAGCATATACCAATAATACAAGCGGATTCTCTTTCGTCATTAGTGGTTCGAGAGAGGACTTTGATCCGCATATTCATTCTGAAAATTATACCGGAAGCCAGGAGTGTGGCTTTGGCTGGACCGATGACCGACTCAACCTCACCGTCAGTGAAGCGTATAATCCTGTGACAATCGATGGTGGAAAGGCACGGAGGTTCATATTTGTCATTCATGATCCGGGCCTTGAAACTGTGGAAACATATTATGATATATGCAGGGCGTATAAATCCGGAAAAAGTATGATTTACAGGTTTTTTTGGAGTGTGCCTTCTGACCGATACTTTGATTATAAGCCTGTTGTGCAGGAGATTCTCGACAGTATGAGGATTTATGAACCTTCATGAGAAGATATGATATTTTCAGGCTCCCTGCAAATCCTCCACCGGACGCTACGAAAAGACATGGTTAGAAGGGCAGCGTACCTCAATTGATTTGAGGAATGCATTCACTTTCTCTTCTGATAGGGCATCGCCTTTGGTATACTGGTAATTGATGAAATAGAAAATCCTGTTATACAGATGTCCCTCGCATTTCCGTGTGAAACTGATGAACCCGTTCATATATTCCCGATCGGGATCGCTCACGAGAAAGGTCCGCTGTATTCCCTCTCCCCCTGCTATCTGGATTGTTTTCTTATATTCGATGGGTGTTGAATTAGGAACACCATGAATAAAAATCGCATTTCGTTCTTCCGTCCCTTCGGGATGATAATACGGTTCGATGGAAATCCGGATCGACAATTCCCCGTCAGAGAAGGGAACTATTGCCCGTGGTTTTTCCAACAATCTATTGACCCGCCATGATTGAGGAATATTCATGGTAAATCCGGCGTGGGAGGAATCAATGACAGGAGGACAGGTCAGTTCTATCGAATTGAGCATTGCCTTGACTGTTCTCTCCAGGTGGTCATCGCCCAGGTTATATTGGTAGTGAATGAAGTAGATTATTTCATTATATTGCAGTCCCGGGCATTCACGGGCGATGCCGATAAAACCTTCAATATATTGCCGATTACTTCCATTTACAAGGAATTCCCATTTTAATCCCTCTACCCCGGAAATCTGGATTTCTTTCCAGCTTTCTCTTGCAGTCGCATTGGGTGTCCCATAGCTAATTCCTATACCGCCCGGACCCTGTCCTTCAGGAAGTGTCGACTGATCAATATATACATCAATGAACGCCTGATTGTCAGGATGAGTGAATACCACATGCGATTTTTCTATTGTTTTTTCCATATGCCAGGATTGAGGAATGTGTATCTCAACCCCTGTATTGGTGTATTTATTCGCGGAAGGACAGTCCAATTCAATTGAATCGAGTATTTCCCTGACCATCTCTTCCCGCCGTGCATCACCTGCCGGGTATTCGAAGCGAATAATATAGGATATTTTCCTATTTCCCCTGTCCTGGCATTCCCGGGTGATCCAGATTACTCCTTCGATATACTGCCGATCATTCTCATTCACAAGAAATTCCCATTGAAATCCATCTTTGCCGGAAATCTGTATTGTTTCCCGGTATCCAATTTGAGTTCTGTTTGGTTTTCCCTGTTCTAAATTCCGAAGCTCTGCTCCTTCAGGATTGTATAACTCCTGAATTTCAACCGCAATTGATGCCTGGTTGTCAGGAGAAGAGAACACCATATGGGCTTTCTCCAGTATTGTGTCCACCCGCCAGGATTGAGGAGTGAAGACCGAAAATCCGGATTCTGGAAGAGAATCTTTCGCGAACTGGTCTTTTTCTCCCGAAAATGCCTGCACACATCCAGGAATGAGAAGAAAGAAAACGAGAATGATTGGAATGATATTGTTCATTGTTCCTGCCAAATATCCATTGATGGAGAACCTGTGATAAAACCTTTCCGTATACGAATTACTCTCGAATGTTCGTCCGTACTGGATAACTCATAATTCATATATCATTGAGCTATTCGTTGACGATGATACCCCGGTGAAAAATCTGGCAGTATCCTTTCCCTGCGTTCAATTCAGGGGGGTGAAGACTGGTGGAGAACGGGGTATCCCCCGAATATGGCAAGACTGTTGAGATGAGGGTGTTCTTGTGCTGCGTGTATGTATTCCCATTCAGAATATAGAATAGAATCAAATCCGGTGAATCTTTTTTATTTCTCCCCTATAATACATGAAAGTATGATTCCCATCCTGAATCCGGGGCAATATACCGCGATACTTGCGAACGGGTTTCTCATTGTCACCATGGTGGGAATCCCAACGGCCCTCCTCTCACTTTGTATTTTTTTTCTGCTCGAACAGATCCCGTACCGCCGGACCCGACTCATTCTCCCGGCAGTGGGTGCTGTGCTGATGGTCTGCGTCAGCCTTCTCTTCTTCAGCGGAATTCCCCAGTCCCCTGAAGAATACCAGAAGACCTGGGTCCCGATGATGCTGACCAGTTTTCTCATGAATGCACTGGTGATACTCGCGCCATTCCCGTTCATCCGCCCATATATCAGGAGATATTCCCCATATCTCGTGATACCTGCAACTCTCGTTGTCACGTTCTTTCTCCTCGTTGCCTTCGGATTGATGGGAGGAGATGCACAGATTCCCCCGGATACCAACTGGGAGATGATGACGGAAAAGATTAGGTATATTATTGCTGAGTGTGTTCTTGCAACGCTCGTGTATGGGTGCATTGCAGTACTAGGAAGGATCATTCCTGGCGAAAGCGTGAACAAGGAATGATCTGGGCATCATCATCGTGCGGGAATTTTGAAAGGGAAGGAAATGGAGAAGAGGGAGAATCAGTTTGAACCCGGAGAACCGTGAGAATCAGCTTCACGACGTGGGCGAAGGTGCAGGGGAATTTCGGGAAATGAAGAGGAGCGATCAACGACAAGGGCGAATATAGTGCGAGGTTTAATTTTTCAGAAGTTGTCGCGGAACAAGTTCAATAGTACATTATAGATGGGATAACCCAATAAAAACTTTAACTCTGAAATTTTTTATCACATTAAAAAAATTTACGTCATTAATAATTTCATGGGGTTTGTAATATATTCCCTCCTTCCTGAAAGTATTGTGTTCGGCACAGGAGCCATTCAGGTTTAAAACGTTACCATACTGGGCAATGAATGGAGTTCATCTTGTATGCGGATATATTACTGAAGGTTACGATGTCGATGACGGAACGAATCTTGCAGAGAATCTTCTGGAAGGACAAACAGTGAAAGAAGCATGGTTTGATGCGATTGATCAAACCCACGGATCTGGAATTATTTTAAGAGTAATCAGTGAACAATCGGGTTGCGAAAATGACTTTATTTGGCTTAAGGGGTATGTGATGTTAGATCCCCCGGTCAATAGCGTTGTCGATGGTTCATGGATACATTATTGCCATGATTAGGAGAGAGAAATGAAGAAAATAACAATGATAATGGGATTTTCAGTTGTCATACTGGGAATCACTCTCTTGGTTGTCGGATTACCGTATTTACAGCATTCATCGGTGAGGAATTATGAAACACCATCTTTCCCGCAATCCATCGGATCAGAAGGACGCTATACCCTTGCCTCCTCGTATCCGGTTGTAAACGGTTCGTATCCGGTATATGCAACAATTCCGCCTGATACAACAGATGCAGAAGTGAAACGTCTCGGTGATATGTTTGGTTTGTCACTGAATACAATGGAAGCTAAAACATATAGTAATAAAATTCGTATTACTGATGATTTAAAAACACCTCCTGCTCGCTTGACGGTTTATACGAATTCTGGGGCATTCACATACGATATACCCGAAAAAAAATACCCCTACACGACTGATTCACAACCGAATCTCCCATCAGATGAGGAAGCTCGTGCCATTGCAACGGAATATCTTGCAGATCACAACCTTCTTCCGGAAGATGTGCATTTCGAAGGAGTGAGCATTGGATCACAATATGAAGATTATTCCCCAACATTACAAGTATACACTCTTACGAAACATGTTCTTTTTAGGAAGGAGATTCAGGGCATTGATGCGTACAATGCAGGTATTACAGTAACGATTGGAGAAAATGGCGAGGTCGTTGGGTTTTCAAATTCCATCCGGGAATTGGATCCGAATCCAGTCCGCCACGTGAAGATTATTTCTCCGGAAGAAGCATACATACAATTACTTTCCAACAATCTTATGGTCAGGCCTATGGCTGATGATTCAAGTCAGATTGTGGTGAAAGGCATTTCACTCGGTTACTGGATGGAGATACAAACCATGCCTCAAGAATATGTATTTCCCGTCTATGCATTTTCATGTATGAGTATTCTTGGTGATAAAGGAGAACAGGTCATGAGGTATGTATCAGCGGTTGAACCGTCTGAAATGCAATATTTTTCTTAATTCATTTTTTTCTATATCGCCCTAATGTCAACGAAAAATTGAAAACAAAGATGATTTAAAAGAATGAAAAAGTAGGAATTGGCATGAATAACTACATCAGAAACATTGCATATATCGCGATATCCCCTGTATTCTTCAGTTTCATAGTGTTGCTCATCACCCGTCCGTATCACAATCCTGATTCTTTTTTCAGGGATCAATATCCTGGAGCGGAAAGGTTCTGCCATCAATCCCTTCACACCGCTTTCGTGAGTCCATAGAATATCACCCCGATGGAATAATGATGGCTTCCTAATTTTTTCGGTTCCTCATGAGAAGAAAATTTAAGATAGTATCGATTGATGAACACGCTGCCAACGATGATGCCAGGAGGAGTCGGCACCGAAGTATGGCATGGAGAAAAGGGGGTCGTCATCCTGAATACTTCTCCCCACGGTCGATGAGTGCAGTACTCCATTTCCTCATCCACAAACCACTTAAAGAACACCATACAATACTCACTTAATTCACACCTGTGAATTATTTCTTACAAGAAAGGTGGTAGTATGACGAACATAGTGAGAATAACGATAGCATTGCTCTTCGGTCTTGTTGTGTTGGGCAGTGTGTCTGCTTTTGCATCAGATACAGAATCGCCGGAAGGATCATCGGGTGACCTTTTCACTCTCGCCCTCAAAGTATCACAGACTTCTTCCTGTGCGAATGGTGAGGATTGCAGTACCCCTTCGTCCTGCGGTGAGAACTCCGGGAGCCAGTATTGCACAGGGACGGATGCGGGTGCATCCGGGTGCTGTTCCAACCCGTATAATACCTGCATAAGAGGCCAGACCAATGCGGCTATCCCTGACGCACACGCGATCAGCGGGAAGGATTTTTCAGACGCCAGGACATTCACTCCAAAAACACACCAGAAGAGAACTGTTGGTCTCTGTTGCTGGTGAGATCTTCCTTCCTTTTTTCTCTTCTTATTTCATGGTCCATTTCCTCGTTGGTCAACCTTCTGTTCAGGAAAAATTGCAAAGGGGTATTCTGGAAGATATCTTAGAAAATGATGAGCGTGATTTCTTCCCCTGATACATTCAACACACGCATTATTCTTCTGAAGCGTGAGAGATGAATTCAGGACTCTCATGCTCGTCAAATTTGAAATCTATTCTGATAGCGGCTTCTGGTGTGGTTGGGGGATAGGTGTCGATTTTTTCACACAGGGCAGGACGCGTGATGAGCAGATGGATCATATTCGGGAAGCGGGTGAACTTCATTTTGAAGTGGAATTGACGAGAGGAGAATCAATCCGTATCCTCACCGTTTCAGAATGCGAGGTCGATCCACTTATCCGGGCTTCCAGCTGTGAAAGGAAAAGACCTCCTCAGGGTGCTCTCCAGATTGGGTTGCCGGGCGGTCCGCCCGCGGGGCGGCCATGTCCGTTTCAAATGTTCGACCCCAGCAGGAGAACATGCTCTCACCATATCTCTTCACGATGAGATTGCCCCCGGAACTCTCGATGCTATTTTCTCAAAAGTCTCCCTCTGGAAGAGCATCCCAAAAGTTGATCTCATCAGTTTGTTCCAATAATATTCCACAACCCTTTTTCATTCTCCCTCTCAACACTCAGGTATGGCATCGATAGACGGGTATACAGAATACCAGCGCCGGGAATATTGTAAAGACATACAATGCCCGATCCAGGTGCTCCTGGACAAAGAAGTGGAAAAATCCCCCCGTTATGAAGAGATACGGGCTATCTGTGCATCCCGCTGCCTGCACACTACGCATGAGTTCCATAAATGGCTGATCCAGAAGGGATACCTTATCGTCAGGCCGAAGGGACAATGATCCCGGAATCACAGGAAAATATCTTTGGCGTGTCCACCCCGCATATCCCGGTTTCCTGATCAGCAATCACGAGAGTTTTTTAGGATTGTGCATCATTACTTCTCGTGAGAAATCCCATGGCACACGCATATCTTGATGTCGGGATCCAGAGCCGGATGAACCGGATCATCAATCCGAAGGACAACCGGGTCGTGATGCTCGCGGTCGACCATCCCTATTTCCAGGGGCCGACCACGGGTCTCCGGAACATGAGCAACACGATTGCCACCCTCCTCCCCTACTGCGACTGCCTGATGACGACACGCGGGGCGGTCCGGGCCAATATTGCACCCGAGTCGCTCGGGTCAAAGCCCATCATGCTGCGGGTGAGCGGGGGAAACAGCGTCCTCTTTGACGAGCTGAGCGATGAGCAGATCACGGTCTCCATCGAAGAGGCCATCCGGATGGATGCCGCAGGGGTCGCGGTCAGCGTGTTCATCGGCTCTGCAAACCAGCAGCAGACGATCCTCAACCTGACCGACATGATCAATGCCGCCGAGGAATACGGGATCCCGGTGCTCGCCGTCACCGCGGTCGGGAAGGACATGGCGAGGGACCTGCGCTACCTGGGCCTTGCATCCCGAATCTGCCAGGACGCGGGAGCCCGGATCATCAAGACCTATTACTGCGAGGAGTTCTCGAAACTCGTCGACTGGGTCGCTCCCACCGCGGTCGTCGTGGCAGGTGGGAAATATTCGAGTCCCCCCGAGGCGCTCAAGATGGCCTACGACTCGATCCAGGCGGGAGCGGTCGGGGTTGATTTCGGCCGGAACATCTTCCAGGACGCCAATCCCCTCGGCATGATCAGGGCAATCGGCGCGATCGTCCACGGAGACCACACCGTCAAGGAGGCCATGGACATTTACCAGGCAAGCCTGTCCGGTGCGAAAAAGCTCGAGTAAACATGGAATATCCTTCGAATACTCAGTATTTCCGGTCCATTGGAACAGGACAAAACCCGTGTGTATAAAATGAAGAGCCTCGTCATAGTGTATTCCTACCATCACCATAACACCGAGAGAGTCGCACAGTGTATCGCACAGGTTCTGGAGGCCGCGGTGAAAACACCAGATGAGGTGAATCCCGAAGAAATTTCTGAATATGGACTGGTTGGGTTTGGTTCAGGGATCTATCATGGAAGACACCACGAGTCCCTGCTCTCCCTTGCCGACCGACTGCCGAAGGTCAGTTCCGGCAAGGTATTCCTATTCTCAACCGCAGCCATAACAGGGGATGCGAAGATCGCAAAAGATCATTCGGAGCTTCGGAAAACGCTGCAATCGAAAGGCTATTCGGTTGCTGGTGAATTCGGCTGCAAGGGAAACAACACGAATAGTTTTCTGAAATACATTGGCGGAATGAACAAAGGCAGGCCGAATGCTGACGACCTTCACAGGGCTGAAGAGTTTGCCCGGGGCCTGAAGAAGGACTATTTGACTGAGACATAGTCTTGTAGACGGAAGTAATTTTAGAGTGTGACATGTCATCGTTACGGGGAACCGCATGAAGGCCGCAGTCTATTATTCGAACAGTGATATCCGCATCGAGGAGGTCGACGAGGTCGCCGTCGGACCGGGCGAGATCAAGGTCAGGGTCATGGCATGCGGGGTGTGCGGGTCGGATGTCATGGAGTGGTACCGGATAAAGCGTGCCGGTCGACCCGGGGGAATCGGTGCGTTCGGGCACGAGTGCACGGGAGTCATTGAGGAAGCCGGCTCCGGGGTCGATCCGAAATGGAAGGTGGGAGACCGGGTCGTGGTGACCCACCATGTCCCCTGCAATACATGCAATGCGTGCATTCGCGGGCATACGACAGCATGCGAAACGCTGCAGAAGACCAAGTTCAAGAGTGCATACGGGGCATTTGCGGAGTACGTGGTGCTGCCCGCAATCAATGTGGACCGGGGGATGCTTCGCCTTCCCGAATCGGTCTCGTTCGACGAAGGGACTTTCGTCGAACCCCTCGGGTGCGTGGTCCGCGGGCAGCGGTTCGCGCCGACTTCGGACGGCCGGTCGGTCCTGATTCTCGGTGCCGGCATCACGGGACTCCTGCATCTCAAGGCAGCCCGCCTGAAAGGTGCGGGATTCATTGCCATCTCCAACCCGAGTCCCGAACGGCTGAAGATCGCCCGAAATTTTGGTGCCGATGCGACCATTTCCGCAACGGAGGATGTCCCGGAAAAATTCAAAGAATTAAACGGAGGGTCGGGCGCAGACACCGTGATCATGACGGCCCCTGTCCCCGTCTGCGTGAAGCAGTCGCTCGATGCGGTCGGACGCGGGGGTACGGTCCTGTTTTTCGCCCCCACGAATCCCGACATCCAGTCCGAAATCAACCTCTGGAAACTCTGGCAGAAGGAGGTGACGATCACCCATTCCTATGCTGCCGATCTCCATGATCTCTCCACTGCCCTTACATGGATCCGGTATCACAGGATTGATGTGACCGACATGATCACACACGTGTTTCCCCTGCGGGACACGGTCGAAGGGTTTCAGATCACTGCACGGCACCGGGAGGGGAGCCTGAAAGCCATCGTGCACCCGCAGGAATAGTTTTTTTCAACTCTGGACATCACCCCAACGGGAGTGTAATCCTCTCTTCCCGTTCCACCGGACTCGTGTGTGGGAACAATCCCTTCCGCACAAGGGATACCCGAGAACCCACAGGGTATGCGTCCTTCCGAAAATCTCCCTAGTGCCAGATTGTGATTCCAAAGTGATCGCACAATGGCCACATGAGGCACATTCCTTGAAAGAGGGATGCGTGATTAGAAATTCCTATATGCCTGCGTCCAGTTCTCGATCTCAAGATCATGGACGACAAGGACTTCGTCGTGGATGGAAAGGATCGCCCTCTGATACAGGCCGATCCGGAAAGTGTAGACCGGGTGGTCCGGGGCACAGCCTTTTAATTTTTTTACGTGCAGATAGGGATCTTCTCCAAGGGTGTGGATAGCCCGGATAATACGCCTGGCGGTTGTATCCGGAAATCTGCGGAGATCATTCCGGGCCCGGGAAGTATAGAGAATCCGATACTTCATTGTACGCCGAACTCGGCCATGATCTCTTCTTCAGAGTGGAGCCGGCGGTGCCTGATGTCTGAGATCGCTTCTTCCAGTCCCCGGATAGAATCGTCGTTCAACGGCTCGGAATCGATCGAGAGCGAGACCAGCCGCTCGATGACGTCGTTATAAGATTCTTTTGGATGACGCTTGAGCTCCTGGAGTGTGTGTTTCAGATTCTCCCGGATTTTATACGATGCACAGGTTCCTGGTCGTGATTCACAAAGTCCGGTCAGAAGTATCCCGCATGCACGAATGGCTATGACCGATAAGATCACCCAGGTATATTTCCCAAAAGACAGGGTGAAGGGGTTTTCCCTGATCGCCCACCTCCAGGGCATTGGAATGTAAACGTGATTCTCCATTCCCGGGACTTGCATTCAGCAGGCAGGGGACCTGGCATCGATGTTTCGCTTTTTGCCGATATAATCGGATTGCTGCGAAATTTTTCGCAGTATACGCCAGATTGATGTCATTATCTCCCCTAACGCGTGGTACAGACCATGTCGCCCAGTCGCAATATCCTCATACTCTGCTCCTGCGTCATCCTGATCGCCGTGCTTGCCGCAGGATGCATGAGCATTCCTGCAACGACACACCCGCCAGGGATCAAAAAGTTCAATTCGACTGCCGAGATCGAGCAGTATCTCGAAGAGTCGATGGCGGAAGTCGAACATAACGCCGCCTACCGCACCATGGTTCCCACCGTGGGTGCGAGCAGGGATGTGAAGGCGGGGGAAGAGGCCTCCGGCATTGCCATCCCTGCCCCCGCCCTTCCCGGCGGCGCCGGGTACTCAAAGACCAATGTCCAGGTTGCCGGGGTCGATGAGCCTGACATCATAAAAAATGACAACCGGTACATCTACACCATCTCGGGCCAGAACCTTGTGATCATCGATGCATACCCCGCAGAAGGCGCCTCGGTGATATCCACCACGGAGATCGCAGACTCGCCGCGGGATATTTTTGTCCACGGGGACCGCCTTGTCCTCTTTATGACGGGAACGGAATCCCTCGAAACACGACCGGAGACGTCTGATTCGCTGAGAAAAGTGGTGCCCTCCTATTACAGTCCCCCCTCACCCGTCACGCATGCGACCATCTACGATATCCGTGACCGTGCAAAGCCGAAGGTCCTGAAAGACTACTCGATCGAGGGAAATTATATCGATGCCCGGATGATCGGATCGCTCGTCTACCTGGTCACCCAGGAGCAGATCTACCCGTACTACCGCGACGGCCCGATCGTCGTCCCGGTTCTCCGCGAGGGGACGAAAACGGTTCTCCAGCCGGATGTCTGGTATTTCGACCACCCCGAGTCCCAGTATACGTTCACCACCATTACCTCCCTTGATGCTGCGAGCGGGAAGGAGAAAGACGCCCAGACCTACCTGCTGGGAAGCGGAAACACCCTCTACGTATCGGAAGAGGCCATGTACGTGAGCTACCCGCAGTATCGCCCCGTGGTGTACCGTGGGCAGGAGGATCTCCCGGTCCGGGCCGTTGCTGCCAGCGATTCGCCTGCCCGTTCGTCTCTCATCTCCCCTGACTTCAACATGCTCACCGGGCAGGAACGGGAGTCCATCCTCGAAAGTCTCCGGGAGGAAGAAAAAGATGCGATCCGCCGGCAGGAGGCCGACCAGACCACCACGGTCGTCCACAAGATCGGCATACAGGACGGTGCCATCACCTACCGTGCAAAAGGCGAGGTCCCGGGAACCCTCCACAACCAGTTCTCGATGGATGAATACGCCGGTAATCTCCGGGTCGCGACCACTTCAAGTGTCTACACGCCGCGATATGGGCAGTACACATACAACAATGTCTATGTCCTGGACCACACCATGGCAACGGTCGGTGGACTGACCCATATCGCCGAACAGGAGACGATCTACTCAACCCGGTTCATCGGTGACCGGCTCTACATGGTGACCTTCAAACAGATCGACCCCTTCTTTGTGATCGATCTCTCGAACCCGGCAAGCCCGGAGATCCTCGGGAAACTGAAGATCCCCGGCTACTCCGATTACCTCCACCCCTATGATGCAACACATATCATCGGAGTCGGCAAGGAGACGGCGACCAACGACTGGGGAGGTGTCTCCACGAGCGGGATCAAGCTGGCCCTCTTCGATGTCTCGGACGTCGCCAACCCCAGGCAGCTCGACAAGGTGCAGATCGGGGATGCCGGCTCCGATTCGGCCGCCCTCACCGATCACCATGCGTTCCTCTTTGACAGGGCAAAGAACCTCCTTGTCATCCCGGTCCGGGCAGTGTCCAGTGAGCCGTTCACACAGGAGGACGCCCTCTCAGCGTACCGTCCGTATGTGTGGTACGGGGCCTACGTGTTCGGCCTTTCCCCGGAGACCGGGTTTTCCCTCCGCGGAACTGTCGGTCACGGCAGCGGCGACTCCGGGTATTACTATTACGGCAGCTCTGCATCCGAGGTGAAGCGTTCCCTGTATATCGGCGATGTGCTCTACACGATGTCCTCAAAACAGGTCAAGGCGAATTCGCTGGATGATATCAATACGACTCTTGCGACAATCCCTCTTCCCCCTGCGGGCGATATCTACTACCCGGTCGCGATGGAGTAGGAGGTGGAGAGGCGGATACTTTTTTCCCATGAAAATGGCTTTGCCATTTTCATTTTGTATGCATGCGTCCCGGCTGGAGAATCATGTGGTTTTTGTAAAAATCCCGGCAGGGAGGGGTTTTTCCGGAATGACCGGGATCTTCCCTGACCCCGATCCGGCCAGAGTCCACACGTGTGCTGTGAGAGTGTTCCTTCGGGGGACGTGAAGTCCATCATTTCAGCAGGATTAATATCAATTGATATGAACTGTTGAGGGTGATCCTATGCACAAATCCTACGTACTTCTCCTGGCAGGCATCCTGTGCCTCCTGCTGATCGCGACCGGCTGCACGAATACCGCTCCTGCGCCCGCAGCGACACCTGTTCCCACGACCGCGACTGCTGTCGCAACAACCCCTGCGGTTCCGTCATGGGCCGGGACCTGGAACACCACCTGGCTCGAAAGAGACGGAAACCTGACTGTTTCCGTCGTCACCATGGCCCAGTCTGGTCCGGAAGTATCAGGGAACTACAGTTACACCTATCCTGATGAAGGGACGTTTACCGGGCACCTGAACGGGACCGTGAAAGGACAGACCCTGGCCGGGATGTATGCTGAGAGCGACGATGATGTCGGGTATATCATCTTCGAACTGTCCGGGGATGGGAACTCGTTTACCGGCCGGTGGGTGCATGCTGCGAACCAGACCGAGCTTGACAATTCCACGCTCTTCTGGGACGGCGTCCGGGTAGCCCCCTGAACACACACTATTCCGTTTTTTTTCTTTTCTTCTTCCGGGCCGGTCCAGGGGCAGTCGACAGGGACCCGGGTTCCTGGCGTTCGCCCATGCCGTGAGCTGTTCCCCCTGACGAAAGGGCAGGAGTGATGAACCGGAAGAATTCATTCGTGACCTCTTCTGGTGAGAACCCTTCCGCCCCGATCATGAGTGTCCGCTCCTGATCAAATGAGAGGACCCCCTTGAAGGAGTACACGGGGCCAGGGACGGAATCAGGAACGGCCCGGTTGGAGGACCCGGCAGCCTGCAGGACATGTTCAGATCTCCCGCCGGCAGCAGCACAGGCCGAACAGGGACCCTCCCGGGTGCACGAACGGCTCCCGCCACAGGGTCCGGGAGCATGATCATCCCGAAGGTCCAAGCGGCCAAAAAGACGATTACCCGGGGTTGTCACCAATAAAAAAATAAAACGTAGCTCCCTTTCCCGGTTCGCTCTCGACCCAGATTTCGCCTCCGTGCCGCCTGATAATACGGTCCACGATCGCAAGGCCGATCCCCGAGCCTTCATATTCTTCGGGCTTGTGTAATCGCTGGAACGGTGCAAAGACCTTCGCCGCATAGGCCACGTCAAACCCGGTGCCGTTGTCCCGGACGTAGTACACGGTCCGGGAATCGCGGGAGAATGCCCCTACCTCTATCCGGGGCTCGCTCGTATAACGGGTATATTTCACCGCATTGTCGATGAGGTTTGCAAATACCTGCCGAAGCATCGCCCGGTCGGCAACGCATGGGGGCAATGTCCCTACGGTAACCTCGATGTGCCGTTCCGGAGTCCTCTCGAGAATCCCGGCAATCACATCCCTGACCATGGGTTCAGGGGATTCCCGTTCGAGTTTTAATTCCTGGCGGCCCATGTGGGACAGGGTAAGAAGTCCGTTGATCAGGTCGTCCATCATCCGCACATTCTGCCGGATGACATCGATATAACGCTTCGCCTGCGTGTCAAACCCGGTTCCGGTCATACTGCCCAGCATGTGGGAGAACCCGTCGATGGCACGAAGCGGGGCCCGGAGATCATGGGAGACAGAGTATGTGAATGCTTCCATCTCGTTGTTTGCAGATTCAAGTTCGGCGGTGCGATGCGCAACCCGCTGCTCCAGTTCGAGGTTCAATTCCCTTATCTCGGCCTCGGCCTGTTTTAACCGGGTGATATCGACAATTGTTCCCCGCATCCCGGTGACAACCCCGTCTTCGATCCGCGTGGAAGTGTAGACGATAATGGGAAACGTGTTCCCATCCTTCCGGAGCCCCCGGTACTCGGTCCCCTCGGTCATTTTGCCCGCAAGAATTGCATTGAATTCCTCCCTGGCACGTTCCCTGTCCTCAGGGGCGATCACGCTGAATATCGAAAATCCCTCGGTGATCTCGCCGGGAGTATACCCGAAGACTTCATACGCGAGCGGATTGGCAAATGTGATGGTTCCTATACAATCGGTTTCGAACACACCCTGCGGAAGGAGGTTCACGAGGTCCGTGAACCGCTCCTCGGTCACTTTAGACTGCCGGATCTCCGCTTTCAGCCGGTCGACCATGACCTGGATGCTCGCGGAGAGCGTGGAGAACTCGAGACCGGGGACCGGTCGTATCGCGTGATCGAGTTCTCCGCCGGCGATGGTGTTCACATCATCGACGAGGTTCTCGATCGGCTGCGAGATCTTCCGCGAGATCATGATCGCGAGAAGCCCTCCGAGCAGGATCACGAGGACCGCTGCAAGCCCGTGGATGAAGGCAATCTGGTTCAATTCTTTCCCGAGCTTCTCATCATCGTAGGTGACCTTGGCAATAAGGCTCATGTCTGAGGGATATGCCGGATCGCGGAGGTCGATGACCTGCCACACGATTGTCCTGTCAGGATCTCTCTCTTTTACCACCTGGGAGGTCCGGTTCTCCCATAACAGGTAATCGAGCATGGCGGAATCCTCTGGGGACGGGATATAACTCGCGTTGTAGACAAGCCGCTTCTCTGTCTGGTACACGAGGACGTCGTCGATGTAGGGGTTGAATGCCCGGACCTCGTCTATGACGTTGCTGTACTGGAGCCGCATCCGCTCACCCGTGAACTGCTCTGCCTCGATTCCAAGCTCAATAATATACTGATGATCGGGCGTCGGCATCAACGCATACTTGGTCATTGTTCCGTTGAACCATTCCATCACGACACGGTCAGGGTAGTACCCCGACGTGTTCCAGATGAGATGGAGATACTCGCAGAAATAAGGGTAAATAATCGCGAAATCCAGGTTAAGATCCCTCGGCAATGAGGTATATTCAACAACACACTGGTTATTGATGATAAAGATGTCCATTCCCCCGATCTCCTGTTTCAGGGACGACAGGTCCATGTGCGAGGGGTCTCCATCGCTCCGGGTATACGCATCCATGACAGGTATGAACGCGTCTTTCATCGCTTCGTTGTACGTATTGTCGTAGATCTTGAGTCCGGTGTCGATCATCCTGAACGAGTTGTCGATGTGCGACTCGGTGATGACCCTGAGCCGTTCCGCATTCGCCTGCGTGGTTCTCCTGGAGTTATCGAAGTTGATCCAGATGCCGGCCAGGACGACGGACACGATAATGAGAAAAAGGATTCCCATCAGGAGATAGGAGAACGGCTGCTTCCTCCTGGTGTCACTCATTCTCCTATCAATCCCTGCAATATTTTAAACTCCCAATTATTAGCTGGAGTTATTTTTCTTTTAAAGTATCGGATTACGATTCAGCAGGGTTAAGACCAATTGGTGAGAACCGTTGAGGATGATCCTATGCATAAATCCTATGTACTTCTCCTGGCTGGCATCCTCTGCCTTATTCTGATCGCATCCGGCTGCACGAGTCCCTCTCCTGCGCCCGCGGCAACCACGGTCCCCACGACCGCGACCCCTGTCGCGACAACACCTTTGGTCCCGTCATGGGCCGGGACCTGGAACACCACCTGGCTCGAAAGAGATGGAAACCAGACCGTCTCGGTGGTCACCATGGTCCAGTCTGGTCCTGAAGTGACCGGGAACTACAGTTTCACCTATCCTGATGAGGGCACCTTTACCGGATATCTGAATGGAACCGCAAAGGGACAGACCCTGGCCGGGATGTACTCCGAGAGCGACGATGATGTCGGGTATATCATCTTCGAACTATCCGGGGATGGAAACTTGTTCACGGGCCGGTGGGTGCATGCTGCGAACCAGAGCGAGCTTGACAATTCCACGCTCTTCTGGGACGGCGTCCGGGTAGCCCCCTGAACGCACACTATTCCATTTTTTTTCTTTTCTTCTTCCGGGCCGGTCCAGGGGCAGTCGACAGGGACCCGGGTTCCTGGCGTTCGCCCATGCCGTGAGCTGTTCCCCCTGACGAAAGGGCAGGAGTGATGAACCGGAAGAATTCATCCGTGAACTGTTCATGAGAGAACCCTTCGGCCTCGATCACGAGTGTCCACTTCGGTTCCAGGGAGAGGATCCCCATGAAGGAGATCATGCAGTACATCGAGGCCAGGAACGGATTGAGATCGTTCCGGATCGTCCCGTCATCGATTCCCTCCCGGATTGCATCCTGCAAAATCCCTCGGCAGGTGCCGTATCCTTTGCCAATCTCTGCGGTATACGGGTTCTCCCTCGAGAACCGTTCGGACCCGTAGAAGTGGATGAGTCGGAGATACTCAGGGTATTCTTCTGAAAACCGGGAATACGCCCGGCCCATCAAAGCAACTTTTTCAATCCCGGGCACCTGGGTATCCATGCATTCCCTATATTTTTCTTCAAGGATCCGGACGCCACGGAGCACGATAGTCGCAAAGAGAGCCTCCTTGCTCTCGAAATAGAGGTAGATGGTTGCCTTGTTCAGTTCGACCTCGCGGGCGATATCGTCCATGGACACCTCCTCGTACCTCCTAGAGAAGAAGAGTTGTTCGGCGGCATCGACGATCTCAGTCCTTCGCTGTTCCTTCTCCCGCTGTCTTCGCTCGGAAATTCCCATGCTCTTACACCCTCTCAATCCCTGGTAATGAATCACCCTTCGTTTCTTGCAGACTCCTCTTTCTACCTGGAGAAACCGGCAGCATGAGAAAGATGCTCAAACCTCCCCCCGGCGCCACGCCTCGATCAGTGCCCGAGAGATGCTCGTTTTCGAAGGGAACGGAGGAAGGTTCTCGCGGGAAAACCAGCTGGCCTCTTCGATCTCCCGGGGGTCGATCCGGATCTCTCCGCTGTCGTAGTCTGCGACAAAGCCAATCATGAGAGAGTCGGGGAACGGCCAGGGCTCGCTCCCGAAATACCGGATGTTTTTCACCGCGATGCCGACCTCTTCGCCAACTTCGCGGTGGACAGTCTGCTCGAGGTTCTCCCCTGGTTCGTTGAATCCTGCGAGGATCGAATAGACCCCTGGCGTGAAGCGGGGGGATCTGGCGAGCAGGACCTTTTCGCCCTTTTTCAGGAGCACGATAATGGCAGGGGATACCCGGGGGTAGACAATGCGGCTGCAGGATGTGCAGATCCGTGCCCGCTCTGTCGTGGAAGGGCGGGTATTTGCACCGCATTTTCCGCAGAATGTATTCGAGCGATCGAAGTCAAGGATCCGGATGGCATACGCGGCATATGCCATGTCGCGGTCCGGAACCACACCGTGCAATTCCCTGACCGGCGACGTCTCCCAGCCGGGCGGGAGTGTGGCACCGGAAGCAACCTCTGCTGCATAATAGCAAAGGTCATTATCGGTGCCGAGATACACCGGTGCACCTGATGCAAGTCCTTCGGGGAGCAGATCTCCCATGACCACGGTGCCGGGTGCTGGCTCATCCCGGAATACGACGGAGGTATTCTGGACCAGGATCCAGCGTCGTTGTGCAGGCGACAGGTCCTCCGGTTCCGGAAAGACCGAATGGAGAGGGTGGACCGCGTAGAGTGGATAGTGCTCCATATCAGATCTTCGTGTAGCATCCATGGAAGTTCTTCCTGGTACTGTCTGGAGTGGATTTTTCACAGGAAGCATTCTGGCTCCTTTCGAGTACCATACAGGGTGTGCAGGCGGACCGACGCGTCCCTGACGAACCCTGGTTTTATCGTCCTTGCATGCTTCGGGCAGTGTTTGATGCATGCACAGCACGTAATGCAGTTTTCCGTGTCGATTGCCCTGCAATTCTCCGGATCGATGGCACCGACCGGGCACACCTCTGCGCATATCCCGCACTGGATGCAGGCATCACTGACTTCAATGAAATCAACATTCCAGAATACCGAATCCCTCTGGTACGGATGGCACGGCTCCTGCCGGTACGGGTGAGAACCGGGGAACTGCACGCCAGGGATCCGGTCGACCGATGAGACAGACCGAAGTCTCTCCCATATCTTCTTCCCGTATTCTTCTGCACGGTCCTGGTCGGCATCATCCGGGCGGCCCACCGCGGTCGGCGTTTCATCGGTTGAGAAGGAATGCTCCCCGATGAAGGCCGCCCCGGCGATCGGGATACACCCCCCCTTTGCCAGGATATCCGAAAGTTCGAGCAGGGCATCTTCATACGCACGGTTGCCGTAGACGACGGCACAGACCGCCGGGGTGTTGTGTGCTTTCATCGCGTTCAGCCATTCGGTGACAAGAGCCGGCACCCTCCCCATGTACACCGGCACCCCAACGATGAGTAATTCGTGGTCCGAGGACTGCAACGGCTGGATCCTCGCACCCGGCCGGGTGATATCGAGCTCTTCCGCACTGCCATGGGTGATCCCGCGTGCAATTGCCCGGACCACCGCCTGGGTGGTTCCGGTCGGCGAGAAATATACGAGTCTGACTGATTCGATGTTCATGGTGTGATTCTCCCTTTCCATTCGGGGAAGCCGGACACTCTGCTTCCTGCCATAAGGCCCCTGCCGTTTCTCTCTCTCCGCATCTCTGGAATTTCCACTTCCCGGATCGAGGGGATCGATTGTGTTCCCCTGGAAGGCAGGGTTCCGGAGGGTTCTTCCCTGGGGCTGTGTCACTTTCAATATTGACTTTTAGTTATTTTATAACTATTGGTTATTTTGTAACTGTCAGTTGAACACGGCCCCTCATTCCGGTTATTGCACCCATTTCCTTATCTCCAGGAGGCATTCCTCCCAAAAGCCCAGGATCCCGATGGTTGGACACTGCCGGAGATGCAACTGATTAGCTCACCGCTTTCGTCACAAGCGACGCGATCTCCGCTTCTTCCGCGGCAGTCACCTTTTTCAGCGCATAGGCTGTCGGCCACATGTTGCCTTCATCGAGATTCGCGTCGTGCATGAACCCAAGGGTTGCATACCGTGTCTTGAACTTCTCCATGCTCTGGTAGAAGCAGACGACCTTGCCGTCTTTGGCATACGCGGGCATCCCGTACCAGAGTCTCGGGGAGAGAGCCGGTGCGCTGGTGGAAATGATCGCGTGGAGTCGCTCAGCCATCGTGCGATCGGGTTCCGGCTTCGCGGCGATGGTCGCAAGCACGGTGGATTCCCCGTCCGCTTTCTTGTCGCTCCCTTCATGTGTGTTGTGGTCGCGGGTTGGTTTTTTCATGTGGTGCCTCCGGATACGTATTCACTGGCAACGAGATGAAAGACCGGTACAGGTTCCAGGAACCGGACCAGGACTCTCTCGTCACGTCTCTTTGCATCAACTCATTCCTTATCCCGGATATCCTTTCGGGATACCAGACTGCGGGATGGGATTTTTACTCTGAACATCGCATCCGCGATTTTCTATGAAAATACCTCCGGTATTTTCATGTGCCGGGCCTGATGCAAGACGAATCATTCTTGTTTTCAGTGTGTATGCATGTCTTTCGAAGTGAATCGTATGGTTTTTTAAAAAAAACCGGATCGAACGGTATAATTTCTTCAAGAGTAACTGCCATGCATGAAACTCATCGTGGTGCTTCTCACCCTCTGCATCCTGACAGGATGTGCTGCAGCAGTCTCCCTGCCGGCCGCATCGTCCCTGTTCCCTCCGGCCCGCCCTGACCTTGTGTACGTCTCTTCCTTCGAAGGAGGGCACCGGCTCCAGGCGGGCGACTACCCGGTGATCGTCCTTTCCGGCTCCTTTCGCCAGATGGGCCGGCAGTACGGCGGCCTGATGAAGTCCGAGCTGAACGAGGAGTACCGGTTCCTCTCCTCAGCGTACGAGAACCGCGGGTATTCGAACGAACAGCTGCGAGCTGACGGGCGGGAGGCGTCAGTGCTGTACCCAAAACGGCTGAAGGGGATCTTTTCCGGGATGGCTGAGACCACGGGTCTTACCCAGGATGAAGTGATGGCCCTCTACAACGGGCTCCTCATCTATCTCATGGTCCCGCCGGCCGATGCTTCATGCTCCTATCTCTCTGCATGGGGCACCTATACGACGGACGGCTCTGTCGTCGCCTCCCGCAACTGGGACCTGGACGATGCCGCCCTCCCCTTCAATAAATGGAACGTCCTTGTCGTATACCGGCCGTCGGATGGAAGCAACGGTGTTGCGACCTTCGGTCCTGCAGGAGTGCGTCCAGAGACGCTCATGAACAGCGAAGGGCTCTTCATCGCCGACGATTTCGCGGGCTTCATCGAAGCCTCACCGGATACCCGCCCGGACTTTGTCGCGGAATTCCTCCGGTTCATGCTCGATTACTCCACTCTTGCGGAACTGGATGTCGGCATCCGGGGGGCACGAACGAACGTGGGCTGGATCATCAACGTGGCCGGGCCGGGTGGTGCCTCCGTGTATGAGCTGACGCCCAACGAGACCCGCCAGCGGACCGGAGACGGCGTCATTGCGGCCGCAAACCACTTCGTGGACCCTGCCTGGAACCTGCCACCACCCGCGGAGCACTCGCGATCCCGCTACGATGGCCTCCTCCAGGAGGCTGACGAGGCGAAGGGATCGATCGATGCCCACCGCATGATGCAGATCCGGGGCGTCCGGTGGGAGGACGGCGGGGCCACGTTCTCAAACTCGGTCCTCGCCCCGGATCACCCCGAGGCGCTCTACTCCACCATCCACCAGGTCGTGTTCCTGCCGGATTCCCGGACGGTCTGGATCAGGGACCATGACAGCGCCTGGCAGAAGGTCGAGCTCGGGAGATTGTTCGGGGGGTGAGGGGGAAGACCTTATTCTCCTCTCTACCTGGGAGTGATGTCTTGTGGAATTGTATCAGAATGTAATGATCCACACAGCACGAACCTTTTTTCACCCAACGCAGCATTCACTTACCAATGATATCGATCCTGTACGTTGACGACGAACCGGGACTCCAGGATATAGTAAAAACCTTCCTTGAACGTTCCGGGCATTTCAAAGTCGATATATCAGGATCGGCATTTGATGCACTGAACAGATTGAAGGAAAATAATTATGATGCGATCGTGTCTGATTTCCAGATGCCCGGAATGGACGGCATCGCATTCCTCAAGACAATCCGGAGTGCATATCCCCATCTCCCTTTTATCATCTTTACCGGTCGTGGCCGTGAAGGGGTTGCGATCGACGCATTGAATAATGGCGCTGATTTCTACCTGCAGAAAGGGAGTGATATCAAACCACTCTTCGCCGAATTGCAGAATATGATCCAAAAAGCAGTCCAGCGAAGACAATTAGAAGATGCACTGCTTGAGAGCGAAACGCGATACCGGGAATTTTTTACGACCAGCAGGGACAGTGTATTCATCACAACCCCCGACGGGAGATGGATTGATTTCAATGATGCGCTTGTCGAGATGTTCGGGTATGCAGGCCGGGATGAATTATTCCGGATTCCCGTCACTGCAGTCTACGCAGAAGCTGGGGCCCGTGCTGCCTTCCACACTATAATTCAACGCCAGGGATACGTGAAAGAACACCCGGTACGCGGGCGAAGGAAGGATGGAACTGTATTCGATGCTCTCATTACCACGGTCCCGGTTCGAAATGATGATGGTTCAGTGAAAATGTTTATCGGAACAATCAGGGATGTCACCGAACGAAAGCATGCGGAACAGGCACTCAAAGAGAGTGAAGAACAGTATCGCATTCTTGCCGAAAATGCCCCTGTCGGTATCCTCACCTGTGACAGGGAGGGGCATATCACGTATCTCAATCCAAAGGTACTGGAAATGCTGGGATCTCCGGGGGAGGAGAAGACAAAAGAGATCAATCTTCTTCGGTTTCCCCCCCTTGTCGAAATCGGGTTTGCGGAGGATCTTCGCCGGACCGTTGAGGACGGAATATCAATACATACAAAAGAGGCGGAATACACTTCAAAATGGGGCAAGACTGTGCATTTCAGGTTGCACATCTCTCCTCTCATAAAGCATGGGATGATCGACGGGGCCCAGATTATCCTGGATGATATCACTTCCCGGAATCGAAAATGACCGGGCATTTCTCATTCTCCGCGAGAGCCACATCCTGTGAAGTAGTGGTCCCTGATGATGCCCGGAGTGTGGGGTGAACAGGGATGTCCGGCGGGAAGACGGCGGGGCCATCTACGTGAACTCTGTCTTCGCTCCCGATCACCCCAAAGCGCTCTACTCCACCATCCACCAGGTGGTTTTCCTGTCGGAATCCCGGACGATCTTGATCAAGGACCCGGACAGCGACTGGCAGAAGGTCGAGCTGGCGACGTTGTCTGGTGAATGAACGGGAGGGAAGGGAGGACAGGCTCTGGACCCCTCTTTTAATCAGACAATGGCTGAGACATTTTGGCATGAAAACCGCATCCGTGGTTCCCTATGAAAATGCCTCCGGTATTTTCATGCGTCGGGCCTGTTGCGAGACGCATCATGAGTGTTTTCATCAGGGGGCATGTGACACGACAGTCTCATGTGTGTTTCATTGGGCATGCATGCTTCCTGATCAGGGAATGATGTGTTTATAAAAAAAGAAAAGTCACGTTCATCTTCCGCCTTACATGACCAACAATTCATGAACCTATGGGGGTAAATGAGGAACAAAAAAATATGGGCATTCTGGGGGCCATTCCATCGTAAACGGGTGTTGGTAATCAATATTTGGAGTTGATAACGGATATCCTAAAGAGTATGCATGAAGAAAATCAGGAAATATCACTGGAGGATTAGCGGAGATCGTTGCTTCCGGATCGAGGTAGAACCATCGTCCATTCAAATACAATGCTATGTAAAAATGTGTCGCTATTAATGGGTCAGACACTTGTATATTATGGCGTGCGCATGCAATAGCAAACTTATTTTGTGGGATAAGTAACTGAAGTAAAAGGTTGGCAAATAATGATATTTTACTGGCACACGTTCCCCAGATTAAGGTTTTTCCATGATCCTTGTAATATTTTGCCCAGTCCGAAATTGATGGCCATTGTTTCTTATCAGACGATATATTTCCTAAGATTGTTGTGTCATTGGTGTACACAATATGCCCAGGAGTGCGCAACCAGTTATATACAGCACCAATATTGTTCCATATCTGATTATCATCCTTTGGCGGAGTGACATAACCGACTATGTCATTCATCATATTTTTGACATCTGGATCTGTTTTTCCTTTGTCACAATCACGGAAGAAATTGGTACTCAATGGCCCTTCGGGTACACTATACCTTACCCAGAAATCGTCGCATTTTGTATAAGTTATCCCACCTTCAAACATGGTGGTAAGTGTAACAAGATCATGATCCAAAATCCATAATAGCCCATCGGACTCATCTTCGATTTCCTGCTCATTATTCCATGAAGTGAAAAAGTTTTGATTCGTCGCAATCCGAATTTTATACTCCCTGTATGGCTCAATATTTTTCGTTTTACTGATATCCCAGGTATAAAAGCCCTTCTCAATAGGAATATTGTTGAATGTGTCAATTACATTTGAGATGTGTTCAATAATCTCTAACCTAACCGTTGTTCCTGGAGGAAAATTTTCTGCTTTCCATGAGATATTAATCTTGTTTTCAGGTCGATAAGTACCACCTTTTGGAGTTGTTAAAACAAGCGTTGGTCTTGGGACAATAGTAAATGGATCGTTATTATGATCCGATTTTTTTCCATCTTTTGTTTTAATCCAAATGTGATAATTTCCTCCTGAATCGGCGCAGGGTGGCGGAATACCCGGGCCTAAGTAGTCCCCCACCTTCCACACAAAAGAGCCTTTACCGATTGGGAGATTCTCAGCAATAGTCCCGATTTCTCCATTCAATTTCATAAGTATCAAATCAACGTTACTGAAAACATCATGAGAGTCCCAGCTTATCGTTTGGAATGTAAAATGGGACCATTTTTCACCACCTTTTGGAGACGTTAAATGTATAAAGGAACCGGGCCCGGGCCATGGCTTCACATTCTTATTTGATTCATTTGGAACAGGAGGTTTTCGTCTTTTTGATTTATCTGAATTTGCCATAATAATTCCAAAAAAAATATTTTTCTATTGATATTATAGATATGCCAAGCAATAATACAACTCAAACAAGTCATACGGCGAGTGGTGAGAAATCTTCGGAGATCATGTGATCGCAGCGGCGGTCCTAGACAGGATCCTGCACCACTGCACCACTTTGAATATTAAGGGTGACAGTTACCGGCTCAAGGAGCGCAAGAAACAAGGAGTGTTCACTCAATCGCTGCCGGAATGAATTTCCGCGAGTATTATGTGATCAGGTGGGGAAAAATATGTCGCCACATATGGGGAAAATTATTCCGCCAGTGACATCGCTCGCCCCAATCATAGAACATTTTCACAAGCCGGTTGAGTAATCGGTCGAAGATAAATGACTTGATTCGATGACAGAACTTCTGTAATGTCGGAAAATGAGGTACTCCCTTTAGCTGAATCTTCTCCCTGACAGAATCCATAATTTCCGTAAGCTCGATAGTATCCCGGTAATCTTTAGCCAGATATTCTTTCAGGAGAAGAAGAATGAGTAATTGGTGCTGTGAGTAGGTCTTTTTGGAATATTTCGAGGAGTAGAGGGGTATTCTTGAGTCTCTGATGAGTCCGGACGATAATTCAACAAACCTGATATACCGGTTTGTCGACATTATTTCGTCTCCTTTCTCGTTTGTAGCATAACAAGGTAGGGAGACACCGTACCTCAGATCTTGCGGTCGATTAGGTCAGACTTTTAAAAAAAAGGTTTTCTACAGAGCCCAAATAGTAATTCTATTTAAAAAGTTCCTTTCGAATAATTTTTGAACCACCGCGGGGTTAATCGCACTTGGATATGAGACCGGCCCTCTCCACTTTGTTTTGCCATGTTTTCAGTGAATGGATTCTCTCATATTTTTCCGTTGTGATATATGAGCAAGATAGGTGGAAAAAATGACATTATATCCTACATATAAGAAGAATTGATTAGGATATTCCAATATAATTATATAAATGTTCGATTTTTTCAGAACTTGCTGGAACTGGTTCAATGGATTTCCCTGTGGGATCATGCATCATGAATTTGATATTTTTTATTGAATATTTATCAACTAAAGTTGCTAACTGTAATGCTTCTAAAAATTTTTTCTTTTTCAGATATGCAACAAAAGTCGGTCCAAAGTTATATTTACCTCTTTTTTCCATGGAAAATCGCGGTCTTTTATAACTAATCCAAACCCCCTTATCATCTGTGATAATAAAATGATTTTCTTCAATAGATTTTAACGTCACTCTGTCGAGATAATATAATTCAATTTTTTTATCGATTGCCAATTTTAATAATTCTACATCATCAACATCAATTTCATTACTGGCAATAATCTTAATTTTCAGCCCTTTTTCAATTAATTGCTTGAAATTGAACAAATATTTTTCATCTGCCCACACTTTAGAATTTAATTCCCCATATTTCATATACAGATTCTGTTTAGCACTTCCCAAGAATTTAAATCGATTTAATAATTTTCGAATGTTTTCTTGTTCATTTTCTTTTACTGATTCAGTATATGAAATCCATCCCGAAAAGAGAGATAAATAGGCAATAATCAGTAAACCAATAAAGGAAATAATTGTAACAAGAATTCCCAAATTAATAAATAAAATATCAATTGTATCCATATTAATCATCCTCCTTTTTATATATATATTTAAAACCTAATGAAACTACAAAAGAAAGAAAAAGAATCGATAAAAGAAATATTCCTCCGGATATTAATGAAATTTGATTAAAAAGAACCCCCAGAAGCGTCCCAATAATAATACCTACCAATAATTCCATCACTGCTGAATAAGTTCTTCCTATATAATCGAGTTTATAATCAATCATGTTGTATTGTCTTTTGCTTATTGTTTCAAATTAATATAAACATATCGATATATTACTAGAAAAAATGGTTTTCCTAGGCAGTGAATTTAAACTGCTGTAGATTCAGCCCGTGTATCCTGACACACTATCACATCAGACCCAGATAAATATCTACGACTCGTGATCCACTCCTCGTTAATGTCCATAAGAATTGTTCCTGCAAGACGGAGCAACGAGGCGTCATTGAGGAACGCTCCAATGGTTCGGGATCTTCGTTTCAGTTCCTTATTGAGTCGTTCAAGCATGTTTGTGGTTCTTATTCTCCGCCAGTGGTCTTGAGGAGCAATACGATAATTCAGCAGTCCTGGAATGAATCGTTCTACGGTATCGGCAGCCCGGGGGAACCCTCGAATCTCAAGTTCATCGGCACATTCCTGGAGTCTCCGTGAATCGGAGAGAGACTCTTTAAGCATCTGGGTGATCTCCGTATGCTGCTTCTTCGGGAGTTTACGGAGGACAGCCCGAATGAAGTGGACATGACACATTTGCCAACTGGACCCCGGAAAGGCACGTTCAGCGGCGGCCTGTATCCCCTTATGTCCGTCAGAGATAACCAGGTCCACCTTATCCATTTCTCTCTCCTTCAACTCGGCGAAGATATCCTTCCAGGTCAGCTCATTCTCGCTCTCAGCGATTCTGGTTCCCAGAATCTCCCGGAATCCATCATTCCGGATCCTGGCAATGACCAGGAGTGCCTTGCTGGCATATCGTATCCCATCTCGGACCTTGAAATACGAGGCATCTACGAAGAGATAGGGGAATAGGTCTCAATCGGCCGGGAGAGGAATAAATGGACGTTCTGGTCCAACTCACCGGCAATCTTCGACACATATGACGCGGAGATTTTCTCAACACCAAGATGAGCGACAATCTCTTGATTTTCCTGGGTGAGACTCCTTGCAGATTCGACTCCAGAATAGCATTTTCCAACGCCTTCTCAATCCGGGAATATCGTTCAAATATCTTCGTTTGAAATGAAATATCGCGTAATTGCGGTTTATTGAGGATGAGCTCTCCATGCCATGTCTTGAGCATCCTCTTGCGATGGCCGTTGCGATATGTTCTCCTTGAACTGGTTCACCGGTATCTCTCAGCTCCGGCCTGCTGATCTGCTTCCTCCTGCATCACCTCATTCAAAAACCAGGTGATGAGATGCTTAATTCCCTCGTCGTTATCGGTAAGGTAATTAAGTACGATTTCCTTACGATTCATGCCCTGTATTCTCCTTTGTGCAATTCTAGGTTGGATACAGGGGGTATTCCAATTTTACATCACTTCGTGTACACTACCGGATAGACACATCCTGATTCACTGATGATGCCTGGAAAATGATGCAGATCCGGGACGTCCGGTGTGAGGCAGCACCTCTACCTACTCCCGATACCCTCAAATCTTCCGGCCCTCCAGTCTCTTGTATGGGAGCACTGGCAGGGAAGCACGAGACAGCGGATCCGAAACGTATCATTGCCGTATACCTCGTGCTGGTATTCGCACTCTCGTCCATCTTCTGGTATTGTATCGCGGTACGGCCATCATGGGCTATCGATTCGGGCCTGCTCAAGTACGCAACCATCCCTCTCATGTGGTGTCCCGCGTTCGCCGCGATCGCGACCCGCCTCGCGTTCCAGAGAAACCTTGAGGGATTCGGGTGAAAGATCGGCGAACTCCGCTGGTGGCTCCTCGCGATGGTCATCCCGGTTATTGTCGGGCTGGTGATGTTCGGCACCGGGTGGATCTCCGGTGTTGCGCCATTCCTGCCGGACAGGGCAACGGCCATGCTCGCGATGCCGGCACTGCTGGCCATACTGATCTCGCTTGGCTTCAGTATTTTTTCGGCAACGGGCGAGGAGATCGGGTGGAGGGGGCTGCTGGTCCCCGAGCTCGGCAGGATCACAACGTTTACCTGGATTGCGATCATCTCCGCAATCATCTGGTTCCTCTGGCACCTGCCGCTGATGGTCGTGGGTGCCTACGGCGATGGATCGTTCTCCTCGATGGTGCTGTTCTTCCTCTCCCTGATCGGCGGCTCGACGCTCTTTGCATGGATCCGGCTTGCGTCCGGCAGCATCTGGCCGGCCGCCCTTCTCCATGGCTTCTGGAACTACTTCATCCAGACATTCTACCCTCGAATCACGGCGACAACAGAAGCCGGAGAGGCAATGCTTGGCGAGTTCGGCTGGTATGCGGTGCTTCTCAGCATCGCGATCGGACTTCTCTTCTGGCACCTCCGATCCATGCTCCCGGAGATGCCGAAGCCCGAAGGCGGGCTCTAGGGATTGTAGTGCATATTCCTGTGTGCAGGGTGCCTTCAGGAACAGAAAGTTCCCAGTGGCGAACACGACACCACCAGCCTCCCGTTTCTTCCAGGGGAGTACTGCTATTCCCTTCGCTCCTCGCCATTACTGGACGATCTCTTCAATTTATTCACAAAAAAACAGGTGTATAGGGAGGCTCTCCCATTCCTGCGAAGATAGGGGATTGTTGAGAAAAATTGCTGGAGAAAATCGAGGGAAACCACATTAGTATTTATTACTTGCAACATACTACTACTACCTACTATGAGCGAGCAGGCAGTGCATGGACCTCACAAGACAGAATGGATAACCATCTCCACCGATGAATATGAATCCATGCAGCGTACCATAGAGGTTCTTTCGGACCCCGACCTTATGATCCAGCTCGACGAGGGGAAGAAAAAGAATACCCCGACGAGGAATTTTGAGGATCTCGCGGGAGAATTAGGACTTTAAAACTCATCTTTGTGCTTGATAGCCTCAATAATTACCTCACCTTTTTCAACGTTAATGGTGTAGAGAATCCGGAATTTTCGTTCAAAATAGAGTTCCCATATTCCATGGAGAGATCCTCTCAATGGTTTTCCGTGAATATCTGGATTTTCAGACAATTTTCTGATCTTCTTGACGAACCGTCGTTGGATTTCCTTATCATACCCTCGCAGTCTATCTTCTGCGGGTCTCCTGATGACGATCCGGTAAGAACTCACACCCAGTATACACGCTGGAAGAATAAATAAGTACAATCTTATTTCTTTGGTGTATCAGTGTAAAATAAGGGAATTTCTGGACTCTCTACAAATCAATAGTCCCAGCCTGAACTATACACATTATTCACCTGATCCAGCACCCGGATTCTACATGTTCCGGAGTGGCATGGAGTAAGAGCCGGTCTGGAGGATAGTATCAGTTTGGAGAAGATCAGCATCGGTCATCGTCAATTTAATTTCTTGAACCATAAAACGACAAAATTATATATCAATAAATATGGACTGAATTTTTATGTGGGAAAGACAATTCCTTATAATTCTTCTCGGTTTTATAATCATCGGGACTGTGAGTGCTGAAGGACAAGGATGGAAGTTTCGTTCTAACATGAGTAATATAGGAGTCTATGATGATGGCGGCACCAGGCCGAACAACCAGGTATATTGGAAGTACTGGATAGGTGACCAGCATTCTAGCCCAATAGTTACAAATGGTGTTGTCTACACAGGGTATCATTACTTCTCGTCGGGATATGGACACAGGTATGAATTAAAAGCCATTGACGCAGAAACCGGGATATTGAAATGGAGTTCGCCATTAGGGGTCATTGATTCAACCCCGCTGGCGGAGCTTGGTGACCTAATTGTGGCAACCAATGATGGCGAGATATGTAAACTCGACAAGTATACCGGGGCATTAAAAATTTTGGTCAGTAGAGGTGACTGGATTGAATCCAGCCCGGCGATGGAATTCTCAAGCTATCAGATCTATATTGGAAGCGATACCGGGAATATATATGCACTCCGTCATTTTTCACTCGAAAATGTCTGGAAATTCCCCACCGGAGGAAAGGTGATTTCCAGTCCGGCATTGATGTATATAGGCGAGGATAACTATCCAAATTGGCATACATATCACCACTCCGTCTTTGTGGGTAGTGATGATGGAAATATCTACGCGCTCGATTCGGCGACGGGTACGGAACAATGGAGGTTTAAAACAGGTGGTGCCGTACAATCCAGTCCATCGGTCGCAAACGACATTGTTTATGTGGGGAGTAACGACAAGAACGTTTACGCGCTCAATGCGAAAAACGGAAATCTGATATGGAAATTCCCAACATATGCCGCTGTAAAATCCAGTCCGGCGGTCGCAAATGGCATGGTCTACATCGGAAGTTCCGATAATTATGTCTACGCACTCGATGCAGGAAGTGGGTTCATATGGTGGAAATTCCTCACCGGGGGGTGGGTTGATTCCAGCCCTGCAGTCGCAAACGGCGTCGTCTATATAGGAAGTTATGACGGCAATGTGTATGCGCTCGATGCCAAAACCGGTGCAGAGAAGTGGAGGGTTAAAACAGGCCTAGCGGTTACCTCGAGCCCCACAGTAGCGAATGGTATTGTCTATGTATCAAGTACCGATGGTTACCTTTATGCAATAGGTCGTAGTCCTGTGATGAAAGCGAATTTACCAAATTTTGGGAGTGGGATACATCTGGTAATGTTGTTCAACCGCTTGAAGGGAGATCTTTCCAAATAGTGATTTCAAGGATTGAAGGGGATCGTGAGATTTCTTCCATATGAATCCCTGTCAGGGAGGCTATCTTCATGGTAGTATACCTTTATCACAACTTGACCAGATTTCCTTCTGTCACATGGAAGGAGGCATGCTATATCGTAAAAAAACGCACACCACGAGTTCTTCCGATTCGGGTTACGAAAGGGTTCCGCCAGAGATCATCAAGCCCTGTTGATGGGTAAGGTCGATCCACCGGGGCAGCGTGCGTGACGAGAGAACCTACCGATACCATCGAGGATCGGCTTTAACGCTTCCTCCTGGTTATTCCCGATCTCGATCTGCTCGAACCCGAAGGCATCGATATTCCGCATCGCCCAGATCATCTGCCCCGTCTCGCCGATCACCCCTGCCGCCACACTCACTCCCGATTCTGCAACATTCTCCTCCAGCCGTTTCGCCATCTCACTCACTGCTTTCTCCGAGAACGTGAGTGCAAGGATCTCCTTTTGTGCAGCTCCATGGGCGAGCAGGTGGAGGATCTTCTCGACAATCACCCGGGTTTTTCCCGACCCCGGCCCGGCGATGATGAGCTGGATCCCGGAATTGGTGACGGCCTCGGTCTGGGCGGGATTGAGGTGCATGGAGAGTTGGTGGGGGTGGAGGAGGGATAAGGGTGATGGGGGTATTAATCAAAAAAACGCCGAAGGATGTTTTTACATCTGATTGATTCTATTATAAAATGTTAAAATGAAAAGTATTTTTGAGATTATTAGAATTGATCAATTATGGTTAGGTTTCAAAAAAGAATAAAGATCGGGAAAGGATTCAATCTCAATCTTTCAAAATCAGGTATTGGATATTCTGTCGGTCCAAGAGGTTTTAAAGCGTCATTTGGACCTAGCGGCATGCATCTTCATGCAGGAATCCCTGGTACAGGGCTTTCTCAACGAACAAAAATTGGATCTACCGGATCATATAGGAAAAATCAGGATGATATTGTCAGTTTAATCTCTCAACTCGATTTTAACATAGATGAACAGGGAAAGTTGTTAATAACTGATTCATCCGGTAACCCATTGGACGAGGATTTACTTAAAAAACTTAAAAGGACAGATGAATACAAAGAACAAGTCGCAAAATTATACGATACTACTCTTTCAACTTTTGAAGAAAACTCTCAAAAATTTTTGGAGATTTATAAATTTGTTCCAGAGATAAGAAATTATGATTATTGGCAAGATACACTAACCAATTTGAAAAATATTGAATATACTCAAAAAAATTTCACAATTAAACAACCGGATTTGGAAGACGTAGAGAAACAGCTGGTCACTGAAGCACAATCTATAAAAAGTGTATTTTTCTGGAAAAATGATAATCTTAAAAGAGAATTTATCGAAAAAAACAAATTAAATCGATTTGACATTCAAATGAAAGATTGGAAAGAAAAGAAGACTAGTTTTGATAACCAGGAAATGCAAAGGAAAAAAGAAATTGATCATCAAAATAAAGAAAACGAAGACAAAAGAGAAGAAATTGTAAGTAAAATTCTTCCTGGTGATCCTGATTATATCAATTCTGAAATCGAAAAAATGTTAGGAATATTATCGTTACCTATTGATTTTTCAGTTGATTTCAATTATTCCACTGGAGGTAAATTATATCTCGATTTGGATCTTCCGGAGATTGAGGATATTCCAAATAAGAAAGCAACAATATTGAAAAGTGGAAAATTGAAAATTGAAGAAAAAAAAGTGAAGGAATTGAATGAAGATTATGTAAAGTGTGTCACAGGACTCGCATTCTTTCTTGCAGGTCACTTTTTCAATATAAGTCCAAAGATTGGAGAAATACAGATTTCTGGTTATACACAGCGATTGTCTGAAAAAACCGGGAATGTTCAGGATCAATATATCTATTCAATCCAGTTCGTTCGAACATTGTTTGAAAAATTAACCCTTAATATCATTGATCCCTTATTGACATTTGATAATTTTAACCATGTTATAGATTTAAATTCAAAATATGAACTAAAAGAGATAAAACCGTTTTAATCTTAAAAAAACTAATTAGTCCATATACTGTTTAATTCGGATGGAGAAGGATTAAAAGTATTTCTAGTAACCTGAATGTAATTACAAAGAGTAAAATTCAATGGATCCCGAAGAAATCACCCACTTTAAAACCCTGAATTTTATTGTAGAACGGGACAGTACCTTTGCAACCTATAAGTACGCTCTCTTACGTGGGGCGATCGAGATCTGCCGTGAATATCCGCATTTCAAGCGTGAAGAAGAAGGCCGGGTCTTTTTTCCACTCGGGATCCTTGTTGAAAAATGGCTTCTCTATTATTATCCGATTTTATCCGAAGAACATTTCATCCCTCAGCAGGGTGGCGAGAAGAAGGACGGGGACCGTCAGATCTCCTTCCGGCGAGCATTTGTGACGTTGATTGATTTCTATCGCGACAAGGGAGGATATTCCCAATGGCACAGTGATTACCGGAGGGGAAAGATCCCTTCTCAAATCCAGGATGATTTCATCCAGCTCTGCAAGAAAATCCGGACCACGATCACCACCATGCCGATGTATCACTTGGGATACTCTCAGAGTGGCACACCCTATTCCATTCTTAATTATTCCAGAACGAGGCACACCATCCCAAAGAAGGGCAATCCTGACAGGGAATTTCTCATCACTTATTTTGGGGAATTCTTCTTTGTAAAAAGAGAGATCTATGATGTCTTCTCCCTTTTTGGCGGATATCTCACAGGAGAGACTACAATTCTCCGGAAATGGGCAGAAATGACTCATCGGCTGGATGCAACGATTGGTATTGGCGATATGATATCTCTTCTCACTGTCTACCCTGTTGAAGAAAGGGATGTCATGGCCGGGCAGAACTTCTGTACTTATCTCAAGAATAAGAAGATCCCGCTCACCTGTGTCTGGTCAGGGCAACCAATCACTGAAAAACAACTACATCTCGATCATATACTCCCCTTTTCCATCTGTAAAAACAATGACCTCTGGAACCTGATGCCTGCATTCAAGCAGGTCAATGAACAGAAGAGTGATCTCATCCCTTCCCTTGCACTTCTTGACAGACAGAAGCAGGTAATCACCGGTTACTGGACCCTCATGAGTGAATTCGATCCTGAATCATTCTTCCGGGACCTTCGAATATCCCTTATGGGATCGGGTGCAATGGATGAACACTGGCATGATCATGCATTCGACTGCCTCAAGGAACGCTGTCGTTTCATGATCGAGATGCTCGGATATGAAGAGTGGAATGGTCCATGAATTGTATCTTTTGCAACCCTGATGAGGAGAGTATTGTCCTCCGAAATAATCACGGATATGCCCGGTATGATGGATTTCCCGTTTCACCCGGACATCTCCTGATTATTCCCTACCGGCATGTTTCCAGCCTCTTCGAACTTACGGATGGGGAAATTAAGGGATTATGGTCGCTAGTGAAAGCAGGAAAGGAATTCCTTGATGAGAAGCATCATCCCGATGGGTTCAATGTAGGAGTGAATGTTGGGGAGGCTGCAGGTCAGAGTGTTTTTCATGTGCATATACACCTGATTCCCCGATATAAGGGTGATGTTGAGGATCCGAAAGGCGGGGTGAGAGGGGTGATTCCGGGGAGGATGGGGTATTGAAATTATAGAGTTGAGTTATGAAGGTAGGAAAAATGATTATTATCAATTTTGTTATTTATTGACATAGGGGGGAAAAACAATGCATGGTTTATATGAAAAGGACGGACAAATTAAGAAAATCAAATTTGAAAGGTATCACATTCCCAACAAAAAAGAAAATGAATTGAGGGATTTAATTGCCCAAAATCCTGAAATAATCCAAAGTGAATCCGATTTACAATTTTATACACTTAAAATTGAATTAATACTTGATAACGATAGAGTAGATGTATTTCTTATTGATGCAAAGGGACTACCCATTATTGTTGAAACAAAATTAGAGGAAAATCCTGAATCTCAAGGACAAATTGTGGAACAAATTCTCCGTTATGCCTCAAAATTATCTCTTATGGACTATGATCTCATTAATAAGAGAACTGACGGGGAATTGGAAAAAGTGATTCGATCAATTTCAAAAAATCCACAACACTATAATGAAGTAAAAACGTATTTTGAAAGTAAGATTAAAACCCAAACTTATAGGTTGATCATTGCTGTCGATACAGCACCCAATAATCTTATTAGGACTTGGTTATTTGAAAATGCTCACCATAGTTGTGATATCAGATTGGTTTCAGTGAGAAAATTTCAACTCACTAATAACGAGCGTGTAATAATCCCATATCATGTAATTCAATCAAATTCCCAAAAAATTCGAGAACCCAAAGAACCACGTCAAGAATTTCGGGATGTCATTAATGAATTTAAAAAATTGGGCATTCCAGGTATCAGAATTGGGAAAATTATGGCAACAAATTGTGCGATTTACATAACTGATTGGCCAAAAATGGTCCATTACGAGTTTACAGATTGGATAGACAAAGATAAAATTGGTATTGAAATAATGGCTGAATTGAAAAGTCATTCAAAGATTATGCCTTTCATTCTATCACTGGAAAATGTGATTAAAAGAAGTTTCCCAAAAAATACCGTCGAAGTTTTAGATAAAGGAGATTATCAAGGTTGGGTTCGACTTCAAATAGCATATAATCCAAATTTACATCCAAAAGACCTGGCTATGGGAATGATGGAAATGATCAATTTAACCAGGGAAAAAATGACTCATGAGTTGATAAGCATTGGATATATTAAATAAATTCAATATTTCTCAGTTTTAAGGAAAATACTTTATCACCATATTACGATTCCTTTCTCATGGAACTCTGGCATGGACCTGTTTCTGACTTTATCCGTGAAGCAGAATCCGGCTCTTTATCAGGGAAAATGCTTCATCAATTCTGGAATCATCATGCATACCAACCAAGTGAAAGCGAAACAAAATCCTGGGATAATTCATTAAAAGCACTTGCGGATGTCATAGATTCAAAAGATTTCAAAGATATCGGTGTGGTATTGGAATATCATCTTCCATATTCAGGATACCGTATTGATGCTCTCTTTTTTGGGAAAAGTGAACATGATGTAAATTCTTCGACAGTAATTGAATTGAAACAATGGAGTAATGTTGAATTAAAAGATGAATATGATCTGAATATCCTGGTGAATAATACCGAACGGCTCCATCCCTCTCAACAAGCATTAGATTATGCCGATCATCTTGTTGAAATTCAGAGTGCATATGTTGAACATAATATCGAGCCTTACCCATGTTCATTTTGCCACAATCTTACTGATAGTTCAAGAGAAAAATTAGAGGATTCACGTTTCTCTGAAATTCTTCACCGAAGTCCTCTCTATACGTTGAAAAATGAAACAAAATTTTCTGAGTATATCATCACAACTGTGGGAAATGGTTCAGGCATTTCTCTGATGAATTATTTCATTCAGGGACGTTTCAAACCGAATAAAAAATTGCTTGATGTTCTTGAATCGGTTATTCGCGAGGATGAACGATGGCATCTTCTTGAAGCTCAAAGGCTTGCATATAATACAATCTGGGCAAAAGTCCGGAAATTGAAACAAAAGGGGAGTTCAAAAGAACAATTTGCAGTGCTCGTCCGGGGAGGTCCAGGGACGGGAAAAACGGTTATCGCTGCTCAACTTCTCTCAGATGCCCTCCGGAATGAATACACTGCGGTTCATACCACCGGTGGAAAAGCATTCACGATTAATCTCCGAGCACAATTCAAGGGCGCTGACAAACTTTTTGCCTGGAATATGAATATGAGAAGTGCTCCACCACTGGGCCTTGATCTTCTTCTTGTCGATGAAGCACACCGGATAAGATATAACAGTGATACCCGCTGGACCCGTGGATCTGAACGGAGCAAGCGATCGCAAATAGAAGAACTCCTTTCAGCTGCAAAGGTTGCGGTATTTTTCATGGATGAAAATCAGTTTGTCCGGCCAGATGAGATTGGCTGCACCAAATTGATTCGTAATGAAACGGCCAGATTAGGAATTCCCCTTGTTGAGTATGATCTCGCAGTCCAATTCAGGTGTGGGGGATGTGTTGAATATATAGATTGGATTGATTATCTTCTCAGATTTTCGCCAGATACGCCAAGATCATGGAAATCAAAGTATGTAGTGAAAATTGCTGAATCCCCGGAGGAATTAGAAGAACTAATTCCAGATGCAAAATCTCATGGCGAATCTGCACGGATTGTTGCAGGATTCTGCTGGCCGTGGAGTGACCCGCGTAATGATGGATCACTTGTTCCTGATGTAAAAATTGGAACGTGGGAACGGCCATGGAATGCAAAGCCCAAAGGTTCACCAAAGCCGGAAAAGCACCCCTATACATTGTGGGCGACGACTGAAACCGGAGAATCCCAAATTGGATGCATCTACAGTGCACAGGGCTTTGAGTTTGATCGTGTGGGTGTAATCTGGGGTCCCGATCTTGTGTGGAGAAAAGATTCCTGGGTTGCCCAGCGTGAAAAATCATATGATTCACCGGTTAAATCAAAAAGTGCCGACACTCTTACGTTATTGAAAAATGCTTACCGCGTATTGATGACCAGAGGGATGAAAGAAACCAGACTTCTCTGTCTTGATGAGGAAACCAGGGATCATATCATAAAAGAGATCGAGGAATTACAATGAATTCTAAATCATCGTGGGATCTCACTTCAATTATTCCTCAACTATTAGAATTTCGTCGTGAAAGAGATTGGGAACAATATCACCGACCAAAAGAATTGGCAGCAGCGATTGCAATCGAAACAGCGGAATTACAGGAGCTATTTTTATGGAAAGAAGGAGAAAGTGCGAACGAGATCAGAACGGATAAGAAAAGAATGCAGGAAATATCGGATGAAATTGCGGATATTTTGATTTATACGATGTATTTGGCAAATGATATGGGGATTGATTTGAAGGATGTTATTGAGAAGAAAATTGAGAGGAACAGTGAGAGATATTAACATTATTTTGATTATTAAGAATATATTATTTTTATTTTTACTAAATAGAAAGTATTAAAAAAAAATTTAAAGTGATTCCCCGATTAATTATTAGAGAAAAAAATTTTATCACGTTATTGACAAAAAAAATAATATAACAAAATAGAAGTCTTATGCATAGAATCCCCCGAATTACCGATTTACCTAACAATCCCGCAGTATATTTGCTCTATGGAGGGAAAAAAGGCAATAGATTTGTTGCATATGTTGGAATAGCCGATAAATTACGCCAACGGGTCAGTCAACATCTTATTCGACGTGATAGCAGTATAACAACAGGAGGATCTATTGTCTCATTAAATCCTGACTATATTACCGAAATTCAATGGTGGGAATATCCTGATTTCTCTGATCGGGGATTTTTAGAAGCTGCTGAAGAAGTTGCCTTTGATATTTTCAATCCTATTCTTCGAAGTCGAGGAAAATTGACCGTGAGAGCACAAGAATTACTTACTGATTCTCAATTCAAAAGTAAAATGTTCGATTTATTCAAATCCTCTCCTTCTGGAAGTATTGAATTCATGGACTTCCAGGATGTTGTTGATCGAATATTCCAAATCGAAGAAAAAATATCAGAATTATCAAAGAAAATCGACGAAATAGAAGGAAAGTAATTTTTCAAATCTTTACTGCTTCTGCGTCAGTTGAAGTAATTCCATATGCTGAAGGTAATGGTTGAATTCCTGAGGCAATCAGAATGTAATATGTCGATTCCATCTGTGGTTCATTTGAAACATAGATAATAAAGCCATCCCGACCTCTGGTAAGCAATACGCGGTAACTGTTCATTCGAAGCATATGTGGATTTTTTGCTTTTGATCGTTTCGCGGGGGGGCTTTTCCAAGCATTATCAACCCATAGGAAATCATTACCCCAACACACTATAGGAAAATCCAACTCAAGACCTTGAGATGAGAATTCAGTTGCTACATCTCTTAAAGCACAACACGAATGAAATGATTGAGGAGGATCGTTATACCATGGTCCTTCTTTCATGTTTTTAGTATAATTAAATTCATTGTGAATTCCCCACGCAGGGAGATTCTTTGCTTTTGAGGAAGCCAATAATCCATAGCGCTTATCTTCCTGCCCTTTGTAGCGTTCTTTGACGTAATTGGTTGCGATATTAATATCATTCGTGATATAAACATCAAAACCTTGATTTCTTACGGATTCAGCGAAAATTTGTGCTTTTCCGAGATCACCGTCCAATAAGGCTTTGATCCATTGAGCTACTTCCTCAGCAAGATGAGAACGCAGGGTGACTGTGAGGTCCAGGGTATCATCGTTTTTGACTTTCTTTTGTTCAGAAAAATGGTGAGCGATTCGCTGTGGACAATGAATTATCCAGTCCTTCTTCATCATTGATAATGCCTCATTCCATTGAGGTAATCCTGATTCTTCCCCAAGATGAATTTCTTGCCCTTCCCCTATGAGAGCAACCATTAAAGCCCAAGAATTCATTCGTTCGGCAAGTTTCAAGAAGTCTTCCGGTTCAGATGTAGGATGTCCCCTCTTTTCTTTTACTCGCTCTGCATCCCATGCTCGTTGGGCTTCATCATAGACCCAGATATGTTCATGTGGAATTTTTGATGTTGATCCCCCATAGGTTTTCAAGAATCCGTGCACATCTTGAACAAAAATTGAATTTTTCAATGCATATTGAAGGACTTTGACTAAAGGACCATTCCCTGATAAGAACACTGCATTATTCTTGATATCTGATTCATCCAAGTGATTTTCATACACTAGTTGAATACCTACTAGGGTCTTTCCTGCACCAGGAACGCCCGTTACAAATGCAAGATGCAACTCATTATTCTCTTTTGCAGTTTGTGCGATTTCTATGAGTTTTGCGATTGTTTCTGGTATTCCTGCACTTAATGCACGTTTAATTTGAGGTAAAGGTTGTTTTTGCCATATTGTTCTCGCTGCTTGAATCAATGAGGGGAGAGGAGAATATTCTGCGGTTATCCATGTGTTCATATCAATGAGAGGGGTGATATCGTGAGGAATCTGGCCATCTAAAAAGGAACTAATTGTATTCGCTGATAGTATGGTGGTAGTCCCTGATAATTGGATTAGGTCTTTTACCCGCGTTAATACGAGAATTGGAATAATGGTGTATGGATGAGATACGGCATGATAGTGTTTCAAATCTCTTGCATATGCATTCACTTGGTCGACATGTGCTGGTAAGATCTTACCATAATCCTTGAATTCAAGAACAAAAATGGTTGTTGAACCAAGTATAATGACATCTGGGCGTCTCCCTCTTTCGCGAAGTAGTTCATATTCAAAAATAATTGGAAAATATCCAAAAAAAGGATTCATTAAAACAATTTTTTTCAGTTCTGCTTGAAGGATATCAAATGAATGAACCCATGCTGATTGTTGGCTTTCATCAGCAGGACAATTCATACACATTTGGTGATGTTCGTTTAACGATAAAAGCCAGGCTGTCCTATCGAGTGATAAGAAATCATTTATTGTTCCAGACCAGCCGCAATGAGAATTCATTTTCTAAACGTCGAAATCCTAAATGGGTAGCACTTTACCATTTATCCTATTGTATGATGTAATTATACTTTCACTCCCAACGCCCGAAGGAAATTATTCCAGATATCAATTAAATTTTGTAAAAGGTTACTTTGTTCTTCGAATTTTTCATTCTGTTCCTCTCATAATTGAGTCTGTCTTCACCGGATGGCTCGGATGAAATCGCCGCCGTGCCCATGTCCGGGAGGGACGGCTGCGTGGGAGTGGGCGTGGGAGTGGGCGTGGGCGTGGGGGAGGGACGAAGGGAGACGAAGACACGGGTCGTCTCGCCACCGCTGACAAAGACCGTGGTGTTCGAGGATTCATTGTTCAGCAGGACGGAATCGGGTAGACGTTCAGTATATAAAGGAGACCTCGTATTTAGGCGTGACTGTATCAAAAAGCCGGATGCGGGTTAAATTGTGCCGGTTATGCGGATCTATCCTTCATTCTTGCATATTCACATCCGATGCCGGAGGGAAGGGAGCGGATCGGGCACAGGTGGCACGCAGGCTGAGTCCTACAGAGTGTATGTCCGAGGTGCACTATCTGGGCGTGGTAATCGTTGTACAGTGCGACATCCATGGGTAAATGCTGCATAAAGAACTGCTGGACTTCATCATACCGTGCACGTTCACTCAAAAACCCGTACCGGTGAAAGATCCTTTTCGTATAGGCATCGACCACGAAAACCGGCAGGTTGCAGGCATACAGGAGAATTGAATCGACCGTTTCTTCCCCAAACCCGTTCAGTGACAGCAATTTCTTCCGCAGCACGGGGAGGTCTTCTTCGGATATGCGGTCCAGGTCTCCGTCATATTCTGAATAGAAAAACCGGATGAACACGGATATTTTCCGGGCTTTCTGGTTGTAATACCTCGATGACACGATGTGTAGCGCTATCTGGTCGGGACCTGCATCTTTCAGTGTCCGGGGATCGAGCAATCCTGCCCTGTCGAGATTCCCAATCGCCTTCTTCGCATTGTTCCAGGACACATTCTGTGCCAGGATCGCGCCGATGATGGTCTCGAACGGAGTCTCCGCAGGCCACCAGCCCCGGTGTCCGTACCGGTCCAGCAACGTGGAATAGAGTTCCCGCAGATGGTTCGACGTTGCATTTTTTTTCATGGAATGCCCGGACCCTCAATCCTCACTCTCCTCATCCCGCAGGAATTCACTCTTCGCTATTTCTCTCTCAACGTGAACAGCCATTTCCACAACGGGATGAGACTGATATCATCGCTGACCTGCTCGGTGTCCTTCGTCAGAATGATCATCTCTTTCACCTTGTCACTGAACTCAGCGGCAAACTCCTGAAGTCCTTCTCTCTCTCTTGCAGGAATTGTATCGGTATAGGACACGTTGATTGCCGTGAGGAGATTGTCAGGCCCTTTCACGACAAAGTCGACCTCTTTCTTCTTCTTCCAGTAGAAGGGAGTGGCTCCGGACCGGAGCAATTCGACAAATACCAGGTTCTCGGCGAGCTTTCCTTCGTCTTCAGAGAAGCGGAAGGATACCGCATTCCGGAGACCATTGTCGATGCAGTAGATCTTCCGGTTCGGTCTTTTCTGTGCCTGCAGAGAATAGGCAAAGTGCGGTACTTCAAAGAGGACTTTGGCCATCTCGGCAAAATGAATATAGTCCTGGACGGCATCGAGGTCTATTCCAAGCAGGTCCTTGAGCCGTCGATAGGAATAGGGGGCCGTAACATTGGTAAAGAGATAATGGAGCAGCCCGGAAAGGGCCTTCTGGTTCCTGATCTCGTTGACCCTGATGATGTCACGGTACACGATGCTGTCGTAGTAGGCTTTGAGGTAATCGTTCTTCGTACGTTCATCCTCTTGCAGCACGACAATGGGGAATCCGCCATCGCGCAGGTACCGTTTCAATTGGTTCAGTATCTCGTATTTTCTGGCGGCGAGGTCGACCGGGTCCTCGGGTATCTCTATCCCCTGGAAAGAGAGGTATTCCCTGAAATCCAGGGGAAATACCGGGATGGTGAAAAAACGCCCGGATAGCAGTGTCGAGAGCTGCGAATCCAGGAGATACGAAGAGGAACCAGAGATGATAATGTGGTAGTTCTTCCGGTCATAGAGGGATTTTATAACCCGCTCCCACCCCGGGATGCTCTGTATCTCGTCAAAGACAAGGTATATTGTCCCTTTCGCGGGGATCTCCTTCCGGTAGGTCTCGACCACTTTTGAGAGTGGATTTTCAAGGCTGGAGATCTCGGGCTCATCGCAGTTCACGAAGAGAATATTCCTGGGAGGAACGTGCTTTCTCTCAATGAGGTAGTTGATGCTCTGGAAGAGGAGCGTTGTCTTCCCCGAACGCCTTACCCCATTGAGTACCATGATTTCACCGGTCTCAAGGTATCGCTGGATTTTCGAGAAGTAGGAGAACCGGGATTTTCCCGTCTCAAATTCCTGGCCGATCCACCAGGGATTCAGCGCGGTGAGGAGTTCAAAGAGCGAGGTCACAAGAGAGTGTAGGGTTATACTTCCTCATAAAGTTATTTTTTTGAAGGGTTATAACCTGACAAAAAATTATTTTTTGTAGGGTCATGACCTGACATAAATAATTGAGCGGGGATCTCATGAAGATATGAAATAAGGATGATTCAACAGGAAAGAATCGTGGGATTCATTGATTGGATAAAACAACTCTTCGCTTCCCAATCTCGCTCGACATTTCCATCAGAAAAAGAAAGAAAACGCATAGAAGATGAGGAAGAGAAAGAGATCGAGGAGTTAGTAGCACTGGACATCATCTGATCCTGAACATAGTGACGGCCCGGAATTTTTTCACACCTCCTCCCTCTTCCTCCACACCAAAACCACCCCCAACATCACCCCCAACACCGCAACCCATCCGCCAACACTCGCCCTCGTCGGAGCAGGAGTCGGAACCGGAAATATCGGCAGGCAGACGAGTCCTGTTATCTCATAATACAGAACAAATGCCTGCAAATCTATGACTATTTTGAAGGTCCTCAAAAGCGGTTGTGAACCCTTCCCTACTTTGTCCCATCTACCTCAAGGTAGCCTCATCCGTTTCGGGAAGGACTTACTCACAGTGAATCTATCATATGGTTCTGCAATATTATAGTTGTCTCCACGTTGACAGGTGCTTTTTCTTTGGACCGTGTGCATTGCAATCAAGTTCCGGATTCTCCGTTCACCACACATGTCGATCCCATCGACACATCCCAAAAACGTATTCGAAGAAATTGAAAAATTTCGACACGTTGGTGAGCTTTTCCGCCATCACGTAGTCCACTATAGCTCCCGATCCAAAATCACTTCACAAGATCGAAAACAGAAAAATCACCGATGTATTGGAATTTCTCCCCCCTCACCCCTCCCTCCTCCTCCACATAACCACCACCCCCACAATCACCCCCAACACCGCAACCCACCCCCCAACACTCGTCCTTGTCGGAACCGTCGTCACAACCGGAGCCAACCGTGCATCTACCGAAAGATTACTCCCGTTCTGCACCATGATCTCCGTCTGCCACGGTTCATACCCCTCTTTAGTGATCAGGATCGTGTGAGTCCCCTGCTCAATCGGTACGAGAGTGAGAGGAGTTGTCCCCCGGAATGCAGAATCAATGGAGACTTCTGCGTGATACGGCTCGGATGAAATCGACACCGTGCCCATGTCCGGGAGAGACGCCTGCGTGGCCGTGGGCGTGGGGGAGGGAAGAAGGGAGACGAAGACACGGGTCGTCTCGCCACCGCTCACGAAGACCGTTGGTGTTTGAGGATTCATACCCGGGGCTGCTGACACGGCTATTCTCTCCGCTCCCTCTTACTCTAGCGACTTTTTCAACGCCGAATACAACAAATAAGACCAAACTATCAAACACAATCCCAGTCTCAATCCGAGAATAAATGCTCCAGGCTGAAGACTTCAGGTGAATGCCCCATGGGACATCCGTTCATATTTTACACACGTTGTAGGATAGGTGACGAAAAGATACCACAGGAACCAGAGACAAATCCCTATCCCTAGTAAATTGATTGGGAAATCTTGTAATGGATTTTCTGTGTCGGATTTAATCTACTTTAATCCAATGTTGTTTTCAATTTGTCTGACAAAAAGTAGCAGTGAGAAATCTTACGCCTCAAGGGTTTGAAGAACTGATATTGGTGGTTCGTTAACCGGATTACCATCGTAACATTCATACATTCCGTCCTTTTTCATATGAATCGATGACATCAATTTTCTAACACTAATCTCATTATTCGGTCCCGGTTGGAAAACATTGTAAGGTTTAACAGCATTTGCGACAGTTCGAATGGACCAGCCCCATAGAATCTCTTGAGGAAGTGGAACATGTTCTCCTACAATTTTTTTCAAAGTTACGTACACATTCCAAACAGCATATAGATTAAGAGTTTTATAGAGATTCATTTTTTGTTTCAGTGATCGGATTGCAAATTTGGTATAAAACTCGGGGAAAGGATTAATTTCGTTTCCTGAAAGCATAAGTGGATTTTTTGGAAAATAATAGCTCGGGAAATAGCCCATTGTATAAAGAGTTGAATAGACATCGATAGCCCCATAAGGAGAAGATTTTATGCCATCACATGCTAACCCGAAAGCATTCGGTTTTTGTGGGGTAAAACAAAAGTCAAATCCCATCCAACTATAGCATGGGTCATATCCAGCAGAATTACCCATCCACTTCCTATACCAGTTATTACTTGTTCCTACTTCTTTTTCAAGAGGAACAATTACCTGTATAGATTCCAAAATTTTGTTATGAATATTAAATATCCTTGTTGCTAATTTTTGAAGTTCCATTTCATGCATCTTCGCATATGATTCGGGTTCTAATGCACGAATTACTATTAAATGACATGAAATTGCTTCAATTAGGAGCGGTAAAACTAATACATAATCCCAAGTAGGATCAGGGGGGTCCATAGGGAATTTCTGTGGATCCACAATATCCATATCAGAAGCGTATGGATCTACATAACCACCGTACAAATAAATATACCCGGCCATTTTTTGCCGAAAAACACGTCGGAAACTAGAATCTTCAGATAATAAATTTACTGCGTCAAGAGATTTACTATATGCGTCGGTGATATCATAGTGAGCAGGATCAATCAAATAATTTACAGCAATAGTTGCAGCATTACGGCTCGGAACAATATACTCTGCGAGATCCCGATTTCTTTCAAGTTCCGCAGCTTTAAGTTCCACTTCAATAACTTGTTCTATAAGTCCGTCTATATGTGTTTTCAACTCATCTATTAGATCTTTCAGAGCATTATTTTCATCAGATTTGAGAATGCTTAATAATTCCATTGCTGTTTTTGCAGTATTGTAATAAGAGATACAACTTGATACTGCCCCCATCATCTTTTCACCGATTTCGACTGCTTTTGTATTTTTCACCCCGATTGATTTTAATAAATCTTCTATTCCTCCCATGTCACTTCACCTACCCATCCAATTTTATCTGAAACGATTGTCATGTTCCACACAATCTCCTTACTGCAGCGCAATAAGAATTGGAATGAAACCTGTTCCATGAGAGATCCGACTCATTGCTTTTCCAATAACAGCTCCAAATGATAATCGAGAGTCGCTTGCTTTCATGGCGTGACCCAGAGTTCCGGAACTAGTAAGGAGGTCCCCAATGTCGATGGGTTCGTAACTGGCATCCACCTTGCAATGGACAGTGCCGGCGAGTGCTATAGGAATTCGGTTCTTTAGATCCTTTTTTCTTCCTAGAATTAATCCAGGCTGAAGATTTCCGGCTCCTGAAACCACCCCCACAACGCGTTTATCATAAGGAGATATACTTGGTTGTAGTTGACCCGAGTCATTGAGTGCCATCACCATACCAGGTTCAATTTTTTCATTCTCAATGACCTCAAAATCTTCAGCACAGTCGGCATTTGTGAGGATAATATCTCCTGATTCACCATCAATAGTAACCTTATCGTGATAATTCGAATCCCTGACAATCACTTTCCCAGAGATACCAGATCCCCCTGTTATTACACTAGCATCAGCGGAATCAAGTTTTATTCGAGGTTTGTAATTTTTATCATTCAGTATCAATTGTCCTTCACGTTTTGAACCACCAGCACCGAGTAAAGCTTCCTCAGCATCGAGCCGTATTGCAAGTTTATTGCTTTTATCATTAAGGAGTAGTTGGGCGGTTTGGCC
>CAYVMJ010000005.1:137153-191177 GCA_964452625.1 uncultured Methanolinea sp.
ATCAATTTTGAATATGGGTTTGTAATTTTTATCATTCAGGATCAATTGTCCTTCACGTTTTGGGCCACCAGCACCGAGGAAAGCTTCCTCAGCATCGAACCGTATTGCAAGTTTATTGCTTTTATCATTAAGGAGTAGTTGGGCGGTTTGGCCATCAATTTTGAATATGGGTTTGTAATTTTTATCATTCAGGATCAATTGTCCTTCATGTTCAGAACCACCTGCTATAATAGAAGCATCAGATGCATTCATTTGAATTGTATCTGGATTAACAGGAAAGGAACCAGGAAGATTTTCTGATTTTTCTGTTAAAAACCGGATATTTTTTCCCTGGTCTCCTCTTAAAATAAAACTAGAACCTTTTGCATCAATAATAACTGATCCTCTGACAATAATTTGTCCGTTATTACCATACAATAAAATTTTATTTTCGTTGCCTTTTTTAAAAAAGAGAATATTTTGATTAGTATCAGCTGTTATGACTTCATTCCCTTGACTGTCACTTAATTTTAATCCGGTTCCAATAACATCAGACATAGATTAATAATCTCCCAAATTTTGTAAAAAGACCTGGATTTTATTAAGAATATTAAAATATGCCACTCGAATTTGCACATCAAAGGTAATTTTTTAAAATTTATTAAAAAAGGTTAACTTTATTCACTTGTAAGTAGCGAGATTTTTTTTTTATTGTATCTACCAACCCTACCCTATTTCACCCCCCAATCCCCCTCACCCCCCCCCTCCTCCTCACCCATAGCACCACCACTCCCAAAACCACCCCCAACACCGCAACCCATCCCCCAACATTCACCCTCGTCGGCGCCGGAGTCGCAACAGGCACCAGCGATGCATTCACCGAAATGTTGCTCGCATCCTGAACCGTGATCTCCGTCTGCCACGCTTCATACCCTTCTTTTGTGATCACAATTGTGTGAGTCCCCTGCTCAATCGACACGAGAGTGAGAGGTGTGGTCCCCCGGAATACCGAATCAACTGAGACCTCTGCATCGGATGGCTCGGATGAAACCGACACCGTGCCCATGTCCGGGAGAGACGCGTGCGTGGGAGTGGGCGTGGGGGAGGGAAGAAGGGAGATGAAGACGCGGGTCGTCTCGCCACCGCTCACGAAGACCGTGGTGTTCGAGGATGCATAGCCGGGGCTGCTGACCGAAAGCGAATGGTATCCCCGCTCGACATCCCGGAAGATGCAGGGAGTACTTTCGTAGTGTTTGCTGTCGAGGACTGCAAGGGCACCTGCGGGCGTTGTATTGACGGCGAGGTACCCTACGATGGGCCTGGTCGGCAAAACCGTCCCGATGATGATCTCATCGGCGGGTGTCCCGGTCGTCGTCACCTGGGTCGTGGGCGGGACGCTGGGACTCCATGATGGTGAGAGGATGGTCACATGCTGGACGGAGATCGAATTGCCGAGGAAAGGAAAGCCGGCAAATCCCGGGACCTGGACCTTGTACAGCCCGACCGGCAGGGTGCTGGTATCAAAGACGACAGAGAACTCGGGTGTTCCCTGCAGCGTGACGGTCTGCCGGGCGACTTCTTCTGCGGTATCCTCCTCCCGGTAGAGTGCCACATCGATGGGGATCCCGGGAGGCAGGTTCGTCGTTCCGGTGACCACGAGTGGTGTTCCCTGTGCAAGGGATGTGGGTGTGGTGATCGAGAGCTCATATGCTGCGACCGTGCATGAGAATGTGAGAAGACAGAGGATGCATGCGCAGATGAGGAAGATGCCGGAGTGAATCAGATTTCTCTTCATACTCCATCACGGGATCCCCCGGGAAGGATTGACTGGCGTTGCTGGCATATGGTAAACCCCCCAGATTGTAGGTCAGAGCAATGCTGAACAGGGACTGGTATCCTATGCGGAAAGAAAAACCTTCTGGCGTGTGAAGAGTCCCTTTGAGATCACGCTCCACAGGAGAGAGTTCACGCATATCCGGTGCTTCCGGTGCCAGGCCTTATGGGTGCAACCGGGAAGAAGGGGGTGGGAGAGCAGGGGGTGTGAATATCCCCTGGCGTTTTCCTGTCATCAGTTACGGGAAAACCTGGCCTGGTGTTTTCCGACCCAGGTCAGTGCTATCAAAATGCGTATCAAAACTCACGATCTGGAGGTCATGATTTTTTGCAACTACGTATTGATAGGCATCATCAAAATCCAGGCCATACTGTTCTGAAACCTCCGCAATATCCACTAAACTCTCTTCAGAGTTGGAAACAACCGTTATTCCTCCATCAAGAACAACATCCTTAAGAAATTGCCGGTATACTGTGAAGCGTTTCTGCCGGATGAGCAGAATACCTATGGAATAAAGAGAAAAGTCACTGATTGTTATTTCAGAAAGGGAAATCCTTCCAAAAAAATCGCGAACTTCAACGGTTTTTTCCTGATTTTAAAAGGAGTTCAAGGAAAATATTGATATCAAGGAGATACATCAGATCCACCATTTGGTGATCTGGTGCTGTACCTCGACCGATGACCCTGCATCTTTCATGCCAGAGAGCCCTCCTGCCCACTGGAATGATAATTTCCGACCTGCCACCATCTTCGATTTTTTTACGAGTTTTCTGATATATGCAAGTGCCTCTTTTTGCAATTCCGGTGGTAATTCACGGATCATTGGTTCGATGGTATCGATGCGGGACATATTATTGGCACTCGTTCTCCTTTTCGTCGTGCACGAAGAAGAAGGTTATTGGTTCTTTTAATCCCATCGGCGGGGTTCCTGAATATCTCCCTCAAGGCAGGATCATTCGTTTCGGGAAGGACCCGACTCACACTGAATAGTTACTAAGGTGTGACGGTATCAGGAGTGGGCATTCTCTCCCGCAGGAGTTCCAAGGACATCATCCAGGTCAAGGACCACATACCCCTCTTTCCGGAGCGATTCTTTCCCCTCGATCGACCGGGCCACGAGCAGAAAAAGCTCCTTCGTGTACCGGGCATGCCGGACCTGTGAGGATTTCTTCTTCAGGGAGGAGAGGATTTTCCGTGATTCTTTGCGGGAGAGCACACCCCACTTGCATTCTCCAAAGAGGATGGTTGCCGACCGATCATTGCATCCGATGATATCGATCTCTTCCCCGCCATACCACCATCTCCCTATGGTAGAGCCGGGAAACCGCTTCGGTATCACTTCCTGCCGGATGAACGCTTCGAACTGGCGGCCGAAATACGGGTCGAACTCAGCATCCGGGATCGAGACCTGGTTGAGCTCGATCGACTGCCGGTTGGGAAAGACATGGGTATACCAGAAATCGAACAGCCTATCTTTGATCCGGTAGATCCCTCTCTTCGTGTTCACCAAGACCGGAAGTTCCCGCTCGATGATCCCAAGACGCGTCATGCTTTCCAGGTAGGGATAGAGATGGCGGGAATCAAGTCCGCAGAACTGGGCGATGGGTGCAGGCGTGGTATGGCCAAACGCAATGGCCTGAAGGATCGATTGATACATCTTCAACTCCCGGAACTCCTGCGAGAGGATGAAATACGGCTCCCGGTAAAAATACCCGTAGCGGTCAAAAAATTCCCGGGTGGCAAAGCCGGAAAATGTTTCGTAGTCTCCTGCCTTGAGGAGATATTCAGGGACTCCGCCAATGGCAAGATAGATCTTGAGTGCATCAATGGGCGGGACTGACAGGAACTTCCGGGCATCGGAGAACTGGAGCGCCAGGAGGAGCATATCGCGGGTTCTCCGTCCATAGATTGGGGATGTCGATGAGAGTGCGAGATCGCTCATGAGCCCGAGCATGGATCCGCAGAGGAGGATGCACCAGGGAGATCCGGAGAGACCCGTATCCCAGTTCTTCTGGAGGGCAGAGAGGATCGCGGGGTCATTCTTGGCGAGGTAGGTGAATTCATCGATCACAAAATATGCCCTGCGGGAAGGGGGATGTGTGGCAAGGTAGGTGAAGAGCTGATCCCATGAACCGATTTCCAGGGACGCCAGGAGCGAATCATCAAGGAATGCGGTGCAGGCCGCCTGGAGCTGGCGCATTTGCAATGACGGTGAGGTATCTTCGGCAAAATAGAGGACGCCCGGTTTATCTCTGGTAAATTCTCCGATCAGCCGGGTTTTTCCGATCCGTCTCCTGCCATAGAGGATGATCAACCGGCCACCGGGTTTCTTCCACTCCTCCTCAAGAAGCCTTAGTTCTCTCTCCCGATCGATAAACTCCCTAATCATGATTAGTACTAATCTGGATTAGGGATATAAGAACTTTTTCCGGAACGAAAGGACACTCCTGATCGCCATCCTGTTCTGGCGGTCCCGGGATGCATGAGGGAGGGGACTCTTGCACGTATCGTATTATCCTGGATCCACTCCATAAACGGGATTGTCGCAACATTTATCCACCATCATTCTGTTGGTACTTTCACCGGGTGGCATGCTCTGCCCGAATATTTCAAGGAGGAACTCAACGATGGCACACACATCTCCACCAACGATTCAGCAGGTAACGTATCACAGGATATCCCCGGATGCACAGGGGGGCTCCCACTTTGACACCGTGACGGTCGATCAGAGCCTGGTCCGTGCAGCACCACCCGCTGCCCCGTTCTACGTGTCCACGGATGGAGTCGCATCGCACTATCGCTTTTATACCTTTGAGCCTGGCTGGATTGGAGACTGGCACCCAGCCCCCACCCGGCAGTTCCTGGCCCTCATGGCAGGAGCGGTGGAGATGGAGACGACCGATGGGACGGTGAGGCGGTTTTTGCCAGGCGACCTCGTCCTCCTCGAGGATACGTCCGGCAGGGGACACCTGACGAGAAACGTCGGTGACGGGTACGCCACCTATTTCGTGATCCCGGTCCCTGTGGTGTGAACCGGGGAGATCATCCCGTGCGTCGCTGGCGGGATGCGATGGATACCCTGACGATGGGAAGATTCCACACCCATGTACATTTTCTCAAAGGACCAACACTCTCAATGAGGTTGTGTACTCCATGCCCCCAATCGAAGCGAACAGGAACGACGAAGACACTCCTTGCATTCGTGGAAATACGACGAACATCCCCGTGAATGAGAAGGAGCAGGGCTCCCGCGCTGAACAACTCTCTGGCATTCTTAAAATACACGATCCGCGGATTATCGAAGAGATCGCCGAATGTGATCTCATATAAGGGATTCAGGATGCGTCGCAACAATGTGGGGATAACTCTTAAAATTCGCACACGTGGATATGAACCCTTCTTCCAATACGATAAACCGCTCTTTCTATCCGGTTACACCGAGAGAGAACCATCGCTCTTCCCGCCAGGTTTTTTTCATACACTGGTGTTGAATCTTCAACAGATGTTGAATAATAATCAACAAAACGTTACAGCAGAAGCCATTCTTCGCGTGAAATGCCCGCTTCCCGGATAATTTCCCTGATCAGGCCCACGCTTATCTCAGTCCTGCCATGGACAGGAAGAGGGATAATCTTCCTGGTCGAGAGGTTCACCATCCGCTGGTGTTTCCCTCCGGGAATCGGCCCGATGAACCCGAGCATCCGAAGTTTCCGGATCACCTGGTCAAGCCGTTCAGGTGCCAGTTTCGACATATCGAATCTGAATACCCGGGAGGATGGGGATATCAAAGCCCAGTTGCAACGCGAGAAGTATATTCCCTTCGATGACGTCCCGCAGGTTTTCTTCCGCCTCCTTCCTGGTTGCCCCTTCTGCAAAGAATCCCGGTGCTTCAGGTACTTTCCCGATGATCATCCCGTTCTCATCGGCATCGTACTCTGCCCTCCGCAGCGCTTCCTCAACGTACCGAAGCAGCGGAAAGATCCTGACTTTGCATCCTTCTGACTGTGTTGTCATGAATCCTAATGTAGTGTATCCCTCCAGGGATAATATCGTTCTCTCTTCCACCGCGGGATCTTTTGGACTGCAGATTTTGGGAGAACCCTTCCGCAGTGGCGTGCCCCTCCGTTCACTCCCCATTCCGATGTGAAATCCCGGAGAACCGGTGTAAGTCCGGGCCGGAACACCGTCCCCCCTTCCATCATCTTCCGAATGTACAACCCCTTTCACCAGAATCTGGGCCCCTCTAACGCGGGAACGTTGAGACTGTGGTGTGATAGGTACAACCCTTCTTTCCTCGAGTCATTAAGGGTATATTCCGGTGAGTCCATACCTTAAGAAAAGGAGCGTTTATCTTGGATATCCCACGTATTTTCACTATATCAGAGAGTGCTCACCGCATCCATAACCCGTTCACACCGGAAAACCTCGCCACTCTCGGCGCAGCCTTGCGCCTGGAACCGGGTGCTCATATACTCGACCTCGGCAGCGGTTCGGGCGAGATGCTGTGCACCTGGGCACGCAAGTACGGGATCACCGGCGTCGGCATCGACATGAGCACGCTGTTCACCGAGAAGGCGAAACTCCGTGCTGAAGAACTCGGCATCGCAGATCGAGTCAGGTTCATCCACGGCGACGCTGCCGGCTACGTCGCTGACGAAAAGGTCGATGTAGCAGCCTGTCTTGGTGCCACGTGGATCGGCGGGGGAGTCGCCGGCACTATCGAGCTTCTGGCAAAGAGTCTCCTCCCCGGAGGAATCATCCTCATCGGCGAGCCCTACTGGCTGAAGGTACCCCCGACAGAAGACGTTGCCAGGGAATGCGAAGCCACTGCTGTCTCCGACTTTCTCACGCTTCCAGGACTTCTCGCGTCGTTCGGAGACCTCGACTACGACGTGGTGGAAATGGTCCTGGCGAACCAGGAAGGCTGGGATCGGTACGAAGCAGCCAAGTGGCTCACCATGCGCCGGTGGCTCGACGCGAATCCCGACGACGACTTCGGAAAAGAGGTGAGAGCCGCACTGACTTCAGGACCACAACGCTACGCCGCCTACACGCGTGAATACCTTGGATGGGGTGTGTTCGCGCTGATGGCACGGTGATATCCGGCGGATTGTCGACGGGCGGGGCGGCTAAGCGACAATCGGCGGCTCTTCGAAGTGTGAGTGAATGTTCCATTATGGAACACCCATGCAACAACCTGGGAACGGTGAGATCGTGAGGGGATATCTGACACACCAATCCAGTACAGCTTCACGAAATTGAAGGATTCCTCTCCCCTCTCTCCATCCAAACCCCCCGGAATCCCGATCCAAAACCCCTTCCACCCTTACAATTTCCAATCGCGACCACTATCTTTGCCATCTTATGGATCGACACTCCATTACAGTAAAAACACAGACACATTCTCACGAAACTGACCGCAACGGTGCGAAAGGGGGTCATATCGCCGCTCCCGCGAAGGGCCGAGATCCCCTGCATCACGCGTTCCGTCATCGTGGGGGAAGTGCTGATCGGGATGCAGCCATCCCGGTCTCCCATGCAGCATCCCGGGTCGACATCTCCATGCAGTACAATCTCCTCCCGCCCACCAGTGTCTTTCAGGAAAGCCTCCGTGGACAGAATACGAAGTCCCGTATAATTCTCTTTCAGAAATCAATAAAAACAGGAGTGGTGATCTCAATACCCATTGTACAGGGACAGTGCAATGTCGTAGAACTTCTTTGCTTCCTGGAGCCGGCCCATCTTTTCCAGGGTCTCTCCCTTGTCAAACAGTGCATCTGCATCCTCGGGAACGATCCTGAGGGCGTTTTCGTAGGCTGCGAGTGCTTCCTCGTACCGGCCCTGGCTGTCGCGGAGGTTCCCCACTTCAACGAACTCATGTTCCCTGATCAAATCTGTCATCAACATTTTTGTATTCCCCCTATGTCACTTTCCTGTGACAGATACAGACTGATCCTGTGGTATAATAGTCATTTGCGCAGAAGCAATGGAGTCATGAATGCCGGGCATTACCGCTTCGTGATCCTTTGTGCAATGCATCCTTGCAGAGTTCTCTCTCCTGACATCCGGGTTTTTGGCCCAAAAGGAGTGGGAATCGATCATGAAGGGATCATTTTCCCTGCATCCCCGGCATTCCCGGCCGGCCACATTCTCACCCTCCCCGTGCAGGGCATGAGGGATCCGGGCGGCACTTCCGAATTGTCACTCATAACAGATCAGTTCTTATAACCGGGGCTGGATACAGGAGATTATTCTCCGGAATGAGGGAGGAGCGTTTTGCATGAGCATAAAACACGTGAGTTTCGTGGTGGCGATACTTCTTATCGCTGCAAGCATCGCATCGGCATCTGCTGCAGGGTGCGGGACGGCGAAAGCGTCATCGGCATTCCCCAGGGTTTCTGCATTCCTTGACACAATGAAGACTCCTGCGGAAATCGTTGTGAACGTCATTCTCGTATCCGTCTCGCTAAACCGCAATTATTCACCGATTACCTTCAATTTCAATTTTGTCAGGTAATCACCCCCATTTTTCAAAAAAATTCCCGGAAAGGAACAGGTGCGGGGGCCCCCGGGGATCCGTGCCGTCTTTTTCCGGACCGGTGTCCATCCAGGCCACTGGTGTCCGGGGCAAATGGTTCAGGGACAGTGTTCCATATATCGTTCATTCTCCCGGAAAAGACGAGTATGGGTTGCATTCATAAGAATTTATGCCAGAAGATTAATAATCCCAAAAGAATAGTACCCCCTCATGTCAAAAATCAGGACTTTCTTTATCATCGGGATCATATTCCTTTTCCTCACCGCTGTTTTCGGGATTATGGGAGCCTTTACGCGTTATTCCCAACTGATGGCCCTGTCTGAACTGTTCGTGATCATCAGCATGATCATCATGTTGTGGGGATATGTGGTGACACTGGAAAACATCGACAGGAATGTGACCCGGAATGTGGAGATGATGCAGTCGCTTGTCGATGCGTTCGAGAAGAAGAACAGGGAATGATGCGCATCCGGGGATGAAAAGGTTCCCCGGGGAGCAGCATACACGTCAGTGGATTGGGAGGACGCATTTTTTCCCACTGTCCCTAATGCCGAACTCTCCGCTGTCCTTTTTTAAAAAAAACCTTGCAGGGGCTGGCTTGTATGTGCGGCTCCAACCACCGGAAGAAGAGAAGAGGGGGACTGTCCTTTCAAAACTGCCTCTCATAGATAACCTGCTCGGAACCGTCGCTGAACCAGACGCGGATCACGATATCTTTCCCTGCGAGAGATCCCCCCACATACCGGTCCACCTGTCCGACAGTAGGGGTGTTCCCCATTTTTTCAAAGAGCAGGACCTCCGTTCCTGATGATCTGTCGAAGGCCTTCCACCCTGTGACAAGTGTCTGGTCTGAACCTCCATGCCATGTCAGGTTGAACCCCTCATGAGTCGGGGCCAGTGTGACCATGACTCCCTGGCAGCGGGCACACGTGGTCTGGCTCATGCCCGTCACCAGGGCAAACACCACGCACACGAGCGCCACGACAAGTATTACGGAGAAAAGATACAGGAATGCCTTCTTTCGGGGGGGAATTTCGGCGCTCTTTTTTGAAAATTCCGGGAGGTCTGCAACAGGAGAGATACCGGGATCAACGTGTGTCTTCTTCTCCCGGAGCATCTTCAACCGGGCGCTGACCAGTTTTGCATCGTCGATCTTCCCCGCTTTAGAGAGCGACAGCCCGAGGTTGTTCCAGGCAGCCTCGTAACGCGGGTCGAGCTCGATAGCGTGCGTATAGCATGTACAGGCGGACTCAAACTCTCCCTTGTGAAAATGGGCATCGCCTGCCTCTTTCCATACTGTGGAATCACTGATATCCCCGGGTGCAGAACCACCCGTCGCACTCTCCTCCCCACTCATGACAGGAGATTGCAGGGTCTTCTTATGTATTCCTTTCCCGGCTCATCCATCGCGCCGCATCCCCCGCACAGGCTCACCCCGCTATCCCGGTCTCGGTCCACTTTACCCTCTCCATCCACACACAAAGCAGGAGTCCATTTGAGATCGGCCACTTCGAGAATCCGCAGAGAATCCCACACCGGCAGGACTTCTCCGCCGCGATGGCAAAGACCGTGGCGGGAGAGCCCCTCGCGGAGATAAAATAATATTTTTATACCCCTTTGTTTCCACTGGAGCGCGCGGCAATATTATAGCCAATTTACATAATGCCTCTTTTACAACGATTTCCAACTGATTGCCACCTGCTAGTATCGCGGATTTTCTGTGCGGACGAACGTCTGTATGATCACTTTTTCGCGAGACAGTTCCGTACATCTCCCGGATACGGGTCGCGTTGAAGTTCGGAGTATCTTCAGCGCACGCGCAGCCAGAATGAGGCATGTCCGGCACACCCGGGCATCGTCATTTGGGCCCCTCACAGCGGGAGCGACAGGGACCCCGAGCCCCACGTCCGCGACCTCATGACGGATGCCGCAGTGTCATCGGGGGTTGTGTCCACCGGATACTGCGGCAACGGCGGGGAGGCATCGATCCGGACACCCGCACACATTCACCGGACCGTCATAAGAAATCGTTATCATTCCTGGTATGGTATCTCCCTGTGATCCCCCATGAAACCCCGGAGCGCATTGTTCCCGCTGGTCCTCCTCTCCCTCGCAATCTGCTCTGCATTTTTCGCCGGCTGCACGGGAGCTGTCCATGAGTCCCCGCCTTCCCCTGTCGCCACTGCGCCGGCACCCCCGCCGGCCGCCCCCTGCCCGGCCCTCGTATTCTCGGACCATGAATTTGCGTTCGAGCTTGCACGCACAATGGGCGCCTCGTATTCAGGCGAGGCAGATGTCGGCGAGTGCCTTGCCACCGCCTCCCGGATACAGGAAGGAGACTTCGAGAGCTGGTACCGCGAATGGAACAGGACTGCGGACCACTTCCGGGCAGCGGGGGATGAGAGCCTTGCGGCCGGGCATTCTGTCACCGCACGGGATGCGTATTTTCGGGCTGCGACCTACTACCGCACCGCCGAGTTCTTCCTCCACGGGAACCCCGCAGATCCCCGCATCGTTGCAACATGGGAGAAGAGCAGGGATGCATTCCGCGATGCACTCTCCCTCGACACCACCCATCATGAGATTGTTGCCATCCCGTACGAAAACACCACGCTCCCCGGGTATGTCTACACGGTCGACGATTCCGGCACTCCCCGGCCGCTGCTGATCATCCAGACCGGCTTTGACGGCTGCCAGGAAGAACTCCACCCGTACGCAATGGAAGGTGTGAAACGCGGGTACAATGTCCTGACCTTTGAAGGGCCGGGCCAGGGCGGGGTCATCAGGGTCCAGCACCTCCCGTTCCGCCCCGACTGGGAGACCGTGATTGTCCCCGTCGTCGAGTACGCGGTCAGCCGGCCTGATGTGGACCGCGACCGGATCGCACTCTGGGGGATCTCGCTCGGGGGCTACCTCGCTCCCCGCGGTGCCGCATTCGAGCCCCGGATCAGTGCACTGGTTGCGGACGCAGGAACGTACGACATAGGCCAGAACCTCCTGCTGAATTTCCAGGAGAAGGGGGGAGAGGCCGCGAACCTGACGGAAGAAGAACTGCAGGAATGGCTGCGGACGGACCCGGCCGAGTTCAACGAAGGAATCCGTGCTGCCATGGCTCATGATACCGGCACCCGCTGGCTGAACGAGAACGGGATGTTCGTCTTCAACGAAAGCTCGCCCGCCCGGTTCTGGGTCAAATGGATGGACTTTTCGCTTGAGGGAATTGCAGAAAAAATCCGGTGCCCGACGCTTGTCACCGGCAGTGTTGAAGATCACTTCGATCCGGGCGGCGTGCAGGCGAACCTTCTCTACGACCACCTCACCTGCGAGAAGGAACTGATCATGTACTCCAGCGAATACGGTGCAGGATCGCACTGCCAGCTGGGAGCTTTTGCACAATCATTTGCAGAGAAGTTCGACTGGCTTGACGAAAAGATGGGCATGTAGCGGCAAAGACAGGTACTGCATTTCCGGGGGATGCGACAGCTCGGTTGTGGGACGTGATTCGCACGGATAGCCGGGGCATCCGCACGTAATGGCTGAGAACACCAGGTGTAGACGTGTATCGAAAAAAAATGAGAGATTGATCCCTATGTAAGGGAAAAAGGAGCCAACTCAACGGCTATTTCCCAATAATGTGAGAAATAGTTCACATGACCCTCCTGACTTCACCGGATTCATAAAGAATTTTGGGGGATGCATAGGACTCGTGATCCTTGCAGTCCCCCATGTCAGCCATTGCCCACACAGTCAAGTTTATCATCTCACACATGTCCCCTTCATTCAGGGGACGTGGCTGATCATCATACAGGAGCAGTACAGTATGAAACGCATGAGTGTGCTCACGATGGCCATCGCGATGGTGATGGTGCTTTGTCCGATGACAGGATGCGCCATGGGTGCACCCGTCACCAAAGGATCCCTGTCGGATATGACCTCGCTGTCATGGACAATCTCTTCGGGCGTGATCGATGGCGTGCTGGTGCCGGGTGAGCGCCAGGCGACCACCACCTACGGGGATTACACCCAGGCAGTCGGCGGGACGTCCAGGTATGCAAAGTCATTCAGTCTTGATACCAGGGGGATGTACCAGGGCCAGTATAACGTCGATTCGCAAAAGGTATTCACGTATGACGGAAATCCGGATGGGAGAGCAGTGTCCGGTGAGAACATCGGCATTGAAACGATGGGCCTGCCGGGAACCAATGATACCTGGCCGGCATACCACAACACGATCAACGCAGGGAGTTCGTTCGATATATTCCAGGGATCGGTCTATTCCCAGGCACAGGCGAGGACGGTTGCTGCATACCCCGGTGCTGCATCCGTTGCCCTGAATTACAGGTTCTCGCTCTTCGGGGCCTGACCTGTGGGGGATCCTGCGGGTACCCACATGGGCGGGCACCGGCAGCCATTCTCCGTCTCCCTGAAATCCACGCCATTCACAATGTAACCTTCGTGGGATACACCTGGAGTTGTATGATACGCCATCTATTCTGCCACTTTTCAATCCTTTTCCGGAGCATCATCCGAAAATAATTTCTTTCCCTTCTCTGTGTATTCGATAATTCCGAGTTGTGTGAAGAAATCCAGTTCGTCATCCACTTCCCATCCTTCAGCAAGTGTGTGATCAACGATACGCCAGAGAAAAACCATCCGCATTGTGATCTTGTTCCCTGTAGGGGGGAAAGGAACTCCAGAAAGACTCCATTCACCAGTATGGGTTCCCGTTGCCTTCACACACACCCACACCTTGTCCTTTTCCGCAATAAGATCTTCAATCTGTTCATGCCAATCGGGGAATGCACGGAATGCCAGTGTAAAGAGATGTATAAAGTTATCCCGGCCTCGCTGCTGATGGGTGTGGTCGATATAATCTGCTGCCACCAAATCCTCAAAAATTTCCAGGTTTCGGGCATTATAGGCCTCAATAAACCTTCGGACAATCGCCTTATTTTCTTCCAGCGACATACCACATCATATCTCCGTTGATGCATTCATAATAATAGTCTTTGTCAGCTGTCGGCCGGCAGTCCTGGGAAGGCAATACTCATGAAGGATGCCTCCAGGACTATTTCGATGAACTTGAATTTTGCCCGGTGATCAGCCAGGGAAAAAAAGCAAACGTTAACGTATCGGCGCCATGAATACCGGTATGTGAGAAAAAACCGGATATACGTCTGTTCGATCGAGGCTGCAATGGACGTGATCGGCGGGAAATGGAAACCGCATATTCTCTGGAAGATCAAGGACGCCCCGCTCCGTTTCGGGGCAATCCAGGAGAAACTGCCGGCGATCTCCCAGAAAATGCTCACCCGGCAGCTCAGGGCCCTTGAAGCAGATCGCCTGGTCTCCCGCACGGAGTATCCCGGAATGCCTCCCCGCGTCGAGTATGCCCTGACGGAACGGGGACGGACCGTCATCCCGCTTCTTGAGTCGCTGAAAGACTGGGCGAGCGAGGAGCTGGCAGACCAGATCAACGAGAGCGGGTAAATACGGGCCGTTCCCGTGACGGGACCGGCGGATTTTGCCCGGCCCACTGACATCTCGTATTTCCGGGTTTTCCAGTTCTGTAGAATGAGTGTACACGGGCGTTCATTCCTGATGCATGAAAACAATTAGAAAGCGTCCTGCAACAGGCACGACGCATGAAATTGCCGGATGCATTTTGGCATGAAAACTGCTTCCGCGGTGTACATCAGGGGGGTGTATGACACGACAGTCTCATGTGTGTTTCATAGGACACCGCATTCGCGATTTTCATTGTGTATCCATGTGTCTCGAAGTGAATCATGTGGTTTATTTTGAAGGCTCCTTACCAAACAAAGCGACATGGAACATTGGTCCTGTCGTGTCGCCTTCAGGGTTCATGCATGATTTTTCGGTGATGCGTTCCTGGTGTAATACCCATGAAAAATATGTGTGCGAAAAAATTCATTTGGATTCCCCACACGATCATGCTCCCCGGTCCGGCTGGTCCCGGGGGGCCGGGAGGTTGAGAGGACTCATCAGAGTCCTTCGCGGAGCGGGCCCCGATGAGGCGGCGAGCGTCCGTGGCCCCTCCCGATTCCGGTCCCTCACTAGTGCCGATTTCTCCCGGGCATGCTCCCTGACATTGCTGTCCCCTGCTTTCTGACATTTTTGTCCCTGATCCTTATTTATCCCCAAAAGATCTTCGTTAGATGCGGAAAGGTGAGAGAATGCTGTACAGAAAGTTCCCGCGGTTCAGGCACGATCTCTCGATCCTCGGTTTCGGGTGCATGCGGTTGCCGCCTGCGGAGGGTCATCCGGCCGGCGGAAAAATCGATGAGCCGAAGGCAATTGATATGATCCGGGTCGCCATTGACGCCGGAGTCAATTATATCGATACGGCCTACCCGTACCACGATGGGGAGAGCGAGCTGGTCGTCGGGAAGGCGCTTGGCGACGGGTACCGCGACCGGGTTTTTCTCGCCACCAAGCTCCCGAGCTGGCTCATCACGAGCCGGCAGGACATGGACCGGTACCTTGACGAACAGCTCGCAAAGCTCGCCACGGATCACATCGATTTCTATCTCCTCCACGGTCTCGGCGCCGAAACATGGGAGAACCTTTCCCGGCTGGGCGTCCTTGAATTCCTCGACAGCGCCAGAGATGATGGCAGGATCCGCTCTCCCGGGTTCTCCTTCCATGACCAGTATCCGGTCTTCAAAGAGATCGTCGATGCCTACACGTGGACCTTTGCCCAGATCCAGTACAACTACATGGACGAGCAGTTCCAGGCAGGCACGCAGGGGCTGAAGTACGCAGCGGAACGCGGCCTTGGCATCGTCGTCATGGAACCGCTCCGGGGCGGCCTCCTCTCCGGGGACGTCCCTGCGATCCACCCGCATGTCCTTGATGCCCCGGTCCGGCGCTCGCCGTCGGAATGGGGACTCCGCTGGGTCTGGAACCATCCGGAAGTCACGGTCGTCCTCTCCGGCATGTCCGCAATGGAACAGGTGAGGGAAAACATCGCCTGTGCAGAGCAGGGCCTGCCGTGTTCACTCTCCCCCGATGAGCTTGCCGTTGTCGGGAAGATGCGGGACACATTTGCCTCCCGCGTGAAGATCGCGTGCACCGGCTGCCGCTACTGCATGCCATGCGAACACGGCGTCGATATCCCCGGATGCTTCATGTATTACAACCAGGCGTACGCCTACGATGCAAAAGAGAAAGCGGCGGGCGTGTACCTCTGGGCCCTCAACGGTTCGTTTTCGGGGGGGATACCGGGGTATGCCTCCTGCTGTGCCCAGTGCGGGGAGTGCGAGGAAAAATGTCCACAGAATTTTCCCATACGGGAATACCTGCAGGACGTCGCGGAATATTTCGGAAAATAAAAAAATTGAGGTACTACGATGCCAGTAATCACCATTGACATTTGGCCGGTACGCACTGAAGTAAGAGCTGAACTGATCCAGAAACTGACAAAGACCGCGTCGGAAATCACCGGGCTTCCGCAGCATACATTTTTTGTGTATGTCAGGGAGTATCCTGCCGACGCTATCGGCGTTGGAGGGACCCCGCTCTCACAGCAGTTTCCGGATGCGGGGATACCTCCCACATAGTATCCCTTGTCCAATCTTCCCTGTGTGATTACAGCGTTGTAACCCGGAGCAGTGTAAAAGAACATTGATATCCCCGCGAGGGCTCTTGTTAAGGAATGAACAGGCGCTCCCTCCTCCCCGCTGCTGCAATCGTTGTTGTTGTACTTGCAGGTTCCGTCCTCTTCCTGACAACTCTGACATCCCCTGTTCTGCCAGAAGTCATCATCGTGTATGGAGGTGAGAAAGGCGATCTCTCGTTCGTCGACAGTGCCTGCATGGGACTCTCCGCAGCCCATGAGAAACTGGCATTCGAAAGCAGGGAATTCTCTTCGTTCGAGTATGACACGATCTCGGGTCTCCTGCAGAACGCCAGTCCGGAGAAACCCGTGCTCGTCATCACGGCAAGTTTCGCGTATGCCAGTGGAACAGTACAGCTTGCCTCGGAGTATCCCGGGGTCTCCTTCCTCGGCATCGATCAACAGGACTCTGTCCTGCCCAACCTCCGGACCTGCGAGATCACGTCATACGGGAGCAGCTACCTCGCCGGTGTCCTTGCAGCAACGGCGACCAGGACCCGCCATGTCGGGATCATCCTCGGCACCCATTCTGACGTCCTTGAAGGCTTCCGGCAGGGATACTCTGATGGCATCCGGGCAGTGGATCCGTCGATGGAAATCGAAGAACGGTATGTCCGGGATGCCTCGGTCGAGGGCTTCAACGACCCTGTCCGGGCACAGGCAATCGCCCGCTATATGTATGATGCTGGCGTGGATGTCATCTTCACCGTTGCAGGGTTTTCCGGGACGGGTGCGATCGATGAGGCAAAACAGGCGCCCGGGAGATATGTGATCGGGGTGGACCGCGACCAGAGCGATCTCGGGCCGGATGTCGTCCTTGCATCTGCGGTCAAACACGTCGACCGGGAAGTCGAGTCAGGGATCAGGGAACATGTGGAAGGGACTTTTTCTGGAGGGAAGAAGGTGGCAGGGTTGAAGGATGGGGCAACGGATCTCGTGTTCAACCCGGAATATGCAGATTATATGGAGACTATCGAATTCTGGAGAGAGAGGGCCGAGAAAGAAGAGGGCCGCTACCTCGCGGAGCGGTAAGGGCCGGAACGCCCGATGTGGAAGAGAGGAGATCACCCCCCCCTCATCCCATCACGTGAGGCCGGTGCCCGAATCACGTGGATAGAACTGGGAACACGGAATAAAGGGAGGGGATGCAATCTCCTCTTCTCCAGATTGAAGGGTTGTATGCAGATTGTCTCCCGGCTGGATGAGTGTGATTGGAAGGCACCCTCCCCCCCGTCTCATTTCCAGGATTCCCTGTCGCGATCTTCGCGAAATGTGTTTTGTCCCCTCAACAAAAATCCCCCCCCCATCCATAGTTTAAAATCCCGAGGGATACACGTGCAACTATATGAACTCACGTCTCATTCTCACCATCATCCTGTTTTTGATCCTGATGGCACTCCCGGGACCGGCAGCATCGGCCCGGACGCTTGTCCCCGAAGACATCCTCCTGATGGAGAACCCCGGGCACTTCACCCTTGCACCCGACGGCGGCAACATCGTGTTCATCGTAACCCGCGGAACAGACCTCGCACCGCCCCAGGGAAACGGGACGCTCATGGTGATCAACGAACGGTCGGGCATCAACAGGGCCGTCTCCGATCCTTCTGAATCGGTCACATCGTATGCCCTCTCCCCCGACGGGTACCGCGTCGTTTATGCGGCAATGCCCCGGACAGGAGGAGCCACAACGCTCACCCTCGTCGATCTCCATGACATGAGCAGGGTCCGGCTTGAGCATATTACGGACGAACTGGCCGGGGATTACCGGTGGCTCGGGACCGATCGCCTTGTCTTCACCGGATCCCCTGAAACCGGCGCATCCGTTGCGAATCCGGCGGAGGTGATCGTGGTCGATGCCCCGCCCGCCCCCGTCATCCTGAAGACCTACTCCCTTTCTGACGGCACAATTGCCCCCCTCTCGGCAAATAATGATGTCATCACGATCTGGGAACCCTCCCCGGACGGCCGGTTTGTCATGTACAAGGCAGCACCGGATCCGGAATCCTGGCAGACCGGGGCGACATTCCGGTATGTCCTCTTCGACGCCCTGACCGGCAACGAGACCGAACTCTTCTCGCTCGTCGAGGGGTACCAGGACACCAACCAGTTCGCCTGGTCCCCCGACAGTTCGACCGTCTACATCGAGCGGATGCAGAACGGGGGATTGCGCTACCCGGTCGAATACGCATCAGATCTTGTAGTGTATACACCTGCGACCGCGACGCTCGAAGAAGTGCCGCTCGACTGGTGGCGGGGACTTTTGATCGACCTCTTCAACGCCGACATTGAGGTGAACCCATACAACGGGGGTGCCTATGTCCTCCTCGCCGGCGGTACGAACCCCCGGCTCGCCCGGGTCGAGAGACAGGGGGGCAGATGGCATACCACAGTGATTGGAGGGGGGAACATCTTCGCAATCGAAGCCGACCGGACCGGGACATACATCGTCTATAACCAAAACTCTGCAGGCACTCCCCCCCAGTTCTACTCTGCGAGCGTCGAAGGGAACATGATCTCGAACTCCCGGCAGCTGACCCGCATGAACCAGGATCTCCTCAAAAAGCTGTCCGGTTACTCTGAAGTGATCACGTGGATAGGGGGCGGAGGCGATCCGGTGTCCGGAGTGGTACGCTACCCTCCGGGCTATTCGCCGGGACAAGCCGGGAAAGTCCAGTATCCCCTGGTTCTTGTCATCCACGGGGGGCCGAATTATGCCGATTTCGACAGCTGGCGGGACACGTGGGAGTTCCCCTACCACCTCATCACGGACATGGGAGCGGTCACGCTGTCGGTCAACTACCATGGCAGCACCAACTTCGGGTTTGAATTCGCACGGTCCATCGAGGGCGGGAAGTACTACGACCTCCCAATCGAGGACCTCGAATCCGGGATCGACGTCCTTGCGAAGAAAGGAGTCATCAACAGGTCGCGGGTCGGGGTGACCGGGTGGTCGAACGGCGGCATCCTCACTCTCGCCCTGATCACCAGGGATCCGACGCTGAAGGCCGCAATCGCCGGGGCAGGCACCGCCGACGAGCACTCCCAGGTGGCGAACACGAACGGGATCGTGATGGACAAGATGTATTACAACGCGAGCCCCTACCAGGACCCCGGATCGTTCCAGGCAATCCTTCCCATCTACGACGCTGATAAAGTCGAAACTCCGCTCCTGATGATGATCGGGACCGCGGACAACGCGGTGGTTCCCGGGAGCGCCTGGGTGACCTACCGGGCGTACAAGGAAGGAAGCCGTGCACCTGTCCGGTTCCTGCTCTTCCAGGGCATGCCGCACCACATGAAGACCCGCGAAACCCAGCTCCGGAAGGTGCAGGAAGAACTGGACTGGCTGGAACGATACCTCCTCACGTAATTTTTTGGATTAAATTAAACGGGGGAAAATGATGCACAGGCGGCTCCTGGATACTGCATCGCGGCGGGTGCGACGACCGGGTTTTCGGGCACGTCAGGGGATCGGGGGAAGCGCGATGCATCATGCGGAAAAAATCCCCGCCTCCGTTTCCAGACAGATAAGGGATCACGGGGAATACCCATGGAGATGACGCGATAACTTGATCCCGCCATCCCCGGTCAGTGCAACTTGATCTCAAGGGAGGTCATTAATGCCGAATACAGCAGGTACAGGTAGACAATGACGCACAGCCCGAGCGCAAAGCCCAGGATGTAGACCCCGGGCCCGATGCCGCAGGTGATTGCACCGCCTGATAACTGTGACAGAGCCGTACAGGTGGAAGGATAGGTGATGAAAAGAAATATCATCGTATAGAGGGACAGTCCGAGACCCGCCAGCACGATGGGTAGATACCTCATCGGGTACTCTGTCATGGTTTTCATGCAGTCTTATCGATATGTTGTTTTGGGTGGAAATAAAGGAAACTCAATTAAATGGGGGGATATTCCCTCTCATTCTTTAGGAAACACACGTAACTGGAGAGTGTGGTGTCGCCAGGATGAGGTGGAGGCGAATCAGGCACAGAGCCCTCGTCGCGTGACAATCGTCCAGCATCCTATTTTGTTGCGACCAGCACCTTGAACCATTGGTATTCTGGGAGCGGGATGACCTCGACCTTCACAAATCCCGCATTCCTGCAGAGTGCCGCCCACTGGCCGAAGGAAATACAGTATTCCCCCTCGTTCAGGATATGCTTCTTCCCGTTGTCATACATCCGCCCGAATGCCTGCACACCCCCCTCTCTCATCGCGAGTTCCAGCTCCTTCGTGAGGTACCCGAGGATCCTCTTCAGCCGCTCCGGGTCATCGAGCCTTCCCGTCGTATCCATGTCGATATCCCCGAGAACAAACCTCCCTCCCTCCTTCAGGGCACCGTGTATCTTTGCGATCACGGGCTCCTTCTCCTTCACATGGTGGAGGGACACGGTCGCGGCGATGATGTCGAATGTCTCATTTTCACACTCCATCTCCTCCGCCGATTTCTGCATGCACCGGATTGTGTCGGCCAGGTTATACGCCTCGATCTTCTCCCGGAACAGGGAGAGCATCTGTGCCGAGCTGTCGATCGCGGTGATGCGGCAGTCTGCGGCGTTGAGGAATTTTAAGGAGAGGAGTCCCGTCCCGCACCCGATATCAAGGACCCGGTCATCTGTACGGACGCCGGATTCCTTCACGGCGCAATCGAGCAGTGCATGGTGCCGCGATACCTTCCCGAGCGTGGTATCGTATTCGTTCGCCCAGTCCCCGAACCACTCGCGGTTCTCCCTTGTGACGTGCTCCATTGGCGCTCACTACACATGTGGGAGCCCGCGATAATGAGACTGATGGATCATATCAATCCTTTTTGGATTTCTAAAAGATGCGGTCGTATCCCGGGGGTATCTTCTTTTACGGTCACACAGGGAATACACGGGCTCACACCTGGATGGTGATGTGTCACCCTGCCCTGCCCCGCAACACTTATCACCCGCAAGAGACTTCCCCCTGTTATACTGTGGCGAGAGGGCCGCATGGGTGCGTGGGGCCCCCCCGCCAGAAAACCCTGCAGGGAGATGAGAAAGGATCAATGACCCCGCAAAAGAGTATTCACTGCTTTTCTTTCCTCTTAGTACTGCTCCTCATTGGCATCACGGGTATCACCTGTGCCGGTGGACTGGCATCGGAATCCCCTGCCACTGCTCCCCCGGTGCGAACCCCCATTCCTGTCGAAACCAGGCCTGTGCCGGATGTGGGCATCATCAGGTGGGACCCGCTCATCGAGAGAGAATCTCCGCATTACATGCTTCTCATCGTCAACGATGTCGGGAAAGCCGCAACGCTTCGGTCAATTGATGAATGTTATGCTTCGGGAGAGGAGAAGGCGTGGATGGCCGGTTTCATCCAGAATATATGGAAGACCTATCCCGTCATTACAGTGAAACAGGGGAATACCACCATGTATTCAATCGAGAGGATCGCACAGGGACACGGCCTGACCGAAGAGGAGAAGAGAGGGCTTGAAATCGTCGATCGGGAAATTTCAAGGTACCTCAACGACCGTTCCCGGGCACTCATCGACGCTCCGGCACCCCGTTCCTGGTTCGTGGTCCCGGATACGCTGAACAATAGCGTTTTGTGTGTGATCCGGAGTCTCAACGACTATGTCATTGAATGTGCGATCACTCTCTGACATTTTCACAGCACTTCCCGCGTCGTACACTCAAAAAATCACAGGATTCCCTCAAGAGTCACATACCAGATACAATGAAAATCGCGGATGTGATCTTCATATGGAAAGGGTTCCGGGCACACTCACCCGCCGTCCTCCCCTTCGATCCACCGCGTGAGGCTCCCGATCCGGCGGAACGCTTCTGTTATTGGGAGCCTTACCCCGGATCTCCGGGCATTCCGGTAGAACCGCCAGCGGTCACGGAGCCTCGGGCCGGTCTTTTGTCCGGTCGAGAGGAGATAATCAAGGGTTTCACGCTCTTTCTTCATCCAGGAAAACCGCGAGAGGACCCGGGATGTATAGAGGTGTATATCAGGCCATGAATCGGCAAGCATTCCCGCACATTCCAGGGAGTAGATGATCCCTTCGCCTGTAAACGGGGAGACGGTCCCGATCGATTCCCCGATGCCGATGATCTGCTGGGGAGTGCCGTCGCCCCTCGACCTGGCGGCCGAAAAAGGCAGAGAATAGAACGGCGATGCCACCCGGATCTCGCCAGTACAGCTGCAGGCTCTGGTGAGGGAGTATTTTTCGGAGATCTCATCAAAGAACTGGTCAAGGACCTCCCCGTACCGGTCGAAGACCAGTCCCCCGGCACCGATGTGGTACTGGTCCCCCCCGAGCGGAAAGACCCAGATGTAGCCCAATCCCGGGACCTGGGTCCCGTAGACTCCCGGCCCGGGACGGTTTCCGTTCGCCGGCTCGATCGTCACCCGGTGTTGGAGCGTCGGGAGGATGAGATCCGAGGTGCAGGGGGGGAGCAGGCTCCGGGCGATACCGGTCGCATCCACGACGACATCGTACGCATCGCCATCATCGACCGTGAACGGACGGGGGGTGACCGTGCAGCCCGACCGGAGATCCCTGATGAGAGCAGGCTTGTCGATCGTGCAGAGCCCGGTTCTTGCAGACATCTGGTCGAACTGCATTGACTCCATCGACGAGAGGAGGTAATCGTCGAGGTCGAGTCCCGCACGGGCAAGGTACGCCCCTATCCGCGATTGTGCACCCCACCCGCAGGAGCGGACCCTGCACGTGGTGTCGCATTCTCCCTGCTCGTAGACGTCCGCGTGGATCCCCTTCTTTTCAAGGAGGATACCGAGGTAACTCCCGGCAATCCCTGCCCCCGCGATTGCAACGTTCATGGGTATCACTGAATTAATCCAAAAGTGCCGGTGATCGCACGATGGACTCTCATGTGATATTCCCTTCTGCAGAGGTATCAACCTGTTGAACTGTGTTTTTAGTGGGAATATTCCCGAATCCGCCTGGTGATGCCCGGGTTCCCGTTCATCACGGGAAGCCCCTGGATAAAAAGAGATCGCAGCCGGGATCACCCGACCTGGATGAGGTGCTCCTTTTCCACGGTGCTCCGCACCAGCCTTCCGTCCTGGATCGCCCACACCGTGAGCGTCACTGTGTAGGTCCCGGCCCGCCGGTACGTGTGACTCGGGTCAGGGCTTCTTGATGCGGTTCCGTCCCCGAACCTGTAGAGGTACAGGAGGGGATCGCCGGATGAGGTGTCCGTGAACCGGACCGTGAGCGGGGCAGGGCCGATCTCCGGGGATGCCGTAAAGTCCGCGACGACCGGGACGGGTGTTCCTTCTGTCACGATGATGTATGCGGACTTCGTGACGGTGTCCTTCTCCACCTTCCGCTCGTCCCGGTTCAGCTTCGAGACGGTCAGTGTAACGTCGTACGTTCCTGCCTTGCGGTAGGTGTGGGTGGGGTTTTCACCCATCGCCCTGAAACCGTCCCCGAATTCGTACAGGTACCGGGTAGGATCCCCGCTCGACCTGTCAGTGAACCGGACCGTGAGCGGTGCTGTCCCGGTGAGGGGGTGTGCGGTAAAGTCCGCCGAAAGATTCTCTGCTGCGCCGAGCTTCACCACCCAGTAGTCCGATCCGCCGTGGTTGCCTGTGACATCCCCGTCAGTGGACGCGGAGTCGCCGATCAGGAAGAAGAGGCCTCCTGCAGAGGGGTCGGGCTTGATGGTCTGACCCCTGTCAAGTCCTGATCCTCCGAAACACCGCTTCCAGAGGATCGAACCGGTCCGGTCGAACTCAACGGCCCAGAAGTCACCGTTCCCGGCATTTCCACTCACGTCACCATCGGTCGAATAGGAGACCCCGAGTGCCACAAAGTTTCCATTATCGGCCATTTCGAGGTCATAGGCATGATCATAGTCCGACCCTCCGAAACATTTCTGTGCAAGAAGGGTCCCGTCCGGGGCAACCAGTGCCCACCAGTAATCGAATGAACCGTGATTCCCGGACACATCCCCGTCATTGGAGTTGGTATATCCCATCACCGCATAATTTCCGTCGGGAGTGACAAAGATCTCCCGGCCTTCGTCGTGGAGGCTCCCGCCAAGGCATTTCTGCCAGAGCAGGTTTCCGGCATCATCAAGCCTGAACAACCAGGCGTCGTAGAAGCCGTGGTTCCCGGAGACATCACCGTCGTCCGAGTTCGTGTACCCGATGGCAATGTATCCTCCTCCAGGGAGCGGGAGGATGTTGTCCCCAAAGTCATCCCCCGACCCGCCGAGTAACCTCTCCCAGGTGATGTTCGCGTGTTGGTCCGTCTTCACTACCAGGGCATCGTAGCCGCCATGGTACGCAGGATCTCCGGGGATAGAGTACGACTGGCCGATCATGATCATCCCTCCGTCAGGGGTCTCTTTGCCATCCATGGCAAAACTGCCGCTTCGACCCGGGTAAACCCCTTTCCAGAGGATGGATCCAATTTCGTCGATTATCATGTTCCATATCGCGATGCCGGCGTGGTTGTCAGAGAAATCACCGTCATGCGACCAGGTGTAGCCCGAGAGCAGCAGGGTGCCGTCACTCAACCGCTCGATACAGGTCACGTGATCGTCATTCGATCCCCCGATCGTCTTTTCCCATTCCTTCTCCCCGGACGCAGAGAGTTTTGCAATCCAGACATCGATCATCCCGTACGAGACCGTGATATCCCCATCTGTCGAAGTGGTGTCCCCCACGGCAACATAACCCCCGTCGTTCGTGGGTTGAAGAGATTTCGCATACTCCTCCCCGGTTCCGCCGAGAGATCTCTCCCATCCGATCCCGGGACTTGCTGCAAGTGCCGGGACTGCTGCCAGGAGGAGCACGATGAGAAGTGCGGCAATCCCTGCACCCATGGAATTCTTCTTCATCCTGTCACCCCCGTGGTGAGAGTCGCAGTATTTTTCGCTTGTCCGCCGGCATAATTCGCCTGTCCATAGGCAGTCGTGGTTAAAGGATCCCTGGCACTGGATGTGACCCTGTAGGTCGTCGTGATCGTGATGTTGGTCCCGATAGACAGTTTACCGGTGTCCGGGAGATGTGGCGGGTCCCATATGGCAGTATCCGGGGCGGTGTACTGGGGTGCGTAATTCGAAGATACGAAGGAGAGACCGCCGACCGGCTGGAAACTCAGTTTGGCATATGCTCCTTCGAGGTCCTGCGTGCCATCGTTCCTGAGGATGAAGGTGAACGTGATATCCTCCCCACGCCTGACAGCAGTCTTATTCGCAGAGATGGACACATTAAGTGAAGGGCCTCCCTGGACGGAGATCGGGAGGATCCGGTTGCCTTTCACCGCGATATTTCCGGCAGCCTTCCCGGATGCTTCGGCGACCGCGGTATATTGCCCGTTGGCGGTGTCCGGGAACTTACCGGTCACGAGGTATGACCTGGTCTCCCCGGGAGAGAGCGTGCCTGCATCCCATCTGACGGAATTGCCGGAGACCGTCCCGGCAGGGTTGCTCGAGACGTATGTCGTGGAGTACGGGAGATAGCCGGAGACCGCGACACCAGAGATCTGCCCGGGACCGGTCGCCCTGACGGTCACGTTGAAGGTGACCGTGCTCCCGGGGCGGATACTGGCCGGAGCGTCGATGGTCACAACGAGCGATGCGTTCGCGGGAGGGGTCGTGCCTGCTGTCGCATACCATCCCGGCGGCACAATGAGATCCTGGGCAAGGGCACCGGCAGTCGAACCCGCATCCTGTCCGACCTTCCACCAGTTGACATGGAGTGCCTGCTGGTGCGGGTTCCACGAGACAAAGGTCGTCTGGCCCTGACTTGAAGTGAAGGCGGCGCAGAGCGGCTGGGAGAGGCCTTTCACAGCAGCATCTCCCGAGTATGCGAAGTACGAGAAGTCAGGGGTCCCGTAGGTGTCGATCGCCCAGAACCAGTTCAAAACCTCCGACGGGCTCGTGGAATCGTCGATATGATCCTTCATGGCATTCCACCAGGTCCCGAGGTCGTACGGGTAATGGCCCGGTGTGGTGTTCCGCGAGGACTGGATCAGGTCCCAGTACCAGCGGGACGGGGAGGCGGCGATCCCCGTTGCCGACGTGTCGGTGATCCCGACGAGGGCACGCTGCTGGTTCACCACCGCGAGATAGGGCACTCCTGACGGATCCGTCTTGTCGCAGAAGCCGCCGTTCGGGGCATGATCAAGGGCACGCTCCATCAGCTCGACATACTTTGCATCCCTCCCGAAAGAAAGGGTATAGCCCGCCATCGGGAGCCACATGTTGTACATCGATGACGTGGGGGAGATCCCGAACTGCGAGGCGGTCTGGACCACGGACTGGGGCATCTTCGGGGCAAAGGAGGTCGCCTTCGGGTACCCGTCCGGCATCACCGGCCAGGTGGATGAGACCTTTGGATTGCCCCAGTTATACCAGCGGTCCCACATCGTCTCGCCAGGGTTGTACTTGTTCGGATCGTCGGGGATGCTCACGGACGCGATATAGTCGCCATGGTTCGACCACTTCGCAGCGGTCGGCTGGGCGATCCCTGTCGAATCGGGGAGGTACGCGAGAGTCTTATCGAACCAGTAGGCGTCTGCATTGTAGAGGTTCGTGGTATACAGGTATATCCCGGTATCAGCGATATCCTGGCGGTTCGTCACCGTCCCCCACATTGCGATCCCTGCCCAGGCCTGCATCGATTCCCCGAGGGAGTTGTCATCCTTCCCATCCTCGAGGAGCGAGCCGACGCCAATCCCGCCGCCGGGCCCGGTCTGGGGCAGCCCCTGCGTCCACGCCTGCCCGGCCCACTGGTCGAAGAAGTTCATCTTGGAATACTTCAATTGCGGGTGGGAGTAATATGCAGCGGCACGGTCCGGGTCGTATGCGATCGACATCACGAGCTGGTCCACAAACGAGCCGTAGTTCTCCCGGCCTGCCCAGGACGGGTCAAACCATGCGGCCTGTGCAGCTGCAGTGATCAGGTACCCGTTCTGGTAGTGGATGTCGTTCCATTCCGTCACCGTGCCGAAACCGTCCTCTCCCCATTCCCTCGGGTAGGTGACGTCATCCGGCATCGGCCAGTAGCCGTACGCGGGATGGGCATTGTCGGTATCCGGGCCCTGGGCAGGATACATGTGCAGCGTCCCGATTCTCGGGTCGGAGAGGAAATAATAGGGCGAATACTGGTTTGCTGCTCCGGCGGTGCTCTTCTGGGTCCGGAACGGCGTCTCATTCGTGTAGAGTGCAAAGAAGTCCTCGATCCCTTTCAGGTTTCTTGACAGGGCAAGAGTCGGGTCGTACGGGTTTTTGTAAGACGTGTTATACCACTCCGTCCCGTTCCACTTGCCTGAAGGATTCCAGGGGGTGACATTGAACTCGGTGATCCCGGTAATCTCGGGGTTGGTGGCGGCGACCGAACCGAGCCCCTTCTCGATGGCAAGTTTCGCCGACATGTACCTGACCTTCTTTGCCAGGTTGTAGGCCGCGTCCTGGTCGCCGCCGTCGATCATCGTGAAGAGCGGCGGATCGGACCCGAGGCTCTTCTTGGTGTACCCCTCCTCGTCGTTGTTGACGATGTACCAGAGCGGGACCCCGTCCATCGTCTCGTTCTTGTCCATCACGGGCATGAACGGGATCAGGTTATTGTACACGTAGGTGGTCGAGAAGGTGGAGACCGCAACCGGGAGGAGTTTTCCCTTCGCGATCCAGTACTGGTAGTGGCCGTTATTTGCGGTCGGCATGGAGGTAACCCACTGGCCGGGTGTGGATGGGCAGACCGTGTCGGCGGCAAGGTTTCCGTCGTAGACCGGCTGGTTCCTGCCGTCATTGAAGGTCTCGTACTGGTGCCTCTGGAGGAGCATCACGGTCTTTTGGGCCGCCCCGCTCCCGACCGGCCCGAAGTTCTCGGTCGTCGCGGTGTACGAAGTATGGAGGAGCCCGGTCTTCCGGTCCACGCTATACGTGACTTTCGTATCAGTCACGTAGTTGTAGGCGTAGGGGGCGATCGACTTCGCCCAGGCAGACGACTCCGAGAATGCCTGTGCACGGGTCGGCATGAACGCGTCGGGATTGGCCGATCCCCTCGGGTATGCGACGACCGGGAGGCCGGCGATCACGAAGTGGCGGGAACCCCCTGCAGAGACCGGAGTGAGCCAGATCCCGCGGTCCGGATACTCGGAGACCTGGAACGATGCGGTGTCATAGAAGACCGCAAAGTAATTCCAGTTCGTGGTCGTCTTGTCCTTCACCCCGCCGAGGAACGCCTTGTCCTGGTTCGTCCCGACAAGGTAGCACCCGAGACCCGGGACCCCGGTGTCCACCGGAGAGACATTGACGTGACCCCGCTCAAGGTTGAGGGTGTTGAACGGATTCCCTGTATAGAACTGGAACGCCATAGACTCGCCGGCCGGGACATCCTTCCAGGTGAACCACGAGAACGGCGACCCTTTCGCCATCGTCATCTTCAACTGCTCGGTCGAATCCTTCCTGTCGAGAATGAAGTCGATGTCCCAGTCGCCCATCCGGTCGGTGACAAGGTTGTCGGGGAATGACTCCCCCCAGCCCGGCTCGGTCGCATTCAGGTCCCCGGCAGGAAACACCCGGAGACCCGAGACCCACTGCCCCTTCTGGCTGATCTCCCGGGTCTTGCCGTCCGGCGAGAATGTCGTCGCCCCCGATGTGCAGGAGTTTTGCCCGTACTCCGCACCGTCCGCAGCTGCAGGGATAGGCATCGAGAAGACGAGGCCCTTCACACGTCCCTGGCCGTCGACCTGTGCGTACCTGTTCCGGAACGTCAGCGAGAGCGGGTCCGCATAGAGGGTCGACTGCACGAACGGTGTTGCGACCTTCACGAACTTCTCGGTCGGGGACTTGTAGTACGCCCCCGTGTAATTCAGCGTGTTGTTCGGCCAGATCGTATAGCCAGCCCACGAGTGCAGGCCGTACACGAGCTGCCCGTCCCGCATGTTATCCGTCACCGGTGCATATTCAGCATGGACGGGTGTCGGGTTTAAGCACCAGTTGCACGCAAACAGTTCGCTCCCCCGCCACCTGCAGTTGTCGGCCCGCTCGGTCTGGACGAACGCCTTCCCGAGCTGGATGGCATCCGCGGTGACCAGCCCCGAGAAAGAGAAACTGAAGATGAAAAGAAGGGAGAGTAATTTCAGAAAGGGTCCTCTCGACATGGTATGGTGAACGTCGGAGGGGATTGTATTTATAGGTGGTGGGGAGGGGGGGGTTTCACATGTGTCTTGTTCATGTAAATGGGAAAAGCCCGAAATACTCATACCCCCTGCGTACACGAACATGTGCAGAAGATATTCTGCAGTGATATTGAGAAGAACATCAGACAGGCAGAGAGGAAAAGAAATTCCTGAAGTAGCGAATTATTTTTATACTTTTATTTGCTGCTTATAGAATTATTAGAGATACAATGACAGAAAAATTTCATTCTGCCCACACAAGAGGGAATGAGTGAGGATAATCGATGGCAAATGGAGAGGAAGATACAACGGGAGCATCTGAAAACAGTCCGCCGGAGCCACAAAATCAGGGAGAGACTCCTCCCACACAATCAAACGAATCCGGATCTGATAATGCCACAGGTCAGAAACCTGATACCGACAGCGATGTATCGATATCAAAACAATTTGATCCCTCGAAGGTGACGAATCCGCTCCAACTCTTTGCGTTACTTCTTGGTGCTATTGTCATTGCCTTCATCACTGCTACAACCCTTGCGGGATCGGATAAAGCGAGTTCGTTTATTATTGCGTTATCAAGCCTTATTTTTGCATTTATCATTGCATTTTTCGTTATTAATTATCATCAAACCATTTTGCTTACACAACCCTGGGTATTGTTCAGTCCCGAGCAGGTTGGAAAAACAGAATATACGCAGTTGGCAACTGAGCTGGCCAAGCGCCTGGTTGGTAAAGCAACGGAAGAAATACAGGAAAATACACGATTATTGACTTCCGAAGCAGCCGAAAAAACAAAGACAGCAATTAAAGATGAACTACAGAAGACAGGTATCGAAACACGCAGGCAGGAAGAAATTATTGAAACCATCAATCGTCATATTGACCAGGGATTAAAGGCTATCCCATTGAAAATAGAGCAAAGATCATTTGTCGATAGTGCATTATCATTCGAGATCACTGTCCGGGAGGCTCTTACTGAACTTCCTGTTGCAGTGAAATCTGAAGAGAGAATCGGGACCCGGGTCATTGATTATATCTTAACAAAACCAGATGGGTCTGCAATTCCCGTTGAAACGAAATTCGTACTGGATGAAAATATCATCAGTCAAAAGATGCTTGAAATCATTGAGCGTGATATGACGAGAGCGATGAAAGCCCTTAATTCAACATTATCAATTGTCATTCTCTCTTCCCCCATTCCAGAAAAATTACAGGGGAAAACGGATGAAATCACAAAAATGCAGAAAATTCATTTCATCGATGGGATTACAAAAGAAGTGATAAAAATAAAAATAAGGTCAATTATGGGGTAGAGAATAATTCAGTATTCCTTTTTTTGATAAAACCCGGGAATTCCGCCCCGATTCCCCATGGGACAACGCATTCTTCTTTTATAATTATGGATAAATCATGGCTCCACGACATTTCACCTGGAATCGACTCTGTCGAGCGACACTATTCACCGTTTGATGCACCGCAATTCCGGGATAAAAAAAGCAGTGGAGGGTTACTTCTCCTGCTCTGTGAAGAGGAATGAGAAGATGGTTGTCCCTCCGGCGACAATGAAGAGGAGGGCGCTCACCCAGATCATCGCACCCTGCATCAGGAGGAACGAGGCCCAGAGCAGGGCTACGAGGACGATCAGGTAAAAGAAGATCCAGGTACGGTACTTTGTCGAACAGATAAACGAGAAGAATGAAATAAATGCGGCAATGATTGCAAGCGTTGTGCTGACAGCGATCATCTCTCCCCTGATGAGGAGGAAGGATGCCCAGAGCATGGCTACGAGCAGGATCAGGAAAAAGAATATCCATGTCCGCGTATCCGGAGGGATGCAGGTTTCACGGGTTGACATACCAGTGTGCATGGGTTTCGGGTGTGTTAAAGATATTCAAAGTACCAATGTGCCGGGGATCCCGGGTATCGCGTGAAAGCGTAATCCTTTTTCCTCTTTCGGACAGCCGGAAATGAAACGATGCTGCACCCCCGTTCATTATGACTATGACATGGCGGTTGCATACTTTCACCCTCCACAGGCCAGCTTCCTATCTTCAGTGACACCCAGCTCCCTGATCATGCCATCCAGTATTCGTGTTGAATGTCACCGGTGTGGGTACGAATGGACCTACATGGGGAGCAAGGTGGAGAGGGCCTGCCAGGAAAGTGTGTCAAGAAGACCCGTCCGGATCGGGTGTCCCCGGTGCAGGGCTTCGATTCGCCTGGAAAAAATCGCAGGGATGAAAGCAGCCGAAGAATAATCCGAAGTGAAATGCGAGAAGAAGTGGTCCCCGTGGATGAGCCGACCCCCGTACCTCTGTGTGGCCGCATGATGAAGTGGTGCGGCTACCCTTCTACTATTGGCCGGTTCGCCTGAAAAAAAGGGCCTGGAGAGAGGGGACGCACAACCTGCTCACTTTTTCCTGACCAGGACAAAAACGCCCTCTTTCACGTACTGCATCCCGAGACCAGGGACGCCCATCTTCCGGTCGAATTGGACAAGGTCCTCTTCGGTGACCTGCATGGGTGAGGGTTTTTCTTCCCGGGCAATCACCGGCGGGTGTGCATGTGCATCCTCTTCATCCCTGACGGTCTCCCCGCACGCCAGGCACCACCAGCCAATCGGAACGAACTGCCCGCGGTCACCATCAGCGCGGATGTATGCACGGGTCATACGTGCACCGCATTTCGGGTCCGGACAGTGTGGAGCTTCGATCCGGTTCATGGTTATGTACATGTGATAATAAGAGAATAAAGCATTTACGGGCGTAATTCTGGCATGAAAAAGGAAAAACGGGAGGGATGACAGAAGAAAATTGTGTCATCGTACGAAAATGACTGTTTTGTGATGTATCAGTTTATAAAAATGCGAATATATGTCTGGTCATCCAGTACCCTGAAACTTAAGTCTGAAATATACATGTCCGAAGTATCTTCCGCAACCGCCTGGATGGGAATTTTCGTTGGACTGCTGGTTGTATCCGCATTCGCCGCAGAGGGGAAGTATTTTCCATACGTCAGCACCCTGTGCCTTGCTATCGTTATGCCGGCCGGATTCTCTTGCATCCTGATCGTGCCCGGTGAGATCCGGAACAGGATGTCTGACCAAAAGGGCAATCATGATTCCTGAATTGAGAAAAACCGGAATAATAGTGCTGGTTGTGCTCCTTCTCTGGATCTTCATCACTGTCGTCCTTGCATTTGGTAGTCCGTATGCGTATGACGTGGAGATGATTCCCTGCGATCCGGACAACCCGGCGCAGAGACCGCCATCACACGTGCATATCACGGACCGGGACCTCGAATCACGACCCTATCTTGCTGAGGCCTTCGGGGAGGGAAAATCGATCCTCATCCCCAGGGGAGACCTGACGGATCTCATCCCGGGGAATGCGTTTGGCCCGGAGTATGCCGTGCACCGGATGCCCGTATGGGAGAGGGATGAATTCGTGCATACGATCGTGCATGAGCAGAATACGGTCTGGGAGCATAACGGTACGTACATCAGGTTCCTTGTACGGGCCGGCTAATAAAAAACGGGAGAAAAAAGTGCGGGGATTGTTCCTATCCTCCCTTCCCTGCCCCGAACCGGATGACCCCTTCCGGGCATACGTCCGCACACGTCGCACACATGATGCAGTCGGGGTTCTCCATTGTACCTTTCCTGACCATCCCGTGCACGTCGAGGCCCATCGGGCATTTGTCAGAGCAGGTGAGGCAGTCGGTGCACCTGCCGGAATCTGCATCGAGCCCGAGTGCCGGCCAGCCCGCGAGGTTCCGTATCTTCCGGCCGGCGACCATGATTCCGGCGATCGGGCAGAGGACATGGCAGAATCCGCGCCTACCAAAAAAGAAGGCGACGAGGAAGATCATCGCAAAGATCATCACGACGATCATGAGGACCTGGACGGATGAGATCGAGATCCCGTTCACTGTGCCGTAGAAGGAATCAACCCCCCGGACACCCCCTGCAGCGACAAAACCTCCCGCGATCGCGGCAATCCAGAGTACTGTTACGCCATACTTGATCCAGTTGGGCCAGCCTTCCCTGACCGTCTTTTTTATCACCCGGGACCCGAGCTCCTGGCAGGCGCCCATCGGGCAGAGCCACCCGCACCAGATCCTCCCGGCAAAGAGGGAAAGCGCGAAGAGGACGATGTAGAGCAGGAAAGAGCCCGTGACGATGCCCTCGGATGCTCCCATCATGATGATGATAGGGGAGATATAGAAGATCGTCACCGGGATGAGAAGGAAGGTGAGGATGAGGATCCACCGCCGGTATTTCTGGCGGGGCGATGCATGTCCTATGGGCTGATCCGGTTCTGCCATCATTGATCCCTGTATTTAAGGTCTGCTCCTGATGGATAAAATCCCAGTGGTCCTTTCCAGGCGATGAGAGGGGAGGACAGCGGGGGATTTTCATCCTCCCTGACCATGGAATCCGGAACCCCTGCCCCTGGAAAAATGCCCACCCAATCGCAAACCACAAACCCCTTCATCACCAATATCTCATTTCACATGACCATCCGCGGGCACCTCCTCATCTCCCTCGTCCTGCTCCTCTCCCTCTCCGGGGCAGGCTGCCTGCACGGGCAGGAGACGGCGGCCACCGATCACGATGTCATGCTCGCTGTCCTCGATCAGGCGACCGGCGCCATCCAGGATTCCCTTGACGGGCTCGACGAAACGTCTGCCAGGACGTCTGCGGCGCTTGCAGGGACCGGGATTGCAGGGCCGGACGCAGAGGCGGTGCTGGCGGAGGGAGTGGCATCCCACCCTCTCATCCTCACGATGATCACCTACGATATAAACGGCACGGTCGTGGCCGCGGAGCCGGAGATGGTGGATGTGCTTGTCGGGCAAAACATTGCCGGCCAGGAGATCGTGCAGCGGGCGCTCGCCGGGAAGGAGCCGGTGATGAGCGGCATGTTTCCGCTGGCCGAGGGTGGTGAAGGTGTCGTGATCGAGCGGCCCGTCCGGTCGGCCGGCGGGGAGTTACTCGGGGTGCTGAGCACGATGTTCATGCCCTATGAACTGATTCGGCCCGTCGCCGAAAATGCAGCGAACGGGACACCCTGTTCCTTCATGGTGATCGAGACCGGGGGTCGTATTCTCTACGACCCGGACCCTGGCGAGGTCGGGAAAGAGACCTTCGGCGATGCCCTCTACGCGCAGTTCCCGGAGATCGACCGGGTCGCACGGCACGCTGCCGCGAACCGTTCCGGGTCCGACTCCTACTCGTTCTATGGAACGGGATCCGAAACCGTCGTCCGGAAAGAGACATTCTGGTCGACAGTCAGTCTCCACGAGACAGAGTGGAGGGTGATGGTCATCGGGGAGCTGTAAAGGGGGGCAGGGTGTCACCCTTTGACGGGGGATTTCACCGGGGATTCCCTCGTGTCCACGCCTGGCACCAGGAAAAATGACTTTGGCGGCACGAACGTGGAATTCATAAGGGTATCCAAGGAGAAAGCGCCCGTGATGTGGCATCCGGCAGATTCAGTTCTGACGGCGGGCAACCCTGAAATGGCCTTTCGGTACGAGGATCTCGAACCGTGCACCGGCTCCCTCAACCCCCGTTTCCCGGATCGAGATTTCGGTGATGGAAAGGATCTCCTTGGCCAGGAACAGCCCGAGACCCGTGTTCTTCCCGTATCCTTTCTCGAAGATCTTCTCTTTCTCACCGGGTGAAATCCCGATCCCGTTGTCCTCCACAATGAGTGCAAGACCAGCGGGGGATTTCTCGCAGCGGACCTCGATCTTCGTAGCATGTTCGCCGTGCTGCACCGCGTTCTCGAACAGGTTGAAAAAGACCTTCTCAAGCATGGGGTCGGCGAAGACCTCGATCTTTTGGCAGGAAGCGGAAATGGCCACTTCCTTTCTCCCCACCCTCGCAACAATATCTTCGAGCCTGAACCAGCCCGGCTCTTGGACGCCCATCTCCTGGTACATCTTCATGAACTCGATCTGCCGTTCAATCGTCCGGGAACCCTCATCGATGCGGGAGAGGAGCCCGGAGACAACAGTGCCGGGATGCTCCATCGTGGCCATATCCGTCAGTCCCCGGATGAGGGTGAGCTGGTTTGCGATATCGTGCCTTGTGATGCTGTTCAGGAGGCTCAGTTTCCGGTTGGCCTGCTGGATCGCCTGGTCCATCGTCCTTCTTTCAGAGATATCCCGGACGATCCCTTCCGTGCCCAGGATCCGGCCTTCATCGTCACTGAAGAACTGGGCATTCAACGACATCCAGAACGTCGTGCCGTCCTTCCGGAGTCCTTCACCGGTAAAATCCGTGATCCCTTCCCCGGCTTCCTTCAATTTCTGCAGCACCTCATCCCTTTGTCCGGGCCGGGAATACAGGGAGAGAACAGGCATCCCCGTCATCTCGTCCGCTGAATCATAGCCGTACATGCGGGCCGCCGAAGGGCTCACCATGGTCAGGATCCCGTGTAAGTCCACCCGGAAATATGCATCCTGCATATTCTCGAGGATGCGGCGGTACTTCTCCTCGCTCTCCCGCAATGCGTCTTCCGCCTGCTTGCGTCTTGAGATGTCATGCAGGCTCCCGATGATCATCGAGGGAGTTCCATCCTTGTCCTTCGTCAGGCTGAAATTGCCATGAACCCAGCAGTACCCCCCTTCCTTTTTCCGGATGCGGAACTCCCTCGTGATGCTCTTTTCCCTCCTGGCGTCTGCTTCGATGACGTCGGAAGAAAATGACAGCAGGGATGGCCGGTCATCCGGATGGATCCCTTCGATCTGTTCGTCGACGGTCATGGCACGCATCTCTTCAGGGGTATACCCGAGTGTTTCTTTTGCTTTCGGGCTGTAGTATTCGAATGTCCCGGTCCTGATATCCTGACGGAGGAAGATGTCGGTGGACTGTTCCACGATCTCGCGGAACCTCTCTTCATTCTCCCGGAGTGCTTCTTGCGCTTTTTCCTTCTCCGTAATGAACCTGGCCTGCTGCACGTTCTGGTACGCAAATCGCGAGAGCATGTGTGCGAGGGTATGGAGAGCCCATGCGATACGTTCGAACTTCTCAAAGGACATCTGCGGCACTTCGAGAAATGCCTCGACGAAATCGTCACTGTCAATTCCGATCTCGCGTGCATAGGCTCTCATCTCCATCTCGTTCTGTGTTTCGTTGCGGACCTGCCCGATAAGCCAGTTGGCGATGTGCCTGCCGCCGAGAACAATCGTTGCTCCTGCACCCCAGAGACCGGCGCTCAGGCAGGTATGGATGAACGGGCCGCCCTCGTGGAAAGCGCCAAGGATGGAATCAGACCGCTCACACCTCTCCCTCCCTTCCGGGGTCCTCCGCACGATATCGCTGCAGAGCCGGCAGAAGTTGCTCGGCTGCGTGATCGGTGTGCCGTCAGGCCGGGTGAGGAGCATCCCCACACCCGAAGCCTGTGCAAATTCATCCTGGAGGAGCTGGATCTCGTCAAGGTCGAAGAGGTCCTCGAAGGAGACTCCCGTATCCTCGAGCGGTTGCGTCAGGGCAACGAGCCGCTTTTCGAGCGCCTCCTCCACCCGCTTCTTGTCGGTGAGGTCGATGAACGTCGCAAGGTATCCGTCATCGAGCGCAATCCCGGAGATCTCGATGATACGCTCTTCCCCGTTCCTGCAGGTCACCCTGTATTCCGCAGGCGGAATATCCATATGCTCTTCCTCCGCACGCCTGACTGCACTCTCCCAGTCACGGATGACCTGCTCACGGTATGCCGGGTCGGGATACGCCCGCTGCCACCATTCATGGAGCGTGGGAACCTCCTCCTCCGTATACCCGAAGACCTGGACGAACCGCTTGTTCCTGAAGGTAATCACACCTTCCTTATCCATGACTGACAGAGGGAAGGGAACGTGGTCAAGGATCCAGCGGGTCCGCGCTTCGCTCCTGCGGAGTGCCTCTTCGATGCGTTTTGACTCCGTGATATCGATAAGGATGCCCTGGTAGTGGGTGATCCTCCCGTCCGGATCCCGCTCGACGATCGTGCGGTCGTCGACCCAGCATTCCCTGCCATCCCGTGCAAGAATCCGGTATTCCTGCCGGAATTGTTCCTTTCCCTCGCGTGCATACTTCTCCACTTCCGCCCCAACCCTCCCGAGATCATCGGGATGGATTATTGCTGCGAAGGTCACTTCTCCTGACAGCAGTTCTTCAGGAGTATAACCGAATCGGGTGACATTGTTGGACACAAACGCGACAGGCCAGCCCTCCCGGGCCATCCACCTGAACAGGACGCCGGGGCTGTTCTCCATGACGACGTGTGCCTGCCGCAGGGCCTCGTCCGCCCGTACATGATCGGTGATATCACGGATGGACTCGATCGCTCCCACGATCTCTCCCTGGCGGTTGAAAAGGGGACTCACCTTTGCAAGGACATGGATCCTCTTCTCCCTTGGATGGGGGAGATCGGTCTCCGCCGTGAGCGTGTTCTCCTTCCGGATGATATTCGAATAATACTTCGACACAGTCTCGTCGGGCTCGAGGATCAGGTCAATCAGGATCCTGCGCCTGACACCGTAGAACGGGATGGCGTACTCGTAATTCCCCTTCCCGAGCATCTCGGCGGCCGGGATACCTGTCATCTCTTCGATGGCACGGTTCCAGGCGATCACGATGCCGGCAGTATCGATGGCGAATGTGGCATCCGGCAAAAAGTTGATGATATCGGCAAGGCGTTTCTCGGACTCGATGCGGGAGAGTTCCGCCTTCCGCTGTCCCACGGCCTGGCGGATCTTGTGCACGAGCTCGGCAAACTGCGCCTTGGGGTCACCGCCTTTCTGGAGGTAAAAATTGGCCCCGTTGTTGATCGCCTCAATCACCACCTCCTCGCGACCTCTCCCGGTGAAAAGGATGAAGGGGATATCCCCGAATTGCTGCCGGACCCCTTTCAGAAATTCGATCCCGTTCATGCCCGGCATCATATAGTCGGAGACGATCGCATCATATGTCCCGATCGAAGGATTGCCGAGCGCACTTTGTGCAGATTCCGAAACATCCACCTCAAATTCGCCCGAACGTTCCAGGAAGACCCGGGTGATGGCAAGGAGGTCGGGCTCGTCATCCACGTACAGAACCCTGATCCCCCCGGTCATACAAGTATCACTGTCTGCGTTCCAGTATATGCATTTCGATGGCGGTGTATTGCATGAGGAGTCAGGTATCGGTTGCCACCTGCCTCCCATCCCGCCAATCCGGGGAGATCAATGACAGCCAGGCAGTTGAACACAGGGGGGGGAAATATACAATACAGGGAGAATACACTTAAAAAACTCCCTTACATTCCCTATATATGGTGCTGTGGGGTCATTGCAGGAAAAATGCGTGTCTATCTCCTCCCTTCATCCCCGGTCAGGTACCCACCAAGCCCGATCATCCAGATGACGAGAGGATAGGCGACAAAGCGTTCCGTTCCACCGTCGCCAAGGAGTGGGATACATACCGGGGATAGGAACAGGAATGAGAGAGTAATGATACCGAGGAGGGCAAGCAGGTGACCGAACGGGGCACGTGTCATTCTGGATGAGACGATTGCCGCAAAGCCTCCGGAGATAAAGGTCAGGAGTGCAAAGAGCGGGTGGAAAAAGGCATTGTTGCCCGGGAATATTCCCACCCCGAAGATGCCGGTTCCGAGAAGTGCAGGAAAGATGATGAGAAACCACTTCGTGCCCGTCATGAAAAGGATGAAAGATGCGGCAAGGATGAGCAGTCCGCCGATGATCATTGTTGCATTGAAGATTGTTGCCGAGGGCTGGTAGCTGACACTGATCGGGAGAGGCCGGGTTGCACCGAGGTCACTGATCTCGCTGTGTGCCGTCGTATATCCGGCCGGGTAGAATATCTCAGCGGTGATGATACCCATCAAAATAATCGCTCCTGCACTGAACAGGAGAAGACCGGGCAGGCTTCTGAACGCAAGAAGTGGGCACATGTGCTTTTCTGTCATCAGATGGGGGGTTTGCATCATTCCGGGATAAAATGAGAGGATACAAAAGTCAACAGGATTGCCTGTCCTGAACCATCCATGCCGTCAGGGAAAAATGCGGGGCCAACCCTCAATTAACCGCGTATTTCCGCCCTGCCGTCGACCACACACAATGAAAATCACGAAGTGGTTTTCTTTCGAAAAAAGGGGGAATCACCTGGCCTTTTCAGTATCTTGCAAGGTTCGATTCAAAGGCATTGAGATGGTTCATGGACCCCTGCAGGAGGTTCCTGTACACGTTTTCAATGTCATTGTGCGTGGTGGAAGCGATTGCCCTGTTCAGGTCAGCGATATCCGTCTCCTCGATGAACACACCTGCCCTGAGCGCTTCGACACTTGAGGCGTTTCCCTGTGCGATAAGATCATCATGGAGTCTCTGGAGATCCTGGTTTGTGAATTTACCCTGGCCCTTTCCTTCGGCAGGGTCCGGCAGTCCGTACCGGTCCAGCAGGGTCTTTACAGAGTCCATGTGCGTCTGCTCGCTCTGTGCGATGTTCAGGAATATGGGGATATTCCACCTGCTGCCAAGCGAGAGATAGACGTCGCGGGCAAGTTTTTCCTCTTCCCGCATGTATGTCATCCAGTATTTTTCATCGTCCGTCAGGGCGGCAGCCTGGCCGGTTCCGGCCAGCACACCTGTACCCCCGAATAACCAGCCGAAAAATCCCCTGTCTGCCTGCTCCTGCTGCGCGAGAGTGACGAGCCTGTTCTGTTCTATGCTGAGTACCTGCACCTGTTCTTCCAGCATCACCCTGACCTGCGGATCGCAGTCGGAGCAGTTCGCAAGCACCTGCTCCATCTCCCGGATGCGCTGCTGGTTCTGGTCCGCATACCGGATCAACAGGCCGGCTGCGTCCCGGTCACCGCCGATGAGCATCCGGGTAAAAGAACTCCGGGTGTGTATCTGCTGCTCTGCCTGGAGCGCATCTCCATACGAACTGTTGATCTCCGCCGACAGGCGGGTGAGTTCCGGCCCGGCAGTCCCCGTCAGGGTGCCGGCGGTGGAGAGAGCATAGAGGGCGACATCCACCTGTGCCTGTTCCTGGTCCTGATCGCGTGTAAGGTTCTGTTCATACAGGCTGACCTGCTGAAGGAACGTATCACGGTCCTGCTGCCGGTTGATGTCGGGGCTGGTGGTTTCACCCGCTGTATCGACTCCCGTCCTGCCCTGGGTCTGGTCCCGATCATGTTGCGTGATCTGGACCCCCGGTTGTTCGACTGTCTCCTGTTGTGTTCTTTCCTGTTCTTCCTGAATTGGCTGCGCCTGGGGACCGGACTGGCCTGCCCCGGTGCCTGCCCCGTTCCCGGCATCCCCTGCCGGACTGCCGCCGTTCCCGCTCCCTCCAGAATCCCCGGAGCCTGCTCCATCTGATCCCGATGACCCCCCGTTACCGCCGGCCGCCATTGCCGGAATGGTCACAACAGAGAGGAGGAGAAGAAAAACCATGAGTGTGGCCGTTACTTTCCGAATCATTTTTCATCACCCTGCCCGGTTCACACAGATACCTGTGGAGAGAGTCGGGATAAACATGATCACGGACCGGCCCCGGAGATTATGACCGGTATTGACAGATACACCCTCATGAGCCGATACCGACGCACCTTGTATTCATTGCCTGTGACCGTGACCCCCGGGGCATAACCCGTTGCATCCTCCCTGTACGGGAAGGATCCGTCATATGCCCTGCACGGCTGTCATGGCCCCGGCCAAACGGAAGACCTTTAGGTCCAGCCGTCTTATCGCTTGGTTTACCGGGCTTTTGCATGCCTCCCCTCGATCTCTCCCGATTTACAGGACTATCGTCCGGCGAGGCCAGTCTCCGTCTCCTGAAGGACGGCCCGAATGAAATTCCCACACAGGAGACACGCGGAATACCGGAAATCGTCAGGGATGTCATCCGCGAGCCGATGTTTCTCCTCCTCGTGGGGGCGGGGTCCATCTATTTCATCCTCGGTGATACCGGGGAAGGGATTCTCCTCCTCTCATTTGTCCTGGTGATCATCGGGATCACAGTCTACCAGGAGCAGAAGACCGAGCGGGCCCTCGAAGCGTTGAGAAACCTCTCCAGCCCGCGGGCACTGGTCATCCGGGACGGCCGGCCGGTGCGGATTGCCGGGCGCGATGTGGTTCGGGGCGACTTCCTCTTCGTGAGCGAAGGGGACCGCATCGCCGCCGACGCCCTGCTCCACTCTTCCACGAACCTCTCGGTCGATGAATCGCTCCTCACCGGTGAATCGGTCCCGGTGAGAAAACTCCCTCCAAAAGGAGACCCGGGCGAGCGGAGACCGGGAGGGGACGACCAGCCCTGGCTTTATTCAGGGACCCTCGTTGTCCAGGGCCAGGGGGTTGCCGAGGTGGTCTCAACCGGCATCCACACACGGATGGGCGAGATCGGAAAGGCGTTGCAGTCTGTCGAACAGGAAGAGACCCGCCTCCATGTCGAGACCGCCCATATCGTCAGGAGCATTGCGTTCATCGGGCTTCTCCTCTTCATCACCGTGGTGGTGGCGTACGGCCTGACCCGGGGAAACTGGCTCCAGGGCCTCCTTGCGGGAATCACGCTCGCCATGGCAATCCTCCCGGAGGAATTTCCTGTCGTTCTGACGGTGTTCCTTGCACTCGGTGCATGGCGGCTCTCGAAGATCAACGTCCTGGCCCGGCATGTGCCGGCACTGGAAGCCCTCGGGGCAACCACGGTGCTCTGCACGGATAAAACCGGCACGCTGACCATGAACCGGATGTCCGTTGCGAAGTGTGTGGTCTCCGGTTGTCCATTCGATTTCCAGGACCAGGATACTGGCCCGCTTCCGGAGTCATTCCATGAACTCCTCGAATACGCGATCCTCTCCTGCAAGAAAGATCCCTTCGACCCGATGGAACAGGCACTGCTCAGAGCAGGGATAGAAGACCTGTCCGGGACAGAGCACCTTCACGGCGACTGGGACCTTCTGCTCGAGTACCCGCTTTCCCGTGAACTCCTGGCGATGTCCAATGTCTGGCGTTCGAAAAAAGGTGATGAGTATATCATTGCTGCCAAGGGAGCGCCGGAAGCGATCTTCGACCTGTGCCATCTTGGAGAGCAGGAGAGTGCGGGTCTGACCGTCCAGGTCGAGGAACTCGCCGCACAGGGTCTCCGTGTCCTTGGCGTTGCAAAATCCCGATTCCGTCCCGGGCAACTCCCCGAAGGGCAGCATGCATTCCCGTTTACCTACCTTGGGCTTGTGGGGTTTGCCGACCCGGTGCGGCCGGATGCGGCGGCCGCCATCGCCGAATGCAGGACTGCAGGGATACGGGTCGCCATGATCACCGGCGATTACCCGTCGACTGCAGGGAACATTGCGGGACAGATCGGACTCACTGGCACTGGAACCATTCTCACCGGGCCCGACCTTGATGGGATGGCGTCCGGTGTAGAAGACGAGGCGATCCGGTCCACCTCTCTCTTCGCCAGGGTTGTGCCCGAGCAGAAACTCAGGATTGTCGAATCGCTCAAGGCAGGTGGGGAGATCGTTGCCATGACAGGTGACGGGGTGAATGATGCCCCGGCATTAAAAGCGGCTCATATCGGCATCGCGATGGGAGGGAGAGGGACCGATGTTGCCAGGGAGGCCTCTTCAATTGTTCTCCTCGATGATAACTTCGCCTCGATCGTTGCCGGGATCAGGATGGGGAGGAGGATATATGAAAATCTCCGGAAGGCCATGGCATACATCATCTCGATCCATGTCCCTATCGCGGGCCTCTCCCTCATCCCCGTCCTTTTTGGATGGCCGCTGATCCTCATGCCCATCCAGGTCGTATTCCTGGAACTGATCATCGATCCTGCATGCTCTGTCGTCTTTGAAGCCGAGCGGGAGGAGCCTGACATCATGCAACGCCCGCCAAGGAAACCCGATGAACATATCCTTGACCGTCCTACCGTCACAATCGCCCTGGCACAGGGATGCGTCACCCTCTGTATCGTGCTTGCACTCTATCTCCATGGGATGATGCAGGGGCTGTCTCCGGACCAGCTCCGCACCGTTGCGTTTGTGACAATTGTGATCGCCAATCTTGCGCTGATCTGCACCAACCGGTCCTGGACACAGAGCATCGTCTCTACCTTCAGGCAACCGAACCGGGCCTTCTGGTGGGTGATCGGGGGAGCGATCTTCTTCCTCGTGGCCGTGCTCATTATCCCCGGTGTGAGAGCACTGTTCCAGTTTGCCCTTGTCCCTTGTGAATACCTCCTCCTCTGTATTGCGGGGGGACTGCTCACGGTTGCGTGGTTTGAGCTGTACAAGGTCACGAGAGCCTGGAGAGCCTCACCGTAATCCATTGTTGCGGATTGCCTAGATGCAGGTCCTCCTGGTCTTTCCGATGACCGGAAATGCGAATCAATCTCCCTGTCCGGATCGAACCTTATGTCCACAGGGGACGAAAATGCCCCGTCCATAATAAAGCCAAATCACGCTTGTTTTCCCAATTAATGCGCATAAGAGCAAAATTAAATGAGAACCTTTAATGAGTATTTTTACCATTATTATACCCTTCCATGCATCAGGAACACGCACATGCACAGACACGACCCCTGTTCTCACCCCTGGTGAGACACCCGGCATTTCTCGGTGCACTCATTGGTATCCTCGCCGCATTCTCACAGTCGCTCCTGATCAGTGCGGGGGGGCCGGAGGCATACGGGTTCTGCGTCGCATGCCACACGCGGGACCTTGTGAACGGCATGACAAACATCATCGCGGATACGAACCTTGCCCTTGCACCCATCTCGAAGAACTCCCTCCTCCCGGTCATGAGCGTGGCGGGGGTTCTCATCGGGGGGTATATCGCGGCAACCTTTCACCGGGAGCATAAAACAAGGAAAGGAACCGCAAAAGACTACCTCCTCCATTTCATCGCCGGGATCCTTGTCCTGAACCTGGCGATGATATTCGGGGGATGCCCGTACCGGGCAGCCCTCCGGACCGGGTATGGCGATCTCACTGCCGTCCTCTTCATCGCGGCCATGGCAGCCGGAGTAATCTCTGGCGCGTACCTGATGCTCAAAAAAGCCGAGCGGGAGGATGCCTGATGGCAACCGGGATCCTCCCGAAAGATGCAGCGGTGTTCTTTGTCCCCATCGTGACGCTTCTCCTGGGACTTCTCATAGGGTATCTCGCACAGAGATCCGGGTACTGTTCGATCGGGGGATTCCGGGATTATTTCCTGTTCCGTCATACCCGCCTCCTCTCAGGATACCTTGCCCTGATCGCAGCGTCTTTTGCCGGGTATCTCCTCTTCTGGCTCATCACCCCTGCCGCAATGGAGCATTTCTTCTGGGCCGTGACCAGCGGACCCGCAACTCCCGTCCCCGGGGCTCCCGGCGGCCTGGATACAGCTGCATATCTCCTCTTCTCGATCGTCCCGGGGTTTTTCGTGGGATTCATTGCCGTCCTCATCGGAGGGTGTCCCATCCGCCAGACGGTCATGGCCTCGGAAGGCAATTACAGGGCAGCCTGGTTTTTCATCGGGATGTGCGTGGGCTCAGTCATCTTTGCTGCATTTGTGTCAGGCTGGGTTGTCGGATTCATGAAAGCACTCGGATTCGGGGTCTGATACACCATGACCTCTTCCACCTTCCTGTTCTGCGACCCGGTGACACGTGAGCGCATGGACTGGTTTGCAGAGGCGCTGGGCACATCCCACCTTGGAAATACCCCTGCGGGGAAGACGCACATCTTTCTTACCGGTGATGCACTCTTCAGCCTGGTCGATGCGAAAACCCGGGATACCTGGCGCACGCTTGCAGACCGCCACGGCATCAGGATTGTCGCAGATGGTGACGAACTCCGGCTGCATGGACTGCACGACCCGGTTCTCACCCGGACACCATGGGTCACGGTTGCGGGCAGTCACGGGCAGGACCCATTCTGGCAGGTTCTCACCTCAACCCTTTCCGCAGGGTGGAAAGACACACGCAAGGCTGCATTTCTTCTCTGCAACGGTCCGTACATGAGCAGGGTCACAGTCTACATGACCAGGTTCCTTGCGGGGGTGAACGCCGCAGGGCTCCACCCCGAACTCTATGCGTACCTTGACGGCGTCCATACCCTGCATAACGGCCAGCGGCCGTCGGAGTTCGATAATATCGGGAGAGCCGTCGCCGCCATATCAGGGTCTTCTGTTCAGGCCGGCAGGGATCCCTGGTTTGCCGCCTGTTCCCGGTGTGCGACAGCACGGGGATACTACCAGATGAATCCCGGGACCGGGTTCTGCGAGCCCGCTTCCTGCATCAGTGAGATTGACATCCGGCCGTTGAGAGAGATCCTCTCGCGGTTCACCGGGAATTTTCCCATCGTCTCGCAGGCATGCGGGGGAATCGTGCCGCGTTCAGGAGACGGGGCGGGCACTCCCCGGCTGGTTATCTTCATCACGAATCCCCCGTACTGCACGGAATGGACCTTTGGCGGTCTGTCACTTGCCCTTGCTGCCGCCATGGACGGGATCCCCACAACGGTCATCTTCATCGAGGAAGGAGTGTATGCCCTCCATGGAAGCCACGCCGTGCCTCCCGGTGACAGGGTCTTCAATGTCCAGGAGATGATCGCGGTCACGACCGATGTGCAGGATCTGCACTATTTCGTGCATGCTCCTTCCCTTGATGACCGGGGAATCGATCTCTCCCCCAATCTCCCGGTGATTGCACGAATTGAGAACAGGGACCTTGCGAGTGTCCTCTGGAATACCGGAGGGGATGGTGTCCCGGCGCGAATACTGTTCTTTTGACAGAGGTTATTATGGAAACGACACACCCAAAAGATTTCACCGATTTGACCTGTACGAACCTCATGATCACGCTCAAGATCCTGCTGAATAAGCTCCCGCCAGGAGATGCGGTCACGTTCTTTGCGACCCGGGAGCAGGTGGACAACACGTGCTCTCCCTTCTCCGGCCAGGGATACAGTGTCAGCTGGGACCAGGCCGCCCAAAACCGGTTTCTCGTCAGGCTGGGGAAGTAATCCAGCGATCACACGAAGTTCAGGTTAAAGCACCTGCACTACGCCACTTGCCCTGGGGAACCGTGATGACAAAGCGTGCCCCTTCTCCGGGTATCCCTGCCTCATGAATGGTTATTCCGGTCATCCCAAGTATTTCCTTTACCAGGAATAACCCAAGGCCCGTGCCTTTTCCATATCCCCGGGAGAATATCTTCTCTTTTTCATCCAGGGACACTCCCGCCCCGTTATCTCCCCAGGTGACGGTGAGACCAGCATCAGACACGCTGCATGAAACCAGTATCTCCGAAAGACCATCTCCTCCATGCCGGAGGGAGTTATCAAGGAGGTTTTCAAAGACCTTCTGCAGCATCGGGTCGGCAAAAATCTCGGCATCGCACCTGTCCCTGTGCAGATACACCGGATAAGGAGCCTCCAGACCCTGCAGGAGCATATCGAGGTCCTGCCAACAGGGTTCCTGTGACCCGAGAGTCTCGTACTCTTTCGTGAACTGGATCTGTCTCTTGATCCTGTCGAGCGCCTGCCGGACTTTCTCCCTGTATACAGGAAGAGGGGGCGCCCCGGGATCTTCCATCAGATCGAGGTATCCTTCTGCAACCATGATGCTGTTTGAGATATCGTGCCGGGTGATCCCGGTGAGCAACTGCAACTGGCGGTTTGCTTTCCGGATCGCCTCCTCCGCCTCCTTTCTTTCGGTGATATCATTGTATATTGTCACGATCTCCCCGGTGGGAAGCCGGTATACCCAGTTATCACGCCACGTTCCATGGTCATGGGAACCCCGGTACATTGCACCGGGAAAAAATTCCGGTGTTCCCGTCTTCCACACCCTCTGGAACACCGGAAAGATTCCAAAATCCTTCACTCCGGGAAATACTTCAGTGACCCTCTTTCCGATGACGTCATCCCTGCCGATATTCTCGATGGTTTCGGCGGCGACGTTGAAATCGCTGAACACAAAGTCGTTCCCGTCATCAACGGCCCTGTAAATCGCAACCCCGCTTGGCATCCGGGAGAAGAGCTGCCTGAAGCGTTCTTCGCTCTCCACGAGGTCGTCCTGCGCCTTCTTCCAGTTCGTGACATCCCGCAGTGAAGCAATGCTCTTCTTCGTTCCCGGGATGGTATCTATGGAAAGATGGATGGTGCGGATATCACCCGATCGCGTCATGAACCGGAACTCGTAATGGGTGAGGGCTTTATCATGGTTCTGCCGCCGGAGATGGTGCTGGGCAACCATCCATTCCAGGTCTTCTTTCACCACGAATTCGGTCCAGCACTTCTTTCCTTCAATCTCCTCCCTGGAATACCCGCTCAGCCGTGTGAATTCAGCATTGGCCAGGCTGATTATCCTGTCTTCCTCGATAACCACCGTTGCGGTGCCGGTATTCTCAAAAACGGTGCGGTATTTTTCTTCGCTCTCCTTCAGCGCCTGTTCGGCTCTCTTCAGCTCGGTGATGTCCCGGCCGACCGACTGGTATTCCTTCAGGCTGCCATCCGCATGATAGATGGCGCGGTCCACCCACCGCTGCCACCGGATGGTGCCGTCCGGCATGATAATCCGCTGATCAATGGTCCCGAGGGGACTGTCGGGAGAAAGGTATGCGAGTAACACCTCAACCCTTTTCTGGTCTTCCGGCGGTATTTTCGGCCTGAAGCGGCTCCCGATGATCTCATCCCGCTCGAGGCCAAAATAGCGGCAATATGCTTCGTTTACGAAAATATGTGTGCCATCCGGGAGAAACCGGCAGATGAACTCCGTCTGGTCTTCGACCACATTGCGATACCGTTCCTCGCTCTCACGGAGATCCATCTCCACACGCCTGCGGGAGACGGCATAATGGACCTTGTTGGTAAGCTCGGCAACCTGGGCCTTCATGTCGCTGCCTTTCTGCAGGTAAAAGTCCGCACCGTTGTTGATGGCATTGATGACGACCTCCTCGCGGCCGCGACCCGTAAAGAGGATAAACGGGATATCGCCGAATTGATCCCTGACTGCCTTCAGGAAACCGATGCCATCCATTCCCGGCATCTGGTAATCGGAGATGATGGCATCAAAGGGGTGTGTTGAGAGTAATTGGAGGGCGGATGATGCATCCAGTGCAGTCGTGACAGTGAAATCTCCGGAATGTTCCAGGGTCAGTTTCATGACGTCCAGGAACGCGGGTTCATCATCGACATAGAGGACCGATATGCCCGGATTATTCGTTCCGGAAGATTCCATAGACATTAGATGCACTTTTTTTTATATAACAACTTATTCAACCTTTCCGGACCCGGGTGCCTGCCTCGAAGCAATCCTTACGCTCTCCGGGGACGACCGCAGGGATATTGACTTGGTGCCACCTCACCCCTGTACCGGAGGTCATATTGCCCGCAGGGATAATGAACAGGGCAAGGAACGTGATAATGCCTGGTGTCTCCGTCAGTATGGATCCCGCTCTGTGAGTCTGCAAAGAGGGAGAGAAAACCTTTTTTCCTTTTATTCCACCACTGGTTTCCTGCCCCATGCACTGAACATCGTCAACCCCGGGTACTCAAAAGTGGTGTCCCCGAAGAACTGCAGCATATGGTCCAACTTCTCCCGTGTCAGATGGCCCGTGTTGATCATCGGTATCGCACTCATCTGGATTGCAGCCGCGTCAAAACGGGCCATCATCTCTCCTCCGCGGCATATCCGGGTCCATCCTTCCTGCACCACATCGGTAAACCCGAGCTGCTCCATGAGACAGCCTACACGACGACCGATACAGGGGTCTGCGATACCCTTGTTCCGGAGAAAATCAATGACCTGGCGCCCCGTAGCACAAAACATCGCAGCGGAAGGATTCGTCATATCTGCAGAGAGAATAGAACCATAGTCACTCTCTTCCAGCACCAGCCACCCCCCCGGCCGGACGGCCTCTGCCATGCGACGGACTGCTTTTTCAGGCTCACGAAGCCACATGAGCAGCGTTCGGCAATGCACAAGGTCGTACTGGTCCTTTTCAAGGGGATCTGCAGTGATATCATGCTGGCGAATTTCAATAGCGGGACCGGCTAATTCCTGAAGGAATCGTGTCTGCACATCCGTCGCAACGGTTTTCCCTTCAGGCCCTACCCGGGTTGAGAGCCATTGTGCGATCGATCCTGCACCTGCACCGACGTCGAGACATTTCCAGCCGTTGACAATCCCTATTGTCTCAAGATGCCGGATTGTGACCGGATCATAGGTCATCTCCAGCAGCCTGAGGCGGGCGAGCACGTCTTCCTCTGTCTCTCCGGAACCAGAATGCGGTTGTCTGTTCACCATTATTTCAACCCCTTTGACTTTTTCATAAGGGACATCTCATATAAATATTTTTATTATTTTCCATAATCGTCCCCCGGCAGGGACAGGATGCCGATCCTCGTGTTTTTCCCGATTAACGGTATACTAACATTGTATGAGCGATGACGGGCCGGATGCCTGCCTCGAGGGAATCCTTGCACTCTCCGGGGACGACCGGTGGAAGATCGACAGGGCCCATGCCGTCAGGAACCTCTCGTCCTACGTGGTCAGGTCGTTCGATCACAGTGCCCTCCTCTTCGCCGTCCCTTTGCTCGTATCCCGCCCGATCCTGACAGAGATCCCGCTCGACTGCCGGGGGGAAGCCGGGGCAGTCGCCCTCATCATCGAGGAGATCAAGCGGAAGGCTGAACCGGATGTTCGGCTCGGGCCGCTCGTCGGACGGGGCACCCGGTATCCCCACCAGTTCGCGTCATTCACCGAGCCGTATACCGTCGTCGCATCCCCCGCAGCACTCGCATCCGACCTCTGGCATACGGGGGGCCGGAACTTCGCGGATGCTGCGGGGATACACCTCCTCATCAACGGGGCACTCCCCTGCCCTGGGGCGTTCTCCCGCCACGAGATCGCCCCGGTCATGGAAGCGGTCGCACGCCTCTGCGACGCGGTCGCGGATATCGCATGCTCTCTCCCGGTTCCGGAACTGGAAGCCGCCTGGATTACAGCGCTCGACCAGCAGCTGCTCAGGGAGACGCTCCCGGAACGCGGACTCGTCTCCTTTGTCGGGGATGGATCGCTGCTCGCACGCCACTACACGAAGTTCAGGTGCTACTTCCGGACCGCCGGGCCGAAAACCGGGGTGCATATCCCGTTCTCCTGCCCGGGGGATCTTGTCCCCTGTGAACTGGAACTTCCCGCGAGCAACCGGACGGTCTCGGGACTCGGGATCCGTAAGCGGGAAGTGTGTGCGGTCGCCGGGTCGAACGCACAGGGGAAGACCACGTTCCTCGAGGGGATTGCTGCCGGCATGGACGACCATGCTGCCGGAGACGGGCGGGAACTGGTGGTTACCGTGCACGGGCTCGCCACCGCCGAGGCGCTGAACTGCCAGCTGACCGGGGCCGACGTGAGCATGTTCTTCTCGGCGCTCCCTCCCGGAATACGCGGGACGGTGCATGCCGCATCCGGGATGGGCAGCGGATCGATGAACATGGCACACCAGGTGCAGAGAGCCGTCGAGCGGCAGGTCCCGCTGCTCATCATCGACGAGGACCGGGCCGCACCGAACCTCCTTGTCAAAAGCTGCCTCCAGACAGGCGAGATCACGCCCCTGTCCGAGATCCTGGCCCGCGACCGCGTGAAGATGGGGGAAACTGCGCTTATTTTCGCGGCATGTGCCATGGATACGCTGGTCGCACAGGCGGACCGTATCATGGTCCTCGACCGGCATGTCGCATTCGCTGTCGACCGGGATACATTCAGGGAAAAGGTGGCAGCGTCGCTGGAGAGGATGGCCGGGGATTTACGATGAGGGGAAAAGGTCTGGCTGCATACATGTGACCGGCACCGGATGCTGCCGGAAAGCCACGTGTCGAAGTGAACGCCACCGATTCCAGATTCTCCGTCATCTCATTGAGGTGTAAACGAAAAGAAAAACCGTCCCCGGTTCTCTTCGGAAAGAGCGGTCTTATGGATTTCCGGCATCATGGAACCTTTCATTATCACTGGTGACTAAAATTATTCGATTGACTGAATATCCCACGCGCATTTACGATTGTTTCCTGTATTCTGTGCGGGAAATGCTGGTGAAGAGCGACATTCCCTCCCCGCTGTTCTTCAACGTGGTCATGATCTATGTCCTCTTTGCGCTGGATGTCGCGACAACCGACCAGATCCTCTCCCTGGGAGGATACGAGATCAACACCCTCATGTCGTACGTGGTTCAGTTCCCGCTCTTACACCTTGTGCTGAAAGGGCTTGTCCTCCTCTTCATCGCCGCGGTTGCCGTCTGGTCGGAGGAAAAGGTCAGGTATTCCGGCATGGCAGCACTCCTTGTGGTCATCTGCTGGTACGGGTTCGTGATCGCAAACAACGTGACGGTGCTGATTTCTCTCTGCTGCCCAGTGGCGGGTGGGTGAAGGGGTGGAAGGGGAGTAAACCAGCCCTTGTCCGGGATGCTTCACCTTACCGTTCAAAGAGTATTTTTCCCGTAGAAAGAGCTCTTTGCACAAGAGGATTATCCAGTTCTTTGGTTGTATAGGGGAAGACATCGACCGCAATCCCGATATGTACGAATGAATCGAGATAATGATGGATCCTGTCAATGAACCGGCGTGGATCATTCTTCAGGATTATGAGGATATCGATATCGCTGCCCGGCACAGCACGTCCCTCCGCAAAGGAGCCGAAGAGGACGATTTTCAGGATATTCGGATCGGCATGCAGCGTATTGATCGCATTTTCCAGTTGCTTCATGATATATTCCCGGTCAAGCCAGAATATCTTCACAGAACCGTATGATCTCTCCCGCACTGCGGATTGAGCCATCTGCATCCTCCAGATCAAGATGGTCGGCCGGTGTACCTTGAGTCATCCCATCAGGATATCGTGACACTATGTAGTAACCATCCAGATTCTTTGCGGCTTTGCGTATTCCCTCATGAATAGATAATCCTTCATCTTTAAGACCCCGGAGCAGGGCTCCGATGCCATGACCCAGCGCAGAACCACCCTTTGCCTGGTATACTGCCTTGACCGCTTTTTCCGCTGCCTGCTGCGAGATGAAACATGTCCATTCATAATAGCCGGACTCACGAGCTTTTCCCGCCATCTCCATGTCCCGCTTTGCCTGTTTCATCCAGTCAGCACTGCGTTCTGCCATTGCATCCCTTCCGGGGTATCTTCTTGGTATCTGATAGTATTGTCAGAAGAAAATATCAAATGATGTGTCACTTTACCGTTCCTTCACATAGGCCATCTACCCCGGCCGTTTCGCCGACATCGACCCGGACGCCGTCCGCCAGGGAAAAATATGCAGTGGAGTTTGGGATCGGCAGTGACCCTGGCATGGAATAGATCTCCCTGCCGTTTGAGCTGGTGAACGGGACGATAAGGAGTTGCGAAGGGTGGATGAATGGCAGGTTTCCCTGAATTCACATCACTTCCTGGTGGGGGTCTCTCTTTCCGGGATGGAACCAGTAGTTTAGGCCATCCCATTTCTCATCATGAAGTCGATACCGTGATGTTGATCATTTTTAGTGTGATATTGCCGCCCCCGAGCGTCCTGTTCTGAAAAAGGGGCCAATTATCGAGATCCTTGAACGGTGTGTCGCCAAAGAGAAAATTCAATTTGTCTACATCAGGATACTCCTTTTCGCATGCTTGTGCTTCCAATGTAAAACTCGCAACACCGTTCCCGCTTGTGAAATTTTTCACTCCCGGCACTATATTCACCGTATGAAGGGTGAGGTTGTTGCAGTTATCAGAAGTGCACTCGAGATGGATGAGACTTCTGCCAAGCGAGGAATTTTGGAGTGTTTTCTGTTCAACCCTCTCCATTGTTGAATACTGGAGTGGAACAGGATTGTACATTTTACCCCCTGAAACTCTGCTCACGTTTACATATCCATACTGCCAGATGTAGCCCTGATCCACCCAGAAATTATCCATTGGGCAGTAACTGAAATTCACAAAATGGAGAGGTATGGAGATACTATCTGGATTTTGAATGTTTACAGTAATTACTGGTTCACTCTCCTGCTGCACAGCAATTGTACCCGAAGATTTTCCTGAATGCAGGAGTATGTCCCCACCTCCCAAAACAACAGGTTCCGACATGGACAGGTCTCTTTTCAGGGATATGGCATTTTCAAGTGCCGATCCGAAACGCACCATGCTCTCCTCAACCTTTTGCAGATGCTCCACTTCTGCCTGCTGTTTGAGGCCGGGAAGATACTCTGCATTATAAACAGAGAAGAGGGTGACAACCACTGCAAGGATAAGCATCGCAGCAATGACGGGTGCAATGCCATCGTCGTTTTTCATGGGTCTGGCACCACCCCGGGAAATACCACCGCACGAGGGGTAACAAGCCGCACTTCATGCGATTCAGTAGAGGCATTGAAGATTACTATGCTGTTACCCAGATCAAATGTCTGAGAGTCTTGCCAAAGTATGCAGGATCCATCACCAATTTGATACTTCCAAATATTGACATTCTTTTTGTCTGAAATGATGATAGTCAGATCAGACTTCTTAATCCAGTCCCCTCCCTTGTGATACAGGTAAACATCAATTCCTCCTGAGCTATTTTTTGCACTGTCGGTCACTATTGTCACGGTTGGATCCCGCGGTTGAGGCAAAAAATTTGAGGCTGTCGCAGAGAATACGGCAAGTAGGATCAGCACGATGGTAAGCATCAGCATCTCGCCCACGAGTTCGGAAACCGCGTCATCCCTGTTTCTCTTCTCCTTACAGCACATACACAAACAACCCCACCGCCGCGACAAGAAATACGATCACGTGCTTGAACCCTGAAAGGACGCTTCCTGCCGAGAGCTGCCCGGCCATGATCCCGGAGAAGATTCCAAGGATGATGGACATCCGGAACATATCGAGCACGTTTCCCGAGATATCGATATTCG
>CAYVMJ010000006.1:0-57194 GCA_964452625.1 uncultured Methanolinea sp.
TCGCACTGCCTCCGGCAGAATCTCCTTCCACGATGTAGATCTCGCTCTTTTCGGGGTTCCTCTCGGAACAGTCGGCAAGTTTTCCCGGGAGACCGCCACTTTCCAGGGCTCCCTTCCGGCGTGCGAGTTCCCGGGCATTTCGGGCTGCCTCGCGGGCTTTCGCCGCCGAGAGCGCTTTTTCGACGATAATCTGGAGGACTTTCGGATTCTCGTCGAAGTATTCGGAAAGCGCCGAGTAGACGAGGGAGTCGGCGATCCCCTTGACGTTGCTGTTCCCAAGCCGCATCTTTGTCTGCCCCTCGAACTGGGGGTTCGCCATCTTGATCGAGACCACCGCGGTCATACCCTCCCTGACATCTTCGCCACGGAGTGTGATGGTGGAGTTCTCCTTGATCAGACCATTCCTTCTGGCCATGGTGTTGATCGCCCGGGTTATCGCGCTCCTGAAGCCCTCGAGGTGGGTCCCGCCCTCCCTGGTGTTGACCGAATTCACGTAGGAGAAGATCTTCTCGTCGTAGCCGGTGGTGTACTGGATTGCCACATCGAATTCAAGCTTGTTCTCTGCGTCCTTTTTCGAGATGTAGATGGGGGTCGTGTTGAGGCAGTTGGACCCTTCGTTGAGGTAGGTGACAAATTCTGACAGCCCGCCAAGGTAATGGTACCGGTCGTGGTCGCCGTTCCGTTCATCCCTGATGCAGATGACGAGTCCGGCGTTGAGAAACGCAAGTTCCCTCAACCTGTGGGCAAGGGTATCATAGTCAAAAAGGACCGTTTCGAAGATCGAGGAATCAGGGTTGAACGTGATCCTCGTCCCTGATAATTTCGCCTGGTATTTTTCCAGGAACCGGGTCCTGTCAAGGTTCCCATCGTCAACTGGTCCTGCGGGGGGAGGTGCGGTGCCCTGGCCGTCTGCCCCGGCTGGTACCTGCGATTCCACGTACCACTGCCTGAACCGGGTACGGAGTTCGGAGAGTGACTCCTCCCGTTCGGAGCATTGTGAGATCGTCTTTCCCTGGGAAAACCGCATATCGTAGATCTTCCCGTCCCTGTATACCCGGGCATCGAGCCAGCTCGAGAGTGCATTCACGACAGATACTCCGACACCGTGGAGACCTCCCGAGACCTGATACGAGTCCTTGTCGAATTTTCCGCCGGCATGAAGGACAGTGAGCACCACCTCGAGTGCGCACTTCCCGTTCTTCTCCATCCGGTCAACCGGGATCCCCCTCCCGTTATCCTCAACGGTCACGGATCCGTCCCTGTTGATGCTCACCCAGATATGGTCGCAGTATCCTGCAAGTGCTTCGTCGATAGAATTGTCCACCACTTCATAGACGAGATGGTGGAGTCCGCGTGCATCGGTGCTCCCGATGTACATCGCAGGACGTTCCCGTACTGGCTGCAGACCTTCCAGTACTGTAATATGAGATGCATCGTACGTATCGGTCAATCCCTCTCCTCCGTTAAAAAAACCTGTCCGATTGTGAAAACCGACGTCACATATAGTATTGGGCGGCTGAACACTTAAGCCTGACAGTCAGTATGGGGAATAATCAGTGAAATTCGCCCAGATCCGGGTCTTTTATACCGAGGGCTCTGTCGATTGCAATGATTAACCGGTTGATAAGCCTCACAACCTCCTCGGCCTCCTCACGGTCGAGTGTCCCCGGCTGGTGCCATACGATCCGCTTCCTGAGCTTATCTGAGATCTCCTCGATCTCGGTTCCCCTGAACTGGTCCGGGACGATGAACCCGTCCAGGTGATCCGCTGCACCGTAGAACGCCTCTTCAGGTTTCAGTGCGAAGTGCTTGCAGATGTGCATCAGGTTCGTGATGAACCCGCGCCCGAACTGGCTGGCCATGAATTGTCATTCGTCCCGGGCCATAAGAATATAACGGACCGCTAATTATCACTAAAACAGTGTGAAATTTTCCATCCAGACCCATAACGGGACGACCACGATGAATGCCAGCACGGCGATAAGCAGGCTCCATTCACCCCATCGAAGAGGCTTTTTCTTAAGAAACAGGTGGGCATGTTTCCCATGGCCGCGGCAGAGCATGCTGATGTAGACTCGTTCCCCCTGCTCATATGAACGGATGAACATAGTCCCTATGGTGTATCCAAGCTGGCGGATCCTGTATCGGTAGGAGAGCCGGGTATCGAAGGGATCAAAGCAGCGGGTTTTGAGGGTTTCCTGGATCTTCCTATACATGTACCCGAAAACGAAAAGGTACCTGATCATCATGCCGAGGGCCAGGGCAAACTCCCCGGGAAGGCCAATCCTGCTTGCGCCGTCCAGGAGATCCTGCATCCTGGTGGTGGAAGAGAGGAGGATGACAAACGAGATGCAGACGATGAATTTTACGAAGAGAATGAATGCGAATTCGATAGACTCGGCATAGACGTGAATCCCGAAAGGAAAGGACCAGAGGATATGATATTCTGTATAATACTTGTTTTTCAGGAAGATCTGGAATATAATAATGATTCCCCATACAGGGACGATTGCCGCCAGCCTTTTCAGATATGCCATAAATGACAGCCTGCACATGACCCAGAAGATCAGAAAAAGCAGGAAAAACAGCGCCCCCACCGTATAGATCATGGTCGAATAGGGGACGGCGACCAGTGCGACTATGGCGGCAAAACAGAGGATGATCTTGACCCGCGCATCCAGCCTGTGCACCGGGCTGTCCCGGTATGCATCCCGCTCGATTTGGAATAGTTCTTCGATCATGGGTGTTTTCCGAATGCAGAAAGGAATGATCGTTCGGCATCCGCGAAGGAATATGCCATTGAGATGTCAATCCCGTGCTTCTGCAGACTGGAGATAAGCTTGGGAAGGACAGGTACGTCGAGCCGGACGGAGTTCAGCATCTCCTCCTGGAAGAATACCTCCTCCACGGTGCCGGCACCGACAACTTTCCCCCCGTTCATCACGTAGATGAAGTCGGCAATTTCAGGGACGAGGGAGACATCGTGGGTGGAGAAGATCACTGTTATCCCGTAAGTCCTTGAGAGGGAATTGATGAATCCCACGAGGTCTCGTATACCCTGGGGGTCAAGGCCCGCAGTGGGTTCGTCAAGGACAAGCACCTGGGGCTCCATTGCGATGACTCCTGCAATAGCCACCCTCTTCTTCTCACCGCCGCTTAAATGATGGGGGACCCTTTCCCTGATGTGTTCGATTCCCACCACCCTCAGCGCCTCCGAGACCCTGTGCCGGACTGTCTCGGCATCCAGTCCGAGGTTTGTGGGCCCGAACGCCACATCCTGCTCAACAGTTGGGGAGAAGATCTGGTCATCGGGGTTCTGGAACACGAGGCCCACACACTTCCGAACCTCGCGGAGGTTCGCCTTGGTGATCGGTTCGCCGCGAACCAGCACGCTCCCTGTAGTCGGCCTGAAAATACCGTTGAACTGCTTGAAGAGGGTGCTCTTTCCCGCTCCGTTCGCACCGATTACTGCGATCCTCGCATTCCTGGGGGCAATGAAATTGATATGATCCAGGGCGACAACGTTCCCCGGATACGTGTAGCATAGATCGCGGGTCTCGATCAGGTGCATATACAAAAGCTGGTGCAGAGGGAGAAATAAAGGTTTATTGGTTTGGCTGAACTGGTTTGCCTGCTATCTTCAACACATAAGCAAACCCGAGAACTACGAGGAAGGCCAGAATCGTCCCCACGATGATGGCAATGAGCCCGCCTATGGATCCCATCTCTTCGCCCATGGCGTAATCAGGCATGGGTGACTCGTATGAAAACCGGCCTTCGGATTCCTCATGCACTTCAGCATCCGCAGGGGTATTACCGGTAAGGGTCTTGTCGCCCTGCACTACGAGTGCAGTGCTCTCCAGGCCGTCTGGGTCAGCGGAAGCGAGAAAAACTGCTATACCCCCGATCACGAGCGCAATGATGAGTCCGGCGATAATGAATGTCTTATTGTCCATCATACAGTATCCACCGCCTTTTCCCGTCTGACCACGCTGTCCATAAGGTCAGGGCGGACACTTGTAATAAGGAAGATTGCGGCAACTGTGATGATGCCTTCTATGATACCAATGAGTGCGTGATATACACCCATCGCCACCAGGCCCTCCACCAGCGGGAACGTCCCCGCCAGAAACATCTCACACGCACAGGCAAGGGCGGGAATGAAGCATGCCAGCCACGCAGCCACGAACGCTGCCAGGGGCATACTCTTCGTGGCACTTTTCAACCCTTTATATGAATAGAACCCCACGAAACCACCGATGACACCCATGTTGATGATATTGGCCCCCATGGTTGTGATTCCCCCATCCCCGAAGAGAACTCCCTGCACGATCAGGACCATCGTCAGGATGAACACCGCCGCAAACGGCGATCCGAGAATGATTGCTGCGAGGGCGCCTCCGACGAGATGCCCGCTGGTACCCATGGAGACAGGGAGGTTGAATGACTGGATCGCAAATATACCCGCGGCGAGGACTGCCACAAGAGGGAGCTTCTCCTCGCTCATCTCGTTTTTCGCCCATCTCACGGCCAATGCAATAAATACAAGGGCGACAATCCAATAGAGTATCCCCTGCGGGATTGGAATAAATGCGTCGGGAATATGCATACGTTCACCTGCGATAGCATTCTGTAGTGTTATTATATTTAATATTTGTATTATTTCTTTGATGAAAATTGTTTTTATTTAAAAATTCGGTGTACTTCTGCTTTTATCAGTATGCCGAGAAGAGGCAGAATCCTCGGATTTGTAAGAACCGTCCTGGCCAGATTCGCTGGCCTGTCCATATCTCCCAGTACAATTATCTTCCGGACAATATCCGGGTCCCCAAGGATCCCGATTATCCTGGCAAGGTCTGCAGAAGAGAACCTGCGGCGGATTTGGAACAGTTTCATCCCGATGGCGAGCTCTTTCCCGAAGTCTTCTTTCCATGCCTGCTCATATTTCCGCAGCATCCCGTCGCCATTTTCTCCCGTGGAAACCGCCTCCGCGATCACCCCTGCCGCGTGCCGGCCCGCCCTGACACCGGTGTATACGCCGCCCCCGGAGGTGGGCTTTGCCATCCCGGCCGCATCCCCGATAAAGAGTGTCCGGTTGCCAAAGGTGCGGGCCATGGTGCCGAGAGGTATGGTCCCGCTCACCAGGTGTATGCGTGCACGCTGGCCATCCTGCCCGAAGAGACTCAGGAACCGGTTGAAACGCCCCCTGATTTCGCTCTTTCCTGCAAGCCCGACTCTCGCCCTCCCGGGTCCGATCGGGATAGCCCAGCCGAAAAATTCAGGCGATGCGTCGGGATATATCTCCACTTTTGTGAGGTCCATCTGGTGGAGGATGTCTGCCTGGAGGCCGGCGAGGAAGACCTGCGGCCGGGGCATTTCCATCACCCGTGCAACCCGGCTCCGGGCACCGTCGGCGGCGACCAGCAGCGAGAACGCGATCTCCTCTCTTCCGTTTACCCCGCGGGTGACGATACAGCCATCCTTCCGCGAGACGAACGAAGTTCTCATTTTTATCTGTGCACCTGCCCGTGCTGCCCGGTCAAGCATCTCGCGATCAAGGACGGCCCGGTCGACCACGTGGGCCTTCGGCGTCCCGGCATCGAACTCGAGTGTCGGACCGAGGCTTGAGATCACCCGGGCACCCCGGACAGTCGAGAGGATGCTCGCATGGGAGACTTCGCACTCCCTGAATGCATTGAGAGAGAGGAGGCCTGCACACTGGACAGGGATGCCTGCTGTCCCGTGCTCCTCGACCAGGCAGACAGACAACCCCTGCTCTGCGCAGAGTCGTGCACAGGTGCTCCCTGCCGGACCTCCCCCCACCACTACCACATCGTAACGGCCGGTCATTCCTGATCATGAACTGGTGCCGGAGCGGCTTGAAGGTATAAGATTGTCCACTTCTCCCGTGACCTTCATTCCCTCCACCACGTCCCGGGGTTCCTGATAACACTCACCTTTCCGCAAGGGCGCGGTGCCGGGAAGATGGTATTTCGGACTCTTCCTCAACGGGGAGATACAGAGAAAATGGCCTCATGCAATCCTGCCCACGGGCCATCGCGTACTGGGGGGAGGAGAGGGGGATTCCCCCCACCCCCGCTGGAGAAAACCGCGAATGAAGCGGCAGGCGGATCGCCTCAAGATCAAGGGGCGGAGCCCTTCCGGCGTTTCCAACATTCACACCTATTTTCTTCTCGCGGCGCGAATATTTTCATTGCAGATGGAGAAAGAGCAACGGTTCGAATGGAAACAGTGCCTTGTGGTACGCAGCGATATCAGGATGAGCTGCGGCAAGACTTGTGCGCAGGCGGCGCACGCGGCGATTATCGCATACGAGAGGACAGATGCCTCTGCGAAGAAGAAATGGTTCCAGGAAGGCCAGAAGAAAGTTATCCTGAAAGTCCCTTCCGAGAGGGCTCTCCTCGAACTGAAGACCCTCGCCGAGCATGCGGGCCTTTCCACCGGCCTCGTGCAGGATGCGGGGCTGACCGAGATCCCTCCGGGGACGGTCACGGCACTCGGGATAGGGCCCGCGAAGTGCGAGGACCTGGACCGGATCACGAGCGGCCTCTCCCTTCTCTGACCGGAGGACCGGATCCTTTTCTCGTTTCCATACAGTGAGCCGCCATGAAAGAGAGTCCCTTTCCCCTCGAACATGACCTCGGCATGCGCTGGTATGCAAGCGATACTCCCGGCACCGGCGGCAGGCTGCGGGTGAAGGCCGAGGACTTTTCCGTCGAAGAGGTCTCCGGTGTGCCGGGGACCGAGGGCCCATACCTGGTATGCAGGGTCTCCAAGAAGAACTGGGAACTGCAGCGTGCAGTGCGGGAGATCGCAAAGCAGCTCGGCATCTCCCACCGGAGGATCGGGTGGACGGGGACCAAGGACAAGCATGCGGTGACCACCCAGCTCATCTCCATATACGGGGTCGGAGAGGAAGACCTGTCCCGCATCAGGCTTAAAGACCTTGAGATCGCTCCGGTGGGGCGTTCGAACGAGCCCCTTGCCCTCGGTTCGCACCAGGCCAACCGGTTCTGCATCACTGTCAGGGATACCGCATCCCCCGACCTCCCCGCAGAAGTGGCGGCCGTATCTGGAACATGTGAACGCGGAATTCCGAACTACTTCGGGATTCAGAGGTTCGGGGTGATTCGCCCCGTCACCCACCTCGTCGGGGAAAATATCCTGAAAGGGGAGTACGAGAAAGCTGTCGACTGCTACGTGGGCCTCGCATTTCCCGGTGAGACAGATGAGGTGCGTGCTGCCAGGACAGCCTTTGCGGAGAGCAGGGATCCCCTTGCCGCGCTCCGGTCGCTTCCTGTACCCCTCACCTACGAGCGGGCGATGCTGCACCACCTGGTCTCCCACCCGGGGGATTTCCGGGGAGCGCTGCGTGTGCTTCCCCCGAGACTCCTGTCCATGTTCGCGAGCGCCTTCCAGTCGTACCTCTTCAACATGGCGCTCTCTGCGAGGATGGATCGGGAGAGTGATTTCTTCCTCCCCCGCCCCGGCGACCGGCTGCTCTTTTCGGGCGGGCGGGAGGACGTGGTCACTCCCGCAAACCTGAACGCAGCCACGATGCAGGTCGAAAGGGGGCGCTGCCAGATCGCGATCCTGATGCCCGGCAGCAGGGGGCAGAGCGGGACAGGTGATGACGACACCGCGATCGCGGAGATCATGGCGGCGCACGGCATCGACGCCCGTTCTTTCTTTAGTGCTGCGTCGCTTGCCGGGACCCGTTACGACGGCGCGCTGCGGGCCGTGTCACTCAGGACTGCGGTCTCCAGCGCCATCGACGGCAGGGATCTTACACTCTCCTTCTCGCTCGGGCCGGGCCAGTACGCGACCACGGTGTGCAGGGAATTCATGAAAGCAGATCCAAAAAATATGGTGTAAACCGCTGCGCCCTGTTTTCAGGTGCCGGCACTCTTCTTTTCGTTCCCTGCGTCATCTGCGGTGTAGCAGACCCGGTATTCAGTGACGAGGTTGGTCCCGCAGAGATAGTGGTCCTTCAATACCAGCCGGATCATCTGGCTCTCATTCTCGATATGCATCCCCCCGACGAGCGAGGGCGTGTCAGCCCCTCCGACGATGAAGGGCAGGTGGATGAGGCGTATCTCGTCGACGAGCTGGTGGTGCAGCATGTGCCAGTTGAGAGTGGGTCCGCCTTCGAGCATCATGGTGCGGACAGAAAACTCGGAATACAGCTGCTCCATGAGGAGGGGAAGGTGCACCCTCTCCTCCCCGGAGACCAGCACGTGGACACCCTTCTTCCTGATGGCCTCGACCTTTCCCGCAGGGGCTCGGGCTGCGACCGCCACGACGGTCGGGGCATCGGGGCCGAGCACATGTGCATCCGGCGGGATATCGGCCATACTGCTCGGGATGACACGCAGCGGGCTCTTCCCTTCCACGTGGCGGACAGTGAGGAATGAGTTATCGATCCTGATAGTGTTTGAGCCTACCATGATGGCATCACAGGCTGCCCGTGTGCGGTGAAGGAGAATCTCGGTGGCGGGATCCATGTACTTCATCAGGATCTTGCTCGATGCCCCCTTCTTCAGGGTGAGCTTCCCGTCCACCGTGATCTCTGACATCATCAGTACATGCGGTCTTTTCCTGGGCTCCGGCACTGCAAATCGCACTCCTGCAGAGAGATTTCGTGTTGCTTTCATATAGAAGTTCGCAGGACCAAAAAAGGATCATCTGATACACCTGCAGGCGGGCAATGCACACCTGTCCCGCCTCCTTTTTGGGGAGCCCGGGTCATGGCAATCATTATTGGTCCACCCGGCATGGTACTTAGGCATGAATATTACTGCTCTCCGGCCAAGGTTCGTGCGTTACCTCGAGCCGGTGGCAGCATTCTTCTGCCGGATCGGCGCAACCCCAAACCAGGTGTCCCTTCTTGCACTCTTTTTCGGGCTCCTGTGCGCCTACCTCTTCTTCAGGCAGATGTTTTTGGCCGGGAGCCTTGCACTCATCATCTCCGCCGTCCTCGACCTGGTGGACGGTGCAGTGGCCCGGCAGACCTCAAGGCAGACGCAGTTCGGGGCAGTCTTTGACTGGATCGTAGACAAGTATGTCGATGCCCTGGTGCTGCTCGGTATTGGTCTCTCCGGCATCGCCATTATCACAAGGTTCACTCCCCTCCCTCCACTGGCAGACTTTGCGGTGGTTGCCTTCGCGATCACAGGTTCGCTGATGAACACGTTCATCAAGCCGGTGGTCTACGCCGAGATCGGCTACCAGGAGCGGGTGGACGGGAAGATCGAGGACCCCCTGGAAGGAGTGGGGTTCTTCGGCAGGCCGGAGACGTTTCTCGTCCTCCTTGCGGGCGGGCTGACCGGGTTCATCTGGCTCTCGGTCCTGGTGATTGCCATCTGCACCAACCTCTCCGCACTCCAGCGGATCATCTATCTTTACCAAACGCTCTCCTGATGTCACGCCAGTAGAGCTGCACGAGGCCGGTCGCAAAATCCGCGAGGTCGGGGATGAGCCGGAAGAGGCCCCACGCGATCCCGATAAGCAGCAGGAGGGCAAGGCCTTCAGCAAGGACGTTGTGGGCCCAGAAGAAGCTCTCGTACCCGAACTCGCCGTTCCCGGCGATCTCCGGGAGGAAGGGGAACCACTGCTCGGTGTAGGCGATGATGACCGCGGTGTTCCGGACGATGTTCAGGATATAGATGGTCGGAACTATCAGGAGGAACGAGAGCATTTTCTGCCGGGGATTTGTCTTCACCGCGCTCACGACGCCGAGCATGATTGCGATGGCCTGGATGCCGGTGCAGGCAAGGATGATCTCCACCCTGAAATTGTTCCGGGAGAGCATGTTCCAGGCAAGCTGGAGGGGAGGATACCCGAAGGCTTCGAGCATCCACGCGGTCTGCCCGACCACCACAGAGATGAGCCAGTCACCAAGGGGAGAGTAGGCAAACGGCGCATAGATGAGGAAGGCCACTGCTGCCGCGGTGGAGAGCTGCATGACCAGCACCTCGCGTGTAATGAGGTGCCTTGCGGTGATCACGAGGAACGGGACCGAGAGCACCGCCATAACGGGATACAGGAAGTTGTTGATGGAGAAGTAATAGGGGACTTCTGCAAAGAGAAAGAGGACGATGCAGGTCCATCCGAACACCGCACACCAGTTGCGGAGCTTCCATGGCACAAGGAACGCCAGGAAAAACAGGCAGGAGAAGAGTACCAGGAGCTCCTTCATCCCTGCATTATTGGCGTGCAGGGGTGAAAAAGAGTGCGTTTTCGCACTCTTCCCGGCCCATTGACAGTGATGTGCGGGTATCGGACCCGCAGCAAACCAAGCCTTAATCTTGCATGGTCACGCATATTTCACCACTATGTTCTGTCCGGAGTGCAGGAGCCTGATGATCTCCTCTGCAGGTCAGTTAAAATGCCGGAAATGCGGATATATCCGCAATATCGGCAAGGATGACCAGATGCAGATCAGGAAGGAACGGCGCGAGAAGGAGATCGTCATCGTGGAGGACGAGGAGTCGATCCGCATCCTGCCCACCATCGCGACAAAATGCCCCAAATGCGAGCACAACCTCGCGTTCTGGTGGCTCCGCCAGCTCCGTGCTGCTGACGAGAGCGAGGTCAGGTTCTTCCGGTGCTGCGAGTGCGGGCACACGTGGCGGGAGTACGACTGATCATATCTCCTTTTTTTCTCCTTCGAAGCCGGGTATCCTTTCCAGGTGGAAGCGGGAAACTGCGTCGCATCCCTGTCCGAAGGGTGTCAGTCCATCGACCCAGTTTTCCCGCATACATCCTTTCCGACAGGTTCATCATGAACGGCCCATCACCCTCATCCGGATGAAAGCCCATACGCCCGAACGGCGTGCCCTGTGAAGTGATCTGACACATGGATGCATCATATTTCTCCACCCGGTTCGCTGCCTACAATACCGACTGGCCCGCTGTGAACGCAGTCCTCTGGGTATTGCTTGTGATTGCCACGGTATGGGTCTTATCAAGGCCCGGGGACGAGCGCTCACAGGCGCTCGTCAGGGGTGTCCTGGCGCTGGTTTTCCTCTGGAACGGTATCGTTTTCTTCTTCTTTTACATGACCCAATCTGCGGCCATGGGGGGAATCCCGATGATTGCGGCAGGAGTGCTCTTCGCAGGAGACCTGGCCCGCAGGAAAATCCGGATCGCACTGCCGCCTTCGGGGTGGCATCGATTTGCCACACTCGTCTGGGCTGCCTGGGCGCTCGGCCTTTACACGATAGCCGGATGGCTCGCGGGTCATCCCTATCCCGGGGGGCCGCTTCCTGCCGCACCCTGTCCCACGACGATCCTTGCGATCGCCCTCCTTTCAACGTCGATGCCGACGCTCAAGGCATCCCGTCTTCTCTTTACCCTGCTGTTCGCCCTCCTTCTCTGGTGGGCGTTTTTTGCCGGTATTTTCGCCCCTGCGCTGTATGGCTTTCTCCTGGACCTCACGCTGCTTGCTGCCGGGGTGTATGGACTCGTCATGATTGCCTCAAACCGGCGTTCTGTCGGTGCCGGATTGTGAGAAAAGAAGGGGATTAGTGGGAGGTTGTTACCGTACGGTCAGAGGAGTCGGTCTGTCCCTTGCCTGTTCTTAAGGTAAATTATATGCAAAAAAGGTCTGCGATCTAATCATATCCTCTACCGCAATTAAGAAAAAATTTTAATTGTATGGATCTAGCATTAACATCCCCGGCGACCCTAATGGAATTGATTCACTTATATCAGAAAATTGGCACCATGATTTGGATGTTGTTTTTACAGAAGTCTGTTGATTTTTATACGGTTCAGAAAGCACCCTTATCCTGTGAGGAGACCCCCCTGTTTCCTGGTAATACGGAGACCATACAATTAACCTGGTCAATGCCTGAATTTCGTCCTCCCTCACCACAATACTTCCTGGTTGATATATAAGACGAAATTCAACATTGAAATTATTCGGATTTGTTATTATCCACCCCGTCCCGAGAATGCACGCCGTCGTCGGGCTTGCTGTCACACTTCCCCCTGTTGCGAGACCTTCCTTGTACACCAGCAGACGGGCATTTTCGTCAACGATCCTCAATGTTCCCCGGATTGGCGGCAGCGTGGTATTGACACCCGCCAGGTCGCCAGTAATCCGGAACTTTGGATCGTCCCAGTATACATACAGAGTCTGGCCGGGGGAAAAGGTGCTCACATCATCGTCGGGATCGGCACGATAGGACTCTTCCTGGGTGTCCACGTAGATGCCGAGGGCATACTGCACGCCATCCCCCCGATCGAGGTATGCTGTATCCCCTCCACGTGAATAGAGGCTGATTGCCCGCGGCTGGCCGGCCTCGTTATTCACAATCCCTACCGTGGGCGGGATATACGCGGATTTGGGCTGTACCACGACAACGCCGAAGACAATACCCGCGATGATGGCCGCCAGGGCAATAACGAGTGCCACGATGAGGATTTCTGCAACCACTTCACTGACGCCTTCATCCCGCTGCCTGTGCATACACTCTACTCCCTCACAGGTATGATAAAACCCTTTATGCAGGTCAGAGCATGTCCCGGTTGAACTGTATTTTGCCGGGATCCCACCCCACCCAACTGTTTATATACTGTCCGGGGGCATTTATAAACATGAAGGTCAAGCCAGAGGACTCTCTCAAGATTGAAAATATCGTTGCCTCCGCCAAGGTGACTGATTATCTGGATCTCCCCGCCCTGGCCTCACAGATCAAAGATGCCGAATACAATAAGAAGCGGTTCCCGGGCGTCGTGATCAGGATGCAGGATCCAAAGATTGCAGCACTTGTCTTTGGCTCCGGAAAGGTGGTGCTGACCGGTGCGAAGAGCATCGAGAGCCTCTCGCAGGGACTCGAGATCCTGGGCAACCTCCTGCGCGGACTGAAGATCGACATCCCGAAGAAGCTCAGCTACAAGATCCAGAACATCGTGACGTCTGCCGACCTTGGTTCAGGCATCAACCTGAACAAGATAGCGGTCGGGTTCAACCTTGACCGCATCGAGTACGAGCCTGAACAGTTCCCCGGACTCGTGTACCGGCTCGAGAGCCCGAAAGTCGTGGTGCTCCTCTTCGGCTCCGGGAAGCTGATCATCACCGGCGGCAAGGAGCCCGAGGACGCCCGGAAGGCCGTGCAGAAAATACTCACCGATCTCAAGAATCTCGGGCTGCTCTGACCCGCACACCCGGGATCTCTCATCTTTTTTCCCCGTCATTGATGATTTGTGTAGAATAATAATCTTTTTATATAGTAGATGTAAATAGCATAAGGAAAAGCGGTGCACACCATGAAATCCAGAAATGTCATGTATTTTACTCCAAGGGAAGAAGAATTTGCTGATCTCCTGGTGCGAATCGGGATGAAGAAGAACGTGGCAAAAGTCCTGGTATACCTTGCCCACACTCCAGAAGCCACCTCGCGTGATATCGAGCGGGGCACCGACCTTCGCCAGCCGGAAGTGAGCATCGCAATGGCCAGCATGCTGGAACAGCAGTGGGTAGAGAACAGGGAGACAAAGGCCGAGAACAAGGGAAGGCCGGTGAAGATCTACAAGCTTTCCCAGCCGATCAGCCAGATCATGGACGGGATCGAACAGGAGAAAAGGGCTGAAGCCACCAACCAGCTGAACCTGATACAGCAGCTGCGGGACTATATCCCCTGAATTTTCCTCCCGGTCACGACCCGGCAATTCCCCTCTTCTCCCACCACGAGGGTGGTCTTTTCCGTATACCTGCAGAAGAGCCCGCACTCCACGACGCCCGGGAGTGTGGTGAGCATCACCTCGAGACCTCCGGGGTCCTCGATGGTTTCGAAACGACAGTCAATGATATAATTCCCGTTGTCGGTGATCACGGGGCCGTCTTTTGCGCACCCTTCCCTGACATGCGGGTCTGCGCCCATTGCGCGTACTGCCCGCATCACAGGGGTCGTTGCAAACGGGAGCACCTCGACCGGCACCGTGCCTGCCAGTTCCTGCACCAGTTTCCCCGGGTCTGCAACGATGACCACGCGCCCTGCCGCCTCTGCAACCACTTTCTCCCGCGTCAGGGCGGCCCCCCTCCCCTTGACAAGGCGCAGGAGGGGATCGACCTGGTCCGCCCCGTCGATTGCAAGATCGGGGCATGGGTGGTCATCGAGCGTGGTCAGCGGTATCGCAAGTTCCCGCGCCCGGATCGCGGTCTGGTGGGAGGTCGGGACTCCGGCAACACACATTCCCTCATCCCTGATCCTCTCCGAGAGCCTGATCATGGCATGGAAAGTCGTGGATCCTGTACCGAGCCCGAGGATCATCCCGTCTCTGACGAGATCCGCTGCATAATACCCGGCATCCCTCTTGGCCCTGTCCGGGTGAGAGCGCGTCATGAGATCCCCCCATTCCCGTCGTCACGGAACAGTTCCCTGAGTGCAGAATCCGCCCCCTGCGCAGTGCAGTCAAGGGTGATGGGGGTGAGGGAGATGTTTCCTTTCCGAATAGCGTGCACATCGGTCCCTTCGCCTGCATCCTCGATGAGCGGGCCGTTGATCCAGAAATACGGCCTCCCCCGCGGGTCAAGCCTCTTCTCGACACCGGTTGCAAAGAGCTTCTCTGCAAGGCGTGTCACCTCGTAGCCGCCTTCCACTCGGGAAGGGATGTTCACATTGAGGACATCTGCGCCCGGAGGGAAATCGCGGTCGATGAACGTGCTGCAGACCTCCCGGATCACCCGCTTGGACGCCTCGAAACTCTGCCCGTGGTGGCGGGGGTCGTCGAACTTGTCGCCCTGGTCCTTCACCTGGAGGGAGAAGGCGATGGCAGGGGTTCCCTGGTTGGCGGCCTCCAGTGCCGCTCCCACGGTCCCTGACGTCATGATGGATTCAAACGAGAGGTTCTCCCCAATATTGATCCCGCTCACGACCATCACGGGCTCAAGGCCGAGTGCATAGAGGCCGATGATCACGGCATCGGTCGGCTTTCCTCCCACAGCCCACGCACGGACACCGTTCATCTCCACCTCGTTGGCACGGATCGGCTCGAATATCGAGATGGAGCGCCCTACCGCGCTCTGCTGGGTCGCGGGGGCGACAACGGTCACCTGCGCGATGGGAGAGAGCGCTTCATAGGCAGCCCACAGGCCGGCAGAGTTTATACCGTCGTCATTGGTGAGCAGGATCTGGGGTTTCATGGTCACCATCCCATTGGGGGAGCGATGAGAAATAAGTGACCGATCGTCAGACTCATCTGGCCCGGTGATCCATTCTGTACGATGAAGGCCTTCCTCGCGGAGTATACCGTATTCCACGACCCCCACCTGGCCCCTGAGGGCGAGGCCATGCTCCGGGTCCTCTCCAGAAGTTTCTCCCGGTGCGGGTTTGGGGTGGTGACTCCCGAAAAAGGCGATTTCCTTGACGAGATCAAAAGACTTGCCCCGGACTGTGACGTGGGCCTGGTCATCGCTCCCGATCACCTCCTCTTCCGGTTCACTTCCGTGCTCGAGCAACTGACGCATAATGTGGGGTGCGGGAGTATGAATGCCGCCGTGTGTGCGGATAAGATCCAGTGCGGCCGGATCCTGGCCAGGAACGGCATCCCCGTGCCCGGGTCGGGAACCCCGGGCAGGAAGGTGGTGAAGCCCGCCAGGGGATGCGGGTCGGTCGGGGTGCGGCTCTCTGATGCGCCACCCGGGACCGGGGAGTTTGCCCAGGATTATATCGAGGGCGAACACCTGAGCGTGAGCCTTGTCGGGAGCAGGGTTGTCGGTGACGCCTGCGAATTCTTCACCGGGAAACCCCCCCTCCTGCTGGCCGTCAACCGCCAGGAGATCTCGGTGGGAGAGGACGGGCTCGTCCATTACCTCGGCGGGGAGACCCCCGTCCTGCATGCCCGCCAGGATGAACTGGTCGAAACCGCGACCAGGGCGGTGCAGGTGCTCGGGTGCCAGGGCTATACCGGGGTCGACATCGTCCTTGCCGACCGCCCCTGGGTGGTGGACGTCAACCCGCGGATAACGACGAGCATCGTGGGGATTGCAGCCTGCATGAAGGAAGAGATTGCCGACATCCTTGTCCAGGCATCAAAAGGGGTCGGCCCCGGCGAGGTGCACCTCGACGGGAAGGTCAGGTTTGACAGCAGGGGGACGGTCGAGCGCCTGTGATAGGGATCGATGTCGGCGGGGCCAACGTGAAGGTGGTGGCAGGGGACAGGATCGACACCATCTATTGCCCGCTCTGGCAGGGATCCCCCTTACAGGAGATTCTCTCGCGCTACCGCACGGGGGATCGTGACGAGGTTGCGGTTGTGATGAGCGGAGAGCTCGCCGACTGCTTCCGCACCAAGATGGAAGGCGTGACATGGATCGTTGAGACCGTGCGGGCGGTCTTCCCGGACGCACTCTTCTTCGGGATGGACGGGCGGTTCCATGACTCCCCTGTGCCGGCGCTCGCGGCAGCAAACTGGCTTGCATCCGCCGAGTATCTCCACACAAAGGAGCCGGAAGGTCTGCTCGTGGACATGGGGAGCACCACCACCGACATCATCCCGCTCGCGGATCCCGCATCTTTGAGGAATCTCTCCGATCTCGGAAGGCTGCAGAAAGGCTATCTCCTCTACACAGGGCTTTTGCGCACACCCATCCCCGCCGTCATCTGCCATGTCCTGCTCGGGGACATTCCGACCCCTGTGAGTTCTGAATATTTTGCTGCCAGCGCGGATGCCCATCTCGTGCTCGGACACATACGGGAAGATGACTACACCTGCGATACCCCTGACCGGAAAGGAAAAGACCGCATCTCCTGCCTCCGGAGGCTCGCCCGGGTGGTGTGCGCCGACCTGGAAGAGATAGGCGAGGAGGGTGCGGTGCAGGTTGCGGGTGCTTCCTGGGAGGCGCAGCGGGAAATGATCATGGCCGCGGTACACCGTGCCGGAGAGGCTGCCGGGGCAGGTCCGGTCCTGACCGCAGGAACCGGAGGCAGGCTCCTTGCAGCCACCCTTGGCGGCAGGGATCTCTCGGCCGAGATGGGGGAGGCTGCCGGTGCCCTCCCCGCGTATGCCGTGCGGGAGGTGCTGCGACGAGACCGTGGGTGATCGCGCTCCTCCTTCTCGCAGGGTCCGTTATCGCGAGCGCCGCATTCTTCCTGGCAGGACTGCCGTTCTTCTTTCTTTTTCTCTTCATCCCCCTCATCCCCTTCCTTTCCCGGAAAAAGGAGGAGAAAACCTGCCCGCTGTGCGGCTTTCGGACCACGGATCCCGGGATTGCCTTCTGCCCCTACGACGGATCCCCGCTCACGGCGTCTCCATCCCCATGAGGGACAGGGTCACTCACGGCGTCTCCATCCCCATGAGGGACAGGGTCACTCACGGCGTCTCCATCCCCATGAGGGACAGGGTCATCAATGACTGCGGGATGGAGATGCCATAGACCCCCGTCACAGGGATCACCCCGAAGTCCCGCCGGACATAGTTCCTCACCGTACCGCGGTCCACCACAAGGGAAAAGTCCCCTGCAACCCTTGCAGCGCGGGATGCGGGCATTTTTTGCGAGAGGATGACACAGAGGTCGACGACGGGGGAGCCCATCCTGGTGTCAGGGTAGAATGGCGCCCGTGCAGGAGAGACCAGGCCGCACTCATGGCAGGAATACCGCTTCACCCTGACGTTGACAACTTTTTGTTCATCATCCACCCTCAGGACCGCAAACCTCCTCTCTTTCATGTCATATCCCGCGATGCGTCCCCCGCATGACGGGCATGAGTCAAGCTTTGCAAACACCCTTCCTTCGAGCCCCAGGATTCCAGCCTGTATCAGGGCCGCGAGCATCGGGGGCACCATCGGTTTTCTCACCGGCGCATCACCGCATCATCTCTCGAAAAATTAATATTTGCTGCCATTTTTAGTTTTTGCGTGCCATACATCATTTTTTCGGAATCCTATCGTATCACGGGCGGATCAGTTTACCCACCAATATTCATCGAGTTCCCACCAGTTAAACACTACTGTTAAATATGGATACTCCAAGATCAGTGTGTTCGAGGTTTAACCATGGACATGAATTACGTACAGACCACCTGCCCCTACTGCGGGACAGGATGCTCATTCAACCTCGTGGTGAAGGAGGGCAAAGTCATCGGGACCGCCCCCTACCACCGCTCCCCAGTGAACGAGGGGAAGGTATGCCCGAAAGGGACCTATGCCCACGAGTTCATCAACTCCCCGGACCGGCTGACCGTGCCGCTGATCAAGAAGGACGGCAAGTTCGTGGAGGCCAGCTGGGACGAGGCGATAGACCTGGTCGCAAAGAAGTTCAAGCAGTACAAGCCCGACGAGTGCGCATGCCTTTCCTCGGCGAGGGTCTCGAACGAAGAGAACTACGCCATGATGAAGTTCGCACGCGGGGTGATGAAGACCCGGCACATCGACCATTGCGCGAGGCTCTGCCATGCGTCGACGGTTGCCGGACTTGCTTCAACATTCGGCTCGGGTGCGATGACCAATTCCATACTGGACATCGCGGAGTCCAGGTGTGTCTTCGTCATCGGAAGCAATACTTTCGAGCAGCACCCCCTGATCGGCCGCAAAGTTGTGCAGGCAAAGCTGAACGGGGCGAAAATCATTTATGCTGATCCGCGCCTCACTCCGACGGGCAAGCAGGCCGACCTCTACATGCAGTTCCGCTCGGGATCCGATGTGGCGATCCTGAACGGCATGATGCAGGAGATTCTACGGAACGGCTGGGAAGACAAGGAGTTTATCCAGAAGAGGACCAAGGACTTCGACAAGCTGAAAGAAGAGGTCATGAAGCCCGAATATTCCCTCGAGAACGTCTCGAAGATCTCGGGTATTCCCGCTTCCCAGCTCAAGACCGCGACCGAATGGTTCGCGAAAGCCGAGTCTGCCTGTATCCTCTACTCCATGGGGATCACCCAGCACACCGTCGGTGTGGACAACGTCAGGTCTGTCGCCAACATCCAGATGCTGACCGGCAACCTGGGCAGGCCCGGGACCGGAGTGAACGCACTCCGCGGCCAGAACAACGTGCAGGGAGCCTGCGACATGGGTGCATTGCCGGTGGTCTTCACCGCATACCAGAAGGTCATCGACGAGGCGGCCCACAAGAAGTTCTCAGACGGTTGGGGCTTCCCCGACGGCATCGCGGAAGGAAAGAACGGGTACGAAGTGACCGTCATGATGGACGTCCTTGCCGACAATCCCGGCGAGCTCAAGTGCATGTACATCATGGGCGAGAACCCGCTGATCTCCGATCCCGACCTCCACCACGTGGAGAAGGCTTTCAAGAACCTGGAATTCCTCGTCGTGCAGGATATCTTCATGAGCGAGACTGCGGCACTTGCGGACGTGGTTCTGCCCGCCTGCTGCTACGCCGAAAAGGACGGTACCCAGACTTCGACCGAGCGCCGTGTCCAGATGTGGCGTAAAGCCCAGGACCCGCCGGGCCAGTCAAGGCTCGACTGGCAGATCATGGCGGATATCGCCGCCAAAATGGGGTACGCCGAGCAGTTCCCGTGGAAGAGCGCCGAGGATATCTTCACCGAGATGGCAAAACTCACCCCGTCCTACGCGGGGATGAATTACGAGAGGCTGAACAGGCCGGAGGCGCTCCACTGGCCGTGCCCCACGGCGGAACACCCCGGGACGCCCATCCTGCACAAGGAGAAGTTCTCCCACCCCGACGGACTTGGGGTCTTTTTCGGAGTCCCCTACAAGCCCCCGGCAGAAGTCCCCGACGATGAATACCCCTTTATCCTCACCACCGGCCGCTGCCTCTGGCACTGGCACACCGGGACCATGACCCGGCGGTCCAAGTCCCTCGAGGCCGAGGAGCCTACCGGGTGGATCGAAATCAACCCCGAGGATGCGAAAGCACTCGCAATCGAGGATAATGAGATGGTCAGGGCCATCACCCGGCGCGGCACGGTCAACGTCCCTGCCAGGGTCACGAAGGACATCATGAAGGGCGTGATGTTCATGCCGTTCCACTTCGCCGAATGTGCGGCAAACGTCCTTACCAAGAACGCCCTTGACCCGATCGCAAAGATCCCGGAGTTCAAGGCCTGTGCTGTGAAGGTCGAGAAGATCAAGGAGGGGAACTAGATGTCAAAGAAAGGCGACATGTTCTATGCATGGACACCTGATGCAGACCTGGCCAAGAAGGCCGAGTGCGGAGGTGCCGTCTCAGGCCTGCTGAAGTTCATGCTGGAGAAGAAGATCGTTGACGCGGTCCTCGCCGTCAAGAGGGGCCAGGACATCTATGACGCAGTGCCCACGCTCGTCACCGACCCTGCCAAGATCAACGAGACTTCCGGATCGCTCCACTGTGGTACCCTGCTCGTGTCAAAACTGGTGAAGAAGTACCTGAATGGCGCAAACGACACGAAGATCGCCATCACCGTGAAGGGCTGCGACGCCATGGGGTTGTACGAGCTTGCAAAGCGCCAGCAGGTCAACCTGGACAATGTCGTCATGATCGGGGTCAACTGCGGGGGCACGGTGAGCCCGATCATGGCCCGGAAGATGATCAAGGAGAAGTTCGAGGTCGATCCCGACACTGTCCATAAGGAAGAGATTGACCGCGGCCAGTTCATCATCGAATACGAGGGCGGCCACAAGGGCATCAAGATCGACGACCTGGAGGACGAGGGGTATGGACGCCGCTCCAACTGCCGCCGCTGCAAGATGAAGGTCCCCCGCCAGGCGGATCTCGCCTGCGGGAACTGGGGAGTCATCGGCGACAAGGCAGGCAAGGCAACATTTGTCGAGGTCTGCAGCGAGAAGGGTGCCGGCATCCTTGACCAGGCAGTCAAGGCAGGCGCCATCAAGACCGAGCCCGCAGATCCAAAAGGCGTCGAGATGAGGAAGAAGGTCGAAGGCGCCATGCTCAAACTCGGCGACAAGTGGCGCGAGAAGGACTTCGCGTCGCTCGGGACAGGGCGGGACCGGCTGAAGAAGATCATGGAGGACACCTCACGGTGCATCAAGTGCTACCAGTGCATTGAGAACTGCCCCATCTGCTACTGCGTGGAGTGCAGCACCAAGAAGCCGTACCTCGTCAAACCCGGGCAGGTGCCCCCGAGCTTCATGTTCCACATGATCCGTTTCGCGCACATCGCCGACTCCTGCGTCAACTGCGGGCAGTGCCAGGAACTCTGCGCCATGGATATCCCGAACGCACTGTTCATGCACGCACAGCAGGTCGAGCTCGAGAAGATGTTCGGGTATGTCCCCGGCGTCGACATGCGGCTCCCGCTGCTGGCACTTGTCGAGGAACGCGAGGAACGCGACCGCCTCTCCGCCACGGGAAGCGACCAGATATTCGACAATATCTTCAAGTAATCCCCAATTCCTTTTTTTTTGGTTCAGTTGCGATCCTGTCTCTGCGATCCGCCTTCCTGATGCAACCATGCCGGGGGGCCGGTCCCCTGCCGGAAAACCATGCCGGTTGACCCGACCCCTGCTGCCTGAAACACACAGAACCTTATGCAGTGCACACGCTGCAGCAGTGATCCCGGAAAAAAGCCGGGGGTGAGTTAAATGAAAAGTGTTTCGCATACCACTCATGTAATACACTACAATTATCTTTTTTGAGTGAAAAGAACGAAGATTCACCCTTATTATGCACCCCTGCAGGGGACCTGATGTTTATCAGATGTGATGTACTTTTCAACCTGAATTGCCTGCAATGCATCCTTCAAAATGAAAAAAAACCGCAGAGATGCCTTGAACCATGTCATTAAATAGAGAGATGGAGCATCTGTTGGATTGGAGGATTTGGTTTGGATGACTCCAGAAGAGTACAAGAAGATCATTTCAAGAGCCATTGACCGTGAAGTAGAGGCCTACACATTCTACAAGACTGTGTCAGATAAGGTAAAGGATGCGAATCTGAAGAAACTCTTCCTCGAGCTTGCCGGCGAGGAAACAAAGCATCGCGAATTCCTGCAGGGACTTCTCTCCAAGGACGTAAAATCCCTCAAGTTCTCTGCGACAAAGGATTACAAGGTGGGAGACAATATCGCGACCCCGGATCTGACTCCCGATCTCAAACCTGTCGACGGGCTGGTCATTGCGATAAAGAAGGAACTCGAGGCCATGCAGATGTATACCGCGCTTGCCGGCAACAGCGAGGATGCGGCGCAGAAGAAGATGTTCATGGAGCTTGCAAGCATGGAACGGGGTCATAAGAGCAGGCTTGAGGACATCTACGTCAACACTGCGTTTTCAGAGAGCTGGTAATACCCGGATCCCTCTTCTTTCTTTTATCTCACGGATGACGGAACCCTGGCCACCCGTATCCCCTGAAATCACCGGGAGCCAGGCGCCCTGATCCCATCCGACATCCCGCCCGGAAGCTGTCGGTGAAAGACACTCCTTTTTACAGGTTGATCATACCCGGATCCCCGGAAAAATGAGATGTGCAGCTCCCCCCGCATATGCACGTGTTGAGAGACCCGGCCTCCCTCTTTACCTGCTCTTCTTCTTCGAATAGATGAAATACGCGATCCCGATCAGGACAAATACCAGCAGGATAATGTACACGGGATTTCCGGTCAGCACGTCAAGCCCTGTCCTCTCCACCACCTTCACCCGGATCTTCATGGGGTCCGAGATGATCTGGTTGTCAAGGACATCCCTGTACCTGACCTCCGTGTCGAGGCCGTATTCCTTCACGGTCGCCGACTTGTCGACGGTGAGGAGAAAGGCCGCATGTATCTCTTCCCCAGGTGCCATGTCACCGAGCGAGGCGATGTCTTTTTCAGAGCTGAAGGGGTCCGCCGCACTGATCCGGGCCTGGGCGCTGCGCACGGTCACAGGCCCTGTGTTTTTGAAGAGGACCTCAATCTCCTTCGTGCTCCCCCGCGCAAGAGTGAACTCATCGGTGAGTATCTCGAATTCGATCGATCCTTCCACCGGGATCCCGATGGTCAGCGGATCGGTGGTGACACGATCGCCCTGGGGATCCAGGTACTCCACCACCACATCCAGGGGATAGGTTGATGCCTGCGCCTGGTCATTCACCTGTACCTTGAACTGGGACTGGATCGAGGACCCGGGTGGAAATTCCCCGATATACGATGTCCCGGCTATCGGCAAAACAGGGCTGTCCTGGTGCCTTAAGATCCTTGCAATGGACTCATTCCCGGCAAGCGATCCCACATTCCGGATAGAAAGTGTGAGAAATCCCTCGTTTCCCGCGGTAAGTTCCCCTGCCCCTGTGTCTGTGACCTGGATGCTGATCCGCGGCGTCACCTTCAGCGGGAGCGGGATGGTGGCACTGGCATTCGAATAGGAATACGCGAGAGTCCCGCCTCCACGCTGTTCTGCAAAGGAGACCGTGACGTACTCGATGGAGAGCGGTAGTGTATAGGTCCCCCCCGATGCATTCTGGAGGATTTTTACCTGGAAGGGAACCTCCACCCTCGACTCCGCGGGAAGGTCGCCCACCATCTGCGGATCATTCTTTATGAGAACGGGTGCATCGCCCGCTCCCAGTCCAGCCCGCAAAAGCCTTGCCGTGGATGACGGGATGTCGGAGGCCGCCCACCCGGCCGGGAACATCTTGAATTCCGGCGTTCCCCTGTTCTCGATCACCACCACGAGAACCGCATCGCTCCCTGGGAGATATTCGTTCTGCCCCTCCAGGGAGGCTGTGAGGATTGGTTCCCCCCCGAGGTACTCCACGGCTGCCATGGATGGTGCCGGCAGGAGTGCAAAGATGATGCACGCAAGAAGGAGTATCGGAGAAGAATAGCGGACTATTGTTGTCATTTCAATAACAACAATTTGCAAATCACTTCATATATACCTATTGAGCCGTGCGTGATGTCGGCGCAGGGATTGGTTTTCTGCATGGGGGTGGTGAGCCGGAGGCGCGCACCGTGCAACGGGACCCGCCGGGGCTCTTTCAGGCATACCCTGTCACATCATAGTCTATGCGGGTGGAATGTTCCAGGCAGTCCGGGCCATTTTTCAGCCCCTCTTCTATCATCCTCTTCAGGAGGGCCGGATAGACCGCTCCCACAAGGTCAGAGACCGGCCTCCCGCCGCAGAAGAACTTGAAGGTGGGGGTGCTCCTGATCCCGTACCGCTCTGCCGTCCACTGGCTGGAGGTAATGTCCGCCCTGGCAAAGAGGACCGCCTTTGCGAATTCCCCGGCAAATTGGCGCACGTAAGGCTCCATCGTCCTGCAATGGGGGCACGTAGGGCTGTAGAACATGACCAGCACGGGCATCTTGCTCTTCTCGACAGTTTTTTCCCAGGAGAGATCGGTCACCTCGATTAGGTCTTCTCCTTCCATGCTCACTTCATCCTGCGTGTGAGTTTGCCGGGTCAGGGTATTATACCTTGGCCCTCACCGGGAGGGTCTTATCCGGTTGCCCTTCCTCTTCCACGAGCATGTTGATGACATTCTCGGATATGTCCCCCGCATACTCTCCCGCTCTCCTGATGCTCTCGGCGATTGAGCGCAGGGAGACTGCGAGTCCGGGGTTCTGGTCCGGGGTATGCGCCATGACCTCCCTGCAGAGCTCATCCAGGGTTTTCACCTGCTCGATATTGCTATTGGACTCCCTGATATCGGCATTGAAGAACGAGATGATGCTCCGGTCGAAGATAGACAGCGAATGCCCGCCTGCCTTCCTGATTGCGTCCAGTGTCCCGGAATCGATCGCGTCTTTCGGGACAGAGGATGCATGTTCCGCGTAACGGACCGCGTGGTCCCCTATCCGCTCGATGATCCTGCTGATGATGTAGGTATTCACGACGACGGACGGTGCGACTCCCATCTTCCGCGCAAGGCTCGCATTCTTGAGGATGATATTGGTCTGCCGGGCCACCAGCCAGTGCAGGCGATCGACGTCATTGTCCCGTGCGACCACGTCCCGCGCGAGGCCTGCATTCCCTGTCTCGAGGACGGTGAAAGCGTCCATGTACATGTTCTTGACGATCACGTACATGCGCCTGATGGTGTTCTGGAAGGGCATCTCCGCGGGGTTGAGGAGGTCTTTTAAAAGGACCGAGGTATCGGTCTCCTCCACCACCTCAGGACCAATGGTCATCTGTGAGAAGTCCCTGACCACTTTTCTTATGGAGGCAGGAAGCCTGTTTTTCGAGGTGATCCCGATAGCGGTGTACCCCGCGATATAGGATCCTATCAGCAGCCGGAAGAGGAGGGTGGTGTCATTGATGGAGGTCACGTCGAATATCCTGGATCGCTGGGCAGGGGTGTCGGACAGGTCCTTCGTGATAAGAAGGGTCCCGTCCGGCTGCGTGACCAGTCCAAGCGGATCATTCTTTCTCACGCCCTGCTTCTCTGCCCACTCCTTGGGGAGGGTGATCACGAATGACGACCCCCCGGTGATCTGCACTTTGCGTATTTCCATCATGCCCCTCCTGCATCCCTGCACGGGAATGCTCTACTCCTCTATGCTGCCCAATAGAATATATATGCCTATATATTCCCGGTGAAAAGACTTGCGAAAAAATTCATCGTCGCAGGGACATGCCGCAAGACAAAGGCGGTGCCGCATTCCCGGGCCTCCCGGATAACCATACCCTGGCCGGGATACACTGTTCCGGCGCCCGATCCGGTCACCCGTATGCCACTCGCAAGGGTCATTCCCCGGGGCAACGGTGCCTGGCAGCCGGCCGACACTCATTCCGCCGTTCCGGGATCCATGGTGCGGGAATCGGGACACAATCCTGCCGAATCCCCGGATGATCCCGGCAGATCGACCGCAAACCTTTAAACCAAATCTGGCACACCATCTGAGTGATACCTCTTCAGCTGCAAACCATGCGGCTCGTGGTTCCTCATGCCAGAACCAGAAAGCGAAACTGATGATGACCCCCATAATAGGGTCCACACCGCCGGTTTTTTGAATGCCCCTGCCTCCGGCAGGGCCATGTCTCCATGGTCGCGGGAGGTGATCTCCTGATGCCCGAGGGACAGCTGATCCTGGAACCGCCTGCATCCCCGGTTCTTACTCCGCCGATCCGCATCCGGGCACCCGTTCCTCTCACCCGGGCGAAGAGGAGGCACGCCGCAACACTCCTCCGTGACAGCATCCACGTGGTGGAGAGGGGGGAGACTGTCTGTGTGGTCTCCGAGAACTACTCCTACAAGAGCGAGGCGTATTACTCGATCCTCTCCCGGGAGGTTCTTGGCCAGCGCGTGGCGCCCGGCACCAGGTCCATTCTCGATGCCTTCGTCGTGCCCGTCTGCCTCGAGCGTGCCCGGATCGAGGGAATACCGGTCGCAGAGTATACCATCTCCCAGTCATGCATCCCCGCCCCTGCAGTGATCTACGGGCTGAACTACTTTGCCTGCACCTCGCACTTCGAAGTTCTCGATGAGGATGAACAAGCCCGGGAACGGGTACGTCACGTGACACACAACGGGAGATATCCCTTCTGTGCCCAGCGCATGGGTGATGGGACGCGGATACACCGCGCCGTCTCGGTCTTCGGGCAGGTCGCCGGGACGGACCGGGGCATGGCCGAAATGGCCACCCGCATCTGGGAATGCTTCCGGATCCCCCTCGTCGAACTGGTCTGCCTCTCGGATGGCGGGGACCCGATCCTCTCCTCTCTCTGCCCTGTCCGGTACTCGCATCTCTCGAAGGCAGAGAAGGAGATCCTCCAATGCTCCATCTCGGGCCAGGAATTCCTATGAGCCGCCTTGGAATATTCGTTGACCGGAAGACGCTCTCGTCGGCCGAACAGCTCAATGCCCTGATCCGGTGCCGGGACGCTGCAGAGGAGATGGGGCACGGGGCGGAGTTCATCTTCCCTGTCGATATGCGGAAGATACCCCAGATGGACGGGCTCTTCATCCGGGCCCGGACAGACCCGATGAACGTGACGTATGTCGCAGCAAGGATGGCCGAGTTTGCCGAAATCCCTGTGATCGACGATCCCGCCTCCATCCAGATCTGCTCGGACAAGGTGCACATGTACTCGCGGCTGATGCAGCACGGGGTGGAGATGCCCCGGACGCTGTTCCTGTCATACCGGGAACTTAACCCCGCAAGGGCCCGGGAGATCTTTTGTGAGCTCGGCTCCCCGGTGATCGTAAAGGAGCCCTCTACCTCGTTCTCCCTGCGGGTCGAGAAAGTGCAGGACCCTGCCGCACTCCTCCAGGTCGCCCGACGCTACTTCAAGTTGTCGGACTGGATCGTTGCGCAGGAGTTTGTGGAGAGCACCTATGACTGGAGGGTGGGCGTGCTCGGCGGGAAATTCCTCTATGCTTGCAAGTACATCATCCCTTCGCAGACCTTCAAGATCCAGGACTCTGTGAACGGCCACGTGGTCTATTGCGGGGTGCAGAGCGTCCCGCCCGACATGATCCCCGGGGACGTCCGGGATCTCGGGGTCAGGGCAGGGCAGGCGATCGGTGACGGGCTCTACGGGGTGGACATCAAGGACGGCAGAGGCGGCCCGTGCGTGATCGAGGTCAATGACAACCCGTCGCTCGAGGGCGGCGAGGACACCGCGTACCCCGGCGTATACCGGGAGATCGTGCATACCCTGCTGGAGACGTGAACACTTCCCATGACAGAGCCTTTCGAAACCATAGCAGAAGCTATCTGCGCAGCCTGCGGGGCGCGTTGCTGCCACGGGGCGCACCCCCCGCTCAGCCCCGGGAGGATCTCTCTTCTCCTCAAAGAGGGGATACCTGCGTGTGCGTTTGAGTCCCCAGGGTATTCCCGCATGCGGTCAGGTGACGACGGAATATGCATCATGTGCAGCGGAGGCAAATGCAGGATCCATGCCGTCAAACCCGAGACCTGCACCGCGGGGCCATTCACGTTCGATGTGACGGATCACACCCTCCGCATATTCATCAAGAAGGAGACAATCTGTCCCCTTGTCTGCTTCTTAAAGGGTGACCGTGCAGCCTACGACACCCAGTACCGGATGGCGGTGGAGAGCCTGACTGCACTGGTGCGGTCCCTCCCCGCACCGGAACTGGACGTGATCAATATGATCCCCGAGCCCGAGACCGATCTCGTGGCCGAGATCCCTCTCACTCCCGGAGGCGGATCCATCGCATGAAGACCGGAACGGAGCATGAGTACTCTATCAACGGGCCGGGCTTCTCCCCGCTCCCCGAATCGGACCGCATCCTCATGGAGGCATCGGGCAGCCATGACGGCGGGGCCAGGCTCGGCCGGGCCATCATCTGCAAGGAGCTCCAGAAGAGCGTTCTCGAGTTTGCACCTGAACACCCGTCTGCCCGGCTGTCAGAGATCGAGTCCTCTGTCCAGGACGGATTACGTGCATTCTCGCACCGGTTCGGCGACCGATACACACTGCTCGGCCTCGGGATGCACCCCACCCTGGTCCTCGACCAGGCACGGGTCTGGGACCACGGTGAAGCGGAGTATTACGAGTCGTACGACCGGCTGTTCGGGATCCGGCAGCACGGGTGGCTGAATATCCAGGCCCTGCAGGTCAACCTCGAATACCGGGACGAAACGCACCTTGTCAGGATGCACAACCGTATCCGCTGCCTGATCCCGTTCCTGGTCGCCGTCACCGCGGCATCCCCCTTTGTCGAAGGGAGGACGCCCGGGCCGGTCGACAACCGGCTCCTTTACTACAGGGAGAACCAGGCCCGGATCCCTGCCATCTGCGGCGGGATCGTGCCCGAACCGATCGCGTCAGTGCAGGACTACCGCGATCGCCTCTCGGCGATGTACAGGGAACTCGAGGCGAGGGATGCAAAAGTACTCTGCGAGGAATGGGTCGCGTCATCAGGGGTCATCGTCCGGTTCAGCCGGCCGTGCATCGAGATCAAGGCGACCGACGAGCAGGAATGCGTCCATGCCGACATGGCCGCCAGCGCATTCGTGCGGGCGCTCCTCCATGCACGCAGTCTCGATCTCGAGGAAGACCGGAAAGGACTCCTCGAGATGACTGAGACGGCCATCTCCCGCGGGACCGCCGGTCTCGAGGATGAACTCTCCGCCCTGTTCCGGCACGCGGTGCAGGCCGCCACCCGCGAAGAGCGGCACTACCTCCCGCTCATCAAAACGCGAATCGAGCAGGGGAGCCTCGGGCAGGTCCTCCTCGAAAGATTCCGGGATACCGGCGACCTGCAGGGGATCATGCAGGAGCTCGCGGTGTGCCTCGCGGAGAACCGGCCGTTTGGAGCAGTTAGGGCGTAAGCCCTAACTGCGGGGAACACGTAAGGGGTTGTGCAGGAAGGTCAGGGATCTGACCGCACTTCCTCTCAGACGCTCTTGGGGCTCCGCCCCGCCGCTGGTGCATCCCCCCGATGCGATAGGGTCCAGTGCTGAGCAGCAACGGGCTGAAAGCCCGGTGCTGCGGGGCTACGGGAGGGGTTGTACAGGAAGTTCAGGGATCTACCGCACATGCGAGGTATATATCTGTTAACATGTGTATACAATAGTATATGCAGGGGTCGATGATCCGGGTCAACGAAAAGACGAAGGAATCACTCACAGGTCTCAAGATCCATCCCCGCGAGTCTTACTCCGAAGTGATCGACAGGCTGGTTGCAAACTACATCGATGAGGAACCACTGAGTGCGGAGACCCTGAAGGCCATCAGGCAGGCCCGGGAGGACGTGAGGTCCGGTCGTTTCTACACAATGGAGGAAGCGGATAAGGAACTGGGGCTTGAATGAACTGGACAATCCTCTGGTCCCCCCATGCCATCCGGAGTGCAAAAAATATCCCCCGCCCGATTCTGCTCCGGATAAGAGATGATCTTCTCGCGCTTGCACATGAGCCTGACCCGAAAAAGTGGCTCAAGAATCTCAAAGGGCAGGAGAGCGGCACCGTGTATTCCCACCGGGTCGGGGAGTACAGGGTAATCCTCGACATCGGACAGGACTGTTTTGTCATACTTGTCATCGAGGTCGGTCACCGAAAACACGTATACCGTGATATGTAAGGACGAAACAGGTTTTGGGAGCAGTTAGGGCGTAAGCCCTAACTGCGGGGATACAACACTGGTCGTACAGGAAGGTACCAGCCATTTCCCAGTAGCAGCAGCGGGCTGAAGGCCCGGTGCTGCGGGGAGAACGTGAGGGGTTGCATGGGAAGGAACCTGCCCGTCCCGGTTGGATCATGTACCGCACTTCCTCTTAGACGCTCTTGGGGCTCCGCCCTGCCACTGGGGCATCCCCCCAATGCGATAGGGTCTAGTGCTGAGGAGCAGTTAGGGCGGAAGCCCTAACTGCGGGGAATACGGAAGGGGTTGTTCAGGAAGGACCCTGCCTGTCCCGGGAGCAGCAACGGGCTGAAAGCCCCGACCCTCCGGGTCCCCGGGCGAGGCGCCCTTTCCGCGGGGGACACCGGAGCGGTTATACAGGAAGGTCACTCCCTTTCACTCTAAACAGACCGCACTCAGAACACTCAGGCGTTCACGGCTCACCCGATACCCCCTCCCCCTGCACCCTGCCAGATCCCCTCATCTCTCCCGGTTCCTCTCGTAGAGCACGACCACCACGATCCCGAGACCCACCAGGAGCACCCCGATCCCGAGTACTGCCGGCTCGAGTTGCATGAGCATGAAGAGGCAGGTCACCAGGCCCAGCAGGGGGAAGAGGGGAAACCTCCCCAGCCTCCCCGGGATGGAGAAGGGCCTCGGACACCCCGGTTCCCTGTACCGGAGAATGATCACCGAGAGGTTTACGACGATAAAGGTGACATACAGCGTGAAATTTGTGATGTTTGCGATGAACGCGATATCCCCTGCGAACAGGAAGAGGACAGCCCCTGCCGACACGAGCAGGATGGCTGTTGCGGGCGTATGCCTCCCCGGGTTTACCTTCGCAAGGAACCCCGGGAGCGCCCCTGCCCGTGCCATCCCGTAGCTGATCCGGGAAGCCGCAAACATCATCATCAGCACGGTGTTGGAGGTTGCAAACAGCGCAATGACCGAGAGGAGGAGCGAGGCATCGCCACCCCAGGCTGCGGACGCGACCGCCGCAAACGGTGCAGGAGATGCGGCGAGGATTTCCCACCCGGCAACGCTGACAGCCGATACGCTGACAAGGATGTAGAGGACCGTCGAGACCAGGAGCGCCGTGATCAGTGCCAGGGGGATTGTCTTTTCGGGTTTTTTCGCCTCTTCGGAGAACTTCACCATCTCCTCGTATCCCTGATAGGCGAAGAAGACCAGTGCTGCGGCAGCGAACACTCCGCTCAGCCCGAGCGGCATCTCCATGTAGTCCACGCTGCCGAGGTAGGGAACGCCGGCGGCGATGATCAGCAGGAGCCCCCCGACTTCCACGAGTGTGAACGCCACTGCAACCCATGCACTCTCCCTCACTCCCACAATGAGGAGAGCGCAGAGAGTTGCAATCAACAGGAACGCCACAAGGAACAGGGGCACCGAAACCAGGTGCACAAGGTATCCCGCGAAACCGAGCGAGACCGTTGCAGCCCCGAGGATGCCCGAGAAGATGATCATCCAGCCGACCACCATGCCGACATTCCTCCCAACCGCCCGCGTGGCATACTCGTACTCGGCTCCCACACGCGGCATCATGGACGAGAGTTCCATGTAGGAAAGAGCCGTGAAGAACGCCACGAGTGCGGAGATGCAGAACGAGAGCCAGAGCGCGTTGCCCGCACTCTCTGCCGCCGCACCGATGAGGGCGTAAATCCCCGCCCCGAGGATCATCCCAATCCCCGAGAGGGTCACCTCCCAGAACCCGAGCCTGCGGGCGAGTTGCGTCACTTTCCGCGGGGGCATCTTCGCGATGGTGATCACTTCCCTTCGGGGATTTTAGATATAAAGAACGATGATGGTTGTGATTGATAATAATTGAATAAAGTAAACCTTTGTTTTTCTGTTGAGAGAAACGAGAAGATGAAAAGTCTCTTTCGTTATGGCGACTCTATCGCTACAAAAGTTGCCGTTGCATGCGATCGCGGTATAGGCATGCCATCTTCAATCAGTCCCCTGATATGCATCTCGATTGCCTCATGCATCCTCTCTTCCGCCTCCTCCCTCGTCTTTCCTGTTGCTGCACAACCGGGAAGATCTGGTGAATATGCTGAGTAATTACTACCCGCTTTCTCTATTACGATAAGGAACCTGTGCATGTTCTGATTCACTCCTTCAAATTTGCCTGTTTCAGGATACTGTTCAGGGTGCCCGGCGCAATATCATCAGCAGGATGCCCGGCAATCGTGATTCTGCCCGGCTTCTTTGCGTGTTTATATTGACGATGACTACCTCTTGTCGCCACAAGGTACCAACCGTCTGCCTCGATGATGTGAATGATATCACGGACTTTCAGACAGACTCCCCTCGGTGTAATTAGTATTCATCTTCTGGTTCATCATGTTTTTCTCTCTTTTCCCATCACACAAATCATTCATTGGATCAGAACTGGAACAGAAAAATATATTCAAACCCTCCTAATCCCCGAACAGGAAACCCTTTTCGCAATCATATAAGAGTGAGGGATAAAAGGGATACATCATATATGACCCCTGGGTCAACCCAGCCCACAATCGATTGCGTTTCGGGAGAGTGCCAGGAGGGGGATTCTCCCCCTTCCCTTTGACTATTAATCTTTCCCGCGGCAATGACGCTTCCCATGAATGAAAAGGGATAACAGAGATCTTCACGAGATTTGGGGGGGTTTAGGAAGTTGAATGTGATGGAATAATCGCGCCCTGCTTCACATACTCCACAATCGGGGATTTCCCTTTATGATATTCCCTTGGAGAGAGAGTGATGACGTCCAGTGCGAGTGGGTCCGCACGGTCAATATTTCTGCATCTTTCGTCATCCGTGCCCTTTCGAAGATGTCTTTTTCATTAAATTCGTCCGAAATAATAGCGACATTTATGTCACTCTCCGGATGAGATCTTCCCGTTACCTGGGAACCGAACACAATAAGTCGAAATTTTTGAAGGCCATGTTCTTTCAGGCGGTCTTTAAAAAAAATTTTGCCACATTCAGTACTTGCTTTTCAACCATTTGATAACCTCCTGAGCTGCCGCCGGTCAATTGATCTCCATCATTCCGTGCTTTTTACAATGTATTAAAGAGTCATCCTCTCCATGCAAGATGATATCATCTCGCTGAATCCGCCGCATCACAGTATCCTTATTACATTCTACAACAGAATCAGAAACAATCCATGATAATAGAATATATCCATGCGGCGCTTGACCGGGCGAAGTATGAGATCATCGATGATGAAGAACCATTCTATGGTGAGATTCAAGATCTTCCCGGAGTATGGGCAACAGGGAAGACACTCGAGGATTGTCGCCAGAATCTTGTAGAAGTACTTGATGAATGGATCATTATTCACTTGAGAAGGGGTCTTCCTATACCAAAATTGGGCGATTATACAATCGAAGATATGAAGGGACTGGATTCAAGTGCCAGAGCATAAGCTCCAGCCTTAAAATGGGCTGACCTCGTGAGAAAACTCCGCTCTTTTGGCTTTGAAGGCCCTTATTCAGGGGGGAAACATCCATTCATGATGAAAGACACTCTTGTTCTCACACTTCCCAATCCGCATCGGAAAGCGATTGGTCTGGATCTCCTTGTCAGAATTCTCCGACAGGCTGGAATTCCGCGTGAAGAATGAATCAAAAGAGACTGAGTGCATCCTCTTCCAGCCGAATTCGAATCAACCCTGCTCCCAGACTATCGCGTTTCGGGGGAGGTCCGGAGGGGGATTCTCCGCCTCCCCATGAAGACATGCCCGTTCAATTAAATGTCGAACCAATACCGGGGGCGGTAAAACAAATCAATAATTCGAGAGCCTCCGCTCCACACCACAACACTACCAAAACAAAACACGACGCACAACCGCGTCCAAAAAACACTTTGAGAAGAAACGCTTCAAAAAAATGAGAGTTCTAGTACCGGGGTTTCCTGTGCTTGGGTAAGCACTCCCGGCAGTACACCGGCCTTCCTTCGGTTGGCACGAACGGTACTTCGCACTCTTTTCCACAGTCCGCACATACAGTTTTTGTCATTGTCCGGGGCCGGTTGAACCCTCCCCTAAAACCTCTGTCATCCATTTTGCTTACCTATGCAGTTTTTTGCTGCGCTATTACATGTGAGCGATGAGTATATATGTGTGTGTATGGTGGTGGGGGGATTATTGTTATTATTTGGGTCTGGCAGCCCTCTCCTGCCGTCGCTGATGTAAGCCATCATTAATGCGTTGTATCGGGAATCCTGCGGCGGGGCAAGGTCGGCTGATGGTGGCCGAAGGCAAGTGAATTCCCTTCAGCAATCACGGCGGGCGGCAGAGCGCTGATGGAAAAGACGCCGCCGTCTGCTCACGTCCAACCTCCAAAGCAATCGAACCGCCTCCGGCCATGGTCGCATCGCAGCCCATAAGTGGCAGCTCATGCAGGAGTCGAGATGGTCCCGGGTCTGCCAGTAGTATTACATCAAGAGTGCTAGCAATGTGAGAGAAGCAGAAGGAGGGAACCGGATATCGGTGGGTGCGGGGCGGGGGTCCCGTGTCATAGGCGGCTGCCCGGGATGAGTGTATATCCGGGTTCTTTAACTCATTTCATTACAGAGAGCTGAGAACTCTGTTTCAAGATCTGGCAGGTCATTGCGTATAACGCTCCAGACGATCTGCCAGTTAATTTCGAAATAACGGTGAATCACCTTGTCCCGCATGCCAGCGATCTCCCGCCACGCGATTCCAGGGTGTTTTTCCTTGAACCGGGTCGAAAGGTTCTTTGATGCTTCCCCAATAACCTCGATTGCTCTGATAACCGCATGCGAAAAATATTCGTCTGAAAGAAGATCGTCATAGGTACGACCTGCAGCAATCTTCCTCAAAAATCTGATCTCGTTGAGGATATGGATTACCAGGACCCGGTCATCCTTCAATCCAGATCACATCCCGTTCGATATAAGGTCTGATAAGACTGGAAAGCGACGGCTCTGTGAGGAGATCAACTTTCCGCTGGAAGAGCGCTTCAAGGTAATCGGAAAGCCCGATGAAATTTTTCAAGGTCGCGTATCCTTCTGCGAAATCGACGAGAATATCAACATCGCTCTTCCTTGTCTGTTCGCCCCGGGCAAATGATCCGAAGATCCCGATTCGGGTTACGCCAAACTGTGTTCGGATTACCGGTGCTGCCGCTTCGAGCTTCTTTATCACCGTGCTTTTCCGCCGGGCAGATGGAACGAGATCGGGCATTGGGGAACCCTCTGACAAGAAGATTTGGCGATTCCAATACAAGAAGCGTATGGTCGGTATCATGCGTTTCACTCATTGTCGCTTTTCATGTCTGGGGGAGTCTCCCGCTTTCCCTTATGTCGGTATCCCGTGGCTGCTGGAAGTTGGGCGAAGCCAGCTTCATGTAGCTGAAGGCGAGCAGGATGCCAAAGCCACAGGTGTCCAGGTCGGAGCGGATCACCAGGTCGCTGCCCTCGATATAGAGCCGGCCGGGGTCGTGGCGGCCGGAGTGAAACCGGGGAGTATGAAAAACGTGGCTTCCAGTATCAAATGCTTTGAATAAATAATTCTCACCTCTATGCGACCAATCGATGAAAAGGGAAGGATTTCTCGATGGTCACAAATAAAAAGATGATGAGACAATGACCGTTTTTTAGGTCTTTCCCGGGGGTGTTGAATGTGGCGAGGTTTAATGTATTCGGCGATGTCGTTCGGGTTCACCCAAGGGATCTGGAATGCGGCGATTTTCAGGAATATACTGCACTGGTGTGGAAGAGGAAGGGTTTAAGAATAGAGAACGAAAAAAAGGGGGGGTTGAAAAAATTATTTTTTAGAGGGGCAGGTCATCCCAATTGAATTAAGCATCGTCTTCACTGTGTTTTCCAACTGGACATCACCTCTTGGATAATCATAATCAATGTGGTATAATATCCTATTATTTGGTAATTCGGGACACCTCTTGATAAGCATCACAATTCCATTAATATATTCCCTTTTACCATCGTTCACGAGAAAAGTCCATCCTAATCCATCTGTCCCAGAAATTTGAATTTGTTGCTTGTTTTCGATTGGAGTTGAATTAGGTCGATCACCAGATATACCATAATCTCCCTCTTCCATTCCTTCAGGATGATTCCACTGATCAATAATTACCCCAAATGATGCCTGGTTATCAGGACTGCTTACAATAACATGATAATTTCCTGTTGTCTCATTCACAATCCATGATTGGGGGTATTTCATTGTGAATCCTGTATCCGGGTGAGTATATACGGATAATTTTTCCGTTACTTCTGAGGAGTTTTGAATGCAACCAGAAGCAAAGAGAAAAAGAATGGAAATAATTAGAACGGCTTTTTTCATTATTCTGCCCCTATATCACATTTTATTGCATATTGTTATTCTTTTATGGCACATATAAATATTATCAGCCCTAATCTATCGCTTTATTCCTATGTTTTCATTCCAAATTCAATTCGAGCAGTAATCTGGAGAAAATGGTTGGAAAATGAATTACAGTTACAAGGTTTACATTAAAGTTACATAATTATTCATATATACCCAATATCCCTTTCCTGGATAGACCTGATTTGAATCGCTGTGAGTTCCTGATCCACTATTGATAATAGATGTCTCGTATAATTGGGATTCTGCATTGAATCCAATTAATTGAGTCCATGAATTTTGAACAGAAGACAACGCATCTTTAGCCGAAACAGAATGTAGTTTAGAAAACCCAATAGTATTCCATCCCGGACTCAAGACTCTGCCGGGTGTTGTTGTTTTACTATCGTTAAAGGCAAAGACAATTGGAACATACTGGGCAGAGTATACCCATAACCCCTGCAGGGGTTGAATTTCATCATTCTTCTTTACCTGAATCCATGTCTGATTCTGCCCGTTATAGCGAAAAATGGAATGCCCCAAAAAATCAATTCCTTCGAAAACCTGGCCTGCGGTATGATGACCCTCTTTTAGATATCCTGGAGTCGATATCAGATTCCATCCGGGATGAACATAGAGTGTTAATTCATTGATCGCGGATGTAGGGACAGGCGAAGTGGGCGTTCCAGAAAACACATGAATGTAGTCTGTTCGGGATATTGTAGCCAATTCTTGATTTCTTGTAACAGAGAATGTAATCGAATAAGTACCTGGATTGGTATAGGTATGTTCAAAACTTTTTTCGGAATAATCCAGGAATCCATCCCCATTAATATCCCACATCCATCCGGTGGGATTACCCAGTGATATATCCTGGAATCGTACGGTCAATGGTGCTGTTCCAGATGTGTGTGAGGCAGTAAAATCTGCCTGAAGAGGGGAATTTGTCGGAGTATTAGTCGGAATTACAGTGGTAGATGATGGAATTGGAGTGGTCGTCGTGTATGTAGGTGTGGGTGTTGTAATTTGTGTGGTGGGTGTAGATGTAGATATTGAAGAAATCGCCAAAAGCGTCTTGTACGCATTAATACGTCCTCCAGATCGGACATATCCATGAATTTGTGTTATATCAACATTATCCATGATCAATTGACGTAATTCAGAAGCACTTTTTGTGGAATCAATTGATAAGATCAAACCAGCAAGCCCTGCCACCTGAGGAGCAGAAAAGGAGGTTCCATCTGCATATTTATAATTCGAATCTCTATCGAGAACGATAATATCCGTCCCTGGTGCTCCAACGTCAACCCTGTTTTGACCATAATTCGAAAAATAACAGAGATTGTCATCTTCGTCGGTCGCAGCAACCGACATAATATTTGAATAGGAATAACTCGCTGGGTAGGTGGGGGTAATATCAGTATTAATTCCATCGTTCCCTGCAGCACAGATAAAAAGGATATTCTGAGCCTGTTCTATTGCAGTTTGTTCAGAAATATAATAATCACCAGAAAAGGAGCAAACGATAATTTTTGCCCCATTCATTTTTGCATAATGTATACCCTTTATTTCATCGCTGATCGTGAATGAATAAGAAGTGAAAATTTTTACAGGCATGATTTTTACATTCCACATCATTCCGGCTATTCCTTGTAGATTATTCCCTTCAGAACCGATAATCGATGCAATCATCGTTCCATGTCCGTAATCATCCAGGGGTGATTTATCGTTATAAGCAAAATCCCAACCATTAATGTCATCAATGAAGCCATTCTGGTCATCATCGATATTGTTATCTGGAATTTCCCCTGGATTCACCCAGATATTGCCTGCAATATCAGGATGGTTGTAATTGACTCCTGTATCCAACACTGCGATAACGACTGAATCTGATCCCGTGGTAATATCCCATGCCATGGGAAGTTGTATGTTGTTCAAATTCCATTGCTTTGAGAAATAGGGATCGTTTGGGTAGATTGAAGCTAATCTGACACTTAAAGTGCCAGTTCCCGAAGGGGCATCTGTAACATTTAGCTCTTCTGTCCCACGTGGGATTGGTAATGAAATAGTCTTAATAAAATTCGGTTCAGCATACAAAATGGAAGGTTTACTGTTATACCAGACAGTTGCCTCTTCGACGGAAACATTGTCCGGTAGCTGGATTAATTGTACCCCAGGAATTCCCAGTAAAGTGGAATTTTCAAGAATTGTTGCGTTATATTCTGCGTGTAATTGTGATGATAACATGTTCAAGTCTTGATCATTATTGAAGGAGTCTGATTTAAAACAGACAATTAATTGTGAAGGTATATATTCGGGATAATGTGTGGAAGCAGCGGATATTATGGGAAGTGATGATATAAGTATAAATGTTAAAAATGCAATTCGTATTATTTTATTAGTTGACATCAATGGATTTTTTGTCTTTAATCAAAATTCGATAAATCTTTCGACGAACATTTTTGGTATAGTATATTCCCTGCCCCGATTGCCATATGGCTTTTATCCACTATGACAATTGGTATTACTATAGTAATGTGTGACTGAATAAACCCCAACAGGTAGATTGTAAATAATCATCGAAAAAAGGAGATTTGGTGTTGCAGGGAATATCAGTTTACGTTTTTATACCAATCATTCCCCCCCGGCCAGTCACTGCATCTTTTTTCAGACCCGATAGCACCCATTGAATATGCCCATTTGCCGGAGAATGTTCTCCCGTAATTATCCACTCCGTTAAATTTTGTGAGATCTTCCGATACCTCTATTTTATCAATAAAAAGAGGGTAATCACCGCCTGGTCCATAATCCCAGTCGATTCTGTAACTTCTCCCTTCTGAAGTGCGGAGACTTCTCCAGTGTCCAATCCTGATATCATTCCCTACCTGTGTCGCATTCGCCACCTGCTTTACTGCAAAACCATCAGCTCGTAGTTTATATACTGAACCGTCGTTAACGTTCCAATCACCCAGAGGATAGCATGCGCCTGATTGCACAACTGATAATTCTTTCCCGGTTTTATAAAAGGGAATACGCGTTGGATCTATTCCATATTCGACGAATTTATACTTATTATCAACAGCCGAGTATTGTTTCCATGTAATGATCTGTTCACCATCTGTATACCACACTACCACATTCCCTATCTTCTCTCTTTTCACTTCAATAGTCCCGTACATATTTATTGCGCTTATCGAATTGGCTATTGCCAGACCAGAACTACCACCTTTTGATGTTAACGCGATCTGTCCTACTGTAAACATGGGTAATTGCGGTGGTGCCGGTGTGGGTGAGGCAGTTGGTATTGTTGTAACTTTCGTTGTTGATGCTTTTGTTGGTGTGACGGTTGCCTTTTTATCAGATCCCGGAGGTGTTACACATCCAGCAGTAATTAAAATGAGAATCATAAATAAGGAGAGAAAAATTACCTTGCCATCTGCCATGAACATGTATTGATCCTTATATAATAAATGTAGATTGATCAGAGTGTCTGGATCTGTAAGTCAAAAATGTTGCGTAGTCTGAAATTCACCTGTTTGTCATGGGAAACTCATAAAGAACAACAGGTTCTCCCAATTTGAGAGAGGTAACCAGAAATCATAATGTTCCCATAAAGAATACGTAAACCGATACCCTACAATGAGAAACCAGATGCAGTTCACGATAAAGAGGAGGGGGAGGATGTAATGAAGGCTCTCCTTGTCCATCTTTTTCGCCATGACCAATAATACGCTCACCGCAACAACGCCCAACAGAAAATAGCTTATCCATCCAACAATCTGCACCTGAACCATGCGATTCAATCCAATACTCACATGGGAACCCGCCTGGATGGCGATGAAACTTAAAGGCAAGGTTACTATACCAATCCAGAAAAATGATTCCAGGGTTTTTTTCAGGTCCGGCTCATGAAATTCCAGCTTTTTCAGGAAAAACAGCCCCAGGATAATTAATGGAAAATACAATAGGGAGAGATACCGGATATCAGGTACTACTCCGCCAGAATTTACCAATCCGTAAAGATTATTCCCATATGGCAGGATAATCCCTACTGATAATAAACCTGCCAAAATAGCCGCCTTTTTCTCAAATTCATAATAAAAAAATTGCTTTCTCTTCACCAGGTATATAATGAGAAGGATGAGGAAAAACACCGAAAGAAATGAAATCGGGGAGACCTGGAAGATTCCAGATGTAATAGGGTATATTGGATCGAAGAAGATGTGATAGAACAATTGCAGAGACTCGAGGGGATGAGAAGCCCCGGGTTGAAATTGAGAGACCACTTGCGAGGTCAGCATTTCGGTCGATGAGGCCGAGACTTCATGGTGGACCAATGTCATAGGGGTAGTAAAAATGTCTCCCGTCAATCCATAATTATTCAAAAATAAAGGGATTGCTCCACATAATGTTGCAACGCTGCAGAAGAATACCTTGATCTCTTTTTGTATTCCTTCACGAAAAGAGAGTATTATTACTGTAATTATTGCAAGGATGAATAACCCCGCCCCCACTTCAGGCCTCGCCCATGCTACCCATCCAATTCCAATATAACTGGAAATTAAGTGCAGAAGTGATCCGGATTGTATCCATGAAATAAAAAAGTAGAATGAGATAAGGAAGAGAAAGAGTACGAGAACGTGGTCTTTCGCCACTTCCGACCAGAAGAGATACGATGAGCCGAAAATCACGCTCACTACACCAAACAGGGACCACCAGTTATTTGCGAATATCTTCTGGAAGATGAGATAAGCGAGGACCATCGACCCCGCGAAGAGGAGATTGTTTGTAAAAACAATCGCGGCAACTTCTGGGTACTTCTCAATGGAAAAGGGTGTGTATAACCACATGTTCAGGACAAAAAGGACCAGTGAAGAGCCAAAAGCGACGTATGTCCAGGGGATGTGCTTATAAACAATATATTTTGGGAAAAATTTGTGTATCATCAACAGGATAAAAAAGATGAGGCCAAACCAAATGAGGTTGATGAAAAGGCGAAAATGGTCTCCGAGTGCCATGAACAGGAGGTATGCAGGGATGGACACGATGGGGAGCGCAAGGGTATACGCGAGAATATCTTTATGAAATTCCTGGTATCCCGTTCCGCCATATGGCTCATATCCGTAGAGCAGATCTTTGCCCCCCACGAGATGGTTCAGCTGGTTCGCTGAGATCCATTCATCTGTAAGGTAAATTCTTGGATAGCCAAAGGTGAGAGAGAGGAGAAGACAGCACGAGAATATTATGATGATAATCGCAGGTTTCCTGAAGCAAGGACTATCCATTGAATACTTTTACCATTTACAATTCAGGATATTTACTTGTTGTTGATGATCAGGAAAAAAGGATTAGAATCAGAATTTCTTCTCGATAAGAACCTGAACAGTACCATCTGCGAAAGTACCACGAACTGTGAAAGTATCTCCAGAAAGTGTTCCAGTCGCAGCTGAAAATCTCTGCCCCACTTCAAGAGGAAAAGTCGTAGAAGGAGTCCAAGTATCATAAAAGTCTGCCCCATTGGTTGACCATTCCAGATTTGTTACCTGAGGGAGATCGGCTCCTCCCTGAATAGTAACTTGAACATTTCCTCCCGATTGGGTAACAACAAGCCCCACATTCTTTGAGGACCCAGTTGATCCCGCCATTCCAAACACGAACGCCGCAATGACCGCCGCCAGGATGACGGTGATTGCGACCATCAGGATCACACCGATAACGGGTGATACTGCCTCATCATTCTTGATTATCTTCATAACTGCACCTTGATGTTTGTCGCGCATTGCCTAACTCGCGTAGACAAGACACTGTATCTGTGAAGTCAGACCAGAAAATATTTAAAGGTTATTATGTCAGTCACCCCAAAAACAGCATAAGATATCCCGATCCAGAATACACACTCTTTTCACCGGATTATTCAGAGAATTCTTCAAATCATGCCCGGATGCCCCTGAAAGGATGAATACATGCGTGAATGGTACCGGAAGATCATTCTGTCGGCTACCAATAAGCGCATATGAGCAAATTTTCCGCGAGAGGATCTGCTCTGTCATATGCACCATTGTGTTCCCGACAGGACGCGGTCCAATCAACCACAAACCTTTTTCTAGCCTCCCTTCCACCACTCCCGTATGTCGGCATGCCCGGGTAAAGTAATCAAAATAATTGTCCTCTTGTTCGCCTGTTTCCTCTGCCTCTGCATTTCCGCCTCCGGCGATACCACCCCTGTCCCAACCGTATCCCCGGAGCCCGTGAACCTCACCACGATGCCGATTGATTTCCACCGGACTGCTACCCCTTTCCCCTCTGTCCAGCCAACAGTCGAAATGCCCCTTGTCTTTTCGGGCATCGTGGTGCGGGGGGGGTCGTGGGAGGCGGCGGGTCCTATGGCCGGGGTGACCGTCGCATGCCATTGCTCGAACGACCCGCTGGAGACCGGCACGGTGGTTGCATCTGCGGTGACCGATGCAGAGGGGTCGTTCGCTGTCACCGTGAATGAAGCATGCCGGTATTATACGCTGGCACTCCCAGGTGATCCTCCCACGGATGCGGATTCGGTGAGCGGCACGGTTCTTCCCGGCGGGAGCATCCGGTACGAAGAACCTCTTGCCGAAAAGGACTTTTCGGGTAACCGGTTCTTCTTCTCCACCGGGGAGGCGACTGCTCCGGTGACACCTGCCGGATCACCTGTTCCAGCCGGAACACGGTTTGCTCCCTCCGCTCCGCTGCCGGGACTGCTGGTCATCTTGGGGGTTGTCGTGGCCGGAGTGTGGGCAGCAAGGGTGAGAGAGTAAGACATTTTCATTTTTGAAGTGCGGACTGTTTCTGGAATTTTCGCCTATTATGCCTATAATATCGGGTAATTCCCATGGGAGCTATATTGGAAAATGGCTTTGCATATTATTACTGCGCCGCAACACATTGTTTCCCAATAGGAAACATTTTGTTTCCCAATAGGAAACCCCCGGGGCTTTTTCAGCCGGTCCCCCCTCACTCCACGGTCCGCTCGAACCGCATGGCCGCCTCGCTCCCCTTCATGCAGAAGTCCTTGCCCGTCAGGCCGAGGAGGGAATAAAGGGGGCATTCGCGGCAGGTGCAGTGCCGGTCATCGCGTATGCAGCTGTTGCTCATCCCGAGGATGCAATAGAGGAGTTCCTGCCCACGGGAGGCGCACTCGTTGTAGCTCGGGCAGTCGGGGCAACAGCAGGACCGTTTCCAGGTGTTGTAGGTCTTCCACCGCTCCTCCTTTCGGTGCGCCATCAGCTCCCGCAACACTTCCGTGAATGTGTCCGTGTTGTTCTCCACAGATGCATGATGGATGCGTGAGGTGATGAAGGGTACGATAGGGGTGATCCCGGGCCCGGCCCGGCTCACTCGCGACATCGGTGCATTCCGGGCGGGCGCCTGGCGGACTCCCACGGCCGTATCCTGCCGGACACCAAAACCCTCCTGCAGGCACTTTTCAGATGACTGTCTCATTGCCGCCATCCGTATCCGGACCTGGGGAGGGAGTGCTTTCCGGGGAAATTGAGGCCTGGTTGCGGGCCCGCGACAGCCGGGCAGGGTGGTGAGATTTATCAGCGATGGCAGGTGACCATACACCAGATGGACACGTATGCCCGGAGAGTGCCAGCATATCTCGGCCTGCTGGCATCGATCGTCGTCATCGGAGTGATCGGGTTCGTGATGCTGGAGGGGTTCTCTCCCTTCGATGCGTTCTACTTCACCATTGTGACGATCGCAACGGTCGGGTACGGTGACATGTATCCGGTCACGGTCTGGGGAAAGCTGCTCGTCCTCGCCATCATTGTCACGGGCGTAGGATGTTTCCTGGGACTTGCGGCACACGTGGTGGAGCACGTGACCGGCCGCCAGGAGAGGGGCCGCCGGAAAGAAAAGACAGGGATGCTCGTGGGCCTCTTCTTCAGCAGGCTGGGGGACCCGCTGCTCGCCATCTGCGCCCGGCTCGACCCGGGAAGGGATGAAATATCCCGCATCCTGGCAGAGAACGGGGTGGCCGGTGCCCCGGTTCAGGCAAGGCTCGCCGCCGCACTCGCGGAACGCACGTATACCCTTGACTGCCGCGACATTGACCTCGCGGGACTCCGCGATCTCCTGGGCGAAAAAATCGATATCCTCACCCTCCTCCTCCAGAACCCCGACCTCGACCAGCACTCCCGCTTCACCGAGCTTCTCCGGGCACTGCTCCACCTCTGGCAGGAGCTCGCACACCGCGGGGATCTCTGCGCCCTCCCCGGGTCCGATCTCTCCCACCTTTCAGGCGACCTGAACCGGGTATACGGACTCCTCCTCCGGGAGTGGATCGTGTACCTGGACCACCTCAGGGCCCACTACCCCTATCTCTATTCCCTCGCGGTCCGCACCAACCCTTTCGATGAGAAGGCATCAGTGATCGTCAGGGACTAATACCCCCTGCACGGGTCGCACGGCCGGAAAGGCGGCTCGCCCTGCGGGGGAATTCCATGGCTCTTATACATTACACCCATAGGGGGAGATCCCCTCCCCATCGCAAATACCTATATGCAGGGGAGGGGCATTATTCCTGCAGCGCGATCCGGGGCGCAATGATCCGCATATGATCCCCCCGGGAGCTTCTGCATATATACGGAACATGTACATGAAAACAATCTCGTTTGCCGATCTGGACCTTCCGGATCCACTCGTGCGGGCCATACGGGACCAGGGCTTCGAGGAGCCCACGCCCATCCAGTCGCTCGCAATCCCCGTCATCCGCGAACACCACGACGTGGTGGGCCAGGCCCACACCGGGACCGGGAAGACCGCCGCCTACGGCATCCCTCTCCTGGAATGCATCGACGGCTCCCGGAACGACGTGCAGGCCATAGTGCTCTGCCCCACACGGGAACTCGCCATCCAGGTCTCCGAGGAACTCCGGAAACTTGCCAGGTACCTCAAAGGGATCACCATCCTTCCTGTCTACGGGGGCCAGCCCATCGAGCGGCAGATCTCGGTGCTGCGAAAAGGGGTGCAGGTCATCATCGCCACCCCGGGAAGGCTCATCGACCACCTCGACCGCCGCACCATCGGCCTTACGAAAGTGAAGATGGTGGTCCTCGACGAGGCCGACGAGATGCTGGACATGGGGTTCCGCGAGGACATCGAGCTCATCCTCAGGCAGGTCCCCGGCGACCGCCAGAATGTCCTCTTCTCGGCCACCATGTCAAAGGAGATTCTCGCCCTCGCGCAGAGATTCTTAAAAGACCCCCGCATGGTCAAGGTCGTCCACGGAAGGCTCGCGGTCCCCGCGATCGAGCAGCGGTACTTCGAGGTGCGGGAGTCGGACAAGGTCGAGGTCCTCTCCCGGCTCATCGACTTCTACAACCCGAAGTCCTCCCTTGTCTTCTGCAACACGAAGAGGAAGGTGGACGAGGTCAGCTCCCAGCTCCAGGCCCGGGGATACCTTGCGGAGTCCCTGCACGGAGACATGGACCAGAAAGAGCGCGAGCGGGTCATGTCCCGGTTCCGGACCGCCGCATCCGATATCCTGGTGGCAACAGATGTCGCCGCCCGGGGAATCGACATCGAGGAGATAGGCCTCGTCTTCAACTACGATGTCCCGCAGGACCCGGAGTATTACATCCATCGGATCGGGCGCACGGGGCGGGCGGGAAAGAGCGGCAAGGCGTTCACGTTCGTCTCGGGAAAAGAGATGTGGAAGCTCCGCGACATCCAGAAATTCGCGAAGATACGGATCGCCCGGCATGCCGTCCCCGCCGAGGAAGACCTCCGGGAGCGCAGGATCGTCCACATGATCGGCAGGATCCGGGACACGATCGCGGCAGGCGACCTCGAACCCTACATCGCCCGCGTCGAGCAGGTGATGGGTGACGAGCACACCTCGCTCGAGGTGGCCGCGGCGCTCTTCAGGATGCAGACCGGCGCAGGCGGGGGCGGCGGCGATGCGAAGGGAAGGAAGAGATAGTCATTTTTTCAGAAATGTGCCACCTGCGGCGTTCGATTGGAAATTTCTGACCAATAATTATTAAATTCAAGCATACCCAACCATTTTGCATATACAGAGGCGATCACCCCGGAGCGCCACATGATCACCATTCTCCTCGTCCACGACAACACCGATGTGATAGAGAGCACCCGCTCTTTTCTCGAGAGAATGGGGGAGATCCGGGTGGATGCCGTGCATTCCACCAAGCAGGCGCTCGAGATGGCCGGGAGGCGCAGGTACGATATCATCATCTCCTACTACCGCCTGCCCGACGTGGACGGGATCGAGTTCCTTGCCGACATGACAGGAATCGAGCTCCTGAAGGAACTGAAGAGCTCCCATGCAGGGGTCCCGTTCATCCTCTACCACAGGACAGACCGCGACTCACTCCTTATCGAGGATGTCCATTACGCGGCGGAGATCCCAGCCCCGGCGGCGGTCTCACGCACCCCTGTTGCAGAGATGCGGGACATCGTCTACCAGGCAGTCCTCCGGAAGAAGGCCGAGCGCGACCAGGTCCTCCGCGGCGACCTCCTCTCTTCCATCCTCTCGGTCTCCCCCCTCTGGCTCTGCCAGGTCCGAGAGGAGACAATCGAATGGGTCAACTCCACCATGGCACGGGACCTCGGGATGGATGCCGGGGCGCTCACGGGTAAGCCGGTCCGGGTCCTTTTTCCGGAAAAAGACGAGTGCGACAGGACGTTCCGGGATCTCGCCCACGCGGTCGATGACCAGGGTTGGGGACATGCCGATGCCATGCTGAAGCGAAAGGACGGCACACTCGTCCCCTGCAGGCTGAGGCTCCGGGCAATGGACCCCATAGACGCATCACGCGGCCGGATCCTGGTCTGCGAGGACCGGTCGGAATATAAAAAGCTCCTCGACGCCCGGAGCGAAGGCGACCTCCGGTACAGGGAATTTTTGCAGAACGCAGCCAGCCTCATCATCAAGATCGATCCCGAAGGGGCGATCACCTTCTTCAACAAGCACGCCCAGGCGTTCTTCGGCTACTCCGAGGCGGAACTGCAGGGAAAACGCGTCATCGACACACTCATCCCCCCGCATGCCAGGAGAGGCGCCCAGGGTTTCGGCACCGATTCCGGCCTCACCCCGGAAGGCTCGAATATCCGGATCAACGAGATGATGCTCCGGGAGGGAGAGCCCGTGTGGGTCGCCTGGCATACGAGGGCCATCCGGGACATGGACGGGCGTCTCCAGGAAGTGGTCTGTATCGGCCACGATATCACCGATCACGAGCACCGGGAACGGCGCAGGATCAGCACCGCCATGTGGCGGGACACAGTGATCGCCGGCACCGACATCCGCGAGGAGGTCTTCGACTCGGCGCTCCACATCTGCATGGAGATCGCCAAGGAGGGGAGGGAGGGCAAGCAGGTAGGGACCGCGTTCATTATCGGTGACTCCGACGCAGTCCTGGCAAAATCACGGCAGCTGATCCTCAACCCGTTCGAGGGGCACCCCGCCGCGGACAGGATGATCACCAACCACGACCTCAAGGAGAACATCAAGGAACTGGCCCAGCTCGACGGAGCCTTCATCATCAGGGGCGACGGGCGGATCGAGGCTGCCGCCCGCTACATCACCATCGACACCAGCAGGGTGGGGATTTCAAAGGGGCTCGGCACCCGTCACTCCTCCGTGGCGGGGATCACCCTTGTCACGAGTGCGATCGGCATCGTGCTCTCGCAGAGCGGGGGCAAGATATCCATATTCAAGGAAGGCCGGATCGTACAGGAGATCGCCTGACCAGAAGAGGAACTCACGCCCCCTCATGGTCACGCCACATCCCCTGCGGGATACGGATCTCGAACCTCGCACCGCCCCCCGCACCCCCGGTCTCGTCGAGGGTCGCACCTGATATCGCAAGGATCTCCCGGGCGAGCCAGAGTCCAAAGCCCCTGTTCCTTCCATGACCCCTGTCGAAGAGCGCTTTCCTCTCGTCCTCCGGGATGCCCGCGCCGTCGTCCCCGCAGGCCAGGATGAGGTCGTCATCGACCCTGCTCGTGGACAGGGTGATGCGGGTGAGCCCGGCTGCATGGTCAATCGCATTTTTCAGCAGGGTGTATATGACGTGCCGTATCAACGGGCTTCCAAAGACCTCCTCACACCCCACATCGCACCCTATGCTGATATTCCCGGCATCCGTCATGTTCCGTGCGGACTCAACGAGGGAAGCGAGCGATATCCAGCGGGGATCCTCGGTGAGCATGTCCTGGAAATCCCGGGTGAACTCGATCAGCGCCTGGATGTTCTCCCCCGCCCTCTCTTCCTTGGCGATGAACTCCTCCAGCTGCGGGTCGGAGATGAAATCCTCCGAGAACTGGAGGAACCCTATCAGGATAGTCAGCTGGTTGAGGATATCGTGCCGGACCACCGTGAGGATCTCTCTTGCCTTCCTTCGGGAGGCAGCAATCGCCTCGACTTCGCGGGCGGGCTCCTCTGCCGGCATCACCCTCGCGTTCAGAACAGCCAGGGACGGAGACTCCCCGCCGTTGACAGGGAGGGAGAATGCTTCGCCCGCGATGACCAGCGGCTCCCCGCCACCCCCGTCCCACGTGACCGAGACTCTCACCCTGCCGCCCTCGCGGAGCGCCGTAAAAAGCGAGTCCCGGAGCGCCTGGGGGAGGGGGCCGAGCGCCTCCCCCGCGGGTTCTCCCACGAGAATCCCCCCGTCCCCGCCGCAGCAGAGGGAAATCATGGCGCGGTTTGCGTAAAGGACAAATCCCTCCCGGTCCACCACGCAGAGGAGGCCGGGGAGGTGGTCGAGGACTCTCTGCAGGAGATCTCCTTCGCTTCCAGGTTCATCCGACATGTCTGCCCGGCTCCTCCTCACCTGATTCCCCAATGAGATGATCTTTTAGAGTGCCCCCCCATGAACATACCGGTGTGGTTATCCCGGGATATCGCGATCTTTCTCTCCGGACAGGCTGCGGGGCGGCCCGTCCCTGCCGGGGAAAAGGAGGTGTATGCCCGAAGGTGCCCTGACCGAGTTCCTGATGAGGTGGTCGATGTATGCCTTGGAGCGGCCGAACGCCTCCTGCACCGTGCACCCGCGTGCCAGGTGGGCACACATCGCCGCGGAATAACAGCACCCCGCACCATGGACGGTACATGGGAGACGCGGGGTGGATACCAGCCACTCACCACCTGAACAGAGGAGCAGGTCAGCCGCTTCCGCTCCCGGCAGGTGCCCCCCCTTGACCAGCACATAGTCGGGTCCGAGGTCGAGGATGCGCAACCCCGCCTCGCGGGCGTCATCGAGCGTCCTGACTGGGGAGAGCCCTGAAAGGATTTCCGCCTCGAAAATATTGGGAGTCACAACAGTCGCCCTCGGGACAAGGAGCCCGGCAAGATCCCCGCATGCCCCCTTCTCCAGGAGCTCTTTTTTGCTGGTGGACACCATCACCGGGTCGAGCACCAGGGGGAGACCGTCGGGCAGCTCGCGCTCGACGGCCCTTATAGTCGCGGCATCCCCAAGCATCCCCGTCTTCGCGGCGGCAACAGGAAACTCCGCAAAGAGTGCCTGGATCTGGAGCGCCACAATACCGGGATCAAGGACGCGAATCCCGCGGACTTCCACGGTGTTCTGGGCGGTCACCGCGGTGATAACCGAGAGCCCCCATACCCCAAGCGACTGGAATACCTTGAGGTCGGCCTGCACCCCTGCCCCGCCTCCCGAATCCGACCCTGCAACCGTGCAGGCGCATGCGGGAATCGCGTTCTCCATGTGCAGGCGTACTGGTCAGGGAGCGTGATATACCTTTTCTCTCCGTCCCATGATCGTGCGGGAGAGGACCCTCCTGCACATCTTTTTTGGATACCCTCTTGATCCACTTTCGGGTCCGTGACGGGATGCAGGATGGAGAAAACTGCCCTGCAGGCGGGATCCCGAAAACGGCATACGATTATGTGCCACCCTCTCCCCATATTACCCTCAGGAAGATCCCACATGCCACTGCATCATGAACCCCTCATCGTGGCCCGGGGCAGTAGCCCGCTCGGCATCCTGCCGGCCATGGCCAACCGTCACGGCCTCATCGCCGGGGCCACGGGGACAGGGAAGACCGTCAGCCTCAGGGTGCTTGCCGAGCAGTTCTCACAGATCGGCGTCCCCGTCTTCATGGCCGATGTCAAGGGCGACCTCTCCGGGATGGCCCTGCCCGGCGGGGAGAACAAAAACGTGGTCGCTCGCGCCCTGGAACTCGGCCTTTCCGCTTTTACGCCACAGGGATTCCCCGTGGTATTCTGGGATGTCTTAGGAGAGCAGGGGCACCCGGTGCGGACCACGATCTCGGAGATGGGTCCGCTCCTCCTCTCCCGGATCCTCGATCTCTCCGATACCCAGTCCGACGTGCTGGCATTGATCTTCCGGATCGCAGACGAGCAGGGGCTTCTCCTCCTCGACCTGAAGGATCTCCGGTCAATGGTCAGGTACGCAGGGGAACATGCAAAGGAGCTCCGGACGACGTACGGCAACATCTCCACGGCAACGGTCGGTGCCATACAGCGGAGCCTGATCACCCTCGAGGAGCAGGGCGGAGACAGGTTCTTCGGCGAGCCTTCTCTCGAACCCGGCATGTTCATGCGCGAATTCGACGGGAAGGGCGCAATCAATATCCTCGCCTCCGATCGGCTGCTCCTCTCGCCCAGACTCTATTCCACATTCCTGCTCTGGCTCTTATCGGAACTCTACGAGAATCTGCCCGAGATCGGCGACCCCGAAAAACCGAAACTGGTCTTCTTCTTCGATGAAGCTCACCTCCTCTTTGCCGATGCCCCGAAAGCGCTGCGGGAGAAGGTGGTCCTTGTGGTCCGCCTGATCCGGTCGAAGGGTGTCGGGGTCTTCTTCATCACCCAGAATCCCCTCGATCTTCCCGATGACGTCCTCGGTCAGCTCGGCAACCGCGTGCAGCATGCGCTCCGTGCTTTTACTCCAAAAGACCAGAGGGCGGTGAAGGCTGCCGCGGAGACGATGCGGCAGAACCCGGGACTCGATGCAAAGACCGTGATCACGGAACTTCGCACCGGTGAAGCCCTGGTCTCCTTCCTGGATGCCAGGGGCATCCCGGGAGTCACGGAACGGGCCCTCATCCACCCCCCCGAGAGCCGCCTCACCCCGCTCACCCCTGTGGAAAGGGAATCTGTCATCCGGTCTTCCCCGTTTTTTGGGAAATACGAGACTGCAATGGACAGGACCTCTGCGCACGAGCTCCTGGCGGAGCGGGCAAAGGGTGCGGTCGATGAGGTGAGAAAGGCTGAAAGAGAACCAGGGACAACGACAAAGAGAACGGGCAGGTCTTCGCGCAGTACTGGCGCGGATACACTCGGAAAACTGGCCGGGAGTGCCGCACGGGCCGCGGGAACCCAGATCGGAAGGGAGATCATCAGGGGAATCCTCGGTTCGCTTTCAAGGAAGTGACCCCTGCGGAAACAACGCGAGGTCTCGATTCCGGAAACAGGGTATTCCGGCCCTTCAACCAGCCATGGCACCTCCCCCCGCGCAAGACGCCCGCAGGTGCGATTCAGATGATATGGTCAGGCTGACTGCGGAACATCCCTGAATGCCCCTTCCGGGACCAGGATCTCAAAACGGGCTCCTTCTCCAACAGTTCCGGTCTCGCGGATAGAGATGCCGGTAATCGCGAGGATCTCCCGTGCCAGGAACAGGCCATACCCGGTATTCCGGCCGTATCCTCTCTCGAAGATCTTCTCCTTATCCGTTTCAGGGATACCGGCACCGTTGTCGCTGACCACAATCGTCAATCCTGCGGGCGACTCCCGGCACTGCACCCTGATTTCGGTCACATTTCCCCCGTGGCGAACCGCATTGTCAAAGAGGTTGAAAAAGACCCGTTCCAGCATCGGGTCTGAGAAGATTTCATACTGATCACAGCGATCCCCTGTGCGGACCTGGGGCATACCCACCTGGTTCACGATGTCCCCGACATTGAACCAGCCGGGAGAATGGACGCCCAGCTCCTGGTAGGTCCCGGTGCAGTCGATCAACTGGGAGATCTTCCGGGCGACATCCCTGATCCTGGCCAGGTAGCCCCCGACCTCATCGGCGGGCACATCAGTGGCTGCGATATCGGCGTACCCCAGCAGGACCGCAATCTGGTTCTTCACGTCATGCCGGGTGATGCTGTTCAGGAGATTCAGTTTCCGGTTGGCCTCCTTTACCGCGCTCTCCATCGCCCTGTGTTCTGAAATATCGCGAATCAGTGCTTCTGTCCCCAGTACTTCCCCGTCTTTCCCGCAGACAAAATGGGCATCGAGCGATCCCCAGAAAGATGACCCGTCTTTTTTCCTGAATTCGATCTGGTACCCGTCAATCCGGCGATGCTCCCGTATACGATCCAGCATGACCTGCCTCGTGTCAGGAAGCCGATAGAAAGCGACGATCGGCATGCCCACAATATCGTCAGGTGTGTCGTAGCCCAGCATCCGCACTGCAGAAGGGCTCGCCATGAGGATACACCCCTCGTTGTCAGTCCTGATAAACCCCTCATGGATATTCTCGATGATGCTGCGATATCTCTCCTCGCTCTCGCACAGGACACTCTCCCTCCTGCGCTCTTCCATCATGTTGTGGAGTGTCCCGATCGTTGCGGGTTTGCCGTGGACTGTTCCCGGAGCGATGCTCATTTTTACGGGAACCCGGGTCTCTCCATCGCGGTATAACACGGAAAATTCGTAGGTTTCCGGAGGGGTCCTGCCATCCAGCCGTTCCTGGTGCCGGGTCATGACCAGTTCCCTGTCCTCGGGGGCAATGAGTTCGGCGATACCCTTTCCCTCCAGCTCTGCACCGGGGTAACCTGTCATGGTGGAGAACGCCCGGTTATGAAAGACAAGCCTTCCATCCTGGGCAATAAAAATACCATCCTGGCTCTGTTCGACAACGGTCGCGTATTTTTTCTCGCTCTCGCGGAGTGTGTCATCCATACGCATGCGTTCCGTGATGTCGGTGAACAGGCCGAATGATCCCATGAATGTGCCGTCTGGTGAAAAGAGTGGGGTTGCGGACGTCAGGCACCATACAATAGATCCGTCCTTCCTCACCCACCGGCGCTGGTATCTCCCCGGTATTCCGGTCCGGCGTTCAAGAAGAACCTGTTTCATCGATTCGACATCATCAGGCGGGACAAAGTCCCAGACAGGGCGTCCCGTCATCTCCCGGACGGTGTAGCCGAAGATCTCCTGCATCTTCCGGTTCACAAATGTTGTGTTGAACCCGGCATCTATCGCCCATATCCCTTCATTGGCGGTCTCGACGAAGATGCGGTATTTCTCTTCGCTCTCCCGGATCTGCTGCTCTTTTTGGGCCAGTTCCTGGTACTGCCCGCGGAGTTCCTCCTCGGTGGCCAGTACCTGTTCATATGCAGAATGGAGTTCATTTTCGGCCTGCTTTCGCGCCGTGATATCGTGGACGATCACCAGCGCACCGTGCTCACCACCATACAGGAAAGGGACCGCCTTGACCTCGACATGCACAGGGGTGCCATCCACCTTCACGTACAATTCTTCCAGCATTTCGACCGGTTCCAGGTCGATGGTAAGCTGTTTCACCCTCTCCAGGACACGGCCATGGAAAGAAGGATGGATGCGATCGAGGCTGCTCTTCCCGAGCAGTTCATCGGCGGATGAGGCCCCCAGCAGCCTGACGGCGGCATCGTTCAGGTACACAAACCTGTGGTGTGTCTGGATGTAAATCGCATCGGGTGCATTATCCACAAAATTACGGAAATTCTCCTCGCTCTTCATCCTTTCCTGCTCGGCCCTTTCCTTCTCTTCAAGCTGGCAGCGCAACGCTTCCTCGGATGCGGCAAGCTGGTCGATCGCCGCGGTGAGTTCGTCCTGTGCCCGCCGCCTGACGACGGCCTGGCGGATCTTGTGGATCAGTTCCGCGAACTGGGACCTGGGATCGCCGCCTTTCTGGAGATAAAAGTCTGCACCGTTATTGATCGCTTCGATCACGATCTCCTCGCGGCCCCGGCCGGTAAAAAGGATAAATGGGATATCTCCATGCTCCCCCCTGACAGCCTTCAGAAACCCGATGCCGTCCATCTCCGGCATCTGGTAATCTGAAATGATGGCATCAAAACGCCGGGTCTTCATGAGGCCAAGTGCGCCGGCCGCTGATGAGGCCGTTTCCACGGCAAACTGGCCGTCCCGTTCAAGGGAAAGCCTGACAATGTCCAGAAGCGCGGTTTCGTCGTCGACGTACAGCAGCGAGATCACGCGGTCCTCCACAGAGGGCGAAATGGATTCGTATATGAGAGTGTCCGGTAGCCAGCATCAACCTTTTTGATGGGGAACTGCGTGGGTGATGCCGGAATCACAGGAGAACTCTCCGCGGTCATTCTTCCCCGTATGAGTCCTGGCCGGGCCGACCCCTGTGGGGGATGCGATTCCCGGCGCATGAAGGCCGGGGCCTTTAGGGTGATGCCGCCTTCGGGGTACTATGAGTGGGTTTATCGAATGGTATGAGTACCATGTGGTAACGAACCCATACGCATCACCCGCACAGGAATGACAGAGATACAGGTTCCGGACGAAGAGAGCCGGGCGGTTCCGGACAAGCCAGGGGAGGAGGACCGGCCTGATGCCGCAGTTCTTACCCGGGAAGGGATATCCCTTTCCCGCAAGGGCCGCCATGCAGAGGCACTGGACCGGTTTACACGGGCACTGCAGGAGAGTCCCACCTACATCCCGGCATGGGTCGCGTCGGGGTTTGCGCTCGGCAAACTGGGGAGGTACAAGGAGGAGATCAAGGCGTGCGACCAGGCACTTGCGCTTGACTCACACCTTGTGGAGGCGTGGATCAACAGGGGATTTGCGCTGGGCAAGCTCTCCCGGTTCTCCGAGAAACTGGTCTGCTGCGAGCGTGCGATCGTCCTCTCCCCTTCATCCGCACAGGCATGGAACGCGAGGGGCCACACCCTCGGCGAACTGGGCCGTTATGAGGAGGAACTGACCTGCACCCAGATTGCAACCTCGCTTCGCCCGCGCTACCTGGGTGCCTGGGTCAACCAGGGCTACGCGCTGATGAAACTGAAACGGCCCCGTGAGGCCGTCACCGCTTTCACCCGGGCTCTTGAGATCTTCCCCGGCTTTGCATCCGCCTGGATCAACATGGGGATCGCATACTGCCAGATGGGCAAATACAAAAAAGCTCTCGAATGCTTCCGGAAAGCCGAAGAGATCAAACCATTCACCCACACCCGGAACCTCTACTGGAAGGGCGTCGCCCTCTCGCACTCGGGACAGTGCAGGGAAGCGATTGCAATCCTTTCAAAGGTGGCAGAAGAAGACACGCGTCATGTCGAGACCTGGATCGAACTTTCCAACTGTCATTTCATGGTGGGGGAGATGGAGGAGTCCGTGAGGTGCTTCATGGTCGCATACGGGATTGACAAGCAGGATATCAGGAACTGCCTCTCGCAGGCGGTCGCCCTCCTCCGGGAAGGAAAGAGGGAGGAAGGTCTTCACTGCCTCTCGCAGGCCTTCGGCATCCTGCTCAGGTGATGCACGTTGCAGTGCACCGCACGAGCGGCCGCATTTTTCCACCCGGGTATTGTGCGCACACATCCGGTGCGGGCGTGTTCCCCATTGCCGAGGAACAGGCTTAAATACCTGTAATTATCCCTTTATTTGTCCATCGCGTGGATAAAATGTCACCATGCGCATGGTTTAAGTGATACCTGTACAAATAGAAGAGGCAATTTACCTGGGGGCAAATACCCGTGGTGCAGGTGCATCAACAGGGCGGCACACCCAGGCGTGCGGTGATTAGAATGGTACCGTTATGCGGACCAACTCACTACAGCACGAAAGAACGCTTGTTATCCCGCGAGAGACTCCCGATATCCCATACCTGTGAAAGCATGACATCCCGGACCCACGCTGCCCACACCACCTGCCCCGGCTGCCAGGAAGAGGTCTATCTGGACGAGCTTGTCAAGGGACGATGCCCGCTCTGCGGGTGCACCCTTGAAGACCTCGACGAGGGGGACAGCGATGTGGAAGATATCCTGGACCGCGGGGATTTCTCGTGGCTCATCTTCAACTATTTCCTCTTCAAGCAGTTCATCAGTCTCGGGGCAAGTCCGTTCAGGGTGATGCAGCTCGTATCCCTCTACGAGGATAACTGCATCAGGGACGATGGCACCGGAAAGGACACCCGTTTCGAACTTGAACTGACACCCGGGCGCTTCGATCAATTCATCCCCCGGAGGTGTGACCGGTGCAAACGTCTCTTCATCGGCGGGGGGAAGAAGTACCTCTCCGGAGATCTTGCAATCCCCGGGTATCGCATCACCTACCGGTGCACATCGTGCGAATAGCGCAGGGATTTTTTTCTCTCTTTTCCCAACCGTTTTTTATATGAAAATGCCTCCGGCATTTTCATTCTGTGTGCGTGAGTTTCGATGAGAATCCTGTGATTATTTTGAATTTTCATGCAGGAGAGGGGCCACGGATTTTCAACCTGGTGCTGATCCCGCTCAACCGCTCCCGTTGCTGCTTCCGGGGACAGGGTGGTACCTTCCTGTACAACCGCCCCCGTGGCCCCGCAGTTAGGGCTTTCAGCCCCAACTGCTCCTTAGCACTAGACCCTATCGCATTCGGGGGATGGGCAAGCGTGCGGGGCGCAGCCCCAAGAGCGTCTGAGTGAATGTGCGGTTCGTGATCTAACATGGGCAGGATGGTACCTTCCTGCTCACCCGCCCCCGTAGCCCCGCAGTTGGGGGCCTGTGGCCTCCAACTGCTCCAGGGACAGGAGGGTACCTTCCTCTACAACCGGTGTTGTAGCCCCGCAGTTGGGGCTTTCAGCCCCAACTGCTCCTTAGCACTAGACCCTATCGCATTCGGGGGATG
>CAYVMJ010000006.1:57294-57383 GCA_964452625.1 uncultured Methanolinea sp.
TGAGTGAATGTGCGGTTCGTGATCTAACATGGGCAGGATGGTACCTTCCTGCTCAACCGGTGTTGTAGCCCCGCAGTTGGGGCTTTCAG
>CAYVMJ010000006.1:57483-160629 GCA_964452625.1 uncultured Methanolinea sp.
TCCTGCTCAACCGGTGTTGTAGCCCCGCAGTTGGGGCTTTCAGCCCCAACTGCTCAATACGATCTCCCCACGAGCGCGGTCTTCCCCGGCTTTCCGCACACCACGCAGGGGCCGTCCGCATCCTGCAGGTACGCGGACCTCACATCTGTCCCGAGTACCGCTGCCCGGGTCTTTTCCTCGAGGAGATCTGCGCACCCCCTCTCACCGCACCAGGAGACAAGGGTGACTCCCCCTTCGACCGCATTCTCCACTTCGCCGATGCTCCGCGAGACCCCGATATGGGTCCGGACGTGCTCCTCGGCCCTCTGGACAAGCGCCGCACGGAAGGATGAGAGGCAGTCCCTGACTCCCTGTATGAGTGAATCCCTGGGAACCTGCGACTTCTCCCCAAGGCGGGTCACGGCGGTGACCTGGCCTGCATCGATGTCCCTCGGGCCTATCTCGAGGCGGAGGGGGACTCCCCTCATCTCCCAGTAGTAGTACTTGGCCCCGGGGCGGATGTCCCTTGTATCGATCTTCACGCGGAGCCCCGCGGCGGCAAGTTCCCTCTCGATTACCCCTGCGGCTGCGCTCACCTCCTCCTTCCTCTTCCCTATAGTGATGGGGATGATGACTGCCTGGACAGGAGCCGGGTCAGGAGGGAGGATGAGACCGCGGTCATCACCGTGCATGCTGATCAGGGCGGCGATGGACCGCTCGGATATCCCGTAGCAGGTCTGGTGGGCGAATTTCTGTTCACCGTCGACGTCTTCGTAGGTGATCTGGAATGTCTTTGAGAAATGGTCTCCCAGGTGGTGCACGGTCCCGATCTGGAGCGTCCTCCCGTCAGGCATGACGGTATCCACCGCCATGGTGTAGTCGGCGCCCGGGAACTTGTCCCACTCAGGCCTCCGGGAGACGATGACCGGGACGCAGAGCCGGTCATAGAACTCGCGGTACAGGGAGATCGCCTCCTCGACCTGCCGCCCTGCATCCTCCCAGGTGGTATGGACCGTGTGGGCTTCCTTGAAAGAGGTGATCTCGCGGAGGCGTATCAGGGGCCGGGTGTGTTTGGTCTCATACCGGAAGGTGTTCACGATCTGGTATATTTTGAGGGGCAGGTCCGCGTGGGACCTGACCCATAGCGCATACATCGGGTAGATGGCACACTCGCTGGTCGGCCGGAGCGCAAGTTTCACGTCGAGGGGGGAGAGCCCCCCGTGGGTGACCCAGTAGACCTCCTCCTCGAAGCCCTTGATGTGCTCGGCCTCCTTGGCAAACTCGTTCTCGGGTATGAGGAGCGGGAAGAGTGCCTCCTGGTGGTCGCGGTCAAGAAGTGCCCGCAGGAGGTCGTAGACGTTCCTCCGGAGTGCGAACCCGAACGGATACCAGACATAGAGACCCTTGACAGGGTAGCGGACATCCATGATCTCCGCCCGCCACAGGAGTTCGTTGTACCATGCAGAGAAGTCCCCTTTGGGAGGCAGGGCTCCCTGTTCGTCCTCGGCCAAAAACACACCTCAAATTATCAATCGTAGGATTTCCGGCGTAATAAATGCCTCCACACACGCTGCGACTGCAACGAGCGGGACGACTGCAACAAGGAAGACCCGCCCGAGTGCGTATGCCCTTTTTGAGGCATCGGCCGTTCCCTGCCACTCCCCCCAGAGTGCCTTTGCAAGCATCAGCCCGAGCGCCCCCGAGATGAGGAACGCCGGGATCTCAAAAATTCCATGCGGGATGATCGCCGCTGCAACGTACAGCAGGCTGTATTCCTCCCGGATGATCTCGAGCACCGAGCCGATGATGAACCCGTTGGTGCTGATGATGAAGACCGTCAGGAGCCCGAACGACGCTCCGCCCAGGAACATGAGGAGGCAGGCCTGCAGGTTGTTGAAGAAGAGGTTTACCGCCATGACGATGCTCGATTCCGGAAACGCCTCTCCCAGGATGGAATCGCGCAGGAGTGAGAGGATCTCCTGCCCCACGGCCGGGTCCTCCATGGTGGTGAAAACCCCGAACCCCACCGATATAAGGAGGAGGATGAAGGCGATGGCCGCGTTCTTCGCCAGATCAGACATACAGCACCATCCTCATCATGTCCCGGACCCCCGGCGCCAGCCCGACCGTGATCATGGCCAGGAGAATGAGGTGCCAGAGAATGTCGGGCCCCTCGTGGCGGAACCGCTCCAGGATGTAGATTCCGGGGAAGAGGACCAGGAGTTTCAACGCAAACATCGAGAACGCAGTGCCTGTCCAGTCAATCAGGTGCGATCCCACCACGTGCACCTCCACGTAATGGAGGGGGTGAAGGTCAATCCCGTAACTGGTGGCGCTCGCGTCCAGGAGCTGGCCGAAGAGGAGGGAGAGGTAGAGCGGATCCGCAACATACGGCCACTTCAGGAGATACCTCATGACGGCATACACTGCCGCACTGGCGGCAAGAGCCATTGCGAGGATGATCGCGAGGATGTCCCATGCGATGATCCCGTTCTTTATCCCGAACCAGAGGAGGAGGATCGCAACCGCCGCCGCCCCGGCAATCCCTGCGGCTGTATACCCCCGGTGGTAGTCACTGGAAATTCCCACCTTCTGGAGGGTGGCGCACACCACCAGCGCTCCGGCACAGTAGGAGAACATGACGAAGTAGATAAGGGGCGTGATCAGCAGGAATTGCCAGTCGGAGGTGATCATCCCGGTATCCTGCACCACCCTCAGCATCCCTCCCATCACGACGTAGGGGAGAGTGCAGAGGATGAATTCCCGGTCTATCCTGATGATCTCGGAGCGCGAGAGCCATCGATAAATGATATATATGGCGAGAATCAGAACCAGAGCGTAAGTAGTGGTATCCACTACATTGTACGGCTGGCCGTAGCGTATAGGATCGATGTAATATTTCTGTATGAACTCCCAGATCATTTCCTGATTTGTATGAGCGCAGACCCGATAAACGTACTTAAAACAAAGGTCTTTGACAAATCCCGGTGGATGCAGCTGCCGAGGGACGTCATCATCGGCCATGACGTCCTCCCCCAGATCCCCGCGGTCTGCGCCGATCTCTGCCTCAACGATCCCGTGGTTGTCTTATCGGGTGTCCATACCCGCGATTTCGCCGGGAACACTGTGGAAGCGCTCCTCGGCGAACAATACGAGGTCTCCACCTTCACGGTGAAGGAGATCAGCATGGAGACGATCAGGGAGGCAGAGGAATATTCACGGGAGGCGGGCTTCCTTGTCGGAGTCGGAGGGGGCAGGGTGATCGACTGCGCAAAGATCGTCTCCTACAACCTGGACTGCCAGTTCATCAGTGTCCCCACGGCCGCCTCCCATGATGGCATTGCCTCTGCGAGGGCATCGGTGCCCATGGAGAGCGGCAGCGTCTCCCTCGAAGCGCACCCCCCGCTTGCGATAGTTGCCGACACAGGCCTGATAGCGGCGGCACCTCACAGGCTGCTTGCCGCAGGCTGTGCAGATGTCATCTCGAATTCGACCGCGGTCCTCGACTGGGAACTCTCTTTTCGCCTGAAACACGAGGAAATTAGCGAGTACGCCGTGGCACTTTCGAGGATGACCGCAGAGCTGCTGATGAAGAACGCCGGCAGCATCAGGCCGCACCAGGAGGAATCCGCCTGGATGGTCACAAAAGCCCTCGTCTCATCGGGAGTTGCCATGAGCATCGCCGGCTCCTCACGACCCGGCTCCGGGGGGGAGCACAAATTCGGGCATGCCCTCGAGAGGCTCGCTCCCGGGGCAGCGCTCCACGGCGAGGCCTGCGGGATAGGCACTATCATCAGCATGTATCTCCACGGGGGCGACTGGAGGGCTATCCGCGAAGCGCTCCGCTCGATTGGCGCCCCGACAACGCCAGCCGACCTTGGAATCGACGACGAAACCGCGGTCGAGGCGCTGCTCCTGGCGAGGACCATCCGCCCCGAACGGTTCACCATCCTCGACATGGGGCTGACCCGCACATCCGCGACCGAACTGGTGAAGATGCTCTACCGGGAGTGAGGACATGGCAGACCCAAAACCAAAAGTCACCCTCATCGGGACCGATATCGCCCGGGTGGGCCTCGAGTTCATATACGAGGGGGAGGTTGCCGAATGCCGCGATTGCCAGGTAAAAAAAGCCTGCCACAACCTGAAGCCGGGGAGGAAATACTGCATTGTCGCGGTGAGAAAAACACAGCACCCCTGTACTGTGCACCTGAACGGGGTCACCGCCGTGGAAGTGAGAGAGTCCCCGATACCCGCTCTCATCAGTGCGGATATGGCGATCAAGAATACCCGCATCTCATTTGAGCGTTCGTGCACGAGGGAGGAGTGCGAATACTACGCGCTCTGCAACCCGGAGGGGATTATTCCCGGGGAGAAATACATAGTCGCCGACGTCCTCGGCAGTGCGCGGGAACTCTGCGGGAAGGGACGGAACCTGCAAAGGGTGGAACTGAGGGGTGTATAAGCGCCGTTCAGCCCTGGCACGCCCGCCAGAGGCCTGCGGCGGCACGCCAGACACGCCCACTCTCCGAGAGGCCGAGGATCCACGCGCCAGGGATGGTGTGAACCCCGTACGCGGCGCCGGCAAGCGCCCCGGTGATCGCTCCCACCGTGTCGCTGTCGCCACCCAGGCTCACCGCGACGGGGACGGCCTCCGCAAACGATGCGGTCTCCATGAAGACCGAGAGGGCCGCGTGGGTGGCATCGAGGGCGTCCAGGCCGGGGACCCGCGGGAACGACCGGAACTTCCCGAGAACCGCGGCCACTTCCCCGTTGCGGCACCTCCTGAGCGCCCGTGCCCATGCCGTGCGTTTCGGAATCCCCCGGCACATTTCGCTCACCATCCGGTTGACGAACGCCGAGCAGGCCCCCGCCACAGGATCGCTGTGCGTGAGCGCCGAGCAGGAAAGGGAACAGGCCTCCACCTCGGGTCCTGAGTAGAAGACCCCGATCGGCGCCCCCCGCATCACGCTCCCGTTGCTCCGGCTCCCGCCCCGCTCCATATGCACGGCCAGTGCCGCGGAAAAGAGCGGTGTTCCGGAACGCACGCGGGAAAACACCGCACTCGACGTCGGGCCGTACCACCCGGGATGCGCCTGGAAATCACGTACAAGCCTCACCATGAAGTCCCCGGGTGAAAAGCCCCGGCATGCGGCCAGAGACTCGGCAAGCGCGAGCGCCTGGAGGGTGTCATCCGTATAACTCCCGGATGGACGCGCCATCCGTCCGCCCGGATAAAAAATCCTGGTGAACCCCGGGGAGAACAATGTCCCCTCAAGGGGCGCACCCATTGCGTCCCCAATTGCCAGCCCCGCAAGGACCCCGGTCACGTGTCGAATGTCGGATATAAAGGTCACCAATAAACTATATCTGATCAGGAAAATAGTCTTGATTCTAAGAAGGTGATAGTGTGCAAAAGGAAGAACTTCTCCATCTCCACATGCTGATGATCCACATCAAAAAATACTACGAAACCATCACCAACGAGGAAATTCAAACAAAACGCTACAAATCCCTTGAGATCTCCCCTGTGCATATCCACAAGAACAAAAAATGCCACAAGGACGCTATTCTTGCCCTGGGCGACGAGATCGTCACCCACATCCGCAGCAGCCAGATGGTGCCGGTGGGGTACACCTCTGACACGGCATCCGAGAAGGTTGCAGCCGAACATTAACCTTTTATGCCCTGCCCCGATATCTCCCGCGAGATACTCGAGGCCCTCTTCTCCCGCGCAGCGCAGCCCGGGGATGTCCCCCGGATAAAGATCGAGATCTGCAGGAGACACGGCGCACCCGCGGTGCCCAAAAATTCGGCGCTCCTGGCTGCCGCTCTTCCCGGGGAGCGGGAAAATCTCAGGAAGCTCCTTCTGGTCAAGCCCACACGCACACTCTCGGGTGTCGCGCCCGTCGCGGTGATGACCTCCCCGTTCCCCTGCCCGCATGGCAGGTGCCTCCCCTGCCCCGGAGGCCCGGATCACCCCTTCCAGTCCCCGCAGAGTTACACGGGCGAGGAGCCTGCCGCACTCCGTGCACGGGAGCACGGCTACGATCCATACGCCCAGGTCAGGGCGCGCCTGGAGCAGTTCGAGCTCCTCGGCCACCACGTGGACAAGGTGGAGCTGATCGTCATGGGTGGGACCATGACCGCGAGGCCGCAGGAGTACCAGGAATGGTTCGTCTCGTCATGTGTCAGGGCGATGAACGAATACCGCGGACATGTGCCGGGGAGCGGTGAGGATACCGCATCCGTCTTCCGGCAGAACGAGTACTCTCCCGTGCGGTGCGTGGCCACAACTTTTGAGACCCGGCCCGACTGGTGCAGGGAGGAGCATATCGGCCGGATGCTCTCGCTCGGGGTGACCAAGGTGGAACTCGGAGTGCAGCACCTCGACGACCGCATCCTTGCCTTCAACCGCCGGGGCTGCACGGTGGATGACACCGTCGCGGCAAACCGCCTCCTCCGTGATGCCGGGATCAAAGTCGGCTTCCACATCATGCCGAACCTCCCGGGGAGCAGCATTGAGTCCGACCGCTGGATGTTCCGTGAGTTGTGGGAGAATCCCTCGTTCCGGCCGGATTTCCTGAAGATCTACCCCACGCTTGTCACGCCGGGATCAGAGATCGAATCCCTCTGGCAAAATGGCAGGTACGCCCCCTACAGGGAAGACGAACTGATCGACCTCGTCGCCTACGGAAAATCCCTCCTCCCCGAATATGTCCGGCTCCAGAGGATCCAGCGCGATATCCCGGCAAAACTGATTGTAGCCGGTTCCAGGCACAGCAACTTCCGCCAGCTCTGCCAGCAGCGCCTGGCCGCACAGGGGAAGCGGTGCCGGTGCATCCGGTGCCGGGAGGCCGGGCGGGCGCCGGCGGGCCGGGAGGTCTCCTTCCGCACCACGACATACGAATGCTGCGGCGGGGAGGAGCACTTCCTCTCGGCGGTCTCCGGGGACTCGCTCGCCGGGTTCGCCCGCCTTCGCTGCGGCGGGGAACGGTGGCGCGAGGAAATTGGGGATGCGGCGCTCGTCCGGGAGCTGCATGTGTATGGCAGTATCGTGCCGCTGGGGAGTTCCCCGGCCCCAGACCAGCGCCAGCACCGCCTGACCGGCAAAAAGCTCCTCTCGATGGCAGAGGAGGCCGCAGTCTGCCGCGGGTATCGCAAGATCGCGGTGATGAGCGGGATTGGGGTCAGGCCGTACTACCGGCGTCACGGATATGAGAGGCGCGGACCATTCATGCACAGGAAGATTGGATGAAGTCCGCAACCCTGGAATTTTTGAGACAGCGTTTCTCCGAGTACTACGGGAAAGCGGCGCTCCTCTCGCCTTCATCCGTGCCGCAGAGGGAGTGGGCCTTTGTCTTCTTTGATCCTGATTACCCCGATATCCACATGCGCCGCCACCTCGGGTTCGAGACACGTGACGAGGTGTTCTCCTACATCAGGGGAATGATCCCCGCCCACAGTTACTACTCCACGGCCTATTACGGCAGGCCGGGGGCACCCACCATGCAGGAGAAGGAGTGGCTGGGTGCCGATCTCATCTTCGACCTGGATGCAGACCACATCATGAGGGGTCCGTACGACCGCATGCTCGCCAGGGTCCGCGAGGAGACCGAAAAACTCCTCGGGATGCTCACCACAGAACTGGGGTTCGCGTCCCGGGACATCGATGTCGTGTTCTCGGGAGGGAGGGGATACCACGTGCATGTCCATGACCTGGCGGTGCGGAACTGGGGGAGCAGCGAGAGGAGGGAGCTGATCGATTACATCTGCGGGATCGGCCTCGACCCGGCCCGGCTGCTCGCGCACCCCACACCTTCACCCCGCGGATGGCACCAGCGCTATATATCTGCACTTCACGAGTACCTGCTATGGCTGCAGGGTCTGCCGGAGAAGGAGCGTATGGCCGCCATCACAGGCCTCGAGGGGGTGGGAAGGGCGACCGCTGAAGAGTTCGTCCGCCGCCTCGACGAGACGGTTTCCATGGCGGCGGCGCGCCCTGCATCCCTCAACATGCGGGACGCGGTCCTCGCGAAAGTCATCCGGGGGCTCACGGCCCAGAAGGAGGGGGAGTTCGCCAGCCTCATCCGGAACAGGGCGGCCCTCGCTGATGAACCCGTGACCACCGACATAAAAAGGCTCATCCGGCTCCCCTCCTCACTCCACGGCGGCAGCGGGTTGAGGGTCACCCCGGTACACCCGGGGGAGCTTGACACATTCGACCCCCTCGTTGACGCGGTGGTCTTCTGTGAGCGCGCTGTGAAGGTGGATCTCTCGTTCCCCCTCACAATGCCCATGCTCGGATCGACATACCGGCTCGAGAAGGGGACGGTTGCGGTCCCCGAGGCACTGGCAGTCTTCCTCTGCTGCCGGGGAGCCGCGGAGATCTCGGGAGGTGCCGCACATGCACCTGGATGAACTGCGCATACTCCTTCTCTCTGAACGGGAAACCGGGCGCCTGGTGCAGATCCCAAAGGATCTCTTCACCGCTTCAGGCAGGAGCCTCGAGACCCTCTACACCAGCCTCTATGCATGCGAGGACCCCTTCTCTGACGATGCACGGATCCTCATCGAGCGGATCAGCGCCATCAGGGAGACTCTCTCGGATCTCTACCGCATCAGGGCCGAGAAGATCCTTTCGCTCGCCCGCACCCAGGAGGATGGGCAGTACATCGACCGGGAGGAGCTGAAGAAGATGCTGCCCGAGGAGAAGGATATGTTCGACCAGGTGGTGCTTGCCCTCGCGCAGGCACGCTGCCGCATGGTGGAAGGATCAATGCCGCGGGCACCTGCCCACCACCACCCGGGGAGTGAGGGGCAGGGTTTGCCCTGTGCCGCGGTGCTCTCCGCAGATACCCCCGATCAGCCTGCATTCGTTGTCTCCCGGGTGCTCCAGGATATGGAGCCCTTCATGGGGGTCGACGGCCGCATCTACCAGCTGCGCAGCGAAGACCTCGTCACCCTCCCCGGGAGGAACGCAGATGTCCTCTGTGAACGCAACATAGTCTTAACAATGAAAATGCCAACAATACGATAATATACTTTTAAGCCCAATTCTTTGTCCGATGACAAGCATCCGGGAGTTCATCGAGGAGCTCCGGACCAAGTCCACGAAGACCACATATCGGGCCGGAGTCTATGCGTTTCTTGACTGGAAATATGGACGGCAGCGGGCAGAGCGGAAGGCCAGTCCTGAAGAGATGGATCGATACGAGGATCTGGCCGCTCAGTACCTGGCCAGCGGAGACGATGTGCCCGGGGACCTCCGGAAGTATGCCGCGTCCATGCAGGAGATCCCCCCGAAGACCGCAGCGATCCGGCTCACCGGGATCAAGGAGTACCTTCTGGTCAACGGGATTGAGCTCTCCGAGCGGGAGACCAGGTTGATCAGGTCCCGGATGCCCCGAGGCGGTACCCAGACCACCGAACGCGACCTCACCCCCCAGGTCCTGCAGACTATTCTTACTCATGCCGATGTGAAGGGTCGCGCCCTGATCCTCACCCTCATGAGCTCAGGTATACGTATCGGGGAGGCGGTCCAGCTCAAGGTCTCGGACATTGACCTGGAGAGGGATCCCGCGGTGGTGCACATCCGCGCAGAGATCACGAAGACCCGGCGTGCACGTACCACATTTATCTCACACGAGGCGGTCGCTGCCGTGCGGGAATGGCTCAAGGTCCGGGAGGCCTACCTGGAGTCCGCATCTGCAAGGAACAAGGGCCTGGTGGCCCAGGGTATCGGGTCTGTAAAGACTGTGAAGGATCCCCGGCTCTTTCCCTTTGCAACCCACGTTGCACAATCGATGTGGAGGACCATTCTCCGGAATGCAGATCTCGCATATCTCGATGAGGCCACCGGACGGCATCAACACCACATCCACCAGCTCCGGAAATACTTCCGTACCCAGATGGCCATCGCGTGCCCCGTCGATGTGGTGGAGGCCATGCTTGGGCATGAAGGATATCTCACATCTGCGTATCGCCGGTACACTGTTGACCAGCTTGCGGAGGCATACAAGAAGGCAGAGCCAATAATCACCCTGCAGCTTCCATCTACAGAGATCCACCAGGTTGAAGCCGCCATCAAGAAAGAGATGGCCGGCCAGCAGCAGATCATCACACATCTGGTTACAAAGAACGAAGAGCTGGAACGGGAATTGAAAGTAGTAAAAGGATTTATGGAAGTGGTCGCGGAAAATCCGGATTTGATGAGGACTGCATTAAAGAAGAAAAATTAAAATCCTATTTCTTATCTTTTTGCTGTTTTTTATCAAATCTCTTTTTTCTCACTGCCTCAATAGATCTCCGTTTTCTTATCGAATCTTTACACTCAATAGAGCAATATCTTTGATTCGCTCGTTTAGGAAGGAACAATTTTTGGCATTCGTCATTTGCACATATCTTTCCTTTAACTCCAAGATGAAAAATGAAAGTGTTAGGAGATAGTGCTCTCGGTTTTTTTATTTTGCGGGCTTTCCCCGTTCTCTCAATTGGAACAACAATGGGTTTTTTTGTCATAGATGCAAATCGTTCATCCATCTCATTTTTCATGGCTTTTTGGCAGATATCGAATTCTTCAGGTGTTGAACAATTCTCAAAAATAGGGGCATAACGGGAGAGGATGTCCCAAGTACAAGCAATTCTTTTCGCTTGTGTTATTTCTGGAGTGTCCCCCTCATGAAAGTGGTCTGGATCGATCATTGATGACCCTTTTGCGTCCTCTTGAGTATGGATACCACCCCCGCTACATATAACTGTGTATTAGAGGGTGAAAATGACCACATTTACAATTGGCCGTGATGGTCAAGAAAGGGTTCATACCAACGTCGCAATTCCCCGCCATCTGCGGGACTATGCCCGCGAAAATAACATTTCAATGTCGCGATTGCTAGAAAAAGCTCTCAATAAAGAGTGTTGCGCTGGGGGGGATGGTCAGTGAGTTCAGCTTGCCGGCCTCTCATGCCATCCCCATCTCCCATGAGCGCTCCGAAGAAAAAACTCTCTCTCTCTGAATCTTTTGTAATTTCGCTGCCGCCCCTGTTCCGCGAGTGTGCCAGGCTTCTGGAGAAGGACGGGAAGCTGGAAATCGAGAAGGAGTCAGGATAGAATGATCCCCGGATCAGCGGCATCCGGGGGCAGGAAGGATCGGGGGGGGTCCGTCCTCACCTATCCTTCAATCCCTGAAAATATAAAACCACCTCAATGTTACGATCGATACTGGTGGTCCTGGAGGCGATGCCGTCACCTTGTGAATGTTATAAAAGAGCGCGGCATCGAGAACGCGAATGAGTGGCACCGGTTGCGCTGGATTTTTCAGACGGTTTCAATTTATAAAAGGGCGTTCTGCCGCCGAGAGCTCTCGGGGGTACTCAGCGAGGCCAGCCTGAACTATCTTTTTGGTGAGGTGAAGGCGTGAATCTCGATACATCCCACTTTGAAGAAGTTGATTTTTTATATCATCCAGAATGGTTCAACCTCTCCCCCCGCGCCGTGGAACTGATCAAGAGGTTTGAAGCATGGTACGGGTCCGAGGTGGATATCTCTCTATATGGAGACGGTTGTAACCAGGCTGCAACCTTAACAAAGAAAACGCCAATGGGGGATATCTCATATTTCTATCGCTTTTGTTGTAGGGAATTGTACGTCGATATTGATGACAAAGAGGAGTATCCTGGTGAGAAGTACCGGGTATTTACGAGCCTGGATGAGTTCGCCCTAACTGTGCTTGGATTTCAGAAGCTTGGAGTGGTGCCTGCATGACCCCCACACCCCGCCCCGTCGACTCTATCCCCGAGACCAGGGCGCAGGCGGTCGCACTCCTGAAACATTACGAGTGGGATATTTCCGAGCTGACCAAGGAACAGCGGGAAGCGGTCCGGCGGCTTTACAATCTCGATGAGTACGGAGAGGTTGCCCGGGCCTTGGAGGCGGGGCGGGATCCATGAACGGCACCGAAGTGTCCGCCGCGACCACTACTGGAGATCCGCTCCTCGATCGTGCTGCTGATCTCATGAGGATGGGCGCGGCATGCACAGATGAAATCCTGACTAACCCTCACCTGTTGCAGCAGTGGGTGGAAGAGGTTTCCCAGGATCCGGAGATCCGCGCCCGGGAGGAGGAGGCCGCGGACCTGAAACGGCAGAACAGGATCACCCCCTCCCTCAAATCTTATGACCGGTCTGACCTCGGGAACAGCGAGCGGTTTGTCCGGCGATACGGGCAAGACATCCGGTATTGTCACCCCCAGAAGACCTGGTATATCTGGGATCGGACCCGGTGGAAGCGTGACGAGTCGGGCAAGATCGTGGACCTGGCAAAGAAGACGATCCGGTATATCGGGGATGAGGCGGGGCTCATCGACGGAGAGACGGAAAGGGCCTCTATGTGGAAATGGGCTGCAGCGAGTCAGAACCATTCGAGGATCTTGGGGCTCGTCTCTCTCGCTCAATCGTCTGTCCCTATTCTCCTTGAGCACCTGGATGCAAACCCCCATCTCCTGAATTTTCCAAATGGCACCCTTGATCTCACAACATTCTCTTTCCGAGACCATCACCGGGAAGACCTCTGCAGCAAGGTCATGGGGACCACCTATGATCCCGCTGCCACATACCCACTCTGGCAGGACCACCTGCGTACCGTTTTTGCAGGTGACGAGATGTTCATTCACTCCTTTCAATTGATGTGTGGGTATTCCCTGATCGCAGACAATCCCGAGCAAGTCCTATTCGTTCTGCATGGCAGCGGCAAGAACGGCAAGAGTGTGACAGTTGGGGCCCTTCGGCAGATATGGGGTGACTACTCGTGGAACCTCGCTGCTGAAACGCTAATGGCCCGGAGATATGCCGATCCCACAACTGCACGATCTGACCTTGCCGCGCTTCGAGGGGTCCGGTTAGGCACCGCGTCCGAGAGTGATGGCGGTACCCGATTGAGTGAGGCAACGGTAAAACTACTCACCGGCGGCGACGACACGATGACCGTCCGCAAACAATACGAGTCTGAATTTTCCTTTAAGCCCGGTGTGAAGATATGGCTCATCACGAACCACCTACCCACCATCCGCGGTACCGACGAGGCGATATGGCGCCGGATCTGGTTGATCCCTTTCACCGTCACCATTCCCGAAGAGAAACGGGATCCCCATATGGGTGAGAGGTTGCGGGAGGAGGCAGCCGGGATCTTGAACTGGTGCCTGGCAGGTCTGAAAGAGTATCTGCATGACGGGCGGTTGGTGAAACCCGAGATCGTCTCCCAGGCAACAGACGCATACCGCGAAGACCAGGACCTGCTCGGGGACTTCCTATCAGATCGGTGTGAGATCGGATCGGGATACCAATGCACTGCGAAGGATCTTTACCAGGCATATACTCAATGGTGCGCCTTCAATGATGAGAAACCGTTGAAGCAGAGATCCTTTGGAATCACCATGGGCGAACGGTTCAAGAAGACCAAGGGCCGATCAGTATGGACTTATCATGGTGTGAAAGTCCATGAACAAAGTAACATTTCTGGAAATTCTCAAAATGAGCCCGGTTCCGGATTAGAGCCATGGGTTCCGGATAAACCTTATTTTCCTAAAGTTTCCCATGAGAAAAAAATTGAAAAAAGTCTCGGTAATTCAAATAATCCGGAACCATCCGGAACCGGGCCCATATCATCGAGATTTGATCTTATCAAAGAGTATGACCTTCCACCCGATCCTGATCTCTCTTCTCACATCAGATTCACCAAAAAAGGCGAGGTCTGCATGTGCCGGGGGTGCGGGCAGCCGGCCATGTGGCACGGCCAGGACAACATCAGGCCCCTTCCACTCTGCGATCTTCATTACAAAGAATTGACGGCAGGTGGTGATCCCCATGCCTAAACTTGGTCGCCGCCATGACCGCAACCGGCCAGGGAGGGTGCAGTTTTCTGAATTATTACCATGCAAGGAGGCCCCGGGAAGCAGACCGCAAACATTCACATGTTGGCATTACAGGCACCAGTGGCAGGGTCCGCCGGTCGCCACGGACACGGCCGGGTGTCCCCGGTGCGGACAGGCATTGAGGATAATCTGTACTCCGGCTAGGAGTGAGAGGGTGACGCATCCCGGGAGTGACAGACAATGACGAGACAGAGCAAAAGCGCTGGAGTACGCCTCACCGCAGCAGAACGGAAACAGAAGGCATTGGAGCTCCGCAAGGCAGGATGCAGTTATCAGGTAATCGGTGACGAACTCGGAGTATCACGGCAGCAGGCGCATCGATACGTCACGGCAGCCCTTGAGTCAATCAGGAAAGAGACAGCAGAAGAAGCGGATAACCTGCGCACAATCGAATTGGAACGGATTGACGCGCTCTTTCTGGAATGTTACGCCGCCGCAAAGAAAGGGAATTTTCCAGCTGTTGACAGGTGCGTGAAGCTGTCAGAACGCCGGTGTAAAATTCTCGGGCTCGATGCGGCGACCCGGCAGGAGATCAGCGCCTGCCTCGTTTCATCTGGAGAATGGCAGGAACTCCGGGCCCGGATCCTGAAGACCCTGGAGAAGTACCCGGACGCCCGGGCAGCACTGCTGCAAGAATTGTCAAACGATGAGGATTGAGTGAATGAACGAATTAGAAGACGATTTCAAAGAAAACCTGGCAGAAGCGCATATCAAATTGATGAGCGATGAAGAACTTGGTGCCCACCTTATGGAGATCAGCACTGATCCGGACGCACCCGGCGACGGGATCACATCACTGTCGGACAGGCAACTTGTGAATCTCCTTCACCGGCGCGGAAAAATAGGGCCGCTGCTGGCACGACTCCCGGACGCGACGATCAAGAAACTAGCTGAGGAAATCCTCAGCAGACATCCACAGGAACGCGATCACGAATTGAGCGACGGGCCGCCGGGACCCGGGCAACATCTCGGACATATGAGCGATCGCCAGGTGATTGTGCTGGCACGAAAAATTTTCCCAGACTGGCGCCGGGATGCAGAGCCCACAGACTTGAGGAGCGAGAAAGGCAAACGGTCCTCGAGGATGTGGAGTAATATGCCCATAATTATGAGACGGCGTGGAGATAGGGCAGACGTGTTATCTATTACACAGCGGTGCCGCCTGCGGGAAAAAGAGAGAAGATAATGGAGATCAGGGCGATGATTCGGAATTTGGGGAGACCACGAAGAATGACTGGAGCGTTCTCCCCGGTAGTAAACAACCCTCTGGCGTGCGGATCCACCCGGGACCCGCGTATGCGCGGATTCCCCCGGGAAATGATAGAAGGGAAAAGGACCATGATTCCATCTCTATTCAGGAGAGGAAAACAACCCCTCTCATCACAAACCACAAAGGTCTCTAATACCCAGGTGATTGAGACCTTTGAGAGCATCCTCAATGCTCTCATGAAAGCACATCAGGAAAAGACGGGTGTATCTCCGGCGGAGACAATCGCCGCTGTAATGACAAAGTTGGGACTCACAATAACCAACCTTTGCGAACCAGAAAATATCCCGAATTTCAAGGCATCCACACTCAATGAGTCGTATCTTCTGATCTTTGAAAGGGCGGGAAACAAGGTTGCCATGGACCTCAAAATTCTGGATCAATACTCAAAGGAATATTATCGGATGAAGACGTGAGGCGAATACCATGGTAAACTCAGTTGAAATCCTGATCCGGGCGATTGACCAGGCATCCGCGACGTTCGACAGTATAGGGAAGAAAGGTGTCGGGATGTCGCATGATCTGGAATCCGCCTGTATTAAAGCGGGTGCTGTGCTCACTGGAATCGGGGTCTCTGCCAAACTGATGGCAGATGACATCAATAAGGCATTCCTCGGATTCGACAGAGCGATGACAGAGGTCAGGGGTCTTGGTGTTGTTGGGGAGGAATTCGATGCACTCCGGCAAAAAGCACTTGACCTCTCGAAAACTGTTCCAATTGCCGCGGACGATATCGCCAACGCCATGTATCTCATGGTCTCGGTAGGCTGGGATTATAATGAGATGATGACGGCAATCGATCCCGCAACACAACTGGCGGTTGCCGGGTCAGTCGAACTCTCCGAGGCCACGAATGCTTTGATCAACGCGATGGCGGCATATTCGGATGAAGGTCTCACCGCAGCACAAGCATCAGAGATATTCGCAAAGGGTGTGGGCGTCGGTAAATGGGAACTCCAGGATTTCCTTAATGAGATGATGAATAATATCAATGTCGCCGCCTCGTTAGGGATATCGTTCCAGGAACTCGCCGGGTATAACGTCGCATTGCAAAACGCATTCACTGATTCATCAACTGCAGGTACCGCACTCCGGGGCGTCCTGGTGAACCTTACCGAGACCAAAACACTTGATATGCTCGAGGAGATGGGGATCCAGGTCAAGGATAACACCGGGAATTTCCGCGGTCTCGGCAACATCATGCAGGACCTCAACAAATATTTCGAGAGGCATGCCGGGACCGTGGATAAAAATAATAAACTCGGTGAACTCTTCGGGCAGCGATCAATCAACGCGGCGCTCGCATTAATGAGAGAAGCATCCGCCGCTGGGGAATCCGGATCCCGACTTGATGACCTGGTCGCCTCCATGAGTGACGGGACATTTATCCAAGAGCAATTCGCCGCGAAAGTTGAAAGTGCCGGCAACAAACTGGAAATTGCCAACAATAAAATGACTGCAGCAAAGATCACGCTCGGGGAGGCCATGGCCCCGGCGACACTGATTGCGGCAGATGCCATGGGAAAGTTTGCAGGGATCCTGGAAAATTTGCCTGATCCGTTGCAGGGCTTAATCGGTGCGTTCCTGACTTTCGGGCAGGCACTGATCCCGCTCGGACCTCTGCTCATAGCGTTACCCACCATTATGGGTGCCATTGCACCGGCAGCAACCCTGCTGGCAGGGGTTGCAGGGGGACTATCAACCGTGCTTGGTGGGGCCGGGGCCAGTGCCGCCGTTGCCGGGACCAGTCTCGGTGCCATCGGGATCACTATTGGCTCCCTGATCCCGATCATCGGTGTGGTCATCACAACTGTTGCAGCACTATACCTCGCGTGGACAACGAACTTCATGGGTATCCAGGAGAAGGCAAAAGTAGTCTTTGATTTCCTCACTGACAGGTTCAAAGTTGTAATGGATGTTTTCGGGAAAGTGGGGGACGCTCTCGGGAAGGCCGGTGGGAAGATTCTCGAGGCTTTCGGCAAGCTTTACGAGAAACTCGACGGGGTATTCAGGAAACTCTCTGGTGGCACCTCGATCATGGAGGTGTTCACAAAGGTAGTCACCGCGATGGGGTATGCCTGGGACATTGCGTGGAAACTCCTCGGGAAAGCGATGGACGGTGCAATCGATGCCATTGCCGGCGGTATAGGGTGGCTCATCGACAAGATCGGGGCACTTGTTGACTGGTTCGGTAAACTCATGGATAACCCCGTCGCGAAGTGGTTGATCAACACTGTCGGCGGGGCAATTGACTGGGTCACTGATAAAATCGACCTCGGGAACGACGCCCTGGCAGCATATAGCAAGAGCCTCGATGGGGTTTCTGATACCACCGACACGGTCACCGATGCCCTGGGTGTCCTGGCTGATTCTGCAAAGGACCTCGGGAGTGAAGTGGAGATCTCCGGTGGGGCAGTGGAGGCCGCGCTTAGGAGTGCGGGCACGGTGGGTGAGGCAGCGCTCGCCGAACTGGAAGAGGAGTTCATCCGCAACGGCGGCACATCCGAAGAATGGGCAGAGATCGTCAAGGCAAATTCCGCGGAGATCAATGCAGCGTGGTCACAGGGTGCAACAAAGGACCTGAACATCAATGCTGACAGCACTCCCGCCATTGCCCCGGGCACGACACCGTCAGCAGGCACACCTGCAAACCAGAATGGGAAATGGATGCAGGTAGATTCAGGGCAGTGGTACTACACCGATACCTCCGGGCGCACATCCCCTGTGAGCAATTATGGGGAGGTCCCGGCTGGCAGCGGCTCCCCCTCTGACGCAGGCACATCCGGCGACCCGCTTGCCAACGTGGAGTTCGAAGACCCATACGCCACAGGATACATCAACCAGGGAGTGAACTATAGTTTCTCCCCGAATGACCCGACAAAGACACCCGGGTCCGGGATGAGAGGCACCATCGCCGTGCTCAATGACGCAGGGAAGGCAATCTACACGTTCTCCGGGTATTTCAACGAGTTCGAGGACCTGGTCAAGAGCGTTGGCAAAGAGGTTGAGATCACAACCCGGGAACAGGAGAACCAGTATGGCGACCTGATCACCTGCTATGGGGCGGTGGGTGACGCAGTAGAACAGACTGCTGAAGTCGCTGGTTCCTCTGCAAAAATGGTCGAGGCCAGCAACGAGACCATCGCAGAATCTCATACAGAGACCGGGCAGAAATCAACCAGTGCCGTGAAGACCAGCAACGAGGCGATAGCAGATTCACACACCGAAACCGCACAGAAATCCGTCAGTGCCGCAGACCAGATGAGGGCGGCAATGCTGGAGAAGATGGCGGCCATGCGTGGCGGGACAACCGCCGAGTCCGAGACCATGGCAACCGAGGTCTCCGGTGCAGCATCCCGGATGAGGATCTCTTCAGCAGCAGAGGCCGCAAACATGGCTGACATTGTCAAAGCCAAGTTCGCGGAGATGTCAGCATCCGCACAGGGCATCAACACCGGGTCCGGGGCAGGGTCCTCTGGTGGAAGTGGATACTCGTCTGAAATGTGTCCCTTCGGGGAAACCGGCATTCCCACTGGGAGGGGTGCAGGGCAAGTCAATTCCGTGGGCAACGGCGTGATCACCACGCAGGGATATGTCAGTGCCACCGGGAACACCGGGTTCCGCAGCAAGGCATACCAACAGGCGCAGGGACTGCTCCCCTGTGCGGCAAAGGGTGGAGAGGTCACTGACGAGGGTATCGTCCTGGTTGGGGAACAGGGACCGGAGGTTGTCCGGCTCCCGCGTGGTGCGAAGGTCAGCTCCACATCCCAGACACAGAGGGCAGCGAGGCAGAATGAGTCCTCTGCAAAGAGAGAGATCCACCACCATTGGCATATCGGCACATTCGTTGGTGACAAGGCCGGACTCCGTAAACTCCAGAGACTCCTGGATGGGATAGAGATCAACGAGAATGTCAGGAAGGGGATGAGTTCAGTTCATCCCCTCATATAATGTCTTGCAAGATCCGCAAAATCCCCGGGGCTATCTGCCAACACTGCAAACTCTTTTTTTGGGGGGTACGATAATTCCAGAAAATCCAAGTTAAATATAGGGATATATTGCCCTCTCATGAAATGGATGAAAAGTGAGTATTATTCATGATATTAATAGTTAGAATGCTCTGGGAATGATTCTAAAGACAGAAAATTAAAACTTTTGTTACAAATTCGGAATCGAGGTCCATTCTCTCCTGATTTCCGCATTATTGAAAAAACATAATTGAGGAAATATTTTTCATCTTTAATTGCATTTTTTGAATTACGTGATTTCAGTCCTTTATGTTGACGATGAGTTGGCGATGCTGGATATTATGAAGAGCCAGCTTGAACACACCGGGCATTTCACAGTTGACGTCGCAGAATCTGCACACACGGCACTGGAACAATTAAGTAAAAAGAGGTATGATGCAATCCTTTCCGATTACCAGATGCCGGGGATGGATGGAATCGATTTCTTAAAAACACTCCGGGCATCCGGAAACGATATTCCGTTTATCATTTTCACCGGTCGCGGCCGGGAGAATGTAGTGATTGACGCCCTGAATTTCGGGGCTGATTTCTATCTCCAGAAAGGGATCGACTTCAAATCCCTCTTTGCTGAGCTTCAGAATATGATAGAGAAAGCAGTGGAACGAAAGAGCCTGAAGGGTGCACTTGAAGAGAGCGAGGCCCGGTATCGCGATGTCTTCAGAACCAGTAGGGATAGTATTTTTATCTGTTCACCCGACGGAAAGTGGATTGATTTCAATGATGCGATGCTCAAACTGTCCGGGTATGAAACCCGGGAAGAGTTCTTTCAGGTTCCTGTTCCTCTGGTATATGCTCACGGAGAAGATCATGATATATTAAAGGACCTCGTGATACGCAACGACTATGTAGAAGATTACCTGGTACATGGGCGAAAGAAGGATGGAACGATCGTAGATGTTCTTGTTACCACAGTTCCAGTAAGAAATCCTGACGGATCTGTAAAAGTTTTTATCGGGACAATAAGGGATGTGACTGAACAGAGGCGTGCCGAACAATCACTCAAAGAAAGCGAGGCAAAATTACGAGCGTTGTTTGAATACAGTCTCGACGCGATCTTCCTGACCATCCCGGATGGAAGAATACTCGCAGCGAATCCGGCTGCATGTCAGCTTGTGGGGTATACTGAGGAAGAGATCTGCCGTGGAGGCCGGAACATGATCCTCGATCAGACCGATCCCCGCCTTTACAAAGCGCTGGAGGAGAGGCGAAGGAATGGGCGGGCCAGGGCAGAGATGAATTTTGTTCATCGAAATGGCATGAAAATTCTCTGTGAGGTTTCCTCGAATATTTTTACCGATAGCGCGGGGAATCAGATGACCAGTATGATCGTCCGCGATATCACGCAGCGTAAGATCGCTGAGACGGAACTACGCGAGAGCGAAGAACGATATCGCACCCTTATGGAGAACGCACCGGTCGGGATTCTCACTTGTGATAGGTCTGGACAAATCACTTATCTGAATCCGAAGGTCATTGAAATGCTGGGATCCCCTGGGCAGGAAAAGACAAAGGAGATCAACCTGTTGAGTTTCCCAATTCTGGTCAAGGTGGGATTCTCAGACTGTCTACGCAGAACCCTAGAAACTGGGGTTCCTGAAATAACGAAAGAGGCAGAATATACTTCGAAGTGGGGGAAGACAGCATATATCAGAACGCACATCTCCCCCATATGGAATCATGGTTCTGTGAAGGGCGCACAGATCATTCTGGATGATATCACATTACGGGAACGGGCAGCAGATACGATCAACAAAGAAGAAATTCACTAAATCATACCACGAGTCTGTCTCAGATATGGAACACTCTAATGTGCCTCTTATTATTATTTACCATTCTTGCTTAAAATGACCTGGATCGAATGAATAGGCCCCATATGAATATTTTCCTCGGGGAGCATATGCAAAGGCAGCCTTATTCACTGATGGATCCATCATCCAGGTCCAATGAGGTCTGCTCTTTTTCCAGGTATAGAACATCCTTCTTGTAATGGTTGCAGGGGATCCATTACTAGGAACCATACAGCAATTTTCAAGAATTGTATTAGAATGGAAAAGCCTCCCTGTGTCAGCCATAATCTTGCTCCATCTCACTGAGTGCCGATACAGTCCTTGATCAAACACAACGGGAGGCAAATGCCGTCTTCTCCTCTCATTGTTGACCATTCCCAGCATCAACCGATTGATGCTGTTAACATGAACGTGCCGTCTCCTCCCCGAACGCTTTCTTTTAAGAGAATGCTTAATGTTTATTCCGAAAAGCCGGTTTATTGTCCTTCTTATTGTAGTGAGGATTCTCATTGTATCACAATCCAAAAGAACGCGATAATATTGTTTGGTTCTTTTACGGCCTATTGAATATAGGTAGTCTTAGGTTATGGAAGAGATGAAATATCAGCCACTCTAATAGAGGGAAATTATTCTTCAATCGGTTTCGGGTGAATTATCGCTTGAGAAATGGGGGACCCTGTTCTCTCCCCGGCGGACCTGTCAGGTAAGCGGGGGATCCAGCGCCCGGGGATCTCCCGTCATTATCACGGTTTGGGCGTAATCTTCGAGTAATCGGGGATCCCCCTTCACCCTCTTCTCAAATATTTACAATTGTAAATTCTGCCAGGGGGCTCACCGTTACGATCCGCCCTGCAAGGGGTGGTTGTCTCACTCATCCCTCTGGTGGGGTCGACTAAACTGACCTCCTTCCAGGTGCAGACAGATTGACCACACCTTTTCCCCGACCAGAAAATTTACAATTGTAAATTCCGGGTGATATCGCCCGGATTTTTGCCTTTTCCCAAATGGCGCGGGCCTTGTCGAAGGTCCCGTGTGACATCCCGACCTTATCGGCAACGATATCACGAGATTCCGCCTTTTGTTCCGCCAACATTGGCGGAACAGATTCAGGTTTCCGTATCTGCCTCTTTTTTGCCCGTTCCCGTTCGATCACCGGGAGGTTATCGGATTCCCGCTTTACTCCTGCCTTTAATGCAAACCCCCATTGAATAATTTTATTTCCCTGTAATCATATTCCCCTGAATATGAAATATGCAATTATACCTCTCGCTCTCCTGATCCTGATCGGTGCTATACTGGTCTCCGGATGCACTTCGCAACCAGAACAGGAAGAACCCGAAGTGATCTATATCACGGTAACAGTGACATCGACACCGACACCGACAATATCGTCTATTCCGACAACCCAAACACCCATAACTACGAGTAACGTAAGATTAACAGAATTAATCTATGAATTCGTGGATGAAGGATATTCCAGGCTCGCTGGGAGTGCTCTTACAAAAGAACAATATAATCTCGCAATTGACTATGCAGAACAAGCAGAACCTATCCTATCGAGAATGAAATTTGAAGCAAAAGGATTAGGAGTCACACGAGAATATCAGACAATAAAATCAGTATTTATTGAATGTATTGAACTGAAAGAACAAGCAAACTATGATACTAAAAAAGCTGCAGAATGTTTAAGAGATAATGAGTTACGGTGTGGAATTGAATATATGGAAAGAGGAACGGATAATCTCAATAAATTAGTAGTAAAAGAGGAAGAACTGCTATATCTGATAGATAAATTGTAGGATTAATTCCCTTCTTCGAGCGGTTCCATTAAAAGAACCGTAACCTTCTTTCCTGCCCAAGATTTAGGAACAAACACGCGACCACTATTCCCTCCATTCTTCACCACCCTTTCGGTGATGCCATAACAAACCGTTGATATTTGCCTTTCCTTTTCCATATTACAATTTTGTTGCAACAGAGTATATATACATATGCAACAAATAGGGTAACTGTTGCAACAATGGTGCAACAAAAACAATGGTGAAGAACCATGAATGAGGAGCATACAAAAAACGAAATGGCGGCTCACCCCATGTGTTTGACCCCAGGGGAGTCCGCCGATTATGTATCGCAACCAAAGACCATAAGCACTTTCACAAAGTGCGGGTCGATCTCCCTGGAGAAGCAGGCATTAAGGATCGAGATCACGACCTTCAACCAGAAGCATGTCGCATACATCAGCGTGGCGGGGATCCGGCAGCTTATCGGACCCACTCAAATGCCTGCCGATGTGGAGGAGATCCGGACGGGCATCGACGGCACCGAAGTGACCCAGGCGATAGGCCGGGCATGGCGGTCCCGGAGTGGTCGCGCCCTGGTGATCCGGGTGCCCTATTCCAGCGCGGATCTCATGGTGCCATGGTCGCAATTCCGGAAGGTGCTCGATCGGAAGGTGCAGAAGGCGGCGGTATCAACATTCACCCCACCAGATAAACCCCGGCCACGCCCTTCTAACGAGGCAGGAAATTCAATGAATGCCGGACTCGCAGGGGGGTTCTGATTATGTCCGTGCTTGCGGTCAACGTCGATCTCAAATATGACCCGGATCTGATCAGGGAGATCCAGGAGTTCAACGGCGATCCTTTTGATATCGCGGGGTACGTCTCCGAAACAGTGAATGATATAATTCGCGCCGATATCGACAACATTCACTCCGAGAACGCGGAGAAAGCCGTTGATCTCATCGTTCGATATCACCTCGAATCTTCGTTGGGATATCTCCTGCCAAAACCGCCTCGAAATGAGACTCCCGCACCAACCGGGCGGGGGATCTTGCTTGAGGCCATCAGGGAGGTAATATTGGGCCCGGATGGCACGGCGCTGATTCGGAATATCGTTATGGATGCGGGAGTGGGGTGCCGGCCATGAATGGCTCTCCCCCCATTCTCGGGATCTACCAACACGTGCACCGTGACGAGGGGCCACGGTACACTGACAGCATCGAGATAGGCACTGCCGGTAAGGGTGGCGCGTTGAAAGTGTTTGGCAGCCTGGATGACCCCGAGGGATTCGAGCGCCGGATCCGGGAGGCCTTCCGCCTGCGAGAGATCGCCCAGGACCTGCATGCCAGGCAGCAGCAGGGGGCCACAGCATGACCTGGACGTGCCGGGAGGGGTGCGGGGAGTGTTGTGGTCCCGTCCGGATACCGGTTTCGATATACGACCGGTTCATTCACCTTGCCCAGGACGATCCAGATATCGAGATAAGGAGCGGGGGACACGTCTTCGCGGTATGCGGGGATCTCCTCTGCGTGTTCCTGGACCGAGAGACAAAGAAGTGCGTTATCTACCCGCACCGCCCTCTCGTCTGTCGGCAGTATGGTAAGATCCCAGCACTCCCATGCCCCTATTTCATGCGTAACGGGGAACCCCGAAGCCATGCACATGAGGAGTTCATGAAACGGATAATTGATGCCCGGGTAGATGCCGAGATCGCTGCCCTGGTCGGAGATCACTCATGATGTCATATACTAGCGAACGCGCCCGGGCCATACGCCGAGCGCAGGACATGGAAGACCTGGCCGGCGTCCTGGAGAGGGAAGGTGAGCAAGTTTTGGCAGGGGCGACTAGGAGGATCGCCCAGGTGATCCGGGCGCTGTGGGATGATGTGGAATGATCTTTAAGGGTGGTAGGTTCACTCGGTATTTTTTTACCGATGCGTGAAGATACCGGGTGGTTTGTCTAACTTCTTCTCAAGAGAAGTTGTTGGGAGGATAATGAATGCAAAAAAAACAAATTGAGAGTATTCCCCGGATGGCAGTGGATATCTACTGTATCACCCATCCGAAGGGAGAAGAACATGCAAGAGAAGTTGTCCGGCGACTCGTCCTCGCCGGACGCCTGAAAATTGTGGACAACCCTACAGACCGGCAAGGGCAATGAAGGAACATATCCAGATGCACAGGGGTCTGCAGGCGTTCATTGACCAGGAGAGGAGGAAATCATGACGGTATTTTTTATAGGTCCCCCCCACCCCCTGGGGCGAGATTTATCATTCAAGACCGGAAATAAATAAAGACTGTTAAAAAAATATAACGGTTTAATTCAATTTTTCTTAAAAAAATATATATACATTTACTATGATAATAGGTGATTGTATTACCCCCCCACCCTGCACTGCAGTGTGGGTCCTATTATTTCTTCCGGGGGATTATGAGATATCCTTATAATCCTCCGTTACTACTTTTGAACTGTGACGGATCGCGTTTGCGTTTTCATCGATGGTAGTAATTTCTATCATGGGCTTAAACATAATATTAGCCGAACGGACATTGATTTTTATAAATTCAGTCAGAAACTCTGCCGTGATAGGAAATTAATCCGGACCTATTACTATAATGTGCCACTTGACAGAGAGGACAATGAAGAACAGTATAAAGCACAACAACGTTTTTTTGATTCCTTAAAAAAGACGCCGTTTCTGGAATTGAAATTGGGAAGACTGGTAAGTCGAAATGGTATCAAAACAGAAAAGGGTGTTGATATTTTCCTTGCGGTTGATATGCTACGGTTCGCATCGACAGACACCTATGATACTGCTATATTAGTGAGTGGTGACGGGGATTTTGTATCAGCTGTCAATGCGGTAAAGGATCTCGGTAAGCATGTTGAAAATGCTCAATTCAGATCGGGACAATCAATGCATTTGCGAGAGTGCTGCGATGTTGGAATACTATTAGATCCACCCTTCTTTACTGGTTGTTTTAAGGTGTAACTTAATGAAAGAAATTTTTACTGTGGGGGTAACGGGAACTATTCTATTATTCGGAGGTTTGATATTTTTAGAGAATGAACAATTTGCCGGTATCGGGTGGGGAATGGTTGTTATAGGGATTATCTGTTTAATTGCGGCCTGTTTTCTTTTCTATCAATCTGTCAAAGATCATTAATTTTCTTACCAATCGTTTTTTAATATGGGGTATTCATACAATGAAGAGATTTGAACCCTTACCATACCAACCATCTCTTTTTTATACTTGACGATACTATAAATCTCAGTGTAAAATCCTTCTTTTCAAGAAAAAAACTCTCTTATGGTGTTGCTGACTATCCCATACTCTTAAATATCAACCCGGGCAAATAATACTGATATTCGATATCCTGAATACGAGGCTGAATCCATGAAAATGCCAGCAAAATTCAAGACATATTGCCCGTTCTGCCGCACCCACCAGGTGCATGAGGTGGAGAAGGTCAAGAAGAGCAAGACCTCCGGCCTTCACTGGATAGACCGGCAGAAGGCGAGGAGGAGCAGCGTGGGCAGCATGGGCAAATTCTCCAAGGTGCCCGGCGGGGACAAGCCCACCAAGAAGATCAACGTGCGCTACAGGTGCAGCACGTGCGGAAAGGCCCATCTCCGCAGCGGGTTCCGGGCAGGCAAGTTCGAACTGAAGGAGTGAGAGGTATGGTCAGACAACTTCGTGAAAACAGAAGCAGGTTCTTCAGGGTCAAGTGTCCGGACTGCGAGAACGAGCAGGTGGTCTTTGAGAAGGCAAGCACCGTCGTGGACTGTGTGGTCTGCGGGAAGGTCCTTGCCGAACCTGCCGGCGGAAAGGCAGACATGAAGGCCGAGATCCTGGACACACTCGAGTGACTGGTGCCATGAGCGAGAGGGACTGGCCCGATTCGGGGGAACTGGTCGTCTGCACGGTCAAGGATATCAAGGACTTCGCAGCATTCGTCAGCCTTGACGAGTACCCGGGAAGGGTCGGCCTGATACCCATTTCCGAGGTAGCGACAGGATGGATCAAGTATATCCGCGACCATGTCCGGGAAGGGCAGAAGGTGGTGTGCAAGGTTCTCCACGTCGACACCCAGCGGGGCCATATCGATCTCTCGTTAAAGGACGTCAACGAGCACCAGCGCAGGGAGAAGATCCGCGAGTGGAAGAACGAGTCCAAGGCGCGGAAATGGATAGGGTTTGCCGCTCAGGCCTCGGGCGAGAAGGCCGGGGACATCGAGGACGTCATCTACACCCACTACGGAGATTTTTACTCCGTGTTCGAGGATATCGTAAGCGGCGATCACTCCCTCGATTCAATCGGTCTCTCCCCCGCTGCAGTCTCCGCGCTGCAGCAGGTGGCAAAGGAGAACGTCAAGGTGCCCCGGGTCACCGTGGGAGGCAATATTCTCCTCACTTCCACGAAGCCTGACGGGGTGAACATCATCAGGAGGGCGCTGCGGAGTGCCGAGCCGAAGATCGCTGACGTGGATATCGAACTCAGTTATCTCGGCGCCCCGACCTACCGGATAAAGGTCACCGCCCGCGATTACAAGACCGCCGAGAAGGCTATCGAGAAGGCTGCCGCCGCGGCGATCGGCGTTGTGGAACGGGCGGGCGGAGAAGGGAAATTCGTCAAGAAACCCAAGTCAGGGAAGACGGCATGAGCGGTCGCCTGAAGCGCTGTCCCCGTGATCGCACCTACACACTGCAGGATACATGCCCCTCCTGCGGGGAGTCAACAGTCACAGCCCATCCCGCACGTTTTTCACCACAGGACCGGTACGGGCGTTATCGAAGGATGATGAGGCAATGGACGAGATAACTGTCCGCTTCCTCGGCGGGCCCGCGCCCGGCGGGATCTCTGCCCCCATCCTCATCGAGGGGCTGCCGGGCATCGGCCACGTGGGCAAACTGGTTGCCGAGCACATGATCCACGAGCTCGGGGCCCGAAGGATCGCGGAGATCGAGTCCATATTCTTCCCTCCCCAAGTGATCATCCAGGAGAACGGCACGGTCAGGCTCGCACACAACGAGATCTATTTCTACGAGGGTGAGGACCGGAAGATCCTCTTCCTTGTCGGGGACTACCAGAGCACGTCCGCTGAAGGGCATTACCTCCTTGCGGACACGTTCCTCTCGCTTGCAGAAGACATGGGAGTATCCCGGATATACACCCTCGGCGGGTACGGGGTCGGGCACCTGGTGGAGGTGCCAAGGGTTCTCGGAGCGGTCAACGACGAGAGGCTTCGGGACCAGATCGAGGCTGCAGGGGCAGAAATAAGCCCTGATGAGCCTGGCGGCGGCATCATCGGTGCTGCCGGGCTCCTCCTCGGTCTCGGGAAGGCCAGGGGGATGGAAGGGATCTGCCTGATGGGGGAGACCTCCGGGTACCTCGTGGACCCGAAAAGTGCATCCCGTGTCCTCGATGTCCTCTGCTCGCTGCTCGACCTCCGGGTCGATGCCACCACCCTGCAGCAGAGGGGCATGGAGATGGAGCACATGATCCAGAAACTGGTGGACACCGAGCGGGCGTCAGAAAGCGATGAACTCCGCTATATCGTCTGACCGTCTGCACCTTGCCGCTGACCTCCACCTCCATTCCTGCTACTCGATCGCCACGTCCCCCCGCATGGTACCCTCCCTCATGCGGGAAGGCGCACGGAAGAAAGGCCTCTCCGTGATCGGGAGCGGCGATGCGCTCCATCCCGGGTGGCGGCGGAAGTGGGAGGACGCGATCCGCCATCAGGAAGAGGGGGAGATCGTCGTTGTCCCCACCGCGGAGGTGGAGGACGAGAACAGGGTGCATCACCTCATCCTCATGGAGGATTTTTCCGGTTTTTCCACCCTGCAGAAGGTTTTTTCCCCGTACGCAAAGGATCTCCCCTCGACAGGCCGGCCGCATCTCCGCCTCTCCGGAGAGGAGATCGCGGGCCGTGTGCATGAATCCGGAGGGCTGGTCGGGCCCGCCCATGCCTTCACACCCTGGACTTCACTGTATGCCAGCCATGACAGTGTGGAGGAGTGCTACGGCAGCGAGCCGATTGACTTCCTTGAACTCGGGCTCTCCGCGGACAGCTCCTACGGCGCCTCCATTCCCGACCTTTACGGAATCCCGTTCCTCTCAAGTTCCGATGCGCACGGACCTGACCCCGGGAGGCTCGGGCGCGAGTACGTGGTTCTGGACGCACGCGAAGCTACTCCCGCAGGGGTGCTGGAGAGCATCTCGCGGGGGCGTGTTGTCAGGAACGCAGGCCTCTTTCCAGAGGAGGGGAAATACAATCGCACTGCCTGTTCGAGGTGTTTTTCACAGTTTTCCGCGGAAGATGCGGCCAGGCATGGCTGGAAATGCCCGCATGATGGCGGGAGGATAAAGAAGGGTGTCCTTGACCGTGCCAGGGAGCTCTCCGCCGGGGCACAGCGGCCCCGCCCCCCTTACCTGCATATGGTCCCGCTCCCGGAGATCATCCAGCGGGTGCTCTCCCTCTCATCGCCGCATGCGAAACGGGTCATGATCCTCTATGACCGGTGTGTTTCCCTCTTCGGCAACGAAATACGGGTTCTGACGGAGATTCCCGCAACAGAACTTGGCTTGGTGCACCCTGGCATCGCGGGAGCGATCGATGCGGTGCGGTGCGGGAGGGTGCGGCTGTCTCCGGGCGGCGGCGGGCGGTACGGGACACTCACATTCTTCTGAAATCACCCTGATTCATGGAAAAGGGGATTCTCCTCTGTTTTCAGGGCGAAAGTTTTAGGGCGCTCAGGGTGGTATAGTACCCGGATGTTGCTGGTTCACCGCGATATATGCGGGTACTGCGGGTGCTGCGTCTCCGTCTGCCCGGAGGGGGCCCTCGAGCTGATCGATACGTACCTTGAAGTGGGCGAAGGCTGCACCGGCTGTGGTATCTGCGCCAAGGTGTGCCCCCTGGGGGCACTGGAGGTGAAAGATGAAGTCCAGGTATGACGTGCTCGTGGTGGGAGGGGGACCCGGGGGGTCCGTCGCCGCCCGGACCGCTGCAGAGATGGGGCTTTCTGTCTGCATGGTGGAAAAGCGGCCTGCCATCGGGGCCCCGGTCCGCTGCGCCGAGGGAATAGGAAAAGAGGCCCTTGCCGAGTTCATCGCCCCTGACCCCTGCTGGATCTCCGCGGAACTGAAAGGGGCCGAGATCGTCGCCCCCGATGGCACCTCCATGAAACTTGCCTCGGAGCAGGCCGGCAGCAAGGTGGGCTATATACTGGACAGGAAGATATTCGACCGCGAGCTTGCCTGGCAGGCCGCAGAGGCCGGGGCCGACGTGGCGGTGAAGACACGCGCCAGCGCACCGGTTCTCGAAGGGGGCACTGTCAGGGGAGCCGTTCTGGAGACCTGCGGGGAGACACAAAGAGTTGAGGCCGATATCGTGATTGCCGCAGACGGGGTGGAGTCCAAGTTCTCTCGCTGGTGCGGGATCGACACCACCGTCCCGATGCGGGAGATCATGACCTCTGCCCAGTACGTGATGACCGATATCGATATCGACCCTTATACCACGGTCTTCCTCCTTGGCAACGAAGTGGCACCCGAAGGGTACCTCTGGATATTCCCCAAAGGCGAACGTGCGGCCAACGTGGGGATCGGCATCAGCGGGAAGAAGAGCGGGGCAGGTCACCGGGCGAAGGATTACCTTGACCGCTACGTCTCCTCCCGCTTCCCGAAAGGAAAGATCATCGAGCACATCGTGGGAGGAGTGTCTGTCTGCAGGCCGCTTCGGTGTTCCGTGGCCGACGGGCTCCTGATCGTGGGCGATGCTGCCCGGGTGGTCGATCCCCTCACAGGCGGCGGCATCTACAACGCCATGTTTACCGGGAGACTTGCCGCACAGACCGCCGCGGCCGCCATCTCCGCGGGCGACTGCTCAAGGGCAGCCCTGATGCCGTACGATACGGAATGGCGGAACTCGCACATGGGAAAAACGATCGCCCGCAACTGGCAGATCAAGGAGTATTTGATCAAGCTCCCGGACGAGAAACTGAACGCGATCGTCCATTCCGCCGCGGCGCTCAACCTGAAGGAGTTCAGCACCATGAGCCTGATCAGGGAGCTGATGAAGCGGAACCCCAAACTCGTCATAGAACTTGCCGCACTCAAGGCATCACTCGGGTGATCGCTTCAGCTGCCGGTTGAGGATTGCGAGGCAGTCATCCTCGGCCTCTTTTTTGGTAAAGACCGTGATGGTGTCACCGGGGCGGATCTTCACCGTGCCGCTCGGGATGATCAGTTCCCCTCCTGCCCGGCGTATCGCGATGAACACGAAGTCCTTGACCTTCAGCTCCCGTATCTCGTGGTCCACGATGGGCGCCCCCTTCTCTGCCACCACCTCGAAGATCGTCCCGCCCGGGATGGATGCCAGCTGCTGCATCTGGGGATTCTCGGCCCAGTAGTAGAGCCTCTGGGCCACCAGCTCGTCGGGGTTCTCGGAGATCTTCACTCCCACTTCAGAGAAGAGGTCCGAGTGCTCCTTCTGGTTCACGATGGAGACCACGTTCGTGACCTTGAAGCGCTTCGCGAGCCAGCAGGTCATGAGGTTGACCGAATCATCGCTTGTGGTAGCCACGAGCGCATCAGCGCGGTCGATCCCCGCGTCTTCCAGGATGGACTTGTCCGTGGCGTTCCCCGTGATGGCCAGCACGTCATGATGCTCCAGGATCTCGCTGCAGCGCTGTTCGTCCCGGTCGATGATGACCACGTTGTTGCCGTGTTCCACTGCCATCTGGGTGAGGTTCCTGCCGATACCGCCGAGCCCCACGATGATAATGTACATTGGTTAAGCGTTCCATCATGGGCATTCAAATATTTTGCGGGACGAGATTGTTCCAGTGATACTCTGCGGCGTGGATGAAGCGGGCAAGGGCGCGGTGCTCGGCCCCCTTGTCGTAGCAGGTGTGGCCTGTAAAAGAAAACAGGATCTCGCCGCCCTCGGGGTGAAGGACTCGAAAGCGCTGACCCCTGCCAGGAGAGAGGTGCTTGCGGCAGAGATCAGGGCTACGTTCCCGTTCGAGATCCTGCATATCGCACCCGGTGAGATCGATGCGAGGGGTATGACCATGAACGCGCTCCTCGCACGATCCCACGCACGGGTGATCTCCGCTCTGCAGCCTGCAATCGCGGTGGTCGACGCCTGCGACGTGGACGCCGCCCGTTACGGTGCCATGGTGTCCGGGCACCTCGACAGGCCATGCAGGGTGGTGTCGCGTCACCATGCCGATCGTGACCACCCTGCAGTCTCCGCGGCAAGCATCATCGCAAAGGTCGAACGGGACCATGCCATCGCGGCACTTAAGCAGGAATATGGAGAGATCGGGAGCGGGTATCCCTCCGATCCCTCGACGGTCCGCTTTCTTTCCGGTTACATGAAAGAATACGGCCATCCCCCTCTAATCGCCCGGAAGAGCTGGGAGACGATCCGGACCCTTGTGCGGCAGCACGAGCAGGCCAGCCTTCTGGATTACGACTGAAAATATTCCGTTCCACCCGGCATTTCCTGTCATTTCGCACAGTTTTATCTAGATTTCCCGCGTAATGTTTGAGGAATGCACTGGCTCTTTTACGTGCTCCTGGCGGTCGCTGCCTATGCTCTCGCAGCAGGGTATATCTATATCAGAAAGGCCGCCTATGAACGGGAGAAGGCCGATTCCCTCGCTTTTCCGGAGCATGCGGGTGATCGGCCCGGAGGAGCCATTTGGGATGCGATTGTCTTTTACGGCCCCATCCTTGGACTCAGGACTGCACGGGTAGGGTTCTTCGACCGTTTCATCCCCTGCTCCCGGCTCCTCAGGGGATATGCGTCCCTCGGGGTGATCATGGTGGTGATCATCTCTGCCGCCATCGCGTTCATCCTTTTTGTCTCGGTCCATCTCACTCTCATCTTCCAGCCCGAACCGACCGGCATCTACGCACCGCAGAACATCCTCCTGATACCCGGGCTCAACGAGTACATTCCTTCGACGTTCGCGGTCTGGTTCGCATTCATACTGACGATTGCGATCCACGAGTTCGGACATGGGATCCTGTGCAGGGTCGAGGGAATCACCGTGCGGAGCATGGGCGCACTGATCGCGGTGATCCCCATCGGGTTCTTTGTAGAGCCGGATGAGGAAGAACTGGAACGGACCAGGGGCATGCCGAAGATACGCATGTTCGGGGCCGGGATCACCAACAACATCGTGATAGGGGGGTTATGTTTCGTGGCCATGATCCTCCTCGCGGGAATGGCGGTGCCAATGGGAGGTCCGGTCCTGGCTGGGGTCTACCAGGACTACCCGGCATACGAGGCAGGGGTCCCCACACCGTCGATCATTTCGGCTATCAACGGCGTCCCTGTTGAGACCAGGGAAGACGTCTCTATGCTCCTGAACGCCACCCGGCCGGGTGATCAGGTCATCCTGACCGTCGATTACAGCGGCCGCGAAGAGAGTTATCCCCTCACCCTTTCAGATTGGCCGCCGGAACTCGGCGCCCGTGAATCGGGATTCATGGGGGTGCACTACTACGACAGCGCCATGGTGACCGACCAGCTGCACCACGGGCTCTCCATCGGCGGTTTCTTCAGGTTCATCACGATCCCCTTCGACTCTTCGATGGGGGGGCAGGCGCTCCGCATACTCGCCTTCGAGACACCGGACACGAGGTTCTACCAGGAACCGTTCCCCGGGTTCTGGGGACTGGTGCACCTGCTCTTCTGGTGCGCCTGGATCAACATCAACGTGGGAATCTTCAATGCGATACCCATGGTGCCGCTCGACGGGGGCTATATCCTGAAAGAAGGGATGGAAAGGCTCTTTGAGAAAAGAGGCTGGGAAAGGTTCGCACTCCCGGTCACAACATTCATATCATCCCTGATGCTGGTGATGCTCTTTTCCATCATCGCCATCCCCTATCTCCTCAACCTGTGAGCCGGACCGGGCGGGTTTGCCCGGTTTTCTCCTGATGAAACCTATATGTGGCATTCTTCCAAACATTGAACCTGCAACAGCACCCCGACCGCCCCCGGAGCCCCCCCCATGATCCTCACGTCCAGCAGGAAGGCCTACAGGAACGAGACCCAGCGCACCACCTCTCCCGAGGAGACCCTGGCGCGTGTGGAAAAAGCCCTCCCGGCGGCGGGGATCACCCGCGTCGCGGATATCACCAGCCTCGACCGTGTAGGAATCCCCGTCTTCTCGAGCATCCGCCCCACTGCGGGGAGAGGCGCGATCTCGGTGTACAACGGCAAGGGCGCCACCCCCACCGAGGCCCGGGTCTCGGCCATCATGGAGGGGATAGAACGGTATTCCGCGGAAGTCCCGGACGGCTGTGAACTCTGCGTGAGACAGTACGGGGAGATCGCACGTAAAGGCCCTGCGCTCGACCCGTCCCTCATGATTCTGCCCCGCAGGGCAGATCCGGCGATGCCGGTCCCCTGGGTCATGGGATACGACCTCGTTCATGATGAGGATATGATGGTCCCGGCGAGCGCCGTGTTCCACCCCCTCCCTGCGGAATATCCGCAGCTCTTCCGGACCTCAACGAACGGGCTGGCTTCAGGAAATACCCTCGAAGAGGCGGTATTCCACGCACTCATGGAGGTGATCGAACGGGACGCCTGGTCCCTTGCCGAGGCCAGCCGGAAGACAGGGCCTCGGGTCACAGGGATACATGAGCCCCTCCCCTGCAACCTCCTGTCGCGGTTCTCCTCCGCCGGGGTCGAAGTGCATGTCAAGGATATCACGAGCGACATCGGGATACCCACTTTTGCCGCCGTCTCCGACGACCTGCAGCTCCGCGACCCCGCACTCCTGACGATCGGGATGGGGTCCCATACGAATGCGTGTATCGCGCTCCTTCGTGCGCTGACAGAGGTGGCCCAGAGCCGGGTGACCCAGATCCACGGCGCCCGCGAGGATACTCCCACGGCAGACATGCGCAAGAGGATGGGGTACGAGCGGGTCAGGAGGATGAACGGGTACTGGTTCGATGCCGCTGCAGACGAACCGTTCGAGCAGGTCCCTTCATATGATACCGATGACTTCCTGTCTGATATTACAATGACTATCGGGCGGCTCAGGGAGGCCGGGATGAACCGGGTCATCGCAGTCGATCTCACCCGCCCGGAAATAGGGGTCCCCGTCGTGAGGGTCATCGTTCCCGGCCTGGAATCGTTTGCCATGGACCAGGAACGAATGGGAGCGAGGTGCCATGCAGCACGACATAGTCGTATTCCTGGGCCCCAGCTGTGAACGGTCCGCCGCGGAGAAGATAGTCAGGGCACGGTTCCTCCCCCCTGCGGCAAGGGGCGACCTGACCGCGGCGGTCCATGACGGCGCCCGCATCATCGCTCTGATCGATGGGGTCTTCTTCCAGGAGAGCGCCGTGGGGCACCGCGAGATCCTGGCAGCGATTTCAGCGGGTGTTTGGGTGATCGGAGCCTCCAGCATGGGGGCTCTGCGCGCAGCGGAACTCGATTCGCTCGGCATGGAAGGGGTCGGACTCATCTACCGCCTTTACCGGGACGGCATCCTCATCTCCGATGACGAGGTCGCCCTCGTGTATGATCCCGAGACCTACCTGCCCCTCTCAGAACCCCTGGTCAACATCCGCTGCACCCTCCGCAGGGCTGAAGAGGAGGGCATCCTCGCTCACGATGAGGCACAGTCACTCCTTTCGGTCGCCAAATCGATCTATTTCCCGGACAGGACCTACCCGCATATCTGCGAGTGCGCCCGTGATGCTGTCTCACCTGCGATCCTCCAGAAGTTTCTCGGGTTCACCCGCCACCATTCGGTGGACCAGAAGAAAAAGGACGCGATTGAGGCGTTAAAAAGGATAAAAGAGCAGTTGGAGGCCCGTGGCCTCTAACTGCGGGGCTGCAACTCCCGTTGAACGGGAAGGTGCCATCCTGTTCTCGAAGCAGTTGTGATCTGACCGCACTTCCTCTAATACACTCCCGGGGCTCCGCCCCGCTACTGGGGCATCCCCCGAATGAGATAGGGTCCTGTGACAATCACCGGAAGCTCTCCGGGATTTTATAGTTGGGGATACTATTGCGGAGATTGCGAAGGAACAATATATACAGAGAGCACCCCGATCAACCCTGTCCACAGACTATCGCGTGCAGGGGAGGTCCGGAGGGGGTGCAACCCCTTCCGGTCAGCAGGGCATCATATTCAACACGATCAAACGCTTCTTGAAAAGAAGCAGTTGGGGCGCCAGCCCCAACTGCGGGGCTGCAACTCTGGTTATATGGGAAGGTACCATCCTGTCCATGTTAGATCACGAACCGCACTTCCTCTAAGACGCTCTTGGGGCTCCGCCCCGCCGCTGGTGCATCCCCTGATGCGATAGGGTCTAGTGCTGAGCAGTTAGGGCTGAAAGCCCTAACTGCGGGGACACAACTCTGGTTGAACAGGAAGGAACCATCCTTTTCCCGGGAGCGGTCGGGGCAACAGCCCGGTGCAGCGGGACTGCAACACCGGTTGTACAGGAAGGTACCAGCCTGTTCTGGAAGCAGTTGGGGTGCCAGCCCCAACTGCGGGGCTGCAACTCCATGTGAATAGGAATGCCCCCTCCTTTTATTGAAACAGCAGCGGGCAGAAATCCCGGTGCAACCCGGACTTCGGGAGGATTGAAAATGAAAAATGATGTCTTTCTCTGCCCATACCCTCTTCATGCGGGAGTGGCACGGGCCGAGAATTCGCCCCGCAGCTGCTCCAGGCGCTCTTCCTGGAACCGGATGTTCATGCCCATGCTGCGTATGGCAAGCCCCACCTCGTCCCCCATCTTCACCTTCTCGTCAGTGACCTTGTAGGTATTCTCCAGGAGTTTGAGGAGCCGCTTGTTGATGTCGATGCTCTTCCGGAGCCGCCGGTATTCATCGATGGCCTTTCCATCCACCCCTGCATCGGTCGCCATCTGGATGTCGATCTCTATCATCCTTCTCCGGTTCAGCAGCCCCTCGATGGCCTCGTAGAGCTCCTTGTGGGTGATAGGCTTCATGATGTAATCCTCGATGTAGATCCCGTACTCCTGCGCCTCGCTCGGGGTGAGTTGCTTGGCGGTGAGCATCATGACAGGGATGTCCCGAAGGTCCGGTCTGTTCTTCAGGTTCACCAGCGTCTCCCAGCCGTCCATGGGCTCCATCATGATATCAAGGAGTATGAGATCCGGCTTGACCGTCGCGAGAGTCTCAAGGGCTTCCTGCCCCCCATACGCGGCAACAGTCTGGTAACCCCCCCTCTGGAGCATGGTCATAAAGATATCGACAATGAACGGGCTGTCATCGATGACCATCACCGTGTACATCAGAATGAACCCCCGATATCCCTGGCTATCTCCTCCAGCCTCCGGGTTGCAGGAGCAGGCACTTCCTCCCCCCTCATCACAGCCACCACGAGAAGTTTCTCCCCCGCGCCATGTACAATGACCTGACTCCCCCTTATCATGACAGCCACTGCGTCAGGAGGCGGCATCTTCAGGATCCCTGATGCGGACTCAGCGGAGGCGAAGAGCGTTGCACACATCGCGGCGAGCCACGGTTCGTTGAAATCCCCCTCGATTGACCGCCCCAGCATGATCCCGTCGCGGGAGACGAGCGCACACCCGAAAATGCCCTCAATTGCCCCTATCTTCTCGATATACCCCTTTATTTTCTCCTTCAGCATTATGATCCCACCATTGATCCAGGTCCCCCTATTGCCAGAGGTGTTCACAGACTATTGATCCTCTCTGTTCATATGCCTGTCCAATGATCCCTCCCTTGGTTCACCCCTCCACTCGGCAGGGGGATCCTCCAAAACATTCATATCCATTGGAACAAATTCCCCTGCATGTTTCCCATTGCAGGGCGATTCATCGCTTTCGTGATCGTGATCGGACTCCTTGTGACGTGTTGCAGCGCCATCACCATTCCCCTGGTAAAATGCCCGGAAGTCACTGTGCCGCTGGTGGAGTGTCCCCGGGTGCAGGTTCCCATCCTGACAAAGCCCGTTGTCCATTCGGTGGTCGAATCGCACTCCCCCATCGAGAGGCCCCCCACCTGGATCCCCAGGATCACGACTCCACTGGTCCACCTTGGGTCAGTCCATGCTCCATTGTTCTGATCCCACCTGATTCCCGGAGGCACACCAACTACAGGTTCCGGGAGGCCCGGATGATTCCCTTGCTTGATCCGCCATGCACCTGTCCGGCCAGGCATTCACGCGGAACAGGATGTTTTATTACGCATCCCTCCTATACATAGTATAACCCAAAAGACAGGTTATTTGGGTTCAGAAATGCAAAATAACTGCCTTCCGGCTGTATATTGTATCTGTCACTTTACCTGCCCGGGGCCATAGGGTAGCCTGGCCATCCTAGGAGACTGGGGGTCTTCTGACCTGCGTTCAAATCGCAGTGGCCCCATTTATTCTCTCGCACTGCGCGGTGTGCCCATGAAATTTGACAAGCGATGTGTTGACTGCCTCCTCTCAAGAGTCATGCTGGAGTGCCGCCTCTGTGATGCAGAAGGAGAACTCTCGCGCCAGATCAGCGATGAATGCGCCGCGCTCCTCGATGACCTGCGCACAAGACCCCTCTCCCACCCCCAGATCGCGAGCGCCATGCACCGGCATGCATATCGCCGTCTTGGGAGCCCCGATCCTTTCCGGGTCCTCAAGGAGGAGAGCACCCGCCAGTCGCTCGACGTCTGCGCGAAGGTGCGATATCGCCTGAAGTCGTTCCATGATCTCGTCCTTGCGAGCGTGATTGGCAATACCTTCGATTACGGCGTCAAGTCCCACACCGTGCAGCCCGATTTTTACCGGTATTTCGAAGAGGAATTCCGTTCAGGCCTCTTCATCGACGATTGCGACCGGATCCTTCCGCTGGCATCCCGGGTGGTGTATTTCACAGACAACTGCGGGGAGATCGTCTTCGACCGTCTCCTCCTCGAGTTCCTGCACCGGCAGGGGTCAAGGGTGACGCTTGCTGTCAGGGATGAACCCATCCTGAACGATGCGACCATGGACGAGGCACTTGCCCTGCACATGGACCGTTACGCAGACGCTCTCACCACCACCGGGTGCGGGTGCGAGCTCGGGATCAGGCTCGACTGCATGCCCGACATTCTCGCCAGTGCAATGGAGCACTGCACACTGGTCATCTCGAAGGGGATGGCTAACTACGAGTCTCTTTCAGAATACCGCGATCTTCCCCCTGTCGCCTACCTCATGGCTGTGAAGTGTGAAACCATCGCAGGGGACGTGGGTGCACCGAAGGGGAGCAAGATCGCACTGCTGCGGCAATAAAAAAATCTCCCGGTTACGTTGTAATCGGGAGTGTCGAGATCACTGCAAGGAAGACTGCGCCAAGGAGAAACGCGGCGATGAAGACCGCGATTATAACCGCACAGATGACTGAAAGGGCGGCCCTGATACCGGACAGCCTCTGGAGTTCCTTTATTCCGATAACAGTGATGATCACGGTCCATATTGTCCCGACGAGGATGCCGATGACGGGGATCCAGGCAAGAATGAGAAAAGGTGTGAATGAATAGAATACGCCCTTTTCCGTCTGCCACACCCCTTTCCTCCCCCCTGAGAGATATACCCAGACGTGCAGCCACAGACCGAAGCACACGACCGTCACAAGGGTGATCACGACCAGGGCGATAATTTCCGTTACGAGAAGGAGGGGATCGGCCGCAGTGCTGCCCTGACTGGATGATATTCCGGTCAGGGGGTGGTGGAATATTTCAAGAGCAGTCATCACGGTGGCCATGACGGCAGAAAAGACGGTGAGAATCACAAGGTACCTGAAAGCCTCACCCGGCTCCTCGTTCCTTATCCGCCGGAACGCATGTGACGGATTGAACAGGAATTCCCTGATCTTCTCCATGACGGGCATGCTCATGGTGAGTATCACATACGCCTGGCAGCATTGTTAATTTACCGGAAGTTGCATGCCTGTTTTTACAAGAGAAGCACGGTAATACTGCGATGTGCTCCCTGTAACGGAGCGACCTGCCCGCACTGGTGCATGGCATATCCCCGCCACCGGGAGGGTTTTTCTCCCATCCCGCCAATATCCTCCTATGGTCGAACTGGCTGGCCTCTCCTTTGGATGGGGCCTGGTAGTGCTCGGGACAATATTCCTCGTGATAGAGGCCGCAAGTCCGGGCTTCTTCATCGCAGTCCCGGGAACGGTGATGATCATCCTTGGCGTGCTCGTCCTCCTGGGGGTCGATATCTTCAGCGGTACCGTCGGCCTGGTGGTCGGAGTGGTTGCCGCGGTGGCCGTCTCCCTTCTCACCATCTGGATATACCGCCGTATCAACCCCGGCGATGAATCGCCCGTCACCATCAGCCGTGACTCCCTGGTGGGCAAAGAGGGCCGGGTCATCAGGAAGGTCGTCCCCGGATCCCTCGAGGGAAAAGTCCTTATCGCCGGCCAGGAATGGAGCGCACGGAGCGCATCATCCGAGATCCCACACGGAGCCTCCGTCAGGGTGACCGCATCGGAAGGGGTCCATATTGTCGTGGAAGAGGTGAAATAACACCATGGCTGTAGCAGAAACACTGATAACCATATTCCTGATTCTTGCAATCGTCATCATCTTCGCCCGGGGTGTCGTGATCGTCCAGCCGTACGAACAGGGGCTGGCGATACGCCTGGGCAGGTATATCGGGAGGATGAACCCCGGGTTCCGCTGGGTCTTCCCCCTGATCACCAACGTGATCAAGATAGATCTCAGGACCCATGTGATGGATGTTCCCTCCCAGGAAGTCATCACCAAGGACAACTCGCCTACCAACGTCGATGCGATCGTCTATATCCGGGTAATAGATCCCGAAAAGTCATTTTTCGAGGTGGCAAATTACCGGATGGCAACTGTTGCCCTCGCACAGACCAGTCTCCGTGGTATCATCGGCGACATGGAACTCGATGAAATCCTCTACAACCGGGACATCATCAATACGAAACTCCGGGACATCCTTGACCGGGAGACGGACCAGTGGGGTGTCAAGGTGGAGCGGGTGGAGATCAAGGAGGTCGACCCTGTCGGTGCGGTCAAGCAGGCCATGACCGAGCAGACCGCCGCAGAACGTGCCCGCCGTGCCGCAATACTCAGGGCGGACGGAGATAAGCGTTCCGCCATTCTCAAAGCTGAGGGGACCAAGCGGAGCATGATACTCGAGGCGGAGGGTGAACGCCAGAGCAAGGTGCTCAGGTCAGAAGGGGAACGGATATCCCGTATCCTCCAGTCCCAGGGCGAGGCTCAGGCCCTCCGCATCCTCTCTGTCGGTGCCCAGCCCCTTGACAGGCGGGCAATCACAGTCCTCTCCCTGGATGCCCTGAAAGAGATGGCCAACGGTCAGGCAACCAAGATTATCTTCCCATTCGAAATCTCAAGCCTCATGAAGCAGGCGGCGCGGTTCATCGGCGCGACCGAAGAGGTGCCGGAAGAGCCGGCTGTGGCCGGCGTTCCTGATACATCCATTCTCGGGACAATCCCCACCACTGAAGAGGTCACGGAGATCCTCAAAGAGATGGACAAGGTCATCAGGACCGAGGTGGATGTCGACGAACTCAAGGATATCAGCAAGGGCAGGAAGAAGACGGGATCGGAACTGGTGGAGGACATTGAGAGTTCGATTGAGAAGGAACCCTGAAAATCATCTTTTTTCCTTTTAGCTCGTGCCCGGTTTCCTCTTTTGTATATCCCACTTCCAGTATACCGACGTGCAGTGATATTCGCGTGCACCCATGGGAAAGAGCCCCGCAGGCAGGGAATTATGACAATTTCTCGACGGTAATCTTTACGCGGTCGCCTGCTTTCACACCGTGCCCCTTCGGCACATCGATGTTGAACCACAGGGTTCCCGGATCGTTCTGAGTGTTGTCCTGCGACATCAGGCAGTCTTTCTCTTCATTGATGGTTGCCACGAACTCGATGGCCGACTCGATCTCCACTATCTTCTTCATGGGAAAAGGGTCCGGGGAGTGATCCCCCTCACACCGCCCGGGATGTAACCATCCAGGTGGTGCTGTTTGAATAGCTCCACTTGATGATTGCCAGGTCGTGGCAGATCTCGGAGAGGATCGCCATGTTGGTCCCCACTTCTTTCGGGGAGAGGCCAAGTTCCTTGGCGATGTATTTGGATTTGAAATAGTGTTTCCCTTTCTCGAGACCTCCCTTGAGGTACTGGACAATTCTGGTCTGAGTCTCGTTATACTTATCTCGGATATGTCGTGATGTGTTCACGATTATCACCTCAGCCGTGAGAAATTTGTACACCTATGCATCTATAAATATATACCTATTCACCCTGACATGCAGAAAGAGTTTATACTTGAACTTTCAGCCATTTCGGCTATTTCCAATGGTTTTCTCGACACTTACCTTAGGGAAGGATAATGCGTGAAGTAAAACAGAGATGGAATCATGGTTTATGAAGAGATTCCGGCTTTTACCACCGATATCTTGTTGATGAGACCTTTCAGGACCTCTTCTCGCATCCCTTCCACGAATTTGATGCTCCCTACGACCAGGTGCCCGCCGCCCGATATGCCGCCACCCGGGATCTCGTCCCGAAGCTCGCGCACCATCTGCGGGATGTTCATCATCACCCCGCGGGAGCGCAGCACCGCGAAGTCGGGCCCGAACCCGATGGTGACCACAGGAGACCCTGCATACTGCTGGCAGAGGCGGTCGTGCACCTCCCCCGAGGTCTTCCCCGGCGGGGGGAACGTGAACTTGTGGGCATGGATCTCGACATCGATGAGGAAGAGCTCGGCACCGTTCTTGAGAGTTTCGTGCCGTACATGGGGCATGCAGGCGTTCATCTGGTCCTGGATTGCCAGGTTTGCCCCCTCGACCTGGTGTGCGACAAGAGCCTTGTGCCTGGCCGCGTTCCCTGTCAGGTTCAGGACGTCCTTGACGATCTCGCGGCCGTCATTGAACCGGAGCCAGAACTGCTGGTAATCGAGCGCAAGGGCGATATCCTTGCAGTCCTGCTCGGTGTAGGTGTCCTGCACGAGGGCCAGGAACCGGGCACGCTCGGGGGCTTCGCTCCGGTCGCCCACCCCGGCGACTGCGGGGAGATGGCGGATGAACGGTTCGACAGAGGGGTTGATCAGCCTCGCCACCTCGGTCCCGAGCATCCCTGCCGTGATGCCGAAGTCCCCTCCCACATGGTAGGGATTCACGTGCCCGGCAAGGAACTGGTCCACGATGGCATCGGGATGGTGGTGGTCGATCACCACGATCGGAAGCTCATACACCTGCGCCATTTTCATTGAGGGGAGATCCTCTTCGGTGGATCCGTTATCGGTGAGGATCACGAGGGGCATCTTCTGCCCGTACCGGACGTGGTCCTTGGTGGCAAAGTCAAGATCCCTGGTGATGTCCTCGATCTCGTAGAACGGCGCCTTCGACGGCGCCCTCTTGAAGAGGAAGTAATCTGCATCGAAGTCACCGCCGGACTCGCGGATCAGGGAGACGATGGCCTGTTCGATCGCCACCCCTGAACATATGCCGTCTGCATCCGCGTGGTGCCTGAGAATGATGGGTTGAGATGTGAAGACCGCTCTCCTGATGACCTTTGCGACCCTGCGCATCTCGGGCCTGAGTTTCTCCATCACTTCGCTCTCGATCAGCAGGGGAACATCGGGCGGTTCGGCCCGGATTTCGAGCGCTTTTTCGATCCGGTCCCTGACGGCCTCGGCCTCTTCTCCTGCAAGAATGGCAAGGTTTTCCACCTCAATCTGGAGCTGGTTCTGGCGCATCATCACCTCGCCGAGGATCCGCACGATATCCCCGAGCTCAGCCTCCGGATATGCCCGGACACCCGCCTCAACGAATGCGGCCGCGTTTTCGGTCCCGGACTCGTCCACTATAGTGAAGATTGTCGGGCCGCTGGTCTGTTTAATCTGGGCGATCTCCCCTTCGATCCGGACCGTCCTCCCGACTTTCCCGCCAAGCTCGGAGAGCCTGACGGCGGTGGATTTTCTCTCCACCATCTCCACCGTATAGACCGGGATGATCACCTCCTCGAGATCGATATTCCCGTTGCTCCGGATGTTCATCACCCGGACAAGGATGCTCTCCTTTTCCCTGTGGCTGGTGCGGGCATTGCTCTTGTGCACCAGCCCCTTCACCCTGTCGTTCAACTGCACAAATGTGCCAAAATTCGCAAAACCCTGGACGCGGCCGATATAGGTCTTCCCGACTTCGACATCGCCAAGGTCGCATCCTGACCCCATGCGGTATACTATAATATTCGTGTCGTTCATCTCTTCACCATGGTATGAGAAGGGCCTCTTTGTTCTTCCGGATCCTCAACTTTCCTGTAGTTACGCATATGCGCGCGATTCTTATGTAAGTATGGAAATAATCCTGCAAAAACCGGGATTCATTCGCCCGGATCAGAATAGGGGATCTCCATCATTTCCAGGTCGGATGGTATGACGACCGTGCCCTGGAACCGTGCGGCCGCATCTTTCTGGTGCCCGGCCGTTGTGGTATACCTCGAGCTGATGTGAACGAGGGCGAGCACACGGGCAGAGAGGAATTCCGCCGCTTCTCCTGCCTCTCCCGCAGTGGAGTGGAGCACTTCCCTTGCGCGGTCGAGGGCCTGGTCATCGTACGTCGCGTCGTGGATGAGGAGATCCGGGTCCTGTGCGATGTCCCTGATCCGGGCATGGATGGGGCGGGTGTCGCCGGAGTAGACGATCTTTCGCCCGCGACGTGGCTGACCCATGACCTCGCCGGGTTCGACCTCCACCCCGACACCGTCCCGCACGATGCATACGGTCTCGCCCCTCTGCAGGCGGCCGAAGAGAGGGCCGGGGGGGACCCCGAGTTCGATGGCACGCTGGCGGTTGAACCGCCCCGGCCTCGGGTCCTCCTCGACGACATAGCCAAGCCCTGGGATGCCGTGATGGGTCTCGAACGCATGCACGCAATACCCGGAAAACCTGACCGTGTCACCAGGCCGCAGTTCGGCTGACTGTATGGAAAACTTCACGTTGTGCCTCGAGAGCGTCCTGACTGCCGATGCGACCTCGTGAACCCATTCCGGGCCGTATATCGTCAGAGGTTCGGTCCTTCCCATGAAGGAGAGGGTCTGCGTGAGCCCGAACAGGCCAAGGAAATGATCCGCATGCCAGTGGGTGATGAAGACGGCGTCCACCAGAAAACCGGTCCTCGCCCTCATCATCTGCTGCTGCGCCCCTTCCCCGCAGTCGAAGAGGAGCGTGTCGCGGCCCCGCTTGATCATGATGCAGGCGGGATTACGGGTCGGGGTCGGAAGGGCGGCCGCGGTCCCCAGGAAGTATACATGCAGTGTCTCCCCGCTCATGCGAGCCACCCCTTCACCACAGCAAGGCTCCTCTTTCCTTCCGCAACGCTCCTCCCCTCGACCACCACGACACCTGTATACGCTTCCACGATGGCAGGACCCACCCGTTTCCAGTCAATTGTCCCTTCTCCAAGGGGAAGGTGCTCGTCATGCTCCCCGTGGTTATCATGGATGTGCAGGTGCGAGGCCCTTCCGAGGTACGGGAGGAATTCCCCGACCAGCCCGAGGGTGTGCGCGTGGCCTATATCGATGGTGACCCCCATCCCCGGGATCCCCTCGGTCATCCCGAAGAGTTCCCCCGGATCACGGCACAGGAACTCCTTTATCGAGATCATGTTCTCAAGGCAGGCGAGGACATCGTGGTCAGCGGCAACGCCGCCTATCTCACGAAGAGCATCCTTCTGCTGCTGCCACGCACGCTGGGGCATGATCTTTCCGACAGGGCTCAGATACCCCGGGTGGATGGTCACCCGGTCGGTCCAGGCCGAAGCCTGCTCGATGCAGGTGGAAATTTGCCGGATGGACTCCCGCCATATGGGATAATTGAGCGTTGCCAGGTTGAGGTCTGCGTAGGGGGCGTGCACGGTGATTTCAAGGCCGGTCGATGCGATCGCCTCGTCGATGCGCCGCACCTGCTCCGGAGAGTCAAGCCTGTATTTTCCGTCGGCCACGATCTCCCATCCCTGGAACCCGGCATCCTCGATGCCGTATATCCACGCGATATCCTCCCAGACTTTGGATGAGGAGGAGAATGAGATGCGGATGCTCATGGATCCTCCATGATCGCGGCAAGGAGATCACGTGCGTCGTGTGAGAACTCCTCGAGGGTCCCTTCATTGCAGAGGATATAATCTGCCGATGCCAGTGCCCGCCCGAGGCCCCAGCTGACCTCCCTCCGGTCCCGCTCCACCAGTTTCGCAGGATCGGAGAAGTCATCCTCTCTTCCGCGGGAGGAGAGCCGCTTCAGGCGGTCATCGAAGGGGGCGTCGATACCGACGAGAAAGAAACTGGAGAACTCTTCACGGAAGACAATGACCTCCGCGTCCCCCCTGATGCCGTCCACGAGCACGAGAGGCGCATCGCAGGCGCGTATCCGGGGAACACTGCGGCGGGCGATGGCGTCCATCCCCTCCTCGCGTCGGAGACGGTTGGCCACCGTGCCGAGGTTCGCGTCCGTGACAGGGAGCCCCGCATCCAGCACCGCCTCGCGGATGACATCTCCCATGACGACGATGGGAATCCCCATCGCGGATGCGATGCGCGAGAATTCACCCTTGCCGCTGGCCGGCAACCCAACGACCCCGATCACCTTCATAGATCACCTCCCCCCTGTCCCTCGTCCGGATCCTGATGGTCCTTCCCACCCGGACCATCTTTGCCCCAAGTGCGGACAGTTCCTCGTAGGTGAGGGGTGCACGATCCCCCCTTACCTCGTCTTCCGAGCGGTAGGCCTTCCCGCTCACCTCCTTCGAGAGAGCCCAGTCTTTCCAGAACCGCTTGTGCACCCCCTGCTGGAGGACGATGGTTCCCCGGGGAAGATCCTTCTCGATCGCCAGGATCTCCTTCTCGTTGCTCCAGAAGACGGTCAGCACCACCTCGTACTCGGCGAGCGTTCCCGCAATGTTTGCCTCCTGGCAGAGATTGATAGAACGCTGAACCTGGGCAGTGTAGTCCCTGGTGCTGACGTTCTCATACCCTTCCCACCGCTTGGCGAAACCCTCCCAACGGCTCTTGTAATCCAGGGCGACGCGGTCCACCAGTCTCTCACGGATCAATGCCTCGAGGGTGTCCGGGAAATACCCGTTTGTCTGGATCCCCACGAGGAGCCCCCGCTCTTTTGCAGCCCTGGCAAGGGCAAGAAGGGGTTCCTTCTGCATGGTGGGTTCACCGCCGGAGAAGATCACAGCCGAAATGAGCGGGCGGGCGGCATCGATTTTTTCGATTATCTCGTCGATCTCCCGCATGTCGCTCCCGGTCTGGATGGCGGCATTGTGGCAATACGAACAGCGCAGCGGGCAGCCGCGCAGGAAAACCGTGCATACCGCCCTTCCCGGCCAGTCGATCGTGCTCAAATCCACGAATCCGCCAAAATTCACCTTCACCGGATCACCGTTCTATACTACTGGGAGGGGAAGTTTCTTGAAACTATGTAGCAGTTGGGAGCAGTTGGAGGCCACAGGCCTCCAACTGCGGGCGCCATGTGGAGGGTTGTACAGGAAGGTTCCTCCTCCCCGGTGTAACTGCAGGCGCCATGTGAGGGGTTGTACAGGATGGTTCCTCCTCCCACGTGTCACCGCGGGCGCCATGTGGAGGGTTGTCCAGGATGGTTCCTCCTCCCACGTATCACTCCGGGCGTCATGTGGAGGGTTGTACAGGATGGTTCCTCCTCCCACGTATCACTCCGGGCGCCATGTGGAGGGTTGTACAGGAAGGTTCCTCCTCCCACGTATCACCGCGGGCGTCATGTGGAGGGTTGTACAGGATGGTTCCTACACCCGGAATAAACCGCGCTTCCACTTGCACACTCCTCCGGCTCCGCCCCGGCGCGGTGCTCCCGCATCGGGGCATCCCTCTCAATGACTCCGGGAGCATGCATCTTCCTTTTCCCGGCCATACAATAGCCTAAATGTCAATTGAAGTTGCCCCAAAGCAAATCAACTTTAATTGATAAGAGAACAAGCACAATTTAGTCTTTATTTGGAAAAACAACCCTTTATCTTGTCTTTCAAACAATGGATACCCATGAGTCTTGTTGACGACGCCAGGGCAGGCATCATCACCGATGAGATGAAGCAGGTGGCCCGGTTGGAAGGAGTAACCGAGGAGTATATCCGGAGAGGTATTGCCGCCGGCCATATCGTGATCCCGGTTTCGCCCTACAGGAAAGTGAAGATCTGCGGGATTGGAGAGGGGTTGCGCACCAAGGTGAATGCCTCGGTCGGGACTTCTTCGGATATCGTCGATATCGACATGGAGGTGGAGAAGACACGCCAGGCGGAACTCGCGGGTGCTGACACCCTGATGGAGCTTTCGACAGGGGGGGACTTCGTGGAGATCCGGAGAAGAGTCATCGCGGCCACAACCCTCTCGGTGGGAAGCGTCCCCCTTTACCAGGCTTTCATCGAGGCCGCGAGAAAAGACGGTGCGGTGGTGCACATGAAGGAGGACGATCTCTTCCGCATCACCGCAGAGCAGGCGAAGATGGGCACCAACTTCATGGCCATCCATACCGGAATCAACTGGGAGACCGTGAAACGCCTGCAGAACCAGGGCCGCCACGGCGGACTGGTCTCGCGGGGCGGTGCGTTCATGACCGCGTGGATGCTGCACAACGAGAAGGAGAACCCCCTGTACTCGGAGTTCGACTACCTCCTCGAGATCCTTAAAGAGCACGAAGTCACCCTCTCCACCGGCAACGGGATGCGGGCTGGCGCGGTGCATGATGCGACCGACCGCGCCCAGATCCAGGAGCTCATCATCAACTCGGAACTCGCGGACAAAGCGCACGCCGAGGGCGTTCAGGTGATCGTCGAAGGGCCCGGCCACATCCCTGTCGACGAGATAGAGGCAAACGTGATCCTGCAAAAGCGAATGAGCAACCGGAAACCTTTCTACATGCTCGGACCGCTCGTGACAGATATCGCCCCGGGGTATGACGACAGGGTGGCCGCAATCGGTGCGGCCCTTTCTTCGTCCTATGGTGCAGACTTCATCTGTTACGTGACCCCTGCAGAGCACCTGGCTCTCCCTACCCCTGAAGAGGTCTACGAAGGTGTCATCAGTTCACGTATCGCTGCACATGTCGGCGACATGATCAAGCTCAAAAGGCGGGAAGCCGACCTGGAGATGGGGCATGCACGCCGGGACCTGGACTGGGAGCGCCAGTTCCAGCTGGCCATGAACCCTGAGAGGGCAAAGGCTATACGGAACGAGCGGATGCCTGCCGATGCGGATGCCTGCACCATGTGCGGCGATTACTGTGCACTCAAGATCGTGAACCGGCACTTCAGCTTCTGAAGTGAAAATGGCGGAGGCATGAAAATGCCGAAGGCATTTTCATTCTCACCCTTCTTCCTGCCCCGGTGCATCTCTCCTTCCCGCCCCGGTGCACCTCTCCACATCCCGAATGCACATGCCTGCGGCATGTGCATGCCATTTTCATTCCCTTCCCTTCTTCCCGCCCCGGGACACTTCCCACATCCCGAATGCACATGCCTGCGGCATGTGCATGCCATGTGCATGCAGCTTGAAACCACCCGCCTTTTTTAAAACCCCACATTTTTTATCTCCTGTATCTATTAGTATGTAAGAACTGACCTGAGGATACACACATGGCAAAAACCACGATTTCCCTGATTAAGGCCGATATCGGGAGCTTTCCGGGGCATTCCCGCACCCATCCGCTCCTCCTCGAGAAGGCTGCGAAGATGCTCAAGGAACAGGAAGGCAAGCTCCTGATAGACTCTTTCGTGACCCACTGCGGCGATGACCTCGAGCTGATCATGACCCATACCAGGGGAGAGGATGATTCCGAGATCCATGCCCTGTCGTGGAAAGTGTTCATGGAATGCGCAAAAATCGCAAAGGAGATGAAACTCTATGGTGCAGGCCAGGACCTCCTCTCCGACGCTTTCTCAGGGAACGTGAAAGGGATGGGGCCGGGCGTGGCAGAGATGGAATTCGAGGAGCGGGGGTCGGATCCCGTCCTCTTCTTCATGGCCGACAAGACCGAGCCCGGGGCCTGGAACTTCTACCTTTACAAGATGTTTGCCGATCCCTTCAACACCGCGGGCCTCGTGATTGACCCGCAGATGCACGAAGGATTCATCTTCGAAGTCCACGACGTGATCGAGAAGCGGAAGATCGAGTTCCGCACCCCGGAGGAGAGCTACAGCCTGCTCGCCTATATCGGGGCCCCGTCCCGATATGTGATCAAGTACGTGAAGAGAAAAGACGGTGTCATCGCCGCGTCCACGAGCACGCAGCGGCTCTCCCTCATCGCCGGGAAGTACGTGGGGAAAGACGACCCTGTCATGATCGTCCGGGGCCAGAGCGGCCTTCCGGCAGTCGGGGAGATCATCGACCCGTTCAGCATCCCCATCATCGTGGCAGGCTGGATGCGGGGCTCCCACCACGGCCCGTTCATGCCGGTCGGGCTCCCTGACGCCAACTGCACCCGGTTCGACGGCCCGCCGCGGGTTATCTGCCTCGGGTTCCAGGTCAACAACGGAAAGCTCATCGGGCCTGCGGACATGTTCGACGATCCGGCATATGACCGGGTCAGGGCCCGCTGCAACGAACTCGCGGACATCCTGCGTGCACACGGCCCCTTCGAGCCGCACCGCCTGTCCCTGTCCGAGATGGAGTACACGACTCTTCCGGCCGTGGAAAAGGCTCTGAAAGGCCGCTGGGTGCCGATAAAAGAATAACTCCACTCCCTCATTTTCCCGGCCTGGGGCATGGCTGAAAACCAATAAATACCGGTACCCCCCAATAAGAGGCAGATGGTGAACGGTATCGTATTACCCATAAAAAAAGTCTTTTCTCTGGTGGATTCCAAGGTCACGGTGGAGATCAAGGATGATCAGCGCAAACTCCAGGGCCGCCTGGTGGCGGTGGACGAATACCTGAATATCCACATGGAAGACACCACAGAATACATCAACAACGAGCGGGGCCGCACCCTGGGGACCGTCGTCATCCGGGGGAACAATATCCTCTCCATTCAGCCCAATATCTGAGATCACATGTCGAATGCCCAGACCCCGGAAGATGCGCTCAGGGTGATCCAGTCGCACCCTGCAGGTGTCCTGCAAAGCGAGTTGTGGAAGATACTCGAGGTCGACAGCAGGAAGTGCTCGAGGCTCGTCAAGAAACTCCTCGACGAGGGAATGATCGAGCGTGTGGAGTTCCGTAAAGAGGGGATCAAGACTTTTATCCTGAAAGCCTGCCGCCGGCCCGTTGAGCCTCTGCTGATTCTTGCAGGGGAAGAGTTGATCCCCTGCATCGGGTGCGACCAGGAGTGTCACGTCGAGGAGTGCGCAAGGCTCCTTGACTGGATGTATCAGCTGGCCATCAGTGAAGTGGACCAGTAGTCCCTGCTTCTCTTCTTTTTTCGAATGAAAATCACTTCGTGATTTTCATCGTTTATGTTCGACGGCATGGCGGTCATGGGTGTTACTGTGAAAATGGCGTTGCCATTTTCATTTTGTCTTAATGCATCACGGAGTAGATCATGGTTTTTTTAAAATGCCTTAATTGGTATAAGGAGAACCCATGCCGTCAGGGCATCTGGCTGTATGTCCCCTGAACGCAGGGTAAAAGACAGATTTTTCCACATTTATTCCCCAATCCCCCTTAAGCGACTCTTTCGCCATCCTTTTCCAGGGCACGCAGCGATCGCGCGAGCACGCCCGTCTTTCCTATGACGGACGCAATAATCAGGCAGTCCCTGATCTCTTCGTGGGACGCCCCCTCCTTTCGCGCTGTCGAAATGTGGACTTTGAGGCAGTCAGGAGCGTTGCAGGCGGCAGCGGCGGTGAGTGCAACGAGCTCGGCGGTCTTGGCATCGAGGCTGTCCGGGCGGCAGGCGAAAAAATCGGCAAATCCTGAAAGGACGAAGAGATCGGGCCGCTCTTTTAATGTGCGAAAGATGAACGGGATGATGCCGAGTAGCTCTTCGGTGTCGCGTTCAATCTCATCCGCCAGTTCCCCTGAATGGCTGAGAAATTCGCGGAGGATCGCTTCAGTGTCCGGTTTCATTCGAGTGTGTTCGGAAGGATCGAAGATGAAAGTATGGAATTCGCCCGATGGTGCCCTGGTCAGGGGCGGGCTGCGGATACAGAAGGGCGTGATATGGCGTGCAAATGAAAAATTTCCAGTATTCCACAAAAAAAGAGGGTCTGGTTGTGCCGGGTTAAACCGCTATTGTGCATGTCATGCGGGTTCACCCTGCTTTTCATTCAGCCGGTCGCAGGGGGCTCATTTTGCTCTTCTCCTTCCAGAGGGAGGTATGAAACCTCGAGTACCCCGTGGCGGAAGGAGATCTCTTCCGACCCCTTTTGTGCAGCAGGCACTCTCGCACTCCCCTGGTAATGCAGATCCCCTTCGCGGGCCCAGATGAACACCCGGTCATCCTGGAACATCACCTGGATGTGTTCTGACGACACCCCGGGCATCTCCGTCAGGAGAATCACCCGGTCCCCGACGCGGTGGACCTCTATCTCGGGCTCGGTGGAGTCCCCGCGAATCTTCTGCGGGGGGATAGGAGAGTCCCTGCCTGCCGGAACGATGATCTTCATCCCGACAAACACGGGGGATGACTCACCGCTCAAAGCAGCCTGCATCAGGTGACGCAGCACCTCTTCGAGGGTCTTGGGGGTGTCTTCCGGCTTTTCTGTCATATCCTTATCCGGTTCAGTTTCCTGCGGGAAAAAGGCGCCGGTCAGGGCCGGAATGCATCTTCCAGCCCCGACGTCAGTCTCTTGATCTCGTTCCAGTCCTTGGTCCTCCGGAAGGTATGCTCACGGAGTTCCGCTGTGTCATACTCCTTATCTTTCCGGAGTTCTGCCTGCCTGAGGGCTGCGACAGCGTTCTCGAGGATCGTGCGCTGCTCCTGGTTGTAGAGGAGTTCCCATGCCTGCCGTTCGGCCTGCTCCAGGGACTCGCGGTCCATCGAGCCCTTCACCTTCTTTGCCGCCTCGTCGAAGTGCGCCCGGGTGATGCGGACGTTGACAACCGCGTCGGCCATCTCCTGCTCGCTCTTTCCGTCCATCACGGTGATGAACTCCCGCATGGCGCCAAGTTTTGCCTCCCTGACAAGGGCCTCGATGTCCGCTCCCACGTAGCCTTCTGTTGCTGCCACGAGGTCGTCGATCTTCACGTCATCGGTGAGGATGGCACCCGCATCCTTCAGGTACACCCCGAATATCTTCTTCCTGCTCTCTGCATCCGGTGGCGGGACATAGATGTGCCGCTCGATCCGGCCCGGGCGCATCAGGGCGGGGTCCAGCATGTCGGGCCTGTTTGTGGCCCCGATCACTGTCACGTCCTTGAGTTCCTCCAGGCCATCGAGTTCGGTGAGGATCTGGCTGACAACGCTTTCTGTCACATGCGAGGAGCCCATGTAGGTCCCCCGCTTCGGCACCAGGGCGTCCACCTCGTCGAAGAAGATGATCGCAGGGGATGCCTGCCGGGCCTTGCGGAAGATCTCGCGCACCCCCTTTTCAGACTCCCCCACCCACTTGGAGAGGAGCTCAGGGCCCTTGACAGAGATGAAGTTGCATTCGCTCTCGTTTGCAACCGCCTTTGCAAGCATCGTCTTCCCCGTCCCGGGGGGTCCGAAGAGGAGGATACCCTTCGGGGGCTTCGTTGCAAGCTTGGCAAAGACCTGCGGGTAACGCAGAGGCCATTCCACGGCCTCGCGCAGTTCCTGCTTCACGTCCTCCAGGCCCCCGACGTCCTCCCAGGTGATATCTGGCACCTCGACGAGAACCTCGCGCATCGCGCTCGGCTCGACATGCCGCCGGGCCTCGTCAAAGTCTTCGTTCGTGACTTTGAGCTGGTCGAGGAGCTCGGCCGGGATCTCCTTGTCGAGGTCGAGCCTGGGGAGGATCTTCCGGAGTGCATGCATGGCTGCCTCCTTCACGAGAAGGGCGATGTCCGCTCCCACGAACCCGTGTGTGGTGTCAGCGTAGGTCTCCAGTTTGACATCGTCCGCCAGGGGTACTCCCCTGGAGTGGACCTGGAATATCTCCATCCTCCCTTTCCTGTCCGGGATCCCGATCTCGATCTCGCGGTCGAAGCGGCCGCCGCGGCGGAGGGCTGGATCGATGGCATCGGGGATGTTCGTGGCGGCGATGACGACCACCTGCCCCCGTGATTTCAGGCCGTCCATAAGCGAGAGGAGCTGGGCAACCACCCGGCGTTCGACCTCACCTTTGGTGTCTTCGCGCTTCGGGGCGATGGAGTCGATCTCGTCGATGAAGATGATGGCAGGCGCGTTCTCCTGCGCCTCGTCAAAGACCTCGCGGAGCTTCCCCTCGCTCTCCCCGTAGTACTTGCTCATGATCTCGGGTCCGGAGAGGGAGACGAAGTGGGCGTCCACCTCGTTTGCAACCGCTTTTGCGATCAGGGTCTTGCCCGTGCCCGGGGGGCCGTAGAGGAGGACTCCCCTGGGAGGCTCGATCCCGAGGCGCTCGAAGAGCTCGGGGTGCCTCAGCGGCAGCTCGATCATCTCCCGCACCATCTCGAGTTCCCGCGAGAGTCCCCCGATATCCTCGTAGTGGACATCTGAAACTTCTCCCTTTTTACCTTCTTCAGGCTTATATGGTACTTCTTTGAGGCCCACACGGGTATTTTCAGTGATTATGACAGCACCTTTCGGTGTCGTTTTTCCCACAACCACATCGAAAATATTCCCAAGCGGGTAAAACCTGATAGTTTCACCTTCGCTAGTAATTCTCCCAATAAGCCTAGGAGCGAGATATGATTCGATACCTCTTGGTAAATAGGGTAGATGTAATGTCATACATTCTGCAGGGTATAATTCAACCCTACGTACCCGAACCCTCTCATCTACTCCTGTCCCCGCATTACTACGAATCGTTCCATCTATCTCAAGGATAGGATATCTCAGATTTCCTTCAGAAGTTGGTTTTAGAATCGCAGTGGCCTTCTTCTTCCCCTGGATCTCGATGGCGTCGCCGCTCACCACCCCGAGCGTCCGCATGGCCTCGATGCTCAGGCGGGCGATGCCCCGGCCGGCATCGTCCCTTGCCGCCTCTTTTACGATAACCTCGATGGAATCAGCACTTGTCATTGGAATGGCACCTGTAATGTTTACTTAAAGTAAGTGTTTAATGTTATATAAACTTTTTTCTCATGGCGGGACCTGCCCGGGGACCTCTTTTCCGCTCTTTTCCAGGATCCGGCCGGATTGCGGGTCAGAAACCTGTCCCTGTCCCGCTGCAATGACTGCCCCGCACTCAATCCCGCCCACCCGCAAAGGCAATGCATACCTAGCGCACATGTACCTGGAAGAGTCCTGACCGGCTTTGCGGAAACATAAGGAAGAATGCCAGATGCTCGATCTGAAGTGTATACGGGAAAACCCGGACGTGGTGCGGGAGGATCTGAAGAAACGGGGTGACGGGGAGAAACTCGCCTGGGTCGATGACCTGCTCGAGAGGGACAGGAGATCCCGTGTACTCAAGGTGCAGGCAGACGATCTCCGGAGGCGCAGGAACACCATCGCCCGCGAGATCAACGAGGAGAGGAAAGCCGGTCGTGACGCAGCCGCACTCAAGCAGGAGGCATCGGCACTCCCCGGGAAGATCCGTGAGATCGAGGCCGAGCTCGAGGAGCACGCGAACCTCATCCACCACTACCTGATGCGCCTTCCCAACATTCTCCACGAGAGTGTCCCGGTCGGAAAGGACGATACCGAGAATGTTGAGATCCGAAGGGTCGGAGCCCCTCCCTCCTTTTCGTTCCCGCTGGTGAGCCATGGCCAGCTCGCAAGCGACAGGGGCTGGGCCGATTTCGAACGGGCGGCCAGGGCCGCGGGGGCAGGGTTCTATTTTCTGAAGGGAAACCTCGTCCTCCTAGACCTTGCCCTCCAGCGATTCGCCATCGACCTGCTTGGCGAGAAGGGGTTTGTGCCGGTCATCCCCCCCTACATGATCAACCGCCGCTCGTACGAGGGTGTCACCGACCTTGCCGATTTCGAGAAGGTGATGTACAAAATCGACGGCGACGATGCGTACCTCATCGCCACCAGCGAGCATCCGATCGGCGCGATGTACCAGGGCGAGATCTTTGAGGAGCGGGACCTCCCGCTCCGGCTCGCCGGCGTCTCGCCGTGCTTCCGCAGGGAGATCGGGTCGCACGGGCTTGACACGAAGGGCCTCTTCAGGGTGCACCAGTTCCACAAGGTCGAGCAGTTCGTGTTCTGCCGACCGGAGGACTCCTGGGATATCCACGAGGAACTCCTCGCACATGCCGAGGAGATCTACACCCGCCTCGGGCTCCCCTACCGGGTGGTCAACATCTGCACGGGTGACATCGGGACGGTCGCTGCTAAGAAGTACGACATCGAGGTCTGGATGCCGAGGGAAGAGGCCTACCGCGAGGTGGTCTCCTGCTCAAACTGCACCTCGTACCAGGCGGTCAGGACACAGGTCAGGGTCCGCGATCCCCATGACTTCGAGTCAAAACGGTATGCTCACACCCTCAATTCCACCGCCGTGGCGACATCGAGGACGATCCGGGCTATTCTCGAAAATTACCAGGAGGAAGGGGGAAAGGTGAGGGTTCCGCCGGTGCTCCGGCCCTACATGAACGGGAACGAGTACCTGTAGAAATGCCCCGGGTAAAAGGAATCCGTTTTTCCCTGCGATACAATTCCATCCGGGTATCCTGCATGTCTGCGAACTTGCGTTCATCTTCCACGAAGAGGAACATGATCGCGGATCCGGCATGCGGCAGGACCGGATAATGGGTCCGGCCACCGGAAAAATGGTATTGTCACCAACAGTAGTTTTTTGTTATCCGGACTCTGTAGTGCATTACTGGAGGGGTCATATATGCCCTACCGCTGGAAGAAGAACATTGATGTTGATGAGACCATCGTGGTCATCAAGAACGTACTTGACAGGGAAAAAGAACTCCCGAACTGGCTGGTCAATACCATTTATGGCGCGATCCGCGATTCCGATCCCGCCATGGTCACATACTTCTATGCAGAAGTCAAAAAATTCGTCCCCGCCACCCTCAAGTACTTCGAGGAAGGTTCGACGAGGTCTCCGATCTAAACCCCCCCTTTTTCTACAGGATCATTGCAGAAGCCGGGAAAAAAGATCTCCGGGCATCTGTCCAAAGGGTGCCGAAGAAGTGTATAGGGACTGTTCCGGCCCCGTCAGGGTTATTTCACACGTGTATCCGGGTGACACCCTTTTCTGTGACAATGAAGTCCATGCAGACATCGTTCTCGTCCGCAGGGATGGACTCGACCTCCTGGCAGGAGAAAGCGATCCCTATCTTCTGCATGTGGGGATTCCTGATAAGGAACCTGTCGTAATATCCTGCCCCGTATCCCAGGCGGTGTCCATGGGCATCATATGCGATCAGGGGCACGATCACCACTGTGATCTCCCGTGGATCCGCGGGGATTTCATGGCCGATCGGCTCGGGAACCGAGAAGGTGCTCCGGGAAAGGAGTGCCGGATCGCTGAGGTAGGAGAGCCGCAGGCCCCGGTGCTCCCTCTCTATGATGGGAACCACCACCCTTGTCCCCCGCGAGATCATGGCCGAGATCAGCGGGCCGGTCTCCACCTCCGGGGGCTTGGAGGCATAGACGAGGACCGGGTCTGTACCATCGAGAAGCGAGAGTACGTGCTCCCGGATGGCCGCTGAGAGCTCCTTCCTCCTCCCGGGGGGAATGGCAGCCCGTATCCCCCTTACCCTTGTCCTGATCGCCTGCTTTCCCGGGCTCATCTCACTGTATATATCATGGGCCGGGAAGGGGAATTAAGGGTGCGGTCCGCACCATTTTTTTATGGCGACCATGCTGCCATGAGGAATCCGCAACGTATATGCCCGGGGTTCCCTGAAAGGATGCCATGATAGTCCTGTATTGGTTGCCAGTGAATACCATGAGTAATGAAAATTACGAAGTGATTTTCAGATAAAAAAAGAAGTGCATTCAGGTCATCATGACCGGTGAAACACTGACCAGGGAGATGATGAACCATGCGGCGATCAGCGCCACGACGATGAAAAGGATCACTGCCGAAAGGATGACAGATCCCGCAGCCCTGCCGGTTGAAACCTGGTGCAGCTCCCTGATCCCGAAGATCGAGAGGATGAGAGACCAGATCCCCCCAACGAGGAGTCCGATGACGGGGATCCATCCGATCAGCATGTAGGGGGTCGAACCGAAGATCAGGGCTTTCACCGTCTCAAAATACCCCTTCCTGCCGCCGAGGAGATACACGAAGAGGTGCAGCCAGCCCGCGATGACAAAGAGGAGGATGAACGCCACTATCACGAGGACCACCGCCAAAACCACCACGCCGATGGTCTCAATCAGGAAGATCTCGCCCATACCCATCTGGCCAAAGACCCCCTGAATGCTCGAGAGGACTTCACTGCCTATCACCAGTTCCACGATCAACGTGAGAAATGCGTTGATGAGAAGAATAACAAGAAAATATTTGATTGCATCCCCTGTCTCTGTCCCCCTCGCTTTTCTGAAGGCCGGAACAGGTTCCAGGAGGAATCCCTTGATCGTCTCTAGGATATCCATACGCACCACTATAGCAGGTATGACGAGAGCTTATAAGAAGAATTCTCATTGTCGCGCACGGTCACACCAGCCTCATCCGGCCATGCAGCGGAAGTGTAGCTGCCGGCATGAGAGTGTATATATCGTGCACATCCCACCATACATAAAAAAAATGAGAGCCCCCACCTGGTACATCGCAATACTGGCAGCAGCCACCATCGTCTGTCTCATCATCCCTGCGAGTGCAGGCCACGGCGGGGGGTCCGGCTCTTCTTCGTCTGCGGGAGGGTATGGCCAGGCGGCCACGGCAGAGACCGGCAGCGGCGGATGGAGTGGATCTCCCGGCAGTGGTCCCGGGCCCGGGTCCGGGGAACCTTCCTCCCATGCCATCAGCAATAGCGGAACACGCGGGTCCCCCGCGGCACCAGGGGCAGGGACAGGGCAACAGGCGGAAATCCAGGGAAGCGGCGGACGGCCGGAGATGCAGCCCGGGTCTCTCCGGGAAATCTGGGATGGCGGGGTCAGGGTCGGGCAATCTGGCCTTACTCAGGCCGCGTCCGGCAACAGGGACCTTCCCGGCTCCCCATATGGGCAGCACCGTGGGCCGCCCGCGCAGGCTGCTCAACCATACGGGCCCGGGACACAGGCGGGAAGGTACCCCTGCGGCCCGGCACAGGCTGCAGACACGAATGCCGGAACACCGGCACACCCTGAAGAATCCAAGAGCAGGGCATCCCAAAGGGTGAAGCGCGACGATGAGGAGCCGCCCCTGTCCACCGGGGAGGCGGCCGCCGGCCCATTCCCCCACCCCGCGTTGTTCTTCCCGTTCCTCGGCTACCGGAGGATATCGGCCAGGAACGTCCTTTCGCATGATTCCCGGGTCAGGGTGTATAGTGCCATCGCCGCACACCCGGGCATTGACACCCTCACCCTTGCAGAGATGGTGGAGATGAACAGGAACACCCTGCGCTACCACCTCTTCACCCTCCTCCGCACTGGCAGAATTACGGCATTTTCCCGCCCCGGAGTGGTACGATATTACCAGAACCAGGGAATGTATCCTCCGTATCTCCAGTGTCTTTTGCATTACCTCTGGACCGGGACGCCCCGGGAGATCATCTCTCTCCTCAGTGCTGCCCCGGGGATGACCCGCACCCAGCTCGCAGATGCGCTCTCGTTCTCGGGGCCGTCTGTCACTCGCCACATCCGGAACCTCTCGGACGACGGGATTATCGATACCGTCGTGAAGGGGCGCAGCCACCACTACTCCCTCACCCCCGCAGCGTTGACTGCACTGGATTCATTCAGGGAAAGGGAAACCGTCCCGGGAGTGCACGGCATGGGCGCTCCCGCTCTGCCCACACTCGCGTGAGACCAGAGGAACCGCCTCATGTAGCTTTTCGTGCGAGATATACCTTGAATAGACCCATCCTATGGAGTAATCGTGGCGGGTTCTCCGGAGAACACCCGGACCCCGCAAGAGAGGAATACCCCATGAGAAAGATACTCGCATTATGCCTCCTCCTGGGCCTCGTCATGGTCCCTGCGGCAGTCACGGCCGCAGGGTCCCAGGCGCAGGGGATAAGAGGGGGACAGGGCAACGCAGCCCTGCTCCAGGAACAGACGGATGAATCGGGGACTGCCGCCGGCCAGTACCAGTTCTGCGCCCGGCATGGCTCAACCGACGTAAGCAAAGCAGGCAACGGGAAGATGCTACGGATACGCGACTGCACGAAGGCCGGACCGGAGACCGGTGGCATGGTACGGAACCAGACCAGGCTCCGGGACGGCTCCTGCGGGAACTGCCCGAATCTGTGACACCGGGATAGTCCCTGCGAATGGCCGTACCATGCACGTATTTGCCGGCCATGCACAGGTCTTTTCATTTCTCCCGGTGTGGAATGTCCGTGCGGGTGACAGGTATGCCCTGCGAGACGCATATAAACACCCGGTCATTGTTCACCGGGAGAGACGGGGAAAGGGGCGGGTGTGGTGAGGATCACTCCCTTCCCCCATCCTTTCCCACTGCATCGAGGACCCGGTCCCAGATCAGGATCAGGCCGGGGATGATCACGTAGGCAAGAAGCCCCGCTCCCGTGAAGACTGCCACGATGAGTACGGACTGGTCCATGATGTTCACCATGAGCCCTGTCCAGACCGCGTGGGGATCAGGCCAGCGCGGGGACGGTGTCTGCCCATGCCTCCACCAGCCCGACGATTGCGTCGTCGGCGTAGGAGGAGATGCGGACCTGGTCGCGGGAGAAGGTGACGTAGTACGTCTCCCCCGAGGGATCGTGGCACCGCAGGGCGCAGTGGTAGCGTTCGTGTGCGGTGTCCCGCGCAGGGTCGCCTCCCATGGCCGCGGTGAGTTCCGCATCTCCCATGATCTCGGTGATACTCGTGTTGAAACCGCCCACGCTTCCCGAGCGGGCGGTGATCTGTGCGACTGTCTTCCCGTCATCGTCCTGGTACAGGATCCGTGCGGTATAATACTCGCGGTTCTTGGACACCGGGTCGAATGTCACTCCTCCCACCTCGCAGGGGGTGCACCCGAACGGGTTGGTGTCAATGACGCTCTGCACGATCGCGGCAAAGGTGGTCACGTCTGCAATCGGTGCGGCCAGCTCGCGGGCCGCGGTCTTTGTGGTGCTCTGTTCTACAAAGTCTGCCATTCTTTCTTTCCTGCCCCGCATGGGGGCACATACCCGGTGGGAGCGGGGAGATAAGGCAATTGACAGGGGGCGACGAAAGGAGGCAATAATGGGCTTGATACCTCAAACGGAGGGCATCGGATTGCAGAACGAACGTCAGTGCCGGGAATGCTGCCCGGGATGGCGGTGACACGTGTGAAAATGCGAAGCGTGAAGTGATCGGGTGACTCCAGTCTCCATGAGTGAGTACCTGTGAACCTTGCACGCCTTGAGGACATGGAGAAGGACGAACTGATCTCCTACCTGGAATTTTTGCTCTGGCATTACCGGGTGGTGGATGCGTTCTGGTTCATCTACGTGGGAGAGGGTTACGGACAGCCGGTCGCCGAACGGATCAACGAGCAGGTGTGGGGAAGAGTGGCTTCCATGGCTGCAAGGGATCTGAAAGAGAGGTATCATATCACTGAAAAGGGGTTAAAGGGATTCGTGAAGGCGCTGCGGCTCTTCCCCTGGGCGATCCTCGTCGATTACCAGATCGAGGAGAAAGACACTGAGGTGATCATCAGTGTCCCCTCGTGTCCCACCCAGGTGGCCCGCCTGAAAAGAGGCATCGCAGAATACGTCTGCCGCGAGATGCACCGGGCGGAGTTCACCGCTTTTGCGAGGGAGATTGACGAGAGAATCGTGGTCGAATGCCTCTTCGCACCGCCGGACCCCCATCCTCCCGACATGTTCTGCATGTGGCGGTTCACACTGAAAGATGACCCGTGATGCCGGGAAGCATCTGTCACCATGCGCGCTCCACTTCCACGAGCCCTCCCGGAAATATCTCGTAGAACCGGAACCCCTCCCTCCCTCCGTATACCCACAGTTCTTTCCTGCAGCACCCGGGGCCCCCTATCCTGCGGAGCCGGTCCGTGTCCTCCCGGAACCTTGCATGCACCTCGCGGATGCCCGCAACCGGCAGCCGTTGCCTCCGGACCTGGACCAGCAGCACCTCGCGGTCCTCAAGTCCGACAAGGTTCACGGGACTTCCTGCACCATTGAACCGCAATGCATGGTAGCCACTTGAGGAAAGGATATCGCGGGCCTCGAATTCCACCGGGCGGGCACGCGGGCTGGTGGTCACGCGGCACCCCCGGCCATGGTTCTTTTTGGAAGTGGCGTGAACGGGTACGGGTCTCGGTGCGGCAGGCAGGTCCGGCCTGCAATGTGTGAACGGGAAACGGTATGTACTGCGAGGGTATGTACGGACATGGGAAGGACCCCCGGGTCCGGTGGCGGAGTTGTCTTGCGGTGCAGGATCAGGGCGGGATTCTCCCTTTCGTGAAAGATCCCTGCCCAAAAGAGGAAATTACCGCCTATCAGGAAGAGAGAGGAAAAGGTGGGACAACGGGGAATGCTGGAGCTGGCCCCTGCTGGTGGCGCGGCACGGCCCGGCTGCATCGCAGGCGATGCCCCACGCAGCCCTGAAGATCGTCCCAACAGTGATCACGGTTGCACACAGGAACCCGGCTACACGTTGAGATATCCGCCTCGATCCGGGCGGGTTTCTAAAAACGCCGGTGATTCCTGCGAGCATGAGCGACAGCATATCTTAAAAGAGATGTCTTCCGGAAATCATTTGAATATTCCGGTCGGCCTGGCTTATTCCACGTAAGAACAAGGGTGTTTTCCCGGAAAAAACAGGAAAAGAAGGAGGATACGGCAACGCATGATGATTCGCGCAGAAATGCTGCAAAAAGTGCCTGGAAATGCCGTTTTCACGGGCGGTCTTTTCTTTGGGCCGCACATGTGCGTCCCACATGAGCGGGAGCGCAGCCGCCTCCAACCGGGCACGATCCTTCGATAAATTCTAGGAAATATATAAATACTCACCGGTTTTTTTATCTCATTGTGGAACGGAGGGGGAGGTGCTCCCGTGAAAACGGTGTCCCCTTCCCGACACTGTGCAGTGCACTCTGATGGGTGAGGGCCAGTGCACCTCACCATCCCGATGATATCTCATATACAGGGAAGAGCTGTTCCCCGCTCCCGGAAAGAGAAGAGGAGGATAGCAGACCCGGCTTCAAGGTGGCATACATGAGTGAACAATTCAATACACGGTGGCTCGTGGCAATTATCGTCATTGCAGCCCTCTTTTGCCTGATACCATCTGCAACGGCGGCCAAGGCTGCCGTTCTTACCATCAATGCATCCCCGGCGAGCGTGATCGCCGGCGGGCAGGTGACGTTCCGGGGGAACCTCACCGATGCCTCGACAGGGGCCCTGATTCCCCTGCAGAGGATCACCATACAGGAATCGCAGGACGGCATATCCTGGACAAATGCCGCGTCCTCCCTGACCAGGGACGGTTCGTATACCAGTTCCCGGGTGATGAAGAATGCGGGAACCTACTACTACCGGGCATCTTCTTCCGGGAACAGATTCTATGCGCCGGCAACCAGCCCGCCGGTGATGGTGACGGTGCAGGCACCCTCCGGGCCCAAGGCTTCCAGCCTGACCCTGCAGGCCCTGCCGCAATCTCTCATGGTGGGCGAAACCGTGACCGTCTCGGGTATCCTTGCCGCAGCCCAGGGTGGCGGGGGTATCCCTGCCCAGATGGTCACGCTCTCCTCGTCCCCTGACGGGGCGTCTTTTGTGGATCTTGCTGTCGTGGTCACTTCCCAGGATGGCAGGTATTCGGCGACCGTCATGATGAACACCCCGGGACGTACCTGGTTCAGGGCTTCCTACGGCGGGAACAGCACATACACGGGTTCTGCGAGTCCTGCTGCGGCAGTGGACGTCACAGCCCCGCAGCAGAAAGCCACCACCCTCTCAATGAAGGCTTCCCCTGCATCGCTGCCGTTGGGACAGACCCTGAACGTGACCGGCGTACTCAGGGAGTTCCAGGGCGGCCTGGCCATACCGGATGCGATCATCTCCATCCAGTACTGCCGCAATGGCGGGGCGTGGAGCCAGCTTGCACAGAAGATCACCAACACGACCGGGACGTATTATGCCGAGCATACTCCGACCGTGGCCGGCACCTACCAGTACCGGGCACTTTTCGCGGGCAGCAGTGCCTTCGGATCTTCCGAGAGTCCCACTGTCAGCGTGACCGTCTCGTCCCTCCCGGCAGCGCCGGTCCCTGCATTGTCGATTCTTGCGTCGCCTCAGGCGGTGGCCGCCGGCGGACAGGTGATCCTGAAAGGGAACCTCACCGATGCCTCGACCGGAGCCCTGATCCCGATGAAGAGGATCACCCTCCAGACATCGACGGACAGCGTTTCCTGGGAGGACGCGGGAACCACCCTGAGCCGGACCGGTTCCTACCAGTTTTCCAGGGTGATGAGGGACAGCGGCACATATTACTTCAGGGCATACACCCCGAGGAGCATGCATTATGCATCGGCAACCAGCCCGCCGGTGATGGTGACGGTGCAGGCACCTTCCGGGCCCAAAGCGACCGTCCTGACCCTGCAGGCCCTGCCGCAATCTCTCATGGTGGGCGAATCCGTGACCGTATCGGGCAGACTTGCCGCAGCCCAGGGCGGCGGGGGTATCCCTGCGCAGATGGTCACGCTCGCCTCGTCCCCTGACGGGGTGTCTTTTGTGGATCTCACTGTCGTGGCAACAGCGCAGGACGGGACCTATTCGGCGACCTTCATGATGAACACCCCGGGACGTACCTGGTTCAGGGCTTCCTACGGCGGGAACAGCACATACACGGGTTCTGCAAGTCCTGCTGCGGCAGTGGATGTCACGTCCATCCAGCAGAAAGCAACCACGCTTCAGATCAGTGCCTCTCCCGCGACACTCACGCTGGGGCAGACCCTGAACGTGACCGGGGTGCTGAAAGAGACCCAGGGCGGCCGCGGGATTCCCGATTCACTCGTGGCCGTCATGTTCTCGCGCGACGGCGGGGCATGGAGCCAGTTGACCCAGAAGATCACAAACGCGACCGGGCACTATTCCGTCGCACATACCCCCGCAGCGGCCGGCACTTACCGGTACCGGGCAGTCTTCTCGGGTAATACGAGCTACGCAGCATCCGAGAGCCCGGTCGCGAGCGTGACCGTTTCGCCTCTCCCGGCGGCTTCGGCGACGAGTCTCACCCTCACAGCTTCCCCGGCGTCTGTCTCGCTGGGCCAGTCCCTGAACCTGAACGGGGCGCTACGGGAAGTACAGGGCGGCCGCGGGATTCCCGATGCCCTTGTCGCCATTCAGTATTCCCGCAACGGCGGGGCATGGAGCCAGCTGACCCAGAAGATAACGGGGACGAACGGGACGTATGATGCCGATCATACACCAAAGGTTGCCGGCACCTACCGTTACCGGGCAGTCTTCTCGGGAGACCCGGCTCACGCAGCATCCGAGAGCCCGGCCGCGAGCGTGACCGTCTCGTCGCTCCCGCCGCCCCCGGCCACGTCCCTCACCATCAAGGCATCGCCGTCATCCCCTGGAAGGGACGAGTCGTATACCGTATCAGGGACACTCACTGACTCCTCCACCGGCAGGGGTGTGACCGGGAAGGTGATCCGGGTGGAACGCTCGGCCGACGGGGCTGCATGGACCCAGGCGGGCATGGTGATCACCAGGACAGGCGGTGCGTACTCCATTTCAGAGGTGCAGCCGGTCGGAGGCACATACCAGTACCGGGCCACCTTCAGCGGGGACCGCCTCTTCCAGGGGTCTGTGAGCCCGGTGCTCCAGGTCGTCGTGAAGAGGGCATCTGCAGTGGAGATGGCCGCATCACCCGTCGTCATCGCTCCGGGAGGGACTGTGACCTGCACCGGGACGCTGACCGATGAACAGAGCGGGGCAGCCCTCTCCGGGCAGACCGTGAAAGTCATGCAGTCGCGGGGGAACACCACCTGGACAGTCCTGGGATCGGCCACCACCACGAATAGCGGGAACTGGCAGTGCACAGGCACGATCGCCTCTCCTGGGACGTATTATCTTGCCGCACAATTCGAAGGCTCCGCGACCCATGACGGGGACTGGAGCAACTCGGTCGGGATCACGGTAGGATAATCCCCTCCTGTATTTTTTTTCACCGGTATCGGGCTCCCCACACATCTCTTTTTGTGCCCTGCGGGCAGTGGGAGTCCCCCAGGCATTCAACGGGTATTCACCGAGCGGGGTGTGTCTGATCCGGCCCTTTTACCAGGAATCACTCCGCTGCGCCCGGTTCCCGCCCGAATCCACCGGGGCCCCCACCGCACCAGAAAAATGTGATGCACAGGTCATGTGGTGCAAAATTTTGGGAACTGAAAGATAACGCGAAAAAAAGGAAAAATTCATCCTTTTCTTGCGAAGAATGCCAGGGCGAGGATCCCAAGGGAGATGACCGCAATGAATGCAGGAAGGCTCACCCTCGTGGGACCCAGTGTCGGCGAAGGCGAGAGTGTCGCGTCGACGGTCTCAGTGACACCCTGCTGGACCTGGACCGTGGCCTGCCAGTTGGCATACCCCTGGTGTGTCAGGAGGACAACGTGTGATCCGGAGCTCACCCCGGGGATTGTGAGCGGGGTGATGCCGACATACACGTTGTCAAGGTAGACTCCCGCCCCGGCGGGGTTCGAACTGACCGAGACGGACCCGGTTCCCGGGGCCGATGTCGGGGTGGGGCCTACAGAGAGTGCCTGTGAGACCTTGGTGGTTTCGTCCGCGTGCACGTACACCGACCCCGTCCAGTCCTGGAAGCCGGAGAGCGATATCCGGACCTGGTGGTACCCGGGCGAGAGCCCCGATGCAATCTGCGGGGACGGGCCGTAGTAGGTGCCGTCGACATACACGTTTGCCCCGCTCGGGACGGAGGTCACGTAAATCGACCCCGTGGTGGGCGGCAGGGTGGAGAGCGATGCATATACCTGCGTATTCAGCCCCGCGCTCACGCTCGTCGTCGTGCTCCATGTTGAATAGCCGGATTTGGTCACCTGGATGGTGTGCGAGCCTGGAACAACATTGTGGAACGTGCAGGGCGTGATCTGGGAATTCGACCCGTCGAGGACCGCTGTGGCCCCGGACGGAGAGGAGGTCACCGTGATGCTCCCGTAGTTCTGGACCGGTGTCATGGATGCAGAGACGTAGATGGTCTGCCCGTCCGAAGGATTGCCGGAGTAGTACTGGCTCCATTCCTGGTAGCCCGACAGGGTGAGGCGGATGGTATGGCCGGGGGTCCCCGTCGAGGAGACCTCTACCGTGAGCGGTGTCGTCCCCTTGTAGCTTCCGTCGAAGTAGACGTTCGCACCCGATGGCGAGGAGGAGATGGAATAATACCCCTTCCCGCCGCCGATTACCGGGGTGAGTGTCGCGGACACGTGGATGGTCTCCCCAGCGAAGGGATTGCTGTCGTAGCTCTGCTCCCAGTCCTCATACCCGCTCTTCGTGATGCGGATGGTATGGGAAGGAGTCCCCGTGCTTGATACCCCAACGGTGACAGGTGTGGTGCCTTTATATGAGTCGTCGAAGATCACATCAGCCCCCGAAGGGGTGGAGCTGATCTGGAAGTAGCCGGTGCCGCCCCCGATCAGGCCGTCCTCTGCCGAAACGATGCCTGCCAGCCCGCACACAACGAGAAGGAGGACAACGATCATTTTTCTGAACGCAACAGGATGCATGATAACCAACCTTGGTAGCTGTATACTGGCATTGCCGTTGCGGATATAAATACCTGATTTTTCCCCACCATTCGGATTTTCCGCCAGGGGTCCCGGGGGTCTCTCTCCACTGTCCATCGGATCCCGCCTGTCCGCGGTGAACACGGGTCCGCCATTTACACCCTGTATGCGAGGGTTTCGATCAGGCAATCATGTGATGTATTTCCGGCATTTCAGGCAAGTTCCGTCACCGGCGTGATTGCCCGCGGCACGGTGAGTTTCTGCGTGAATGGCACCCCGTGTTCTGGTGAGAGCATGATGGAAAATTCCTGGTACGCGAAGAGAGGTTCCGGGAGTGAGATGAGGAGATCGAATATTTCCGATGCTTCGAGGATGTCGTCATCGTCCGCGGATTTCATCGGGATCATGTTGTATTTTTTCACAATCGTCCAGTTCCCCGGCAGGAGGCGTGCATCCCTGCTCCTGGAGACCTGAGTCCTGTCCTGCGATACTACTACCGCAATCCCCATCCGGTCCGTATCGATCGCAAGGTCGCCGATCACCGGGGTGACTGATATCACCAGGAAGCCGAGTGCTTTTTCGTTTTCTCTCGCGGCAACTGCGTCAACGCCGGAAATCCGGCGGCTGATGCTCGAGTACCCGACAGGCATCCCTGTCACCCGGACAGAGTCCCCGCTCTCCTCGATGGCACGGGGGACGAGCCCCCTCACGGTTCCACCCTGATCCGACGGGGAACAGGCAAGCGAGAAGACGAGGTACCCGGCTATTGCAAGGATGATGAACAGGAATACCGCCTCAAGTCCCGTGATTCCAGTTTCTTTCTCCATCTTCATCACGTATCTCCCGCAGATGCGTCCTTTCCTGATTCATCCCCGATCATGAGACAGCGAACCTGCCATTGCGCCGGCGGGCCTGGTCGATCACTGATATGGTGGGTTATCTGGATTCATACCGTCTCAGCTCACGGTTCATGAACATGTGGGCCTTGTCCGTGATCCGGTAAATAATATACTGACCCTGCTGCTCCCCTTCAATCATCCCGGCTTTTTTCAGGATGTTCAGGTGGTAAGACAACCTGGAGTCGGCTGTCCTGACGACCGCCTTGATCACGCAGACACAGAGCGGCTGATCCATGAGAAGTGAAAGGATCTTCAACCGGACTGGATCGGCACAGGCCCGGTACCACTCCTGCATCTGCCCAAAGACTTCGTCGGGCGGGAGCTGTTCAATAAGCCCCTCCAAGCCACCACAGGAACAGAGCGAATCGGCAATCTCCTGCGGGATGGAGAGGTCATCGACATCTTTTCGAGCCATTCGGGAGCGTGACACCTGCGTGGACATTTCAAATTACTATAAAATACTCTGATCCCATAAACTGTTCATCTGCACCCGGGTGTCCGATTGTCCTTTCTGAAGAAGTTCCATCAGAAGTTTTATGCTTCATAATATTTCAAGTATTGTTGAAATGTTTTCATGAAGAGGATATGAATGCATCTTCAACATTCCCTGCTCCTCCAACCTGCTGAAGGGGACATACAACCATGACAGATGTAATTACCGGGGCACTCCTCTCCGGACTGAACGCAGCCATCGAGTACCTGGCAGCCCACGTTGTCACCTGCCTGATACCAGCCTTCTTCATCGCCGGGGCGATTGCTGTCTTTGTCAAGAAAGAGGCTATCCTGAAATACTTCAGTCCCGGGGCGAAGAAGTCCGTCTCATTTGGGATCGCATCCGTCTCCGGTGTCGTCCTCGCCGTATGCTCCTGCACTATCCTCCCGATGTTCGCCGGCATCCTCAAGAAGGGAAGCGGAATCGGTCCTGCCACCACATTCCTCTATGCAGGTCCTGCCATCAACATCCTGGCAATCATCTATACCGCCAGTGTGCTCGGGTGGGACATCGGCTTTGCCCGGGCGTTCTTTGCCATCACCATGTCGATTGCCATCGGCATCCTGATGGCCACCATCTTCCGTTCCTACGATGAAGCAGTGACAGCGGGGAGCAAGGGGTTTGTGGCCGGCAGCGACGAATCCACCCGGCCGAAATGGGTGGTCCCGATCTTCTTCGTATTCCTGGTGTTGATCCTGGTCATCGGGGCGTCATCGCTCATCCCGTTCTCGCTTCGCCTCTCAATCGTGTATATACTGACCCTGGGAGTCGCCCTGCTGCTCATCTACTACTTTGAGCGCGACGAAGTGACCGAGTGGGGGTACGAGATCTGGGACCTCAGCAAGAAGATCTTCCCAATCCTCATCGCCGGGACTTTTATCGTAGGGATTATCGCCTATTTCCTCCCGCCCGAGACTTTTAAACCGTTCTTCGGCGACAACTCGCTCGGAGCCTGTCTCCTGGCCTCGGTCGTCGGTGTGCTCCTCTATATGCCCACGCTTCTCGAAGTTCCCATCATCGGCGGCACGTTCGGGTATACCCAGGGAGTGATGGCCGGTGGCCCGGCACTTTCACTCCTCCTCGCCGGACCTGCGGTCAGTCTCCCAAGCCTGCTCGTCCTGTACCGCATCATGGGAGGAAAAAAGACCCTGGTATTTGCCCTCCTGGTGGTCGGTTTCTCGACCTTTGCCGGGTTTGTATTCGGCAATTATTTCCCGTATCCGGGAATCCCGGGATGTGGTACTGGTGGATGAGAAGCCCTGCTGCGAAACAGAAGCCCCCTGTTGTATCCGGCGGGTCGATGTCGGGAGCAGGGGATTCGGGGCCAGTATGCCCAGCTGCATCCCTGCAGAAATGAATGTCCTGCGCCCCAAGGGCAGGAAGGTAATCGGAGTTGAATTGCGGGAGAACAGTATCTGATGGAAGGATTTGAGGATTGTCAGCAACAAGGTGGATAAAATGGTGAAGATCGAAGTGCTCGGCACCGGCTGCATGAAATGCAGGCGGCTGTTCAGGAATGTTGAGACTGCCGTACAAGAACTTGGCATGAATGCAGAGGTTGTGAAGGTTGACGACATCAGCGAGATTATCAACCGCGGAGTCATGCTGACTCCCGCGCTTGCGGTTGACGGTGAGATGAAAATTTCCGGCCGGGTCGCTGACGTGAAAGAGCTCAAGGAGATCCTGAAGGGATAAGCCATGGCATCGAATCCAGAGTGTGCATGCGGTGACACTTCTTCGGTCACCGGTGGCAAGAAACGGATTATTTTCCCCTGTGTGGGTGTTGCAAATGTCGGGCAGGTCTCAAACGAGGCCGCAATCAGGCTCACAGAAGAAGGATACGGGGCAGCAACCTGTATTGCCCTGCCAGGGAACCGGTGATGCAGGGCTGAGACAGCGGATTGCTGATGCCGACGAGGTGGTCATTATCACCGGTTGCCCGGTTATTTGCGGGGCGAAGATCGCTCAAGCCCAGGGTGTTGTGGCTGCCCGGCATATCGTGATCACCGTACCCGGGATAGAGAAAGGGCCATCGAGACAATATACGGAAGAGGATGTGGAAACCGTGGTCTCTGCTGCCTGGGAAGGAAAAGGCAGATCATTGTTATGATACCAAAGAGGGACGAATTTACCATGAAGAACATACTTACCATTGAATGGAAACATATCGGGAAGGATGTCACCAGCACCTGTGAACGCTGTGGCCTGACCGGTGGCGCGATATTGGATGTGCTCGAAGAACTCCAGCCTTTTTTCAGACAGAAGAATATTAGTGCGCGATTCCAAGAGACTGTGCTTCCCGACTCTCTAATTGAAGAGTCCAACCAGGTGATCATCAACGGCACCCCCCTGGAGGAGTATCTCCCGGGTGCAGAGGTAGTACAGACGCCATGCTGTTCCTGCGCCTGTATTACGGGCCAGGATGAAGCAGAGTGCCGTGCGATCGATTATGGGGGAAACCGATACGAGGCACTTACCCCCGATCTGTTGAAGCGGGTCATAATCGGGGTGGTGGAGTCATGGGATGGAGCCTGCGGCTGTGAGTGCGATTGCGGCACATTCAATCCGGAATAAAACTCCCTTACACTTTCCATTCACATGTACTCGCACGCACTAAAGAATTGAATGGCGAACTCCGTTGCCAAACAGGCTGGGACTTCAGAAATTCAGGTTCAGATTTTCAATGATGAGGAGTATCTATCGGCAACAATGGCCCGAGCGGCGAGAGGGAGCGAGTCACTGGTCGTCATCGTGTTTCAGAACACAGCGACGAGCAGTTCGCGAAGCGGTCTGCGAGGAGCAGGATGGACCAGGCGATGCGAAGTGGATGAAGTGAGCGGACATGGCAGTCATCAGGAACCCAATACACCTTGAAAAACAGGCCCGTGTTGTGAGCGAAGCGGGATGGAAAGAGCACTTGACGATTAGCAGGAGCGGACGAAATGAAGCGGAAACGAACATTATTGGCCGTCTATAATTTTAGGAATCCGTTGAGGGAGCCCACGCGGCAAGCGGAGGAGCTTCTTGAATAACGTCCCTGAAATTGAATTAAATATTTCACGCGCCCATTGTTATGAGAACAAAAATTTTGGTTGAATTTTGTTCAGTGTATCAGAGCAAGATATTTCCCACCCCCGTAGTGTAGTGCAACTACTAGACCACTACTCTAATATACCTCTACGTCGTATTCTCTCTTATGAAGAAGTCCCTTCAAGAGGTTCTTGAGGAGCGGGTCCGGGCAAACCGGCTGACTCAAGAAGAGTCAGATGCGATCTCCCTTTTCATTGCTACCAGGAAAGCGAAGAGAGGGACCAGGGATTCAGGGATGATGACCCGGGCTTGGGCACTCATCCGGGCTGCGGAGGCACTCCATAAGACCGGAAAAGCCCGGCTGGATACCGCTGGCACAGACGATATATTGAGGCTGATCTCTTCTCTCCGGTCCAACGGATATTCGAAAAATTACTTGAATGATATTATTAAGGCGGTGAAAAGTTTCCTGCTATGGCGTATCCGGAGAGGGGCAGAGAACCTTGATGAAGAGGAGATACGGGAAATCAAAGCCCCAGGTATGGACTGGTCTGCCAAGAAGCCCGAAGAAATGCTCACCAAGGAGGAGGTTCTACAGACTATCGAAGCCTGTACCAATTCCCGGGATAAAGCCCTCATCAGCATGCTCTACGATGCCAGCGCCCGGCCCGTGGATCTTCTCACCCTGAAATGGAAGGACGTAACCTTTGACGAAAACGGAGCATTCTACAGAACGTCCGCAAAGACCGGCAAGGAACGGTTCGTCCGGCTCACGCACATCTCGCACCCCTACCTTTCCCTCTGGAAGAGCGATTATCCCGGGGAAACTGAAGGGGAGAACCTTGTGTTTGTCTCCCATCGGGTCTACGAGGCAGCAGGCGGCACAAATACACCTCTTGAAATCACTGCGGTCCAACGATTAATCCGGACTCTCCGGAAAAAAACCGGGATTCAACGATTAAAGCCCTCGATATTCAGGCCCAGCCGAATCACGCACGATGTCGCGGACGGGTATGACCTCCAGTATATCATGAAGAAGAACTGGGGAACACTGAAGACACCGATGATTGAGATATACGCCAAGCCCGATGAGGATTTCATATCCAACTATGCGCTCGAAAAGAGCGGCGTTCCCATCGTCAAGAAGACGAAAGAGAAATCCAAGGCCCTCCAGCCCGCAGAATGCCCGCACTGCCACGCAATCAACCCCGTTGGGAAGAAGGTTTGTGTTCACTGCGGGAGAGGATTTGATGAACCTACCCTTACCGATATGATTGACGATAAGATTGCGGAAGCTGTCGTCAAGGCCCTCGAATCAATAGGCTACAATAAACATCCCGATTTCAATTTAGACATTGATAAAAGAATAGAACGGAAGAAATTGAGGGAAAAAATAAAATAACCCCTCAGGCGATGATGGGGCTGTCAGCTCCGGAGCACTGACCGGGAGCCGACCCGGACGGGCAACGCAGAGGGTGAATGTATAGTGATAAGAGAACCCCAAGTGAATGAAGGAGGTAAGATATGTTCACTGATGCTGATGTTCGGGCCGTAGTCCTTGACTACCTAGATAGTCATGAATTCGAGGCTGTGCTGACTGCCATTCTCGAAAATATTGTTAATAATTAGATGAATCTCTTAAATCTTTATTTTATAGCGGAATTCGGGCCGATTTTTCCCCGCATCCCTTATGTAATATATCCGCTCCTATAGATTAGATGAAAAGAAAAGAGAATGCCACCAAGACCCGTGGAATAGTATCCGGCACCTACATTGAGTTGCCATCTCTCCTCAAGGCGAAGGCCCGATTCTACGGGATTAACCTTACCCGCCTTTTCACAGGCGCTCTTCTTGGAGAGGTCGCCCGCATTGAGTTGTTATCGGAAGCATCCGAGACCGCAACCGCGACACACCCCAACTCGCACCCCGTTGTAAATGACCGGAAGTGAGTCTATGATGATTGACGAAGTTACAAACGACAATTGCAAGCCAAAGAGGATAACTCTGCCATCCGTTTATACGGATGTGCTGCTGTTGATGGAACAGGAGCCACACAGAGTATTCACTCCCGCAGAAGTAGCACAGATTGTAGGTATCAAGCCGAACACTGCAAATAAAATTCTGCGTAAATTGGCGGGATATGGGCCAGGAAGCGGCCCTATTCAACGCGTTTCGCATGGTAATTACCGATATGATGATGACAAGGGAAACCGGCTCCAAGAGACTCTAATGCACTCGGGAACCTTCGGGATTGAGAACCTCAAGTTCGTCCGAATACCCCCCACCCCCTCTATTCGGAAAGACCTTGAAAATCTGTTTATGGAGGCCCCACCTGGCACCCCCACCCCGCACCCAGGATACCCCCGGCAGCTCCACACAGGCCAGGAAATCCGGTGGGGGGTTTACGAGAATAGGACCGAAGAAATCCATTTTGTGTCTCGGGGCCGCCCCTTCTCCCCCGACCTCCTCCTCTACCTTCTGGATGAACTCCACACCCAGGGTCTCAATGGTAATGAATGGGTCCGGAAATCGATTGAAGTAAACGTGGATGGCCGCACCGTCACCCTTACTCCGGAGAGTGTCACCCTCCAGCAGACGGCAGGTATCCTCTACAAGGCCTATAATCACGGCCAGCAGGCCCGCTACGAGATTGCAGACCGGCGCAGCGCCTCCCTTGCTGACTCCCTCACCTTCCTCATGGGGATGGCCGATATCACCGATGTGAGTAAGATGGTCCGAAAGATGGACCGGATGGAGAAGGATATCGCAGCTCTCCAGAAGCGGACCCGTACAGCCATCAATATTGCAAGTAAGGCCCACGAAAAGGTCGAAGATATTCGGGATTCCTCCTCCTGTGCCAAGCCCCCGGAACGACCAGCGTTCACTACAGCGGCCCGACTAAAGGCGGAGGTGTGATGATGCAGGAAACAACTCCCTCTCACCGCAGTAACTCCCTAGCAGACTCCCTGACCTTCCTCATAGGGATGTCCGACCTTGATGATTTGAGTGAGACAGTGAGCAGCTTGAGGAAGAAAGTGAGCAGCATGAAGATGAAGGAGGAGTGAGGATGAAATATATCTGTCACCGTTGCGGCCTTACAGTAGACGATGGAGATGGCCTTCACTCATGCCCGGTCTGTGACAGGCGGCTTGTCATAGTAAGAAGGGACAATCCCGAACTCATCCCTATCTCCCGGGGAAAAGCCAGTGTAAGGGGGCTCTAACATGGCTCGGAAGTGCTCTGTATGCACCCACCCCGACCGGGATGCCATCGACCGGGCAATCATCAAGGGAACAGCTCTCGCAACAATATCGCGGGATTACGCGGTATCCGAGGATTCCCTCGCACGTCACCGCGATAACGGACATATCCCCATATCTCTCAAGGAGGACCACCAGGAGAAGGAGGTGAACCGGGCCAGGGACCACTACCAGGAGATCCGGGCCCTCTTGGATAAGGCACTCTCCTATATGGACCGTGCCGAAGGGAATGGCGACCTGCGTATTGCCATCCAGGCATTACGGGAAGCCCGTGCCACCCTCGAATTACTCACCACACTCCAGTATCATGCACAGGAACAGGAGAAGCCCTGTATCGTGAAGATACTCAAAGGAGTTAGCCTAGACGACCTGTAATCCTCCAGGGCGATGATGGCGTAAATCCTATTGAGCCGGAGCCTGTGTAGTGGGTTTCAGTCATGGTGATTCTCCTGAAAAACCAACTTTTATTTTTATCTTTAGCAAGAGATGAAAATCATGAACGGATATTACACAAAGCAAAAACCCTCATGTGATGATATTGAATCACGTAAACGCCATCTGGAAAACCAGATAGACGAAGTAAACCTCCAGATAATGGAGATGTTAGAGAAGGAGAAAATGGACCGCCTCACCGGGCATCTTCCACCAGAGCCCCCGGCCCCCGAGAGCTTCACCGGGCCGGATGGGGAACGCATAATCATCAAACCCGATAAGGTAAAGAGGACCGTAATCACCCGGGAGGAAGTCGTCGCTCGTATGGGCCTGCCGGATGCTGAAGCAGAGAAAATAATGGAATACCTACCCCCTGAAATCCACATTACGAGGAAAGAATGATGAATCCGATACTCGATAGAGAAACCCTCCTGGCTGTCACCTCCGAAGTCATCACGTCACTCCAGGCTACATTCCGGGCCACGGCCCCAGGAGATTCGGGATACCTTATCCTGATAGAGAGACTTGAAGATATGGCCCGCCTTCATAATGACCTCCTCAATGCCTCCCACGCCCCACCCCTTAAGGGTTACAAAAGGCCCCCGGAAGAGTGGGAAAAAGTGTTTGGTGCTTGAAAGGAACCTCGATGAATCACGCGGGCTTATATTTCATAAGATATCTTCACGAAAGAAGGGAACTACTTCTCTCACCCCGGGGCTAGTATACTATACTATACTAGCTATGGTTCAAGCTAGTAGTAGTAGAGTTGCTGGGGTCTCCCTAACCTTTTTCCCACCTTCCGTTCTTATCCTCTTTAATGAAAGGTATTCTAATTGTAACACTATGTCTCATTTTCATACTTCTCATCGCTGGATGTTCCTCTTCCTCAAAATCACAGCCATCTACTCCCATTACGACAAAGGCTACTCTTGTCCCATTGATTCAACAGACTTCTTCTCCAACTACTCCATTACCTACGTCTCTTCCGACATCAACTAGGGCTACTACGTCTCGCACACCGACACCCTCAAAAACAATGGTATCCGGGCCACCCTGCGATTGTTCTGGAGATAAATACAATTGTAAAGATTTTCCTCTCTCAAACGGTGTTTCGGCCTATGAATGTTTCAATTATTGTAAAAGCATGGGAAAAGGAGACGTTCATAGATTAGATAGAGATGGGGATGGACATGTATGTGAGAGCTAAAAGATATTTGGCTGAATTATATGAAGATTAGATTAAATAGAACATGGAGATTCCCCCGAAGCATGAAATATAAGTTTTGAGGGAAAACCGACCCTTACACTATTATTCAATATTCTTTATCGCACCTTGAACCACTGATTTTATTAATGTGCCATTGAATCCACCCGCAAAGATTACCGTTTTCTTCCTATCTTCACGATCAATGCCAATACCATCTTTATAAGCCGTAACTGCCATTATTTTATTCAGTGGAATAACTACATTCTTCCTTTCTCCATCGAAAATAACACGTTTATTTGTTACTATTAGATTCCCAACATCAATCCTTGTTAATTCATCATGACTTCGGCTTTCAGCTCCAAATCTCCCCGTATTTATTGAAAACCCTTTGCCAATAGGTATTCTCATACTTGTAAAGCCCCCGGAAGTGTCTCTCACTGCTCTTTCTTCTAAATATTCAACTCCGTTTGAGATTAGAGAATAACAGATTTCATTTTTCTTTAGGATGATAGGGAGCTTTTCGGCAGGGATGGGCGGTATAACTGACATATCACCACTTTCCAATAATTCCATACCCCTTTCCATTCCTTCCCAATCGATAGGGGGGGCTTGCTTCCGATATTCTTCTATTAATGAAAATAACTCATTTCGTTCTGCCACTCGGTTTTTACTAAACATTCCTTCGATAAGGACTAATTCAATATTTCTGGTGCAACCCATCATTGGAGTAAATGTGATGTCAATTCCAAGTGATCCAAGTGTATCATTTTGAGAGAGTTCCTCTATTGAATTATAAGGAATCTCAAATCCCTTTCTGTCTTCTGAATTGAAAATTGCAAGTTGTTGATTCGTTAAAATTGCATAGCACTTATATTTCGATATTAACTCCCCATCATCTTCGAAGTCTAATAACTTGCAATTCTCTACTTTTTTTATGGTATTTCCTTCATTTGGTGATTCAGATTGTTTTTGCTCGTTCTTTTCAGCGATAGTACTACATGTGTTTTCAAACGGAACACTATCTGACGAACTAGATGGGGGATCGATTGACGGATTTGAATTAATAGCATTTTGTTGAGATTTAAGAGCTTGGACTTTACTATTACACACCCTTGCTTCGTCTATCTTTCCAAGTTTAATATATGTAAAACCTAAATTATTCCAAGCATCGATATAGTGTGGATTCTGTTCTATAGCTTGTTTGTAATATTTTATTGCTGATTCATAATCGCCTTTGTTAAAGAATTCATTTCCTGTGTTTTTTAAAGATTCTGGGGTGTTCATTTCCCTAATCCACTTTAGAGATCAATCTTGTAAGTAACGAAATAATTTTCGGATGAGTCTGGTATTTCTTCCCCCCACAATGACTTCCTCCAAGCCCCTAATGCCTCGCCGCTGAAAGGGTATAAACAACCCCGGGGGCTATATGAGGATTTAATTATGGAAAATTAGGAAAGAGTCCTATTTTTCCAATAGAATTTTTTATCCCAAGGCCTCTGATATTTTTCTAAGACACTAGGATATAGGGAAGGATATTTTGCTATATCTAGGGGGAGACAGAACATACAATAGCAATATTCGTCGCTATATTCCTCATCCTCATCATCAGGGGGTAATTCAAGGCCTATTACCACGAATACGGGAATTCTCTCACTATTCTGAAATTCACGATATCTTTGTAATTGTGGAGGAGAAGTCCATGATAGTCTATCATCTTTATCAATGGATTTCTCTGTCCGAAATTTACACTCGACTGCAAATCTCTCTTTGGTGGGTTCAAATCTCCATATTAAGTCAGGTTTTAGGCTGCTTTCCACAAACCTCTTCGTATTAGTCTGGGGGGAATGGGTTTTCTCAACAAGTTTAAAGACTCTCTCATCAAATAGGCTCTCTACATGGTCCTCGAATCGTTTTCCTATTATCAAAGGATCATTTGAGACACTATCACCGAGTTTCTGAAAAACATTCCCCATCTTGTGAAGAATATTCATAATAACCATTAAATTTAGTTCAGATTATAAAAGATTACTGCCAATTTGGGGTAATGGGGATATAATGGTAAGAAATTCATGCACTTCTATTGAAAGTCGGATTCTCAATTACGTAAATAGCACCCGGACCCGCCGAGGTCTTCATCCCGTTCATCCTAGCAAAGGACTCATTCATTGTGCCAGAAAGCATAGCGGGGCAATGGCACATAGTGGAAGCATATTCCATGGCGATTGCGGCCCCCTCACTAGCTCCTATGAAAATTGCGGGATGATGCTAAAAGGTAGGGTGAAAGGGTTCAAAGATGAAATCCGGACAGATACTGACATTGCTCGGGCTCTTCACCAAAAATGGATGCGGAGCCACTCTGGCCATAGGGAAAATATCCTCGACCCACGTCACCGATTTGCAGGGATTGGTGTAAAACGGCGGGGGAATGAATTCTACGCCACAGAATTATTCCATCATTGAACATTATTTATTAGAAGTTGGTATTGATGAGCGATTAACATTAGAATATAAATATTATTTCCCGATTATTAATATTTGAAAAACTATGGCAAAATCAGACTTCTCAGAAAAAGATAAATTAAAGTGTCTTCTTTGGTGTGACCGCCATTGTTGTTTGTGTGGAAAACCAACTGGATTTAATATTGAAATTGCTCATATCCGTCCTAAAATGGGAAATTCAAAAGAACTCGACAATATCGATAATGCCATCCCACTGTGCTATTATTGCCATGGTGAAATAGGAAGATATAACGATAAGCATCCAAGAGGGGATAAATACCGAGAGAAAGAACTAAAAACCCGACGTGAGCAGATATATGAAAAATATACTCGTCAACTGGTCCCTCCTTTAAAATATCAGATTACCCAAGAGTGTAATCAGTCACCAAGGCAATTACCAGATGTCGGATTTCTCTTGGCGCATAAAGGAAATGAGCTTCCTATTAAGGTTCTTGCAGCTCTTGAAATTTTTTTAGATAGGAAATCATTAGGTCTAGCAGAAACTCAAAATGGATTATATTCAGGAAGAACATTCTGGAATTTAAATCCAGGTGAAGGGGTAAACGGTCATTTCCCTATACCCAATGCCGCTGTAGATTCAAATAAGCTATTGGAAATTCGAATAAATATTAAAATTATAGATATTTACGAGAGAGAACACTATCTATTACCGGTGGGTTATATCTATTTGAGAGGAGAGAACAAATGGTTTTTAGAACCTGGAGAGAATCTGTATTCGGGAAAAAAATATGAATTTAAAGGTTGGCGAAGATTTGGGATATATTAAAAAAAGGTACAATGCTCTATAAATTTTCAGAAGTATTGAACAGAGCCTTAAAGAGAAAATTATTTCCATGTCGGGAAACCAGCCAGGGAGGTCTCAAGTTGAGGGCCGAGGTATAAAAACCAGAGTATCACTAAAAATACAAGAATTAATACAGCAATTAACCAATGGTCATCCTTTACCATATCTAGAAGAAATCATCCCAGACACTACCCCAGGAATTATTTTGCCGTCCGGTCTTTGCCTTATTAAATGGCGGAGGCCCAAATATTCCCCCCTGAATAGCATCAGTTTCATCACTCTCTGCCCGTTTTCTCGACCGTTTTCCAGATACTACCACTAATTCATCAAACATCTTCCCATCACGGGCATGCTCCCTAGCTCTCCTATCGGGATCGGTTGTAATGCCATGATACATGGTCATCCCTCCTAATTGTAATTCATAATTATACGTGGTCCGTTCCGCTCTGGCCTTCTTCTTTTTTGGTGGCATAATATACCATATAATACCTACCTTTTAAACCTTTAGGCACTCTCATTGTCTAGGAACATCATCGGATTCTTGATTGTTTTACGCTTACAGAACGAATGGAGGGAAATCCTCACTTTCCGTTATTCATACTAGGCTAGGCAACCACAAAATTGATGTCTCTTTATTGTATAAAAAAATCAAAATATTTTTGGAGAGAGAAATGTGACAGGATTTGCCGAGAACATATTAGATTTAATAAAGGGTCTAATTATTTTAATTGTGGGCATATATATAATTTCTGCAATAATAAAGGTTTTAGATTTCAGTAATTCAGCATCTCAATTTTTATCATCAATTGGGTTTGGTGCCTTGGTTGTGGGAGTAATTGTAATATTTTTGATTGTCATATGGAGGGAACTCTAAATGGATACGCTGTGGAAAATTGAATGCGAATACAGATATCAACTACTTTATAGGAAATACATTATATTTTTAATAAGTTTTATTTTTATTATAATCCCTATATTTTATCAATTAATTTCGGGACAAAAATTTTGGGAAAATAATTCTATAATCTTATTTTTTATAATGGGATTTTATGGCTTTGTTTTATTAATGGGAGATTTAGTATTTTCATTAGTAAGGAAAGTCCCAGGGATTGCGACAGGATACTATAAAAGGCATGAACGGGGTTTTAATTGGATGTTTATTATAGTTATCACCATATCTGTCGTATTAATATTTTATTGGATATTTGGTGTGGGTGCTGTTGGCCCTATAATTGGTGGTGTGGCAGTATTGGGTATAAGGTGGTGGATTGATAATAAAATTGCGAAAAAACCAGTTAAATAGGGTATTTTTTCCATGGAGGAGGGTTGAGAAATCAGGTTTCACTCCTCCCGCAAGGAATAACAGAGTAAAAAATTACTATTTGTGATTATCCTTATCTCTTTGTGAGACTTAATAAAAACAGCATTTTTTCGGGAAGAAAAAATGTTAGAGTAGTGGTCTAAAAATATAGGACCCCCGTAGTGTAGCGGTCAATCATGCAGGACTTTGGATCCGGCGACGGCGGTTCGAATCCGCCCGGGGGTATCGACAGGGCCGGAATGCACCTGTCGTCGCTTTTTTGGGGCATATACTCCTCACTGCCATTCATATCCCATACAGGCATCTCTCAAATCCCTGCAGGATTTCCCGGGATCCATGATACACAGAATATGAGGATCTTTGCCACACATGGCGGGCAGCATTTCCCCTGCTCCCGTGATCGGGAAATCCCACGAATGGTCAACGGGTGCAGAGAGAAAACCTCTCATAGTATTCGGACAAACATCTCACCATGGCACTTTCAGAAGAGCAGAAGAATGAGATCTGCGGGATGATGGACTGTTATGCTGAAATGTACGGGAGCAAAAACCTGCAGGGGCTTCTTGACATCTGCGCACCGGGCATCTGCGGGTACGGGAGTGGTGCCGACGAGGTGGTACAGGGCATTGCCTCCATGAAGGTGCAGACGAAGAGGGACTTTGCACAGGCAGACACGATCAAGATTTGGTTTGATATCAGGAACGTTGACGGCGATATGCCGGTTGCCTGGGTGATGGCGGGTTGCACATTCGAGGTCGTTGTGCACGGAAAACGGCTGTGCATGGCCGGCCGGATGACCGCGGTGCTGCGGAACACCGGATCGCGCTGGCTTTTTACAATGGTGCACTTCTCGGTCCCCGCAATGGGGCAGGACACAGGCGAGTCCTTCCCGGGGAGCCTGGTTTCATCCCGGTGATTGGTTCCCATGAAAATGCCGCAGGCATTTTTACTCTTACCCTTCTTCCTGCTCCGGGACTCTCCTCTGTATCTCAGATACCCATGGCATCGGCCATGAAAATGCCAAAGTCATTTTCATTCGCGACGTTCTCCCTGCCCAGGACACACCCTTCTTCCTGCCCCGGTAATCCTCTCCACTTCACGAATGCACATGCCTGCGGCATTGTGCAATGCCTTTTTCATTCTCACCCTTCTTCCTGCCCCGGTAATCCTCTCCACTTCACGAATGCACATGCCTGCGGCATTGTGCAATGCCTTTTTCAGAAAAAAAGGGAGTATTGCTACAGCGCCGGGAACTGGTCCGCGGCAATGGGTGTCAGGGTATAACTCCACCAGGAGTCAGGCGGATGCCAGTTGATGAAGGTCATGGTATATCCCTGGTATCCCGACCCTGAGAAATACTGAGGGAGTTCCCACTTCAGGTAGCCGCCCACTTTTGCAAATGCTTTCACACGGGAGTCGTACCGCTCCCCGAATGTGATGTAGATATCATAGGCGCCCTGGGGCACGGCCTGGTCGAAGGTATGAAAATGCCCTTTTGCCACGTAGACGGCCAGTTGCGCTCCCTTCGATCCCCGCGGCGTAAGCGCGACGAGGAGATCGTATGCTCCCTGGGAATTGTCAATGGCAAGGTACTGGTTTCCCGACTGCCACGAGCCCTTCACGAGCGACCCGCTCGGGATGGGCGGGTACCGTATAGCGACCGCCGTATCGAGGTAGTGTGCCACCAGCGGCTTGAGCGAGGGATCGATGGCAACCGCCTGTTCGTAGTCCGCGATGGCCTCGTCGTAGTGTTTCAGGCCCGCATAGGCAAGACCCCTGTTGAAATAGGCGCGGGCAAACCCCGGGTCAAGGGCGATCGCCTTGTTGTAGGCGTCGATCGCCGCGTCCCAGCGGTACTGGCTGGCATGCGTGTTCCCGATATCGTTCCATTCTGACGCACTGGTCTGTGGCTGGCCGGAGATGATCACCATCTCGGCCGAGGCGGCCCCGGCAAGGGTGATCATTGCAACGATGAGCAGCAGGACAGGGAGGGCAGGAGCTCTTCGAAAGGTGGCAGGCATACGGCATCTCCTGTACAGGAATATACGAATGGCCATATATACTCTTGGAGAGAACGGGAGAAACATCATGGTCCGCCGTGACACCTGTGTCACGCATGGACAATCGCTGATGCGGCATGCCCGGGAAAAATCTGCCAGGGGTGTATCGTTCTCTCCTTGTGCGCGAAAAAAATGGGTTACACTATTGATGCATGCCTGCCCAGTACCCGCTCAATATACGCGTCGGAATCGAATCGTATGGAAGTGATCTCCCCTGTTTTTCCTGCAGCGGCCGTGTTCCGGGAGATTGCCGCGGTGCCCTTGCGCAGGATGATCATCGGGAGTCTGACCGTCTCTCCGTCGGTAGTGGTAACTGTGGTGACATAATCCTGGTATCCCGCCCTCGTGAGTGTCAGGGTATGGGTCCCGGGTTCAACGCCAGTGATGGTCGCGGGCGTGGTACCGGCCAGCTGGTCGTCAAGGAAGACACTTGCAAACCTGGGGAATGAATTCACCCTGATGGATGCGGATGCTGCCTTGAGTGTGGCATACACCACCCTCATGCCGGTGGTGGAGACCTGTACCTGCGTCGTATAGTCGGCATAACCTTCTTTGACAAGTGTCACGGTCCGGAAGCCAGGCGGGACGCCGGTCACCTTCCTGGGGGTGATACCGTAGTAGACCCCATCCACGTACACATGGGCCGCCGATGGGCTGGACTTGATAAAGAGTGTGCCGGTACGATAGACTGGTGATCCCACAGTGACGGTTTCGGTGATCACGTCGGTGCCGTTCACCTGGATGGTGAACTTTACCCGGCCATCCTGGAATCCCGAGATCGAAAGCGGGATGGCGAAGGTGTCGGGTCCACCTGTCTGCTGCTCCGGGATATCCGGGTTGGCCCGCTTGATGCCCTCCCATTCGGCAAGGGAGAGGACGTGGGTCTTGCCGGAAATGACGGTCCCCTCATTCCTGATCACCGGCCAGGACCCGTTGATGAAGTCATTGCCGTGATACGCGGTCCATATCCCGTCCACCGAGTTCCCGGAGAGGGTCAGTGACCTGGTCTCATAGTAGGGAACCTCGTTTTCAAGGGTCACCGTGTTGGTCGCGGTATTCTGGTTGGTGATACGGAAAGACGCGTTCTGCAGGTTGATGGGAAATACAAGATCCTCCACGATCCAGAGGAAGGTGGGGCCGGGCTCTTCGATGTAGATCTCCCAGTCCATCTTTATCTGCGATTCATCGGGGAGGCCCTGGACGGACACCGTGATGGTGTCACCTGGGGCAATCTGGAGCGGGGAGATGGTGATGGTTGCTGCGGTGCCTGTTGCCGAACAGATCAGCAGCAGAGCGATACCTGCAATAAAGGAATACGAAGACGTATCCATGATTTTCACTGCCTTATAGATCCTAACCTGTCCTTTCAATCGATATATCTACTGATCCCTCTGGCGGGCAGGGATGAATACCCACGTTGCTTTATTTTTCAGTCGGGATGGCGGCCTCACTGCAGAACACCTCCCGGAGGGCTTTTCCGGGTTCATCACGCCAGCATGCAGTGTCGTGTACATCCCCCGTGAAGAGGGCCGGGATGGAGAACGGCATATGTGTGGGAATTTCCGGTACGGATTCCGGTTCCGGGAGAGGAGATGTTTCCGGCTGGATGACCGGGGGATCCGGGTCGGTCGAGAAGAAGAGGATCTCATGGTCGTTCACTACCGCTACGAGGACATTCCCCTGTGTGGAAAGATGGACGGCATTGATGCGGGTCGCGGGGAAACGCTCCGGGGCATAGTTCCAGATTGCACTTCCGTTGCCATCCATCAGCAAAATGCCCCCTCCCGCAGATCCGGCCGCCACCAGGTCGCCCTGCGGAGTCATGGAGAGGGACTGCACCGCCCCATCCATGCAGGTGGTCCAGATATGGTTCCCGGAGAGATCAAACGCACGGATGGAGCCGTCCCCTGATCCGAGCACGCACATCGCACCATCCGCGGTGATCCCCATATCGAGGACATCCGGGAGGACCTCTTTCCATCGCAATACACCCCGGTTGGTGAAGAGGTAGACGGTGTCGGTGCTCCCTTCCCCATTCGCAGCCAGGAGGTAGGTGCCGTTTCCCGAGAATCGCAGTGTGTGGACGGCACTTCCGTACTTCTGGAAGGGGGCGTTGATGGTCCGCTTCCCCCAGGTGTCCACATTCACCACGTAGATCGCAGGGGTGATCTCGAGCATGGAATAGGCCACATACGAACCGTCTGCCGACATGGCCACACCGGTCAGGGGATACGGCTTCATGATGTCATAGAAAAAGAGTTCCTCGAATCCCTCATAGTCGTATACCGCCAGGTCGCCATGGCGGTTCCCCGTTGCAACCCGCCCCAGGTCGTCTGAGACCCCAAGCCCGCAGATCCATCCGGTATGCACGATCCAGAGGGGGTTGCCATCGGGATCGTACGCCCGGACGGCACCCTTGTCGTTCTCCCTGGATTCTGATTCTGCAGTGACAAACAGAGACGCATCCGGGGCTAATGCGACCTGCATCATGCCTTTCATCCGCTGTGACCAGAGGAGAGTGCCGTTGAGATCATAGAGGTATATGCTGCCGAGGGAAGTCCCTGCCATGACCCGGGAGCCGTCCTCGCTGACGGCCACACCGGTGATGTACTCCCCACTCACGTTACTGATCCAGAGAGGTTCTTTTGCATGGACCTGCATGCAGAGGATGAGCAGGAGCAGGATAGCGCATACGGAACCCCCGGATCTCATACTCTCCTGTTTCTCTGCCGGTTCACTAATAGGTTTCATTTTTTTCGGCAGGCATTTTTCCGTCACCCTGATCCCGGTCCGCTGCACATATATGCCCATCCCTCCAGATCCTTCTTCTCGTGTATATCTTCTGCCACCTGCTGGCGGGGCTGCTGCTCGGGCTCGTCCTGTATGCATGGAAGAGAGACCGTCTCGTTGCCGGGGCCGCGGTCATCGGCGCTATCCTCCCGGACCTTGTCGACAAGCCGCTTGGGCTCATCCTCACCGGTACGGTCGGCTACGGACGGATCTATGGCCATACCCTGCTCTTTTTTTTGATCGTTCTTGTGGCCGGGGTCCTCCTCCGGTATCTCCTGTCCCGGCGGGCCAGTGTGATCGTGCTCGCGGTCGCACTCGGGATCCTCTCCCACCAGCTGCTGGACGCGATGTGGCTCGAACCGTCTGCATGGTGCTGGCCGCTCCTCGGGCCGTTTCCTCCCCCCTCCCTGGATATCCCGCTGCTTTCGTATATCCTCGGGGATCTCCTCCAGCCGGCGGAGTGGCTCTTTGCGGGGGCGTCGGTGTTCCTCGCGCTGGGCCTTGCGGGGGCAAGTGGCTCCTGGCAGAGGTTTTCACCCGCCCTCTCCCTGATCATGGCCTTCTTTGCGATGTGGGTCTTTGTCTGTGCACTCACCGGGTCAGCCTGTGCGATCACGGGGTGGGATGACCGCGGCGACAACGCGATCGTGGCCGTGATGCTCCTTGCAGGGGCGGCAGGAGTGGACCGGGCGGGGGGTGTGTTGGGCAAGGCAACTCATTGAGAATATATTAATACGCAAAAAATGTGTATACACAATGTATGGCAACGAAGACGATCAATATCAAAGAGTCCGCCTACGAGGCGTTGAAATCGCTGAAACGTGAAGGGGAGAGTTTTTCCGATGTCATACTCCGCCTCTCCCATGGTGAGAGGAGAAAAGTGACCGAATTCGTACAATCGATGCCGCCCGAACTGCGCGAGGAGATTGCGTCTTCGGTCATCCTGGGAAAGCGCGAGCTCGATGAAATCCGCCCGAAGAAGGTGACCTGGTGAGTATTGTTGACACCTGTTTTTTGATTGACCTTGTCCGGGGTGACGCGGGAGCAATGAGGTTTGCAGAGCAGGCTCCCCATCTTTCCACGACCTCGATCTCGGCAGCCGAATTTCTCTATGGTGCACAGATCAGTGCAAAATCAGGAGTGGTCGATGCCGCCCGTGCGTTCCTTGCACATTTCCCCATCCTCCCGTTCGACTCTGACGCAGCCGCAATATATGCCGATATCGCCGCGGGACTGAAAAATAACGGCAACAGGATATCATCGTTTGATGAACTCATTGCCGCCATCGCCCTCTGCCACGGCGGGGAGATCGTCTCGCGGGATATTCATTTTTCCGAGATCCCCGGACTATCGATAGTCAGGTATTAGGGAGTGTTCCCGGAGGAGATAGGAGTCCTGATGGAACCTCTGACTGACATATGGGGATTGCCTGTAAAATACAACGAGAAGTCCCTGGTATTCTGCCGGGAGGTACCCCGATCGTCTTCGGTATCCCAGTCCCTTCACTTTTCCCATCCCCCATGATCTGGTCACTCTTTGCCCTTACCGGTGCCGTCGCCCAGGCAGCCTACAGCACCGGGGTGAAGGTGCTGCTGCCAAGAATCTCCCCACATTTTCTGGCAGGATGCACTTTCCTGACCGCCTCTGCGGTGCTCCTTTCAATCTCGCTCCTCATGGGAATTCCTGCCCTTTCCACCGGATTCTGTTCTGCGGTTGCAGCCACGGTCGCAATCAACGTCCTCGCAACAATCCTCTCCTACCGGGCCTTTTCTGTCTCCGATCTCTCCCTCTGCGTGCCGATGCTTGCCTTCACGCCTGTGTTCCTGCTCCTCACGTCATTTTTGATCCTGGGAGAGATCCCGTCCCCTGCAGGGATCCTCGGGATCATGCTTGTCACGACCGGCTCGTATCTCCTGGCAGGGAAGAGAGCGCCGCAACACTCCTCCCTGCTCACCCCGTTCTCCACCCTCTCCCGCGATGCAGGGATTCGCCTGATGCTCATCGTCGCCCTCCTCTACAGCATCTCGGTCAACTACGACAAGCTGGTGGTGGAGACCTCCGACCCGCTCTTCGGATCAGGGGTGGTGTATGGCCTGCTGGCCGCCTCGTTCCTGGCCATTGCCGGGGCGGGGCGGATCGGTGGAAAAAACCCGCTCATGGAGAAAGGGAGGTTGCGCGGGATGGGAATGCTGCTCCCTGGCATAGGACTCGTGCTCGCGGCCGAAGCGATCTCGATCAACCTTGCATACACCCTCTCGATCGTCCCCTACGTCATCTCAATAAAAAGGCTCTCCATCTTCTTCGCGGTCCTCTTCGGGGGATATGTGTTGAAAGAGGGGGGCATCCGGCCAAGGGCTCTGGGAAGCCTCGTCATGGTTGCCGGGACCGTGCTGATCGCACTATGGGGGTGAATAGTATCACAAATGTCCCAAGTGATCACGAATCTGGAAAAAAGAGGATATTAATACGGGATGACCTGAAGGCCCGGGATACGGGAAAAGTGCCGGTCGCGGGTGATCAGCACCCCATCATGGCAGAGTGTAATGACCGCGATCAATACATCAAAATCCCCTATGTGTGTTCCTTTTTGCACAAGAGTTGCAGAATATGCACCGAACACCTCGTAGACCGGTTCATCGACAGGCAGGCACTCGAAAAGCCCAAGGATTGCCTTCACTTTCTGGATATTTTCATCCTTTTTCCGGGACTGGTATGCACCCTTATAGAGTTCAAGGGCTGAAATGGCCGTGGTTGCAACAGGGACCGATTGTTCCTCGTATGCTGAAAAAAGATCCAGAGCATGGTGCTCCCTCATCATGAGATCGATGAGAAAGCAAGTGTCCACAACAGGCATCAGAGAGGAACATCCCGGAGCCGGCTTTTTCTTCTTTCTTTCATGGCGTTCTCCACACCAGCCGCGAGATCGCTGCAGTCCCCGATCTCCTCGAGAACCTCTGACAAGGTCCTTCTCTTCGGGTAGTAACGAAGGATCACGGATGAAAAGCTCTCCTTATCTGATTTCTTCAACGCTTTCAGTGTATTATACGCCTCTTCCGTGATGCTGATCGTCCGTGTCGGCATATACTATACTGTGTATGTATGTGTATTTTATTTACCGGTCCGGGGCGTGGAAGAGTATGCATCATCCTGGCATGCGGAACATGATCTGTGAGGGAGAGGAACTATTTCGAGCAGTGTTCTTCTTACTCCAGTCTCATTGTCTTTTCCTCTCATATGCTCTGTTCCGCGATCGCAGATTCTTGTACATGTGCGAATCATGACTCCTCTGGTCTTTCCCGTCTCACACTCCCCCTGTCTCATGAATGCATACCGATACAAAGACCTCTCTCGCAAGAATCTCTATTTATCGTTTATTTGTATATACAAAAGCATGACAACAAAAAGCATGCTCGTGCAGGTCCGTATGCCCCCCCGCCTTGTACAGCAGCTCGACCGGATGACCGAGGAAGGCCTCTATTCCAGCCGGAGCGAAGCGATCCTCGATTCGGTCAGGAGGCTGGTGCTCGGGTACGAGCGGAGCGACCGGTTCCGGAGGGCCTTGATAAAAAGCTTCCTCCGCAGGGGCTGCCGGGGTTCCATCAACGATCTCGACCGGGAGACCGATATCTCATCAGTCGCTTCTGCACTCGCGGCGACGTACCCGGAGAAGTCCATCGATGAGATACTCTCAGAGGTGAGAAGGTGATAACCCTCGATACCGATGTACTCGCACTCTACCATTTTTTCACCACCGATCCCCGGCACACGCTCACTGCATCGTTCATGGAGGAGACACGGGATGCCGAGAGGGGGACCACCCTCTACAATCTCCTCGAGCTGGCCGGGATACTCTCTTCTGCAGGAAAGCCGGATGTCGCGAGGAAGATGATAGAGACCTACGCCACGGCGTCGGACATGACCCTGCTGTATCCCATTCTTTCCACGAACTCCCCGGAACTTTTCTTTGCAGATTATACTGCCGAACTCATGGACTACATGGAGAGAGGGCTTTGTTATGGTGATGCAAAGATCCTCTGGGTCGCAGAATCCAACGAAGCCTCCATGCTCATTACCTGGAATACCCGGCATTACTCGGAAAAGACCCCTCTCACAGTCATGTCTCCTGAAGAATTTTTACAAAAATGATCCTGGAAAATCTCTCTTAATACCCATTATTTCTCTGCTTCTTCCATCCAAAACACCAATTTTCCTCAAAAAACAGGGAAAAGTTTTTATTTCATAAAAAAAATACGTCTCATCTGTAATATCAAATATACGGGTCCGGATCGGAATGGGGAGTACAATACAAAATCCGATCCGGAATCCGGGCATCCAGGTCAGACCAATGTACCCGCACGACCTATCCGGCATCACCTTCAACGATCCGGACATCCATGTGAACCCTCACGAGGCCTCCTCCATGATCGAACGCTACAGCGCATTCCTCGATCTCCTCAACGTCAATTCGGCGAAAGGAATGGTGATGCCTCCCACCCGGGAATATCTGCCACCACCTCAGGTGACCCCGGTGACGATCAGGCCGAGGGATGTATCGCCAGACGAAGACTTCTTCTCAGACCCGCAGGAGTCCATGCGGATCGTCGCCGTCATACCGGCCTACAACGAGGAACTCACGATCGGCACCGTCGTCCTCCGCACCCGCCTCCACGCCGACCACGTCATCGTCGTCGACGACGGCTCCACCGACCAGACCGCGAGAGTCGCCACCCTCGCAGGCGCAGAGGTCATCCAGCACCCGATCAACCTCGGCAAGGCCCAGGCCGTCATGAAGGGCTTTGCCCGTGCCAGGGAATACAACCCCCTCGCCGTCGTCATGCTCGACGCCGACGGCCAGCATAACCCTGCCGAGATCCCGGACCTCGCAAGACCGGTCCTTGCCGGCAAGGCGGACCTCGTCGTCGGGTCCCGCTACCTCAACGCCAAAAACAGGATACCGAAGCATCGTATCCTCGGGCAGAAGACCCTGGACCTGTTCACCAATGCCGGATACGGGGCAAAGAGCACCGACACACAGTCAGGGTTCCGTGTTCTCGGACGCAGGGCGTTGTTGAACCTCGATTTCTATTCGGAGGGTTATAACATCGAGTCCGACATGCTCGCACATTTCACCCAGCGGGATTTAATGATCAAGGAGGTTCCCATCGATGTGAGTTACAACGTGACCAACGGGCACAAGAAGAATGCAATATCCCATGGCCTGGATGTATTGAGCCATATTATCGGGATAGTGGGGTACAAGAGGCCGCTGATCACGTTCGGGGTGCCGGGTTTTGTACTGACGGTGATTGGGGCTGTTACTTCAGTATATACTGTTACCGAATTGTATGCTGGAGGGTCGTTTCACTCAGTGATGTTCATCAGTGGGATTACCATGCTGATATTGGGACTATTGCTGGTGACGACGAGCTTGATTTTGAATAGCCTAGTGCAAGTGATGAAGGTGGATACTATAAAATAGGAATTTTTAGATGGGCATTAATTCATTCGACAATTTCCCTAAAATAAGTCTAATAATTCTTAACGCATTTAAAACTGAAAATCTGCAAGAGTGTTTAGATTCGTTAAAAAATACAGATTATTCCAATTATGAAATTATTGTTATAGATTGTTTGACAGAGGGAATAGAAGAATTTATCAATAAAAATTTTCCCAATGTGAACTTAGTTTCCTTAAATGAAGACATTGGACCAGCAGCAATGCATAATGTAGGTGTCGAAAACGCAGATCCTGTATCAAAATTTATTGTATTTCTTGATAATGATGTCATTGTTGATAAAAATTGGTTAAAAGAGTTATTTTTTTGTATAATTCAAAATGAAAGAATTGGGGCAGTTCAATCAAAAATATTGCTTTATAATCAGCCCGATTTATATAATACACGGGGAAACAAGGCAAATTTTTTAGCTGTAGGATGGCCAGATGGCTATAACACCCCAGATGAAAGAGATATTCGAATAAGAAAGATTTCTTTTCCCAGCGGCGCTTGCATGATTGTAAGGAGATCTGCATTAGAACACGTTGGAGGATACGATCCTGATTATTTTATATATGCAGATGATATGGACACCGGATTGCGAATGATGATTTCCGGTTATGAAATTTTATATTGTCCTAAAAGTATCATTTATCATAAGTATAAATTCTTAAAAAATCCAAGGAACTTTTATTTTCTTAACCGAAACCGAATTTATACGTATTTGAAATTGTATGATAAAAGAACATACGTCTTATTAATACCTCCATACATGTTCTATGAATTTTCTCTTTTTATTTATGCCTTGCAAAACAATTTTCTAATGCAACTTATGAAAGCATACATTTACAATTTAAAAAATATTCAGATTATTCGTCGAAAAAGAGGAGATATTCAACATTTTAAGGTTTTATCGGATAAAGAAATTGTTTCAAATCTTGAGGGAAGAATTGACTTTCCAGAAATTTCTAATCATATTGCAGTAAAAAAAATCTTAAATCCTTTCTTAGAAAAATACCGGCATTTCTTAATCGGGAGGCTGAATTAATTGTTTATACTCTTTTTAACACTTTTTCAAATGCAGAGTGAGGAGGAATAGCGTATGCAAAAAATTTGGATTGATTATATGGCTCCCTGTGATATTTTCTTTTTTAATTCCATATTAAGAGATCTTTCAATCGATGACGAATTAGTTATTAAAACAGCTAGAGCCCACGCTGAAACAGAATCACTACTTGCAGATAACAATGTGAAAGCAAAAATAATCGGATCTCATAATGTCGCATCTTCAACTTCACAAATTACGAGTTTTATCAACCGAAATTTTCAATTATATTGGAATGTTCCGGATTTTGACATTTCTTTATCATTAGCAAATATTTATGGGATAATTGTGTCTTTATTGCGTAATAAACCAAGCATTTCAGTTATTGATAATGATTTGATCGAATATGAAAGATCCATCATGGAAAAAATTGCTGCTAAAATCCATGCAAAAGCTACCTGGATTATTGCACCAAAATCATATCCTGTTCATAAAACAATAGAGAAAGGAATTTCTAAAGAAAAGGTGTTCACATTTAATGGCTACAAGGAAGATATTTATATAGCAGATTATGCTCCAAATCCAAAATTTTTAGAGAATATCCCATTTAGAGATTATATTGTATTAAGACCTGAAGCATTGTATTCTACGTACGTTCATACCACTGGAAGTATAACCCCTCTCCTTTTTGAGAAATTTTGCAAAGAAAATATCAATACCATATATCTTCCCAGACAAAAAGAAGATCTGAAATACCTGGATTTTGTAAAGGATAAATCAAACATTTGGGTGCCTGAAAGAGCCTTGAACGGTCTTGATTTGGCGTATCACTCCAAAGCTGTCTTAACAGGTTCTGGAACTTTCGCAAGAGAAGCTGCATGTATGGGAAGACCTGCAGTATCATTCTTCCCAGATCAGCTACTTGCAGTTGATCAAAGTCTCATAGAAAAAGGAAAAATGTTCCACTCATTAGATCCAGAGGAGATTTTCAATTATGTTGTTTCTCATTTCAATGCCAATTCGGATTCATCATTTAAAACTAACAAGATCATTAAATCTGAATTTATGGCAATATTGATGTCAATTTTAGAAGAGGGTTCCAAATATGGGAGTTAATTATTTCAATATCCATGATATTGTAAAATTTAAAATCAATGATACACAAAAAAGACTTTTCAAAAACCTTTTAGGGAACCCATTTGAGGAATATTCGAATTATCATTCAAATGAAATTACTGATGAAAATCTAGATTTTATTGTAAATGTTGTAGATAAACTTGAAAAACGGCCAGACTGCTTTATTTTGGATGATAAATACTATATCGATAAAGGATATATTTATACGACTGATTCTTATAAAATTGCTCAGTGGATAATTGAAATTATCAAAGAAAATAACTCATACACGTTGAATATCAAGGCCAATAGAACTGCACGATTGTTTATTTCCGGTTTCTTTATTGATTTTTTTATTCAATACATTCTTACCCAAAAAGGTTATTCAACTGTTCATTCTTCCGGTGTTTCTCATAATGGAAATTCTTACCTGTTTTCTGGACGAGGGGGATCAGGAAAAACCAGTATAGCAATTCATCTCGTTAGTACAGAAGAATCATTTCAATTTATGGGTGACGATTTCATTATTTTGAAAGATGAATACGCATTCCCTTTCATTACTCCTTTAAACCTGTTTACCTACAATATCAATTCTTTTTTAATAAACAAATTCAATAACAGACAAAAATGTTCGTTTTTCCTTAAAAATATCCTCTTCATGCTTACTTTTGGGTATGCAAAATTTTTCACCAAATTAAATCCAATGCTAATTTTTCCTGAGAAGATTTCATCTCACGAAAAGATATCGAATATTTTCATCATATTACCGACAAATCAAGAGGGAATACATGAAGCAAACGTGACACAACTTGGGAAGAAAGAAGTCATTCAATATCTGGTTAATAATATGAAAATGGATTCCTGGTATATTCCAAAATATTTTATTCAATATGGTTTTCTTTTTCCCACTGATGAATTTTCAACCTATTGGCAGGATTATGAAAACAACCTCATCAATAATCTCCCCAAAATAACGAATTGTTACAAAGTTGTATTGCCGAAGTTAGTATCCTGGCAGAGATCTGTCACCCTTATGAATTTAGGAGATACTGATGACTAGGACACTATTTTTTAATATACATGATCTTCTCAAAATTCAGATAAATACAGGAAGTAAATTCGATTTATTAAAAGATATTAATTTTTTTCTTTCATATTTCGAAGTTTCTCATTTAACTGATCCCGATATTGTTCTTAATATTGGAAGATTTTCTCCTTCAAATCAAGATTGCTTTATTGTCGATCATAAATATTTCATAAAAGAGAATTATTTTTACTGCAAGGATCAGGAAGGCCGGGCAACATGGGAAGTGGAAATTTTTGGATTCGATAAAGGAAAAGCAATAATCAATTTTTACGGGAAAATTAAAGGGATAGAACAAATCTTGTTTCCAGATTATTTAAGTCAAAATTTAATTTTACGACCATTGATTGAATTAAAATTATTTGAACATAATTTTGCTGTAATTCATGGACTTGGTATCGAAAAAGACGGATTTGCTTTGATAATTGCAGGAAGGGGTGGGGCCCATAAAACAAGAATTGCAATGGATGCATTAAAAACAAAAAAATTTAAAATAATTGGCGATGATCGGATTATAATTGGTAAGAATAAAATGGTATATTCTTATCCAATTTATCATAATTTATTAAGATTTAAGACTGAAAAATTAAATGATGAACATATTTCCTCTTTGTCTGATACATTAAAAATGGCCAGCAATTTACTTTTTTATTTCCATAAAAATCAAAATATCAAATTATTTTCGGATAATAGCACTTTAAATATGATGATTTTTATTGCTAGAAAAAAATCGGAAAACGCATCTTTCGAGCAATTGGCACTTAAAGATGCTACATTATGTTTGCTTTATAATTCACAGATGGAAATGATAACTTCTGGAATCTCTAAATCATTAGGTCAACAACATTTTTTAAAATATTTGCATGCTTTTTCGTATATTTTTCCTCAAAGGAATATCGCTAAATATTGGACATCGCTTATGATTTTCTTAAAAGATTACTTGAAAGAGATCCCAATTTATTCAACTGATCTTTCCTATGATTACAAAAGGAATATTTTTTTGGAACTAATTGAAAAGTGGGATGAAATCTATGAGTTATTCAAGTCAATCCCAAAGTGATAATAAAAAAAGCCTTATCATTATTGGTCCGAGACTTCCTGTTATTGGAGGAATTTCAATTTATATTGAAAACCTAGAGAGAAAAATTAGGGAAAATGCCCAATATCAACTATTTCAAATTATTCCATATGTTTTTCATATGACAGAAATTGACTTAAAAGAAACCTTAAATCTTAATTTTATTTTCAACTTTTTTATGAAAAGTATTACCCTAGTAAAAAATATTATTAAAATTATAGAAATAGTGAATAAAAATAAAATCGATCTTGCACATATCCATTCTGCCGGAGGGTTGAGTTTTTATGAAAATGCAATATATATGATCTTATTAAAAAAATTTCGAATTTCAACTATTTTGCATGTTCACTCAACAGTTTTAGATGAAGATTATATAAATGGCAATTTCGCTATAAAAAAAATAATTAAGAAAATATTCTCTTCATATGACTCTATTGTGGTGTTAAGCCCATCTTGGAAAGAAAAATACAAGAATCTTATGTCTTTACCAGAAGAAAAAATTTTTATTGTAACCAACGCTGGGAATATTGATAATTCTAATATTACATTTAGTTCAGAATGTAAAGATGTTTTAAAACTACCAAACAATAAAAAAATAATTTTTTCATTTGGTTCTTTAATAAAACGCAAGGGCTATGAAGATTTAATTGATGCTTTTAAAATCATGAAACAGACGAGGGCTGATTTTAAGGGTTATATTGGAGGGAAAGGAGAATTAAAAGAAGAATTGGAGCAAAAAATTATTGAAAACAAGCTAAGTGATAATGTTGAATTAATCGGATTTATTGATGAAAAAAAAATTCCTTTATGGTTAGTATGTTGTGATATTTTTGTGATACCAAGTATTAAGGAAGGTTTTCCTCTTGTTCAGATTGAAGCGATGCAACATGGTGCACCTATTGTTGCAACAATCAATGGAGGTAGTGAAGATATTATTATATCAAATGATTATGGGATTCTTTGTGATGCAAAAAACCCAATAAGCTTGGCAAATAGTATTTTATATGCCTTAAATAAAAATTGGAATAAAAATAAAATTCAAGAGTATGCATGCCAATTTAATTGGGATCGGACTTATTATGAAATGAATCAGGTATATGAAATTACAAAAAATAAAAGCATTCAAAAATTGGAAACATAAATAATAATGAGAGCCATAACAAACATTATTTTATTCTTTATTTTTTTTTCAGGTATTTTCCTGTTTTTTTTGTTATTAATACCCATATCATATCTTGGTTTTTATCAAGCCCAAATGCTCTCTCTCATTTTTGATTTATCCATATCAATTCAGAATTTTCCTGGAATAAAATCAATAATTGCATATTTAATATTAATAAAAATTTTGAATATTTTTACAAACACCCAATTATTTACAACAATTCAAATTTCAGCGTTTATTTCCCTAATATCCTTATTCCTCTCATATTATTTTTTTATAAATTTATTTAACATTGATAAAAAAATAAAAACGTTTACTATACTTTTTTATCCAGTATTATTTTTACTCTTTGCACCAACTTCAATATTTGCAGGATATTTAAGTTCTTTTTCTTTATTAATATCAATAATAATCTTGTTTTTGTTTAGTAAAAAACAAGAACGAAAAGATAAACTACAAATTTCTATACTCGTTGTGATATGTTGGATTGCATTAGGTTTCTATTGGCATAGTATCCAAGTTATGACAATTGCAATAATTGCAGTGTATTGGGTATTGATAACATTATATAATAATCAAAATACCCGAATAAATCAAAATAGTATCTTGTTTCTTATAATTTCAGTTCTTTTCATTGTATCATGGATATACATTAAGTCTTCAACTTTTGAATCGTCATTATCATATTTCCAACTTGATTTTGATTTTTTAAAATTTTTAAGCAAGGGTGCACTCACTAATGAGTATTCCTTTAATTCAAATCTCCCAATTGGTTTTATTGATATTATACGCTACTTGAGCTACTTTTTTACTGAATTAATTATTGGTTTTATATCTCTAAAAACTCTATATATTATCTCGATTAAAGAAGATCTTCCCAAAGAATATCTTTTAATAAGTTCACTTTTTTTTGCTCAATTGATAATGATTCCAATTTATTTTTTTGTTACAGGAGCATCTCCTATAATAATAATCACAACATTTTTTTATCCAGTCATTATTTTATTATTTCTAAAACAAAATCAAAAATCAATTTCATTTTTGACTAGAACAACAATACTGTTGATAATTTTCATTCCTCTAATTGTAACTTCAATTGGAACCTTTTATGTATATATAAACAACAGTCCAGAACAAAATATAGACTTTAATAATTATATTAGTAGTGTCGATTGGATAACATCACATTACAATAAAACAACAATATATACTGATGCGCATACAGGAGGAAACTATCGAATAGCCCTCCATTCAAAAAATATTGACGTTAATTGTGATATAATTAGTATTGGTTATCAAACATATATTGACATTATTTCATTAAATTTCATCAATGCTAATGACAAAATTCTAGTGATTAACCAACAGTTATATGAAAACCATTTAATTTTTGAATCATTGGAATCTTGGAATCAATTTGAACCTGTTAATCCCAATCTGATCAATAAAAATACAAATTTAAATAAATTCTTTTCAGATGGAAAAATTATTATATACGGGTAATATTATTGAAATAATAAAATTTATTTGAAATTGCGTTATGAATATTAACATAAATACAAATACAAAAATTACTATATGACAATGTCACATCATGTGATATCTCGTTATATCTTATTGATATGTTACTATTGTTTTGCGAGATTTCTCCCAGATCTATTTTTTTTCAAGCCAAAATATCGAATAGGCAATAAATTTCGTGTTTTTTGTTGTAAAAGACTTTTTAGAAAGTTGGGCGGAAATGTCCTTATAGGAAAATATGCACAATTTGGTGATGGTAAAAATATTGAAATTGGAACGAATTCCAGTATAGGGACTGGGACACGAATTCTTGGAATAGAAGAGGGTGGAGAATTAATCATAGGTGAGAATGTAATGATGGGTCCTGAAGTTATTATAATTACTTCAGGTCATAAACATGATGATATAAAAATTCCAATGAATAAACAAGGTATTTATATCTCTAGAATTATAATAAAAAATGATGTGTGGATAGGAATGCGTAGTATTCTCTTAGAAGGAGTAACAATTGGCGAAGGAACAATTATTGGTGCTGGAGCAGTAGTTACAAAAGATATACCTCCATATTGTATTGCGGGGGGAGTACCTGCAAAAGTAATAAAATCTCGGATTTCTATTGAGAAATCCAAAAAATAATTGTTCCACTTATCAAATATGCGAAAATCCAAGCATAACCAATTCCGATTAATCCAAATAAATTTAGGAAAATGTAGCTTGTTATTGTAATTAAGAGAATGTGAAAAAAACTGATAATACTAATTGCCTTAATATCCTTCTCCGTTTTCTTCACCGAGATGAACACCTGGAACACAGCGTAAAAAAACGTCGAGATTGCCATTAATTTTAACAGATCAAATCCCTGGATGTAATAACTTCCCATTAACTGGAGCAACAAATTTCCGTATAGGAAGATAACGACCACTGCGGGAATTAGGATGAGAAATGTTGCAAAAAACGCCTTTTTTGCGGATTGCGGCAGGGGTTCCCCGTGGCTTCCTTCAACGAACAGGGAAGTCCCAAAAGAGGTGGGAATGACCAGCAGGAGACTGATAATTGAATAGACGATGTAATAGATGGCAGCCTGCTCTGCATCGAGGATATTGAGGATAAGTAGGGGAAATAATACAGGGGGTAATAACAGAAAGATGCCAGAGAAGTACGTCCCGGCAGTGAATGTAAATGATTCCCGTAAAAATTGTGTATCTATCCCGGATAGCCTTATTTTGAACCTGTAGAGGAAAAAAACAGGTAAAAATGAGGTGATTGCAAAGGCTATGCCAAGACTGAAAAAAATGCCAAAGGCTCCGAGGAATACAAGTGGAATGAGAAAGACAATTCGTGATCCGTTTAAAAAATTCTGTATCAAATAAAAGCCTCCTTGTCGGAGTGCAACAAATGCTGTCCCTGTAATGGTTACAAGGGACTGGAAAAAGAGGACGCCGAGAAAGATTATTGGGTACTGCTGGAGTATATCGAGCTTGGGTGCCCAGAGATTGATTCCTGCCAGATAGATTGCTCCGAAAAGAAGGCTTGCTATAGAAGTCACGATGAGGGAGGAAAAAAATACTTTCCCCTTGTCCATCTCTGGGAAGAACCTGATGATTGATTGATCGAATCCCATCTTGGCAAGGAGTCCGATTATTCCGGCCGAAGAGATCATTGCAGTTGCAAGCCCGACATCTTCGGGAGAATAAAATCTTGCAGCAATGATCCAGAAAATAAAACCAAAACCTGCCGCAGTAAGTGAGGAAAGGATGAGGTATAGCGAATTTTTATAGAGAGGATCTTGCACCTTGTGGAAAATGTTATTGAGCATTTATTCCCTCAAATGATATTTATTTCAATATTTTATTGGGAATCATAAAAGCACCCATAAAATATGATTATTTCTCTGATATTCTAATAAGGTATTGGCACTATGTCATCAAGATTTTACCCTTTTTCAATCGAATTCAATAATTAAAAGTCCTGCTTCAAATTAAAAATGTTGAAGTAATTCAATTCCACTATTCTACTACCATCTACCTCTGCAACACATAGTAATAACACTCCCAGGTAACTCCAACTTCATCACCTAACCACTAAAAATACCCCCAATCCAGCTCCCGTTTCCTGAAAAACCATCTCCACTACAACCCTCCACGGGAAAGACTGCTCTCCCCTATAGAGAGATCCCATACAGTCCATTCATTCAATAAAATACCCCAAATTCCGCCTTTTTGCTCGATTATTGATCCCCAATCTCCAAATAAACCAACAATCCTCTGTTGAATCGATCAATACAGTCACCCCTAAATCTTTAAACCGGATAGAAAAATGGGCCACATCGGTTTCCGGGAAATCGCGGGCAAACTGGAGCATTCTATGAATCCATTTAAACAGGCGAATGATCCCCTGCGATCCCGGAACCGGAGCGTCCTAGAAAGTGAGTAACTATTCTCACAATTTCCTGTAAAACACCCCGGCCTTCGGAGCTTCCTTGCATCGACTATTCCCCTCACGTCAATCAACTCCGGCTTATTATTTATGATCCTATGAATCTCGCCAATACTCATTTTCCTGAATGGTGCATGCTTCACAGCGATGATAACCGCGTCTATATTCTTGTTCAGTTTTAACAGCGGTTTCGCATCGAAATGTTGGATCACGTCATCGGAGAGCAGTGAGTCGTATCCATATACCTTCACCTATTACAAATAATCGCATCAGATTTCAAATTATTATGGATAAAATCGTGAATAGCTTCTGAATCAAAAGCTTTGTCCATCACATAGACTTCAGCAGATTTTGTACGATGCGAAGCACGCAGAACTTGTATCGCAACTTGAGAATCGTGGCACCGGCTACTAGTGGTCTTCATCACCAATATCGAATGATCCTCAATATTTACAGAAATTGTGACCTTCAGATAGTCTTTTCTCAATTTTTTCGTCCTTTTCGAATAGTAATAACTCGCGGAATCAGTCACGAATCCTGTGGGGTCAATTGCTGCAACACTCATATGGTCGGTAACACTGGGCATCAAATTACAGGTCTTATTAAAAATACGGTTCAATATTTTGGAATCTACGCGTGATCCAAATTTGCAGAGGGTCGAATAATGGGGGACATCATACAATCCAAGGATTTCCTGGATTGTTGTCGAAATTTCCAGCAACTTGATCAGTTCGCGATATCCTTGTCCAATGAATTCTATCAAGAGGAGGAGCGTAATCAATTGGTGCTGATTATAGTCCTTTCGCGAATATAACGATGAATAGTGGGGAATCTTCACCAGTCCGATTGCACTGTTGCATGCTGTCAAAAAGTAGATATATGTCTGATCTGAGAAGAAATATTACCTTTTGTTGTTGTTTGCCATAACTAAACAAAGGGCGCACCGATTCTTAGATCTTTGGTATCTTCATAGGGTTTCAACAGAGCCATTTTTTTAAAAAAATCTTGGTTGTTTAATTCCAATTCTACCGGCAAAGTCGATTCTGCTTAAAAAGATCTGTTGGCCAGTTTCGTCAAAATACTGATCTGTTGCTGCTCTAACACCTTTCCAATAGCCATAATCATCCAATATTAAAATTCCCCCATTTGACAGATTAGGGAATAAATGGACAAGCTCATGATATGTAGATTCATACCAATCAGTATCTAATCGGAGAATTGAGATATGTTTAGGCATAATTTTTGGAATTGTGTCTTCCACTTTTCCTTTTACAAAAAAAATTTGATTCTCCGGATATTTTGTTGAGAGTATATTGTGTTTCACTTCTTCTAATGGTGCATAACACCAGTTATTGTGATCTTTTTTATCATTTTTTTGATACCTTTGAATTGCTGATTCATTTTTATTGTTAACATCTTTTTCTGTTGGTTCACTCATCCCTGAAAATGTATCATAAAGAAAAAGATTTCTATTCCGATCATTTAGTTTTAAAAGAGTCAACGCAGTGATCATTGAGCTTCCGCCTTTCCAAACACCACATTCCACAAAATCTCCCTTGATATTAAATTTTGATATATATTTTATCGAGTCGTATAACGACACCATCCGCTCAATATTAGTCATTGTATAAGGTTTACAAAATGTATAAATTCTTTTAAAATCTTCGTCAATTTCGGAAGGAAAAACCTCAAAATTTTGATCGTGTCCAAAAATCGGCTAAGATAATCCCTCATGGGATGATCTCACTGG
>CAYVMJ010000007.1:0-145859 GCA_964452625.1 uncultured Methanolinea sp.
CCGGTGGTCGGGATTATGACGAGGGTGAAGTCAGCTGTCGACGTTGCACCTGCAGTGACTGCAACCGATTGCGAAGCAGGCTCATATCCATCGAGACTCACAGCGACAGTGTGGTCACCGGGAGTGAGCTCATCGAAGGTATACGGAGTGACCTGACCGGTTTCCGTTCCATCCAGGGTGATCGTTGCACCCGCAGGTGTCGAAGTGACAGCGATGGACCCGGTGGTCGGGATTATGACGAGGGTGAAGTCAGCTGTCGACGTTGCACCTGCAGTGACTGCAACCGATTGCGAAGCAGGCTCATATCCATCGAGACTCACAGCGACAGTGTGGTCACCGGGAGTGAGCTCATCGAAGGTATACGGAGTGACCTGACCGGTTTCCGTTCCATCCAGGGTGATCGTTGCACCCGCAGGTGTCGAAGTGACCGCGATGGACCCGGTGGTCGGGATCAGGACGAGAGTGAAGTCAGCTGTGCTGGTCGCACCAGCAGTGACTGAAACAGTCTGGCTCGCAGGCTCATACCCATCGAGGCTCACAGCAACCGTGTGGTCACCGGGAGTGAGCTCATTGAAGGTATAGGGTGTGACCTGCCCGGTTTCTGCCCCATCCAGCGTAATCGCAGCCCCGGCGGGTGACGAAGTGACCGCGATGGATCCAGTAGTCGGGATCAGGACGAGGGTGAAGTCAGCTGTCGACGTTGCACCTGCAGTGACTGCAACCGATTGCGAAGCAGGCTCGTAACCCTCAAGGTTCACAGCGACCGTGTGTTCACCGGGGGTGAGCTCATTGAATGTGTAGGGTGTCACCTGGCCGGTGTCGGTTCCATCCAGGGTGATCGCAGCACCCGCAGGTGTCGAAGTGACCGCGATAGACCCGGTGGTCGGGATCAGGACGAGAGAGAAGTCGGCGGTGCTGGTCGCACCTGCAGTGACTGACACAGTCTGGCTTGCCGGTTCATATCCATCGAGATTCACGGCGACAGTGTGGTCACCGGGAGTGAGCTCATCGAAGGTATATGGAGTGACCTGACCGGTTTCCGTTCCATCCAGGGTAATCGCTGCTCCAGCGGGAGTTGAAGTGACCGCGATGGACCCGGTGGTTGGGATCAGGACGAGGGGGAAGTCGGCGGTGCTGGTCGCACCAGCAGTGACTGACACAGTCTGAGAAGCAGGCTCGTAACCCTCAAGGCTCACAGCAACAGTGTGGTCACCGGGAGTGAGCTCATTGAATGTGTAGGGTGTCACCTGGCCGGTTTCAGTTCCATCCAGCGTAATCGCGGCCCCGGCGGGTGTTGAGGTGACCGCGATAGATCCGGTGCCGGGCAGACTGCCATCCCAACCGGCGAGCCTGGCAAAGAGCCACCATGCCGCGTAAGCCTTCATGTTGGCATTGAGTGGCTGGGTATGTGCCGCGCCACACTGGTACCACGACGGAGTGCCCGATACGTTGACCGGATGGCTGTTCTGCCACTCTGTCGCCCAGTTCCGGGTGACGCCGTCCAGCCTGTAATTGCAGCCGTCGTCGGCGAAGAGGACCATGTAGTTCGTCGCAGCATCGGGATCGTAGCTCTCGATATCTGCGAAGTCGAAGAGGATCTTGTTGTTATCGCGGCAGTAGTTTCGAATCTGCTCGTTGCGGAGGTTCACATTGCCGCTCTCGCCGCCACCGTTCAGGTGGCCGGTCATGTACACGAAGTATACGTCCGGGTAGTCGTCTTCGAGGTCGCTCATCAGGTCGAGGTAGGTATTGATGTTTACCTCGGTCGTGTCGACCTGGCCGCACCAGGACCACATGACGACGTTGACGTCTGGATTGGCGTCAAGGTACGTCCTTGTCCGTGCAGCCCAGGTGACCCTGTCGGGGTTGCCGAGATCGCCCGCAACGAAATAATCGTGAAGGTCGAGCGCACCATTCGTTCCGCCATTGTTCCAGCGATACAGTTCACCACCATATGGAGCGCCGGCAAAATTGACGAGGCCGGTCATCCCGGTCGTGATCTGGCTCCCGTGCGATGTGTGACCATACGCGATATGGAGGTTCTCCTTTGCCTGGACTATTGCGTCCTGCGGGACCTCCGCGAGGTGAGTCGTGGTGTGGTCTGCGATGATCGCACTGCCCGGTTCAGGCTCTTCCACAAGCGTAAAGGATGCCTCGACGGTCGAATCAGCAACAACCGTAATAGTCTGGCTTGCCGGTTCGTATCCATCAAGGCTCACAGCAACCGTGTGGTCACCGGGGGTGACAGAGTCGAAGGTGTAGGGTGTGACCTGACCGGTCCCGGTTCCATCCAGGGTGATCGCTGCACCTGAAGGTGACGAGGTGACAGAGATGGATCCGGAGGTCGGGATCAGTACGAGAGGGAAGTCAACATTGCTGGTCTCATCGGCAACAACCGTAACAGTCTGGCTTGCCGGCTCGTATCCATCAAGGCTCACTGCAACCGTGTGGTCACCGGTTGTGATGGAGTCGAAGGTGTAGGGTGTGACCTGACCGGTCCCGGTTCCATCCAGGGTGATCGCTGCACCTGAAGGTGACGAGGTGACAGAGATGGATCCGGAGGTCGGGATCAGTACGAGAGGGAAGTCAACATTGCTGGTCTCATCGGCAACAACCGTAACAGTCTGGCTTGCCGGCTCGTATCCATCAAGGCTCACTGCAACCGTGTGGTCACCGGTTGTGATGGAGTCGAAGGTGTAGGGTGTGACCTGACCGGTCCCGGTTCCATCCAGGGTGATCGCTGCACCTGAAGGTGACGAGGTGACAGAGATGGATCCGGTGGGGGATCCCGAATCGACCGTAAAAGTCCCGGGCACCAGGACGGTATCTGGTATCAGGTTCGCGCCGCCATCGGCAGTGATTTTTCTCGGGGTGAGAGTGATGCTAGCAGTACCTTCCATATCTCCCCGCACGGTAATCGTCGCGAGGGGAACGGAAGTTGCATCCGCATTTATCTGTTCTGACAGGTCAACAGCCCGCAGCCGTACTTCTGCCGCAGGGAGCGTTGAATTTTCTTTCGTGATCGCCCATGAAGGGAATGTCACGCTCGTGATGGTCGCAACGGACGGGTCGCTGACCGAGACGTTGAAATCATACCCGGCGAGCCCTGACGGTGCCGCCGAATCGAGGGTGATCGCAAGCGTTGCGGTATCCCCCAACTGGGATACCTGTCCGTCCTGCACCTGGATGGTTCCTGCCGCCGCTGCACAAAAGAGCAGGGAAAGCAGTACAAGAACCATCCCGGCCAGGGATATTTTTTTCATATCGTATTCTCTCCTTGTGTGTCTGTCTCCCGGATTCCCGGGAGATGCTCCGGGATGCATCCCGGTGTTCTTCTCTGGCTATGCATGGATGTCATGTGAAATCTCATCCGCGGGGGCTAGACCTCCCGGAACAGCAGGATGATGTCATCAAAATCCAGGACGCCGTTCCCGTTGAAGTCGAATGCAGAGACCGGTTCGTTGCCCTCTATCCAGTCCATGTGCCTGAAAAGCGCGACAACATCGTCAAAATCGGTCTCGCCATTCCCGTTGAGGTCTTCGTACACCCCGTCGTAATCGGGATCGGTCGGGGCGTTTACATATCCCGGGAGTGGGACGACATCGGGCGAGAGGGAGGTCGTAAATTTCTCGATCCTGCTGTTGCCCAGGTCGGCAACGTAGACCGTGTCCCCGCTGTCTGTTGCAATGCCGCACGGGCTCATGAACTGGCCGTCACCGGAACCCGGCGACCCCCACTGGGTCATATAGGTGCCGCTCTGATCGAAGACCTGGACCCGGTTGTTCGTCCAGTCGGTGACATACACAAGGCCGTTGCTGTCGATGGCAATCCCGGTCGGATCAGTGAATTGCCCGTCACCGGAGCCCATTGTCCCCCACTGGAAGAGGTAGTTGCCGTCTGCATCAAAGACCTGGATGCGGTTGTTATCGCTGTCCGACACGTAGGCGTGACCGCTCGAGTTCAATGCTATGTCTATTGCAAAATTGAACTGGCCGTCACCGGTTCCTTCGGATCCCCACTGGGAGAGGTAATTCCCGTCTGTGTCGAAGACCTGGATGCGGTTATTTTTTGCATCTGCGATGTATACTTTGCCGTCATTGGCGACGGCTATGCCGTACGGAGTCGAGAACTGGCCGTCACCGGTTCCTTCGGATCCCCACTGGGAGAGGTAATTCCCGTCTGTGTCGAAGACCTGGATGCGGTTGTTGCCGCTGTCGGTGACATACACATTTCCGCCCGCGCTCTCGACAATGCCGCGGGGTTCATCAAACTGGCCGTTCCCGGACCCGTAGGATCCCCACTGCGTGAGGTAAGACCCATCGGGCGAGAGTATCTGGATGCGGTGATTGCCGGTATCTGCAACGTAGATGTCGCCGGAACCCGCGACATTCACATCGCGGGGAAGAATGAACCGGCCGTTCTCGTTGCTGCCGGATCCCCACTGGATCTGGTATATCCCGTCGGATGAGAATTCCTGGATGCGGCAGTTGTAACTGTCTGCAACCAGCACCGTGCCGGAGGAATCGACGGTAATGCCGTACGGAAGGTTGAACTGGCTGTATCCGCTCCCGAAAGATCCCCACTGGGTGAGATAGGTCCCGTCGGCATCGAACTCCTGGACCCTGTTGTTATAGGTATCCGCGACGTACACCTGCCCTAAACTGCCGATGGCAAGGTCCAGGGGATAATACAACTGGCCGTTCCCGGACCCGTAGGACCCCCACTCGGTCACGAATGTCCCATCCGGAGTAAACACCTGCACGAGATTGTTCCCGTAATCAGCGACATACAGGTAATCGCTGCTGTTGGCCCTGATCCCGGTGGGATAGGCAAACAGGCCGGATCCTCCCGGCCATCCCCAGGACCCCCATTCGTTCATGTATTCCCCTTCGGGAGAAAACACCTGGATCCTGTTGTTGGATGTGTCAGCGACATACACGTATCCGCTGCTGTTTGTCGCAATCCCGATAGGAGCATCGAACTGGCTGGCCCCCGTTCCAAAGGATCCCCACTGGCTAAGATACGTCCCGTCCGTGTCAAATACCTGGACGCGGTTATTGTCCCGGTCGACTACATACACGTTCCCGTTGCTGCCCAGTGCAATACCTGCAATCTCGGCAAACTGGCCGTTTCCGCTTCCATAGGACCCCCATTTCGCGAGGACAGATCCATCAGCGGCAATCTTCCAGATGGAAAACGACAAGTCGTCTCCCACGTAGGTGTTCCCCGCATTGTCGGTGACAACCCCCCATGGGAGGCTTATTCCCGACCCGGATGGAACTGCCCACTCAAACGAGGATCCCATATCCCCTTCTGTAAAAGCGGCCCTCGGACCTGCGGGTGAGACCAGGCCCGTGACGGCATAGTCTTCGCCCACATTCCGTGGGGTGGAAATATCACTCTGCCCGCCTCCGGCGGAAACGGCACCAATGCCGGAATAACAGAGTGATACTACAACAAGTAAAAGGATACAATATCTAATTCTTGTATTCATGGATTATTCACCTGGGTTTTTTACTGGATTTTCCAGGCGCAGAAAACAGCGCCCTGTATTCGAATAACTCACACTGTGATGTTCACAAAAATTCACTCAAAAACCGTTTCACCTCCGCAACTGACGGACATTCCCGCAGGATCCCCTTCCATGATCCCTGGAAGATCGGGGCACACTCCGGGGAAACCCGCTGCATCATTCTTCCCTGAAAAGACGTATTCCAGGCAATAAAATTCCAAACCGTTCCCAATCCCGTCTTTCTTGTGGATCGTACGATCCGGGAGTCGACAGAATCCAATGTATGATGCCCGGCCTGCGGGTAGTGCAGGGTCTCCTGCAGGACAGTCCCGGGGAAAGATGCATGCATCCATGGGGCATCACGTCTACAACCGGAATGAAAAATCCAGGATGGATATGCCGGCTGTAAGGGACCATGTAAAAAAATGTGTTATATATTGCACAAATCGGATCGCGGTCTGCAATGAACCGGCAGGTTAAGGGTTCAAACTGCCAGACTCACACACCCGATCACATGGATTAGGATTGCGTGATGAAGCAGGCGTCACATCTCTTCAAGCACCTTCATGCTCTTCAGTACACCGTCAAACGTTTTGACCTCGATGACTGAAGTCGCATGGTTCCGGCGCATTGCCGACACGACTCCCGGAAAGTCAATGGTTCCTTCGCCAACGGCACTGTGGGCATCGCTCCTGCCATCATTGTCATGAATGTGCATGTGGCAATACCCGCAATCCAGGAATCCGGGCAGGCAGTTGTTGAGGTGTGCATGCCCTATATCGAGGGCAAAACCGGCACCTTCGATGAGATCGAGATCTTTGGGTGTCTGGAGGTTGAAATGAGGCATGTTCCCCATATTTTCGAAATAGTAGGTGACCGAGAGTTCCTCCGCGGCAGCATTCAGTTCATGGAGGGATTTTTTAAAACTGCCGGTTCGCCACCTCCTTCTCCTGTTCCCAGGCATGATACCCCGGGTGGACGACGACCGCGGCACCGGCCTCTGCCGCCACCGAGAAGCACTCTGTCATGACCCTGACACTCGCCTCGCGGATGGCATCAAACACGCAGGCGATATTCATCCCGTGGTAGGGGGCATGGATGATGAAATCTGCAGAATAATTCTCCAGTTCTGCCGGATCCCGGATAAAATGAGGGCCTTCATCCACGATCTCTATGAGACCGGTGACAGCTGTGAGCCGGTCCAGCGCCACGGCAAGAGGCTCCCTGAGAAGGCAGAACGAGGAGATCCCGAACATCATGAGCGGTATCGCGGGGCGATACAGATAAATGTTCGGGCTACGGCAGCTGCCAATCAGGTTTTGGGAACTGCCCGGCTCGGCATGTGATACTCCGGCTTCCCGATGCGGCAGTCAGGGAATGCGGACCGGAACCGGGATTTCAGGGATACACCCCGGTTCCCGTCACTGGTCACAATCTCTTATACCAGACATTCATGCTCTCCATGGCTCCGCAAATCTGGGTGTTGTTGGGGAGCGTGCCCCCGAAATGATACCCGGCCCGTGAAAAAGTCACGTTGATCGGGTAGGACCTGGCACGGGCAATCGTATACGCGAGAAGGACTCTCTCTTTTTTCATTGCCGCATCCATCGCATGAAGGAGGTGCCCGGCGAGTCCCTTCCCCCTGAACAGGGGATCGGTGGCAAAGTCGGTCATCTCCACGTTCTCCGCATCGCGGTTCACCTCGCACGATGCAACCGCGATGATCCGGCCTGCATGGCGGATGCAGAAATACCGGACATCATTCCTCATCGAAGCAGTGATAAAACCCGGGTCGGAAATGGGGAACGGGTAGGTGTCGAATACTGACCTGAAGATCGCTGCGATCTCCCCGGCATCTCCCGGACTGGCGTGCACAAGGGAAAAATTCTCCGGAAGACCGGGGGGGAATTCCTGACTGGCACGGCTCATCGCGACAGACAGCACATCCGCAATTTCCCGTGAATCGGTGACCACTGCACGCCGGGGATCGAAGTATTTGGCCATGAAGGCGGCAGACTCTTCCCCGCAAAAGAAGAAAGGCACTGTTGCTTCCACGATGTAACCCGCATCGGTGAACACGGAGACCGATGAGTCGGGTACTTTTACAAAGATCTTGGAATAGCCCTCCCTTTCGGCGAGTGCGTCGAGCGGGGAGATGATGCGGGGAACATCTTCCCGTGACAACCGTGTCACATAAATACGGTTATTCACATGCCCGTGCTGGACAATACTTTTCCCTACCTGCAGGACTGCATCACTCGCCATCGTCCTGCCGTCTCTCCATCCGGTCGGTGTTTTCCGGGATGAGAGTCGTGGTATCATCGTAATCCGCAAGCAGTTTTGCAATCCCGACAACCTTCGATTCATCAGCCCTGCTGATATTCAGCTGGAGCTTGCACCCGGCGCAATCACCATTGCAGAAGATGCGATCATAATCCGAAGGCTCCTGGTAGGTGCAGATCATTCCCTCGTAATTGCGCAGGACGACCTTATGAACCGACCACGTCAGGAGGTAATTCGGGAGAACGGGGATCTTTCCTCCGCCTCCGGGTGCATCAATGACATACCGCGGGACGGCAAAACCGCTGGTATGACCGACGAGATTCTCCATGATCTCGATTCCCTTTGCCACAGGGGTGCGGAAATGACTGATTCCCTCGGAAAGGTCACACTGGTACAGGTAATAAGGGCGGACGCGGTTTTTGACAAGCTGGTGAACAAGCTCCTTCATGATCCGGGGGCAGTCGTTGATCCCTGCGAGGAGGACGGACTGGTTCCCGAGCGGGATTCCGGCATCGGCGAGCCTGGCGACCGCGATCCGTGCCGATTCAGTCATCTCCTTGGGGTGGTTGAACTGCATGTTCACCCAGACCGGGTGGTGTCTTTTCAGGACACTCACAAGGCCATCGGTGACCCTGAACGGGAGCGTGACCGGTGCCCGGGACCCTATCCGTATCACTTCGACGTGAGGGATGGCCTGCAGCTCAGTGAGGATCCAGTCAAGATACTCGTCGCTGAGCATGAAGGGATCGCCACCCGAGAGGAGCACATCGCGTATCTGCGGGGTATCCCTGATATAGTCGATACCTCTTTTGATCTCTTCCCGGTCTGGGATCGAATCGACATCGCCGACCTTGCGTTTCCGTGTGCAGTGCCGGCAGTACATCGCACAGGTGTTGCTGACGAGGAACAGCACGCGGTCAGGATACCTGTGGGTGATGCAGGAGCAAGGGCTGTCCTTATCCTCTGCGAGGGGATCGGCCAGTTCGTACTGCTCCACGATCAGCTCTTTTGGTGACGGGAATGCCTGTTTGAAGATCGGATCGTTCCTGTAATCGTTCACATCGATGAGGGAGAGGTAGTACGGGGTGATATTGAGGGGAAATTTTTCAATCGTAGCCTGAAGTTGTCCCCGCTTCTCACTCTCGAACCGGATGCCGAGCACCTGCTCGAAGGTGGCAAGATCCCGGATGGCATGCCGCATCTGCCATCGCCAGTCTCTCCAGAACCCGGGTGGCCCATCGAATTCAATCGTATTCCTGCTGTCCGAAGGTGATTCCCTGGCCACCACCTCTTCATTGTGTCTCTCCATGACCGCAATGATGTCCCGGACCGTATGTTTCACCTGATCCACCAGGTTCCCTGCTGCAGGGAGGGAACCTTCGGAGATCTCGTGCGTGTTGGGTCCTTTCAGACCCGCTGCTTTGTCAGTCATAGAACGATACTCCCGCTGTTTTTCCCCGTCGATCCGCCACCATGATCCGGCGAAGGGAATTCCACCGGTCACTCCAGTCAATCGGTGACAGGTAATACTCATGTGCACAGAACAGAAATGTCCTGGTGACCGGGGAGGTTCCTACATGCTCCGTATGGCCGGGGCCGGAAGGGCTGTCGGGGTCTTTGTAAGAATGGATGAATCCTGAATTCATGCATGCACCTCATGTTGTCTGTCCGGTTTGGTTCGGCGGACAGACAAGGGTGCTGCCGAAGAGCTTTGCATAAAGGTAACGATATTACGTCTGGCGCAGCACCCGCTGACCCTTTTTTTAGGGCTTATCTTTTAAACCCTTTCTGTTCATGGGGGGCACTCTCACACGGGTGCTTTCTGCATTGCTCGTAAAAATGCAGGATACCATTTCTTTCGATAAAGTGGAGTGCATGGTATCAGCAGGGATCAGTTCACGATCCCTTCAGGAAACGGGAAACACACCGGGGACTCGATCCCAAGCCTCCTGAATTCTGCAAGTGTCCTCCTGGTTACCTCCGATTTGAACTCAAATTCCAGCCTGAGATCACAGACATACCCTTTCGCGCGGACCCGGGTATAGAGAGGAAAATTTTCGATCAGGACGGTGTAGGGATACTTCTGGGAGACGATGACATATTTTGAGGTGACAAGCGCTTCCCGGAGGATTTTTGCGGCAAGGCTGGCATCCGACTCTGCATGAATGAAGAGGTCGATGAGGATCATCATCGGAATGTCGCCGGCGTTCCCGCTGTTGACCGGCTGAGTGAAGATGGTGTCATTGGGGACCGAGACAAGTTCATCGGCAGGGGTCCTGAGTTTTGTGGATCGAAGGCCGATATCCTTGACCTCCCCATAGGAATTTCCCAGGGTCACCATGTCGCCAATCTGGTAGGGTTTTTCGAGGATGATCACAAGGCCCCCGACAATCTCAAGAAAAATATCCTTGAGCCCGATGCCGACCGCCGCCCCGAATAGTCCTGCGAATGCGATCATTTGCGAAAACGACGGCTGTAGGATGGCGGCAACGATGTAATAGATGGCGAAGGCATAGATGAGGATCTTGAGCAGGGGGATAATCATCGCGATGGAAGTCCGGTGGTGGCCCACTCGTTCTGAAATAAGGACAAGAATATGACTTAACATGTAGACGAGGAGGTATGCGATGACGATGATTCCGACAATATACAGAACCAGGTTCAGATCGATGGCTGTCAACTGGAGATCCCCCGCGATATCGGGGAGGAGCGAATCTGCCATCTTTACCAAACCCTCCGGTTCCGTTTTAAGTACTCAGCCACGCAAGTGAGATATGACGGCGAGATTCGGTAGTGCGCCTCCTCCTCCGTGATGATACCCGCGTGGAGAAGGCGGTAGATGATCCGGTCGATATCCACATCCCTTCCCACCATGGCTGAGATCTCACTTGATTGAAGGCAGTTCATCGAAAGAATGAGGGAGAGGAGGAATGATTCGTTGATATCAAGGGAGAGGCTACAGTCATTCTCCCGGATCATCCGGGGAGAGATCGTATGATCTTCAAGACTGTCCTGGAACAGGTCAAGTGCGATACCTGGGTTCCCGTCTGCAATCCTGTTGATCTTCTCAAAAATCACATCCTCGAGAGAAACCTGGACTCTATTCTCTCCGGGAAGCCGTGAACGCATTACGGAAAAATTCAGTGTGATCCGGGGGACAGTGACCTCTTTTCCAATAAATGGTAGTGTGGTTTCATGGTGAACGATGGAGTACCAGTGTGATCTCTCCGTGCGGCCTTCATCGACACACTGTATCTCTCCCTGTCCATACCTGGATAATATCACTTCTTTTATCACAGGTGTATCCATGCGGGGAAGCGTGATTTGGACCGGGTAATTTTTTCCCAGATTCATGACCTGGTCGAGATACTGCCAGGCAAAGGAATTCCATGTAGTAATAAAGAGGTTTTTTGATCCCACCTGGGTTTTCAGGAAATGATTGAGCAGGTCAAAACCCCCGATTTTCCTGGTTGCGAGGAATTCGCAGTTGTCGATTAGGATGATCCTGTCCCTGACGGGGGAGAGATCAGGCATAGACGTGGCGGTCATGACTCTGTCCAGCGTGATGCGGTAGACCCTGTCGCCATGTACCCTGGAGATTTCATCGACAATGGTCGTCCGCCCTTTCAGCGGTTCAGCGATGATCGCGATGTGCGGCGGTGCGCCGGTTTTTGGTCCTTCTATTACTTTGTTGATCTCCTTCAACTCACGTTCATAGCCGATCATAGCCTGCTGTAACTTGGGAGTGGCAGGGATATTCATGATACCTCCTCACTCTTCCGACGATACAGGCGAGGCTTGAAGGGAGGAAGTGCAGGAACAACGGATGCATATCTGCAACCGGTGCCGCTGGCCTGCGCGGAGAATACATCATGTGTGGGGGGCATCCGCATCATCCCGGTGGATGGGCGCCTGTTTTCTGGATATTCGTCACTGTGACTGTCTCGGAGGCGATGGTGATCGTGTCGTCCTTCTCGATCGCAGAGAGGATGAGTTCACTTATCCGGGACCGCAACACCCTGCGTGTCTGGGTACGGGTGACGTACCGCGCATCCAGCAGGATCCAGTTGTCCGTGAGCGAGACAAAGACAGACGGCTCAACCACCTTTTTCGGGAGGAAATACTTCTCTCCTATTCTCTCTATCTCCTCTTCGGCCTGCTCGGTCATGGCACCCGTTTCATTTGTCAGGATCGAGAGGATGATCTCCTTCGCCCGTCTCCAGTCACTCTCGTATGTCAGTGGGATGGAGATCTCGTCCCAGACGAACGAGTGGTCCCTTGTATAATTATAGAAGATACGGTTGATCGTGTGGCCGTTGGGCACCACCACCAGCCTCCCTGACGGCTGGTCGCCCTTTACCCACCCCCGGATCTCCATAAGCGTTGTGTTCATGATGCTGATATCCATGACGTCCCCGATTGTATCTTCAATGGAGATCCTGTCACCCACGCGGTAATACCCGGACACGATGACGAGGATCCCCCCGACAAAATTTTTGAAGACATCCTGGATCGCGAACGCAATTGCAGCCCCGATGATCCCGTACGAGACGATGAGTGAGGAAGTGTCTGTGACCCATATCCGCAAGGTAAGAGCAAGGACGAGAACAATGGAGAGTGCAGAGACGGCTTTGTTCGCAGTATAGCGCGTTTTCAAATCCTGGATATTTTTGACGATAAAGAGGTCGATGAATACGGAAAACAGGATATACACAACCGTGAGTGTGAGGGATGTGTAGAAGAGGTTCGTGAAAATGCTGTCATCTGACAGGGACGTCGCGATGGCCAGTACAGCTGAAATCCCGATGAGCAGGGCGGATATCAGGATCTGTTTTTTCATGAGTGGATATCATTGATTGCGCTTCTCTCTTATAAAGATGGAACGCGGGTCTTCACCTGTGCACCCTTCCCGGACACCAGGCATTCTGCGTGTCAGTTTGGTTGATCGGCACATGCCAGGCATCCATGCCGGTTGCCTTCCTGCACCGATCTCTGGCCGAATTCCCCTGCCGGATCCCGAATTCCCGCTCATCACGACACTAAGTGTTGTTGCTGACTCTCTGGAAAGTTCCCTGTGAATTTCCGCACCCGGCACCGCCGGCATGTGGGAGTTCACCGTAGTGAACCGGTTTTTGACTCGATAGTGGCATCCTTATCCCGTCTCTCGTCTATCTTTATCTCGGTCAGGACCCTCTGTGCACCCATCGCGAATACGGCATCGTGCGCCTTTTCAACCGCATTAAACACATCTCCTATGCCCGGGGCCTCGATTACCGTTCCCATGGCCCCGGCCTCAACCCTGATTCCGCCCTGTTTTTTCAGTTCTTCCAGTGCTGCCTTCACGTACGCGCTCACGCCGGGGGTGGGCGTCCCGACAGGGACGATGCTTACTTCCGCGATGATCATGTCTTTTGCCTCCTGTGTTCTCTCCTTTGTTCCATATATCCCGTACGTTGTGATTCTGAAACCAATTCGTATACCTGGTGTTCCCGATACAAGGATGCCGGTATCTGCTGGCAAAATTGCCTGTTCTGTCTTAATTCTAAGTGGAATATAAAAGAGCAGGTGTCCAGCCTGCAATTCTCCCGTTCGCCCATCACGATCTGAGTGTATCGAGAAGCTCCTCCAGGGAGCGTGCCACATTCCCCTGGGTTGAGAGATCTGCATACAGAGTCGCACCCTCACCCCCAGTGTAATCAAGGTCTGTGAGAGTTGCGGTTGATGTATAAAGGATAACCGGGAGACTGGATGTGTGGTCCCTCGCAAACCTGATATTTTCGAGATTGCCCTCACCGACCGGCATCGCCACCACCACAAGGGCATCCGCTCTCCGGCAGCACTCCTCAAGCTGCCGTCGTTCATCCGGTCCGATACGGGAGAAGGGCGGGGCGGTGATCACCCGGCACCCGAGGTGTCTGGCCACTTCCAGGTCAACATCTCCCTCGTTGAGCGCCCCGGCACTCACCAGGTATCCCCTGCCGGAGAGGGCATGCAGGACCGCACGCCCGTATCCTCCGCCGCAGATGACGTGGACCCTCATGGCTTTTCGATCCGGATCGGCAGGGGGCAGAGAGAAGGAGAGAAGCGAGTTCTTTGTTCCCGGCTCCTCGGCAAGGGATGCCCGGACCGAGAAGACTTCGTTGATAGCGCCGGTGGTGAGAATCTCTTCGGGAGAACCGCAGGAATGGAGGTGTGTCCTGTGGAGGAGGGCCACTCTCCCGCAGTGACGGAAAGCGAGATTGAGGTCGTGGATGATGGTGATCACGGTCATACGCAGGGAAAGCTCCTCCAAAAGTTCCATTATCTCAAGCTGGTGGCGGACATCGAGGTGGGATGTCGGCTCGTCAAGCATGAGTATCTCGGGTTCCTGTGCGAGGGCTCGTGCGATCGTCACCCGCTGCAATTCACCTCCAGAGAGCTGGCTGACCAGCCGGTCCTGGAGATGGCTGGTGTCGGTGAGTTCGAGTGCCTGTTCGACTATCATGAAGTCATGGGCGGTTTCCCGGCCGAACCGGGGAAGATAGGGGGTCCGGCCGAGCATCACGAAATCCGTGACCGGGAAATCGAACGAAACGCCGGCACTCTGTCCCACCACTGCACGGATACGGGCCAGGTCTCCGGTTCCCATCAGGGCGATGTCCCGGCCGTCGCGGAAGCACACGGTCCCGCGGTCCGGCCGGAGGTACCCGGCGAGGAGCCGGAGAAGCGTGGTCTTGCCGGAACCATTCTGGCCGAGAATGCCCAGCACCTCACCCTGCCGGCAATCAAGGTCTATCCCCTGCAGTATTGGTTTTCTCCCGTAAGAGAATGAGAGGTCCCTGGCCTCGAGCACCTTCATGTCTCGCGACTCCTCCTCCGCAGCAGGTATGCAAAGAACGGCGCGCCGCAGAGGGCGGTAATAATCCCGATGGGCAGTTCGTTCGGGGCAAGGATCATTCGCGAGGCGAGGTCGGCCAGTACCAGAAGAATTGCACCTATCAAAAGAGAGAGGGGGAGGAGCGCCCTGTGGTTGGGACCTGCCCAGAGCCTGACCATGTGAGGTGTAATCAGGCCGACAAAGCCGATGATGCCGCTCACTGAGACAGCCGCCCCGGTGACCAGGGAGACTGCCACGAGGATCAGCTTTTTCAGCCGTTCGACATCGATTCCGAGGTACTGGGCAGATTCCTCGCCGAACATCAGGGCATTCAGGGGTCGTGAGAGGGAGAAGAAGAGGACGCTTCCCCCGACGACAAAGGGGAGAAGGAGGAAGACATACTCCCACCCACGCCCTGCAATCCCTCCGAGCAGCCAGAAGACTACCTGGTGGAGGTTCTCTCCCGAGACAAAGAGGAGAAACGAGGTCCCGGCCGACATGAAAGCGGCAACCGCGATCCCGCAGAGAAGGAGTGAGGTGACAGGCACCCGGTTCCCGACACGGGCGAGTTCATAGACGATGATGATGGTGAGCAGCCCGAACGTAAAGGCAGCTATCGGGATGCCCAGGATACCGGAACCGACAGCCAGCCCTGTGACAAGCACGAGCGATGCCCCGAGAGCTGCTCCGTTAGAGATTCCCAAGAGAAAAGGATCCGCCATCGGGTTCCGGAACAGGCTCTGCAGCACTGCTCCGCAGATGGCAAGGGAGGCCCCTACAAGCGCTGCAAGGATCACCCTCGGGAGACGGATAAACAGGATGATCGATTCTTCTGCCGCGGTCCAGTCATGTGCGATGGGGAGCAGGGTACTCCCGATGATGGCCATGGTCCGGTGAAACGGGATATCGGACTCTCCTATTCCCACCCCGAGCAGCATGGCCCCGGCGAGGACGATGCAGAGCACCGCGATAGCGAGCGTGAGGTTCAGGCGTTGATACATTGGGAGAACATCTCCAGCGCCTGGATAACCCGCGGCCCGGGTCGGTTGACAAGGTCAGCATCCATCTCGCATATCCGCTGGTTCTTCACTGCAGGCACCTCTGCAAGCGTGTGCCTTGAGAGAAGCTTGTCAACGATACGGACTAACCCGGCTGTGTGCTCGCGGGAGACGATGATCACATCCGGTGCACGGGATACTACTGTCTCGTCAGAGATTGTCGCATACCCTTCGGCATCCTCGATGATGTTGCACCCCCCTGCCCTTGTGATAAGATCGTGCTGGAACGTGTTGTTCCCTGCCACGCGGAGCGGTTCGTCCCACAGCACATAAAGCACTTTCACACGCTCGCCGCCACTTGACTCCCGCTCGATATCAGCTTGCCGGGAGGAAAGGTGAGAGACAAGGTTTTCTGCGATGCCGGGGCTCCCGATGAGGATTCCAATCGATTCGATGTTCCGGTAGATATCATCGACATTTTCAAGCTTGAACACTGCAACAATCAACCCCGCAGACCGGAGTTCCTGTATTCTGACCGCATCCGTGACCGTAGTCGCCAGGACAAGGTCAGGCGAGAGCCCGATCACTTTCTCAACAGAAAATGTACGGGGGCCACCTACCGTCTCCACCCGTTCAATACCGGCAGGATACGTGCAGTAATCAGTCCTTCCCACGAGGAGATCGCATCCGCCGGCGGCACAGCAGATCTCGGTCTCGCTCGGTGCAAGTGATACGATCCGTTCCACGTGGTGTGGGATCTCACATTCAACCCCTGTGTCATCAGTGAAAGTGCGAGGCTCCTGGATGTGCGTTCCTTCCGGTACACTACAGCCTGCACAGAGAAGACAAAGGAAGAGGAAACAACCAAACAGCAGGGGTATGTATTTCATGTACATTCCTATTTGTGTTAAATAAAACTATATTGTTTTATATGTGAGCGGGGACTCCCGGCGTATCCGATCTCCTGCAGAAAGAGAAGGCAAAGAAGGAAATCTGGTCGGTAAATCATGAAAAATGTCTTTTATTTGTCTCGGATCCCTTACGCATGAGCCAGGGAGCATTCAGCTGAAGAAATCCCAAGAAAGGTACAGGACAAGAGAGAATGGAGATAAATAACCTCTTTCAATCATACAAGTATGCGGCGGCTGGAGACCCTGGCCATCATCGCGCATGACATGGGGAGCATCTTTGAGTTTCTCGGGGTGATCACACTTGTTCCCCTCCTGGGCATCCCCGTTTTCGGGGATTGGAACATCTTCCTGCCCATGGTCTCAGTACCCCTGGTTTTTGTTCTGCTGGGATTCCTCATATCCCGCATCCCCCGGAAGGAGTATGTTCCCCAGATCTCGGTCGCTCTTGCTGCAGTGGCACTCATCTGGATCGTGATTGCCGTCATCGGCGCCATTCCCTTTTTCTTCGGCCTCCACATGAGCGTGACAGACAGCATCTTTGAAGCAATGTCCGGGTGGACCGGGACCGGGTTCACGGTGATCGGCACGCTCGATTCCACACCAAAGACGCTCCTTTTCTGGCGGTCGTTCATGCAATGGGTCGGCGGAGTCGGGGTGATTGCATTCGGGATCGCGATGCTCTCCCGGTCGACTCTCATGCAGCACCAGCTCTACCGGTCCGAAGGGAGAAGCGAGGAGCTGATGCCGAGCGTGGTCTCAACAGGGAGGCGGATGTGGGTCATCTACGTATTTCTCACCCTTCTCTTCACGGGCATGGTGATGCTTTCAGGAATCCCGCTCTGGGACGCCCTCAACCTGACGATGGTCAGCATCGCCACAGGCGGTTTTTCCCTTCACGATGCCGGAATCTCGTTCTACAATAACGCGACCCTGGAGGCTCTTCTCATCCCTGTCATGATCGCCGGGGCATTACCCTTCAAGCTGTATTTCCTGATGTACAGGGGGAAAATCATGCCGTTCTTCCGGGACAGGGTCGTCCATCTTCTTCTGGCCCTTGCGCTCATCGGCTCTCTCGTCGTTACCCTGGATCTCCATATGTTTAACAATTTCCCTCTCCACAGTGCAGTGCGCCAGGGCTTCTTCTGCACCATATCAGGCCTCACCTGCACGGGCCTCCAGAACTCCACTCTCCACTGGGTCGCAGGACCACTCATTGTCATCACATTCCTGATGGTCATAGGCGGGGCCGCCGGGAGCACGGCCGGGGGCATCAAGGCCAACCGCGTCATCCTTGCCTATGAAGGGCTGGTCTGGTGGTTCAGGCGCTTCTTTACAAGGGGCAGGGGAATGGTCCCGTTCCGGCATGAAGGAAGAGCCATCCCGAAAAAGGTATCAGAGGTCGAGCTCTCCAAGAACATGCTGATTATCACACTGTATATCCTGTGTATCTTCGCTGCAACCATTCTCTGCCTGCACCTGGCAACGACCGACTTCAGGGTCCACGAGGTCGTATTCGAGGAGGTCTCCGCCATGAGCAATGTGGGCCTCGGCCTTGGATACCTTGTCCCTGCAAGCCCCCTCCCCACAAAGTGGGCCTTCATCATACTCATGTGGATCGGGAGACTCGAGATCATCCCCGTCCTCATCATGTTCATGGGCCTGATCAGGGGGTTTGACGCCCGGTAATACGAAGAGATAAGGGAGTGTCAGTATCGTATCTGAAAGCATACCTGGCCCGGTGGGCCCGTCATGCCGCGTATTCCGGGGGCTTCATCAGGAAGAATGCGATGAAGAATCCGAGCACTGCGAGAGCACACACGGCAGGAAAGACACCAAGGTAGTGACCCGTTGCTGTCTTGAAGATCCCGGCAAGCTGGGGGCCGGCAATCGCTCCTGCCCCGTACGCCAGGAAGACGACCCCGTAGCACCTCGGGTAATCGCAGGTCCCGAAGTAACTCGCAGTCGCAGTCGGGGCGATGGCGAGCCACCCGCCGAGGCACCCCCAGAGCAGTGCAAAGGACACAATGTAACTTGCGGCAACCTGGACCTGCCACATCACAAGCCCGGCGATGGCGATCAGCACGAAGGAGACCATGGCAGTTTTCCCGGGGCTTATCCTGTCGGTCAGTACGCCGAATACAGGACGCCCTCCCCCGTTGAAGAAAGCGAAAAATCCGACGAGCATGGTCGCAAAACGTTCGTCTATGTGCACGAGCTCGGTCCCGACAGGCTTTGCAATGGAGACTGCCATCAGCCCTGCAACACACGCGATGAAATAGCAGGTCCAGAGACCATAGAATGCAGGGGTCCTGACCATGTGCGCCCGGGTGCATTCGCAGGCTGCGTGAATACCTTCTCCGGGTACAGGGGGGGTCCAGCCGCGGGGTTTCCACCCTGCCGGCGGGAAGGTGAGCGGGAGTGCCATGGGGACCGTGATCGCGAGAATCCCGATACCGAAGAGTCGGAACGCCATCATGACGCCATACGCATCAATGAAATATCCTGCCAGGTTCGCGGTGACCACAGCCGAGAACCCGACCCCGAGCACGGTCAGCCCGACCGCAAGCCCCCGCCTGTCAGGGAACCACCTGGCCGCAACGGCAATGGTTGCCCCGTATGCAATCCCTACCCCCATGCCCCCTATTATGCCGAAGACAAGGGTCAGCATGGCCATGGATGTGGCAAAAGATGCAAGCAACCAGCCAAGACCGCCGAGTATCCCTCCAGTGAGCGTGATAACCCTGGGCTGGAGAGTCTCGACATACTTTGCTGTCAAAAACATCGTGATGGCAAAGACCGCGATGAATACCGAGAACGGCATCAGCACATCGTTCACGGTGACAGTCTGCCCGAGATCCATTATCATGTACTTGGTGAGAGGCTCGACGAATACGCTCCACGAGTAGAGGGTCCCCAGGCAGAAGTTGATGATCAGGCCGAATACAACGAGCATCCACCGCCCCTTTTCAGGTGACATCCCGAACGGGAATTTTACGCTCCCGGGCCGACTCTCTGCCATGAAACCACCTCCGCTGGACCCGGGCATGAGGGTTGCCATTCCATTCACGTATGTGACCAGAGGAAATAGAAATAGTGAAATGAATCCGGTGATCAGCCATCCTGCAGGATACGCTGCCCGTCAGGAACAGATCTTCTGCCCGGTCCCTGGCATGTGCAGCTGCGGGGTCGTCTTTCACATGGCACCCGGGCATTCACGGGTGTTCCCGGCAGAGATGCGACCTGCACCTTTTTGTAGTTCCCACAGTATATTCAGGGCTATGTGTCGCAGGATGATGTGCGCTGCCTGCAGGGAGGAGAACGTGCGGTCGGCGATGATGAGGGCGTATGCCAGGCCGAGAGGTCCGGACGGGAAGCAAAAGAACATTCCCATCGGCTGGTGGTGCCCCTCCTGCGGGGCATTCACAAATGACTGAAGGGATGAGATCCCGCCTGCATGCGGAGACATACATGGAGCCCTCCAACGGAAGCGACCCAGATCCCTGGACCCTCGATGCTCATTGCGATACATGGTACATGAAGGAGTTTCTCCGGGGACCCGGCCTTCCCCCTGAACTCCAGGGAGTCGATCAGGATGCCTTCTTCAGGGTCACCCTGCAGCGGCTGAAGGAAGGAAATATCAGGTGCCTGTTCCTGAATACCGGGGATATCGGCCTTCTCACCAGCTCTGCAATTATTGACCGAGTGCACAGGTGGGCTGAAGAAGAGGCAGGCGAGGTCTCGATATGCCATGATGCCGGTGAGGTGCACCGCACCGTCCGGTCCGGGAAACTCGGCGTGGTCATGGCCTGCGAGGGTTCGTTCCTGTTCCTCGGGCGCCTCGATCTCCTGCGGAACTGGCACCGGCTTGGTGTGCGGGTGGCAAATATCACCCACGGAGAAGGGCAGGAAAAGATGGGCTGGTTTGGCGAAACAGCGCTTGCGAAGGACTCACTGGTCCGGGCCACAAGGGCCATGGCGCTGCAGGTCACCCCGAGCAGGGAAGAGTACATGGCACCGGCAGTCCGGGAAGAACTCAAGGAAAAGGAGAAGGGCCTGACAGAATTCGGGAGGTCCGCCGTTCTTGAGATGATACGGCTTGGAATTGTCTGCGACCTCTCGCATGCCAATGACGCCACCTTCTGGGATGCGCTGGCCATTGGAGGAGAGGCGGGGGAGGGAATGTTCTGCTGCACGCACAGCAACTGTGCCGCCCTCTGCAACCACACCAGGAACCTGACCGACGCGATGATGGAAGCGCTGGCTGGATCCGGCGGGGTGATGGGCATCTGTTTCTTTGGGGAATTTATCGATGAGCATGCACCCTCGCTCGAACGGTATGTCGACCACGTGCTGCACGCTCTCGACGTCATGGGGCCTGACCATGTCGGCATCGGGAGCGACTACGACGGGGTGCCGCCCGGATCTTTCATGGCCGTCCCCCATCCCGGCCGGATGGGCGATCTCTGGACGGCACTCCGCGATGCCGGGATTCCGGCGCCCACACTCCGGAAGATCGCCCACGAGAATTTTCTGCGGCTGCTGTCCGCGCCCGGGTGAAACATCGTCCTGTATGCAATTGCCATGGGAAAAGCAATACAAAAATCGCATGAATCCCTTCCGGGATACGTGCATGCAAAATGAAGAGTGCTGATCAAATCCCATGGGAAAAAAAGGAATGGTCGGCTTTTACCGCACGTATACGCGCCGGGACGTGGAACTCTGGCCGATGTCGTTTTTCACCGTCAGGGAGACCACGTAGGTCCCGGGTTCGGAGAATGTGTTGACAGGGTTCTGAACGGTCGAGGTATGGCCGTCACTGAAATCCCACTCCCAGCTGGTCGGGGCATTGAAGGACCGGTCGGTGAACTGCACGGTCATGGGAGAGGATCCCAGGGTCTTGTTGATTGCGAAGAAGCAGATCGGCGGATAGCCCGGTACCGGGGGGATTGTGGGCTGAGGGGTGGTTGTCTGCGTGGGAGTGACAGTGGGCGTCGGAGTATATGTCGGGAACGGGGATCTCGACCTCACCCAGACGGATGATGTATAGGAATCGCACCCGCCGCTGTTGTAGACCGTCAGGACAGGCATGTATTTCCCGGGGGTCGTGTAGGTATGGGTCGGGTTCTTCTCGGATGAGGTGCCGCCGTCCCCGAAATTCCAGTGCCAGGAGACAGGACCTCCTCTTGATTTGTCGGTGAACCTGACCGTCATCGGTGTATACCCTATGATGGGCACCACGGAGAAGCGTGCGTCCGGGGGAATCCCTGAGGGACTGACGCTGATGCATGCACCTTTTGTCGCGGTTGCGTTCCCGTCACTGTTGCCTGCGGTCAGGGAGACCGTGTAGCTTCCGGGAACCTGGTAGGTGTGGGAGACCGTTGCGGTATCATTCATCCATGCAGAAGCCCCGTCCCCGAAGTCCCAGAACCGTGTCGTGACCGCGCCGGTCGAATGATCGGTGAACTCCACATCAAGAGGGGCAGCACCCGATTCCGGGGAGACCGAGAAATCCGGGACCGGCGGGAGCAGCTGGAACGTTGCGTTCACATGTGTCCACTGCCCCGGGTTGACTGTCACGGTCTCCCGGTACTCCGGGTACCCTGTGAGTGTCAGCACAACCTCATGCTGGCCGACGGGGACCGCGGTCACCCCGTGCGGTGTGACATGGCCCGTGTCGACCGAATCAAGGAAGATTCCGGCCCCCGGCGGAGTCGAAATCACCCAGAGTTTCCCTGTAGTGGGGATGAGGCCGATGTTGAGGCCCGAGATTTCAGGCGGGCTGTTCACCATCGTGCTGCCTGCGGGTTCGTAACCCTCAGTCTCCACGTACACCCGATACGATCCTTCAGTGACGTTCCATTGGTACTGACCCCTGGCACCGGTGACGAGCGGATTCTCGCAGGGGTCCATCGCGGGTTCGGAAGGATCGGCCGGGACATTTTCCCAGTTCCCGTCCTCGTCCGGGCGTTGGAGCCAGACGTCCGCCCCGGCGATCCGCTCCCCACTGACGGTGTCATACACGTACCCTGCCGCGTCCACATTGACATTAAAGGAGATACCCGCCATGACGCACCCCGGTGTCTCGTATGTGACGACGGCTCTCCCGTGGCGCGGATGGAAACTGGTCGTGTAGTACCAGTGCTGTGGCCCGCCGATCATCGGTGCGGTGATAACAGGTCCGCCGTCATCAAGTTCGATCCGGATGGAGACAGGGGTTTCAGGGGGGCAGATCGTCTGGTTGTAAGAGAACGTGACCGAATCCCGCCAGTCCACACAGACCTCTCCCCAGGGCCCCGGGAGAGAGGGCGAGACAGACACTCCGGGCGGCACCCCAAGTGCTTTGATGGTGGTATCCGCACTCACGGTGTTATCGTCATACCGGGATTCGGGGGTGGTGGTGGAGATATTCGCACTGTTGGTGAGGACCGTGCCGTACGGAACCGACGAGGGAATATGGACAGTCAGGTTCTGGCTCCCGGCAGCGCCGTGGGGGAGCGCCCCGATATATCCCCAGGTGACTGTCCGTGTCGTGTCGTTGTAGACCGGGTAGCCTGTCCCTGACACGAATTCGACTGAAGGCGGGAGGCAGTCAGTCAGGATCACGTCTGCTGCCGTCCCTGCACCCTGATTCCGGTACCAAATCGTGTACTCCATCTCGCGTGCATTCTCATGGAAAGTGGGGGCGGATTTCCCTATCATGAGGTTGGCAGGACCGAGATCGGGCCCTATCGCATGGATGGCGCCCCTGTCCCTGCTGCCGAAATAGACGACTCCGTCCACTACCGCCGGGCTCGACATCAATCCCATTCTGGTCGTATACCTCCAGAGGAATTCCCCGGATTCCGCATCGAGTGCGAAGAGGTCGCCGCTCCCTCCCCCGTCATCGGTGCTCGTGAAGTATACCACCCCGTTTGCCACCGCCGGGCTGGAATCGATCCCCTCTCCCGCATGGTAGCTCCATCGGTATCCCGGGATCCCGGTATTGAGGGCATAGAGGAATCCGTTCCTGCACCCGAAATAGACGATCCCGTCCGCGACCGCGGGACTGGAATAGACAGGGGATCCCGCCGAATAACTCCAGGAGAATTCCCCGGTCAGCGCGTCAAGGACATAGAGGTGGCCGTCGAAACTTCCGATATAGACCCTGCCGTCGACAACGGCGGGGCTGGAATACACCATGCCGCCCGTCGTATAATTCCAGATCAGATCCCCGGATTCCGCATCAAGGGCATAGACGTTCCTGTCGCAGCTTCCTATATAGATCATCCCGTGTGCGACCGCCGGGCTGGAATACACCGGCCGCCCCGTGGTATAATTCCAGATCAGATCCCCGGATTCCGCATCAAGGGCATAGACGTTGTGATCCGTGCTTCCGATATAGACAACCCCGTCTGCAACCGAGGGGCTGGAGCGGACATCGTCTGCTGTCGTGTAGTTCCAGACCAGTTCACCGGTTGCCGCATCGACTGCGAAGAGGATGCCGTCATCGCACCCGGCATAGACACGACCTCCTGCGACTGCGGGGCTGGAGAAAGAGGCGGCAAAGGGCCTGAACCGCCAGAGGCGTTCTCCTGTTTTTGCATCGAGCGCATATTCCCCGGTATAGACGACCCCGTTCACCACCGCCGGGCTCGAATCGACATCGTCGCCCGTGATGTGGCTCCAGAGGAGCACACCTGACGGCCTTGTCCCGCCATCGTCATATGTGCCGGCATTGGAGAGATCGGACCGGAACTTCCAGGCATGGGCTGCCGATGTCGTCCATGCCGTACCGGTCACCATAGTCTGGTTGATCTGCCCGTTCTTCCCGACGGTCTTTGTGCCGATTGTGTACTCCGTATCAGGAGAAAGGCCCGTTGCGGTGAAACACTCTGTTCCCTTCTTCACGATCTTCTGGAAGGCCCCGTCAATATAGACGAGGACGTGGGAGAAATTTTCAGAGGCGGGATCGGCCCATTCCCAGGTGATCGAGTCGTTTCCATGTTCAGTGCTCCGGAGATCACTCACGCCTGCCGGGGGCTCTGCGATGCCGGGTGAGAAGACCCAGACCTGGCACCCTGCAAAGGGATTCGCCGTCCCGACAACGATTCCTTCGGGGGTGGTGAGCATCGTGCGGAAACCGTAATTGTCCGCGTCCCCGAACCCGTTCAGGTCGACGGGAGCCCAGTGTTCCCCATCCGAGCTCACCCAGAGGTCCGCTCCTCCGAAGGTGTGTGCCAGGAGTCTGATGAGGGGGATGATGTATGATCCATTGGTATCTTCAGTGCTCATCGCCCCGATTTCCAGGAGTCCCATGAAGAATGCCGCTGTCTCGTCCTGCCACAGGCTGGTTTGGGCACCCTCCCGGGATTGAATTGCATGAATAAGGGTTTCGTACCCTCCAGGGACGTCCTCTATGAACCGGGCGAACGAGAAGATATCGAAACTGCCGAGGTACAGCTTCCCCTCATATTCTTCGAATGACCAGACATAGAGGTTGAAGGGGTTTGCAAACCCGGAAGGCCAGCCACTCAGGGGTGGATCGTGGGGATCGGTGGGGATCTTCGGTTCTTTGTCTCCTACGATCAGGTCCCACGAATCACCTGCGTCCACACGGATAATGTCGAATCCCTTCACGCCATCCGTACCTGTCGCGAACGGCAGGTTCATGGATCCGACATAAAGGTCGCCATCATAATCCCGCATCGTGCCTGCAAGAACATTCCACGCATCCCCGGCCCCTCCCGATACAACACAGACCCAGTCGCCTGGGCCTGCGGGATCAGCAGTCGTGCTCCTCCATACCTCGAACCCGTTCGTCTCCGAAGGACCGATGGGGTTTCCGGTTCCGGCATACAGGCAGCCGTTGAAGCTCCGGAGGGATGCAGTCTGGAAGTCGGCCACTTTCACCCAGTTGTCAGTTGTGGGAGAAGGAGAGCCGGTGGCGAAGATCCCGTCACCGGTTCCCATGTAAAGCTTTCCGTTATGCGGAATGATCGCACGGGTATCCCGGCTCGGGATGCTGTCCGTGTTCACTTTTACCCACGTCGTTCCGTCAGTCGACATGATGAGGAGAGTTCTCCCGAATCCGAACCCGACCCCTGCGTAGAGTGCCTCTGTCCCGTTTGAGTCCGTATACACGGTCATCGCACGGTAGCCGATACCTTCAGGATACGTGTACCCGTTCGCCGGGTTCACAAACGTGGATGCCTGGTGCACCTTCATCCAGAATCCCTCGTGGTATCGCCAGATTTCACCACTCATGTCATTCGACCAGGTTATCGTGTCCTCCGGCGTCGGGGGTGTATGGTTCGGGAGGACCAGCGGCGGTGGCGGCGATCCCCCGGGCGTCGTCAGGAAGGAGAGAGTCCAGTTTTCAGGGAATATCCCCTTTGCTTTCATCCCCTGTGAGACGAAATAGGGGACATTCCGCCCCGTCCCCACGTATAGATCTCCGTTGAATTCGGCAACAGACCATGCGTAATTGTTCTGGGGATCACCAAACCCGCCTTCTCCGATCCTGGTGAGTTTCGTCAGTGACGAGGCTTCTCCTTCGTCGGCTGCAGCGGTGGAGACGAGAAGAGTGACGCTGATGAAAAGAGCCAGGAACCAGAACCCAATGATTATTCTCGCATTTTTGCTTTCCCTCATGATACCCCCCCTCCGGTCCCGGGTGACACGCATGAGAGGACACGTGAACTGGCAGTATGAGTCGTCTGAATCCCGGATACATGGGGAAAGATGGAAATATACCCGTCCCCCGCTCCCGGATGGTCCTCCACAGGAACCCGTCCGCGATCCCCGGGGAATCGAGTCCTTCCACCCCCTCTTCTACACACCGGTTCCTGCGAACCCTGAGTACACTCTGCCCGATGCTGCTGCTTTTTCCGTCCCTGATTCGTGTGGTGCCACCTTGTCCGAAAACAGGTAAATGATACTCTCCAGTGACAGATGATAATATTTATGGCAGTTGTGAGAGAGCAGGAGAGGATTTGGTTGCGGGAAATGAGCAAAAAAGGGGGCTGTCGACATCCCCGGATTCCTCTCTTCCGGGGTATAAAAAAATTATGAGAGACCGATCAAACGATGTCCTCACCGCTCAAGAAAGGAGAATTCCTCATCTCACTTCAATGCCGTAGATTCCGCTCCCGATCCACCATGTATCATCCACAGCCTTCATGTAGATGAGTTTCGGGACCTCAACGGTGCTGTTCATCGCGGTATCGGGGAAAAGGGCCCGGGAGAACCCGGTGCCGTTCTGCATCGCCTGAATCCCGACTTTCGTGACCTTCACCCCGTACCGGTCGGTGTATTCGATATGGTTCACCCCTATCATGGACTTCCAGAACGGGTCGGCAAGGAGCGTCCCGTCTGTTGACTCTGTCCAGGCAAAGAGGTCGCCTGCGACGAACTGCCCTTCCGGATTATTGAGCTCTGCAAGTGTCCGTTCTTTCCCGTTCTCCCGGGCGAAGTCCACTGCACGGTTGACGAGGTCACGGAGTTCTTCCCGGGTGTGGGTGCGGACATGGATGCCTGCCATGCCACCGGTGCCGATAAGGGTGTACTCGGGGACGATGATCCCCGAGAAGACCCACCATTCCTCATCGACGGGTTCGGCATAATCGATCTTCGGCACGAACACCTCTTTTCCATCCACTTCCACCTTCGCGACGGTGTAGAAGAACCCGCCGCCATCCCTTGCGATATCCCGCATTCCCCTGATTGTCGCAACACCGTCAGGATCCTGGTAATTGATCAGGTTGATGCGGTACTTCGTGAGTTCGGGGGAATACGGAGGGGCAGCGAGATTCGTGCCGTTATAGTCGAATGCCATCATAACAAGCTCGCCCTGGACGAACCGGCCACCTGGATCGTTGAATGCCGCGAGCGCCTTCTCCTTCCCATTCGCCCTCGCATAGGAGACAGCATCCCTGACATAGGCAACAAGCGAATCGGTTCCGGGCCGAGACCTGGACGTGTTCAGCATGACCGAAGGGTAGATCTCGCCATCTGATTCGAACATCCCGGCACCGACATAGTATGTCCCGTCGACGTCCTCCACGACGGCTATCCTGGGCTCGGATGCACTATCCTTCGCCGGATTCGGGTAGGTATAACTCACGTATCCCCGTCCGAACCGTGCGGTTTCTGCAAGTTTCCGGACCAATGGGATACCGAAGGAATCCGTCATGTCCTGAATGCTGGTTCCCACGATACCGGGTTCAAAGGGATCAGCGAGCACGGTCCCGTCATACCGGAGTGCAAAAATGCCGATATTGCCGGTGACAAACGATCCGTTTGGGTCACTGAAAGCAGCAAGTGCCGCATCCCTCCCGTTCTCCCGTGCAAATGCAGCAGCGTCAGAGACGAATGCAACAAGTTCAGGGGTGGCCGTAATCTCTCCAGGGGGCGTATATGCTGCCCCGGTTACAGGGGGTGCCGGAATCGGCGTCCCGACAGGCGTCCCTGTTTTCGGTCCAATGGTGTCGGTGCATCCTGCGCCAAGAATCGCCGAGATCACCAGCACCATGACGAAGAGCAGATGCCTTCGAATCATGTGGATAACGGTTTGTGCAGGTAGGGAAAATGATTGCGATATGGATGGCGTCTGGATGAATCTGACAGGATTGAGACACATCATCCCATCACACTCCACGACATACCATTCCCGTTCATCACAGCGCAATCAACCACTTCCCTGCCCTTCCCGAATCCGGAATACATAAGATTGCGGACCGAAAAGACGCTTCCATATGGGAGAGTGGATCAGGGACACGGTCGGACTCGGCACGGGATTCTGGGTGCTCGGCTATGTCGTCTCGCTCGCACTCTTCTTCTCGCCGTATGCGGCCTTCAGGGGATGGATTATCACTCCCGTTTTTACACCCGTCGCTCTCACGATCACAATCGTGGTGGTTCAGGAAGAGGGACCTGCCGCCCGGTTATTACATCCGGGTCGGTCTCGTATGGACGCTGATCGCCATTGTGCTTGACTACCTGTTCATCGTCCAGCTCTTCCAGGCGAGCTATTACGGAATCGACGTGTTCCTCTATTATGCACTGACTTTCCTGATCCCTGTGGGGGTCGGCTTGTACCTGGTACAGGCACGCGGGAAAAAATGAGGAAGGAAGCGAGAATCTGCCCGGGTTAGCCCTGGGGAGGGACACCGGGGAGTACGTGAGGCAGGCAAGGGGGTGCTCCACCTGTGAACAGGGGGTCTATAGAGGCTGCAGTGATGCCTGCCGGCTCACAGCATCCGGATTCCGCCCCTTCCCATAATTTTTTAGTTGCCCGCTCCAAGATACTCCCTTGTAAATGTCGTATCTCATCGAGATTGCCATCATTCTCTTCCTTATTCTGCTCAACGGCATCTTCGCTTTGTCCGAATTCGCGATTGTCTCGGCCAGGAGAACACGGCTCCGGCAGCGGGCCGAAACGGGGGATATACGGGCAGGCGTTGCACTGGAAATCGCATATGAACCCACGAATTTCCTCTCAACCATCCAGATTGGGATTACACTCGTCGGGATCTTTGCCGGTGCATACGGAGGTGTCACGCTGGCAAAGGGTCTCGCGGCATATTTCACAAAATTCCCTTCCCTTGCACCCTACAGCGAGATACTCAGCATCACACTGGTGGCGCTGGTCATCACCTACCTGACCCTGGTCTTCGGAGAACTCGTTCCCAAGCGCATCGCACTCACTAATGCCGAGGATATCGCATCGGTCATGGCAAAACCGATGCGCTGGCTCTCTCTCATCGCAACACCTGTTGTATTCGTGCTCAGCACGTCGACCGAGGTGGTTCTCCGCATCCTGCGTATCCGGGAGAGTGCGGATGCGCCCGTCACCGAAGAGGAGATCAAGATCATGCTCGAAGAAGGCACCGAAGCCGGGGTTTTCGAGAAGGCCGAACTGAACATGGTGGAGGGGGTATTCGATCTCGCGGACCGCCGGGTTGAGTCCCTGATGACTCCAAGGCCGGATATCATCGCGCTCGACCTCGGTGAACCCGACAGACAGAACCTGAAGAGAATGACCATGAGCGGCCGGTCCAGTTTCCCGGTGTACGAGAAGAACCTCGATACCATTGTCGGGATGGTCTCCGTCAAGAAAGTCCTCGCGAAAATGGCAGAAAGCGGTTCGCCCGATATCAGGGCAGCAATAACAACCCCACTCTATATCCCCGAATCACTCCCTGTCCTGAAACTCCTCGAATCATTCAAGGAGACAGGGCTGCATATCGCGCTTGTCACCGACGAATACGGCAGCGTCCAGGGCCTTGTGACGCTGCATGATATCCTTGAAGCAATTGTGGGGGATGTCCGCACACTCGGGGAAGTGACGGATACAGCGGTGGTGATCCGGGAAGACGGGTCCTGGCTGATTGACGGGAGCTGCCGCATGGAGGATGTGAGGGACGTGTTACCGGTTGATTCCTTCCCCGGGGAAGAGGAGGGGCACTACCACACTCTTGCCGGGTTTATGATGTATATCCTGGACCGCATCCCGGCCGCGGGTGATTACATCGAGACCGGAGGCCTCCGTTACGAAGTGGTGGACATGGATGGAAAACGTGTCGACAAACTGCTCGTCACGCGTGTGCCAGGGTCCTTGCAGGGTTAGTGGCTGTCCTCCCCGAACAGGGTTGCGGACCCCGGGAACGAATGCATCTCTCTCACCCGGATGCAACGCCGGTTGTGCGAAAACCAGTTCCCTGACATGTATCTTTATCATTCCATCGATACATCAACTGTCGTGCGGGAAATGGACCAGATCGAAAAACTCACCGAAGAAGCGGTTGAACAGTACAAAAACAGGATCATGCGCATCTGTCTTGAATGCCCCCATTTTCCCGGCAACTGCCCCCCCAGGCGCTGCCCTGTGCATACACGCGTGACACTCCCCGAATGCTCCACCAGGCATACTATCTTTAAAATGGTACAGGCACATACCAGGGTATTGTAGCATAATTCTGCATGTACATTTTTACACCCGGCATTTCTGTGAAAAACAGGGGAGGAATCCGGGAGACTTTAGAAAGTCATGAAGTCCGTTCTCCTGTAAACCTGCACTGGCGATGACCATGCACGACCGGCACGATCGCGACGTATGCCACTGGCAGGGAACCCGGGCAGAAGGGGGAATATGAGAAAAATTACTGCTCCAGACGGATCGAGTGGCTCAAGTTCGATATCACGATCCCGTTCTGCATCAGATACGCGTCAATCAGGTAGGTGCCTGCGGCGAGCCCCGAACAGGAGGAGCACGCAGGCAGATGGTGGTCGTACATGATGGTGTGCGGTCCTGGCGAGAGTGTGACCGGGATCTCATGCATGAGCTGGTAGCCGCCATGCCTGTCCTGCATACCCTGGAGCTGAAGTGTCGCGTTGCCCATCTCCCCCTGGACTCCAAGCGATATCACTATCTTCATGACCTCTTTCGAATGATAGAGGTCCTTATCCGTGGAGATGGATGTGATGCTGGCACCTGCCGGGCCGAAGTATAAAGGGTATATGATCATGCCGGCGACCGCGACGAGCACCAAGACAAGGACAAACAGCAGGATGTTGCGTTGCATGAAGAGAGGTGGCACTGGTGGACTATATATCCTTCAGGTCTGAATGCATGGGAGATGCACTGTGAGCCTTCTCTTGGTTCATGGAAACCAGTGCCAGAGAATCAGGCAGAGCCTCTTTATCCCAGTGTGAAATAGAATGTGGCCCCCCTGTCCACTCCGCTTTCAGCCCATATCCTTCCGCCATGGCGCTGGATGATCCGGTGAACGGTTGTCAGCCCTATCCCTGTGCCCTCGTATTCTTTCTCATCGTGTAGGCGCTGGAAAACCGCATAGAGCTTGTCCGCATACTTCATGTCAAACCCGATCCCGTTATCCTTCACGTAATACACTGTCACTCCATCCCTGGAAGAGGAACCGATCTCAATCCGTGCAATCTCCCTCGCTCTTGTAAATTTCAGCGCATTGGATATGAGATTATAGAATACCTGGTAAATGAGTGCCTGATCCCCTTCGCAGGGGGGAAGCGTGTGTATACGGATATCGATCTGCCTCCCTTTCTGGAGGTGTTTCAGGTTATCCAGCACCTCGTTTACGATCTGATTGGGATATATAACCTGTTTGGTGAGCGGCTGGCGGGACATTCGCGAAAAATTCAGGATGGAATCGATCAGATGTCCCATCCTCTGCGCATTCGCCCGGATCCTTCCCAGGAGATCCTGCCCTGAGGGATCCAGCTCCTTCGCATGCTCTGTCAGGAGTATCGACGAGTACCCGTCGATGGCACGCAGTGGCGCACGGAGGTCATGGGAGACCGAATACGAGAACGCCTCCAGCTCCTTGTTCGCCTCCTGGAGGTCTTTGGTCCTCTCAGCCACCCGGGATTCCAGTTCCTCGGTGAGCTTCCGGAGATCGCCCTCGACCTGTTTGAGCCTGGTGATATCGACGAGGATGCCCCTGATTCCTGCCACCTGGTTATCCCTGCGGATCGGTGACGAGTAGACCATTCCAGCCAGCGTGGACCCATCCTTCCTGACCATACGGTATTCTGCCCCGGAATCCTCCTTCCCCTCGAGGATATTGTTGAAATTCCGGATTGCCTGCATGCGGTCTTCAGGTATGATGACCTGGGTGAAATTCACGCCCTCCTCCAGTTCTCTGGGGCTGTACCCGAAGTTCTGGTACGCGGACTGGTTGACATAGGTGATCTTTCCGGAAAGGTCGATCTCAAAGATGACCTGTGGCAGGAGGCTTGCGAGGTCACGGAACCGCTTCTCGCTCTCGATAAGGTCCTGTTCGATTTGCTTTTTCTCTGTCACATCCCTCCCGACCGACTGGTATTCGATAACATTTCCGTCGGGCCCGAAGAGTGCCCGATCATTCCACTGGAGCCACCGCACCCTGTTCTGCCGGGTGATAATCCGGTGCTCTATGGATCCGGTCGGGTGTTCCGGAGTGAGCATGGAAAAGTGCTCTTCAACAGCCCGTTTGTCCTCTTTGGGGATGCGGGGCCGCATCCGCCTGCCGATCAATTCGCTGCAGGGAGTCTCGAAATAGTTGCAGTACGCATCGTTGGCAAATACGTGGGTTCCGTCGGGGTGGAAACGTGCGATCAGCTCGGTCTGGGTCTCGACCACGGTCCGGTAGTTCTCCTCGCTCTTCTTCAGATCGAGTTCGCTCTGCCGGAGCCGCTCTATCATCCCTTTCAATGTACCGACAAGCCGGGTGACGCTCTCCTCCGTCTTCGCGAACTCGGTGACACCAGTGTGCGACAGGGAATGGTCCAGGTTACCTTTCGATATGGTGTCGATATCCTCGACCATCTGTCTCACAGGCTGCGTGAGGCGCCGCGAGAGGATGAGCGCGATGCCTGCGCTTAAAAAAACCGCGACGAGTGCAACAATGAAGTGATAGACGAGAAGATCAGAGAGCTGTTTTTGTATTCCTGACCGATCATACACGAGCTCGATGATCCAGCTGGTGTCCGAGGCATAACTCTCTCCAGAGAGATCGACCATGAAATACCGGGTTATGGTATTGTTGGCGGGATCCTCCAGTTCGACCGTTCCCCTGTCTTTCACAATCCTGGAAATCACTGCAGGAGTATCTTTTTTTGGCATGTTTCCCCCCCCGATCTCCCTGCCTACAGTATCATAAGCGCGGTAACCGAGAATATTGGGGTTTTGAAAAGCCATATTGCGCAGTGGTTCCTGGTACAGGACATCCGGCCTCTCGCCGATTCCCTCTTCTGTCAGGCCGAGTTCGAGGATAAAGCGGTGATCCGGGGTCGGCATGTACGCGTATTTTCGCAGTTTTCCGGAGGAGACTTCGTATACGACCCGGTCAGCGACAAAACCTTCCTTCTGGATGAGGTTCTTCAGGAAATCATACGAATGGGGCCACTGGCTGAAATCAAGCCCCTGATCGGGTTCGTAAGTCGTGTATTCAACCATGATCGATTCATTGATGATATACAGGTCCATGGTATTGCCGAGTTCTTCCTTTATCGCCTGCAGGTCCATTTTTTGTGGATCCCTTTCCGCACGCTCGTAATCCCGAAGGAATATGGAGAACCCGTTCATCATCTGGAAATTGAGAGATTCGTCATACATCTCATAGGAAGAGTCTACAATCCGGATCGTCTGTGCAAGGTCAAACTCCGTCTGCTCCTGCATTTCACGGGCGCTCTCCTGGAAGGACTCCTCTGCATGGCGATAATCGAAATAGGTGATCCCTGCCGCCATGATGATGATGAGAAAGATCATGGCGAGGAGCAGATAATGGGAGAATGAAAAGAGATGCGTGCCCTCCTCCTGACGATTCCCCCTGGATCCTGCCATTCCCGTTGACCTTCCTTATTCATGGGCCCTACTATGCACAAAAAGCTCCGGCCGAGGCGTGTCAATTAAATCGCAATCAGGCCATTCTTTCCTGCCATTCTCCACCCATGCCATTCCATATGTATGGGGAATGTGAGAGCCACGAGGATTTGTGCGTGCCGCGATGGATATTCGTGGTGCCAGCCGTATTCATCCTGGGATTTCGGACCCCCCAGTCCCCGTATTTTATACTCTGCTACCCAGCGGATAAATGTAATCCAGGAGACTTATGGCCTTTTGCGGACTGCTCTCAAAGCCACCCGAATAGATGCCTTCCTGTCCGTGCATGAATATACCCAGGGTTGCAGGAAATGCCGCCATTTGCAATTCCATCCCCGTCAGAGAACGGGTTGTGCTGTTGGGATTATACACTGCCTGATTTTGCTCTATCCGCGAAGAAATTGAGGCAATTTATATATACTTTATAAACATTTATTGATTTGAGGTGATCGAGGTGGCAGATTTACCCATAGCGGCAGTCGTCAGGATTGCCAAGCAGAATGGTGCTGAGAGAGTTGGCAGCGATGCTGCAGCCGCACTTGTCGCAAAGGCTGAAGACTACATTGCAGTCCTTGTGAAGGAAGCAAACAAGCTCGCAATGCATGCAGGTCGGAAGACCATAAAGGAAGAGGATGTGGTGCTCGCGGCAAAGTCCGCATAAGTACACACCTCCTTTTCCCGTTCCGTTTCTCATTCTCTTCACCGTGTGCACGCAATTCCATTGCTCTTTCCCTGGATTCATGTGCATTTCCGGCAAGGCTCATCCTGCTCCACCGATATTGAGGTTCCCCGCTGATTCTCCGTAATCCCAGCCATTTTCACCCTGTTTTTTTGCTGGAATGCGAAGCTATATTCTCCAGCAACGGCTGAAACTGGATGGATAACGGCAGGATCTCCAGAAGATGTCATCAACCAGGCCGGACACCTTGCATTTTGCGACACTCGCGGAAGAGGAGATCCTTGCACAGTTCGGGACCTCCGCAGATGACGGACTCTCATTCCGCGAGGCCGCTGGAAGGCTCGCACAGGCGGGCTATAACGAGATTACTGCAGATCAGGTCCAGTGGTGGGAGATCGCGTTCCGGCAGTTCAAATCGGCTTTTATTTACCTTCTCCTGATCGCAACCGCCATCGTCTTCCTCATCGGCGAATATATCGATGCAGCCGTGATCCTCGGGTTTGTCCTTGTCAATGCGGCGCTTGGATTCTACCAGGAATACAGGTCCGAACAGTCCCTCAGAGCCCTCCAGCAGTTCATCAAGCCGAAATCCAGGGTGAAACGGGACTCGGGGTGGCATACAATCGCCTCAAGGGAGCTGGTGCCCGGGGATATCATAAGGATCGGGACAGGAGACGTCGTTCCTGCCGATGCCAGGGTGCTCATCACGCAGGATCTCGTGGTCAACGAGACAGTCCTGACCGGGGAATCGGTCCCGGTACCGAAGAGCAAGGGTATCCCTGCACACGAACCGGAGACGCTCTATGACTGCCACAACCTCTGCTTTTCAGGGACATCCGTTGTCAGGGGCGAGGGTGTTGCTGTGGTCGTGAATACCGGTGTACACACTGCGATGGGGACCATTGCCAGGCTGACGGTGGAGACCGCCAAGGAGAGCGAGTTTTCAAGAGGAATCGGGCGGTTCAGCCGGTTCATCCTGCGGATGATCCTCGTCACCCTGGTGTTCGTGTTCATGGCAAATATCCTCCTTAAAGGCGAATCCGTCGATCTCATAGGGCTCGTGGTCTTTTCCATTGCGCTCGTGGTCAGCGTGATCCCCGAAGCCCTCCCTGTCGTGACGACTGTGTCGCTCTCCCGGGGAGCGCTGCAGCTCGCAAAGCAGGATGTGGTGGTCAAGCGGCTCACGGCGATCGAGGATATCGGGAGTATCGAGATCCTCTGTTCGGACAAGACGGGGACCCTCACCGAGAATGCACTCCATGTCACAGAACAGTCGCCGGGAGCGCACCCTGACCTGCTCTTTTATGCCTCGCTCACTGTGGCGGAGACCGCCGAGAAGACCGAGCCGTTTGATATTGCCATTGTCGAGGCTGCAGGCGATCACCACGTGCCGGGGGACAGTTCCCTGCGACGCCTCGCGGAGATCCCCTTCGATCCCGTCCGCCGCCAGAATTCGGTGCTGGTCCGTGAATCCGACCGGACCGTGCTGGTCGTCCGCGGGGCTCCCGAGGAGGTTCTCGGCCGTTCCCTCATGCCGGGGGGCCCCGGCCGCGACGCGTTCACCGGCTGGATCTCGGAGAAGGGGAGAGCGGGAGAGCGCACGATCGGCATCGCCAGACGGTTCTTTCCCCCTGATAAAACCGGAATCTCTGTAGAAGACGAGCAGGACCTCGAGTTCCTCGGCGCCATTGCATTCGCCGACCCGATCAAGCCGTCGACGTTCCGTGCAGTGGAAAAAGCACGAGAACTCGGTGTCGCACTCAAGATCATCACCGGGGACAGTCCCGAAGTTGCCGGTGCGGTGGGGGTCCGGATCGGCCTCATGGGGGATCCGTCGCGAGTCCTCACCGGTGCGGCTCTGATGGCGATGCCCCCGGATACGCGTGAGCAGGCGATACGGGAGTACGCGGTCTTCGCCCGCATCACCCCTGAACAGAAGTTCGAGATCATCCAGACCCTGCAGAGATCCTTCATTGTCGGTTTCCTGGGAGAAGGGATCAACGACGCACCTGCTCTCAAGAGGGCGGGGGTGTCGCTCGTCGTGGAAAGCGCGGCCGACATCGCCCGCGAGGCCGCCGATATCATCCTCATGCAGAAGAACCTCGAGGTGATCGTCGACGGGATCCGGAGCGGGAGGGAGGTGTGTGCCAACAGTGTCAAGTACCTGAAGGCGACGCTGGCCTCTAACTTCGGGAACTTCTATGCCATTGCCATCGTGTCGCTGTTCATCCCGTTCCTGCCCATGCTGCCCCTCCAGATCCTGCTCGTGAACCTGCTCTCTGATTTTCCCATGATCTCGATTGCAACAGATACCGTGGACGAGGAAGAACTGGATATGCCCGGGAGGTATGACCTGAAGGAGATCGTCCTCATCGCCACCCTGCTCGGCGTGATAAGCACCGTCGATGACTTCGCGTTCTTCGCGGTCTTCGTGGGGCAGGGGGAGAAGGTGCTCCAGACATGCTGGTTCATCGGCAGCATCCTGACGGAACTCGTGTTCCTCTTCTCCATACGGACGAGGCTCCCGTTCTTCAGGGCGAGCCGTCCTTCATTGTCTGTCATGGTGCTGACCGCGGTTGCTGCAGCCGCGACCATTATCCTGCCCTACACTTCGATCGGGCAGGCGATGTTCTCTTTTACGCCACCGTCCCTCCCTTCGCTCGGCATCATTCTCGGATTGGTTGCCGCGTTCTTCGTGACCGCGGAACTGGTGAAGCTCTCGTACTACCGGTATACGGGCGATGCCCCACAAAAAGCCTGAAGCCCCTGTAGCGTCTTTCATCTCCCAATTGGAGTGTCACAAAACCGCCCGGCAGGGAGAGTGTCACGCATTCTCCGGCCGGGTCGTCCTCATGTTCAATGGGTCCACCCGATGATTTTGGTCGGGGCCGATGGCTTTACGGATGCAGTCCCGCATGTCGGCATAGTGTGGGCAGGGATACCCGATTGGGTTTCCCCTGGTGATGCATGACGCGAACACGATCGCTTCTGCTCCCCGCTCGATCATCATATTCGCCCGTGGTATGGCTCTCTTCCCCGGGCACTCTCCGCATATCACGAACCCGAGGATGTCGATCGGGCCCGTCTCCCTGAACACCCCCTTCCCCTCTTTTGTCACCAGAAAATCCGTGGTCGCCGGGCACATGTCCCCGGTCATCATGCAGCGGTGTATCCCACCTTTCCTACAGGGGAATTCTCCATATATCCGATAATCCCTTTGATAGTGGATGAATCCAGGCCCCTGGTCAGGCGGAGATTTTTCTCAGGTTTACATCTATTGTCGCACGCAGTCCTTACGGATTCTCCCACCACGAGTGAAAGAGAGTGCTTATCCCCAGATGGGATCATCACCGAATCGCTCCATCCAGAAATCCGCAGGAGACTGTTCAAGGTCCTGTGCGAGATCCTCGATCCGGAACGAGAATACGTGGTTCGTGCAGTAATCGACAAGGAGATCATACGCCATCTTCACGCGGATCGTCGTCTCGTGTGACACTGCAGGATCCTTCTTCGAGACATCGGGATGCCAGGTCCTGACCTGTTCGTGGTATTTCTGCCGGATCTCGTTCAGGGAGGCTTTTTCCCCTATTCCCAGCACATCGGCAGCCTCCCTGAGGTTGGCCGGGGTGACATCAGCCATATTCTATCTGTTCTGCCCGCCCCGCGATAAGTGTTCCCGGTTTCATCCCGGGCGAACCCTTTTTTACGGGCACCCACCGATATTCTGAAACAGATGGCCATCGATCAAAAACCCCTTATATACCTCAACAATGCCGCGACCAGCTGGCCGAAGCCTCCCGGGGTGCTGGCAGCGATCGAAAAATCCCTCTCCCTCCCCGTCTTCGGGTCGGGGAGGACCACCGGGACGCAGGGGGAGGACTACATCATGCAGGCCCGGGAGGATCTTTCCGCATTTCTTGGAGGAGACCCCCCCGAACACATCATTTTCACCTATAATGCAACGGATTCCCTGAATATCCTTATACCTGGTTTTCTTTCCGGATTAAAAGGAGAATGCCATGTTCTCACCACGGCACTGGACCATAACTCCGTGCTCCGGCCACTCTACGAGTACGAGCGGCAGCACCGTATCCGGCTGGATATCGTTCCCTTCGAACAATGTTATGTCAACCCGGACGCTGTTGAAGCGTCAATCCGACCCGACACACGGCTCATGGTCATGACCCATGGCAGTAACGTGATCGGTTCTGTGCAGGGTATAAAAGCAGTCGGCGATATCCTGCGCGACCATGGGATCTATTTCATTGTAGACGGTGCCCAGACTGCAGGGCATGTCCCATTGCACCTGAAGGATCTTCCTGTCGATGCCTTCGTCTTCACCGGGCACAAGGGCCTCCTCGGAGTCCCGGGGACAGGGGGGTTTTACATCAGGGATCCGGAAGCTGTCGCCCCGGTCAGGTTCGGCGGGACAGGGACGGATTCCTCATCGCTCCTCCACCCACGTGATATGCCGGACCGGTTCGAGGCAGGGACCCATAACTACCCAGGCCTTGCAGCTCTTGCAGCCGGGGTGGAATTCATCCAGGAGAAAGGGATCGCCACCATCATGGAAAAGGCAGAGAGACAAAGCACTCATCTCGTCCGGGAACTGAAAGAAGAAGCGAACATCACGGTCTACAACGAACACCCTGACCTGCCGATCGTTGCATTCAACATCCGGGGGCTCCAGAACGATGACGTGGGGTTCATGCTCGCCCGGGGATACCACATCATTGCCCGGACAGGTCTCCACTGTTCGCCGCTGGTGCACAGGGCTATTGACGAGGGGGGGGGCTGTGTCAGGATCAGCCACTCCTGGTTCACGACCGATGAAGAGTGCCGGATAGCAGCGGATGCCATACGGAGGATTGCCAGGAATGCGGGTTCTTCGGTCGGTCAGGCATAAAGTCTGCGCGGACGGCTCTTTCATGAAGGAGTTCCTCCTCGACTCACCGGTGACGGAGGGGTTTTTTGAGTATCTCAAAAACTTCGGGAGGGTCGAATGTCTCCCTGATGTCGGGGAGGGGTTCTACACGTTCGAGAAACCGGACTGGTTCTCCATCAAGGGGTTTTCCGGTGATACGACTGTTGAAGTCAGGTTCAGGAAAGAGGTGATGGATCTTACCATGGACTTTTCCTATTCGCTATTCTCCACGTACCGTGAAGGAGAAAGCGACATCGCTTCACTGAAACAGAGGGAAGAGGCAGTCGGCGCACGGGTTCGAAAGCACCTCTATGGGGCGTGACGAGAGGAGATCCATGCAGGTCGACATTTTTGAGAAGTATGCCCTCGACTATGACCGGTGGTTCGACGAACACGCCCGGGAATACGACGCAGAGCTCTCCCGTATCCGGCGCCTGATGCCCGCCCCGGATTCCCGGTCGATTGAAGTCGGGGTCGGATCGGGGAGGTTTGCGGCCCCGCTCGGAATCACGCTCGGGATAGAGCCTTCGCAAAGCCTGGGACTTATGGCCCGCGAGCGGGGGATCGAGGTTATTCGGGGGAGGGTGGAGGCACTCCCTATCAGAAATGCGTCCTGCTCATCCGTCCTCCTTGTGACGGTCATCTGTTTTCTTGACGACCCGGCAGAGGCGTTCGCAGAACTCCACCGTATCCTCGTTCCCGGGGGATTCCTTGTCCTCGCCTGCATCGAACGCGGCGGAGTAATTCACCGGAAATACTTAATGGACGGAGGGAAGGGGAGGTTCCTCTCCCGTGCCCGTTTTTACTCACGGGAAGAGATCGGGGAGGCGCTCGGGAAGGTCGGATTTGCCTGCCGGGAGACGGACTGCCGTCTTGGCTTCTGCATTATAGTCGCACAGGCGTGTAGCGTGAACAGCACCTGAAAAATTTTCGGCATGCCTGTCAGGGGAATGAATCATCAGCCACGGCTCAGGAAAATCCACATGACCGGGAGAAGATGCCGCCGTGCTGTCCATTTCGCGGGAGATTCACTGGTCTGCAGTCCTGAAACGCCTGATTGATTCGGCAGTCTGCCTGTCGGCCCTCGCAAATTCCACGAACTCTTCCAGCCTCTCCACTGTCCCGGCACTGACGTGGTGCTCTATCTGGCAGGCATCGATCTCGGCATATTTCCGGTCTATCCCCAGAATCTCCAGCAAATCGGCGATAACCTGGTGTTTCTTCATCAGTTCACGTGCCATCTCCATGCCTGCAGGGGTGAGGACTGCGCCGGAATAGGATTCGTAATGGATCAGGCCTTCCCGCTCGAGCTTTTGGAGCATCTCGGTGATGGAGGGAGGCTTGACCCCCATCTGTGCAGCGATCACCCCGGTCTGTGCACGCCCGTTCCTCTGTTCCAGCACGTAAATGGTTTCTATGTATTCTTCAATGGTCTTGGGCCGCATCTCTTCTGCACCTCATATGCCAATCAGTATCACCCTCATCACCCCTCCGATCACAATCGCGGTCCCTGCCATGAACGCGGTCGCCTTTATCATGTCCCGGAAGCCCAGTTCCCGGAACATCACGGCGAATGTACCGACGCAGGGGAAGTATACCGTGAGCAGGGTCGTTGCGATCACGAGCTGCATTGGCGACATGCCGAGCGGAAGAAGCATGCCGACCGCAAGGTCTTTCCTCAGGAACCCGATCAGGAGTGCAGTGGTGGCTTCCTTCGGAAGGCCCAGCCATCCCTGGATGAGTGGTGCGGAAATGCCGCCCAGCCACTCCACGAAACCGACCGTGTAGAGGAGGTTGATGAGCAGCACGCCTGCGAAGAGGTACGGGATGGCTTCGGCAAGGAACCAGCGTATCCTCATCCAGGTCTTCTTGAGGACGGTCCTCGCATCAGGTCTCCTGTATGGCGGGATTTCGAGGCAGATCTCGGGACTGTCCCCTTTTATCATCCGGTTCAGGATGAGGCCTGACGAGACGAAGACGATGAAAAGCGTTGCGAAGACAAGGACGACATAGCCGATGCCATATGGTCCGAGGATACCGAAGACCATGGCGTTCTTTGCCATGCAGGGGACCGAGATCGCAAGGAGGGTTGCGGCGATGAACCGCTGTTTCTTCGTCTCGAGGCTCCGTGTCGCAAGGATTCCCGGTACATTGCATCCCAGGCTCAAAAACACCGGGATAATCCCAAAGCCGTGCATGCCGAACCTGTGGAAGATGGTGTCCGAGAGGGTCGCAAGTCTCGGCAGGTATCCCGAATCCTCAAAGATAGCAAGCACCATGTAGAATGCCACGATATAAGGCAGCACCATGGCAAAAGGAACATAGATGCCGGTCGTGAGCAGCCCCATCGACTGCACGTAATCGATCTGGCCGTCGATAAGGTTCCCGATCAGCAGGCCATGCAGCAATCCCGGGCCGAGCCACGTGCTGAGAGCCATGGCAACCGGCGTATACATCTCAAAGAGAGGATCAAAGATATAGGTGATAAGGGTCTCACCGATAAAACTGACACACCAGAGTGCTGCAAAAATGACCGCAACGGCGATGGGTGCCCCGGTAAGCGGCCTGATTGATGCGTCGGAGATCCAGTCCCGCAGCGTATGGTGGCGGTGCGTCACCTGCTGCACGTTCCTCGTGATCTCCCCGATCTTGATCCACCGGTCGTTCTCCTCCATCGGGTGTATCGTACCGGAGGGGAGGGCCTCTTCAATCCGCTGCACAAGGTCAAAAAACCCTTCTCCGCTCAAAGCGATTGTCGGGATTACGGGCACCCGGAGTTCCTGTTCGAGCTTTTTGAGATCGATAGAGATACCCGTGTGGCGGGCCTCGTCCCACATGTTCAGTGCCAGGACGGTGGGTTTTTTCCGCTCCAGGATCTGGAGCGTGAGGTAGAGGTTCCTCTCGAGGTTCGTGGCGTCGACGACATTGATGACAATGTCCGCATCCTCGAACATATCAAGAGCGACGTCCTCGGCCCTGTTGGAGGGATCGAGCGAATATGTGCCGGGAGCATCGATGATCTCGTACGGCTCTTTTCCCAGACACATTCTCCCCCTGGAGTAATCCACGGTCGTGCCCGGGTAATTTGAAGCGATCACGTTCGCCCCTGTCAGGCGGGAAAAAAAGACGCTCTTCCCGACGTTCGGGTTCCCCATCAGGACGATCTTTCTCATTCCGGGTCACCGGTGATGATATGCTCTGCCATCCTCCGCCCGATGGTGATCTCGCGTCCGTCGACTTCAATCACGACGGGCCCATAGAACGGGTGTTTTGCCACGAGCCGGACTGTTTTCTGCTCTCGGATTCCCATGCAAAACATCTTTTTCCTGAAATGGAATCCGCCTTCCAGCCGGAGGATAACCGCAGATTTTCCTGTTTCAAGGTGGGATACTGGCTGTATCATGGTACCTCGTTTTAGGTATACCTAATATTCTCTGGTCTTCATATAAATACTGCACTGATCGTGCCACGGAGATCATCCAGTATCGCAATCCTCGGGACACATGGCAGGTTTTCGCGCGGTGATCGCTGATGAATCAAAAAAGGAATCTTATTATCGATATGAACGAACCACCCTGGGAGATTATCCGCCTGTGGAGATCCAGGTACCCGGACTCCCGCGGGCGAAGAACCCGTCATATTCATCCATGCGGTGGTTGCACGTGAACCAGATATCCTGCCCTTTCTGTTCGCCTGCCGAGCGCGATATCCTCTATCGCAATACCTGGTGGTATGCCCGGTGGGACGCATTTCCGGTCACCCGGGGGCATCTCCTGGTCATCCCGTTCCGGCACTTCGCCGGATTTTTTGACGCCAGAGCGGATGAAATGGCTGCCCTGCCGGAGATGCTCATCGCATGCAGAAAGATCGTTGATGAGAAATATTCTCCCGCAGGATACAATATCGTCATCAACATCGGGAAAGCAGCGGACCAGAAAGTGATGCACTGCCACGTGCACCTGATCCCGCGTTATGCCGGAATGGCTGACAACCCTCCCGGAGGTATCAGGGGAATCGTACTGGGGATCACGGACCTTCCGAAGGAAACCCCTCCTCACATGACTGAGAGATAAGGGAGAGGACACGAGAAGATCATGAGCGTTGCTCCTGTAAATCTTCCAACCTTCCAGAAAAAAATTTCCCGGTGTGAGAGAAATGCGTGCCGAATCCTGTTCAGAACCGGTAATGCCCGCCTTCGATTTTGATAGTCTTTCCGTGCGTCAGCGCATCGGCAATTTTTCTGCGGGCGGATATCACCAGCCGGTGGAATGTCGGCTGGGATATCTCCATCATCCGGGCACATTCGGTCTGGTCGAGACCCTCGAGGTCCTTGAGCCTCACCGCTTCGAATTCTTCCACCGTGAGGATCATCTCGTCGGATTCGACCGGCCCGGTGGCTGCAGGACCGAACGATGTGAAGGCGGGCTGGAATCCAACCCTCCTGCAGCGTCTTCTTCTCCCCGGCATTACTCAAGAGTAGTGAGCCGGCGTTCTATTTCAGCTTTTTCTGCGTCTATGCGCTTGAGTTCTGCTTCAAGGAGCTGTTTCTGTGCTTCCTTGCTCAACGGTTCGGGCTCACCATAGTTCCCGTAATAGACAGGGGGATACCCCATCATCATGCCACGTCCGAAGCCGCGACCTCTTCCGAAACCGCGACCCATTCCAAATGGCATCCCTCTCCCATACGCCATTCCCCTGCCACAGGGCCCAAGGCCCCTTCCCGTGGCAGGTCCATAGCCGCGTGGGCCTGTTCCATCATATCCAGGCATGTATATCGCCTCGTTCAATGAATATATATTCATATTAACATAAAAGTTATGGATTCGGCAGCTCCCGCATGGCATCACAGTATATTTCTCAAGTGAACCCGATGTAATACAGACAGGACTCGATATCCAGGGAGATCGAAAATATGGGAGACCCGATACGAATTGGCATCATCATCTGTGACCGGTACCGGACCTGCGCCGGGGGGAAGTGCCTCCGGGCGCTGCGCAACCGCGAGGGAGCCTTTGCACGCTACCAGGGAAAAGACGTGGAACTGGTCGGGTTCGCGACCTGCAACGGATGCCCTGGGGGAAATGTCGAGTACGTTCCGCAGGAGATGAAGAAGAACGGTGCCGAGGTCATCCACATCGCAACAGGCATGATCGTCGGTTATCCCCCCTGCCCCAGAATCTCGTACTTCCCCCGGTTTATCCGGGAGAAATACGGGATGGAGGTGGTGGTCGGGACCCATCCGATACCGGAGAATTATTACACGACCCACACCAGCCTCGGCACGTGGGACTCTGCGGCCTGGAAGGAACTTATCGCACCGACGCTCACCGATAAGAAGACCCGGCTTGCGTATGACTGAAGTCCTTTCCCGGCAGGGTGGCAGAGGTGCTATTCAGCCGCGACCGGCCAGGCTGACATCCTGTGAGGATCATTTCCCGGCATCCTTCTTACGGGAGGCATCCCATGACTGCGCGGGACAGTGAGAACGCAGAGCACTACGACGACGAGGCGAAGGTAACCGGATGGTATGGGCCTGCAGTCGTCTTCGGGCTCGCATTTCCATACACGAAACCAGGCCAGAGGATACTTGATATTGGGATTGGCACGGGCCTTGGCTCTGCGCTATTCCAAAAGGCCGGCCTGTCTGTGACAGGCATGGATATATCAGACTCGATGCTGGACGCCTGCCGAAAAAAAGGGTGGGCTGCCCGCCTGGTCCGCCATGACCTGACTATTGCGCCCTACCCGTTTGAAGACGGGTCTTTCGACCATGCCGTCTCGACCGGAGTGTTCCAGTTCTTCCCGGATCTCGACCTGGTATTCCGGGAGACCGGGCGCCTGGTGAGGGATGGCGGGATTTTCGTCTTCGTGACCGGCGACCGCGGGGAAGACGAGGATGCCGAAGTGATTGTCGGGGCGGAACATACAGGGACGGGGTATCCGGTCACAATGTACCGGCATTCACATCCACAGGTGGCTGCATGGCTCTCACGCCACGGGTTTTGCCTGATCGACACCCTCGTTTTTTCGGTCTGGATGGACACGGAGAGGACGAGACGGTTGCCTGCCCGGGCATATATCGCGCAAAAACAAGGGAATATGCTATAAAGCGGATACCTGACGAATCCAACGACGGGTTCCGGGCACAATGGATGAGAGTCAGGTCTCGCGTCAGGTCTCTTCCCTGCCGGGATCCGGAGGGAATTCGATCGAACATCCCTACCGGAACGGTTCAGATCCGGGATGAAGTGAGCACATGCGGGGATAGTGCGTTCCGGCAGTATTTCGAGATGAGTATTGCCTTCCGGAGGCTCAATCTTTATCTTCCATCCCCATAGTATGAATAACAATGGTGAGTGATACCCGCCGGGTTTTTTTCGGATCCACCGGATACTTGCCACTTGCCTTCGTGCTGACCGAAAACCGTAAAATACGGATACTCTTCCGGGACATTTCGGGAAGTGGATGAGTTGGCTGTCCCTTCGTTCTTCAGCATCCGGATGACAGAGAACCGCTGGAGGATCCTCATCGCCGCTTTCTCCTGCATATGCCTGGTGCTGACAGTATTCTGCCTCTCGCGTGGGATCACCATCGTCTTCATGCATCTCTATTATATCCCCATCGTGCTCCTTGCCTATCATTACCGGGCAAGGGGATTTTTCGGCATTCTCCTCATTACCCTCGCGTACCTGCTGCTCACCTGGGTGTATACATGGGGTGACTGGGGCGAGCTCGAGGTCGCCGTGGTGCGGGCATTCGTCTTCCTCGGAATAGGGGCACTCGTCATCTACTTATCGGATCAGATGATCAGGAACCGGGAAGCTTTGAGCCAGAGTCTTCAGATACAGAAGAGCATCATTCAGAATGCGAACGTCTGGCTCATGGTTATTGACAGCTCCGGCAGGATTCTTGAATGGAACACTGCGGCAGAGACAATTAGCGGCTACCACACAACGGAGGTTATCGGGAAGAATGAGGTCTGGAAATGGCTTTACCCGGAGAAAGATTACCGGAGGGATGTCCACTGGCATTTTTCTGATATTGTCGAAAAAGAGAAGTTCCGCGAGAACCTGAAGACCATCATTACCTGCAGGGACGGTTCGCAGAAGGTCATCCTCTGGAATACAAAAAGGCTCCCCCGGGAGGAGAGTGTCCCTGAACGCTTCATCGCAATCGGGATCGATGTCACCGAGACAACTCAGGCAGAAGAGAATTTACAGAAGAGCGAGGAACAGCTCGCGCTCGCGATTGAAGGCTCCGGGGTGGGCCTGTGGGACTGGCACGTCGACACCGGGAAGGTGGAATATAATGAGCGTTGGGCTGAGATTGGAGGATACACTCTTGCAGAACTGGCTCCGCTCTCGATCAATACCTGGATCCGGCTCTGCCATCCCGATGACCTGCCGCGTTCGCAGGCGAAGATAAAGGAGCATTTCGCAAAGCTGACGCCGATGTACGAGTGCGAGGTGCGCATCCGTCACAAGGACGGCCGGTGGATATGGGTGCTGGACCGGGGGAAGGTGGTCGAGTGGGACACGGAAGGCCGCCCCATGAGGATGACAGGGACCCACCTGGACATCACGGAGAGAAAACAGACCGAAGATGCGCTCCGGATGGCGAACACGAAACTCAACCTCCTCTCCGGCATCACCCGCCATGACATCCTCAACCAGCTCGCCGCACTCATGGGATACCTCGAGCTCTCGGAAGATTATGAAGTCGATCCGACACTCCAGACCTACCTTGACCGGATGAAGACGGTCTCCCGCGTGATCCAGAAACAGATAGAGTTCACCCGTGTCTACCAGGATATAGGGAGTGTCGATCCGACCTGGCAGAACATCCACGCCATTATCGGCCGGATGGTGCAGTCCCTCGACCTGGGGGCGATACGGGTCGAGGAAGAGAACACGGACGTGGAAATTCTTGCAGATCCGCTTCTCGAGAAGGTGTTCTACAACCTCTTCGACAATGCAATCAAGTACGGTGAGAAGATCACCATGATCCACTGTTCCGGACTGAGGAGGGAGGATGGCATCACGCTCGTTGTAGAGGATGACGGGGTGGGGGTATCTTCCGGGGATAAGAAACGGCTTTTCCAGAAGGGATTCGGGAAGCACACAGGACTGGGTCTCTTCCTGAGCCGGGAGATCCTCGCGATCACGGGCATATCCATCACCGAGAACGGGGAGCCCGGGAAAGGGGCCCGGTTCGAGATAACTGTCCCCGGCGGCTCATTCCGGTCAAAAGGGGAGCACTGATCAGGATACCAGGTGACTGCGGGCACAGCCGCTTTCGACAGCCGCAGCGCTCACTGCAGCAGCCACTGCCTGAACGACCTTCCGGTTGAGAATCTGCGGGAGAAGCCGGTCTTTTCTCGGGTACTTCACAAAACTGGCGATTGCATGGGCAGCTGCCACTTTCATCTCGTCTGATATCCCGGTTGCATAGACATCGAGTGCCCCGCGGAAGATCCCGGGGAACGCCAGGGCATAGTTGATCTGGTTGGGAAAATCGTTTCGGCCCGTGCCGACGATCGCGGCCCCCGCCCTGAATGCATCGGCAGGCATGATCTCGGGCATCGGGTGGGCAAGCGCAAAGATGATCGGATCCCGGTTCATGGACCGCACCATTCCCGGCGTGATGATCCCCGGGACAGACACACCGATGCAGACATCTGCCCCCTCCATCGCATCGGCAAGCGTACCCTCCCGGCCCGCCGGGTTGGTCTCCTCGGCGATGATGAACTTGTACTTGTTCCTGTAGAGCCCCTCGCGGTGCCTGCTGATGATCCCCCGCGAATCGCAGACGCACATACCGTGCACGCTCCGGAAAAGCCTCGGATTGTACCCGATGCATTTCAGCATCCGGGTAATCGCAATCCCTGCGGCCCCCGCCCCGCAGATCACGATGTCGAGGTCTTCGAACCGTTTCCCCGTCACCCTGCACGCGTTGTGAAGGGCGGCGAGGACGACGACCGCGGTTCCGTGCTGGTCGTCGTGCATGACCGGGATCCCGATGTCCTGCAGCTTCTCTTCCAGCTCGAAGCACTTCGGGGCAGCGATATCCTCGAGGGCTATTCCCCCGAATACCGGGGCGATATTCCTGATATCGTCGGCAAAATCCGTATGGGAATTTTCAAAGCAGAGGGGAAACGCATCGATGCCGGCCAGCCTCTTGAAGAGGAGCGCTTTTCCCTCCATCACCGGGATGGCGGCGACGCCCCCGATGTTTCCAAGCGAGAGGACCCTTGATCCATCGGTGACGATAGCGATGGTGTTTGCCTTCAGCGTGTATGTATACGCGAGATCGCGATTTCTCGCAATTTCCCTGCAGACCTCCGCGACTCCCGGGGTATATGCGAGAGAGAGGTCTTTTTTTGTGGAGAGGGGCACTTTTGAGGATACCTCTATCTTCCCGTGGTACTTCTCATGCAGCGCGAGCGACTCTTCGTAAATATTCCCCGCCTTTCCCTCTCCAGCCATGTTGCGGGATCCCTTCAGTTGCCCTGTTGGCCTGTGAGCATATAGTGATACCTGTTTTTTCACAAAAGGACATTTCTCAGCGTCCATCCAGTTACCTTCAGGTGGATGGAAGCCCGGAGGAGTCTTCGGGTAAGAGCGTACCCGTTGTCCGACCTGGTATCCCGCCGGGCGCAGGGTACCCGGTTTTTTACCTCCCGCACCCAACATTCTGGAAGATGTTGGTCACATTCCTCGGAACAAACGGGTGGTATGACACCCTTACCGGGAATACCTGCTCGGTGCTTGTCAGGTCCGGTGACTGCAACGTGATACTTGATGCCGGGGGTGGCATTGCAAAGGCAGACCAGTATGTTGACCAGGAGTTGCCGACGTACCTGTTCATCAGCCATTGCCACCTCGACCATATTGCCGGTCTTCACACCCTCAACAAGTTCAGGCTCAGGCATCCCCTGTATATCTGCGGCCAGATCGGGTTGGCTTCGGACCTTCGTTCCATCGTGCGGGAACCGTTCACCGTGCCGTTCGACCGGTTGCCATTTCCTGTCAGGTTCATCGAGCTTGCCGAAGGAACCCACGAGATTCCCTTCCCTGTCGAGTGCAGGCCTCTTGTCCATACCGCCCCGTGTTTCGGGTACGCGCTCACCCTCTCCGGAAAGAAGATCGCGTACTGCACCGACACCGGCTTCTGCACGAATGCCGTCGTGCTTGCAAGGGATGCTGACCTTCTCATCACCGAGTGCGGGCTGAAACCGGGTGAGAAGAGCCCGGAATGGCCGCACCTGAATCCCGGGGATGCCATCCGGATTGCACGGGAGGCCTGTGCGAAACGGCTCGCCCTGATTCATTTTGCCGCCCACGTCTACACGACCCTGGAAGAGAGGTTCGAGATTGAGAGGCTGTACGGAGAAGAGTGCCCTGGCCTTATTGCCGCAACCGATGGCCTGACAATAGAGGTGTGAACCCGATTCGCCTGTCCATGCAGGGAGATTCCAGGTATGTATCCCGGGTTCATGGTGATTCAAGGGAGATCGCCGGTATAACTATGGATCGTGAACACACGCATGACTGATACGGTGCATTCGCGGTTTTTTCGCGAACTGGACAGTTACACCCTGGTCATCCTCATGAACGTGGTCTTTGGAGCGCTGGCGATGGCGTTCGGGATCCACTATATCGTATCATCCCTGACGGAGCAGGCAGGGGGGCATTTCTTCTCACTGCTGCGGATTGTAATCGCTGCATTCTCCATGGCCGGGTTTGGCATCGGGCTCTCCTGGATCATATCGGGCGTGGAGATCATGGATGGCCTCGACGATATCCGGAGTGCATGCAGAGACCGGAAAGCCCCGATCACCGCAGAGGTCACGACACGCGGGATTGTAAGGATGATCGCCCATTACCGCGGGCACAGGAAGACTATCCGGACCATGGCCCTGGTCTGTACGCTCGGGGGGTTCTGCTTCCTTGTCCTTGGAATCCTCTCCAGCATCGAATTTTTCTCGGTCAGTCTCACCTCCGGCACGATCACGCTGGACAGCGCACTCCTGATCCCCCCGGCACTCCTTTCCCTCGGTATTGCCATCGTGAGCCTCGTGAGTTCCTTCTACTTCGCGAGGTTTGCGAAAGCCTGGGATGTCCGGGAGGGCGAGATCTCCCGGGCGGAACAGGTGCTTGCACACACTCTGGACCGGGGCTCCCGATGAACACCGAGCGCCGCACGCCGTATGAGATCTACTGGGAGATCCTCGTCTTCTGCAAAACTCCCCGGTCGTTCACGTCGATTGTCCACCGCTGCAACCTCAACTCGAAGACGGGGCAGGACCATATCGGTTTTCTCACTGACAGGGGGTATCTCTCCCGGAGAACCGACGGGGAGAAGACCACCTTCGTTGCCACGGAATGTGCCGGAGAATATATCGCCCTCTTTACCCGGTTATACCAGGCACTGTTCGATACGATCCCGGAGTTCAGACTGTAGTATTCCGGGGCGGTCATCCCTGGCGCTCTCATCTCTCCTGATACAGGATGCGGATCCCCGCTCACATGTCCTGCCTTTTTATTTCGCAGGAGGAGAAACGAATGTGTATGCACGAGCTTGCCGCGGTCTGGACCGGGAGGAGAGGGCTCGCGTGGATCGCGGCGACGGCATTGCTCTACGCCCTGATCCTTATCCCCTTCAACCAGCTCGACCTGACCGTCGCAGGGATATACATCCGGCCGGCGGCATCCCTCCCGGTACTCCTGGGGATCCTCTTCGGCCCTGCAGCCGCCTGGGGCCTTGCCATCGGGAACATAGCCGGTGACTTCTATGGTTCCTGGTCCCCGATGAGCATCTTCGGGTTTCTTGCGAATTTTCTCATACCGTATCTCTCATACCTGCTCTGGCACAGGCTGATGAAAGGCCATGAGATCAGGGTTGATGAAAAAAGTGCCGGCTTTTATCTGCTGGTCTCGATTGTTGTCATTTTTGCCTGCATGCTCCTTCTTGCCGGCTGCGGGACGGTCTTCTACGGGCGGCCCTTTGAAAGCAAGTTCATCAGCTACTTCGGGAACAACATCACATGGACGCTCACGGTGGGACTTGTCCTGTTCTGGCTGGTCTTTCCGCCAATGGTCAGGAGACGATACGTATACGGGAGAGAGTGGATGAAGAGGGGGATAATCCGGGATCAGGTGAGGGGAAAAACCCGAGCCCTGTATGAGAATGATAGAGGGAAGTGAGCGTATGCATATCGGGAGGGAACGCTCCAATAAGATCCTTGTCACAGCCGGGAATCCGGAAAATTGGCAGCAAAACCTTATTATTGCCCCGATTCTATATGAAAATCCGTGGAATCGTATGGACTATAAATATTGGCTGGTCTACATCATCCTGATTGCAATCGTCCTCTATGCACTCATCACATTACAGTGGATGATGGGAGTCATCGCATGTGTTATCGTGATAGCCCTTGCATTGATACTCTCCCAGGTCCAGAACTGGGGGAAACCCCACGCCTGATGCCCCGACATTGCAGTGACGGCCCGGGGAGAAAACCGCATTGAATCACACGATCTCTACCAGTTTCTTTGTCATGGCATGAAAACAATAACCTGGCTCGCGATTTTCACTGTGCTTGCTCTCACCAGTGGAATAATGGGGCTGCTCCTTACATGTGCATCATCACAGGAGAATAATCCTGCTCCTCCGGGTCCTTTTCCCGGCAACCAGTCGAAGGGGATCATGCTCGCGGCATCTTTTCCCCCGTCCCCGGAGACAGCGGCAGTCTACAGGGTGACCGGGCACACCGTCTTCTCATTCGGAGGGCCTGAGATCATGGATATCAGGGAGAACATTCCCACTGAGGAGGAAGCGCCCCGCCTTGCCGAGCAGGCGCTCGCACAATACGGCGGACTGCCGGGTGATGCGGTCCTTGCGAGAGTGGAGAGAGTCACCGTGAAGCAGTATAACCTTGCAACCGGAGCCGTGGAGGCGGAATTTCCCCAATATACAGCGGTCATCTGGCGGCAGCAGGCGGCAGGGCACCCGGTTGTCGGGCCGGGGGCGGGGATCACCGTTGGACTTGGTGAGGACGGAGAGGTCCTGCAGGTCGAAAAAGTCTGGCGATCCCTCGAATACGACCACGAGATCCCGATCATTTCAGCAGAGGACGCGTTTGAAAAGCTGGAAAGGCGTGAGCTCGTGAAAATCCCCCAGTGTTCTCTCGACGGGCTGCACGTGTCGGATATCCGTCTCGGGTATTATGCGGAGGACCGCGATTACGAGCAGGAATTTTTCCTCCCGGTATGGATCTTCTACGGGACCCTCCACCCGGAAATCGACCAGACACTTTACCCTTTTATCGTCGATGCGGTAAGGGACGAGGTTCCGATTGAATGAGCGGTCATCATTCAGGATCAGCCCGTCAGGCAAGGAATGACCCCGCCTGGCACGGATAGCCTATAACCCACCTGCAGGCGATACATCACCTGCTGCACACATCGAGGGAGGGGGAAGGCCCCGATACACCCCTTACGATTATATCCCTGTCTTTCCAACATACTTCCCGATAAGGTGTAACTGATGGAGATCGTCCCATCCATCCACGGACTCAGGTATACGTTTCAGATTCCTGTCGCACCCGGCATCGCACTCGACCGGTTCGTGTATTCGTACCTCGCCTGCGGGGAGACGATCACCCTGATCGATACAGGGGTTGCCGGGTGCGAGGCTGCTATCTTCGATTATATCAGGTCCATCGGCCGCGATCCGTCTGACATCGCCCGTATCGTCCTGACACATTCGCATCCGGATCATATGGGGGCGGCTCGGGCTATCCGGCAGGCCACCCGCTGCAGTATCGCGGCACATCCGGCAGAGCGGGCATGGATAGAGGATGTCGACCTCCAGAACCGCCAACGGCCTGTGCCGGGGTTCCCGGTGCTTGTCGGCGGATCGGTCACGGTCGATCATGAACTCCTGGACGGGGATTGTATCGAACTTGACGGGAGCCTGGCAGGCGGGATGCAGGTGATCCACACTCCAGGGCATTCACCAGGGTCTCTCTCGCTTTTCCTGCAAGGAAGCGGGGTGCTTTTCTCTGGCGATGCAATCCCGGTCACAGGGGATTTGCCGGTGTATGACGATGCACTCGCATCGGTGAAGTCGGTTCAGCGGCTCCGGGAACTCTCCGGCATACAGTATCTCCTCTCGGCATGGGATGAGCCCCAAAGAGGTGAGGACGGATATCGCCAGATGGACAGGGCACTTGCATATCTCCAGGCAATTCACGAGGCGGTTCTTTCCAGCGCATATCACGGGATATCCGACCCTATGGACCTTGCCCGCAATACTGCCGCAGCCCTCGGCCTGCCCCCACAGGCGGTCAATCCTCTCCTTGTAAGAACGTTTGGAGCGAACCTGAAAGTAAAGGAGAGGAAAAACCTCCTGGCAGATTCACTTCACATATAAATGATCCGGGACACGGCGCACCAGGAGACACACCACAATACCCAACACCTCGCCCAGCAATAGTGTATCCCTACATAATGAATGCCGGACAGTCACTGACCACTACACTGGGGCCGTTTCACCTTGAGAACCCGTTCATGCTCTCTTCAGCTCCCCCCACAGCATCGTATGAACAGATTGCGAGGGCCTTTTCCGCCGGGTGGGCAGGGGCTGTGATCAAGACCATCCGCCCGGATGGCATGGTCATCGAGGACGTCTCCCCCCGTTTTCACGCAATAAGGGGAAGCAGCGGCGATCTCCGGGGATTCGAGAACATTGAGCTGCTCAGCAAGAAGACAGTGTCCTACTGGGCTTCACAGATCCCGAGGATCAAGAGCGAATTCCCGGAGAAACTGCTGATCGCGAGCATCATGGGCACCATTGACCCGGAGGAATGGAGGGCCCTTGCCGGACAGGTCGAAGAAGCCGGTGTGGATGCAATCGAGATGAATGTCTCGTGCCCGCACGGGATGCCCGAGCAGGGTGTGGGTTCGGCAATCGGGCAGAACCCTGACATGGTCCGGGAACTGACCTGTGCGGTCAGGGACGCGGCCGACATCCCGGTGATAGTCAAGCTCACCCCGAACGTGACCGACATCATTCCGGTCGCAAAAGCTGCGAAGGCTGGTGGAGCCGACATGATCTCCGCGATCAACACTGTCCAGTGCCTCGGGGGAGTCGACCTCGATTCCTTCGAACCCCTCCCCTCGGTTGGCGGGTATTCGACCTACGGCGGATATTCGGGCCCTGCTGTCAAACCTGTGGGGTTGCGCATCGTCTCGCAGGTCGCATCCGCTGTCGACCTGCCGGTCATCGGGATCGGCGGGGTGTCCGGCTGGCATGATGCGGCAGAGTATCTCCTTGCAGGAGCCTCTGCCGTCCAGGTCTGCACAGCAGTCATGTGGCATGGATTTGGCATCGTGAAGGAAATGCAGGCGGGCCTCTCCACGTACCTTGCCGGAAAGGAATTCTCATCCCCGGACCGGCTCAGGGGTCTTGCGCTCGGAAAATTGCACTCGCACCAGTCGCTCAGCCGGACAAACCGGGTCCGGCCAATTCTCTCTTCGCCTGTCGCCTGCACATCCTGCGGGAGCTGCGTCATCGCGTGCAGGGACGGGGGCTACCATGCCATCGCCCTCCATGACGGAAAGCCCGCATTCGACCACTCCCGGTGCGACGGGTGCTCGCTGTGTTCCCACGTCTGCCCCGAATGTGCGATTACACTTGTCCGGGATTGAAGTGGGAAGGGAAAGCATGTATTCATGGGTTGATGTGAGGCCGCCTCTGCCTGGCTCTCCCCCTTCTTGTCGCGCAACACCTGGCGGCAGTGCCCCGGGAATACCCGTCTATATGTACAATGCGAAAAACACGAGCACCACACTGGATATAAAGTGAGAGAGAAGTGCGGATTCGATTCCTTTCTTCCAGTAAAGCCATCCGAACACCATCCCCCCGATTGCGGTCAGTAAAGCAAGTTGCAGCCTGACAATTGGGCCGGAGATCCAGAACAGGGTTCCCGGTATCGATACACATGTGACGATCAGGATGGCGGCCCACATGCCCGGGGACGTCGGCTGGTTGCTCTCCGGTTTCTGGATCTTGCTGATGATCCACGCAAAGATCGTCATCCAGAACAACCTGTAGGTAATTTCATCGCCTATACCCTGCTCGAAAGGGATTGTCCATACCACTCCGAACGGCAACTCTCTCCACTGCATCAGAAGGGATGGCACGAATGGGGAGAACAGTATCACATCCAGGAAATATCTGAGCACTGCGACAGAGAGGCCACACACAACCGAGATGAGCAGGACTGACAACACTCGATCCCTGACCCCTTCTCCGTTTACCCAGCCTTCCAGGAGCGGAGCGCCCAGACCCGCACTCTTCCCAAGGTACAGGCCCACGAAGATCGCGACTGCGCATCCGACAGCCTTGAAAAAGACCACTATTATCGTCAATAGATCACCCATGGACCCATAGTGGAGTGTGCCTGGATAGGCAACCTGGAGAAAGAGACTCATTACGAGGGCTGTAATCAGATGGAAGATGCCAATAATCAGGAGAATACCAAACACTTTCCAGTTGATCACTTCCTTCCTGTTCATGAGAATCCACTTAGAGCCCTGAATAGAAACGAAATCGGTGCGATATGCGCCAGTCTCCAGGCTATATCATCCAATACCATGTTGAGAGTTTTCTTTTGAATTTCTCCCGGGTCTTCTGTGATCCCGGTAGATTTAAATAGTCAACGTGCGAACGTTGACACATGCCCCTGCCAACCAAAGAGAAGCAGTTCGGGTTCTGGGCGATGCGGAGGGGAGGGATCCCCAACATCACGATCGCCCAGACACTCGGCATATCCCGGCAGGCAGTGTCCCGGGCGCTTCTTGCAATGGATGAGAAGATCGACTCGGCACTCCGGGAGATGGCACACGCGAACCAGATCGCAATCGAACGGATCAATACCGAGCGGGGGATCCTCATCGGCCGCTCTATCCCATTGCGGACGGCGGCGATCATCTTCGTCTCCGAGAAGCACGGCATGCAGGTCTGGTACGAGCATGACGGCGACTGCGGGGCATGCCCGCGGTATACCGAGTGCATCGAGCTCCTCTGGGATTACGCGAACGAGATGGGAATAAGGATAACAAAGACCGCAGATCCGACGAAGATGGCGGAAGAACTATTTTTTAAAGTGAGGGCCCTGACATGACGGGACAGGTATCTGACACGATTCGCAGATGGCTGGGCTGGTGTCCAAACGCCCTGACGATGCGCAATGAACGGGGCGTGTCCACATCCCTGCCTTCAACTCTATTGCCTGCACAGTCTGGTGGCAGTGCTGGAGGGAGTCCTGGAAGGATCGATCGGGGAATACACCTTGCTGCCGGAAGCATCCTTATCCTCGTCCGGAATAGATGGCTGTTCTGGTTTTCACTCCTGACAGGGCTCTCGATGATCTTCAGTATGGCCGCAAGCCTGTATCTCTTGTATATATCAGGGACAAACCCTCTCCCGGGAACCGGCCTTTTTCCTGAAACACCCACAATCCTGATAGGAAAGGGATCGGTCCTATGGACTGTCCTGACATTCATAACAATGCTGGTCAGCACGGCCCTCGCTTACTCCCTGTTGGCCGGGCTGATTGCTTGCGTCTCGGTTCTTCTTACCGGAAGTACAACTTCCATCGGTGAAGGATTGTCCCGGGCCCGCGATCATATGAGGACACTTGTGGGCTGGGCGGGAATTGGGGCTGTTGCAGGGACCATGGTCTCCTTCCTCTCGAACGGCTATACTGCCGACTACCCTTCGGCCTTCCTCTCGATGATACCGTTCATGGTATTCTTCATCCTCACGCTGTTTGTAATCCCGGCCATTGTCCTGGATAACGCCGGCTTGATCCCTGCGATTAAACAGTCCCTATCGTTGTTTCGGAATGTTTGGGCGGAAATAATTGTCTGTTTCATGGTGTTTCTCCTCATCATATTCCTGATATCGATCTCCTCGCTGATCCCCCTGATCATGATCGGATTCTCCTCCGGAAGTTCGGCGATGGCAGGAGCCGTTGTGGTTATTTACATGCTGATATTGTTCGGGATCATTATCATCGGCTCGACGGTGTTGGGAATTGCCACCTACAGTCTCTATTCCTTTGCGAAGAATGGGACAGTTCCCCCGCTTTTTAATGAGAAACAGGGGGCGAATATTCCGATATGATTGCCCGGATCACGAATGTAATACACAGGTGGCTGGGCTGGTGCCCGCATGTCAATGCACAGATACGAAATGAGAAAGTCCTGTCCTATTACCAGGAAGTCATCCCTCCAGGAAGCGGATCATACAAAGAACGCGTATTTCACTGGCTCGGCCTCTTCAGGAACCAGACAATACTGCAGACCATTGGGACCTTTTGTATAGGCTTTTATATGTTTGCCGGTCTTGGTGGCGTGTCCCACTGGAATTTCTTTCTGGTTGGCATTCTCGCTGGACTGCCCTTTTCAGTGGTTGTGGGGGTTCTGTACTGGAGAATTTTCAATGAGATACTGTGTGACGGCCCGGTGGTGCTCTGGAACCGCTATGATAAAACCTGGGGGATACTCACGGGAGTATCTGTTGCAGCATCTCTGTGCATATGGACACTCGTCTTCCTTGGTAAGATCCCAGGTGTCAGCCTTGAGATGACAAGCGCTTTCTTCGGAGGAGTTATTACAGTGTCGTTCATTGGGATGCTCTTTTGTGTGTGGAGATGGGAGTCTGACACTCATCGACAACTGCATTATGATGGGCTGATACTCGAATTGGAAAAGGATGGAGATGCATGCACCTCGTTGAAATATTGAGAGGATACCTGGGCTGGTGCCCGAACAGTCACAGGATGTCCCCGGTAAGGAAACATGCTTCATGGGATGGCCTTGAATTCATTCCCCTGCCGATAGGAGATACATACGGAAATGACGGGGTGGTTGTCGATTACGGCAGGACAGGCATGTCCCTGCCGGTTTTCATCGGAATGGTCACCGGAGTCATCGGTATCGTGGTGATATTCTCTCTCATTCTCCCGTTCGCGACGTTTCGTGTCACATCCGGAATCCTGATGTGCGGCCTCCTCTTCCCGGCCGTGGTGGTGATCCTTTACAGGGACCTCAGGAGAGCAAAACTGGAAATTACCCGGGACGCCCTCGTGATCCGCCGGGCATTCTATCGGCCGGTCGTAATCCGCAAGGACGAGATTGCAACGATGGAGATCAGGAACACGAAACCTCCCGTGCCGGTCTGGCTCCAGGCGGCACTGTCCTTATTCCTCGTCCCGGCCTCCTCTGCATATATCTTCTCCCGTGAATACGTGCAGTTCGTAGCCGGTGAGATCACCTCTTCTTCGTTATTCACATCTCTTGGATTTTATCTTTGCATCGTCCTGTTATTCCTCGTGAGCTTCTACCGTTCCCGTATCCGGTCCCGATATCCCCGCCATCTCTTCATCTCGACAGGAACGAGGAAAGTGGCCGCGATATATGCAGGGAATCCTGAAGAGGTGGCAGGAATGCTGGTGAGAACTGTATGACACTCACACTCGATTACATCAGAAAGAGGATCGGCTGGTGCCCGGATGCGAACCGCATGACGACGAAAACCCGCACCAATGCCCCGTCCGCACTCGGTGCAGTCGAACGACTGGTGAAAAACCCGGGACCTGCGGGATCCGACCGGTCAGGAAAGCCCTTCGAATGGGAGTACGAGCATACCCAGCGGGGGACATTCATCATCGCGGCAGTCACCTCCGTGATCCTGATCATCCTCGCGTCCATGTATTTCTTCGGTCCTGTCTGGGTCACGGTCATAGTGGCCGGCATCATGATCCTGGCGCTCGTTCTCTTCTCCACGCTAACGGTGTCGGTGCAGCAGGATGCTCTGCGGATATGGTTTGGGCCTTTACGACTGATCAAAAAGAGCTGGCCGCTGTCCGGGATCGCCTCTGCAACAATAGTCACCAACCGCTGGTACTATGGCTGGGGTATACGCTGGACGCCCCGCGGGCCGCTCTACAATGTGGCTGGATTCAAAGCAGTGGAAGTCACGCTGGTTTCCGGGAAGACGTTCCGGATCGGAACGGATGAGCCGGAGGAGCTGAAGCGTGCGATTGAAAAAGCGCAGTACGGTGGAGATCCAGCGAGCCGTGTAATAGGGTGAAGGACGAATCAATCAGGTATACCCTGAACTATGACGTCGGGAGGTCGAATCCTTATTCATATTTCGCATTACGAAAGTGTATGCAGCGTTCCTGATGAGGGTTGTGGGTAGCATCATCTTCTTCTGAATAAAAGTGGTTGCCGTTTGGCTTTACTTTCGTGCGAAAGGAGGATCAATTTGTTATGTAATGATCCCTGGCCGGGTAAAAGGGAGAAATGTGAAAAAGGATGATTGGACCCGGGGTGGTTACGGTAACAGGTCCGAATCAAGATTTACGAAATAATTGTACTCATCATGCCCTGCATTCGCATATCCATAATAGGAGGATAGATATCCAGAAGCAGGGAATGATGCATGCAATGATTCTCCAATGGAATTCCTGGAATCGAGTAGTATTCCCCCGGAATTACCAGCCACGTTCACATTGTAATATCCGGCCTCTACCTCGGATGCGGGGCCTTCCGCATCTCCAACCATTCCATCGCCCAGGAGGTTCTGCGGTTCATACCGGTAGGTTTCGGCATATATCTCATCTGCGGACAGGGACCCCTGAACCACATACGTCAATGTTGAGGCAGTGTTCCCGGTGGAATCACGCGCAATGGTGCCGGCTGAACCTGAATCCACATCATTTATATTCACTTCCTCAAAGGCGTCCTGGTAATTTTTATGATAATGTATCGGGATCCCCAGTTCATATGTCACCCCGGAAGAGGAATACGGCTCCGACGCAGTTCCCTGTGTGACGTCGAAGTAACTTACCGGTAAAGGTTTGGATAACTGGTTTGCGAATGAGTTCGCGGAACCTGCTGCCGCTGCGTTCACCTGTACATATGAGCCATCCGGCAGCTGCGAATAGGATGACGCGGAGATGGTTGAGAAATGTCCGGATCCCACGGATTGATATGACCTGATCTCATTAATAGATAATCCCGGGACGACTCCGCCAAGACCAAGCACAAATTGCTCAAAGCAGATCGTTCCATCGGTAAATGACACGTCTGTTTGTGCCAGAGCGCCGTTCTCTGTCCGGCCTGTTGTCGATGCAGATCCGGAACCGGCCTGGATTCCCCCAATCTGGCTGGAAAAAACTACATCCTGATTAATGGCCGGGATTGAAACCTGCGTTCCATAAGTATTAAGGGATGACATCTCGCCAACACCACTCACCTGGCCAACGATCATTCCCCCCTCAGAAAATGACGCTGTTGATGATGAGGATGCCCCGTTCCTGTTGCTGGCCGCTGTCGCAGCATATCCCGAGCTTCCTTCGATGCCCGCGAACTGGCCGGCAATCACCCCGCTGAGGGAAGTGCTTACGTCCTCCACCTGTGAGAGCTGATTGCCGGAGGATTCGAGTGGGAAATCAGGAATGAATTCAGACGATATCTCTCCCCCGGCACTCACCTGGCCAAATACCATGCCACCGCTGGAAAAGGATGCAAACGTCCCTCCCTGGTTGCCGTTTCCACCGTCGACAAGGGTCCCGGCAAATCCCCCTTCGCCCTCGATATCTCCGTACTGCCATACTGCGACGTTTTCACCATTCTGTGATGACCCCTGCTGGACATCCATATCTCCGTTGGTCACCCCGGCAACACATGCGCCGTTGATGATGCCATTGTCGTCAAAGGTGATCTGGCCGGTTGCGTATGTGCCGCCGGAAGTGTCCTCGAACGTGAATACGTCTGCATTTGCGGTTCCGATTATGGCAAGCATCACGCATAATATCCCAATAATATGCAGGTATTTCATAATTCCCCTTCATTGGATGATGATAATAATCAGATATTTCAGTTATATATACTCGCTTCATTTATTTATATTCCAATCAGATTTCTTGGGTTTCAGGAAGAATTCCCCTTCACCGGATACGAAGTGAATCGTCCCCTTCAAATGAGAACGAAGAATTCTCCTGTTTCGATCGCACATTTTTAAAACAATTTCATTTCCATGCATCTGACAGGAAAATTTACCGGAATAGACGTTCCTGGGACCTTTGAATGGCAAATTCCTCCTGAACCGGGCTTGAAAAAGAGAATTAATAGAGAGTTATCAGGTGATCACGCTTATCGGGGGGTCCCCGATATATCCGCCCGGCCAGGAGAGAGAATATGCGGTATGGGTGCCAGTGGTTGTCGTTGACTGGGGTGTTGCACCGGTTGTCCCGGTTTCAAGCAGGTACGTTGAACCGGAAGAAGCCAGGCTCTGGCCCATCGCCCCTATGACATACGTGCCTGATGACTGCCCTGATAACGCTCCTCCAAAACTGCTTGAAGACAGGGACCCGGTACCGGAGAATTCCGAGTGTACATAGGCATTCTGCCCGATGGAATTCGATGAATCGGAGCGAAGATCCCCTGACGCACCATTGGCAGTGACAGAGGTGTACGCTGCCAGGGCTCCGGAAACACCGCCGAGATCTCCCGCACCAGCAAGTATCCCGGATGGAATAATGTATCCACTTCCTACCCGGAGATCTCCGGAATCGACGGATACGATCACTGACGCAGTATTCCCCTGAGAGTCGGACGAGAAGCCGCCTGCAGACCCTGAACTCACGGAATCCAGATCAACATCCTGCCCTGCGAGCGCGATATCCAGGTTCCCGGAAGTGATGCTTCCCGCAAACTGTGCGGTCTCAAATTCGGTACCAGAAGTGGATAATTCAGTCCCACGGAGGTATGAATGCTGTGCAATCGTATTCACCTGTGCAAGGGAGTTCCCTGGTGTCCGGGCATAAGAGCTTGCAGCGATATCGGAAAAGTCATGAGAGTACGCATCCTGGTAGGTAATAACTCCTGACAGATGTGAGTCGGAGAGGCCACCCAGACTGACTTCGGTAATCCCTGCACTCAGCTGGTCGAAGTCCATCGAACCCATGTGGGAAGTATCTGTAAAGGAGACGGCGCTCCCTGCGGAGTGCCCGTTCACGTTCGTGACTGATGTTGATGCATATCCGGAGGCTCCACCTATTCCGCCGGACTGTCCGGCGAAAATTCCCCCGGATGAAAGCTCGAGTACCTCGCTTTCAGTCAATGGAGATCCGGTGAGCGTGGAAAGGGTTTCTGTGGAGAGTGCGAGCCCAAGCGATGCATCGACCGCTCCGGCCACCTGAATTGTGGACATACCCCCAATTGCGTCTCCACCGGAAACGAATGACGCACTGGTCTGGCCAGAAGCACCCCGGCCGTTCGTGACAAAGGTCGATGCGGATCCCGACGCCCCTCCCATATCCACCATCTGGCCGGAAATCACTCCTCCAAGGGAAAGGTCGTCTATAATCGGTGCAGGCACCTGTATCTCACCGGATGTGGGACACGCACCGTATGCGTACGGGAGTGGGAGCGATGCAGCGCCCGCTGCACTTCCCTGCATAACGTACATCCCGCCTTCGGCAAATGTTGCACTGGACTGGGCATAGCCCCCGTTCCCGCTCCTTGCTGCAGTGGTAGCAGTGCCGGAAATTCCTTCGATATCCACGACCTGACCTGTTGCCACTCCACCCAGAGTGATATCCGACGGATACACTGCAGATACCTGACCGTCAGAAGGTGTGTTGAGATCATCCCCGTATCCACGGAATTCATACGTTGTATCCCCAGCGACGGTCGCCTGTCCGATGTACATCGAACCGCCGGAAAAGGAAGCAAAGTTTCCTCCCTGGTTGCCGTTTCCGTCATCCGCTAGGGTCCCGGCAAACCCAGCATCGCCCTGGATATCACCGGATTGCTGGATGAGGACGTTTCCACCGTCCTGGGAAGTCTGCTGCTGGACATCCATTTCCCCGTTGGTCACCCCGGCAATACATGCGCCGTTGACGATGCCATTCTCGTCAAAGGTAATCTGGCCGGTCGCATATGTGCCACCAGAAGTGTCCTCGAATGTGAATACGTCTGCACTTGCGATTCCGCTTGTGGCAAGCATCACCAAGGTTATTCCAATAATGATTTGATATTTCATGTTTCCCCCCAAACTAAAATAATAAGAAAAAATGCGGGATTCACTCAGAAAAATGGAGGAGAATCCCTAGGCCCTCCTTGCCCCGGATTCGTACTCGAAATTCTTCATGAAATAGGAGATCTCGCCGGATGCTGTGGTCTTTTCTGAGTAGGTAAGGTCGAGCGCAACGCCTTCCCTGAATTGCTCGACAGAGAATCCGGGTATATAGATACCATGTAAGAATTGCATGGTCCCTTCCATGAGATGGGATTGCGTATATGCGCTCGCGCTTCCGGAAGCGGCTGAATCGCCTATCCCGGACATTTCGATGGTATAGCCGGCTTCTACCGGCACATCCCCGGATGCGGCAACGGACCGCTCCCCGGACGAGGTGTGGAGTATGCCATCCGTGATGTCAACCGATGATCCCATCTCCACGATGTTGCAGTAAGGTGCGACGACACTCTCGGTTGCAGATGCGAACGGGCATGTATAAAGTGCAATGGTTCGTTCGAACTGCGATGCACCGTCGATGAGAAGATCCTCTGAAGAAGCCATTCTCCCCGTCGCTGCACCTTCGAATGCAACGATCTTGTCCGTCGCAAGGTTCTCCTGGTTTGCTGCCTTATTCCTGGTATCAAGCGAAGTCTGCTTGATATAATTGGTGACTCCCTGGTCGGCAAGGGTGTCATCAGAATAACTGACAACGTATTGTGTCTCTCCCATGGCAGCTCTCGTATCCGTCCAGCCCGGAATATTAACTACCGTGATGCCATGCTGTGTGTTGAACGTCAAAAATGGCAACGAGAGTGGCGGGTCGTCCAGTTCCTGGCTCGATTCCTGCCACACAATATCCTCGCTGCTGGTGGCGAGTCCCGCGACTTCGACAGAAGTTATTGTGGTCAGCCCCTGGGTTTCAGGGGTCTGTGAAGGCGCATGATCCGCCAGCACAGGATAGCACATACACAGTGCCAGCAGGAATATTAAAAAGAGTCCTCTAATATTTGTAATTTATATCACCTCTTCTCTTTATAAAGTACCCAATACTAGTATTTAAATAGCCGAGTATTGTTATTGCGCCGATGACGACTCAATCTGCCAGTTTTCAAAAAAGGAGAATCATTGCGGAAATGTAAAAAAATCTGCAATTACTCTTTTCATTCTTCTTCCACCCCTTACAATAAAGACAGGGTGGAAATATGCTTCTATCCCATCGGATGAAACAAACCATTTCTGGATCATTGCGAGTATATTCCTGCCAGTCCTGGACGGTTATAGTATTCCCGATTTATTCATCGGGACCGGGTGATCGTGATAGAGCCCAACAGGCAGGAGGTCCCTGGAGATATGAAGACTGAATGCCGGCCATGATTGCCGGACATGGCGAAAAGCCACGAAATTTAAGGGAGAACCCCAGTCAGGAAGTGTTTTTCAATTCACATGCTGAATCATATGGGAGTGTAACCCGATGCGATGCATTCATTCCGAGATCCAAATCAGCGCACCTGCTGATTGTGTGTGGGCAGCCCTCATGGAATCACGGGCAATCCCCCCGGAAATCAGGGATGCAATTCGCGAACAGAGGATCAGCCAACCCCTGAAAGTCACAATGAGCAGCGGAGGGAGGAGCGTCTCCCTGACCGTGAAACTGCTCGCCGCCAGTCCATCCCATGACATCCGCTGGAAAGGATATCTCTGGATTCCGGGCCTCTTTGATGGTGAACACAGTTTTGAAATACGTGTAGAATCCAGGGAGCATTCCCGGCTTATCCAGCACGAAGACTTCTCCGGGATACTGGTCCCATTTCTCTCCCGCACCATTGATCAGACGCAGAAAGAGTTCGAAGAGACGAATGCCGCTGTCAGAGACCTGGCAGAGAAGGATTACGCATGAAGAAAATGAGAGAAGGCCGCATTCTTTTTTGGTCTTCCCTTTTTCTCTTCTCACACCCAACTTTCCATGGAACATGTCCGGTATTGTGTTCCGTGCCACCGATATCCGCGAGATCGAGGTCATCCGGCTTCTCTGGAAAAATCTGAACGAGCATCACCGTGCCCGGGCGGGCGTATTCAGCGATTATTACTCGAAGATATCCTTCGAGGACCGGAAGGAATATTTCAAAAGGAGAGCCGCGTCCGGGAACCTCCGGCTTGACCTGGCCCTTGATGCAGGAACTGACAATCGCTGTGTCGGGTATTGTGTGACGTCCCTCTCGGGGGAACTCGAGGGGGAGATCGAGTCGATCTTCGTGGAACAATCGTTCAGGTCTGCGGGGATCGGAAAGATGCTGGTGACGCGGGCACTTGCATGGCTGGATGGGAACGGATCGACCAGGAACCGGGTGTCAGTGGGATTCGGGAATGAAAGTTCGTGGGAATTCTACCGGAAATGTGGTTTTTATCCCCGGATGACAGTACTTGAGCAGAGAAAGGAGTGAGGAGGAGATGTTCAACCGGGACCGGGCTGGACCCGCAGTACTCCCGCTCTCATAAAAAGAATCGATATGGGAGGTTCACTGCCAGGTGACCGCAAGCGGTTTTCGCCGGGGAATCCCGGATGCTACATACTGCGGCTTCCCGAACATCATCGTATATGCCATGTGTCGCCCGGCGGGAATCCCAATCTCCTTCCGGAGTGGTTCGTATTCCGGAGCAGCTCCTGCGACGAACCCGGCCCAGCATGTCCCGATCCCGAACGCCGGAGCCGCGATATCAAAGTGGGTGAGCGCAATGATGGCATCAACGGGGGCAAGCGGGTTTCCTTTTGGTATATGGGCGACGAGGAGGTGCGGGGCTCCCCGGCAGATGACATCGTACCCGGCGTCCCAGGCACCAATCAGCCCCGGCACAAATCCGCTCATCGGGTGGTCCGTGTTCCGGATCGTCCTCATCCAGTCGATGGTCAGGCCGGCAATCCTCTGCACCTTCTCCGGGTCGTGGACGACGATCCATTCCACGGGCTGGCCGTTGCATCCCGAAGGTGCGTAGCGGGCAATGTCGAGCACTTTTGCGATTGTCCCTTCCGGCACAATCTCTTTCGTGTAATGCCGGACAGAACGCCGCATTTTCAGGTAGAAACCGAGGTCATAAGGAGAAATGGTGCCTGCACCGGCAGGGAGAGGGACCTTCTCGTCGGGCCGGATATTGAGTAGGAGTGCCCCCGACGGGCAGAACGCCTCGCAATGTCCGCACTGGATGCACATGCCGGATTTTTCATCGGAGACTCCGGGCAGAGTCTTCTCATCGGCGAGCTCGATAATTCCCGCCGAGCACATTTTCGTACAGATGCCGCACCTGGTGCAGAGGTCCGGATCTATGAGTATAAGCGCCATCATTCACCCCCCCTCTCCTCTCTTCTGCATCTGCTCCACCAATCTCTTCCCGGCACTCCACGCGTTCCCGGCGTGCGTCCCGAGCGTCCAGTACCGGTTGTCGGGCATCGTCAGGAAGAGCGGATCGATCACGGGAAAGTCAGGTTTTCCATCAGTCACTACCTTCCCGTCAGCGTAGGCCTCTGCAATCTCCCCGATGTAGAGCGTGTTGGTCGGAAGCGGAACAGCCTTGATGAGCCGGCACTCCATCGCGATCGGGCATTCCCGGATCATAGGGGCTGTCTGGAGCGCCCCGTAGAACACATCGAAGACATGAGACTTATCGGTCTTCTCTCCGGACACAAGGCCGCAGAAATCGGTCTTCTCGAGCATGTCCGAGGAGGGGATGTTGACCGAGAATGTCCCGCTTTTTTCGATTCCTTTCGGGGTGTAATGGTGGTTGCCGATCCCGCAGACGATCATCGGGGGACTGGCATTCGCCCGCGTGCACCACCCCACTGTCATGAAATTCACCTTCCCTTCGACCTGTGTCCCTACAAGAACGACAGGCATGGGGACGAAGAAGTTCGCCCCTATCTGTTGTTTTTCCATTGATGATTCCTCCCTCCCTGCAATGAGCAGGGGATCCTGATACAAAGACCTTCACAGGCGAACAGGTATTATCCTCCTGCACGGGTGATTTGAACCATTACAATTTATTTTATACTAAATGAATAAAAAGGAGATACAATAAAAAAAGAAACATACTTTCAAAAAGGTTATCATGACTTACACGAAGAACGGGAAAACATTCCACTGCCCGGTCGAGGCAGCACTCGAAGTGATCGGCGGCAAGTGGAAACCACTCATTCTCTGGGCGCTCGGTGACAAGGTGATGCGGTTCTCTGGATTGCAGAAGGAGATTCCCGGTGTCAACGCGAAGATGCTCACGAAACAGCTCCGAGAGCTTGAGGAGGACGGGGTTATCCGGCGGACAGTATATCCCGAAGTTCCCCCACGAGTGGAGTATGCCATCACGGATTTCGGAAAGACCCTTATCCCGATACTCGATGCGCTCTGCACCTGGGGCGTGCAGTATCTAGGGGCCGGTGAAGAATTCCCGTCGGGATACCCTGAGAAGGAGGAAAAGAAGAAGAAAAAGAATAAATGACCATCAGGTCCATGATGCCAACAGTCGTATTTTTCGGAAATTCCCATACCAGGATTGCATGGGTATCGAATACAGGAAGTCACTGTCCGGCTAATTTTCTGCATGTAACTAAAAATGGGAGAATATGACGAGATGGAATCTCCTGATATGGAGAGTTTTCGCACAATGTTCACACCAGTGGAACATTCCCCCGGTTATTCCCTGAAAGATATGTATATTACCATCACCGTCAAACGAGGGAAGGATTAAGAAAGATTTCTGCATTCCGTGAAGAGAAAAGGCGGCAACGGTGTGTGAGGTCCGGGTATGAAGATTTTTTCAGGTTATCGTGGCGAAGCATCTCCTGCTGTCAAAAGGATCATTCTGATAGCTTTTCTCCTGCTCTTCGCAGTCGCACTGTTCCACCCGGTTGTTGCAGAACGAGAGGTCAGGGTTGCGCTCCAGCACATCCCTCCCTCGGTGTATACCGATTCACAGGGGGAACCAACAGGGATCTTTGTAGACCTGATCCAGGACATCGCCTCAAAGGAGGGATGGAATATTGTCTGGGTTTCCGGCACGCTTACAGAAAGCTGGGATCGACTCTCTTCCGGCAAAGTGGACCTCCTGATGTCGGTGACCTCGACACCGGAACGCGGGAATTTCTATGATTTCAGCCACGAACCGGCTATCTCAGTCTGGACGCAGGTGTATGCACCTCCCGGGTCAGGCATCAATACGATCCTCGACCTCGATAAAAAACGCGTTGCGATGCTCAAAGGGGATATCAATGCAATCGTAATCCGGGACTATGCCGGAAAATTCGGTATCGATCCCGTGTATGTCGAATTCAATACCCTCGACGAGCTCTTTGCCGGTGCGTCCGCAGGACAGGCGGATGCCGTCGTGGCATTCAATATCGCAGGCAAGGAATCCGCGAATAAATACAGCCTCGTGGAAACAAACATTCTTTTCAATCCAACCGCGCTCGGGTTCGCGGTCGCGAAAGGAAAGAACCAGGATCTCCTGTCTGCGGTCGATCGCTATCTCCTCGCCGGAAAGAGCGATCCCTCTTCGTATTACAGCCGGACGATGCAGAAATGGTTTGGCATGGAAGCACGCTGGACCGTACCATATTATCTCTGGTGGGGCCTGGGGCTCGCAATCGGCCTGGTTGCCCTTTTTGTGCTTATGAGTGTGGTGCTGAAGCGGGAAGTCCGGAAAAAAACTGCCGAGATATCCCTGCAGAATGAAGAATTGCGATCAGAGATAGCCAGCCGGGCACAGGCAGAGAAGGAACTGTTGCGAAAAAACGAGGAGCTCCAGGCAGCATACGAAGAGATGACAGCGATCGAGGAGGAGCTCCGGACCAATTACGAGGAGCTCGGGAAGACTCAGCAGACTCTCACCCAGGCGAGGAAAAAACTGACCCTCCTGAACACGTTCACGTTCCAGGAACTCCAGAATGGAATCTTTTCATTGAACGGATTCCTCGACCTCGCGAACGATGCAGTATGCAGCGAGAATGGACAGACCTATCTCAAAAAAGTGCAGGAAACCATGTATTCGATAGAGAATTCACTGCGGATCGCGAAAAATTACCAGCAGATGGGGATCAACAAGCCAAAATGGCAGGACATGAATTCGGTGTTTCTCTATGCGATCTCCCACCTGGATTTTTCCGGAATACAACGGACCGTGGAACTCGATGGTCTTATGGTATATGCGGACCCCCTGCTCGAAAATGTTTTTTACGAGATGATGAAGAACGTCATCCAGCATGGGGGCGGGGCAGACACGGTCAGCCTGACATACCGGAAGGACAAAGACGGTATCGCTGTCCTCGTGGAGGACAACGGCCCTGGTATTCCTTCAGAGGATAAAGAAAGGATATTCGAAGAGCAACAACCGAAAAAGAAGGGATTCGGGTTGTTCCTTGCCCGGGAGATCCTCTCGATCACCGGGATCTCGATAAAGGAGACGGGGGAGACAGGGAAAGGGGCACGATTCGAGATCATTGTGCCCGGGGGCATGTACAGGTTCCCTGCGAAGGACCAAACCTGAAAGAGGGTTGCCAGCGTTCCTGCCCGTATCCGGATATCTCTCTGCCTTCCAGTGTCCTGGCATTTCCCGCATTGTTCCATCATGCAGGCAGCAAAGTGCAGGGGGGGCGTCCCGCACACCTTCCCCCCCATTTTCACCCCCCGCATGCCGCATCCCTTATTCCTCATTCCCGCACACTACTCAGGCATGGACCCGGTCATCTCCCATATCCGCCAGGAACTGAACACTTATGCTGACCCGGACATCCGGGAAAAATCACAACGTTTCTTCAAGGAGCCTATCACGTGCTACGGCATGAAGACGGCAACCGTCAGTGCGATTGCGAAAAAGTACTGGAAGGAGATCCGTTCGCGGGACAAGCAGGAGATCTTCACGCTCTGCGAGGAGCTCTACCGGTCTGGATACATGGAGGAGTCCTTCATCGTCTCCGAATGGGCACACCGTCTCTCAGGGCGCTTTGACCGGGATGACATCGCGGTCTTCCGGCGCTGGATCGACACCTACATCACAAACTGGGCATCATGCGACGGGTTCTGCAACCACACGATGGGCGATTTCATCGAGCAGTACCCTGAGTACATCGATGAGCTGAAGCAATGGACGCAGTCAGCGAACCGCTGGATGCGGAGGGCTGCAGCCGTCTCGCTCATCGTGCCGGCAAAGCACGGGAAGTTCCTCGATGAATCGGTGGAGATCGCGAGGCTTCTCCTGACTGATAGCGACGACATGGTGCAGAAGGGGTACGGGTGGCTCCTCAAGGAGGCCAGCCGCAAGCATACAGGGGAAGTGTTCGCGTTTGTCATGGAGCACAAAAAAGAGATGCCGAGGACAGCACTCCGGTACGCGATCGAGCTGATGCCAAAAGACCTGAAAGCCGAGGCGATGAAGAAGGATTGGCGTTAGTCCCTCGTCACCCGCCCGCCGCCTGCTCGGATGGCATCCTCGATCGTGGTGAGCAGTTCTTCATCTGCGAGTGCAAAGTCGAGAAAATCGTACTTGTTGACGAGGGCGATAGGCTTGAGGACGGCGACCGGTTTTTTTCCGCCGGTTTCGCCCTGGTAATCATCCGGCACCACCGTGATGGTGTCATCGTCCCAGATCGCAAGGTTCCCCCGTCCCGCTTCATCCCAGAGCCTTTTCACAATGTCCCGTGTATTCATCGCGTATCATCCTTTTTCGTATGCAGGGGAATATGGGAGGCATCGTATTTAACCGGGATCAACGGGGCATAAAGAGGGTGATATGGTGTGTTCTACACAAAGAATTACCGCACAATCCGATACTGACAAATCTCTCTGGCATCTTATAAGGAAGATATTTTCAGGATTTAATGGATACAGGCAGGATTGCCATTGATAATCGATAAGGTTGTGTAAATGGCGTTATATTGTAGGAAATATTCAGTTACATTTTTAAACTCTTAATTATACCATCAATATAGAGGGGGAAAATGTTTTGAAATACCTGCTTATCTTGATCTTCTTACTGGCCAGTGTTGCATATGCATGTGCAGATATTCCTGCACACCAGACGCCAGAAACCCAGGGTCTGGATACCGTCACGATGGTTCAGGTGCTTGGTCTTGCCACGGAATCGGACTCTCTTGTCTGGCAGGGATCGAGTTATGTGCTGGACGATCCGCCGTTATCCGGTCCACCGACTGCCACACCGTGGATTGACTATGAAACTTATTGGGGAACGTACTACCAAATTCCATCTGATGGCCTTTGGGGTATGGCTATTGGTAAACCTACAGATCGAGTTGCTCAAGGTGACGTTTTCTTCTGGGATGTTGATCCGGCAAATAACACAGCGGGAGAAGTACAGTATGTCACGTCGTATAATGAAGATACGATGGCAGATTCTGGACTGACATCCTATTCGAAATCGGTGAATATCGACACCCGGAACAAGGTTGCGAACCAGGAAAATTTCGATGCTGAAAAAATTATGAGTTACATCGGGAGCGATACAGGAGCAATCGCCTCCGATGAATCCCTCCTCCTGGATACCGCAGGCCAGTATGGCTGGGGAGGGAATCTGTTTAATTGTCCGTTTGCTGCGGAAATGTACAATGTAACCCCCCAGTTCTGCAACATCGAGGAGATGGGAAGCAGCGTGTATATGCAGCAGATGCAGATGACAACCTCCGCCAGTGACCGGTTCGTGGCAGCGAGCGCAGATACGCCGGTTGCCATGGATTACGAGATTATTGTGACCGGGATTGGTGATGCTCCGGCACTTGGAGATGTGACTGCGTATATGAACAGCCACTCGATGGAAGGGAGAATAATACCAACGTGGGTAAATAATCCTCCTTTCAATTGGGGCACTTCATACCGCCCTGGCGTCGGTGCTGATGTTGTCTACAATGAAGAGACGACCGCACGGGGTGCAATCTACTACTTCCAGAAGGATATGTCCTATATCTCCGGGATCAGGAGATAGTATTTATCCTACTCTTTTTCTTTTCTACGTATTCTCAGGGATTCTTTTCTGTATTCTCACCGGAATGGAGGCAGGCACCGATACTGACAAATCCCTGCCAGACCACACTCCTTTATCATGTCTCCCGAACTCGATGTTCGCATCCGTTCCCTCGCCCGCTCGCTGGGTGCTGAGTACTACGGGGTGGCTGATCTCGGTCCTGCCCGTGATTTCATCCTCCGCCAGGGGGGTGAACGGATCGCCCGGTATCCCCTCGCCATTTCGATCGGCATGCGAATCCTGGACGTCGTCGTCGATCTCGTGCCTGACGGGGATGCCGAAGGTGCGATTATCTACCGGCACAACGGCTACGAGATCCTCAACCAGATGCTCGACCAGATCGCGGTCAGGGTGGCACAGGAACTGCAGGGGAGGGGATACCATGTCTTTCCGGTCCCCGCATCGAGGCGCACGGATGATGCGGAGATCCGCTCCGTATTCTCACATAAGCTCGCCGCACATCTCGCCGGACTCGGGTGGATCGGGAAGAGCTGTCTTCTGGTCACCCCGGATCATGGCCCCCGGGTCAGGTGGGTGAGCGTTCTCACCGATGCACCGCTCAAAGTGACCGGGACACCTGTGGAAAATGGTTGCGGGGATTGCTCGGCATGCGTCGATATCTGCCCGAAAGGAGCGTTCTCCGGCAGGATGTTCGATCCGGGCGAGCCCCGGGAGGCAAGGTTCGACGCAGCAGCATGCGACAGGTATTTCAGGGAGATGGAGGAAGCGAAGGGTGTGGCGGTCTGCGGGCTCTGCCTGTATGTCTGCCCCTATGGGAGAGTGTAGGGCATTCCCGACGCGAAAGCGGGAACGTGGTACCGGCAGGGTGACACGTGCCAGGGATACACCGGTGTGGGCTCCTGTTCTGCATCCCGGGGGTATGATTCTGAACGCCGAGGGGGATTACGGCAACAATCCCACGGATGGAAAGAGACGGTTTATCTGGGTTTACGTCTGAACACACACTTCATGAAAGCAATTCTCTATGCAGGTATCCTTCTGATACTCGTTGCGCTCATCTGTGGGTGCACGACTACCCCGCCCCCTGAAGAGACCAGACCGCCGGCACCAAAAATCCCGGACCTGAGGGGGGAATGGTCAGGCAGCTCGGTCGGGTATGTGGGGGACAGGGGGTTCACCGATTACGGTGGCGCTCTCATCACCATGAAGGTCACCGACCAGAAAGACCGGGTCTTCCACGGGCAGTTCCTTGTCACGAACAGGACAGGTGTCATCAATAAGACGATTGACTTCGGAGGCGTGATCGGTCGTGATGACATGACCCTCACCATCGTCGAGCGGTATGGAGGCTACAGTTTTGGCAGCATCATCTCTCCCGATGAGATCGAACTGACCTACGCCGATAATTCCGAGCCGTTCGAAGTCGCGATCGACACGATGAAGAGGACGGGATAACCCGGATTCGGCGTTGTAGAAATCCCAACAAGAATGAGAAGAACACACGCAGAAATCATTCGTGGGAGGTAATAGAGAATTACCTTCATTTTAATCTCCTTGACCTGGAGCCCGTATTTCCCGGCCAGGAACAGGAAAAAGAACCAACCCGGAGATTACCCATGACAGATTTCATCCTCTCCCCCATTGAAGAACCGGACCGCATCGCGGTGATCGACCTCTTCAATTACTACGTCGAGCACAGTGATGCGGCATTTCCCGAGACAGGAGTACCCTATGGATCTTTTGACCTGATGATGCAGGCAGCCCGGGGATACCCCACAGTGGCAGCGAAAAGCAGGGAGGGATCTCTTGCCGGGTTCGGGATGCTCCGCCCGTACCACCCGATGCCGGCATTCGCCCATACCGCCGAGATCACGTATTTCATCCGGCCGGAGAATACCGGAAAAGGACTCGGAACCCGCATGCTCCAGTACCTTGAAACCGAGGGGAAAAGACAAGGGCTCTCTGTGATACTCGCGAACATTTCCTCCCGGAACGAGGGCAGTATCAGGTTCCATTACAAGAACGGTTTCTTCGAGTGCGGACGGTTCAGGAACGTGGGAAAGAAACGGGGCACCTTTTTCGACACCGTCTGGATGGAGAAGCAGATCTGATGGCACGAAAAAATCCCTTCCGGACAACACTTATTGCTCCCTGCGGGATGAACTGCGCCATCTGCATGGCATACCTTCGTGAGAAGAACCATTGTGATGGATGCTATTCCGCGAACTGTGCATGCAGGAGGCACTGCACGATCTTCACCTGCGAGCAGATACACGACAGATATCACCATACCTGTGAGAAATACCCCTGTAAAAGGCTGAAACAGCTGGACACGCGCTACCGGGCGAAGTACGGGATGAGCATGCTGGAGAACCTCGACTCCATCAGGGAGCACGGCATCCGTGCATTCGTGAAGGCCGAGCGGGAACGCTGGACCTGCAGGTCCTGCGGGGGTACAATCAACGTGCATCGCGGGCGGTGTGCATCATGCGGGAGGGAACGCGGGGAATGAAGTGAGCGGGAACCAGGCCGGGTCCCTCTGCTCCGCTCGATGGGTTCCAGGGCGGATGACGGGTTTGGGCACCTGACGAGGGTCGAATTCCTGTTTGGGGGGGAGAAAATCCTGCACATCGTTATGCCATGTCCAGGTTCATCTCTCCACATGGTTTTTCCTGGCAGGAACCATCCCGGTGAGTAATCGATATTGGCAGGCAATCTCCGGGAGGGGCATTGTGGTACCTGGTGCATCACACGAATATTTATTTATGTTCTCGATATAATGCGACGTAAATAGTGCGAGGTGCCACCCATGCAGAAAACCACTCTCATCTCCCTCGGGCTCGTGCTGATGCTCCTCTTCATCCCGGTCTCCGTCAGCGCAGCGGGCGAGTATATACCCATGTTCTTCCCTGACCGTGAAACAGCCTTCAAGGTGCCCGAAAGAGGGAGCTGGTATTCACCGTCGGGGCTCGACACTCCCGAGTACCTCAGGGTGCCCACCAGCTGGCTGTCTCCCACCGCCACGAATTACACGGCGTTCCTGAAGGCTCCGGAATGGAAGAGCTGGTCTCCTGTAGCGACAATAGATTTCACGACTTCACTCACTGTCCCCGAATGGAAGAGCTGGAAACCGGTCTTTGCACCGGACTGGGACAACATATTCACTCTCCCCAGGCGGAGATAACAGAGGGGTATCATCAGGACACCCCCTTCTTGGACGGGTGGAGCTCCTGGATACGCGTGTCTGCCTGTCGTCAGAACTGCAGTCACAAATTTTCAAGTGTGAAAACCGCATCCGCAGTGTTCATCAGCGGGGCGTGTGACCAGATAGTCCCATGTGTGTTTCATAAAAAACTTTCATACCGGTCGGGCGCAGGGATTGCTGCGGGGTGAGGATGGGCAGATCCGGCCGGAGATCCATCACTTTTTCACTGCGCTGAGGTACAGCCCTGAAAATCCCCCGGGATGGGCAGGATCACGGAACTGCTTCACGTCCTGAATGATAAATCCTCCCCGGGTGACCCGGTCGCGGAGCGACTTTTCTGAATAAAGGACGGTGCCCGGCTGCTTGAACCGGCCGAATGCCTTCCTATTCCTGAGAATAGCACGCAGGATATCGGGGATGCGGAGACCATCGGTCGTGGGGGTGAGGATAAGGAGCCTGCCCCCCGGTTTGAGGATCCGGGACATCTCGGCAAGGGTCGCCGATCCGTCCACCATGTGGAAGGTCAGCCCAAATATGGCAGTATCAAAGGAAGCAGGAGGAAAGGTGGTCTTTTCACAGTTCTCTTTCTGCACTGTCACCGCGGGAAAATCCCTGGTCCGCTCCCGGGTCCTCTCACACATCGCATCTGAGATATCAGTCGCAACCACGCTCCCGGACAATTCTGCAAGGAGCAGGGTGTAGTACCCGGTACCGCAGCCAAACTCAACAGTCCTGCCAAGATCCGACTCTTTCTTCATGGCATCGAAGAGGATCTGCCGCATGGAATTTCCAAAGATGCAGTCTATTACTTCATCATAGACGACGGCAGCATTCTCCCAGAATCTTTCTGCATCTGCCATTGCAAAAACGTGAGCGCAGAAAATCTTGAATCTTTGGGGTCCGGGCCGCTGCAGCCATCGTGTGGAACGCGGGCCCAGGGAAGTGGAGTAGAGAACACTCACCCGGCAACCAATAACCCACCTATAAATATCCCCCTCTCACACGCTACAGTGCCCACGATAAGGGACGAGGTGAATGATGCTTTTTATCGCTCTTGCGAAATTCAGGAAGAAACTCTCGAAGGAAGTGATTACCGAGAACCTGAGGGATATCGAGGCCGACACGAAGGGACAGGTCAAATACAGAGAGATATACTGGAGGCTCGGGAGGTATGATACCGTCGTGATATTCGAAGCCCCCGACGAGAAAGTCGCGATGAACGTGGTCCTGAAAAGACTGGACCGGATGGATATCGAGACGCTCGTCGCTGTTCCGGCTGATGAGATGAGTCCGGCCGGACCGGCCTGAAAGGCATCCCTTTTTTACTGGATCGCGGCGGTGTCTCGAACATCCGGGCAAATAATTTCGGCTGAAATGCAAAGATGATCCGCTTTTTGTGGATGGGCTGTGGGAACGGTAAAGAGTGTCTACATCCTCCTTCCAATGTTTTTTGTAGAGGTCGGTCACATTTCGGTCATGGAATTCACGTGTGGCGATAAACCAGGGAAAGGCATGTATCGTTGCCGGACATGCGGGGAAGTCATCCGGATAGAAAATGACGGTGTTGTATTGCCCCCCTGTCCAAGGTGCGGCGATTGCACCTGGGATAAACTGAAATAATCGCACCTTTCCATTTTCGGGTGTTATGTCACCTCCCCTGTGAGAAGGCGGAAATGATACCTGCAAAAGTGGATACTCCGCCCCGCCGACACATTTATCATATTAATCACACAAATGTGAATGTGTGAAAAGTATGAATGGTGTGAATTATCATGTTTAATGGCGACCATGAAGGGAAGCACATCTTCGGCACGGTCAGGGTGGGTGAACGGGGCCAGATAGTGATCCCGAAGAAAGCTCGCGATATCTTCTCCATCCAGCCGGGGGACACACTCCTTGTCCTGGGGGATGAGAAGCGGGGCATCGCCATCGTCAAGGCAGACACCTTCCATGCCATGGCGATGAAGATGCTGAAGATATTTGACCGGGAGCCTGAAGAGGCACCCGAAGACTGATCCTGCAGGCGGGGTCAAACGATGAAGATCTGCGTTGTATCCGGGAGCCCCAAGGGAGACGAGAGCATAAGCCTCCAGTATGCCCGGTTCATCGAGCATGCATATCCGGAGCATTCCTTTTCTGTGGTGCATGCCGGGCGGGACATAAAAAAGATGGAGCAGCACCGGGAGGCATGGGAGGAGGTGATGAGAGATATACGTGAGTCTGACGGCGTGCTCTTTGCAACTCCCGTCTATTTCATGCTCGTCCCGGGCCAGCTGAAGCGGTTCATCGAGCTGGTATGGGAACGGGATGCGTCTGATGCTTTCATTGGGAAATATTCCGCCGCACTCACCACATCCATCCACTTCTTTGACCATACTGCCCACACATACCTGCACGGGATATGCGAGGACCTTGGCATGCACCATGCTGGTTTCTACTCGGCCCACATGCAGGACCTGAAATCAGAGGAGAACCAGGAGCGGCTGCTGCTCTTCTTCTCCGATTTCCTGGATGCGATTTCGGAAAAGCGGCCAATCCAGCGTGAATTTCCCCCGCTGCCGGAAATTACACCCTCGTATACTCCCCGGTCTCGGCCCCCGGGAGTGGACACCCGCGGGAAACGGGTAGTGATCCTCCATGATGCGGACCCCGGTTCCGACCAGGAGGCCATGGTCCGGCAGGCCGCCGGAATGTTCACCGGGCCGGTCGCGGTTGCAGACATACGGGACTCCCTGATGAAGGGGGGATGCCTTGGCTGCTGCCGGTGCGCATTCGACAATACATGCGTGTACCAGGACGGTTTCCGGGACTTCTGGGAGAAGTATGTCGTCCCTGCCGATATCCTGTTCATGGCAGGGACCATCCGTGACCGTTACCTCTCGGCAACCTGGAAGCAGTGGAACGACCGGAGCTTCTTCAACGGCCATGTGCCGGTCCTCAAGGGAAAACAGGTCGGATATCTCGTGGAAGGTCCTCTTACGCATATCCCGAATCTCCGCGAGGTGCTCGCCGCACGGGCGACGCTGGGGAACGCAAACCTCGTGGGTTTCGTCACAAATGAGACAGGAGACCCCGATGAGATCGACGCCGCACTGCATTCCCTTGTCCGGCGCTCTGTCAGGCTCGCAGAACAGGGCTATGTCTCCCCGATCACGTTCCCCGCTGTGGGAGGTAAAAAGCTCTTCCGGGATGAGATATGGGGAGGCATGCGGGCTTTTTTTAAAGCCGACGACAGGTATTACCGCACCCACGGCCTCTACGATTTCCCGACAAAGAACTACCTGCAGAGAATAGGGACCGCGGCGTTCTCTCTCTTTCTGGACATTCCCTGGGTCCGGAAAAAGGCGGAAAAGGAGACGGTCTCCCATATGGTCCGCCCATTTAAAGAAGTGGTTGCCCGCAGCCCGGTTCTTGCAGAGAGAAGGGCAGAACAGAGATGATTTCGGATCGGTCACCCCAGATGCAGGGGACCTGACCGGTTTTTTTCAGAGACTCATCTCGTTATCTCTCCATTTTATGACTCATTTCCCTGTCTTTTGGTCCCGCTGGCACCCCGGGATGTGCGGGGATGTCCCGCAACACATACCACATGCGCCTGTTTCGCGGGACTGATCGTCATCGTCCCGGACAGGGGAGAACCGATGCCCTGCGATCAGGGTGTATGGTACGATCGCAAGTGATGATTATACCCTGATACAAAGATGGATGTTGCATGGACGATGGCATCCGTGTCCTCTGTGTCGACGATGAACCATCCCTCCTGACTCTTGCCAGGCTGTTCCTCGAGAAGTCCGGCGGGTTCACTGTGGGGGTTGCGGAATCAGCACGGGAAGCGCTCGAGGCCCACGATATTCTCTCGTACGATGTCATCGTCTCCGATTACCAGATGCCGGACATGGACGGGATCGAGTTTTTGAAAGCGGTCCGTCAGCGTTTCGGTGACATCCCTTTTATCCTCTTCACCGGACGCGGCCGCGAGGAGATCGTGATTGCAGCCATCAACAACGGTGCTGATTTCTACCTCCAGAAGGGTGGTGACCCGAAGGCGCAGTTCGCCGAGCTTACCCACAAGGTGCGGCAGGCCGTCAGGAGGAAGCAGGCGGAAGCCCTTCTCAAAGAGAGCGAGGAGAAATACCGCATGCTTGTCGAACACTCCAGGGACGGGATTTTCATCATCCAGGATGGAAGGCTGGTCTTTTACAATAACGCCCTCGCCGGCCTCTCCGGGTACACCCAGGAGGAACTTGACGGCAAGCTGCTCTCGGACCTGATCGCCCCCGAAGATCGGGAGATGGTCCTCTCGAGGGCAAGGGAGAGGGCCAGGGGTGGCCTGGTCCCGGAGCGGTACGAGTTCTCCCTCCTCCATAAGGACGGCATCAACAAAAGCCGGATGCTGGTCAGCACGTATCTTGGCACTTATCATGGCAGGCCTGCCTCCTTTGGAACATTCTATGACGTGACCGAAGAGAGGAGACGGGAGGAGGCGCTCCGCGAGAGCGAGGAGAAGTACCGCACGATCCTTGAGAATATCCAGGACGCATACTATCGCACGGATAACGATGGAAACCTCATCATGCTCTCCCCATCGGGATATCGCCTGCTGGGATACAATCCCGGTGACAACATTCTGGGATCGAGTCTTGCCAGGACATTCTATGCCAATCCGGGCGATCGAAGGAAAATGCTCGACGCGATCAGCGAGAAAGGAGCCGTGCAGGACTATGAAGTGGATTTCCGTCACAGGAATGGGACAATCGTCACGATCTCTGCCAGCAGTCACTATTACTACGGTCCTGACGGCAGGGTTGCGGGTATTGAAGGCATCTTCCGCGACATCACCGAGCAGAAAAGGTCAGAAGAGAACCTGAAACGGTCCGAGAACCTGTACCGGACGGTCTTTGAGAATACAGGCACAGCAAGCATCCTGATCGGCCCTGATACGACCATTCTCAAAGCAAATGCCGGATGGGAGAGGCTCACAGGTGTTCCGCGTGCAGAACAGGAGAATGCCATGAGCTGGACCGCATTTATACACGAGGGAGATGTCGCGCGGATGAAGGAGTTCCATTACACACGGCGGAAGAACCCTGGCGATGCCCCGAATGTATACGAATGCCGGCTGGTCGATGCAAAAGGCGGCATACATTACGGCTTTGTCCATGTCGACGTGATCCCGGGAACAGGCAACAGCATTGCATCGCTCGTGGACGTGACCGCACTCAAGCACGCCCAGGATGAACTCAAAGCGAGTGAGGAGAGGGTCCGCACCATCCTCGATCACCTGCCTGACCTCATCGTGGTGCATCGTGAGGGAACAATCCTCTATGTCAATCCTGCCATGACCGATTCCCTGGGGTGGCAGACGGAGGAGGTGGTGGGCCGGGCAATCCATGATTTTATCGCTCCTGAATATCACACGTCAGTCTCGGATTCAATCCGTTCACGGCTTGAAGCCGGGATTGATACACCATACAGCATTGAACTCATCGCCCGGAACGGAGCGCGGCGGGTCGTCAATGTCAGGGGGACGGTCATCACGTTTGACGGATCCCCAGTAATCATGAATGTCCTGACCGATGTCACCACAGTGAGAAATGCAGAAATTGCCCTCCAGGAGAGCGAGAGGAAATACCGCATGCTGGTGGAGAATACCAATGATGTCATCTATACCACGGACATCTCAGGGAGAATCACGAGCATCAGTCCGCAGATTACCCGCTATGGGTATTCATCGGACGATATTGTTTCCCGGAACCTGGCATCGTTTATCCTGGAAGAAGACCTGCCCGAAGTCCTTGCCGACATGGAAAAGACGCTCTCAACCGGGCAGTCGACCATCACGGTCTTCCGGGTGAGGGATGCAGCCGGTGCCATCCACTGGCTGGAAGACAATGGGACTGCAATTTTTGATGCATCAGGGAATGTGGCCGGATTATCAGGAATACTCCGCGATATCACCGAGAGAAAAAACGCAGAAGGGGCACTCCGGGAGAGCGAAGAGAGGTTCCGGGAGATGGCCGAGCGATCTTCCGACCTGGTATTCATCCTCGGCAAAGAGATGAGCCCGACTTATGTCTCTCCTTCCGCCCGGACGATTATCGGGTACGATCCGGAAGAACTGGTGGGCAAATCTCCCGAATTTGCCATGGCGACGATCTTCGCAAAGAGCGGCCCTGCACTCATGGATGCGGTCAGGGCAACCATGGACGGCATCCTTGTCGAACATGTGGAGATCCCGCTGACAAGGAAGGACAGGACGCCGGTGCATGTACACCTGCACGCGGTTCCGGTCATGCACGATGGGGTCCTCGAAGGAGCTCAGGTCTCCATGCGGGATATCACTGCAGAGGTGAATGCCTGGCGTGCACTCCGGGAAAGCGAGGAGAAGTTCCGGTCATTCGTCGAAACATCGCCTGACATGATCTGGGAGACCGACCTGAAGGGAAATTTTCGCTACATCAGTCCCACGATCTCAACACTCATGGGCTATACACCCGAAGAGGTCCTCGGGAAGTCCATAACCAGCCTCATCCCGGAAGAGAAGAGGTCTGTGGTGATGCAGGCATTCACGCGGTATGTGACATCTGAGACAGTGTTCTCAACCCTTGAAGTCCCCGCCCGCCACCGCGACGGCCATGACATGATCATCGAGATCCGCCCGGCCAGGCTGACCGACACCGGGGGGAACCTGATCGGGCTCCGGGGAGTGGCGGTCGACGTCACGGAGCGCAAAAAAGCCCTTGATGCCCTCCGGCATGCGAACCGCCAGCTGAACCTGCTCGGGGGCATCACGCGGCACGATATCCTGAACAAGGTCTCGGTCATCCTAGGGTATCTTGAGATCGCCCGGGATGATATCCGGGATCCCAGGGTGCCGGAGTACATGAAAAAGATCGAATCCGCCACACGGGATATCCGTTCGCAGATCGAGTTCATGAGGATGTATCGGGATATCGGCACAAGGGAGCCGGCGTGGATAGCACCCGATGCAATCCTTCCCCGCATGCATGTCCCGGCCGGCATCTCATTCCATGCAGATATCGGGGGAGTGGAGATCTTTGCAGACCCGATGGTGGAGCGGGTGTTTTATAACCTCCTTGACAACACTGTCCGTCACGGTGAGAGGGTAACGGAGATCACGGTATCTGCCCACCATTCAGGAGATACTCTGGTCATCGTGTGGGAGGACAACGGGGTCGGTATCCCCGCAAGTGAGAAGGAGAGGATCTTCGAGCGGGGCGTGGGGAAGAATACCGGGCTTGGCATGTTCCTCGCCCGGGATATCCTCTCCCTGACCGGGATCTCCATAAAAGAGACCGGGGAGCATGGCCTCGGCGCACGGTTCGAGATTATGGTTCCCGCCGGCAGATTCAGGGTGTCTGCAGAGCAGGGGTAGGAAGAAGCCGACTCAAAGAGCGCACTGATTCAGGGAAGAAATGAATCAATCCGGGATAGACACTCTCTTCTCCCTGGTAAGAATGGTATTTTTTCGCAATGCAAATCCTCCCTGACTGCCAGTCCTATCGAAAACGTCATCATCCCGGCCGGGTAATCCCCCATGCAGCATGGGTTTTTTCGAGGAGGCCTACCGGGGCACGCCGCCGTGGGATATCGGGAGGGCACAGCGGGAGTTTGTGCAACTCGAGGAATCGGGGGAGATCGTCGGCACCGTGCTTGACGTCGGGTGCGGGAAAGGCGACAACGCCCTCTTTTTCGCGGACCAGGGCCACGAGGTCCTGGGGGTGGATACGGTCCCGTCGGCGATCGAGATCTGCAGGAGGAAGGCAGATGAAAGGGATCTTGCTGCAACGTTTCTCGTCCATGACACCCTCCGGGTGCACGAGATTGGCAGGACGTTTGACACCGTCACAGACTCCGGCTTTTTCCATACCCTCTCCGATCAGGAAAGGCCGGTGTATGTCCACACCCTCGCACGCGTCCTGGAACCGGGCGGACGCTATTTCATGCTCGCGTTCTCGGACCGTGAACCCGAAGGCTACGGCCCCAGACGGATCACGAAGGATGAGATACGGGCTGCGTTTTCGGACGGTTGGAGAATCGACGCGATCCGTGACGCGGTCTTCGAGAGCCGGACACGGCCGCAGGGATCCCGGGCATGGCTCTCGTCTATCACGCGGACATGATCTCTTTTGACGGGCATGCGGATGGAATATCCACGCCATCCCCACTGGGAAAAAGTTATCCCGTCTCATAAGAAAAAAGCCTTTAATGGCGCTTGTTCTCATCATCGAGGATAACGAAACGATTGTGGACAGCCTGGATTTTTTTGTCAGGAATTTTGCCCGCCACCAGACCCTCGTGGCAACGTCTGCGGAAGTGGCCTATGACGCGCTTCTGAAGGGGGTCCTCCCGGATCTGATCATCCTCGATATCACGCTTCCGGGAATGGATGGCATCGATTTTCTCTCAAGGATCCACCGTGATCCAAAATTGAAGGATATCAAGGTGATCATTCACTCGAGCAAACCGGTGGATGCCATACGGGAAGATCTTGAAAAGAGGAACATCTATATCGAGCACATCCTGAAAAAACCATCAAGCCTCAAGAACCTCGTCTCCGTTATCCAGGAGGAGCTGAAAGAACCATAGTCACGCGGCAGGATACCGGATCCATGCACACCATCGTCCTCATCGGAATGCCCGGCGCAGGGAAGAGTACTGTGGGAGTCATCCTTGCAAAGGCTCTCGGGCTGCAGTTCATCGATACGGATATCCTGATACAGGAACGGACCAGAAAGATGCTCCAGGAGATCCTTGACGAGGATGGACCTCCCACATTCAAAAAGATCGAGGAGGAGACGATCCTCTCCCTTCATCCCCGGCATGCGGTGATCGCAACAGGCGGAAGCGTTGTCTGCAGCGATTATGCAATGACACATCTGAAATCCATCGGGATGGTCGTATACCTGGAGATCTCGTACAGGGAGATGGTAAAGAGGCTGAAGAACATCACGACCCGCGGGATCGTCCTCCTCCCGGGCCAGAGCCTCCGCCAGATGTATGACGAGCGGGCCCCGCTGTACGAGAAGTATGCCGATCTTACAATCGAATGTTCTGATCGGGACTTTGAGGCTGTTGTAAAAAAAGTGATTGAAGAGGTGTGAAAAGCCCCCGGCGGCAGGTGTATCCGGGGGATCCTCTCCTGATGAAGACCCTCTTACGCTGATTTCGTCTCTGCAACCAGGTAGCGGCCTTCCTGGTGTTCGGCGAAACGGACCGTGATCATGTCCCCCTCGTGCACTCCGAAATCCGCATCGGGTTCATTCAAAAGAGTCCCCTGGAAAGCGGCGCCATCCTCCGCCATCTCTTCGAGTCTGACCCATACAACTTCGGGGACGTGTTCCTCATCCTCACGGAAGAGCACAGCGGAGACATCATCGAAATACCCAGGCGCCCTGAACTGATCGAGATCGCTCCTGTTTCGTATCTCGTGCAATTTTTCCGGGTCGTAATAGATGAACCATCTCTGGTCTTCGAATATGAACCATCGCTCATCATCGGAGAGCAGGAGACTGTTCGCTTCGTCATTCGAAAGAAGCCGGAACTTCCCGAATTGATCGTGACGGAGGACGCAGTCCTCACCATGATCCGCGAAATTCGCGACGATCTCCGGAAGTGTCCCGGCGTCTGTCCGGCACAGTGCATGGATGCGAAAACTGATCCCCTCCTCGTGATCCACGTAGAAATACCCGATCACTGCGTTCCCCTCAGACGGGGCCGGACCCCTGCCGGCCAGGATACGGTCAATGGTGGGATCTCTCTCGAAAATCGCCCACCTGCTGATGATCTCCCGGTCGGAATAGTGTATTTCTCCCTCTATCATAGGATAAGGTAGGTACTCTTCCATTGGATCGTCAAATTGGTTTCGAAATGTACAATACACATACCTGATTTTTACTATGAAAAACGCATCCGCGATTTTCATTTTACATTCATCTGCCTCGAAGTGAATCATGCGATTTTTTTCATGGTAATCACGCTCTTCCCTTGCAACATATCATATGAGATGAGGTGGGAGGCGGTCCCGCGATATGATCTCTCACGCCCGTCCGCCAGGTGGGGAGACCTTTCGATAATCGGCCATTGGTATACACAGGATCCGTGCCCGGAAACCTATTGACCACGCACGGAGATGTACCATCCGGGTGACTGCAATGAGAGACCGGTTGATTGCTGGAATTCTCATCGTATCTGTCGCACTGAACATCATTCTGGGCATACTCGTATACTCGGGAAGTTGGGGAAACCCGCTTTTTTCTTCGGGTGGCCCAGCAGATACGGGAGCGGGTGAATCCCGCTCCTGCAGCGAGTGCCAGGCGCTCATCGATCTGTACAGGTCACGGCTGAACACGGCCCCCTTTTATAACACCTCCGACGCGAACCAGTCAGGGAAATCGGCGGTCCTTCAGGGTCCTGCGGTCATGACGACTTACGATTATATCCGCCAGGGGCGTTTTGTCTACGAACGTGCCAACCAGACGGGGACCATGCTCTCGATCTCATCCGACGTCATCCCGGGGCAGGGGAGGGTGCTTGTCCATACCGACCCCCTGATGGGAATTGTCTTCCAGGACGCGGCGAACACCGCTGTGGAGATCGCTTCGAACAGGACTGGCAGGAACCTCGCATCCTCGGATGTCATCTTTTCCATTGAATCTGGCGGAGTCATCCCCGCGGTCGACGGGCCGAGTGCGGGCGCACTGATGGCGATCCTTGTCGAATCCGCCATCACCGGGAAAGAATTGAACCAGTCGGTGACACTCACAGGGACGATCGACTCTTTCGGCCGGATCGGCGCTATAGGGGGTATCGTTGAGAAGGCAACTGCTGCCAGGGATTCAGGGAAAATCCTGCTCCTCCTCCCCAGGGAGAATGCCGTATCCACGAAGCTATCGGAACGCTCACGGAGTATCGGGAGCCTGCGTTTTGTCGAACGGGTGCCCGTGGCCGTGGATACAAAGGAGCTGATCGAGCAGTCCCTCGGCATCCGGGTGGAATACGTGGAGACAATCGGTGACGTGGAGCGTTACCTCTTCACCTGACGATTTTTTGGGAAAAGCGATCACGGACACCTTCACCCCGCATGTGTCATACCCTTAAATATCACGACATCCGAGTTTTGCACGAGAAACATGGAAGACATTACCATCGTTGAAGTGCCGCCCCAGCAGGTGGTGGGGATCAGGAAGACCGGGAGCTATACGCTGATCCCGGAACTCCTCATGCAGCTTGCCGGGTACATCATGGAGAATAAGATTGCGTTTGCCGGGATGCCGACGTCCATCTATCACGAGACCAGTCCTGAATGCGTCAAGGAAGCAAACGAGAAAGGGACTGCGCTCGTTGAAGTGGTGTGGCCGGTTGCCGGGAAGGTCTCCGGCAGCGGGAATATTGAGGTCTACACACTCCCGGGAGGGAAGATGGTGCGGACCGTGCACAAAGGCCCTTACGAGACCTGCGAACCTACGTACCTCGCACTCTTCTCCTGGATTGAAAAACAGAATCTTCAGATCGCAGGGCCTGTCCGCGAGATCTACCCGAACGATCCAAGAGAAGTGAAGCCCGAGGAGATCCTCACCGAGATCCTGGTGCCTGTACGGTAAACATTTTCCCCCCCAATTCTATGTCAGCAGGGCGAATCCCCTGGAAGGCATCTCTACTGGGTCGGGGGAAAACAGGACGGAAGAAAGAGAAAAAACACTGCCATGAAGACGAATATATATTATTTCACCGGCACCGGGAACTCGCTTGCAGCAGCAAAAAAGATCGCGGGTATACTGGGAGATGCAGATATCGTGTCGATTTCAGCACTTCAGAAGACATCCGGAAAGATCCTGCCTGGAGCAGAGCGTATCGGGATCGTATGCCCGGTCTACGATTCCGGTATCCCGCGAATCGTTGCAGAGTGTGCGGGACGGCTCGACCTTTCCCAGGTACGGTATACTTTTGCCGTCGTCACGATGGGAGCGCTCGGGGTCTCTGCACTTCACCAGATCGACAGGATATTCAAAGAAAAACAGAACCGAACCCTCGATGCGGCGTTCGCGGTAAAAATGCCGGGCAATTTCCCGCCGATCGGAAAACCTCCTGCAGGTGCGAAGAAGGATGAGATCCTCGCAAAGGCGGATGCACGGATCACGGAGATAGCCGATGAAATACGCGAGGGGAGGCATGTTCGACCTGGATTTGCACCCGTATCTGGATTGATCAGGATGATCACGTATGGTTCATTCTGCAGGAATGTGCATGAAGCGGACAGGGCATTTTCCCTCTCTGACACCTGCACCGGCTGCGGAACCTGTGCAAGGGTGTGCCCGAAGGGAAACATTACCATCGTGGACGATCGCCCGGTATGGAACCACCGGTGCGAGCTCTGTTGCGCATGCCTCCATTTCTGCCCGACGGAATCGATCGAGCTTGACATGATGCAGGGAACGAAGGGCAGGGGGCGGTACCGGCACCCGGATCTCAGGGTGGCGGATATGGAACTGCAGAAAGAGAGCAAATAATATACCCGGAACAGGAGGATAGCCTGCTTTCCTCCATTTCAAAGGCGTCCGCCGCCGTGCAACGAAAGGCCATGGCGCAGACGACCGAAGGACAGACGAACGAGACGAACGGGGAAGCCCCGGGGAATCCGGAAGAGGCGAGCGGGCGGCTCACCGTGAGAATCACGACGTCGACGCTGCAGAATGCCGGATTCTTTCCAAAGCCTTCTGCCTCCGCACGTTCCTCTTGTATTCCCAAACGCCCCGCAAGGAGACACCCCATTTTTTGCACAGCGCCCGTATCTCCCGTGCGACAGCGTCCGGGTCCACGCCGCCTCTCCCCAGGATGTGGAAGATGGCAAGTTTCGGGGAGTCCGTCGTGTTCAGGACCTTCACGTCGAGCAGTTCGCAATCCACGTTTCTTGCAGCGAGATCGATGATGCCGAGAGAGAGAAACCCGGATTCCGTCGGCTCGACGATGAACTGGATATAGAAGCAGCCTTCCGGGGCAGGGTTCTCGCGGTTCCCCTCATCGGGGTGCCCCCCGCAGGAACTGCACGTGTATACATCCGGGAGATCATTGAGGGTTTCGACCAGGTGTGTCACCCTTCTGTCACACTCGACAGGCAGCGAGAGGACTGCAAAGATCAGCTCTTCCCGGTTCCGGTCCGGAGTCACCCTCTCGTAGACCCTTCTGCTTTTTTCCGGGGAAGTCATCTCACACTCCCTGCCGGCGGAATATCGGGCATATCCGTCTCGGTAATGCATGCCCGGAACATGTGCATATCACACCCTTTGGATTTTCCCACACATGAATGCACCCCCCCGAAACAGGATTGCCAGGACACGGAGAGAATCCGGTGAAACCGATAGCGAATCCAGCTTTTTTTTTATGATCCGCGGGTGACCGCAAACCAGTTCCCATCAGGATTCTTATACATTAGAACATGGATGAAGGTTTTTTTTTCACCGTATTCGAGGGATTGCCCCGGCAGGGCCCCGGGCTCGATGAATACACGGCCCGGGCATTCCATATGATCCCAGACCTCCCGAAAGATGCCCGGATCCTCGATATAGGATGCGGGTCAGGGATGCAGACGATTGCGCTTGCCCGTCTCTGCGCCGGTGCGACACTCACCGCAACCGATATTCACCAGCCGTTTCTCGACGATGTCAATGAGAGGGCCCGGAAGGCGGGACTCGGCGGCCGGATCACCACGGTGCGTGCTTCTATGGACGACCTCCCTTTCCCTGCAGAATCATTCGACCTCATCTGGGCCGAGGGCTCGTCGTTCGTGATGGGTTTTGGAAAAGCCCTCTCCTCCTGGAAACGGTTCCTGAAAGCGGGCGGCTACCTTGCCCTCTCCGACCTTGTCTGGTTCACCCGTACGCCGACGCAGGAATGCAGGCAGTTTTTTGCCAAGGAGTATCCCGCGATGGTGCACGAGGAGGAGGCACAGGGGATGATCAGGGATGCAGGATATACGATTCTGGGAACTATCCGGCTCCCGGATTCCGCATGGTGGGACCACTATTACTTACCCCTGGGCAGGCGGGTGGAGATGCTGAAGACGCAGTATCCCGATGACCGCGAGGTACAGTCGCTTCTTTCCTCCTTTGAAAAGGAGATTGAGGTTTTCCGCACCCATTCACGGGAATACGGGTATTCCTTTTTCGTGGCCAGGAAGGGAGACGGGGCGCCGGGCCCGTGAGTCTTTTGCGACCGGCCGGTAAAAAATACTCCCGCTTTCCCGTATGAAGAGACGGATCGGGGCACCATGAAAAGACCAAAAATCGTGAAGACGGGCATGGACGGCGTGATTGAGGAGCGTGCTCTTGGCACAGACCACAAAACGCTGGCAACGTGGGCTGCCGACTGTGCAGAGCGGGTCCTGCCCCATTTTGAAGAGAAGCATCCCGGCGACACCCGCCCCCGCGAGGCGATTGCGGCACTGCGGGAATGGATATGCACCGGTGAATTTCACATGGCCAATGTCAGGAGAGGATCACTTGCGGCCCACGCGGCTGCCCGGGCCGTCGCAGAAGACGATGCGGCCCGTTCCTCCGCCCGGGCTGCGGGCCAGGCGCTGGCGACAGCCCATGTCCCCCGCCATGCACTCGCCGCGGCACTCTATGCAGCAACCGCGGTGCGCGATGCCTCGCCCCCATCTGAAATGGATGCCGCAACGCTCCGGGAACGGGAATGGCAGTTGCGGCACCTGGATGAACTGATACAGGGGTGAACGGATAAGTAGAGTAGGGCCATGCTCCTTATTGTATACGTAGAGGTCCACCCTTTTCCTACCCTTCGGTGACTCCGATCAGCACGTGGCGATGCCTCGGCCCGTCGAACTCGCAGAAGTAGATCGCCTGCCAGGTGCCGAGCGCAAGGCGCCCGTCGATGACTGGCACGGTGACGGAGAAGCCAACCAGGGATGCCTTGATATGGGCATCGGAATTCCCCTCGGCATGGCGGTAATCGCCCGTCGCCGGCACCAGCCGGGCGAGGTTCGCGAGGATGTCCCGGGCGACATCAGGATCTGCATTCTCGTTGATGGTCAGGCCGGCCGTCGTGTGCGGCATGTAGACGTGACAGATGCCGGTTTTCACACTGGCATTCGCCACTTCGGACGCAACGGCACCGGTGATATCCAGGAACTGGATCCGGGATCCGGTCGGTACGTCAACCTGTGTCCATTTCATACGCTCACCTCGGCATTAGTATCCCGCGACGAATCCTTCCGCATCTGCCTTCGCTGGTACCATTCAAGCAACGCTCCCACGGCATGGTACGCCGGGTTGACAGGGACATCCACAAAGTAGCGTGCCTCCTTTCCCATCCATCCTTTCTGTTCCCAGTAGGCACGATCTGCGGGAAAAGTCTCCGCCAGCTCGTCGAACGTCGCCCGCAGACCGTGGAAGATAACGACATCCATGAAATTGGGCTTTGGAGGCGATTCTCTCAGGAGCGCCGCAGAGAATGCCTCCGCAGCCGCCCGGAGTGCCCGGTCGTTCTCCTCTTGCCGGGAGCCGGGAATGAATTCCTCGAGGATTCCAGCCCTGCCGGCGACTTCAAATCCCCACATGTGGACCACTGAATCAAGGTATTTCATCACATCGTCGACACCCACCGCCCCTGCGGTGGAGAGGATCAGCGCTTTTTTACCGAAGAACCGGGGGCGGTGCAGGATGTAGGAGTGGCGGTCGATGAAGACCTTCATCAGCCCCGTGACCTGCAGTGCATAAACGGGCGATGCAAAGATCACCCCGTCGGCGTCATGCATCTTCTGTGTCAGGCCCGCGATATCGTCCTTTACCGGGCAGAACTCCTCGCCCTTCACGATGCAGTTCGCACACCCCCTGCACTGTTCGAGATGGAGATCCCGCAGCATCACGTATTCCCATTCAACGGGGGCTTTCTCCCGCATGATCTCCCGGATGCGTTCTGCAGCATGGTACGTGTTTCCTTTCCGGGGGCTGCCCATGATGACGAGGACCTTCATATGACTGATGAGATATGAGGGTGGCAGGATTATTAACGTATGAGTAACCCAGGAGTATTCGCTCGCGATGCCAGAAAAAAAATGATCCCTGATGGCCGTGTCATCTCTGGATCTCCTCTCCAGAGACTGGTCCCTGCCCGGGAAAGTTCCCTGCGTGGGCAAACGACCTGTTGGTGGCAACCGAACGGTAGGGCACCCCGTAGAACCTCCGGTAAAATTGATCCGCCTCCTCTTCAATCGAGAAATCGAAAAGTCCGGGATGGATGGTCTGCGCAATGGTCATCAGCCCGAGTATCCATCTCGGGCTCCCGAAATCCCAGGAAGGATGCATGGTGTAGACCCGGCCATTCCGCACCGCGGGGACATCGAGTGAATGATCTGTGCAGTAACGGAGTGTGTCCTCGACCGTCGACGTGAGAAAACCCGACGTGAACAGAAAATCAGGGTCGAGGGCTATGAATGCCTCGCGCGAAATCGTGACACCGGGCTTTCCCTCCCTGCCGATAGCACGGTTGACATAGGTCCCTCCTGCAGCCTCGACCAGTTTTCCCTCGAACCTCCCTGGATTGAGGGCAAAGAGCGGGTGTCCCATGGCATAGTACACCCGGGGTGCTGTTTCTCCCTCCACAGTTTCGCGGATCGTGTCAAGACGCGTTGTGATGAACCCGCAGAGATCCCTTCCTCCCTCTTTTTTCCCGGTTTTTTCCGCAAGTTCTCTTACGAATCCGAGGTATGCATCGATATCGTTCATCCGGTCGTGCAGCTCTTTTTTCAGCATACCTGTTCCGAGCACCTCTCCCCAGATCCGGGAGAGAATCTTCTGGTCATTGACACCGAGACAGGCATGAATGGCCCATATCATCTCGAGCCCCCGGGTGATCCGGTAACCCCCCATCATCCCGGGTTCGGTGAACACATTGGTCTCGATGGTTCCCCTGACAGGCAAGACATACCCGCAGTCACAGGTTTTCGCAGCGATCCCCGTCAGGTGGGCGCCCATCGGTCCGAAAAATTCTCTCCCGATGCATTCCTCTCCGCATTCGGGGCATATGGTGTTGAGATATGCGGTTCCCGGCGAATTGAAGAGGTAAACCCAGGAGAGGTGCTCCCTGAGCCTGTCGCAGAGGTGCTCGCTCTCGTAGATCGTCGGTTCATATCCCGGGGGTGTATCCCCGAACGGGACAAACCGCATCAACTGCAGCGGGATCTCCCGTGATATGCCTGCAATCCGCTCCGCAGCACCAAGTACCTCGTCTTCTCCCCCCTTCCGGTAGACGAGCGAGACTTCGACGTGCACCCCTGCGTGATGCAGATGGGTGATGGTGTAGAAGACAGGGTAGGCCGAATGTGCACCGCAGGCGCGGTAACAGTCGTCGCTTGCTCCCTTTAACCCGATATTGACGTAATCGAGAAGCGGGACAAGGGCATGCACGGATCGCACTGTCAGGTAGCCGTTGGTCGAGCACCCGACGAGAAGTCCCTGTTTCCGGGCAGTCCGGGCAAGCCTGCAGAATGTCGGGAACGACGCGATGGGATCGTTCAGTGCAAACGAGATGCCGATACACCCTTCTGCACGGGCATGCCGTATGACATCCTCCGTGCCAAGTGCAGACTCCGAGCGGGCGAGCGATTCCGCATGGTCGACGAGGATCTCCGAAACGCACCCGTCGCACCGGAAGTTGCATCCGGCCGTACAAACCTGGAGGAACTTGCCACCAGGATAGAAGTGGAGCATCGGCTGGGTCTCGATGGCGACCGGGAATGCCGCGAGGAACAGATCGGGGAACCGTTCTACAATCCCGGAATCATCACGCGTGTACATCCTGCACCGGCCGGTCCCTCCCGGCGAAATCGAGCATCCGACCGCACATATATCACAACGCATGCCGCTCACTTCCTCATCACGATCCAGAAACCTGCCCGGTCCCTGACGATCTCATAGTCCCGGATCTCTACATCCTCCAGGCTTGCCCTCAGTTCCGCCTCCTTTTCAGGGCCCATGTTCCCCCGTACCTTCTCTTCCCATGCGGGATCACGCGCTCTCATTTTTGCAGTGATGGACGCCCTGATCTCAGGGCTTCCAAATCCCCCTCCGATGAAGGTCCTGCCGCCGGGCCGAATGACCCGGTATATCTCGGCAAAGGCCCGGTCCGGTGCATCCCAGAAGAAGATGGATCCCCTGCTGACGACAAGGTCGGCTGATGAATCCTGGTAGGGGAGGGCATGGACATCGCCGTGGACCGTGCGGATACGGCCGCTCATCGCCGCATCACGGATGTTCTTTTCCGCACACGTGAGCATGTCCTTCGACGCATCCAGCGCATCGATGGTGAAACTGGAGATTCCGGCGATTGCGAGGGCCAGGTGACCCGGGCCGCACCCTGCATCGATACAGAAACCATGATCGAACCCACAGCACTCGATCGCCTGCCGTGCGATCACCGGGTACGCCGGGGCAAATATTCTCCGGGCGATCTCGTTGAACTCAACCGCGGTTTTCTCGGTCCCGTCCATTTTTTTTGATCCCTGGCTTTCCATTCTCCTCACCTGGCTCCAGATCACCTGAGCGAAGGGTCCAGCAGGCTTTCCACCTCGCTGTGTGAGAGATCGTAGTGGTAGAACTTGTGGTAGTACTCCCTTGTGAGTCCCGGGAGGTCAATATCGCTGAATTTTTCGGGATACAGGATTTTTGCCGTCCACGGGATGCCAATGATCCGGTTGAGGCCCGGCGGCCGGTCGAACCATGGGTACGGCGACTGCGGGATGAGGTAGACGCGATGGTTCTTTACGGCAGGGATGGATTGCCAGAGGGTGTCTTCGTAGATAACTTTGTAAAATGCCGGGTCGCTCACGAGGATGACCTCGGGATTCCATCTCGTCACCTGCTCCATCGAGACCGGTGTCATCCCCATGCCGGGCATGACCTGGCAATCAGCGACGTTAACCCCGCCGGCAAGCTCGATCAGTTCAGAATGGATCGAGCCCGCCGGATCGGTCTGGAGCCCGTTGGGGCTTTCGGCATAGTATACCCTGACCTTCTTATCTTCAGGAATACCGGAGACGCGATCTTTCACGGTCGACAACACCCGGGAATAGAACTCGTTGAGTTCTTCTGCTTTTTCCTCCTCACCAAGAAGCCGGCCGACGAAGGCGATCGACTCATCATACGCCGATGCATTTCTCGCATCAAGCACCCCCACCACGGGAATAGCGCCGAACCTCTGCTGGTGCTCCGCGAGGACGCTCCTGAATTCACCGATACCCTCCCCTTCGATGATGATGTCTGGATTCATGGACATGAACAGTTCGTAGTTCCCGGTCTGTTTTCCGAACCATCCCCCGACAACGGGAAGGGCGAGGTATTCATCCGGTATGTACGCATTGCCGTCTATCCTGTTCGGCTCGAAGTTGACCCCGATCAGTGTGTCAGGAGCAAGAGCGTACACGGCGATGGTGGTCATCGGGACTGTTGTGAGCACCCGGGTGATCTTTACAGGGACCTCGAGCGTTCTTCCTGCCATGTCCGTGATGGTCTTCGTGGTCGGTTCTTCCTGGGTGGCCGGCACGGTTGTGCTGGTGCAACCGGAATACGCCATGGTGACGCAGAGAAGTACCAGCAGGGCGGCCGTTATCAATTTCACACGTTTCTGGTTCATAGTCTTTCATTTCCACAAATCATTGGTCCAGTTCAAGAGGTAGCAGTACATTTCTGTCGGATGCCAGGAACACACACCTTACATGTTCTTTCTACCTCCCCGAAACCGCATCCACGGCGGGATGATATGGATATTCCCCGTGCCGCTCCCCCCTGCACCGGCAGGCTCCCGACCTGTGCGGCACGCAGATGTGCCGTGCGACGTGATGGTTGTAGGCGATCGAGACGTCCACGCCGTAGGTCTTCCTCAGGTTCTCTTCCGTGACCACCTCTTCTGCCCGCCCATATGCCATGAACGTGCCGTGCTTCATGATGGCAACCGAGTTTGAAGCAAGGAAGGCATGATCCGGGAAATGCGAACTCATGACCACCGAAATGCCGCGATCCGCCAGCCTGTCGATGATCTCGAGCACCCGTATCTGGTTCCCGAAGTCGAGATGAGAGGTCGGTTCATCGAGAAGCAGGATTGCAGGTTCCTGTGCCAGCGCCCTGGCGATCATGGCAAGCTGGTATTCCCCCCCGGAGATCTCGTTCACAGGTTTTTCTGCGATCTTTTCGATACCGACAAGCCTGATCTTCTCCTTGGCAATCTCGCAGTCCTCCTTTCCCGGTGACGAGAATGCGGCAAGGTGGGGGGATCTTCCCATCAGGACGAAATCGCGGACGGTGAATGGGAAGACGATCTCATGCGCCTGGGGGACATACCCGACCTTCTTTGCGATCTCGACCTGCGGGAGCCAGGCCATTTCCTCCCCGAAAAGCCGGATAGAGCCCGAACAGAGGCTGTACAGGTTTGCCAGGCACCGGATGAGGGTCGATTTGCCGATACCGTTCGGGCCCAGGATGCAAAGGACCTCGCGGTGGGCAAGCGAGAAGGAGACATCCGAGAAGACCTGCTGACCCCCGGAATAGGCGAACTTCGCACCTCTGACTTCCAGGATCATGTCCATCCCACCGAACGTTTCCTGAGGAGGTATGCAAAGAATGGAGCCCCTATGATGGCGGTCAGTATTCCCAGGGGTATCTCGGCATTTGTCAGGTTCCTGGCAATATCATCGATAATCAGCATGTAGGATGCCCCGAGGAGGATTGCGACCGGCATCAGTCTCCTGTAGTCCGGGCCGACGAGCATCCGGCCAAGGTGCGGCACGACGAGGCCGACCCACCCGACGATCCCCGCGATGCAGACGGCTCCTGCGGTGATCAGGGTCGAACAGAGGATGATGATCTGCGACATCCGCTTCGTGTCGATCCCGAGCGCCCGTGCTTCATCATCGCCCACGGCGAGCAGGTTAATCCGCCAGCGGATCAGGATGAGGATCGCCGCAGCCACCAGGAGAGGTGGAGCGATCAGGAGGATATCGGTATACCGGACCGATGCAAGGCTCCCCATCAGCCAGAACGTGATCGCAGGAAGTTTCTCGTAAGGGTCTGCGAGGAACTTGGTGAGCGAAATCAGTGCCGTGAAAAAGGCGCCGACGATGATGCCGGACAGGACGAGGATGAGCGTGGGGGTCGTCCGGTAGAAGCGGCTGAGCAGGTAGGTGATGCTCACCGCGAGGATGCCGAAGCAGAACGCGGATAACTGGATCATGAATGACCCCGCAGAGAGGAGGATGGAGAGCGCGGCACCGAGACCTGCCCCGGAGGATACCCCGAGGATATCGGGCGAGACGAGGGGATTTTTAAAGAGGCCCTGGTATGCCGCCCCCGCGATCGCGAGTCCCGCCCCGACGAGCATAGCCGCAATCACCCGCGGCAGCCGGATCAGGTAGACGACATTCTGCTCCGCTGCGGTCCAGGTGGGATCGACATGTAAGGCCTCACCTGGCAGCATATTGACCAGCGGTGCGGCGAGGAGCTGGATGACATGAGACGGGGGGACCTCGTAGCGACCCACAAAGAGAGATACGACGAAAAGGATCGGCAGGATCGCGTAAATCAGGGTGGTGCTGACGATCTTTTTGGTGAGATGAGGGCGGATCACCAGGTATGCTTCCGATATCTGCTTTATGATGAATGTCATGCTCTCCTCGGATGTGTATTCCCTCCAGGTACACGCACACTGCCGTCGAAAGAAGCAGGTGGAAGGTGGCTTTGGGAGCCGGGCGACAGGCATTTTTTAGTGTTCGTCGCAACGGGCAGGTTGGACGGCAGACCATTTTAAGTTATGGAAACATAATTAACTTTATACAGAAATCAATTAATTTTAATTATAATGTTTAACAGTACTTATCTTTAAAAAAGAACCGGGTTGGCACAATACCTGTACCACGATATTCGGGGTGGGTGCAGCGGGGCAAGATCCCCTTGCAGGATACATGCAATAAATAGCATTAAATAGTGCCCAAAATGAACTATCCGCGGTGAATCCAATGAAGATAAGTGCACGAAACCAGATCCCGGGAACCGTGAAGATGATCAAAAAAGGCCCTGTCACGACAGAAGTGGTCATCTCCATCGGAGGGGGACACGAGATCGTCTCGACCATCACGACTCATTCCGCGGAAACAATGCACCTGCGGGAAGGATCGAAAGTGTATGCGGTGATGAAAGCATCCGAAGTGATGGTGGGAATCGATTAATGTCCTTTTTCCGGGTAATGTTCTAGGAGAAACGGGTCGCGAGGAGGGCATCGAGGTACTCTGAAGGGTACGATCCCTTGTCCGGGTTGTACCAGACTTCAATGCATCTCTCTCCCGTGAGCACATGTATTTCGAGCAGGCCATATTTGTGAATGATATGGACCGGGCCGGATGCTGTTTCCCGGATATAGAGTTCTTCGTTTCCCAAAAACGCCTGTATATCTTCTCCGGTGATTGGGCGTGAGATCCTGTATATGTGACGCTCCCAGCCAGGATAGGGAGGCACCGGGTTCGTGAAGGGGGAATTCATAGGGCACTCTTTTTTCGAATGAAAATCACTTCATGGTTTTCATGGTGTATGTTTGACGGCAGGGCGGTCATCGGGCGGTTACAATGTAAATGGCCCCGCCATTTTCATGCTCCGGGTCTGTTGCGAAATCCCTCATCCTTGTTTTCATTTTATGCGTGTACCTCGATCAGGGAATCATGTGAGTGTATTCTGGAGCGGGGTGACGGAACGACGCGAACGCATATACTCTCTGTTGTGGGGGGGACATGAAACCATTGATTCGTGTTATTCCATGCGATCGCTCTTCACCATGCGTGCAGGAGGGGAACCAGGTCACTTCCAGGAGAAAAGATCAGGACAACGTTTTCAGGCAGGACATTCCCTTCTCATCCCGGCACTGATATATAGCACTCGAAGAGGTGCGATATACTAGAGGGAATCATGAAAATCTGCGTGAAAATCGGCCGAAACGGGCAGGAGACGTGCCCGCGACCGGAAGTCACAGGAGAAATCAGGCATTCATGTGAGTGGAGCATACCCTCCCGGCCGCATCCGGGGGTTTATCTGTTCTTCTGGATCAACTGGAGGAAGATGGACTCTTTTTCCATGATGTGCCAGCCCTCCCCATCCAGGGAGTAAAAGCGCTCTCTCTTTGGCATCCTGGACCTGGAACGATGACACAGGCGAAACGATAGCCTGAGCATCGTCATCACGGATCCTTGTGAAAAGGGACATGATGATCGGGCAGCATCCATCCATCTCCGGAATGAATTTCGCATCCCACAGGCATGAAGATCTTTTCGGGGTAATGACGCGCTCTCCGGTCGTCATCCAGAAGGATCACGGAAGAGCGGGAAGGTCCTGCAGATCCCCGGTACACACCTGCATCCTGCCAACCTGTATGCGCATTATGATACAGATTTCGGGAAATGAAAGAGGAGACAGGATGATTGCTGCCCTTATCCATTGTGGTTCTCCTGACTTGTTTCTGATTGGGTAAATCCTGATGCATTCCTGTTCAAACCGGCACTCCTCTTACGGTGACAGCAACCCCCCGGGGAGAGGTTCTGTCAGCAGGGTATTTACAATGAAAGGTATTAAGAATTGTTATTTTTTTGTAATTTAATCTTACTTCTCGTGCGTACCACTCAGGTTGCTAAAAAAAGGTGTCATGGGAAAAAGTGACGAGTATCGTGTTTACGATAAAAAAGAGAAGAATCAGAAGGGTCTCAATCTTTGCATGGCGAATACGAAACCCCCGATTGTCGAGCTTCCACCCTCGTTGCTCACCGTCAGTGAGACCCTGTACAGCCCCGGTGCCGAATACGTGTGGGTGGGGTTGGTATCCGTGGAAGTCTCCCCGTCACCGAAAGACCAGAGATATGACGAGGGATCACCCGTGGACAGATCCGTGAATCCGACTGTGAGCGGGGGAACACCATACCGGACGTCCTGAGTGAAACGCGCTCTTAAAGGTTCCATAGATCCGCCCACAGTGATATAGTCCTCCTTCACCAGCTGGTCGCTGCCACCGGATCCCGATACCACGAGCCTGACCGAGTAAACCCCGGGAGCCCGGTAGAAGTAAATCGGGTTTCTGGCGATGCTATCCACTCTGCCGTCGTTGTCAAAATCCCACTGCCGTGAGGTGATGGTCCCCGTCGATTCATCGGTGAATCGGACGAGGAGCGGTGCACCGCCTTCAAGGGGGCTGGCAAAGAACCCGGCCGAAATTTCTCCCGAAGGTCCGCCCACAGTGATATAGTCCTCCTTCACCAGCTGGTCGCTGCCACCGGATCCCGATACCACGAGCCTGACCGAGTAAACCCCGGGAGCCCGGTAGAAGTAAATCGGGTTTCTGGCGATGCTATCCACTCTGCCGTCGTTGTCAAAATCCCACTGCCGTGAGGTGATGGTCCCCGTCGATTCATCGGTGAATCGGACAAGGAGCGGAGGATCACCTTCACGCGGGATTGCGGAGAACCCGGCCGTGATATCCCCCGAAGGGCCACTCACCGTGATATACCCGGCCTTTACCTCGCTGTCCGACCCGCCCGGACCGCTGATCGCGAGGTTCACGGTGTAGGTTCCTGCAGCGGTGTAGGTGTAGACCGGATTCTGTTCAGTGGAGTCGACTGTGCCGTCGTTCGTAAAATCCCAGGCAAAGGATGTAATCGAGCCGGTGGACTTGTCGGTGAAGTGGACTTCAAGGGGTGCGGTCCCGGAGAGCGGGGAGGCAGTGAAATCAGCGACGGGTGCAGGTGCAGTGCCCTCCACGATCAGGATGGCGGTCAGGGCATACATGTTGTCGCCACCCGATCCTGCATCATAGCTCTGGAACAGGGCCTCGTTCTCTCCGGTTGTGAGTATACCTGTCACGTCGTAAATCGAAAAGCCGACCTGCGGGGTTGCCATATAATCATCCCAGAACCCGGAATATTCCTGGCTGTTGAAGAAGAACTTGCTCTTGTCGGCATCTCCCGCACTGGCAAGGATGGCTACCGCGGTCGCACTCTCCATGCCGGTCATATCCACGCCGGAAAACGGCGCATACACGGTGGCCTCGGTGTCATTCACAGAATAACTTGGGCGGGAATAGACCATATCGCACTCTTCGTTGATCCAGATCTGCTTCTCAGTCGTTGCAGGGTCGCTGCAGACGACAACGAGGTACGCGCCATAGATGCCGTAATTGTTCCCGGTTTCGGGAGTGACCGTCATGCTGTTGCCTGCAGGATCGAATTCGCCCGTCACATCATAGACATAGAGTCCGTACGGGTAGCTGTAGCTTCCGAAGCCCTTGATGTCGCTATAGGTTGCACCGGGTGTGACTGTTGCGCCGTTGAAGGTCATCGTGAATGCCGGGTCGACTCCCATCTTGTTGTAGGTGTATCCCTGGTAAAGCCTGGCGGAGACTACCGTCGCACTCGATGGGATGGGAAGGTCCGACGCTGTCCAGTTGAAAGTCGACTCGGTCCAGCCCGAACCCGCGTAGGCAGTGTCCCCTGCAGAGTAGAGAATATCATACTGCCCGTCGAACGTTGCCTGCGTGGTCATGTCCGACCCGCCGGTCCAGCGCTTCCCCTTGTAGCCGTTATTGTATATGGCCAGGTCCACAGTCAGGCTGTTGTTGGTCTCGTCCGATTCGTCTATGACTCCGGCAGAATCCAGGGTCGCCGTGACGGTGACCATGCCTGCTGCCCGGCAGACGGTGTCGGTCACGATGACGATCTCCGATGCGCCGGCTGACAGTGCGCTGACTGCCGCAGTGTATTCCGTTCCGGACACATCTATTAAGAGTGTTGACGGTCCCGCGTCCGCATCGCCGATATTTGTCACGTTGACGGAGAGCACGTTCGGCTCACTGGCAAAGAGATCGTCACCCGCACCCACGTTGGGGAGGATTTCGGTGACGGTCAGGTCCGGAGTGCCGGAACCGGAGTACTCCACGATGAGGATGGCGGTCATGGCATACATGTTATCCCCACCCGACCCTGCATCATAGCTCTGGAGGCGTGCCTCGTTCTCCCCGGTTGTGAGGGCACCTGTGACATCAAAGACGGAGAACCCGATCTGCGGGCCGCTCATGTAGTCTGTCCAGAAGCCGGTGTATTCGTTGCTGTTGAAGAAGAACCTGCTCTTCCCGGAATCCCCGGCACTCGCAAGAATGGCAACAGCTGTCCCGTCGGCCATATCGCTCGTATCCAGTTCTGAAAAGTCGGCATACGCCGTTGCCTCGTCGCTTGTCACCGAACGGGCGGATCCTGCATAGACCATGTCGAACTCGTCGTTGATCAGGATCTGTTTGTCTGTCGTAGCGGGGTCGATATACGTGACCACGAGGTACGCGCCATATAGGGAATAATCATTGGTGGTCCCCGGGGTCCCTTCGGGCGTCAGGAGGAGAGTATTTCCAGCCGTGTCGAACAGGCTGGTCACATCATAGACGTAGAGGCCGTAGGGGTAACTGTAGGAAGCATATCCCTTGATGTCGCTGTAGGTCGCGACGGGTGACACCGTGTTGCCGTTGAAGGAGGCCGAGAATGCGGGATCCGTTCCCTTCTTGTTATACGCGTACGGCTGATAGAGCCGGGCGCTTGCCACAGTTGCGCCGGCCGGGATGGGCAGGTCATCCGCGGTCCAGGTCGCGTTCGCTTCAAGCCATTTGGTCGCATGGTATGCGGAATTCCCTGCAGAATATACCACATCGTATTGTCCCATAAACGTCGCATGCGTGGTCATGTCCGGCCCGCCGGTCCAGCGCTTCCCCTTGTACCCGTTGTTCACCACGACCTTTGTGAGAGAGACCACGTTGTTGGTCTCATCTGACTCTGGAACCACCAGGCCGGAATCCGCGGTTGCGGTGATGGTAACGGAATCGCCAGCGGCCCGGAGAGTGGTGTCGGTGACCTGGACTTCGACCTGTGCGCCGGGATCAAGGCCGGAGAGCGGCACATCGTAGATTGCCCCGGACGCATCAATCCTGACGGAAAACGCCCCCGAAGCCGCGGTCCCGTTGTTCCTGACCGTCGCGTTTATTGTGTTGGATTCATGAGCGAAGAGCTCGCCTGAATTGGTGGTCAGCTGTATGATCTCAAGATCCGGCTGCAACGAACCACTCGCGGTGATGTAATTGGTCTTTAACTCGCTATCGGATCCGCCAGGCCCTGTCACCGTGAGATTCACGGTATAGGTGCCTGCGTCCTGGTATGTGTGGACTGGGTTCTGGAGTGTGCTGTCGATGGTTCCGTCATTATTGAAGTCCCATGCGTAGGATGTGATCGAGCCGGTCGATTGGTCGGTGAACTGGACCGGAAGCGGAGCATACCCGGATGTTGCGTTGGCGATGAAGTCTGCGACCGGGAGCTGAGTGGTACACGCTATTGCCAGGGTAGAAAGCGTGTTCTTGAACGAGGTTCCGGCACCCATGGAATAGACAAGGGTGCTACCTGTCCCCGGTGAAATCTCGTCATTGAGATCCCAGGTGTGGAATTCGAAGTAGTTCACAGGTGAGACCGGGTTCTCCCATGACTGTTCCACCCCGTTAAAGGTGTATCTGCCATCTGCACTCGAGATAGCGAGATTCTTTCCAACCGCACTCGCAAATCCAGGGGTAACCCCCCCTGTCGCAAATGTCGTCTGGCTCGTGCCGGAGTTGATCCAGTCCTGGCCATGGTTCACCCAGTACATCACATGGTCGGAATCCCCGTCATTGTAGGCGACGACGAGGGTAACTGCTTTCAGTCTCCCGTCATAGGATTTTCCAGTGACCTGTTCCGTCCTGACATGGGCGGCTGGATGTGTTGAAGTGACAAGGGAGGTCACATTATACCAAGCCTCATAATCCGAGAAGACCTTGGTGACATGATCGTTAAGCGGGTAGGAATTCCCGTTCCCTTCTGCTGCGATATCGCAGGTCTCGGTGCCGAGGGTGGTCTCGAACGTGCCGTCCCCGTCGCCGTCAAAGGTGATAATTGCGGTATGCCCGTATCCGTTTGTTGCAGAGCCCGAATAGGTATTCACAAAGAGCCCGGCCCACTGGATGCCGCCGATCGCAGACGCCGGGATGCTGAATGACTGGTCAAAGTCCCTTGAGGTGACACCGCTCGAGGGCTGGTTTGTCCAGGAGACAGGCTGGAACGCTCCGACATAGAGATCACCGGAGACCGTCCCGCTCGCGATCGTAGTCAGTGGTTCACGCCCGGCAGAGACCGCGAAGAGGTGAGTCTTTGTCTCATCGTCACTCCCCGCACTATTGGTCGCAGTGAGCCGGATATCGTAGGTCCCTGCAACGGTAAAGATGTATGTGGGATTCTGGAGGGTTGAGAACTGGGTCCAGTCCCCGGTGCCGGCCTTGTACTCCCACTTCCATTCCGTCGGGGTGTTGGTGGACTGATCGGTGAAGGTCACGGAGAGCGGGGAGAGCCCGCTAGTGGCCGATGCGGTGAATGCTGCAACCGGGGCAACCTGAGATTCGGTTACAGTGATGTAAGCGCTCTTCAATTCGGTATCGGTGCCGCCCGGACCTGTTATAGTGAGGTTGACCGTGTACGTCCCTGCAGTCTGATACGTATATTCAGGGTTCTCCAGCGTGCTGTCGACCGTTCCGTCATTATTGAAGTCCCATGCGAAGGTGGTGATCGAGCCTGAAGACTCGTCCGAGAATCTGACGGAGAGGGGTGCTGTCCCGGATGTCGCGTTGGCGCTGAAAGCGGCGACCGGAGCGTCTGTATAGGACAGGACCAGGAACTCCTGGGCTGCGGCCATGCAGGGCGTCGCGCCTGCAGTGCTCCGGATTCCCACGATGTTATCATCTGCAGTCAGGTACGTTTTCACATCACGGGTATCCACGGCCACCTGTGATCCAATCACAGAACCATAGTCCCATACGTCGGTCGCGATAGTCACCCCGTTATACAGGAGGTCGCCCTCGTTCATGTTCCCTGACGGGACAAACGTGATGAGCTCGGCGGAGGTGACTGCGGAAGGAGAAATGTCCAGGGAGGAAAACGGCACATACGCCGTCGCCTCCTCCTCGGTCGTGGCGTAGTCTCCCTCACTTGCACCCAGCAGGTCGAATTCCTCGTTGAGGAAGATCTGTTTCCGTGTCGCGGCGGTATCCTCATACACGACAGCAAGAGTGACCCCGTACGTGGAGACGGTGGTGCTTGCAGAATCCTTGCTTATATACGCGGTATTTCCGGAAGGACTGAACAGCGATGTGACATTGTAGGCAAGGAGCCCGTAGTCATATGTGGCATATCCTCCGAAATTGCTCACATCCTCGTAGTGGTTATCGGGGGTCTGTGAAATCCCGTTGAAGGTCAGGTGGAACCTGTCAGGGATCTCATCGGAATTATCCCAGGTGTACGGGACGTAGAGCCGGGCTTCCTTCACGGACGCTCCGGTGGGGATCGGGAGATCGCCTGCTGTCCATGTGACCGTATAGGCCGACCAGCCGGAACCCGAGACAGCTCCCGAGTGATACGTGCTGTCCCCAGACGAGTGAAGAAGTCCGCCGCGAAGGTCAAATGCTCTGGCCGTTGTGACGTCGCTTCCGCCCTCCCAGTAGCGCTTCCCCTTGTACCCGTTGTATTTTACAGTATAGGCCATACTGTCCACGACATTGTTGACCTCGGAGGCTTCGGCGACCGTGTTTTCCGGATCGATTGTAGCGGTGAAGGTTACGGACCCCCCCGCTACGTCATGGATTGTGGTATCCACGATCGTGATGATGACCTGCTCATCGCTGGCCAGTGCAGGGACATCCGCGCTACCGGAGAATCCATCAGTCGCATCAAGGACGACCGTGGTCGCCGTCGAGGCAGAACCACCAATGTTCTTGACCGTGATTCTGACAGAATTCGGTTCTTTTGCAAAGACTGTATTGGTAATGGGCCGGACATTCGTGATTGTCAGGTCGGGGGTCGAAGGGGCGTTGACGGTAATGTACGCAGATCTCGTTTTTGTGTTGCTTCCTGCGTCGTTTGTCGCGGTCATCCGGATGCTGTACGTCCCGACACTGCTGAATGAATATTCCGGATTCTGCGTTGTTGCAAACTGCGTCCAGATCCCTGTCCCGAGCCGGTATTCCCACTTCCAGGATGTCGGGGTATTCGTGGATTCATCCGCGAACTGGACGGTGAGCGGAGTCTCTCCCGACAGAGGGAGGGCGGTGAAATCAGTGACCGGCGGTTCGGCCGCGGCCTGCTCCCGGATTGTCAGGATCGCGAGGGGGATCTTGAAGAACTGCCCCGAATATTCGCCTGACCCTTCACAGGAACGGTCGTACAGGAGATCGTTCGCGTATCCGGTATCAACGAAATCCGTGATGTCCCAGATGTCCCAGCCGAAGTAAGACCCCTGCGAGCTTGAATCGGCAGGTCTGTCGAGTTGTTCGCCGAGCCACCAGTAATACCCATCCGAGCTTGCCATATGGTTGACCATCAGGGATGCAGATTCAACGGTTTCTACATCAGAGAGATCGAATTCGGTTGATCCTGTTTCGCCAAGACCAGGGGTATCCGAGTCGCTGTAATAGGTGACCGCATCCTGCCCCTGGTTCACCCAGTACCGGATGGTGTCGGTATCACCGTCATTGTACGCGATAACCAGTGTAATCAGTTTAATCCGGCCGTCGATGGTAGTCCCGCTGGTGGTCACATGTGCTCTTGGCTCGGTGCTGGTGATATCGGCCGGATCAATATCGTACCACATCACGTAGTCGCTCGTGACCCGGATGCAGTGCTCGTTCACCATCTTGTACGGTTCGCCGGTACCATGCCCGGAAAAACCGGAATTGTCGTTCCCCCCGTTCGTAGAGAACGTGTAGGCCACATTCAGGGTCTCGGTTGTGGAAAGATCGTCGAAAGTAGAATCGCCGTCGCCGTCGAATTCGACCTCCACCAATCCCGGGTAGTTATTCTGCATGTGCCCGATATAGACCCCGATATAGAGCCTGGCCCATTCGATATCGTCCACGTCCGGGATTGCATTGAATGTCTTTTCAACTTCCTGGACACCAGGGCTTGAAGGCCACCAGTCGTTGTCAGCATCCATATACACCCCGCCGGAGACGGTTCCATTCTGCACAGTGGCCAGCGGCAGGCCGCCGACATACGTGTCGGCCAGGGCTCCTGATACGAGGCATATGGCAATCCAAAGAGAAATGAGAGCAATTTTTCGATAAATAATCCAATCTCCGCTGTTCATGAAAGAATTCCACCACCTTTCTGTGAAATATTCATACTTTCCCTATAAATAATGATCAGTGGATCCAGAAGGATAATTGAATATTTACCGTGAATTCTCATTATTGACGATAATGCAATGATGTAGTGACCGCGGGAATCATTCTCTCTCAGTATTGGGGAAGTGAATCGGAAGGGAGTGTTTTTTCACACAAACAGTGAATTTTTTCTCATTCTTATTGCTGAAAAATGAAATAGATGGCAATGAATACGGGCATACAATTCATGGCAAAACAAGTGATTTAAAAAAAACAATAGATCAAAGATGCCCGGGGATATTGGTTACCACCACCTTCTCCACCAGGCATTATCGATCACAACCACCATACTCCGCGAAGTGTCACTTCCATATGGGTTCGAGACCTGAAGCAGGACCCTATAGAACCCTGCACTGGTATAATTGTGTACCGGATTCTGTTCGGTTGACGTACTGCCGTCCCCGAAACTCCACAGGTATTCTGTCGGGTTATTCCTGGACCTGTCTGTGAATGTCACCGTGAGAGGGTGTATCCCGAAGTATCTGTCCTGTGTAAATATGGCAATGGGTTTCTTCCCGGGAGTACCAGTTCCAACAGTGATGTAATCGGTCTTAACTTCGCTGTCGGTCCCGTCGGGTCCTGAAACAGTAAGGCTTACCGTGTAGGTCCCTGGCCTGGTATAGAAACGGTATGGGTTCCTGGTCCGGCTGTCAATGATTCCATCGTTCTGGAAGTCCCAAGCCCAGGAGGTGATTGCCCCGGTCGACTTGTCGGAAAATTTCACCAAGAGCGGGGGATTTCCAGTCAACGAACTGGCTGAAAAATCTGCAATTATCCCAGGTGAGCTGAGGATCTCTCCTGATACGGTGACGGTGTTTCCCCCAAGAACCGGTGTTGCCATTGTCAATGCTGCGAGTAGAAGGATACTCAACGGCACCGCCATGGTAACTTTCATTCTCCTCAATTGGCATACCCTCATGATTCTCAACGGAAGTTATGGGTAACTCAGGGATCGTACATTGTATCCGTGTGAATATAATTGTTATTGATCACACTAGATATTAAGGAAATATATTTTCATTATATTATATCAATTTCCCCCCTCGCTTCTTTGGTAACGGCTTCTTCCATAAAAAAATCGCACGGATAATGAATGGGAGTGATGACAACATGGTGCCAATAAAAAAATTCATGGGATTTTATAAAATGATTCGTGTCCGGACCCGGCTGTACCTGTCGGGTAACCTGGAATACTTCCTTCTGGATTGATGTCCGGATAGTGACGTTCTCATCAGGCCATTCCGGATCTCCACTGAGTCGCAATCGAAACCCCCCACTCATCTTAACCCGGGTGATGACCACATCGTACCTCGAAGAAAACCAGGTAATATCCTGGATCCCCGGGTTGCGTGACGCCTTTGCGGGGTGCTTCAATCCTGGGAAGAAATGGTGGAAAAATGGTATTGATGGGATTAAAATACGATGACTAAACCATACGCGGTATCACTTCCTGCATCATTCGCCACCTTCTCCCGTACGATGTGGACCCCCGACCTCGCGTAAATATGACTTGGGTTCTGTTCAGTTGACGTGCTGCCGTCTCCGAACTGCCACTCCCAGCTGGTTGGTTCGTTCAGGGAACGATCCGTGAATTGCACCGTGAGTGGCGCCCTCCCGAGGTATTTATCCTGCGTGAAGAGAGCGATTGGCCGGGGAGGGAGGACCGTGAAACAGACAGGTTTCGTCACGGTGTCGCTTCCCCCGGCGTTGGTCGCCGTAAGGCGGATGCTGTAGATACCGGCGTCCGGGAAGGTGTATGCCGGGTTCTGCCCGGTCGAGAACTGGGTCCAGCTTCCCGTCAACTTCCTGTACTCCCACGTCCATGACGTCGGATTGTTCGTCGATTCATCCGTGAACTGCACGGTAAGCGGAGCGGTCCCTGAAGTCGGCGTCGAACTGAATGCTGCAACCGGTGCCGGCAGGCTGGTTACCATGATGTAGTTCGTCTTCGTTGCAGTATTACTTCCCCCGGCATTCGTTGCAGTCAGCCGGATGCTATAAGTCCCGGTAGTGCTGAAGATGAATGCCGGGTTCTGCCCGGTCGAGAACTGGGTCCAGCCGCCCCATCCCTTCCTGTACTCCCACTTCCATTCCGTCGGATTGTTGCTTGACTGGTCGGTGAACTGGACATTCAGCGGTGCGGCACCTGATGTGGGTGTGGCGATGAAGGCCGCGACCGGCTTTACCGGGGTGGTCACCGTGATGTAGTCAGTCTTGACCTCGTCATCGATCCCTCCCGGCCCGGTGACAACGAGTTTCACGGTATAGGTGCCGGCCGTATCATAAGTGAAGCCCGGGTTTGCTAATATGCTGTCTGTCGTCCCGTCGTTGTCAAAGTCCCATGCATAGTCTGTGATGACCCCGGTGGACATGCCGGAGTCGAACGCGACCGTAAGCGGGGCCGTACCGGAGAGCGGTGTTGCGCTGAAGCCGGCGACAGGTGCGGGGACGGTCAGGATTTCGCCGGTGACAGTCGCCGTGTTCCCGGCAAACGCCGGGGCCGCCACCATGGCTATCGAAACCACCAGGAGAAGGAACGGGAGAGATCCTCTCCCTTTATCCATAGGGCTCATGAGAACGCTCCCGTGAAGGTCACGGTGATGGCATACTCACCCGGTGCATCGGCTGCTGCAATCGCCTGCTTCACATCCGCGTTCTGGTTCCATGTTCCGGCACCCGACCCGGACATGAATGTCACCGCACTGGTCAGCGGGCTGTAAATGGTGCCTCCGTCATTCGAGAGCTGGAACTCACCTGAAAGAGGTGTCGTCCCGCTCACCATGTATCCCTTATTCTCGGTCTTCCCATCCGCGGCTGTGACCGACCACGAGGTGCCTCCATCGGTCGTCACGGTGACTCCTGTCTGACCAGTGCTGTCAATGCCGGCCTGCATTGCACCAAATGCGATTGTCCCCTGGGAGACACCGACTTCAATCGAAGCGCCACCCACCTGGAGACAGTTGGACTGGGTCTCGACAACGGTGTAATCCGGCCCTGTTGCCGTGACCCGGATATCGTAGGTGCCATCCGAAAACGAGATGTCCTGCGGGTCTTCAATCGTTGCAAACTGCGTCCATGTTTCCGTTCCTGCAGGGCTCGACTCCCACTTCCATGAAGTTACTTCCCCACCTGTGTTGGTCGCATCAAAGTCAACAGACAGCGGTCCTACACCGCTTGTGGGATCCGCAGTGAACGTCACTTCCGGTGCAGGTTCCTTGACCGTAATTGTCTCGGTATCGGAAGAACTTCCCCCCGGCCCGGTCACCGTCAGCGTGGCGGTGAACGTATGACGGGTCGTGTAGGTGTGGGTCCATGGTCCGGATCCCGATCCATGGGTCGATCCATCGCCAAAGTCGAGGTCCCAGCCGGTGATGGAACCACTCGATGCGTCGGTGAAAGTCACTTCAAGCGGGCGGTCGCCAGTTGTTGGGGATGCGGTGAAGGCTGCGACCGGCGCCTCGGTTTCGTATGTCACCGCAAGCGTGGCAAAGGTTGTCTTGAATGATGATGCACCGCTCCCCCTGCTAAAGACAAGCTCACTGTTTGACCCTGCTGTGATCTCATCTTTTAAATCCCAGGTGTGGAAGGCAAAGTAAGTCGGATCCGGTATCACGGTCGACTGGGAATATCCATTAAATGAATACGTCCCTTCCACACTTGATGTGCAGAGATCTATCCCGACAGCGGTGTCGAATCCTGCTTCAAGGCTGGATGTGGAGAAGGTCGTGCTGCCGGTATCCCCACCATAATATGATGCAAACCAGTCCTGACCGTGGTTCACCCAGTAATGGGTCTCGGTTGTTGACGAGGGGTCATTATAGGCGACGACGAGAGTGATAGTCTTTAACCTTCCATCAAAGGACTTCCCGCTGATTGTCTCGGACTTGACATGAGCCGACAGGCTCGCAGATGTGATTAGGCCGGTCACGTCATATTCGGCCTCGTAATCCGAGAAGACCTTTGTAATATGGTCGTTCAGCGGGTACGAGTTGCCGTTTGTCTCCGACCCGATGTCACACGTCTCGATACCGAGGACTTCCCCGGCATCTAGATAGTCGCCATCGCCGTTCCCGTCAAATTCGACGGTCGACTGGTGCCCATACGTGTTTGCGGCGGAACCTCCATAGGTATTCACATACAGGCGGGCCCAGGCGACATTGCCCACCGCAGCCGGGGGAAGTGTAAATGATTTGGTTGATTCCGTGGCTGACCAGAGGCCGTAGGACTGCACGGAGAGGTTGCCGGTGACGGTGCCGCTCTGGACCGTGGTCAGGGACTCGCGACCGCCGGAGACGGCGACGAGGTGGGTCTTGGTCTCCTCATCACTCCCCGCGCTGTTGGTGGCGGTGAGCCGGACGTCATAGGTGCCCGGAGTGGTAAAACTGTAAGTCGGGCTCTGGGCTCCGGATCCGAACTCTGTCCAGTCGCCATTGTAATTCTTATACTCCCACTTCCATTCCGTCGGGGTGTTGGTGGACTGGTCAGTGAAGGTCACGGAGAGCGGGGCGAGGCCGCTGAATTTATCGGCCGAGAACGCGGCAAAAGGCGCTTGGACGCCTTCTGTTATGGTGATATATTCTTCCTTGAGTTCCTCATGAGTTCCGCCGGGACCAGTAACTGTCAGTTTCACGTCGTAGGTGTCTGCCGACGAATACGTATGGGGAATCACGGTTTCAGTGGTACTGTAGGAACTGTTGCCGTCCCCGAAGTCCCAGACCCGCTCCGTGATGGTACCTGCGGAGGTATCGGTGAAGGTTACGGGAGCTGTTGTCGTTCCCGTTGTCGAATCGGCCTCGAAATTGGCGACCGGAACATCATCCGTCAATGTCAGGACGAGGAACTGCTGTGCCGCAGCCATGCAGGGCGTCGCGCCGGCAGTGCTCCTGATCCCGATGATGTTGTCGGTTGATGTGAGGTATGTCTTGATGTCCCGGGAATCAACCGCGACCTGCGGCCCTGAAGATGCCCCGTAATCCCAGACGTCGCTTGCAATGACTGCGCCGTTGAAGAGCATATCGCCCTCGTACATGTTTCCGGACGGGACGAAGGTGGTGAGATCAGCAGTCACGACGTTTGTCGGGTTGACCGCAAGGCCGGTGAAGGGCACGTATGCGGTCGCTTCCTCTTCGGAGGTACCGTAGTCGCCCTCGCTTGCGCCCAAGAGGTCGAACTCTTCGTTGAGGAAGATCTGCCTGCGGTCTTCCGTAGTATCCTCGTATACAACCGCGAGCGTGAGGCCATACATCGCCAGTTTGGTGTTGACATTCAGCTTTTCAAGATAAGCTGTATTTCCGGAAGTGCTGAACAGGCCGGTCACATTATAGGGAAGGAGCCCGTAGTCGTGGTGGATGTAACCGCCGAAGTTGCTCTCGTCTTCGTAGTGGGTTTCCTGTGTCCCAGTGATCGAATTACCATTGAATGTGATCGCTACGTTGTCGATCTCGTCAGAGTTGTCCCATGTATAGGGGACATAGAGATAGGCAGCCACTACGCTGGCTGTACCGGGGACTGGCAGATCGGCATCTGTCCACGTCACCGTGTAAGAAGACCACCCGCCCCCGCTGGTGCTGCCGCCCTGGTACGTACTGTCGCCGAAAGAATGGAGGAGGCCTCCGTGGAGGTCAAATGTCTTTTTAGTCGTGACATCGCTTCCGCCTTCCCAGTAGGCCGCCTTGCCCTTATACCCGTTGTAGACAACAGTGTAGGTGCCGGTCGCCTCATTGTTGGTCTCGTCCGCCTCGGTCACGGTCCCGGCTGCATCCGCGGTCGCCGTATAGGTAACGGAGACAGAACCGTCACCGTTCGTCCGAACGGCCGTGTCGGTGAAGGTGATGGTTGTCTCATCGCCTGCTGCAAGCACGGGGAGCGTCTCGGTTAGCGTCGACCCGTCATTGGGTGTGAGCGTCAGCGTTGTTGCAGTTGATGCTGAACCTCCGATGTTCTTGACAGTCACCTTGACCCAGTTTGTTTCCTTTGCAAATACAGATACGCTAGCAGTATCGGCAGTCCGCATTGCGGTGATATCAAGATCGGGGAGCGGTGCAGGCATGACGTTGATATATCCTGTTTTTATCTCGTCGTCATACCCCGCAGTGTTCGTGGCTCTCAACCTGATGGTATAGTTACCTGTACCACTGAACGTATACGATGCGTTCTGTTCGGTGGAAAATGATGTGTAGCTGCCATAATTTCCACCGATAGGTTTATACCGGTAGGCCCATGCCCATTCCGTCGGCGTATTCGTCGATTCATCGGTGAACTGAACATCAAGCGGCGTGTATCCCAGGGTTACATCCGCACTGAATGCTGCAACTGGTTTTACAGGAGCAGCAGTCACGGTGATATAACTGGTCTTAATCTCCTCATCGCTTCCGCCATCATTTGATGCAACGAGCCGGATATCATACGTCCCGGTCGTGAAGCTCTGGACTGGGTCCTGTATTGTTGAGAACTGGGTCCATGTCTCTGTCCCGTTTATACGGTGATACCATGTCCACCCGTCTGGAGTGTTTGTAGATTCATCGGCAAACGAAACTGAGAGCGGGGATGTCCCGGAGGTCGGCGTTGCACTGAAGTTGGCAACAGGAGCTACGATCTGGGGCTCATCCTCAATTGTGAGAATCGCGAGGGGTATCTTGAAGAACTGCCCGGAATATTCACCACTTCCGCTCTCACAGGAACGGTCGTACATGAGGTCGTTATTCTCACCGGGATAGACATAGTCTGTCAGATCCCAGATATCCCACCCGAAATACGCACCCTGGGAATAACTCCCATCAGAACCTGCCGGGTACCTGGACAATTCAGAACCACACCACCAATAGTACCCATCAGAACTTGCCATGTGGTTGACCATGAGAGTTGCAGAGACAACGGTGTTCACTTCGTAGAGGTACCCAAAATAGGTCGTCCCGGTCTCACCCTCACCCGGAGTCTCTGAATCACCATTATAAGTGACCGCGTCCTGCCCCTGGTTCACCCAGTAGTGGATCACGTCGCTATCACCGTCGTTGTACGCGACAACGAGTGTGATCAGCTTGATCCGGCCGTCAATGGTGGTCCCGCTGGTGGTCACATGAGCCATCGGCTCTTCATACGTGATATCAGCCGGGTCAATGTCGTACCACATCACGTAGTCGCTCGTGACCCGGATACAGTGCTCGTTCACCATCTTGTATGGTTCGCCGGTACTGTGCCCGGCAAAGCCGGAGTTGTCGTTCCCTCCATTGGTGGCAAAATTGAACGCGACATCCAGGGTTTCTGTCGTGGAGAGGTCGTCGAACACGGCATCGCCGTCACCGTCGAATTCGACCTCAACCGTGCCCGGGTAATTGTTCTGCATGTGTCCGACATAGACAGCCACATAGAGCCGGGCCCATTCGATATCGCTTATATCAGGGATAGCCGTAAAGGTCTTTTCCACTTCCTGGACGCCGGGGCTCGTCGGCCACCAGTCATTGTCGGCATCCATGTATACCCCGCCGGAGACGGTTCCGCTCGTCCCTGCAGCGGTGGTAAGCGGCAGGCCGCCGACATAGGAGTCGGCCGACGCCATCCCGATCAGGCAGAGGATTACCACCGCCATGATGGCGATTCTCCGGTATATTCTGTGTGTTGTACGTGAATTCATACTCGTCATTTCACCTCTCTTTTTTCACCGGTGTGTTCACCGGTTTTCCGCCGGACTCGTGCCGGCGGAACGGATGCGTACCGGTCTGACCCGCTGCGCACCCCATCAGTACGAATGACGGCAAAAAAGGGAATCCAGGCCTGCACTCATTCGTGCAGGGGATTTTCGTGAAACGATACGATTGTTCCCGGTTATCTCTTCCCTTTCTGCCTGATTATGCTCCCGCCAAGGATTCCGATTGCGACTGCCATGCAGATCGCGAAGGGTCCCGGCCCTGGGAGGAAGTTTTTACTGGTGGTCGCGGTTGGAACCGGACTTGCAGCTTGCAGATTTCCGACCTGCAGGGACTTTTTCTCCGAATCAAGGAGATCTCCGTCCTGCGTCTCCATCCGCACGTGTATTGTGTATGTTCCCTCGGCCAACCCCTGCGCAACCTGTGCATCGATCTGCACCTGCTGGCTGGGAATGATCGCCCGGCTCATCGGGCTGGTCTTGACCGAGGCTATGCTCTTTCCCGTGCTGTCGGTGATCGTCACGTTGCTGACGATGCCGTAGTAGTGGTAATTCCCTGAATTCCAGACCGTGGCGGTGACCGTGAACGGTTTTCCGACTTCAACGGATGATATATCGACCGCAGTGATCTCGCCTTTCTCGTCGATCTTCCCGTCCTGGATGGTCAGGAGCACCGGGATCGCGACAGCGGTCGCAAACGCCGCAGGTGCACCGGATGCGGTTGTTGCCGGGTGGACGAGGATGATCGCATACCGCCCTCCGTCCCTTGTTCCCGAGGGGACCGAAATTGTTGCCTTCACGTCCGCCCGCTCACCCGGTTTGAGGTGCACGGTCGGGGTGTCGATCGAGATAAACGACCGGGCGGAATATGGGCTCGTATCAGATGATGCTTCAAGCCCGGTGTACGAACCGTCGGCGACCGACTGCCCGAAACCGAGCACGTCGATTGCGAAGTCCGCCTCGGCCTCGTTCTCCGCGAGGGAGATCCCTATCGGCGAGGTGACGGACTCCCCGGGGGCGACCGTTATCGCAATCCTCGCCCCGTCAACCTTCAGCGCCGCGACAGGAGCCACGGTTGCGACCCCTGCAAGCAGCAGGAACAGTACGAGGAGCGATGCGGTCCGGGTGTGCATTGTGTTCCAATTCATAGCAACTTGTTGTACCTGATCCGTTATCTATAGCACGGGTTTGGTCCTGTATGTAGATAAAAAGGGGAATTCCCCTTCTTTTCCCTGTTTAAGCCATACCACTGGTGAAGGTCAGCGTAATGCTGTAGGCACCGGGTGCGTCCGCGGCTGCGATCGCCTGCTTGACATCAGCGACCTGACTTCCGTCAACACCGGCTGCACCGGTCAGGAACTCAAGGTTATCATCCAGTGTATAGTAGTTCACCTTGCCGTCATTCGAGATCTCGAACAGATTGGCAAGCGGAGTTGTTCCTGACATCATGGACCCACCATTGGTTGCGGATGCAGTGACAGTCCAGGCAGTCCCGCCAGTGACGTCGACGCTCACTGTGGTGGCGCCTTCCTCATCAACGCCGGCTGCCATCGTGCCGAAGTCGATAGAGTCAGGGGATACGGTGACGACGATTGAGGACTCGCCGACGGTTACCGCTGCGGTTTTGGTCTCAACATCGGTGTAGTCGGGGCCAGTTGCCGTCAGTCGGATGTCATAGGTGCCGTCTGTAAAGGTGTGAGATGTATCTTCGGTGGCCGCGAATGACGTCCAGGTGGTATCAGTGGTCAGCCTGTATTCCCAGTTCCATGAGTCAACTGTTCCGCCGGTATTGGTTGCGTCGAAGTCAACATAGAGCGGTTCAACACCGCTGGCCGGATCGATGGTGAAGTCGATAACCGGTGCCGGTTCCTTGACGACAACAAGATCAGTCTTGGCCGCTGTGTCCGAGCTGCCGACGCCGGTGACTTCCAGCGAGACATCATAGGTGCCGCGGGTCAGGTATTCCACGTGCGGGTTTGCCGAGGTCGCGGAGGTCCCGTCAACGAACTGGTAGTCGGTGTTTTCGGTACCTTCGAACGTCCATGCGTAACTGGTGATGTAGCCGGTCGATGAGCTGGAGTCGAAGTTCACGGTGAACGGCTTGTCACCCGACACCTGGGTTGCGGGGGTGAAGTCGGCGGTGACTGCTGCCTCGGTCTGTTCAAGGACGAGGATAGCGTTGCTTGCTTCCATATAATCCGCGCTGCTCTGGAATCCGATGTCGTTGGTGGTGACCGAAAGAAGGCTGGTTACATCGCGTGAATCAACCCCAATCTGGGAGGTTCCAGCATAGTTCCATACGTTGGTCGCAATAACTGCACCATTATAGAGCATGTCACCCTCACTTGGATTACCTGCACCGGGTGCGAAGGTTATCAGGGTGGCACTGCCGACGCCGCTGGTATCAAGGGCACCGAACGTAGCATAGGCAGTTGCTTCATCAGGAGTTGTCCCGGAGGCTGAACCGCCATAGAGAAGATCGAACTCTTCGTTGACGATAATCTGTTTCTCCGTTTCAGTACCGTCCTCATAGATAACGACAAGCAGCATGCCGCGAATGGATGGATTTCCTGCAAGCGGCTCTGCGTTTGTCAGGATAGCAACATTTGATGTTGTGCTGAAGTCCTCGGTGACATCATAGGCCAGCGTCCCATAGGGGTGATTCGAGGTTCCAAAGTTCTTACGGTCGGTATAGTGCGCAGCGAGGGTTTGCGCTTCGCTGTTGAATGTCAGGCTGATATCATCTGGCATATTTCCATTTTTATCCCAGGTGTAGATGACATACAGCCTTGCTTCTTCTACCACTGCAGTGCCCGGCACTGGCAGGTCACTCCCTGCCCAGTTGGTTGTATAGGTTGTCCATGGCGTTGAAGATCCGCTGAAGTAAACGCTGTCACCTGTGGAGTAGAGAACATCACCGCGCAGGTTAAAGGTTTTATACGTCACGATGTCCGAGCCGTCGGTATATCTCTTCCCCTTATATCCATTGTAATAGATCGTCAGGTCAGTGGTCATCGCATTGTTGGTCTCGTCCGACTCTGCAATGACACCCGCGGAGTCAGCGGTTGCAGTGACCGAGACAGGTCCGCTCGCATATGTGCGTGAGACCGTATCTGTGACCGTAACAGTCTGGAACCCACCAGCGGTGATTGCCGGGACTGCTGCGGTGTAGGTGTCAGTGCCGACAACAACCTCTACGGTCGATGCTCCGGCATCGAGACCGCCGCTGTTCGTGACAGTGACAGAGATCACGTTCGGTTCGTTCGCGAAGAAGGCAGCACCGACTCCCACGTTTGGGCTGATGGCGGTGACAACCAGATCTTCATCCACGACGCTGCCGGACACACTCACGTCCGCAGCCATTACCGCTCCCGGCAGAACCAGGAGCAAAAACAGGGCTAAAACGCCCAAGATAGTCAGACTCTTCATATGCAGTACTCCATCTTCGGTTGGAACCGTAGATATGCTGTGACTTATGAAGCGGCTAACATAAATAAATTATGATTTATTCACAGAATATTCACACTAAGTGTGATTAAACTAAAGATTATTTATTTTTTGTTAAATATAATTTGCACATAGGTATGAATTTAACTGAAAAAACACAGGAAAAGAACAATATCCCTTTGCCTAGATGGTGGAATCTGGTTCATAATAGCGACCTGATGAACGATACAGATTGAGCCCTGTGATGCAATACATTGGTAAAATTTCGGAGAATACACAAATTCAAGGATGTTAGATCAGCAGATAGTTCAGCCATTTCTGGAAAAATAAGGTATTATCAACTGCTGTTAACTGGATAATTTCGGAAAAGAATTCGCAATAAATAGCCAAGATTTCACATAAGGTATACATAAGTTATGCAGTTTTACATCGTTTATTTCGAAGAGGGCCCTGGGATCCATACGATAATAGCGACCAGTCCCGGGGAGTCTCGAACATAATGGGGTGAAACAGGAGACACTCTGCAAAACCCAAAAGATATCTGGATGGTCTCGGGTCTTTTCCTTTTCGCGGTAGGGGGATGGGCCGGATTACGGGCATTTGCGCCTGCCAGTGCAAGAGTTATCAAAAAGTAACCATGAAGAAATACCTGGAGGATGATCAGATCGCGGATTCACTCACTGAAAAGGTATGCCGGTTAAAATCGTAATCATAGTTCCTCCTTTTCATCGGTGCAACCTCGACATCCATGGCGCGGGTTGTACCGCCCTGGGTGATCTTCATGCTGTAACTGCCGGGCACCATGTACGGGAAAAGGCAGGGCGTTGTTCTGCGGAAATTGAACTTCTCGATGGTCACTGTCGCGCCTGCAGGAGTGGAATTGATGGCAAGCTCTCCGTAAATGTACGGTTCGAGATGGGCTGCGACTTCCCAGTCAATGTCGGATGAAGGGTCATCGATGATCATGACGGGATGCTCGGTGGGAATATACCCAAGCTTCGAGACCGAGATCAGGTGCCTCCCTTCCGAGAGGTTCGCGATGGTACAGGGGGTCCTGAGCCCGGAGGCGAACCCGTCCACGAGGACATCGGCACCGTCCGGGTCCGAAATGACACGGATTGTGCCGTACGTGTTTTCAGTATAGAGGATCTCCATCGTGCTGCCGGTATTGAGGAAATCGGATATTTCCCTCGTAATATAGGACCCGTTATGGAGAAATGTAAGGTATGATTTCGGTTCTCTCAGGGTGATCGAGGCGGGGATTCTGTAGGCGGGGAACTTCCCGTTCACCGAGAACTGGTCCCCGGAGTAGGGTTCGCAGGAGTCGACCTTGATTGTCTTTTTCACTTCGCGGTCGATATCGAAATCGACCCTGCTCATTATGCATTTATAGATCCACACTTTCTGCTCGTAGATGGTGAAAATATCATTATCGTCATCCAACCTGACGGTATGGGACCCTTCGGTGAGCCCGAAGGTGACTTTCGGGGTGGATACTCCGAGTGATTTGCCGTCGAGAAGGATGGGATAGCCGCTCGGGTATGAATCAATATAGATCCCGCCATATGGAGAGCTTGATTCTGTATCTGTCGCAGGAGCCGGACCACTGTCCGAATCTGATTCCGACAGATGATCCTCATTCCCCGTGTCGTCACCGACGGGTTGTGTGTTGAATGGTATGGGCGTCGCGATCCGCTCCACATCAGCCTCGCCGGGGACCGGTCCGTCAGTCACGACCTCTCCGGTCTCGTCCTCTGTCAGGTCCGGCCGGAGCGCAATCCACTTCAGTTTTAGATGATCCTTGTCAATGCCATTGACAAAGAGGAGGACGGTAAAAACTCCATCGATGACGGCATTGACCGGCCCGGGAAGATGATAAAACGCATCGCTGCGAATTCCATAAACCTCCCACCCGCCGGATTCCACTAAAGGGGAGGTCGCCATGAGAATATGAGAACTGAGGACCGGCCCTGAGAAGTCTGCGGATGCAGGAGTCCATGTCCCGATGAGCGGAAGGAGGACGATGACAACCAGGAAAAAAAGGATCCGTGGCGGACTGGAACATCCGGAATGCGTATCTGCCGGTCCTACAATTCTATATCGCATGGGATACATCGTTTCAGTGTGCTCTCTGTGTGTATGGTATCCATATCGTAAAAGAACTTACGAGATAATATGAGGTATATTCATAGAGTTCACATTATCACATCGGGCTTTCCTTCACAATTGGAGAAAGCCATTTGGGTTTCTGGTGGGGTGAAGAGAAGAGTGAAACCGCAGTGAATGGTACGATCAGCATGGGGGTCTCGCCAACACGCCCATGTGTGTACAGGGTGAGAAACCATGGTATTCGTTTCCGTATCCTTCTTTATGACTACTGCTAAAGCAGCAGGAAAAATGTGACAAAAAAGAGAATTCATCACAACATTTAATATTAAACAAAACAGTTTTAAGAAATAAGGTGAGCTGATCTTTACCGAAAGGCCGGATCACCTCTCCCGCACCTCCGGAAAAACCGTATCCGGGGCTGTAGGTGATGATGCACCTCATCGGACAAAGGGGTTGCATGATGGAGAAGAAGACACCTGCAAAAGAATTGAAAAAGAGTGCGAAGGCCAGCGAAAAGAAGACCGCAACAGTGAAAACACAAATTCCACCATCCAATCCTGCACACACACCTGTTGTCAAGGAGAAACCGGCATCTGCGGCCACAGAGAAAAAACCGGTGAAACCGACAGCGAAACCCTCACCCAAACGAGAAACGAAGACAAGCACGGTAAAAAAGGCAGCAACTCTCAAAAAATCAACAGCAAAAACAGTCAAAAAATAACCCGGTTTTTCTTCTTTTCTCCCTCGTTTACTCTATATCCTCTTTTTTTGTAAATATGGCAAAGAGTACATTATTCCACGTGTTTCCGATAAACTAAGTCCAATGGTGGATCCGGTATCCAGTGAAGAACCCTCACACTCTCATTCAGGCGTGGTGAAAGCCCATCAATTTTTCATCCAATCCCGATGTATGCTCCCGGAACCCGTACAGTGGGATACAGGATAATGTTCCAACAGGATGAGAGCGACACTGTAGAACGGATTACTGTTCAGGCAAAAAAGTGAACCGAAAAAAGCATCACATGAACCCCCGTATAGCATCGACGGGGTTCATGCGGGTCGCCTTGATGGCCGGATAGATCCCTGCAGCAAGCGAGAAGATGACCGCGATAGCCATCCCTGCGAGAACCATCTCGGGTGACACCCGGGCGATCTCGTTTCCGAAGATGCTGGAAAACTCGGGGCCGAGCCTTGCGATGATGAACGGCTTTCCCACCGCATTCATGACAAGGGTAAACAGGAACCCGAAAATATTCCCGACGATGCCCCCGATGATCCCGATCAGGAGGCATTCATAGAGCACCATCCTGACCACGTCACGCTCGGATGCCCCGACTGCCATGGTTATCCCGATTTCCCGGGTACGCTCATATACCGATGTGATCATCGTCGTGGTGATCATCAGCCCCCCCACGACCAGCGCGAAGACCGCAAAGAGCATGAAGACGATGAGGATCGCATCCATGAACTGGTTGACGGCCCGGATCTGCTCGAATGCCCCGGTTGCGTCAAGCCCCTGCGATGTGACCTGATCGACGACCGGGAAGACTGTATCAGGGTCATCAACACGGATAAATGCCGTGTCGTACCCCTGGAACGATCCCCGGATGTGTGCTGCAGTATCCATGTCGATGAGCATAACCCGGTCGAACTGGTCGTCCCTATCCCCGAGTGAACCGACGACTTTCAGTGATACTTCGCGGTCCCTTGGCATTCCCTGCTCATCGTATTCCCTGACCATGGCCGCAAAAGTGTCCCCGATCCGGATCCCCTCGTTCCGTTGAAGCGTATCCCGCAGGTCCGCCCCGAAGACAACCTCCGATGCCCCGGGCTGGAAAGATTCCCCTGTGGTATACTTGAGATGGAGCACACGGTCGATCTCATCAGCCCTCACAGCCAGGACCTGGAGGAATGTCTGCCTCTTTGTGGCGTATGAATCGGTGAAGACCGGTGCAACGGCGATCACGTGGGGTGTGGACCGCAGCTCGTTAAGACGTGCCTCCGTGATGAGCTGGGTCACTCCTTCAGCGGTCTTTGGATGTACCTCGACGAGCGTTAAGTCAGACTGGGCCTTGATCGTCTCGATCGCCTGGAACCGTATCCCGTCGCCGAGTGCTACGATCCCGATGACTGCCGCCACCCCGATCGCAATCCCGATCACCGTCAGCGCAACCCGGAGCCGCTTGGTCATCAGCTGCCGGCCCGAGAGTTTCAGGATGTCAAGCTCTTTTCCCATCAGGAAACCACCTCCCCGTCCCGGAGCTCAATCATCCGGTCGCAGTACGACGCCAGCTCCCGTTCGTGAGTGACGATCAGGAAGGTGACCCCTTTCTCCCGGTTGACCTCGCGCATCACCTGGTAGATCTCGGCGCTCGTCTTCGAGTCGAGGTTCCCGGTGGGCTCATCGGCGAGGACGACACGCGAATTGCCCACGAGCGCCCTGGCAATGGCAACACGCTGCTGCTCCCCCCCGGAGAGCTGGTGGGGCAGGTGATCAGCCCGGTCAGCCAGGCCCACCATCGTGAGGAGGTGCATGGCCGTCCTGTTCCTATCGTCTCTCGGTGCATAATTGAAGAGCAGCGGGTATGCCACGTTCTCAAGAGCCGATAGTGCCGGGAGCAGGTTGAACTGCTGGAAGATGAACCCGACCTGTGTTCTCCGGAGTTCGATCAGCCGTTTCCGGTCCTCATAATCGACCCTGGTGCCGTCGAAGAGGACCGATCCGGACGTGGGGTGATCGAGTCCGCCGAGGATGTTCATGAGAGTGCTCTTCCCGCTTCCGCTCCTCCCGACAAGCGCCACGAACTCCCCCTGGTCGATGGCGAGCGAGACGTTGGAGAGCGCGATGACACCGTTGCCGAACTGCTTGGTCAACAATTCTGTCTGTATTCCCGTTTTCATGACTGTTCTCCTGAATACTGTATGGCAAGTATCGCGTTTGTCAGCTGGAAGTAGTCACCCTGGTCGCGGACCGTCACCCTGTTATCCTCGGTCTTGAGGTACGGCTTGATCTCCTTCGTTTCAAATCCTATCTGGGTGGCATTCTCCAGGTTGAAGATATCATTCCACTCCTTTCCCTTGTAATTGGGAAAGAGAAGGGAGAAGATGGTGCGGATAAGGGGCGGGGTCTCTTCCTCCTCGAGCCTGTTGACCGTCAGCGCATTGATATCGACCTCAAGGTCTCTCGAATACCCCCCTGAAGGCGCAACGAGGAAAAGCTCGGCCGAATCGATCTCTCCTTTCGGCAGGGCACCTTCAAACGTCATTTCAGACGAAGCCATCTCGGGGGACACACCGTAACTGCTGTACATGAGATCGCTTCCTTCCTTGATCCATATCATGGAGCGGGGGCTGCCGGGAGATTCGTACACAGCGAGGACTGCCATTCCAAAGGAGAGGAGAGAGCTGTTCGGCAGACCGTCCTGGATCAGGGTGATGGTGAAATCATTCCTGCCTGGCACCAGAGGCAGCATCTCATACGAATCCATACCGGAATAGAAGTCATACTTGCTTGCAAAACCCTTGCTGTCCGAATACCGTGAGACGAGCAGCAGGTTCGCCGATGGGCTGCGCGAGTCCTGCAGGGTGATTGCCGGGTAGACTGCCTGCTGGTTTATCCTGCTCCATCCCCAGTATACATAGAGCCGCTGGAACGTGACGGTGGCATCGTCCGGGATGTTGATTGAATAGGTCACATTGTAGGTGGCACCTGTTTCAAGGGTACTGCTATAGAAACTGTCGCCCATGGAAAACAGGTAATCCCCGTCCATCTGCCCGGAAAAAGTAGTGTTCAGCGGGCGATCAGCAGCATAGGTCGCCCCCGCGGTCCCTGCCATTGCCAGGACAAAGAGCAGTGCAATAACGTAGGCGTTACGGGAAGACATATGTCGTCTCCACGACATTGTTCGACCTGTCCGCGTCTTTTACCTCCCCTGCCTCATCTGCAATAATTTTCAGGATATGAGAGCCCGGTGATGTGTGAACCGGGATATCGGCACTGATTTCGTTCCCCGCAGGAATACCTGAATCGTATGACTTCGTGGCGATCTTTTCCCCGTCAAGGTATATTGTCAGGATAAAGTCGGGAGCATCGCTCCCTCCGATGTTCTTCACCGTGACGGGAAGGAGATACAGTGAGGTCTGGGTGTCTGCGGTTGCCGGGGCGGGCACTGTTCCTGTTGCTGCCGCCATGAGCAGGGCAATCACCAATACTGAAAGGATCCGAGTCATTTTCACACGCTTTGGAGGGCGCCTGTGCTGGAGCATCGTGAGAATGACCGCAGCAAGACCGAGGGAGAGAATGACAAGCGGGAAGGGGAGCGGGGCCTTCCCGGAAGAGGTCTCTGATCCCGGCCGTGAAGGTGGTTGCACGGACACGGAAAGGTCCGGGAGCGATCCGACAGTGACCTGTTTAACGGCTGCATTGTTGGAGCTGTCCGAGTCCCCTTCAACAGTGACATCCGCGCTGACCGAATGGGTGCCCGGAGTAGTCTGCCATGGGACCTGGACCTGCTGAACCCCGCTCTTATCGATGGTGACATACCGGGTCTCGACAGGTGTCCCGTCGATGCTGACTTTCAGCTCCGCGGGAGAAGACGGGGTAGTCCCCAGGTTTTGCACGGTGACAAGGATGGTGGCGGTTTCCCCCTCAAATGCATTGTTGACTTCGATCTGGCGGATAGCGAGATCAGGCCCCGTTGCGGTGGGTCTCGGTTTCTGGAGCGTCAAGAGGACAAGAACCGGGTGGAGGTAGTCTTCCCCTTCGGGTTTCTCCCCGGTTTCGGTGATGATACCATCCCCGTCCATATCCCGTCCACGAAAGAATGTGACGTCATTCTCCCCGGTTTTGATCAGGTGTGTGACATCAAAGATCTCGATATCAAAATATCTGCTGTCGACAGGTTTTGCGGTATACCCTGCATTGAATGACCGCTCATCGGCGATATCCCTGGCACCTTCAGGATAATTCGGTCCCGAGACAATCTGGCCGAGATCCTGCCCGTTGAACATGAGGTAATCAGGTTGCCCCCGGGTCGAGGTCAGGTATACGACGGTCAGGTTCGCGGACTGGACATCAGAGGTTCCCGGTATTGAAATCGGGACTGAGGTCTCCTCATGAGAGGATGGATTGAGCCCGGACCACCCTTCACCATGGAGGTTCTGGCTCCCTTCGAGGATCCAGTACTGGGTATTCCCCCCTTTTGGATCTTTTGCCACGATGACAGTAATGACACCATAGATCCTCCCATCAAGCTTGCTCTCCGCTTCACCCTTGCTGGTGATGGCGGTGACTACATTGTGACCCTGTGTGCAGAGCGAAGTCGTGTCATAGGCGATCCAGTAGACCCCGTATCCCGTGCAATAGACGTTCGGGGTCTTATCGTCCTGCCCGTACAGTGTGAGCTTTTCGAAAGGCTGACCGTTCACGGTCGTCTGCACCCATCCGGTGTACCGGGGGGTCCCTCCCCAGACTCCGACGTAAGTCCGTGCCCACTGGATCTCGCAGGGAAGGTCGAACTCCGAAGTGACAGGTGGATCGAGGAGACCGTATGAACCGAATACCAGTACATTGCCAGTTACCTCTCCCTGGGCGGCAGTCTTGAACGGTAACCCTTCGAAGTCATACATCGCCATGCACTGGGGGACCAGGAGCATGAGAATCATCCCTGCTATAAGAGATAAGCGGAGTGCAGGTATCCCCTGATAACTGTGTTGTGTATTCATGCATTCACCGGATCAATGAAAATGTTCTGTTATGACTGGTCTGTGAACACCAGTTGGCCTTCCTGCAGCACTTCCCCCCGGGAGCGATCGACGAGGGAATACGAGAGGGCATCCCCGAGGAATACTGTTACCGGGGAGGATGTGTCCCCGGGTTGCCAGCGGATTGCCTTCCCCTCAGGAGAATCGGTCCCCGACTTCCTGAGGCATGAATCCGCATAGACCATGAGCCATTCCCCGTGTGTGAGGAAGCCGTCCCCGTTCCCGGTTTCTTCCAGGTACGATGTAAGTGACGGGTCCGTGCCTCCTGTAGTGAATGGCGTCGAGGAGGTCAGGGTGACTTCATTCCCGACCGCACCCAGATGGACCTCGAGGTCATCGAGGCGTATGCTGCCGTCGCCTTCAGCCACGAACAGCAGGCCGTTCCTTGCCGAAAAATCATCCGGGTAATCAGGGACACTATTCCCCGGGTCAGTGTCCTGGATACTCTCGATCACCGGCATGACATCCCATGAAATCGTCCCTGTGGAACCTTGCAGAACCGCTGCGGAAAAAGGGCTATCACCTACTTTAAGGGAGAATAATCCGAGTAACGCGGCGATGATCAGGAACAGGAGAATAGCGGCTATAAGATATCGGTACTTCGTTTCGATACCCCTGATGCTGTAGAATAACCCGATTGCACTCGCCCCGCTCACGCTCACGAGGAACCCGCCAATGACAACAGGGATGCCAGACGTCCTGGCATCCATGCCGTCGGATGTCTGGTTGTTACTCTCCCGGATCTCTCCGTTTGTTGCACGTTGAGCAGATGGTACTCCGGATGTGGATTGGGCCCATCTCATATCCTTCTCATCCGTAATTTCCGTACTTCCATCCGGGCTCGATCCGTCAGGGGCATTCGTGCTCTGGTTTGCAGACAGGGTCGAAGACGGTTCGCCGGATACGGTATAGGAACCATACGACCCTCCCGAAGAAGACCCCCCACCGGATGACGATCCGTTCGATGGAGTCGAGCCTCCGGAATCGCTGTCGCCATACATGGTGAGGACAAGGAATGACTGGATCGGGGCCATGCACGGTGTAAGGCCCGCGGTGCTCTGGACCCCAATCTCATTTTCGGTTGATACAAGGAATTCGCTTATATCGCGGCTGTCAACGGCGACCTGGGGTGTACCGTCTTCGCCTTGAAAGTCTCCCGTCGCACCGCCGTAGTCCCACACATCCTGCGCGATTGTCCTCCCGTTTACGATCAGGTTCCCTTCACCATCGTCGCCCGGTTCCTGTGCCGCTCCTGATGCAACAAAGGTAACGAGATCCGCTGTTTTTACGTCTGACTTCTCGATCGACAGCCCTGAAAACTGAATATACCCAGTTGCTTCCTCTTCTGTTGTCCCGTAATCGTCCTCGCTTGCTCCCAGGAGATCGAATCCCTCGCTGAGGAATATAATCCTGCGCGGCTCGTCCTGGTCTTCGTAGATGACCGCAAGGGTGAACCCGTACATCGATAATTTCGTAAAGAGCGGGTCACCCTGCCGGTTGATGACGACCTTGTTCACGGCGTTCTTCTCGAACTGGCTTGTCACATTATAGGTGAGCAACCCATACACGTGGTCCCAGTAGGCACCGAAGTTCGAGACATCGTGGTACCAGTATTGATAGGGGACAGTCTTACCGTTGAATTCTATGGAGACTTTATTCGGGACCGTGTCACTATTGTCCCAGCAATACGGCACGTAGAGGCGGACTTCGCGGATACTCGCATCCGTTGGGACCTCGAGCTGGTCCGCAGTCCAGGTGACCGTGTATTTATTCCAGCCGTTCCCGAAACTGCCCGACCGGTATGCGCTGTCGCCGAAAGAGTGGATGATATCCCCGTGAAGGTCCAGAACCCTGACGGTCTTGATATCATCCTTCCCACCCCAGAACTGCGCTCCCTTGTATCCGTTATACTTGACCTCCGCCTGCCTTGATTTTACATTATTCCCCTCGTTGGTCTCGGTGACCGTGTTGTCAGGATCGACCGTCGCTGTATAGGTTATTTTTGTGCCAACGGAACTCCGGACAGTGGTATCGACGATAACCGCAGTTATTTCTTCATTCGCCTCGATAGCAGGGATGCTCACTCTCCCTGAAAACCCATCGGAAGACTTCAGCTCGATCTCCGTGGGAGGGGAAGGCTCGGGTCCGTTGTTAGCGACTTTGAATATCTTCACCGTGTTGGATTCCAGGGCAAATACGGTCGCCCCGATGGGCGTCGGCAATCCATCAATCGAGAGGTCACAATTGGTCGCGGTGTCTTTCACTGTGATGAAATCGGTTTTTTTCAGGGTGTTCGACACCCCGGGGCCTGTCACGGTGAGCGTAACCGAGTATGTGCCGGTATCGTAATAGGTGAAGACTGGATTCTCGTCGGAACTGTCAGCCATCCCATCATTGTCAAAATCCCAGGTCCATGAGGTAACAGTCCCCTCGGATTCGTCGGTGAACTGGACTGTAAGGGGGGCGGCACCAGAGAGGGGAGTTGCGTTAAATTCGGCAGTGATAGACGAAGGGGTGGAGGCTATGATGTAGTGTGTCTTTACCTCGCTATCGGTGCCTCCCGGACCAGTGACTGTCAGCGTGACGTTATACATACCTTTCGAGTGGTAGGAGTATTGCGGGTTCTGGTCCGTGCTGTCGACAGTACCGTCCGAGTCAAAATCCCATGCATAGGCAGTGATGGAACCGGTCGAATCATCGGTGAACTGGATTACGAGGGGCGTTATACCCGAAGTGGGTTGAGCGGAGAATCCCGCAACCGGTGCCGGCAATTCCGGGGAGGTGACGACTCCGATCTCTGTAGTGGCGGCATCCGATCCGCCCGGCCCCGTAACGGTGAAGGTAACAGTGTAGTTGCCTGGTTCTGCATAGGTATGTGATATGTTCTGTTCGTCGCTGTCAATATAACCGTCTGATTCGAAATCCCACGCCCAGGAAGAGACGGATCCGGTTGACTGGTCGGTGAATGAAACAGACAACGGGGCGGAACCGGAGGTGTTGTCAGCAGTGAATGCAGCGACGGGAGCAGCTGTCGAACTGACAACGGCCTCCCCATTGGTTGTGGAAGCCGAAATGATGCTCCCGCTATCGGCCTCCAGTTCAATATCATCGAACACTATCCGGGTTGTACCTGCGGCAGTCCCATTGAGAGAAATCATGGCAAGAAGGATGTCCGTCGCCCCGGATTCGACCAGATCATCAGAATCCACTACCCTGATCGATATAGACTGGTTCGGGAGAACAGGGATTGTGGTCCCTTTTGCCCACGAGGGATATGCAATGGAGATAATCTCCGCAATTCCGGGACTGTTGAGCGATACCACAATATCGTATTCTGCAAGACCCTGAGGGGCCTGGTCCATCACGATCCGGAACTCTTCAACCCCACCAACGGGGAAGGTCCTTGACTGGGGTGAGAATGCGACATGAACAGATCCGGGTGCGGAAATCGTGATATAATCTGCCTTTTTTTCGATGTCGGATCCGCCTGGTCCGGTCACGGTCAGGCTTACTGTATAATTCCCGGCGAATGGGTATTCATGGACCGGGTTTGTGAGGGTGCTTGTGGTGCCGTCACCAAAGTCCCACGCCCGGGAAGAGACGGACCCGGTCGACTGGTCGGTGAATGAAACAGACAACGGGGCAGAACCGGATGTCATGTTCGCGGAGAACGCAGCAACAGGGGCAACAGGGGCTTCCGTGACCGTGATATAGTGTGTTCTGGTCTCGTTATCGCTCCCGTTGTCATTCGTGGCTGTCAGCGTGACGGTATAGGTGCCTGCTGTTATGTAGGTATGGACCGGGTTCTGCTCCGTGCTGTCAACCACACCATCGTCGTCGAAATCCCAGGCCCATGAGGTAGGGGTATCGGTGGAAGCATCAATGAACGTGACTGTCAGTGGTGCGAAACCTGCAGTCGGCGTCCCGCTGAAGCCAGCAGTGGGTGCAGATCCCGTGCGCGGACGTTTCACGACAAGGAGGGCAAGAGGAATTTTGTAGAACGCTGACGTTCCGGTAAGGGGGAAAAAGCGTGCATAGCCGAGTGTGGCTTCGTCATTTCCGGTGATATCGGAGGTCACGTCCCAGGAGTCGACGCCTGAGTAGGCGCCCTGCATATCAGGGTCGCGGTCGAGTTCATTGAAAGAAAAGGTTCCTTCAATAGGGGGAGTATCCCCGGTATAGACGAAATTGTTGGATGCGGTAGGGAACCCGTAATACCCGTTGCTGCTCGCCATGTAATTGACAATCAGGATGGCAGAGTGGATATCCGAGAGACCAGTTGTATCGAACGTGGTGGTCCCGACCGCGGCTTCGCCGAAATTATCTTCGGTGTAATACGAACATACATCGTGACCCTCGTTTATCAAGTAGACGGTTTCCACAGTTGAGGCGGGATCGTCATACGCAACAACCAGACTAATAATTTTTATCCGGCCGTCGAATGACCCCGTGGTGATGACGTTCACCCCGACTGTCTGACTGGATATCTTATCAGTGACGTCGTACCACATGAGGTAGTCGCTCGAGACGCGGTTCATGTGGTCGTTGATCATCTTGTAGGGCTCGCCGGTCCCGTGACCGGGGAATGCGCTGTTATCATTGCCTCCGTTTATCAGATATGTGAAGGAGGCGGGGAGCGATATATGAGGATCGGCTGTCCCCGGTTCTGACCATGTCGTCTCATACGTACCATCGCCATTCCCGTCGAATTTGTTGGTGATGGTGAATGCATAGGGGTTCTGCATATGCCCGCAGTAGGCAGATATATAGAGGCGCGCCCATTGGATCCGTCCGGGCTCAACGACAGCTGCTTCGGGCAGGGTGAATGTCTTGACCACATCCTGGTTGCCCCAGTCAGGCGCCGGATCAAGATCGGTATACAGGTCACCGGTGACTGTACTGGTCTGCATGGTCGTCAGTGGAATTCCTCCGACGTAATCATCGGCTGATACAAGTACCGGAGTCAGTGCGAGGAGTATTGCAACAAGAAAAATCAGGTGTATTTTATTCAATGACACGCATTGTAGCCTTGCATGTCTCACAGAATACGCATAGCAGTGGTGGGATGTATCACTCCCATATCCCTTCCACCGCCATAATGACATTGTTGCAAGGACTTGCGCTCTTATAGATCTCATGTTCTGCTCTTCAGGAGATTTCTTTTTAAAAATTTCAACTTTTACAATTTTTTAATAATATTTGGTCTGATAAAAATTTTATTATGTATGTCTACTCTTTGAATGTATTGAACTGAGTTATGAATGTATCTCTAAAATATTGAATCCCATAGCCTTTAACTACATGCATTCGAATTTTTTACTTAAAAGACAGACTAAAAATCCATTACATCATCACGATGGATCTGAAGAAAAGCCGGATGTTTGGGGCCTATAATTAATCACGAGGAACTCATATGTATACCGCCATGGGGGGACCAGCGCCCTGATCCCCCGGATGAGGGGACTGTGGCGGTTCCTGTTGAGACCAATGGTTCTCCCGGGGATTTCAGAACTCTTCCAGCATTCCGTATCCCCATGTGCGAAGGATGGTCGCTCCACGCTGGTCGGCAAGGCCGTCGCAGAGGATCCCCCGCTCCTCCAGGAAACGGCTGGCCATGACCGGTGAGATGAGGGCGATGCTCTCCTTCTCCCCAGGCTTAATTGACCAGCGGTGGAGGTAATAGAGGGGGTCTTTTCCCCTGCGTGAGTGGAGGTAGAGGTCTTTACCTCGCGTAAAGGCAGCGAGCCCCGGGTCCCTCTGGGCCCGGTAGAGGCAGGTATCCCTGGTAGTATCGAGTGTGGAATTACTCTTCTCGTGCACGGTCATTTCCATGCCTATCTCTCTCCTGTTTTTGGTTTTTTCCATGAGGCGATGTGTGCAGGGAGTCCTGCGGGTTCGAGGTCCCCGCAGTCCCTGCGGTAGCGAATCACATGGATGATTCCGCCAGGGGAGTATAAGGGAGTATCAGTAATAAATTTTTTTATTTTTGTATTACTCATTGTGATTAATTTTAACAATTTTAAGATTACTGCATATCACTCCGGGAACCATGGTTGTATTTTTCAGAGCCGTTCCATAAAGCAGGATATAACACCACGGTTTCCCTACAACGTGACCTTCCGGAACTGCCACACGCTCGCACCCACGACAAGTGCGGCGAGGAGGACAAGGGCGCCGATCCTTCCCCATGCAAAGACCCCTTCCTGGAGCGCACGAATCGCATCGATCGCATAGCTCACCGGGTTCCAGTAGGCGATGGCAGAGAGCCATGAGGGCATGACCGCATACGGCATAAGCGCGCTGCTCGTGAAGAAGAGAGGCATGCTCACCATGGCATTGAACGCGGCGTAGGAGTCGTGATCGGAGAGGAAGAGGGCGACTGTCGTGGAGAACGCCGAGAGGAGCACCCCGAACACGGCAAGGATGGCATATGTCAGCACCAGGCTCATGGGTGAGAGAAACGACGCGCCAAGGAACAGCGCGAGGACGAGGATCACCGTCGCCTGGATAAGTCCCCGGGTGGTGATGAAGAGGATCTTCCCGAACAGGATACTCTCCCGCGAGGAAGGGAGTGCGAGGAACTTGTTCAGGAATCCCAGTATCTTGTCGAAGATGAGGAGGGAGCCCCCTTGGAGAGACGCCCCGAGCATGGTCAGGACCAGGATGCCAGGGGTGATGAAGTCGATATAGTTCTCGGTGAAGGTGGTGGGGAGCGCGAGGCCGACGAAGATGAGCCAGGCGGCGGGCAGGACGAGTGCGGAGATGACGGAGACCCGTCCCCTGAACCAGCGGATCATGTCCCGCTCGAAATAGGGGAGGATATCCTTCATCATCGCCTCCGGAGCATCGTCCTGAACTTGTGGTCGTCGAATCCCCGCGCCTCCTCCCTGCTGCCGACAAGGGCGAGGAAGACATCGTCGAGCGTAGGCTCCCTCACCGAGAGCGAATGGACAACCGCACCCTGCTCTTCGAGCGTGCGGAAGAGCGCCGGGACCTTCTCCGATGCCTGCTCGGATGAGAAAAGGATCTCCCCGTTGTCACGCTCCCCCATACGCTCCACTCCAGGGGGGAGATCTCCGGGAACTTTCCCGCTAATCCTCGCGCTGATGAGATCCCTGCCGAGTTCCTCCTTCAGGTGGGCGGGGGAATCCACCGCCATGACCTTCCCGTGGTCGAGGATTGCCACCCGGTCGCAGGAGTGGTCGGCCTCGTCCATGTAATGGGTGGTGACAAAGATGGTCATCCCCCGCTCCTTCAGGGTCCGGATATGCTCCCAGATCTTCTTCCGGGCCGCGACATCGAGGCCGATGGTGGGCTCATCGAGGAAGAGGACTTTCGGCTCGTGGACAAGTGCCTGTGCGAGTTCGAGCCTCCTCCGCATCCCGCCGGAGTACGTCCGCACCAGGTCGTCGGCCCGCGATGAGAGATCCATCATCTCAAGCACGCGGTCGATCGTGTCGTCACGGTGCGGGATCCCGTACAGCTTTGCAAAGAGGGCCACGTTCTCCCTCCCGGTCAGCTTGATGTCGACAGCCATGTCCTGGGGAACGTAACTGATCTGCCGGCGCACCTCCTGTGCCTGGCTGCCGACATCATAGCCGCACACCCATGCCGATCCGCTGCTCGGCCGGAGAAGCGTGGTGAGCATCAGGACCGTTGTCGTCTTCCCGGACCCGTTCGGGCCGAGGAGCCCGAAGATTTCGTTGCCCACTTCCAGGCTTAAGGTGTCAGCGGCACAGAGGGTTCCGTAATACTTTGTCAGGCCCTCGGTCTTGATCGGGATCATGCTGGTTCCACGGTCCTGTATGAGAATATTTACGTCCAGGCTCTCGTGAGCGACAGGACAGCACTTCCCTGCAGCCCCCGGAGCACTCTCCTGCCCGAATCCACGGACTGGCTGAAATAGTATAGAACGGGATTCCATGAATTATCTTTTGCTACGAATCCCGCAGTGTTGTGATAAGTTGAATGGAATGTAAGATTTTTGTCGATAAAGTAAAAGAATTATCATTAAGTGTAACACGCTCCAATAGTAGTACATATGGAACGAGGGCACCTCATCGCGGGAACAGCCTGCCTCATCCTTTTGATACTGGTGATACAGGGCACCATTGCCGGTTCCATCGACAGGAGCGTGGTGCAGGTCAATGACACCACCTATCGCGTCATGCTCCAGATTCCAGGGGAGACCGTTGCCGGCATCACCGAGACCCTGTCAGGAGGTATGGAGTGCACCGGGGTGTCTCTTGCGACCGGACAGTACCAGATCGATGGGACTACACTCTCGATGGCAATCATCGGGGAACCCGAGGTCTCATATCTTGTCAGGGTAAAGCCCGGTGAAGCGGGGGAGATCAGGGGGACATACAGGGATATGCTGACCGGAGAGGAAGGGACTCTTCCCGGAGCAGGGATTTCGGGTTTGGGATCCGTCGAAATCACACCTGCAGACGGCGATACCATTCCTCCCGCTGATGATGCCCGGCCCCGTCCGACTCCACTGGAGCCGGGAATCCTGGTTCTCGCACTCTGTGCGTGGGGGCTTCTCTTCACATTCCTGAGGGCGATGCGATGAGGCCCGCTCTCCTTATCCTCGCCGCCGCAATGTGTATCATGCTCACACTGCCTGTGTCCGCGGGACTCCCGGGCGATACCAGCGGCAACGATTACCTTGAAAGGGAGGAACTCGCTACAATGATCCTCGCAGCTCTTAAGGATGATTCGTCCTTACAGGATGCACGGGATGCCGCGTATGTCTACACGTTCTGGGACGGGAACCCCAAGAGGATCACCGATTCGACCGGGAAAGAACGGGTGATATACCGGCCGTTCCACCGGGTCATCGTCATGAACTCCGAGACGCTCGAGACCATGCGTTCCATCGGATACAATACATCTGCGATCGTTGGAGTCGACAAATATACCCTGCAGAAGAAGGTGTTCTTCCCGGAGTGTTTAGACACTGCGGGGATAGGATCCATCTGGGCGCCTGATTACGAGAAGATTGTCTCACTCCAGCCAGATGCGGTATTCCTCTATGCCACGGTGAGCACATCCTCGTGTGATGCGATCGAGGAGCAGCTGGCACGAAGCTCCCCGGAGATCACGGTCTTCCGGTTCGATGGCTACCTGCCCGACAGTTATCCAGGAGAGATCAGTGCACTCGCGGACTTGCTTGACTGCCGGGAGCGGGGCCGGGAATTCCTGGAATTCTACACGGAGAGCCTCGATACGGTCACGGGTCGTGCCGCGGAAATCCCCGGTGATGACCGGGTCCGGGTCTACTTCGAGACCTGGACCGACTACAAGACTTGTGCCGAAGGTTCCGGGTACGACCAGAAGATCCGGATGGCGGCGGGTTCGAATATCTTTGCAGCCGAGACAGCAGAATACCCGGAGATCGATCCCGAGGCCGTGCTCGAGCGTTCTCCCCAGGTCATCGTCAAGCTGGTCGGGTCGGCGAAGTACGACTTCGGTGGATACGAGAGCGGGGATGGGTCGGCCTTCGCGCAGGTCCATCGTGATATCACTTCGCGAAAAGGCTGGGAATCCCTGGAGGCTGTCCGGGACGGGAGGACGTACATCCTGCATACCGATATCCTCGGAGGGCCGCAGTTCTTCATCGGCATACAGTACATGGCCAGGTGGTTCTACCCGGACCGGTTTGCTGATCTCGATCCCGGGAGTGTCCTTGCAGAATACCTGTCACGCTATCAGGGGCTGCATGCGATTCCCGTATCCGGCCCTGACTTCGTCTATCCCACGTGAGGAGGAGTTATCCTGGACAAGAAAGTTCTTGCAGGTGAGTTCGGGCATCTCAAGGAGGAGTACCACCGGTTCACCGCAAAACGCTACTTCTTCCTTGCCGGGTGCTGCATTCTGATCCTGGCGCTCATCGGGATCGCGACGACCCTTGGGTCTGCCGACCTGACAATTGATGAAGTATACGCTGCAATCTTCGCACGCCTCTTCCCGTCCCTCGTGGAGAGCACTCCCCTTGCCACGACAATCGTCTGGGAATACCGCCTGCACCGGATCCTCTTTGCCATTGCCGCAGGGTTCGGGCTCGGTATCGCGGGTGCGATGATGCAGGGGGTGCTCCGGAACCCGCTCGCGAGCCCCTTCACCCTCGGCATCTCCGCGGCGGCATCATTCGGTGCATCTATCGTGATCGTCTTTTCGATCGGCGGGCTCTCAAACGATCTTGCAATCATCGTCTCCGCATTCCTTTTCACACTGATAGCGACCTTCGGCATCTACGGGCTCTCCCGGTTTCGGGGAATCTCTCCCGAAAGCATGATCCTTGCCGGGATCATCCTGATGTACCTCTTCTCGGCGATGACCTCTTTTCTGCAGTATATCGGGACCATCGACCAGCTCGGGGAGGTGGTCTTCTGGACGTTCGGGAGCCTGCAGCGGACTTCGTGGGAGAAGCTCGCGCTTGTCACCCTCGTGATCGCGGCCTGCCTGCCCTATATCATGCTCCGTTCATGGGACCTCAATGCCATGGGCCAGGGCGACCAGGTGGCGAAGAGCATGGGAGTCGATGTCAGCCGGACAAGGACTCGCCTCATGCTCATCGCATCTCTCGTCACGGCGGTGATCATCTGCTTCACCGGGGTGATCGGGTTTATCGGTCTCGTCGCACCTCACATCACCCGCCTCGCGATCGGGGGGGACAACCGGTTCCTGCTCCCCGCATCGGGTCTCGTGGGTGGCGCACTCCTGCTCACGGCCGACAGCCTTGCCCGGACGGTACTCGCGCCTGCCATCATCCCGGTCGGGATCATGACCGCGTTCATCGGGATACCGTTCTTCCTCTATCTTTTCCTTCGCCAGCGGGAGGGATACTGGTGACGCTTTCTGTTCGGGATCTCTCTTATTCGTTCGGGGAGAGGGAGATCCTGCACGGTGTGTCGTTCTCGGCAAACCCCGGGGAGATCCTCGGGATTGCGGGGCCGAACGGGTGCGGGAAGACCACGCTGATCAAGTGCATCGACCGGATCTTTGAGCCGGATGGATCGGTGGAGTTCGCCGGAAAAGACATGGCGGACCTGTCCGCAACCGACGTTGCACGGCTCATCGCGTACGTGCCCCAGGCGCTCACGGTCGGCATGGCCATGAGCGTGTTCGAGACCATCCTGCTTGGCCGGCGGCCTTACATCCGGTGGTCGGTCTCCGATTCCGATATCGAGCGGGTCAGCGCCGTCATCGCGGAGCTCGGCATCCGGCACCTCGCGTTCCGCAAGATGACCCAGATCAGCGGGGGAGAACGCCAGAAGGTGATGATCGCCCGGGCGATGGTCCAGGACCCCTCGCTGCTGCTCCTGGACGAGCCCACCAGCGCGCTCGACCTCCGCCACCAGCTCGAAGTCATGGAACTCGTGCAGAGGGTCGCCAGGCAGAAGGAGGCGAGCGTGCTGATGGCAGTCCATGACCTGAATCTTGCCGCAAGGTTCTGCGACCGCCTGATGGTGATGAAGGAAGGCCGCATCGTCTCCACAGGAAAGCCCTCCGAACTTCTCACAGAGGCACTGATCCGCGAGGTTTACGAGGTCGATGCGGTTATCACCAGCGAGTCGGGATACATGCAGGTCATCCCGCTCCGCCCAATCCGGGAGATCACGTCATGAAGATTGTGGCTGTGCTCTGGGGGAGCGAGATTCCGATGATCAGGAAAGCCTCGGAGGAAACCGGGATCGATGTCGATGCCTGGGCGACATTCCGGCTCAAGGATCCGGACACCTGCAAAGCCTGCCTCGAAGATCTCAAAACCGCGGACCTCATCCTCCTCCACCCGACCAATGATGCCTACTGGGACGACCTGATCCCGGGACTCGACCCGGCAATTCCCGTTGTCTCGTTCGGCTACGACCAGTCGCTCTGGGCCGCCTCCACGGTCTCCCTGAAGATCGTCGCGACGGTGAACGCATATTTCACCTGCGGCGGCCAGGCCAACATGGAGAACCTTCTCCGCTACCTTGCCGCGGAATGCTCGGGATCGGGCGGGCACTACGACCCCCCCGTGCAGGACTTCTGGGAAGGGATCTATCACCCTGACGCACCTGCTCCTTTCCGGGATGTGGAGGAATACCTCGCCTGGTACGGGAAACGGCAGAGAAAGACCGTCGGCATCCTGTTCTACCGCCTGTACTGGGTGAACAGGGACCTTTCCGTCATCGATGCCCTCATCCGGGAGTTCGAGAAGGACATGAACGTGATCGCGGTCTTTTCGACCGGGAGCGGAGACCAGGAGGCAGGAGCTGCCTCCGGTGCCGATGTCATCCGTTCGTTCTTCCCCGGGAGGATTGACGCGCTGGTCAGCCTCCAGTCATCGTCGCTCTCCCCGGATGCGGCGGCACCGGTCGAAGCCTTCCGCGAACTGGGTGTCCCGGTCTTCCACCCTGTCATCCTCTATTACCGGTCAGAGAAGGAATGGATGGAGTCGCTCGACGGGATGGGCAGCACCGAGCTCGGCTGGTCGCTCGTGATGCCTGAGATGTACGGCATGATCGAGATGCTGCCTGTTGCAACCGCAATGAAGGAAGGGCCTGGCGGGACCGACCACGACTGGCACCAGCCGATAGCCGAGCGGGTGGAGAAGATTGGAAAAAGGGTCAGGTCATGGATACGGCTCCGGGACCGCCCGAACCACCGGAAAAAAGTCGCGATTGTCCTCAACGCCTCACCATGCGCCTCGGTCGAGGCGAACGTGGGGGCCGCAGCCCACCTGGATGCCCTCGAGAGCGTGGTGCAGATTCTCAGGGCTCTCAAAGATGCAGGATATGCCGTCGAATGCCCGGAGAGCGGGGAGGACCTGGCGCGGATCATCCTCGAGAAGCGTGCGGTCAGCGAGTTCCGGTGGACCCCTGTCGGGGATATCGTGAGCCGGGGAGGCTGCCTGTACCGTGTGGATCCTGAGACATACCGGGAGTGGTTCGATGAACTCCCCCCCGACCTCCGGGACCGCATGGTCGGCGCCTGGGGGGAACCACCCGGCCAGGAGAAGGACGGCGTTCCGCCCGCGATGCTGTACGAGGGGGACATCGTCATCTCGGGGCTCCAATGGGGAAACGCGGTCGTCTGCACCCAGCCGAAACGCGGGTGCGCCGGGTCGCGGTGCGACGGACAGGTCTGCCGGATCCTCCATGATCCCGGGACGCCCCCTCCCCACCACTACCTTGCGACCTACAGGTATCTCGAACGGGTATTCGGGGCAGATGTCATCATCCACGTCGGGACTCACGGCACCCTCGAATTCCTGCCCGGAAAATCCGCTGCCCTCTCCGCATCCTGCCTGCCGGATGCAGTCCTGGGATCGCTCCCGCTCCTCTACATTTACAACTCGGACAATCCCCCGGAAGGCACCATCGCCAAGCGGAGGGCATCGGCAGTCCTGGTCGACCACATGCAGACGGTCATGGCATCGACCGGCCCTTACGGGGCCCTGAAGGAACTCGAGGAGAGGATCGCGGAGTTCCGGAAATACGCAGGGTCCGAAAAGGCGAAGGCGCATGCCGTGCAGCACCAGATCATCGACCTCGTCAAAAAAGCCAATCTTGCCGGCGATGTGAAGCTCGACGAGCGGATGGGAAGAGAGAATGGTTTCGAAGAAGTCCTCCAAGATATTCACCGCATCCTATCAGGCATCACGGGCACCCGGATACCTGACGGAATGCACGTCTTCGGCCGCCTCCCGGAAGGCCGGAAGAAAGCGGGGATCATTGCAACGATCCTCGATCACAACGGCAGGCTGCGGGACGTCGTGGCAGACATGATGGGGCTCGATATGAAGGTTTCCGACTCCGAGGCAGCTCTTTTGCGTGTCGTCACGACGTATGGAGAGCAGCTCGTTGAGGCCTGGCTTGCCGGCGAGGATGCGGAAGGTGCGGCAGCCCGTATCCTCGGCGATCGCCTGGTGAATCCGGGCCTCCGGGAATGTGCCCGCATCCGGGAGGAGGTTCTCCGGATAGCCTCCCTGATCGACCAGTCGGACGAACTGCGATCTCTCTCTGAGGGGCTCTCCGGGGGATATATCCCTCCGGGACCCTCAGGCCTCCTCTCCCGGGGGAGATTCGAGATCCTCCCCACCGGCAGGAATTTTTACTCCCTTGATCCCGATTCCGTCCCCACGCCCGCAGCCTGGGAGGTGGGCAGGGCCCTTGCAGAAGCCCTCCTTGAGAAATACCGCTCCGAGCAGGGGAAGTATCCCGAGAACGTCGGGATGCTCTGGATGGCGTCTGACATCATGTGGGCCGACGGAGAACAGTTTGCCCAGATGCTCGCCCTCCTCGGGGTCGAACCGGTCCGGGAGAAGGGGCGGATTGCAAGGTTCCGGGTCATCCCGCTGGAGCGGCTCGGCCGCCCGAGGATCGACCTCACGGTCCGGACAAGCGGCATCCTTCGGGACTGTTTCTTCCGCTGCATCGAGCTCCTCGATGAGGCTCTCATGGCGGTCGCAGAGCTCGACGAACCGGAGGACCAGAACTTCGTGCGCAAGCACCACACGCTCGGCGCGCCGGTCCGCAGGATCTTCGGGAGCAGGAAGGGGACCTACGGGATGGGCGTGAACCTCGCGGTCTATGCCTCCGCCTGGAATGGAGTGCAGGACCTCTCGGACGTCTTTGTGGCCTGGAACGGGTTCGGGTACGGGAAAGGACGGTTTGGAGAGGACGACCGGGAGGCATTCGCCCGCCACCTCTCGACTGTTGAGGTCACGTTCAACAAGACTGTCACGGACGAGTACGACCTGCTCGGGTGCTGCTGCTACTTCGGGTCACACGGGGGGATGACGGCGGCGGCGCGGACACTTTCGGGGAAGAACGTAGCCGCCTACTACGGGGACACCAGGGACACTTCGCGGGTCGCGGTGCGGACCCTTGCCGAGGAACTGCGGCGGGTCGCAAGGACAAAGCTCCTCAACCCCCAGTGGATAGAGGGACTGAAAGAGCACGGGTATGCCGGTGCATCGGAGATGGCACGGCGGGCGGGGAGAGTGTTCGGGTGGGATGCGACCACCGGCGAAGTGGACGACTGGATATTCGACGACATCGCCCGGACATTCCTGCTCGATGAAGAGAACCGCACTTTTTTCCAGGAGCACAACATCTGGGCGATGGAGGAGATGGGCCGCCGGCTTCTCGAAGCACATGAACGGGGGATGTGGAACCCCGACCCGGAGGTCCTGGATGGACTAAGGATGGTGTACCTGGAGATCGAGGGATGCCTTGAAGACGACCTTGCGACAGTGAAAGGATCCATGCAGGGAGGAGGAATACACGTGTATACCGTAGACGATGTGAATGAATGGAAGAACCAGGCAGATATCCGGAACGGGGATGAGTCGCGATGAGCCACCATATCCACCGCCATGTCCTGCCCTTTTCGGCGATAGTCGGCCAGGACACCATGAAACTCGCCCTCATCCTGAATGCCATCAATCCCGCAATCGGGGGAGTGCTCATCCGGGGTGAGAAGGGGACGGCAAAATCATCCGCAGTCCGGGCACTCGCCGAGATTCTCCCGGAGATCCAGGTGGTGACGGGATGCCCGTTCCAGTGCAACCCCGCAAATCCCGCAGAACAGTGCGATACCTGCAATGCACGGTTCGAACGAAACGAGGATCTCCCCTCCCATACCAGGAAAGTCAAGGTGATGACGCTTCCCATCGGTGCAACCGGGGACCGGGTCGTCGGGACACTCAATTTCGAACGGGCGATCAGGGAGGGCATCCTCGCCCTCGAACCGGGCCTGCTCGCCCAGGTCAACCGGGGCGTCCTCTACATTGACGAGGTGAATCTCCTCGACGATCACCTGGTCGATCTCCTCCTCGACGCTGCAGCGAGCGGGGTGAACATCGTCGAGCGGGAAGGGATCTCGGTGACCCACCCGGCGAAATTCATCCTCATCGGGACCATGAACCCCGAGGAGGGGGATCTGCGCCCCCAGCTCCTGGACCGGTTCGGTCTGCAGGTGACAGTCGACGTGCTGGCGGACGCGGACGAGCGGATGCAGCTTGTGAGGACATGCGAGCAGTTCGAGAGAGACCCGGTCGCATTCTCCCACATGTATGCCGGCCGCCAGGAACGACTCCGCGAAAGAATCGTCTCTGCCATGACACTCCTCCCGGAGGTTGTCATTTCGGACCGGATGGTGAAGAAAGTCATCGATGTATGCGCCGATCTCGGCATCAGGACGCACAGGGCCGAACTGACCATCATCAGGACCGCAAAAACGATCGCGGCATTCGAGGGGAGAAGAGAGGTCATAGAGCGGGATCTCCAGGAAGCGATGAAACTGGCGTTGCCGCACCGGATGCGCCGGAGACCCTTCGAGGAGCCGCATATCGATGACGAAGACCTGAAACGGCATTTCCCGGAAGATCCCGGTGACGATCCCAGGAAAGATGAAACCCCTCGTGATGCACAGGAACCAGAGAGTGAACCTCCATCCGGACATTCCAGTCCCCGTGAAGGCGGCCAGCAGGCACGAACAGGGGAATCATCCTCCAATAAGACATTTCGCACGGGAGATCCCGCAGATACCACCATGATCAGGAAAGATCTCCGGAAGGAATCGGCAAAGATTGCCTTTGCGAAAGGCAGGAGCCTGAAGGTGGAGCGCCAGGCCAGGGACGGGTATTACAGAACCTCCTCTTCCGACAAACGATTCCCGGATATCGCGCTGGATGCAACGCTCCGTGCTGCTGCACCCTTCCAGAAGAGCCGGGTTCGGTCTGGACACACAGTCACTGTGTGCGAGGACGATATCCGGAGGAAGGTGAGGGCCGGCACCACGTCAACGGCAACCCTGTTCGTGGTGGACGGCAGCGGCTCGATGGGAGCAGACCGGAGGATGGAGTCCGCCAAAGGAGCGATCTTCTCACTCCTCCAGGATGCATACAGGCACCGGGACAGGGTGGGAATGGTGCTCTTCGGTGGCAGGGGAGCAGACCTCGTCCTTCCCCTCTCATCGAGTGCCGAACGGGCAGCACGGTGCCTTGCGGATCTCCCCACGGGAGGGAGGACTCCTCTTTCAGCGGGGCTCATGAAAGCGGCACAGGTGCTCCTGAACGAGAAGAGGAAATGCCCGGAGATTATACCCTTTCTCTTCCTGATCTCCGACGGGAGGGCGAACGTGGGGAAGAAAGGAGATATCCGGGGGGAGCTGGAGACCCTCGCCGGTTATATCCGGGATGCGGGCATCAGGCTGGTGGTCATCGATACCGAGCACAGCCCCGGCTCCGGCATCAGGATACGGCTCGGGTTCTGCAAAAAGATCGCGGAGATCGCGGACGGGCACTATTACCAGCTCGACGACCTCCGGCCGGACGCGGTCCATGCCATCGCGGTCGCCGAGCAGGCGACCAGCGGGTGAGGGTGCGACAGGCGATAGGGAGCAACGGTGCGGAATCGTGCGGCACATGATCTCATTGCGAACCTGGATTCATCCCATACAGACGGACATTAGACCATGTCACACATGAGGAAAGAAGCAGGAAATACAGTCGTCTCCTGGACCGGGGGAAAGGACGGGTGTTATTCCTGCATGAAGGCGATGGAACAGGGATACAGAATTGCCCATCTCCTGCACTTTACGAATGTGAAGAAGAGGGGATCACACGAGTTGAATCCTACTGTCATCAGGGCGCAGGCTGAAGCAATGGGAATCCCACTCATCCAGAAAGACTTCTTCTCCTACGAGGATGAGTTCAAATCTGTCATCCGTGACCTCCGGGCAAAGGGAGAAAGGATCGACGCTGCGGTATTCGGGCACATCGAGACCCACAAGAACCTGGTCGACCGAATCTGCAACGAGATGGACCTCACACTCATCATGCCCCTCTGGAAACAGGACTCGAAGAAGCTCCTGAAAGAGATGATAGAGTCCGGGCTTGAGATGTGCGTGGTCAGCATAAACGCGGAACTGATGGGTAAGGAGTGGCTCGGCCGGAGAATTGACGATGGGTTCATACGCGACCTGGAGACACTGAACCCATCCATCGATTACTGCGGCGAGAACGGGGAATTCCACACACTTGTCACAGATGGCCCACTGTTCAGGAAGAAGATCCTCATCATGGAAAGTGAGGGGGTGCTCCGTGACGGGTACTGGTATTTGGATATAGGTGGGTTTTCGCTCGCCTGAAGATAGAGATCCGGCTATTCCCGCTCATGGAGAAACCCGATGGAGCATTCGATTTCTGCGATTTTTCGCCGGATCTGTCTCTCTCCAAGAGTCTATCAGCCATTTTTTCCCCGATGGAGTATGACCGCTAGAAAGATGAACAGGATGCAACTCGCTCCACAGAATCCCGGAGATGTGACTGGGGCGACAGGTGTATCGTCAACTGGCGAGGCGGTTTCCGTAAAACACTCCGGGTGGAGAAGCCGGGCGACCTGTTCGGTTGCATTCACAATCCGTGGGGCCGGCCGGCTGATAATGTCGGCATTCACTGCATATACCCTATTGTTCCTGACCGCGGAGAGGGACGCGTACTGCGGGCTTGTCATGAATACCTCAAGGATCACGTCTTTTTCTGATGAATCCATTCCTCCTCCACCGCTCACAATGATGATATCCGGGTTCTTCAGAAGGAATTCTTCCAGTGGGACCGTACCCCACCCGTTCCGGTCAGAAAAGGCATTGATGCCCCCTGCAGTCAGGATCACATCATTCTGGAGGGTATCGTTGCCGCTCACGTAAAGCGGATCGTGCCAGACAACGTGCGCAACGGTCGGGGGTTCCGATCCCTGCGAACAGCGTTCGACAGCGCCTATACGCTCCGACAGGTGCCCCACCAGCGCCTCTGCTTCACTTTCCGTGCCGGTGATGGTCCCGACCACGCGGATATCCCGCATCATATCGTCAATATCCCGCGGGGAGACTACCATGACTGTCAGACCAAGATTCCTGAGCCGGTCCACGGTCGCCTGCGGGGTGATATCGGATGCAATCACGAGGTCAGGTCGGGCAGCGGCCACTTTCTCGATGCTGATCGCCGAATAACCCCCGATGCGGGTGATGTTGCCCACTTCCGGGGGATAGTCGCAGACATCGGTCACGCCTGCGACCCTGTCGAGGAGGCCGAGCGCCGCAAGGATTTCGGTATTGGAGGGGGCCAGCGAGACGATGCGTGAAGGGGGAGTATCAAGGGAAATGGCCACACCGGTATCATCGGTCACCGTGACTGCTGATGCCGGTATGATGGACAAGACCAGCAGTATCATGATGACCTGGATAACCTGGATATGGTGTTTTTTAATTAGGGCAGGATTCATTTATTATTCTCCTTGGTTCAGGGTTGAGAGGTACCGAAGACTCCTGTCGGCGCTGGCGAGTTTGCGAGTCTCCACAACGAGGGTTGCATCCTGCGGGATTTTCTTCCAGATTCCGGGAAAATCGATCGTTCCGTTGGTACATGCACCATGATCGTCGTTTTTTCCATCGTTGTTATGGAGATGGACGTGGCAGAAATTTCCAATGTTGAGGAACTCGTCGAGGTTCCCATTCAGCCTGGCATGGCCACAGTCGAGCGTGCAGCCGAGGCCGCGGGAGATAAGTTCGGGCAGGAACGAGGGCGTACGGAAGTGGCAGCACTCCCAGGCGCCCATGTTCTCCACGCAGACCATAACCCCGTATTCTTCCTGCATGCGGGCCAGATCATCGAGTGAATGCAGGAGGGACAGATAGGATCTCTCCCATAACTGATTGTAGGGTGAATATCCCGGATGAACGACGAGG
>CAYVMJ010000008.1:0-15069 GCA_964452625.1 uncultured Methanolinea sp.
CTGGCGCCCTAACCAGCTAGGCCACCGCAGCGCACAAAAGTGCATAATAAAAACGTATTCTGCGGTCTTAAAGGTTCTGTTTTTTGGTAAAACAGGGATGAGGGGGTGTATTTCTCACTTCTTCTGGTTGTGGAGGTAGACGTTCACTGCCCCGGTGAGAGCAGCAATCTGCTTGCCCTGGCGAAGGGATGCCGCGAGCGTGTGTATCCGGGTCTCCTCTTCCCGGACGTAGCGGGCCAGTGTCTTCTGCATGTGTTCCTCCTGCAGGAAATGGGTATGGGTGTCACCGTCGGCAAAGTGCTGGTTGTGCATGATGGCATGGTGGAGGGGGAGCGTCGTCTTGACCCCTATGATCACGTATTCGTAGATGGCCCTCCGCATCCTTGCGATGGCTTCAGTCCGGTCTGCACCCCAGGCGCAGAGCTTGGAGATCATGGAATCGTAGGTTGCAGGGATTGTGTATCCCATGTGGATCCCCGAGTCAACCCTCATCCCCGGCCCGCCCGGTGAACGGTACCTGAGGATCTTGCCCGGATCCGCGGCGAAGTTGTTCAGCGGGTCTTCGGCGTTGATCCGGCACTCGATGGCATGCCCCCTGATGCCCACATCCTCCTGCTCGAACGGCAGGGATTCGCCTGCCGCGATGGCAATCTGCAGTTTCACGATGTCGCGGCCGGTGACCATCTCTGTCACCGTGTGTTCGACCTGCAGGCGGGTGTTCATCTCCATGAAATAGTAGTTGCCATCCGAGTAGAGGAATTCGACAGTGCCTGCATTCGTGTAGTCAGACGCTTTCGCCACCGCAAGTGCGGATTTTGCCATCTTCTCACGGAGTCCGGGGGTCATGATAGGGCAGGGTGCTTCCTCGACAAGCTTCTGGTGCCTCCGCTGTATTGAGCACTCACGATCGAACAGGTGTAAGGCATGCCCGTGTTCGTCGGCAATGACCTGGAACTCGATATGCCGGGGTTTCTGCAGGTATTTCTCGATGAAGACGGTCGCATCCCCGAAAGCCGACCGGGCGATCCGCCCTGCCGCCTCCAGCGCCTCTTCGAGGCCTGCACCGGAATCGACGATATGCATCCCGATGCCGCCGCCCCCGGCGCTCGCCTTGACGATCACGGGGTATCCCACCTCCTCAGCGACTTTTTTTGCCTCTTCCGGGTCCTGTATCCCCCCGGGGGTGCCGGGGAGGACGGGGACCCCGGCATCCCTCATCATCTGTTTGCTCTCGACCTTGGACCCCATGGCCCGGATCGTCTTCCATGACGGCCCGATGAAGACCACTCCTTCGTCGTTGCAGAGTTTCGAGAACCGGTAATTCTCTGCCAGGAACCCGTAGCCGGGATGGATCGCCTCGGCCCCCGATTTCCTGGCGAGGTCGATGATCCGCTCCATGTTGAGGTAGCTCTTTGATGGAGGCGCCTCCCCGACAAGGAAGGCTTCATCGGCATACTTCACGTGCAGCGCATCGGAATCGGGCGTGGAGTAGATAGCAACCGTCTCGATTCCCAGTTCCCTGCAGGCCCTCATCACCCGGATGGCTATCTCACCCCGGTTGGCAATGAGAACCTTCTCGAAATACCTCATTCCACCACCAGGAGCACGTCACCGCTCTGCACGGTGTCCCCTGTGTCCACAAAAATATCGGCCACCCTGCCATCCACAGGGCTGTGGATAGGATTCTCCATCTTCATGGCCTCGAGCACGAGGAGGGTGTCTCCTTTCTTCACCTGGGCGCCCCTGTTCACCAGGATCTTGAGGACCATCCCCTGCATGTTGGACTTGACCCCGCCCTGGATATCCCCTCTCGGGATCTTCTCCTGGGCCGGTGCTGCACTGACCACCGCACTTCCCCCGACAGAGATGATCCGGACATTGAAGACCTCGCCATCCACCTCGACCTCCATGGACGGGGGGATCTGGGGGCTCTCTGAGACCATCTGCTTCTTTTGCGGGATATCCTCCTGCTTCCGTTCTCCCCGGAGAAACGAGGGCGCAATGGCCGGGTAGAGGATATAGGTCAGGACATCCTCCTCCTTCTTCACCAGGCCGTCGGCCACCGCCTGGGCCTTCATCTTCTCGTACACGGGTTCGAGGAGATCTGCGGGACGAACAGTGATCACCGGTTCGTCCCCGATGATCAGCGTGCGTATCTCATCACTGATGGGCCCCGGTGGTTTCCCGTAGAGCCCCCTCACATAGTCCCTGACCTCGTTCGTGACGTTCTTGTAACGGTCTCCGCCGATCAACACATTGAATACGGCCTGGGTGCCCACAATCTGCGACGTGGGGGTGACCAGCGGCGGATACCCCAGGTCTTTTCTCACCCGGGGGATCTCATCGAACAGGGCATCCATCTTATCGAGCGCGTCCTGATCCTTCAACTGCGAGACGAGGTTTGAGATCATCCCTCCGGGGAGCTGGTAGAGGAGGACGTTGCTGTCTACACGTTCGGAGATCGGGTCCAGGAGTCCCCCGTATTTCTCCCGGATCTGTATGCATGAATTCCTCACGTCGCGCAGTGCATGGAGATCGATTCCCGTATCATGGGGTGTTCCCTGGAGTGCAGCGACCACGCTCTCCGTGGGGGGTTGCGAAGTCCCCATGGCAAAGGGTGACATCGCCGTGTCGAGGATATCCACGCCTGCCCCAATTGCCGCCTGGTAACTCATCGGCGCGATACCGCTCGTGCAGTGACAGTGGAGGTCGACGAGGATATCCACTTCGTCCTTTATCCGTATGATCAGGTCATACGCCGCATCAGGCATTATGAGGCCTGCCATATCCTTGATACAGAGCGATTCACAGTCCATTGCATGGAGTTCCTTTGCCATCTCCACGAAACGTTCGTTGGAATGGACCGGGCTTGTGGTATAACAGATGGTTCCCTGGAGGTGCGCTCCTGTCTCCTTCACCCGCTTCATGGCCCGGGTCATATTCCGGATATCGTTGAGTGCGTCGAACACCCTGAAGATATCCACCCCGTTCGCGTGGGCGCTATCGACGAAATGGTCCACGACGTCGTCGGGGTAATGCCGGTAACCCACCAGGTTCTGCCCCCGCAGAAGCATCTGGATGGGTGTCTTTTGCAGCTCCTCCTTCAGCATCCTGAGCCGCTCCCAGGGATCCTCGGCAAGGAACCGTATACTGGAATCGAATGTTGCACCGCCCCAGGCTTCGACAGAGAAGAACCCCACCCTGTCAATCTGCCGTGCCATGGGGAGCATATCCTCTGTGCGGAGCCGTGTGGCTATGAGGGACTGGTGGGCGTCTCTGAGTGTGGTGTCTGTGATAGATATCTTCTTTTTCGCAGCACACATGGGGCTCCTCCGGACAAGGCGAAAGCTCTCCTGTTGAATAAAGAGCTAAACCTCTAAAACCTTCATTGTATAAGTATAAAAAATTCTCTCACTGGTAAAAAAGACAGAATTAAAAAGGTTAACGCGATTCCTGACACAATAACATCAAGACGGGACCGGGAGAAAGCGGGACATGCCATCCCACCCCGCTCATAGCCCCGGACAAGCAGGAGATCTGCCTGGTCTTCAGCTCTTTTGAGGAGACCCAGGACTAGTCCCGCGGAGATCGCGACCACGTTTTTTACGCCGAAGGATACACCTTTCACGAAAAGCGCCTGCCTCACTCTCCCGATCTCCCCTTCAAGGAACCGCAGGGATCCAAAACCCATCTCTCCGGCAAGTCCGAGATCGAATCCCCACATGGAACCAAATGCCCAGGTGCACACCTTCATGAATTCGCCGGGTTTCTGGTCCTGGTAGGCGAAAATGGCGATGAGGAGCACAACCCCGAGCCTCACCAGGTACGAGAACCAGTCCCCGGCAGTAACCCAGAGTGCAGCAGTGACCAGAAGCAGCGGAATGAATGCGAGGAGGAGCCACCGGGAACGTGTGAGGAGCCCGGGTCCGCCACTGCAGCACACCCACCAGAGAAAAGCCAGGACCGCCCCTGCAATGCAGGAAAATGCCGTGATCGAGAGGACTATAACTGAAAAAAGCCTCAGTCGCGGATCCTGCATGCGGCCTCCTTCAGGTCTTCTTCCGATATATTCGCCGGCATGATCCCTCGTGCCAGCAGGGTCTTTACGCCGGGGGGGGCGAGACTCCAGGTGCGTAATGCTTCAGGTACCCTCCCCCTGCATACGAGATGGTGGCGCTGGAACTCCCAGACAGAATCGATGCGGGGAAGGATGTGCTGCTCATGCGTGCAGAGGATGATGATCCGGGATTCCTGGTGCTCTATCCAGCGGCATATCTCTCTCTTCCCTTCGCAGTCCATGGCTCCGAAAGGCTCGTCGAGAACGAGAAGATCCCAGGTTTTTCCCAGGACACAAGCCAGTGTGAATTTTTTCAGTTCCCCCCGGCTCAGCGTGAGCGGGTCGTCCTTCTCCCTCCCGGAAAATCCTGCTCCTGCAAGGATATCCGCCTGCCGGAGACCATATGAGGAGACCTCCTCTCCAAGCGTCTTTTCGGTGAGCGACCATTCCGGAAACTGGAACGAGAGCATCGCATTATTCAGCCCGTCTCTATGTATGACCCCTTCCGTTGGATCGAGGAGCCCGGCTGCCATTGCGGCCAGTGTGGACTTTCCTGACCCTACAATCCCGCTCACCAGGTGGATGCCGGCGTCGAAACTGCCGGAAATCCGGATCTCGGTGCTTCCGCGTCTCACACTCACGTTTTCAAAAGAGAGCTCCATTCCCTCCACCTCCATCCCGGGGGATACCAGCATGATCCGGCACATCTTTCGAAGACCTCTTCCGGAGGCCCTGCCGCCCTTATCCTGCCACGGGAGAGGAACACCACCCAGTCGGCAGTTGCAGCCAGATCCATATCCAGCGTGCACTGGACAAGGCACCGGATACAAAGGTCTTTCAGGAGATCATGCAGCATGGCGGTCGTGCCTGCATCCAGGTGGGAATCCCATTCATCCAGGATAAGGACAGCGGGTTCCGGGATCAATGCTGTCGCCAGTGCAGTCAGTACCTGCTCTCCTCCTGAAAGTGTCACCAGGTCACGATCCAGGAGATGGGATATCCCCACCTTTTCGGCCATCCTGCTGACCTTCCGGGATATCTCGTCGCATGGCATGTGGCGGAACCGCAGAGGTGAGGCTAATTCCTCGTACACCGAGAGAAAGAGCGCGTTTCTGCTGGGAAACTCGTGCACCCATCCTATCGGCATTTCCCCCGGGGTTTTGCCTTCCACCCGGACGCACCCCCTGAAAGGTTCCTCCATCCCGGCAAGGAGTCTCAAAAGCGTGGTTTTCCCGCTCCCGTTCGGTCCGGTCACCACGGTATGCCCCGCCGGGATCTCGCACTCCGCGATATCCAGTACCCCGTGCCGGAGTCCCCGTATGGAGATCACAGGTCATCACCCGGCTTCCCACCAGGTGTATATCCCTTATTCCTGTCCCCCATGTGAAAGATGCGGTCAGTGATCGCATATGCCGCAGCAGCTTTCAGCACATCGCCCGGGATGAAGGGAACGACTCCAAGCAATAGCGCCATGGGCAGTGTGAGTCCCGATGAGAATGAAAGCCATGCCGTGCCGCAGGCATAGAGCGAGACGAGGCCGGCAGCCATGCCCGCACACCTGCTGATTCGGGAGGAATGCTCAAAGCCAAGCCCTGACAGGAACGCAGCAGGAAGAAATCCCAGAAGATATCCCCCGGTCGGTCCCAGGAATACCCCCATGCCAGCGCTGCCGCTGTGAAAGACCGGGAGATTCAGGGCGCCCATGACAAGGTAGAGTGCCACCGGGGCCACCGCATATCTTCCCATGATCCCACCTGCAAGGAAGAGAAAAAGAGTCTGGAGTGTGAGGGGGACAGGGATGAAGGGGATGGATATCCATGATCCGGCAGCAAGAAATGCCGAAAAAGCCCCTGTCCGGGCAATAAAGAGTGCGCGTTGCCGGCGGAGATGCATCGTCAACCAGGATAAAATTCGTGGTTGACGAGAATATACTTACTGCTGCACGCAGTCGCCGGCGATGACCCGCTCGATCTTCCCGTTGTCCTTGCGGATCATGAGCGCCCCGTACTCGTCGATATCAATGGCCTCACCCTCCACGCTGGTCTTGAGGGTGTTGACCCTGACGCGGTGCTCGAGGGTGCATGAGAGGCTCTTCCATTCCCGGACAATGGAGTCGTACTCGCCGGCTTCCAGGAGGAGATACCGGCTCTCGAACTCCTTTAGAATGCGGGCAAGCAGCGCGGGCCGGTCCACGTCGTGCCCCACCTCCAGGCTGACAGAGGTAACGGAGTTCGGGACCGACGAGAGGTCGCCGGGAGAGACATTCGCATCCACCCCGATGCCGAGGAGGGCATAATGGACGACATCCGCCTCGGCGGAGAGCTCGAGCAGGAGGCCTGCAACCTTGCTGTCACCGAGGTAAATGTCATTGGGCCACTTGATCAGGGCACCAAGATCATATTCCTTGCGAAGCGCCCGTGCAATCGCGACTGCACCGGCCATGGTGATCATGAAGACCCTGTCAATGGGCAGATTCGGTTTGAGCACGATGGTCGCCCAGATTCCTCCCCGCGGGGAGACCCACGATCTCCCCAGCCGGCCGATGCCCCCTGTCTGCTGCTCGGCGACGATCACCATCCCGTGGAGTCCCTGCGGATCCACCTCATGCGCCATCTGCCTTCCGACCCAGTTGGTCGATGATGTGCTCTCAAAGTAGCGCATCTTCTTTCCCATAAATGAGGTCCGGAGTTTTTTCTGTACCTCATAGGGGAGCAGCCTGTTGCTGCTCTTCTTCAGGCGGTACCCTTCCCGGTGCGAGGTGGTGATCTCATACCCCATGTTGATGAGTTCCTTGATGTGCTTCCATACCGCCGATCGGGATATACCGAGTGTATTGCTGATCACCTCCCCGGGGACAGGGCCTTCCCGGGTTTCCAGCACATCCAGGACCTTAAACGCTGCCTCGTACATGTGATGACTACCTTTTCGCCACGACCTGTTCGCGGGGGAGCGGGCAGGGATCTTTCCCGCATACCTGCCTGAGAATCTCGGACTGGTGCTCCATGAGCGTTGCCAGGTCGAAAATCCCCGTGATGTCGACCACCCCGATGGCTGCAATGGCGGCGCCGCTTGCATCCCTGATGGGGCCGACCACCACCGGGACTCCCTTGTATGCACCTCTGTCCGGGGTGACCTTCATGACGCGGTTTTCATCCAGCACCCGTTCGAGCACAGGGCCCGAATAACTCCTGTCCACCACATGCCCCTCCTCGATCCGAACCCCTGCCCGCTCCCGTGATCGCACGGTGATAGGAAGTCTGTTCAGAAGATCGTGGAGGGCCAGCCCCAGGGGTTCGAGGTCCTCCGGACCGGAGTCGACGGCGAGGATGTAGCGGTTCATGAGCGTTCCCTACCTAAATCCCTGATTTCCAGTCACAAGAATGTTTCTCTGGAACCATCGCAGAATTCCCTGAGAAAGCCGCGGGAGGGATACTCGTGGATGGTCGTTACGATCACCTCGCCATCCCCCTCCACCCCGCGTATCAGGACCGCCTCCTCCCCCATCCTGGCAATAACCTCGCCGCAAAAGCCCGGAAAATAGCCATCGCTTTCTATGGTGGAAGGATCATACTCGGAGAAGAGCGATGCGCACTTGTGGGGGGATGTGCAGGAAAGACCCCCTTTCTGATGCTGGTGCCGGTAGGTCACCTCAAACGGGAGCCAGTCATACGCGTCGGCACGGTCGATCCCTGCACCGAAGACAAGGAGTCTGCCCCCTTCTTCTATGAACCGCTCTATCCTGCCTGATGATGCCCTTAGCGCAGGAAGGAGCCGCGAGTACGAAGGGTTTGCAAAACCGGTAGGGATGATGAGTGCTGCATAACGCCCCCTGTAGAAGGGTGCAGCCAGGAGATGCGGTGTGACGTGTTCGCAGAGCAGCCCGCATTCCTCCAGGAACCTGGAAAATACAATCTTCTCGTCCCACAGGAGCCCGCAGCGTGCGCTCATCCCTTGATCACTCCAAGGGGTTCGAGACGGGCAACGAGCCGCGATATTCCCACTTCATGCACCACGCGGACAACTTCCGTGCTCGGCTTATACACTCCGGGAGCCTCGTCTGCAATGGCCGCATCGCTCGGCGCCCTCACAATGATTCCCTCCTTCCCCAGCGCATCCCTGACTTCTTTTCCTGTCATGCGCTTTTTGGCCTGTGTCCTGCTCATCACCCTGCCTGCTCCATGGCAGGTGCTCCCGAATGACTTCTCCATTGCGGTGTGTGTGCCATGGAGGAGGAACGAGGGGGATCCCATGCTCCCGGGTATGATGACCGGCTGCCCTGTCGATGCATAACGGGTGGGAATATCCGGTGCACCGGGTCCGAATGCCCGTGTCGCTCCTTTCCTGTGCACGCATACCTTCATCCGGGAACCAGAGACTGTGTGCTCCTCGAATTTGGCGACATTGTGTGCGACATCGTACACGAGGTGCATCTCCCCGTACGGGATGCCGTACAGGTCCTGCATTACTTTCCGGGTATAATGCATGATCACCTGGCGGTTTGCCCAGGCATAATTTGCCGATGCGGCCATGGCGCCGAAATAGGCTTTCCCCTCGAGTGAATCGAGGGGTGCGCAGGCAAGCTGGCGGTCCGGAAGCGTTATCTTATATCTTTTTGTTGCCGCTTCGAGCGTGCTCAGGTGATCCGTGCAGACCTGGTGGCCCAGTCCTCTCGAGCCGCAATGAATCATGATGCAGACCTGGCCAGGGTATATCCCGAAAGCACGGGCGGCTTTTTCGTCATACACTTCCCTGACAGCCTGGATCTCAAGGAAGTGATTCCCTGAACCGAGGGTCCCGCTCTGCGGCATGCCCCTCTGGCGCGCTTTCTGAGATACATGGGCCGGATCCGCTTCCCTCATGCATCCCTCCTGCTCGCACATCAGGACGTCCTCGTCAATCCCGTACCCCTGCCTGACGGCCCATGCGGAACCTTCCGTGAGCATCCCGTCCAGTTCATGCGCAGAGAGTCTGAGCGTACTCTTACCCCCCACTCCTGTAGGAACTGCCCTGAACAGGCATTCGACCAGTTCACGTCTTTTCACAAGGTCCGTCTCCGTCAGGGGGGTGGAGAGGAGCCGGACACCGCAGTTGATATCGAATCCGACACCACCCGGAGAGATGACCCCTTCGTCATGCGAGAAGGCTGCCACTCCTCCGATCGGAAACCCGTATCCCCAGTGGATGTCAGGCATGGCCAGGGACCAATTCACGATACCGGGCATTGTGGCAACATTGGCCAGCTGCTGCACTGCACCTGCCTCGAGAGTCGCAGCAAGGGCGTCGGAGAGGAAAAACACCCCGGGCACTCTCATGCCCGGTACGTATCCGACAGGCACCTGCCATTCAAATTCTCCTGTGCGATGTATTCCCGGCAGCATGATTAATCACACATCAAAGATGACATCAAGTATATAAGACCCCTCGTCATGGATGATGGAGAGTCCTGAATAGGAAATTCCCTTGACACCACGACCGCCGCCATGCATCTCTGATGAAAACGGTTCGCCCGTCAGTTCTCCCTCAAGAAACCCCTCGCGAACACTGACCTTTGCCCCGGAGATGACCAGCCCGTCGACCTCGCTGATAAAGATCAGTTCGGAGAGGAACGCGTGCATGAGCGACTCAGGGTCATGACCCATGACTCTGACGGCCCGGGTACGGCCGTTCTCGCCCGGCCGGCCATACATGACGAGCATCAGGGCACGTGCGGCCTCGGAGAAGAGATCTTCCAGTGTGTCCGCACTCACTCTCAGTTTTACGTCTGCTGTATGCTCCAGTTCTTCAATACTCATGGCCCTTGGAGAGATCCTCTATGTGGTCGAGGAACATGGGGAGCATCCCCCGGTGAATGGAATGAAGATACCTGGCCTGGTGGATGGAAACGAAAATGATACGATCTCCTACCTTCACCTGGAGATCCGTTGATTTCGGGGGTTTCATGCTGACAGGAAGGAGAAGAGGGCCTCCACAGGATGTGCAAACCCTGAAATCACACCCTCTGCTTCGGATATATTCTGCCACATCTTCATTGACTGAAATCTCTTCCGGGAGCGGCGGGTTATGTGTTCTTACATACATGATTCTCACCACATCGACCGGAAATGGTAAAATGATTATGATGGATCCGGTTCAGGCATATCCTACGATCCTTGCCACCATGTCTGCATACTGCTCCTTGAGCTGGTATACACTATGAGTGCCTTCCCGGTTCTTGTTCACGTGGAGAATTCCAATGCGTGAAGCGATGATGCCGACCATTGCAGCAACCGAATGATAGCTGATGGTAAACCTCCGGTTGAGGTACTCACAGATTCTGGCGATGGTAAGGGTCTTGACTTTAAGGAAGAGTTGGAGCATGGCCCGCCTGATACCGGTATGATCCCTTGACAGGTATATCCGGAGCCGGCTTTCAATGACAGCCTTGATCTCATGCGGAGATCTCATGAAATGGTACTCACCATAAGGTTTATATAAGTGTTTTCATTCGTTCCCCTTTTTAAGGAACCTGTTTTTTCACTACTCTCACATGAATTGAATAATGTATCGTCCGGCATCTGTTTTTTGCTTACCCCTGCACAAGGGGAATTTCAGACCTCCCTAAGGGTTTTACCCTTGCACCACGATAGTACTGGGCTATGGGATTCATCGGTTATGATGTGAACAAGTATACCCCGCGGCAGATGATGATGATCCCGCTCGTCATCCTCATCCTTTCCCTGGTCATTCTTGGGTACAATATGGCCACCGTGGGGATGCCGGTTCACCCCGGGATCGATTTCTCGGGAGGGACGGCGGTCACCCTTTTTTCGACCGATACCCCCGAGCAGCTGAAGGCTGCTTTCCCGGGGTATCCGCTCCTCTCGGTCGGCGAAGGGGTGAATAACGGGAAATACCTCAAGTTCGGACCAATGGACGATGCCAGCCTGCAATCGCTGGCCACATTGATCAACGATAAGTATCCTGATGCGAAGATCGACCAGATTGGGGCGGCATTCGGACAGACACTCCAGCAGCAGGCCCTCATTGCACTGATCATCTCCTTCATCGGGATGACTGTCGTGGTCTTTCTCGCATTCCGGGCACTGGTCCCTGCAGGGGCAGTGATACTCTCCGCATTTGCCGATATCGCCATGACAGCCGCAGCCATGAGCGTGATCGGGATAGAACTTTCACTCCCGACCACCGCTGCCCTGCTCATGCTGATAGGGTATTCCGTCGATTCTGATATCCTCCTCACGATGAGGGTTCTCAAGAGACAGGGGAAACTCGCCGAGAAGCTCTCCGGCGCATTCAAGACCGGCATCATCATGACCACCACCACTCTCGCTGCCGTGGCGGCAATGTGGGTGGTCACATTCGCTGCGCAGATCACCGTGATCTGGGAGATTGCCACCGTGCTCCTCATCGGGCTCGTGATTGATATGATGAACACCTGGCTCACGAACGCCGGGATCATCAAATGGTATGTCCAGAAGAGGGGTGGACGATGAGCGACAGCAAGATTATGGCCTGCCTGAAGCACTGGCAGGTCCTGCTCATGATCATCCTGGTCGTTGCATCGGTGATAGCCATCGCACCAAGGTTCGAGAACGGGGAGTTCACCACCAATCTCCAGTACGGCCTCGACATGCAGGAAGGCACCTGGCTGCAGATGGAATTCAAGGCAGAGATCGTTGGATTCAGGACGGACCTGTCGCAGGATGAATTCGTAACCAATCTCCACGAACAGATCGATGCAGAGATGTACATCATCGATGACGGCAAACTGGAGATCAGGAGTTATTTCCCCGAGGAGACTCTCAGAGAAGCCTTCGCAAGTGCAGGGGGCCAGCTCACCTCCTATGAACAGGGTGTTTCCAGGGAGACCGCCAACGATGTGAAGAGGATCCTCGAGAGCAAGCTGAATGCGCTCGGGACAAAGGATGCCAGGGTCAACTCCCTCACCAGCATCTCCGGTGTGACTCACTACATCCGGGTCGAACTTGCAGGCGTGAGCCTTGCACAGGCCAAGGAGATAGTCGGAAAACAGGGGAAATTTGAGATCCGCATCCACACGACCGGAAATGAAACGGAGCATGTCCTATACGGAGACGCCATCACCAGCGTGGGGGTGCCGAGCCACGAACCGGCCGGAAGCAGCACCTGGGGCGTCTCATTTACCCTGAATGACGAGGGTGCCGGGAAGTTCCAGGAAGGGGCCATTGCCACCGGGGCGACAAAAGACCCCGAAAACCATCCACTCGACATGGTCCTTGACGGGGACGTGGTTTATAGTGCTCCGCTCTCAGCCGATCTGGCTGCAAGCCTTGAACGGGAACACATCCGACAGCTCTATGCCTCTACGGGAATCGGACCTGATGGTCTTGAAGCGGCAAAGAACCTGGAGATCCACCTTCGCGCAGGAGCACTCCCTGTCGATGTCGCTGTCGCAGGTTCAGGTTATGTCCCCGCGGAACTGTCGGATTACTTCAAGATGATGTGCGTGGTCGCATTCGTGACAGCCGCACTTGCGGTGGGCGTTGTCATCTTTTACCGGTACCGCGAGGCGAGCATCGTCCTCCCGATGATTGGAATAAATCTCTCCGAGATTCTCATTCTCCTGGGGATCTCGACTCTCATCCAGCAGCTTGATCTCGCAGCCATCGCTGCGTTGATCGCGGTGATGGGGACCGGGATTGACCAGCTGGTCATCATCACCGACGAGATTCTTCACGAGGGGAAAGTCCCCTCTCCCACGCTCTACCAGAAGCGCCTGGTGAGAGCGCTGAGCATCATCGTTGTCTCTGCCCTGACCGTGATCATCGCCATGATCCCGCTGGCACTGATGGATCTCTCGAGCCTCCGGGGCTTTGCCATCATCACCATCCTCGGCGTCATCATCGGTGTCGTCGTGACACGTCCGGCATACGGTGAGATAATCAAGGAAATCCTCTCCAAATAACCCTTATAAAAACCTTTATCACCCAATTTCTTCCACTTATTGTCTTGGGTATCAATATGAGCCGACCGGTTTTACTGGACTTTTTTGCAGATTGGTGCGGGCCGTGCAGACGGCAGGGACCCATCCTCGAAGAGTTGAAAACGAAAATGGGGGATAAGGTCGAGATCAAAAAGATCGATGTGGATCAGCACATGGACCTTGCGAACAAATACGGGATCCGTGTGGTGCCCACCCTCATAATCGAGAAGGATGGAAAGGTCATGCAAAGCCTTGAGGGGGTCACAAGTGCCGAAACACTCGAATCAATGCTCAAGCCGCTGGTGGAATAAGTGAAGGTCGGCATTGTGGGCGGAACCGGTGACATCGGCGAGGGGATCGCCATGCGGCTCTCCTCAATCCATGATGTCACCATCGGATCCAGGGACGAGGAAAAAGCCGTCCAGAGCAGCGAATGCTGCATTGACCTGCTCAGGAAACGGGGTCTTTCCTGCAGCTGCATGGGCCATTCAAACCAGGAGGCAGTGGACAGGTCGGATGTGATCATCCTGGCAATCCCGTTCAGGCACGTGGAGCCTACTCTTGCCTCACTGACAGGTTTTTCGAATAAGATCGTTGTTTCGCCGGTCAACCCGATGGAAAAGCGTGATTATTTCGCTTTTGTCCCCCCGACGGAGGGCTCCGCCACTATGATGATAAAGCGGCTTCTCCCGCCGGATGCACGCCTGTGCACAGCGTTCAACACTGTGGCCGCGAACAAGTGGCGGGCGCTTGATGAGGTCCTGGACCTGGCAATACCGGTCTGCGGCGACGATGCAGAGGCAAAAGCTGTTGTGATGGAACTGATCAACAGCGTGCCGAGAGTCAGGGCGTATAACGCCGGCCCTCTGGCCGCTGCATGCATGGTGGAATGCCTGACGCCCCTTCTTCTCAATATCGCACGGTTCAACAAGATGCGTGATGTGGGGATCCAGTTCAGGTAATATTCTTTTCTCGCAGACATACGCATGAATCCTCTTGATGCCGAATTCAGAAGGATCGGCAGGAGGCTTTACGACGAGGGGCTGGTGGAAGCGTGTTTTGGGAATATGAGCGTCAGGGAAGGCCCCGGGTTTTATATCACCCGGACCGGTTCCTTCCTTGACTCGCCGGGGGATCTGGTATACGTCCCTGCAAAAGGAGAAATCCCTCCCCTTGCATCGAGCGAATACCGCCTTCACCGCGAAGTGTACCGCATCACACCCCACCAGGCCATTGTCCATGCCCATCCACCCTATGCCGTTGCCCTTTCCCTGAACCATGAACGGATCACCCCGGTCGACAGCGGGGGGGAGATGTTCTGCCCCGTCATCCCGGTCGTCACCGGGTCTCCGGGGAGCATGGAGATGGCCCGGCACGTGGCTGTAGCCCTCAGAGATAAAAGAGCCGTCATCGTCCGGGGGCATGGCACATTCTGCGGAGGGAAATCCCTCGAAGAGGGATATATTTTCACTTCACTTGTGGAACACAGCTGCCGCGTGCTGCTGCTCTCGCGGAAATAAAAATGAATTCCCGCTCCGCCCAACGGAAAAGCAAAGGGAATAAGTCCTTGGCATACGTAGAATATGAGAGAAGGGGGCGCACTCGCTGATGGCCGGAATTGCTGATAAGATCTCCAGGCTCCCTCCGGAACGCCAGCAGGAGATAGAGGATTATATCGATTTTTTACTCCTGCGGTATCCCCCACGAAGCGAACAGGAGAAAGTGCCCGACCTGCTCATTTCACCCCTCATTTCACCGGGACCCTCCACACCCGCCAAACCAATCATCCTGGCAGACGAGATCCCGTTCCGGAGTGCCCCGGATATCCTTCCTGGCTACAGGGATCCAGGAGAGAAAATGCAGCCTGACGGGAAAGAGGAAGGTGCAACTGTCTCCCCCATGCGATCGGGAAAAAAGAAGGACCTGGAAACAGGGAAGAGGATAGTCGACTGGATCGACTGAAATTGATCCTTGAGGCAACCTCCGGTCGCCTCCCTGACTCATTCGTAAAAAAAATTGATGGACTCGTCTTATCCGGACCGGGGGCTCCCGC
>CAYVMJ010000008.1:15169-135814 GCA_964452625.1 uncultured Methanolinea sp.
ACGGCGACCTCCGGTCGCCTCCCTCACTCATTCGTAAAAAAAATTGATGGACTCGTCTTATCCGGACCGGGGGCTCCCGCCCCTCGACCCCGACGGCGACCTCCGGTCGCCTCCCTCACTCATTCGTAAAAAAAATTGATGGACTCGACGGGATTCGAACCCGTGGCCTTCACGTTGCAAACGTGACGATCTACCCCTGATCTACGAGCCCGGAACGTGCATCGAAAGATGCGCCTTATCCTGTTATTCTCCGTACCAGATATGTTTTACTGAATGGAGACCCTCCCCTTCACTCTCGGTGGCGACCTCCGGTCGCCCGGTTCTTCACTCCCGGTGAAAAATCTGACGGATTTTAAAAGGCAGGAGAATTCTTATTTTCCATGGACTTGGCGGGATTCGAACCCGCGGCCTTTACGTTGCGAACGTAACGATCTACCCCTGATCTACAAGCCCGAATGCGGTAGTAATGTTCTCTGCCTTTGGATTATAGTTGTTGCTGATCAGTTTTTTGCGGACGATGTTGTCCGGGGAATTGGGAAAAACTGTTGCAAAAAAAGAGAGTCAGAGAATAATCTCGATATCGAGTTTCTCGGCAAGTTCCTTGTATCGGTTCCTGATGGTGACCTCGGTGACCCCCGCCACTTCTGCCACTTCCCTCTGGGTCCTCCGCTCCCCGCCGAGGATCGATGAGATATAAATCGCTGCCGCTGCCACGCCGGTTGGTCCACGCCCGCTGGTCAGTTCACGCTCACCGGCCTGCCTTAAAATCTCCACCGCCCTGCTCTGGACCTCCCCCTTCAGGTTCAGCCCCGAGCAGAACCGCGGCACGTAGTCGATCGGAGACGTCGGGAGCAGCTTGAGTCCCAGTTCCCTCGAGATGAAGCGGTAGGTTCTTCCAATCTCCTTTCTGGACACCCTCGATACCTCGGCTATCTCGTCGAGGGTACGGGGGACGCTGCACTGGCGGCAGGCGGCGTAGAGGGCTGCGGCCGCGACCCCCTCGATACTCCTGCCCCGGATAAGGTTCTTGTCCACCGCGTCACGGTAGACCACCGCGGCAGTCTCCCGCACGTTCCTGGGAAGACCCAGGGCCGACGCCATCCTGTCCAGTTCGGAGAGAGCAAATGCCAGGTTCCGCTCCGTCGCATTGCTCACGCGGATACGCCGCTGCCACTTCCGGAGGCGGTAGAGCTGGGCGCGGTTCTTGCTTGAGATCGCCCTCCCGTAAGAGTCCCGGTTCCTCCAGTCGATCATTGTGGAGAGCCCCTTGTCGTGGATAGTGAATGTCATGGGAGCACCGACTCGCGACCTCTTCATCCGCTGGTCATGATCAAACGCACGCCATTCGGGCCCGCGGTCGATGAAATCGTCATCAATGACAAGCCCGCAGTTCTGGCAGACCAGTTCCGCGCGTTCATAGTCGTGCACCAGCTGGCGGCTCCCGCATTCGGGGCATACCGTCTCGGTATGATCCTCCGCCTTTTTCTCGTGCTCTTTCACCCGCTCTTTTAGCCTGTTCCTTAAGGCTTCCCTCTCCGTCTGGAGAATTTTCAGCTTCTCGACTTCCTGCACGCTCATCACACCTTTTCTATCTGATGAATAACTTCTCCCCAGCCTGGACCGCACACGGTCCCTTGCAGAGAACGGCCGCCTTGGGTTGGGATACATTCCCGAATATATCCACCACCCTGCCGACCGGCTTCATTCGCCTGTCCATGACCTCGCTGTACAGCTTCGGGAGTTGTGCCGCATCGCATTGCACCACAAGGATGCGGAACCCTATTGCATGAACTGCGAGACCAATGGATTTCACACGAAAAGCCTCTTGTTCATCTGCCAGTGGGACAGACTGAAGGGTTTAGTAATCTATATATATAGAAAGTAATACTATATAAATTTATTGTAAAGGTATAAATATTATTTTCGCCGTAAAAGCCATTCCTCGATATTTAAAGACAGTATACGACTGCAATTTTCCTTATCGATCCCTGCTCCCATGCCCACCACCATTTTCGCGCGCATGTCAAGCAGGTCTCCGGGGGCATGCGCATCGGAGTCGATTACGATCTGGCACTCCTCAGCAAGTGCCGTCCGGACCACATGGCCATTAGCGCGGTTATGCCCCCCGCGTGAAGTCACCTCGAGGGCTACCTGGTGCGAGCGTGCGAGGCTGGCGTCTTCGGCAGTGATAAGCCCCGGGTGCGCAAGCACATCCACATCGTCGCAGCCGCATGCCGCGTGGTTGGTCCCGGGCGCAACAGGCTCCATGGGAGTCTCCCCATGGACCACCACGACCTGTGCTCCGAGCTCTTTTGCCTCACGTGCGATGGCAGGGATGAGGGAAGGGGGGATATGGGTCAGCTCAACACCGGAAAGGAGTGTCACCCCGTAATCCTGTGCCAGAGGGATAAGCCTCTGGAGCGCGTCGAGCAAGTCCTGCAGGTTGGTGGCATCCGCATGATCAGTGATTGCCACGGTTGAATAACCGAGCACGGCCAGCCTGTGGATTATCTCGCTCGGGAGCATCTCTCCGTCGCTCATTGTGGTGTGGGTATGGAGTTCGTACAACCGTCTCACTTCCCCATGACAAACTGTGCTGCAACTTTTTTGATCAGCTTTTCCTTGCTTTCCGTCCACTGGACATGGACCCTTCCCTCCTTCATCCACCAGCGGGAGGGATAATGTTTCTGTTCCGCCCGGAAACGCAGCCCCGATCTCTTCACTGCCCGCTCCAGATCCATCAGAGTGGGATCACGGACCGCACCGGAAAGGGCAATTCTCCGGCCTTCATTTCGCTTCAGCGCGGAATTGAAATAGCAGGGGTAGAGTATGCGCTCACCTTTCATTCCCTCTATTGTATGATGGTGAACCTATAAACTCTGCAGCATCCTACACTTATGGTATGCACCACATCGACGTCAGGATAGAGAAAGATGTGTACGACGTCAACCGCCGTATTGCCAATGAAAACGCCAGCCATCTCAGGGCACATGGGGTCAGGGCGTTTGACCTCCTGGGCGCAATCGGTTCAGGCAAGACCGCGCTGATCGAGCGCATGGTGCCGATTCTCAAAAAGCGTGGTCTGAAAGCCGCTGCGATCGCAGGCGATGTCTACGGGGACGATGACTACAGGAGAATCAGCGCACTTGGCATCCCTGCGGTCAATGCAAATACCGGGAAGGAGTGCCACCTTGATGCACACCTTGTGGAGCATTCGCTGGAAGACCTTGACCTTGACACAATTGATCTCCTCTTCATAGAGAATGTGGGAAACATGGTGTGCCCCACCGATTTCCCGCTGGGTGCGGAGAAGAGGATAGTGATCGTCAGTTCCACTGAGGGTGATGACGTGGTCAACAAGCATCCCATGATGTTCAGGGGATGTGACATCGGTCTCATCAACAAGGTGGATCTGGCCCCGCTGGTCGGGGCCGACCTTGATCGCATGGAAAATGATATGCGGCGCTATCACCCGGGCATGCGGGTCTTTCGCACCAACCTGAAGAAAGGAGAAGGTATAGAACCGTTCGTGGATGCACTCCTCGAATAACCAGTGAAATTTAATAGGTGAGAATGTACATATTAAAGAACTCCAGCAGGGATTTCTCCTGCAAAAATGGTAGTATACGCACGTAGTTTGGGGAAAAAACATGCTCTGGCAAGGAAGATCTGTAAGGCAGCCCACGGGGGGCCGGTACCGGCTTACACTGGTCAAGAGGAGAACCGAGATCGGATCTGCTCCCACTGACAGCCATATTGGTAGGGACAGGAGAATGAACATCCGCACGACCGGCGGAAATGCAAAAATACGCACCATGCGGGCGGAATATGCCAATGTCGCGGACCGCCGTTCGGGAACAGTACGCAAGGTGAAGATCGAGACTGTCGAGGCTAATGGCGCCAATCCCAACTATGTGCGTCGGAATCTCCTCACCAAGGGTGCAGTCATCCGGACAGAACTCGGGAAGGCACGCATTCTCAGCCGCCCTGGCCAGGAAGGCGTGATCAACGCAATACTGATCGAATAATCTTTTTTTCCATCCCGGTGTGCGCAAAGTAACCGGAAGAGCAGTCGCAGGAAAAGTGGCGGTTCAAAAGTCGTATCCGGAATGAACCTGGGTGTAGGAGGAGGACATCTGTGGATACGACCTTTGTTGTAACATTCTTTGTATTTATTAAAATATATAGATTACGATGAATGCTTTATCGCAGTATAATCATGTCATTATATTTCTTTCTTTCTGGGATGTATTTCGTTTTTTGAGCATGGATCAGGGTTTTTTTAACCGGAAGACCCCCGCAGTCAATCACCCGTGACTCCCGGAACTCCTGGGACACCAGTAACCATCATTGTTGCTGACAGAATACGGGATCCCGCTGGCGATGATCACTCAGTAATCCTGAACCAGACGATGACGACCAGCAAGGTGGGAGCATTGATACCCTGTGGAAAAGATTCATATGACGGGAAGGTATGAGTCTGACCATTACCATAGCCGCACCGTTTCGCCATGCGCGAAAGGAACAGCTCAAGAGAAATGAGATAGTGTATTATCTCTCCTTCAAACAACACTGGATGAATATCGACCAGGCCAATATTCTCATCTCCAGGGCAGAGGAGGAAGGGCTCATCGAATCGCAGGGGGACATGATCAGGCCCCTCTTTGATCTCTCGGCAGTCGAGATTCCGCTTGGCTACAAACCGGGATCGTCAGTGTTTGAACGCTCCGATCCGGTCGATGACCTGCTCTCACGGATCTCGCAGAACACCGGGATTCCCCGTGCCCAGCTCGTGGCCGAACAGAACCGCGTGGTACAGGAGCAATTCGGCGGCAATCTCAGGTCAGAGGCAGCGGTCGTACTCATGGCCAGACGGCATGGAGTTGAATTCCAGGACCTGCTCCCTGCATTAAGGGAGCACCTGATAAAAAAGTAGGGGGTTATTCCTTCTTCTCTTCTTCAGCGGGTTTTGCAAAGTATTCATCCAGGGTTTTATCCCCGTATGAGGTGACACGTGCGTTGATCTGCACAAAATCAGTGGTTATCTCGTTTCCACGCAGGGTCTTGCGCTTTCGCTGTCCTTCCATAACAGGTTTGAACCCCGCGCCACCGGAGAGAAGCAGCCGCCGCCGCCCCGACAGGGGAAGATTCCTCCGGGCAGGAGTGCCGTTACGGTCTGATCCGCCGGTGATCTCCATCCGGTATCCTGAAAGCCCCATCGGACCAGCGTCGACTTCATCGCCAATCCGTTTTCCGATCAGGGCACCCGCTGCCCCGCCGCTCACATCCACTTTGTATGCCCTTCCTGTCTTCTGGTCGGACAGCACGATCTTAAACTCGGCCATTCTCTCATCTCTCCTTTTGGAAAAAACCGGTTATTACGCCGGCATGTGTCCGTGCACCACGTGATTCCCACCCGTAACTTTACGGTAGGGTATAAGTCCGGGGCCCGGAACAACCTCCATGAAGTACCTATACCATTGGATGAAAGATATATAAAAGGCTACTTTCCCCAGAAGGGATTCTCCCTGCGCCGCATGGCAGTGAATTCTGCAAGTATATCCTGGGTATGAATGGGAAGATTGGAGAGCATCTCCTTCTCCAGGACTTTCACATGCCTTTCAGGAACGTCAACAAACAGGTCATCCTCCACGGAGAACTGCCTTCCCACCGTTGCTCCTTCGATTGAGATTGCCACCTCGGCACCTGTCTGGGCCTCGCGGATCGTCTCCTGGTTCAGCTGGATGGATTTGAGGTGCCCCACCTTCTTTCCATCAGGATGGATGAGATTCACGTCTGTCCGAAGCGTACCTCCGAGGACACGCACCCCCACAACCGCCGGGTTGCTCTGGCGGAAGACGCAGTGGGGAAGCACCCGTATCTTTGCCGGGTGGATGATCTGCTCGAAACGCTGCTGTTCCGTCTTTCTCTTCAGTTCATCCCTCCACAGGATATAGTCGTCGACCAGCTTGTAGATCACCCTTCCTTCCAGCACCTTGACGGGATACCCCGGCTCCTTCACCATCTCTGCCGCATCGGGGAGCAGCGGTGTGGAGAAAGCGATGAGGGCCCGGTAGTAAGGATTCCTGATGGTCTCGGCATCGACGAGATCATAGCGGCTCACCGCACCCACCTCGGCCCGCATCACGCCGATCTCCTTCTCATCGAGTTCCTTGCAGAGCGCTTCAAGCGCTCCTATGGTATCGGCCTTGATGATCACTCCTTCCGGGGAGAGTCTGACATTTATCTCCTCCATCTCTCTTCGTATCTTCTCCACGACCTCTTCGGGGTTCCCCCGTACCACGTGGACCGGGGAGCCGGCAATCGCGCCTTCCAGGTTGGGAGCGCTGACCTTGATCCCGGCAGCGGCGGTGACAGACCTGACCCTCTCGAACCGGTCTTCGACCAGGATCTCCTTCAGGGGGCGGGGTTGCAGCAGTGCGCGGACCTTTGTCACAGTGATGCCCTCCTGCCGGGCCAGGGCGAGTTCATCTCCCACGGAGAGCCGGCCGTCAAAGAGTATGACATCAAGAGTGGTGCCAAGTCCCTTCTCCTCTTTCACTTCGAGAATCGTGCCCATGCCGGGCCCTTCGGCAGAGAGCGAAAGATCTTCTCCCATGTACCGCTGTGCAAGGCCGATCATCACCATCAGGAGTTCCGCAATACCCTCGCCGGTATGGGCGCTGACAGGAACAATGGCGAGGTTCCTGCGAAAATCGGAGACCCTGTCGAAGCGCTCCCCCGAAAAACCGAGATCAGAGAGTTCTCCGACTATCTCGTACACCCGGGTCTCCACAAGCTCCTTCACCCTGTCATTCTGCCTGGAAAAGCTTGTGAGAAAGCCTTCGTTCTTATGCACCCTCCAGCCGTGGAGGCGGTCGATCTTCGTTGCTGCAATGACAAACGGAGTCTTGTATGTCCGGAGGATCTGGAGCGCTTCCACGGTCTGGGGCTGGAACCCCTGGTTGATGTCCACGACGAGGATTGCCATGTCTGCGAGCGCACCACCGCGGGCACGCAACGTCGTGAATGCATGATGCCCCGGGGTATCGATAAAGAGCAGACCCGGGACATTAAGAGGGACCTTCTCCATGCTGCCGCTCATCTTCCTGATGGCCTCTATCGGGACGATTGTCGCTCCAATATGCTGGGTGATTGCACCATCCTCCGTGCTCACCACAGAGGATCCCCTGATCCGATCCAGGAGCGATGTCTTCCCGTGATCCACGTGGCCGAGGACGCAGACGATAGGGGTCCGGATGTGCTTCTTCTCTGTCACTCTCCTCACCTCAGGGGTATTCGGGATGGCCCCCGGCGTCAGGCACCATGCAGGGCAGTGAACCCTGGGCCGGTTTTCCGCATGTCCGGGGCAACACACGTGCAATGTAATGTATCACCAGAAATTAAATACGCACCGGACATCCGATCGATGCAACATGTGCGAAGTGAGATATATTAAAGAGTTTCGGGGAGAAATGAAAGAGGGTACATCCTGCCAGGGTGGGGTAGTTGGTTATCCTAGGGGACTGTGGATCCCCCGACCCGGGTTCGAGTCTCGGCCCTGGCCTTATTCCTTTTGCGCATTCCGGTTGACCGATGCCAGTATTGTCTCTTTTACCGGATATAACGGATTCGTCAGCTATGTATATAGGGGAAGGCTCGCATACGCATGTATTCCAGGAGAATAACAATGTGGTTTTCACTGCTGATCTTGATCATTGGTATCGTTTTCGGGTTCTTCCGCCCGGGAAAGGAGAACAAGATGGGCCTCTTAAAATGGGGAGTCATCATCGGCATCATCCTCGGGATCATATTCGGTCTTATTTCGTTGTTTATCGGAGGACTTCTGGCCGGTTTCCTCGGAGCTGTGGGCATCTTTGTCGAGATCATCATTTACGTCATTCTCTTCATTATCGGCGTATTCATCGGTGATTTCCTCGAGGGTCACTTCCGGAAGTAGGCGCGATTTGGGATAAAAAAATCCTCATTTTCATCTTTCTTGACATGTCCCGGATAATGGCAAATACTTCCAGGCAGCTGGCTGACAGCAGGAGCATTCATTCCTTATGCAATGCAGAATTGTCCCTGCCTGTCACTCCCGGAGTTGAATTGTCACCTGCAATATCAGCGCAATCACCCTGACACCATCTGTGCCTCGCACCTGGGACAGTGGAGGGTGTAACAGGGAACCGCCGGAGGCCTCTCCATCCTGTATCCGCAGAGGGGACATACGCACGTGCCACGTGGTCTCCCCCCGGTGCCGCCCGCATCCGGTCCCTCACCAAAAACTTTCATATGCCAGTACCTGAGGGGTGTATATTCCTGCAGTTAAGATACCCATCTCTCATTTACCTTAATATCAATTACCTCCAAGGAGTTCGGGCCCTCCTCCTCTCCCTGATCCCCGCCCGGCCAGTATCTCCAAAAAAAGTCCCCTCTTTGCAGGGATACCTGTAAAGAGGACTTTCCATCTCCCTGTACACTGATACCTTTAAATAGCGACACTCCCCCGTGATATATATAATCGATTGGTGGAGTGTATGCATCGTTCGTGTCTTTGGTATATGGTCCTCTGCGCTGTTCTGGCACTGTGTATTCCTGTCCTTGGTCAGTCCGAATCCACAGCAGGGGAAAATACAGGCATCTACCGGTTTCATGGAAATGTTGAAGGGGCCGAGGTATTCATCGATGGCCAGCTGAAGGGTGTGATCGTGCAGGGAATCCTGGACGTGCCCGTGGATATCACAGGGACACCCTACAGGACATATGCCCTTCAGAAAGAGGGGTATTATACCTACGACGGCGCTATCAATTCGGTTCCGGCTAAAGGGCAGATCATGCATATCTACGCAATAATGACTGCGCTGCCGCTTACGCAGTACAGCCGTGTCCACCTGCTGGTCTCGCCCCCTGACGCCGGGATCACCTGGGACGGGGCACCTGCAGGAGAGGTGCCTTCAACAGGCATCCTCATCCTCTACAACGTGGTCCCCGGAAAGCACACCGTCACGGCAACAAAAGAGGGTTTCACCCCGCTGAACCAGGTAGTCACCGTCCCTGGCAACGATGTGGTGAAGGTGCCGCTCACCCTGCAGCCCATCCCGTCTGGTGCACTCAATGTCGAATCGGTTCCCGCGGGCGCATCGGTCTTCCTTGATGACCGGCTCATGGGGGTCACTCCCCTCTCCCTGCAGGAGATCCCAGCCGGTACCCACACGATAACGATCAGCAGCGAGGGATTCCAGAATGCTCAATCCACAGTTGAGGTGACGGGGGGGAGCACTGTCATGGTGAGTGAGAACCTTGTCCCTGCCACCCCGGTGCCCGGAAGTACGCGTGCCGGTCTGTCCCCCATTGTCCTTGCAGGAGGGCTCGTGATAGCCGGCCTGCTCGTCGCGTGTAAAAAACCCTGATAACAGGATTTTCCCGTTATCTTTTTTTCCTTTTCTCCCTCTGGAACTGGAAAGATTCACATTCCGGTAAGAGATCGCGGGAGCCTGTCTCATCCATACGCCCCAATCCTCCGTGCAGCGCCGCCCGCGAGCGAAATTGCCCCGGTGCGGTTCAGTGACTGAATTGTAACTGCAGAGAACACCGATTCTTCCCCGGATTCAGGCGCGGTTAAGCGTTGTTATGGGAACGATGCCAATCTTGGCCTTGCGTATCTTCGTCTGAGGCAGGAGGTGGCGCATATCCACAAATTTTCCCTCGTTCAGGATCTTCTTTACCTGTCCCTCGAACGCTGCGCCCGGATCATACGATACATTCCTGAATATCACGCCATGAGTATGCGTCACAATGCCCGCATCGGCCTTTGCATTCCCTTCCTGGCGGGGCAATATCATATCCAGCGAAGCCCTGTCAAAAAATTTCAGGGCCGTCCCGGAATCCACCGTTATTCCAAATCCGACCATTGTATCTCCCCGGTATTGGGGTGTGGTGTTTTCCTCGAACCATTCATCATGCACGGAGGGATCCGTGATTGAGATGTTCTCTGCTGGTGCGTGTGCAACAATGGGAGAACGTCTGACTCCCTGGCTCTGCAGCCCTTCCAGGACTGCCCACCAGGCGACAGCGAGAACTCCCCTGAAGTCCGGATAATGATCCCTCGCCCAGTCATCCAGGATGGGGTATATATCCCCTATTGCAATGCCCTCTCGTGACAGGCTCTCAATAATGAGGTACTCGCGGAACGGGCCCTCGAGCGAGATCGCATACCCGGCAAATATCCTGACCTCTCCGGTGTCCTTGACAGGGGTAAAGAAATCGGGAGTGTCGTTGCCATCTGTGGGCAGCCAGACCAGGGAACCATGCAGCACCACCATCTCCCCGAGAAATGGGAGGACCTCTTCAGCATTCCTTCCGAGGGCGCCAAGACCAAGTGCATATTCGGTTTTACTGAACGGGAGCACAGCGATATGCCGGGTATCGATCCGGGAGGAAAGCACGCAGTCGAGGTCCCCCCAGACTCTGAATGCCGCAGGTTTTGACTGCCCCTTCTCAGTATGGATTCGTACTCCGCCCTTTTCAATGCCGGGGGAACGAAGATCGGTCAGGAGGAGCGCACGCTCCTCTGCCCTGCCAAGGACTGCAACAGCATCCGCGGCCGTGGGGAAGAGAGGAAATATGGAGAGAAATCCTGCCATGTCCAGAACTTTTCTCGGAAAATCACCTGCACCGGCGATTGCCACCTTCCCGCCCCTGTCTCTCAGTCTCTTCTGTAACGCGAGCATCACGCGGATTCCGGCACTGGAAAGGTAGGGCACTTCCTCCATGTCCAGCACAAGTGACCGGTCATCATCGTGCAGTGCTTCTTTTGCTGCCTGTTCGAGAATGCCCGCACCGTACCCGTCGAGCCTGCCCCGGCACACCAGCACCACCACACCGCTCTCTTTTCTCTCCGCAATCTCCATGGGGGACTTCACCTGTATCGGGTAATGTGTATTGTGTGACCTATTAGTATTGACGCCGATCCGGCAGGGTAGCGCCATAGGGATTTATGGTGGTGAAAATGGATCTCTCTCCATTCCATGATCGCATCCGCCGATTCCGCGCCTGACGAAGTGCTCATCTTCAGCGTCTCGGCAGGAAAATTGCAGCAGGTAAAAAAGATGGAATATTCACGCGGTGAATGGCAGAGAAGGTTATCTCCCCTCCAGTTCACTATCACCAGGGAGAAAGGATCCGAGCCGGCATTTTCAGGTGCCTATCATGATCACCATGAGCACGGGCTCTACAGGTGCATCTGCTGCGCAAGCGACCTGTTCTCTTCGGAGTCCAAGTTTGATTCCGGCACCGGCTGGCCGAGTTTCCGGAGCCCGGTGCATCCCAATAATATCCGGCTTGAAATTGATCTCTCACACGGGATGAGGAGAACAGAGGTGCTCTGCACCCGCTGTGACGCCCATCTCGGACATGTCTTTGATGACGGCCCCCCTCCGACATTTAAGAGATACTGCATCAACTCCGTTTCACTCTCATTTGTTCCTGCCGGACCGGCCCCACCCATGTCATAACCACAGAACCCGGGGCAAAAGCAGAGAATCCGGCGCCCGTTCACGGGATCTTCCAGGGACCGCATACTTACCGGTATACTCTTGAATACCCCGGCCAAATCAGATCTATACCGATTGGTTTCCGGGAGAGGAGTGACATGGAAGAGGGCCAGGGCACCTTACTGACTGCAGATGACGAGGAGTTCCTCCGGGAGCTCTCAGAGTACCTCGAGATTCTCGGGAACAGCACACGCCTCCGTATCCTCCGTCTTCTGGAACGGAGATCACTGGATGCCCGCACGATCTCTCTCGAGATAGAGACCAGTTATGAAAACACCAAGAAACACCTGGAAAAACTCCTGCGTGCAGGGCTTATCACGCGGCGCCCCGGGCTGGGACGCGAAACCTCAAAGGGGATTCATCCTGCCTGGGAGTATTATCCTGCGGCCGGTATGATCCGGCAGATACAGAGGGACCTGGGTATACTGTCCAATCTCCCCGATGAGATCAGGGGAGTCAGCCTGCAGGAACGGATCGTCTCGGTCCGGCAGAAGGTATCCCTTGACCTCCAGACAGAGGATCAGATCCTCCTCGTGCTCGGTGGCGAGTGGGATGGCCGGATCATCCCGCTCACGTCGCCCTGCACCGCTCTCGGGAGAGGCGGGGAGAATGCTCAGGCTCCCTTCCCTGAATGTACAGCCGTCTCCTTCCCTGAATCCTACCGTTCCCTGACGCGGATATCAAGGCCACACGCGGTCATCAGAATAAGGGGCGGCCTGTCGCATATTGAAGATCGGGGGAGCACCGGGGGGACATTCATCAATGGGAAGAGGATTTCCGACAGGGATAAGGTCCTCCTCAAAGATGGCGATCGCATCTCGCTCTCCATGGGGGAGTTCGCAGCACTCCTCGCCTATATGGAACCCCTGCCACCGGGTGAAATGGAAGATGCGTAGGAAATGGGGCGCTCTAAAATTCGTTCTTATGGTTCTGCTCCTTTGTGCAGTTCTGTGCGGAACGCTCTGCCAGGCAGTACCCATGGAAGTCCCCAACATCACACACATCGCACCCGAAGACCTGCTTGAGAAAAACAGGGCGCTCCTCGAGAAATACAAAGATATCGCAAAGGAAAAATTCTCCCATCTGCCAACCGTGGCAACATCTCACCCTACGACTGTAACGACTCCTCCCGCTTCTATTACCCTGCCCACCCCAATCCCCACTGTACAGGAGACTCAGAAAGAATACGATACAGTGACCCCTGCCACGTCAAATGAATCCGTATCACTCACCACAACTGCCGGGGAGGGGTCCGCTCCCGGCAGCTTGTTTTCCGCCCTTCTCGTCCTTGCCCTTGGTGGGGGGGGAATCCTGCTGCATCTTGCTCTCCTCTCCAGAGACATGCATGGCACGGCCGGCATACCCTTGCGGTGGTATCCCCTGCGGCAGGTCTTTTCGGGAGCGCACGGACTCATGGCAGCAATCTTTTTCCTCCAGATCATAGCCTTCGCCGGATCACTCCTTTCAGGAAATACCCCCTCCATGAGCGGCAGTCCCCTTATCATCCCCGGAGGATTTCTCCTCCTGTACGGAGCCGTCTCGTCGGCAGGGATGGCATATGCATCTTTTTCGGGGAGAGTAATGAGGCTGGCTTCTTCCGCACATATCCTCCTCGCAGCATGCGGGTTCCTTTTGTTTGCGATACCGGGACTTCTGCCAGACATCCCATTCTCACCACTTCCTCCTGCACTCATCTTCCTCGCAAGCTCCTGCGTCGTCCTCATCCAGGTCTGTTCACCGCGCAATGCTCCCGCCCGGCCTGCTGCCGGCTTCGCAGACACCCTGCTCTATGAAGAAAAACCTGCTGACTTCGCCACCCCATTCCCTCCCGAGCTTGCGCAGCGATACACGGGCGCCCGGTTTTTACACAAGGGCGGGGTTGCACGGGTCTTCTCGGCCAGGCGCCTCGAAGACGGTGTCGTGGTCGCGGTGAAAGTCCCAATCAGGTCCGATGAACAGACCGGGAGATCGCTCCTGCGGGAGATGAGTGTGTGGAAAGCTCTTTCCCATCCCGGCATCGTGCAGGTATATGCAGTGAATATCCTCCCGGTCCCCTATGTCGAGATGGAATATCTCCCCTCCAGCCTGGCAGACCTGCCGACCCCCGTGGATCCCTGCCGTGCATCCGGACTTATCAAAAAAATCGCTCTTGCAGTCGCGTTTGCACATGGCCAGGGGGTGATACACCGCGACCTCAAGCCAGGGAATATCCTGCTCACAGCGGATGGAGAGCCCAAGGTTGGTGACTGGGGATTGTCACGCAATGACAGTATTCCTTCAGAGACCACCCTGCATGGTTTCTCTCTCTCGTATGCCGCCCCCGAACAGCTGGACCCCGGGCGGTTCGGCCAGACAACGCAGCAGACCGATATCTATCAGCTCGGCATCATTCTGTACACATTGCTGACCGGCATGCTGCCTTTCCCTGGCGAGAGTATCGCAGAGGTCACCCGTGAGCGGCTCGACGGGACGGTCAGTGCACCCTCCTCCCTTGTGCCGTCGGCCGGTGCGTTCGATACTGTCATCGGCTCGTGCCTGGCAGTGGATCCTTCTGACCGTTACCGGACGGCGGCGGACCTTGTTGCAGATATTGACAGGATCAGGGAGAAGATCTGTGGGTCTTCCGGGGGATCGGAGGATCCGGGGAAAGGCGGCATCGATGACCGACAATCCGCCTGAAGCACTGCAATCCGCCAGGCAAGAAAAGAGCGGGGCGATGATCCCCGTTTCGATTGTCGCATGTGCCGGATACGACCCGTCCCTTGTCTACGAGGCCCTTGCCCGCGCAGTGTACCTGATCGGCGGGCTTGCACCGCATATCACACCCGGTTCCAAAGTGCTCTTAAAACCCAACCTCCTGCAGGGTGTTCCCCCGGAAAGAGCGGTCTGCACGCACCCCGCCGTGATCGGAGCCATGATCCGGCTCCTGAATGAACATGGCTGCACTGTGACCATCGCTGACAGTCCGGGGGCAGGAATCCGTTATACTGCCAGGAACCTTGAGAAACACTACACGGATTCAGGGTATAAGGGGCTGGCCGGGGATCCCGGGTGTACCCTGAATTATGATACCGGTTTTTCCCCCCTGCAGTTCAGGGAGGGAAAGGTCTGCAGGGAATTTCCTCTCATCGCACCCTTCTTCTCACACGATCATATCGTTGTTGTTTCCAAGCCCAAGTCCCATATCCTCACCCTCATGACCGGGGCGACCAAGAACATCTTCGGGCTGATCCCGGGACTGGAAAAACCCCTCTTCCACTCCCGTTTCCAGACAGGCGAACGTTTCGGAGAGATGCTCGTCGACCTGAACCTGGCGGTCAGGCCCTCGCTGCAGGTGGCCGACATGATCCTCGCCATGGAGGGGGACGGTCCCACTTCAGGAGTCCCGCGGCATGTCGGAGTCATCCTTGCCAGCCCGAATCCGTTTGCCCTCGACATGGTCCTGTGCAGGCTCATGTCCATTGACCCGTCTGATGTCCCCTACCTGAAGTGCGCTGCCGAACGAGGGTTGTGTGCTGCCGATGGAAGCGACCTGCAGATCCTGGGAGACCCTGTTGCATCATTCATTGCCGCTGATTTCAAAAAACCACGCACATACCGCACCGGCGGCCGGGGCATGAAAGTATCCCCTCTCTTCAGGGCAGTGCACCGGCTGGGAAAGATATACGGGATGCGGCCCGCTGTCGAGCCTTCCCGCTGCATCGGGTGCGGAAAGTGCGTGACCATATGCCCTGTGGGGGCGGCAACCCTTTCGGACGGACATGCTGCAATCGATCACAGAAAATGCATACGCTGCTTCTGCTGCCACGAGATGTGCAGTGAGGCCGCGATATCCCTGGAAAGGAGCCTCGCGGGGTCCCTCATCCACAGACTGATCGGGTGGTATATGTGATCCTCGCACCACTTCTGGATTCTCCCTGCCTTGAACCGCAGGTATCCAGCTATTTTTTATGTGAATTCCCTCCTTGAATGCACAGGAGCACTGAAAATGAAAGAGAAGGCGATGATGATTCTGGCAATCGCTGTGTTCACCTGCGTTCCCATGGTACAGCTCGTGAGTGCAGACAATACTGCTGATCAGGGGATTCCGGCTTTCGTGATACAATCCCTCCGGAACGGGCTGAATCTGGAAGAACTGAAAGACCGTTTCAGCATGCCTTCCCTTCCTGATATTCAGTTCAGGCGGCTCACCGAACAGAAGATGCCGGACTGGAGCACATTGAGAAAAAACACAACCTTCAGTCCAAGGGTGCTCCCAACACCATCCAACCAGGTGTTCCCCACACCTGCTCCGACGCAAACCCCTGACGCAGGATCCGGGGCGACACAATCTCCCGTGTATGTGAGCGACCTGAATTGTATAGATGAATATGTCAAGATCACCAATTCAGGCAGCAGCCGGGTCATCATGACCGGCTGGAAGATCAGCAACAGGCAGGGAAAGAGCATCACATTCATCGACTACCCGCTCGGCGGCGGATCATACTACACCTTCACACTCCTCCCCAAAAGCACCGTGACAGTCCATTCAGGTATGGAAGGAAACCCGTCAAGCCTCCACCTCTACTGGCCGGAGGAGATGTGGAACGATGCCGGGGATACGGCATATTTGTATAATCCCGAAGGGGTGCTTGTCAGCACCCTCTCGCGGTGACTCTTTTTCTTCCCTTCATTATTCCCGCAGGAAAAAAATCATTGTGATTGGGAGCCCCATACTCATTCGATGACCCCGTCTCCCCACATGTCGCGGCTCATGCAGAAATACAGGAGCAGGCAGGGCATTGCAGGGACCTTCGCACAGGCCTGGAAAGCCTGGAAAAAAGCCATTTCAATGAACAGATGGCAAAGGTAGCCAGGGAAACCTGCAGTCCGGCAAATCCGGTGCGGTGCTGCCTCACCATTCATGATATCATGCGACATACTGCCATATATGAAAAATATGGCGGCATCTTCAGCATTCATTGTTCCCCTTGCTCTTTTTGTGATACTCGCGAGTCCCCTCTGCGGGATGTCCTCGGCAAAAACAATTCATGCAACGATTGGCGATACCATACCGCTCAACGGATCTGTGCAACTCGGAGAATTCGTCTATCTCTTTGTGACCGGTCCGGGCATCCCTGTAAACGGAGCCCGCATGGAGAACAGCAATGCTGCTGTTGTGACGGGATCTCCTGATACGTTCACCCAGGTCCTCGTCGAAAACGGGAAATGGGCGTATCAGTGGAATACGGGAAGGGTCTCAGGCGGGCTCGCCAGCGGGAGCCATACCGTATACGCATCAACTCAGCCGGTGGCGGCCAATGCCCTTTCCGGGGTGGATTATGCCGAGATCGAGATCGTGCTGCAGGCTGCGGTGACAACAGCGGCACTCCGGGTTGAAACAGACCCGGAAGATGCCGGGATATACCTGAACGGAAAATATTCCGGCGACAGCCCGAAGGCATTCCCGGGCCTTGCCCCCGGAGAGTATGTCATCCTGCTGGAAAAGCAGGGATATGCACCTGAGCAGGGATCCGTGACCCTTGCCGCGGGAGATGACATCCGGTTTGTGCGGTCGCTCTCTCCCCTGACCAGCCCGACGATTGCGGTGACAGATACCCCCCTTCCCCCCATACCACCCCGGGAGACTCTCTCCCCTACCCCGACTGCTGCGCCCCTCTGTGCGGGATACCTGGTTGGTGCCCTCTTATTCACAGGCCTGTTGTATAAAAACAGGTCCTGATTTCCCTCCTCTGTGAATTTCCGGGTGCTTCACCTCCCCTGCCGCAACCACAGAGAGTTAATCTTATATCCTGTCCTCCCCATCCCTTCTGGTGAGGTGAAAGTTCGCATGTGTACTGTCGGAGGCCCGGTGGATATGGATATCCCTCCGGAAAGAGTGAAAGGGAAGAATTACAGGTGCAAAGACTGCGGGGAGAAATTCAAGGGTGTCGGGCGGCACCCCATGTGCCCCTCCTGCCAGTCAGAGGATGTGGAGGAAGTATAAGGGTGGATTCGCCGATCCCTCTTTTTTCCAAAATCCAGTTGGTGTGCAAACCCGCACACGCCCTTTTTCTCATTGTCCATCAGTTCACACACGCGGGTCACACACTTCTGTCATCAGGTATCACACATCCCGGATCTGTTATCTCCCGGGTGATTCATCCATATAGAGGCTGATTGGGGGTTGCAGTATCCCGATCCGGTTCCCCTCATTCCGTTCGGGTGAAAGCAAACCAGGAGCATCATATATATTTTAATAGCCCCTTTTCCCATCGCATGCCATGAGATGGTATGCATTCCTCCAGGTCGCAACGCTCTGCTGCCTGATCTTCCTCACCGGGTGCACACAACACGAAACAGACGGGATCACCACACCGACCCCGACCCTGACAATGTCAACCCCTGCGCTGTCTCCCGGTCAGACCGATGATGTCCCCACAGATTACAGGGTTTATATCGAGGTTAGCAGGGGAACTCTCTCTTTCAACCCGGTCATCAGGATCGAATTCCGCGGGGGAAAGGGCATGCGGCTGGTCTCTTCGATCGATGCGGAGGTCATCAGGGCAGACGGCACCGTTGGGACCGCGACACTGCCCACCCCGGCGACAGGAGATTACATGGAGATTGCCGGAACAACGGAAACAGACAGGGTGATCGTCTACGCAAGGATGATGAACGGCGAACGTTACCGGATATATGACCAGGTGCTGGAATTCAGGGATTAAGAGAGCCTGTCAATTCCTCGCCTGCATGCAGTGGAGCAGGAGACGCATGATCATCCCCTTATTCCTGGGAAAACCGGTATGAACCATCCGGCACCCTGATCTCGAACCGGGCACCCTCGCCCGGAATGCCCGTCTCACTTATGGAAAAACCCCACATTGCGAGGATCTCACGGACCAGGAAGAGGCCGCATCCCTTATGCCGGTCGATGCCTGGTGAAAAAATAGACTCTTTCTGGTCAGCAAGCACCCCCCTGCCATCGTCTTCGCACAAGAGAATGAGTCCGTCTTCGCACTCCCTGTATGAGAATGTGATGCCCGACGGAGTACCGCCATACAGGAGAGCATTCTCGATCAGCGAGAAAAAGACCTTCTCAAGCATGGAGTCCGCATGAAGATCCAGTCCTTCGCAGTCCAGGTAAATGGTGACCTGGTTGAGATCAAGGAGTCCCGCACTCTTTCGTATCGCACTGCTCACGTCCTGCCAGGATGGTGTTTCCATACCGGTATTCTGGTATTCCTCTGAAAAATCAAGGAGATCCCGGAGAGCCCTGACGCCCCGTTCCTCTTTGTGAAGATACGTAAGGAGGAGGGGATCTGCGGTCTGCTCTTTCATGAGGTCCAGGTAATTCCCGATGTCCTCGACCCTGTTGAACGCATCATGCCGGGTGATGCAGGAAAGGATCGAGAGTTTCTTATTCAGGAGCGAAACGACGTCCCGGTCCTTCTTCTGATCAGTGATATCCACAGGAAATACCGCAACGCGGGTCAGATTGCCCGAAGAATCGCTGACAGGGTAGAGATTGAAGAGACAGACACGCCCATTCTCTGCCATCTCGAAACGGGCTTCCCTTCCCGTGTGCAGCACTTCTTCGACATACCCCTTCAGGACACCGCCAGAATTCCGGTGAAAAAGCGCATAGACGTTCATCCCCTCTTCCCCCGTTCCACTGGCATGATAGTGGTTGCAGAATGCCCCGTTCGCAGTGATGACCTCTCCGTCCGCAGTCATGAGGAAGGCAGGTTCCGAAAACGCATCGATGAACGTGCGGAGCAGGAGTTCGCTCTCGATGAGGGCCGTTTCAGATCGCTTTCTCTCCGTGATATCAGACACGGTGAAAATGATCGGTGATGCAGGATCACCGGGATTCAGGGGCGAATTTGTGATCAGGACATCAATCATGCTGCCGTCCTTTTTCACCCAGCGGGTCTCGATGGATCCCTCACCATCCTCCCATAACCGCGAATACATCACCTGCGAAATCCTGTCGGACTCTTCCGCGGAAGAATAGAATATGTGGGTGTTCTTTCCGACAATTTCCTCCGGCACATATCCAGTCATACGTGAGACCGGATCGTTTATCCATGTGATGACGCAATCCTGCACCATACCGATCCCCACCGGGGCAGCATGGAAGATGTCCTGGAGAACCATTTTGCGTTCCTTCAGATCCTCGAGCGCCTTTCTCTGTTCCTGTATATCGGTAAGAGTGCCGGTGCATCCGGTGAAAATTTCCCCGTCTTTCTGGAGCCTGAGTGTAATTCTGACCCAGCGTTCGTCACCTGTACCTGTCTTCACCTGCCAGTCGACGGTCAGCGGTCCCTGGTTCGCTCTTTCCTCCAGACTGGCGTACCCTTCGTTTGCCGAGGGAACATCCCCGGGCAGAAGGAAATCCGAAAAGTGGTGGCTGGTCACTGCGTCGGGCTGGTACCCGAGGACCCGCGTGACTGCGGGACTGGCGTACGTGACAATCCCGCGATTATCGAGCGAAAAGACCACATCACTGACATTTTCCACGAGTTCACGGTATTTCTCCCTGTTCTGCCTGAGCTCCTCTTCTGCATCTTTTTGCGATGTGATATCGATTATCTGTATCAGGAAACCCGAACATGTCCCCTGTTGATTCCGGAGAGGCTCGACAGAGCCCGATGCGTACCAGACTTCACCATCCTTCTTCACCGACCGGAACTCGATATTCCCGGAATTCTTCTGTTCGTGGTATGCCCGCGACGCAAACTCCCTGACACGACTCCTGTCATCCGGATATACCAGCGATAATCCCTGTTCCGGTATCTCTTCAGGCGTGAACCCTGTAAATTTCAGGGTGTTGGGGCTTGCATATGTAATGGTGCCCTTCTGATCGGTGATGATCAGCATGCTCGGTGCCGTCTCCACCATGATCCGGAACTTCTCCTCGCTCTCCCGGAGGGCAAGTTCTTCCCTCTCGAGGCGGTGGCAGTATTCGTTCATCGAGTCCTGGGTGGCGCGAAGTTCTTCGAGGGTGGCAGCCATCTGGTCATTGGATGCCTGCAACTCCTCTTTTGCCTGTTTCAAGGGAGAGATGTCCTGGATCAGAGCGACAAAATAATCCACTTCACCGTGCTCTTTCCTGACAGGGATGGCCGAGACCTCGACATCGATGGCGCTTCCGTCCTTTCTTATGAACTTTTTCTCAAGCGTGTGTGACTCCTTCTCTCCTGCAATCACTTTCTCGTATTCGGTGATCTCGTTCCCGAGGTCGTCGGGAGGGGTGAGATCGGTCCACCTGATGGCCATCAGTTCATCCCTGCTGTACCCGAGCATCCGGCACAGTTTCTCGTTCACGGTCAGCCAGCGCATGTCCGGCGATATGATCGCGATGCCGGTCAGGGGGAGTTCAAAGTAGGACCGGAACCTCCTCTCACTCTCATGCAGTTCCGTCTCAATCCGTTTCCGCTTGAGTATCTGCCACAATCCTCCCATGAGGTGCGTCACCTGCCGGATGTCATCCTCAGAATACTCGGTTACCTTGTTCCCGAGCCCCGCAAGCATGACAATCCTTGCCCCATCCGTGACAGGGACTCCCATGTGCCGGGAGATCGGGACATGGCCCTCCGGGTATCCCTTCCTGGAAGTGTGTGCAGCCTGGTAATCATTGGTAATCACGGGCCGGCGCTGGCGGACCGGATCTCCCCACAGACCGGTTTTCTCCACCGGGTATACCATGGGTTTCTCACTGATCCGGCATGACTGAAGGGCTGACTGCGACCATGCATACATCGAGAGCACAGTCTCCTCCTCATTGAGAAACGCAATATATCCGATGGTGCTGCCGGTGAGGTCGATGGCCTTCTCCATCGCATACATAGAGAGATCGTGCACGTCCGCCCCCGACATCTGGTGGAGATCGATCATTGCCTGGAGCCTGCGCTGGTTCAGCCGGACCTCGTCCTCCGCCTTCTTCCGCTGCACAGCCTGCATGACCATGTTCCGGAGTTCGGCGAACTGGGACTTCGGGTCTCCGCCCTTCTGGAGATAGAACGAGGCTCCAAGGTTCAATGCCTCGATGGCCACGTGCTCCCTGCCGCGGCCGGTGAAGATGATGAATGGGATCTCAAGGCCGCGGGCTTTCACCGCCTTCAAAAATTCTATCCCGTTCATCGTGGGCATCTCGTAATCGGAGATGATGATATCAAACGCGACTCCCCGGAGCAGGGCCAGTGCATCCTCTGCCGACTCTGAGAGGGTCACTGTCATCTTTCCATCCTTCTCAAGGAAGATCTGGGTGATATCCAGGAGAGCAGGTTCATCATCAACGAGAAGCACGGAGATCATGGTGTATCACGGTAAAATCCCGGCAATCAGGATAAAAAGAGATGCATTTTCAAAAATAAAAAAGATATGGGAATACTCTCCCGTAAAAGGCCGCCCATACATCCCGGGACAGGGTCAGCTGCGGACCATCAGGGTTCCCTTGCCCCTGTTCGCCACATCACCGCGGAAGACGTTCATCCTGTAACTCTTCCCCGCATACTCCGTTTCCTCTGACCCATTCCTACGGAATGTGGGGAGGAGGCGGTCAGCCCTGCCGAACACCATGCAGGTTCCCCCCGTCATATTCCCGCAGGGCCGCGAGCAGTCTCCTCCTATCACGAGGGTTCCACCCCGCATCTCCACGCCGGGGAGGTCCCCGCAGTGTCCATGAATGGTGACCTCCCCGCCCGAGAGGTATTCGGCGGTAAAATCCCCTGCATTTCCCTTCACTTCGATGGATCCCCCTCTCATGCCGCGTTTCTCTCCCCTGTATCCCGCGGCACAATAGTGTCCGGCATTCCCCTCGCAGACGATGCGGCCGCCCCTCATTTCACGTCCCAGCCAGGAATCGGCATTTCCCCGGATGAGAATCTCGCCCGCACTCATGAAATTTCCGCAGTGCATCCCGATATCGCCCTCGATGATGATGCGTCCTGCGTTCATGTACTCTCCCACCCTCTTGATCACCCCTGTATCCCCGTTCATGATCACCTCGACCTGGTCGGGTGAGACCGCCGGGCCCTCGATGGTCACGAAAAAGAGGTCTTCAAGGGAGCGTTCCTTGTTCCCTTCAAAGATCTTCATGTCATTCTTCCGGAGAAAATTCTGTGGGATGATCTCTTCTGCCTCGATGGGGATCTTCGGTTTTGCCCGGGGCTTTGTCTTCAGGATGACCCTCATAGCGATGCCTCCGTGTCTATCCGCAGGCCTCTCGGGAGATAAAGATCCTGGACCGGGTAATTGCTCAACCTGACAGTGTAGTACTGCTCGAACTTCTTGGTGAACTCCGGGTCGACCCCCATGTTGTACTCCGGAGGCACATTCGCCCGTGTCCATATGGTGCTGTTCGCACCCTCCACAACAACCTCGCCATCCCTGGCCACAACCCTTCCTCTTTTGATAGTGTGGCTTGTTCGGGAGAACCCGGCAACAACCTGCTGGTAATCGACGGACGGGTCTATCTCATCCGGCCTGAGCGGGTATATCGCCACATCCGCCTCAGCACCAGGCGAGAGATGGCCTTTCCCGATGCGGGTTATCCCGAGCGCCTTCGCCTGTCCTGCCCTCGTCATGATGGCGATTTCGTTCCAGTCCATCTCCCGTTCAAGCGCAAAAAGGGGCACGAAATGTTCTGTCCTGGGATCGATCATCTTTCCTTCGTTCTCCCTGAATTTCCTGCTCATCAGGAGTCCGATGATCTCTGGGTATTTCACAAAGGGGGCGCCATTCGGGCTGTCGGTCGAGAGCAGGCACTGCCACGGGTTCTTTGTGAGGAGAGCAAGCTCGAGGCCAATCGCCCACATCACGCAATTCACGAGGCTCTTTCTCCCGTAATAGACCGGGATGATCCCTGATCCGGTCTCCAGTTCCACGTCATGGTTGCTCCACTTGTTGTGATGGAGCATATAGAGCTTGAACTCCATGGGCCCGTCGGCGGTCATTGTCGTTGTTCTCCCGAACATTATCTGTCCCATATCCATGACCACATGGGGAGTGCTGTTCACAGCCCGTGTGATGTCTTCAGACTTCGAACAGATGTCCCGCCATGTGGACCCGCCATAGGAATGGAACTGCACGTGAGTGAGATACAGGCTCTGGCGATCCGGGTTTCTGTCAGGGACAAGGCCGATTGTATCGAGTGTGGTCTGGTAGTTTCCGGGCACTCCCAGGTTGTTGCAGTGAAGGTGGACCGAATGGGGCAGGTGAAGGATCTCGTTGGCTTCGATCATGGTGCTTATGATCTCTGCCGGCGTCACCCCGAAATGGGGGACCGGGTCATGGATGCCGCCCACATCCTCACCCCACCCCCATGCCTCTGTCCCCCCGGGATTGGTCAGTTTGATGGCAAATCCCTTGATAGCGGCAAGCGTCCAGGCAACGATGGCAGCAACCCTCTTTGTGTCCTTCGCCTGCACTGCCTCCATGACGGACCAGTTCCCGTCAAAGAGGGTATTGGCGAGCATGTCCTGGTGGGGGGTTGCGGTGAATTCCTCGTGTGTGTGCCGTGCTTCGAGGGGGGCCATGGCCCCCTCCAGGACGGTAGTATACCCCATGGTACTGTACCGGTAGGAGTTCCCGAACGTGGTGGGCACGCTGTAGCCGGAGGTGACATGCATGACCCCTCTCCTCGCAGTCCTCCCCGCCCTCATATCCTCAGGGCTCATGTACCGCCCGAAGTTCACTTTAGTGCCGCACACATGGGAGTGAGAATCTATTCCACCGGGGAGAGTCAGGCATCCGCCCGCATCGATGATCTCTGCACCGTGTGGCTCCTCTTCCACGATTATCCCATTGGCAATGGCGATGTCCATGATCTCGCCTTTCACACCCGAGAGGGGATCGATCACGTATGCATTCCTGATAAGGAGCCCGGTCATTATCCCTTCGCCTCCTTCACAATGGCATAAATCTTTTCGAGGATCTCTGCATCGCCCGGGTAACTGCCCTGGAAGAGTTTCCGCGTCCGTATCGGTACGCCGTCCATCCTGTATGCAGTCCCTTCCGCATCAATCCCGGCGACCGCAACCGGTATCTGGAGACACGAAAGGTGCGTGGTCACGTTGACATGGGGATCGATCTGCACCGTGGGAATGCGTGCGAGGTGTTCTGCGCAAGCCCGCGGGAAGTGGGCGCCCGGGTCGCTCGCAACGACAAGGCATGCATCGCACTCCCCGCGCCGGAGTATATCGACACTCGTGGTCTCACCGGGATTGTAGAAGGCAATGCCCCGTGCAAAATCAACCGCATAGGGATACCCGGTGATCCACGTGAACACCTCGTTCGAACCGTACACGTTCCAGTGCCCGCGCATCGGGGAGATGGTGAACTTGGTGTGCCGGTTCAGCTCCTCGGTCAGTTCGATGGCATTGCGGATATTCTTGTATTTTCCCGGGGCCATCGTGAGGCCCACACCGAAAAAGAATGCCCCGAATTTCGCGGACATGCACATGTCCGCAACCCTGAAGAGCTGCTCGCGCGAAACACCTTCCACAACTGCCGGGATGATTTCGCGCTTCCCCCTGACGATTGCCCGGAGAGCTGAAAGCACCGCATAATCCCCCCCGGGATTGACCTTCACGAACTCATCGGCGACGCTCGATGACTCGGTATCACGGACGTCCACCATGATCACCTTCCGTTCCCTGAAGGCGTCCTTTACAAAAAAACCATCACAGTACGTGGTGTACCTGCTCATGTGCCGGGGATGTGCATCGACAGGGTTGGCACCCCAGTACACCACCACGTCCGCCCGGTTCTTGACCTGCCCGAGGGTGCAGCCGGGATGCCCGACTTCCTGGATCGCAAGGATCGAGGGTCCGTGGCAGACCGTTGACGTGTTGTCTATGACTGCTCCCAGCAACTCGGCCATGTGGACCCCGATGGTCTGTGCTTCGCCGTATGTCCCGCTCCACCCATAAAGGAGCGGGCGGTCAGCGTCAAGGAGGATGCCTGCGGTCTCCGCGATCGCCTCCTCGTAGGAGATCTTCTCCCACTTTTTCCCGACTCTCCGTATCGGGGTCTCCAGCCTGTGATCTCCCATGAATTTCTCGCTGGCGAGCGTGCAGCCGTTCTCCACGTTCAGCACCCTGTTCCCTTCCACATCGACCACGAGGTCGTCGCAGAGGCAGCCGCAGAACGAGCAGACTACGTCTTCAATCTTCATACGGCACCCCTCCGCAGAGGCTCATCAGCGCACCTACCTCCATCACGGGGTCTGACGTCGGCTCGATGCTCACGGGCGTGACTTTAAAATCTGGCATTCCCGTCCCATGCGTCTCTGCGCTGATAATGCGGTTTGCATACGGCCCCAGGCTGCAAAAGACCCGTCCCCTGACAAGACCCTGGTCCAGCCTGACCGTCATTACCACTTCGCCGGAATCACCCCTCACTCTTACCCGGTCCCCCTCTTCCACCATCAGCTCGAGCATATCAACGGGGTTCATGTGGATCGATGAAGCCTCTTCCAGGTATGACGGAGCGTTCTTCCGCTCCACGTACGATCCCTGCTTGATAGTCCTGCCGGTGTTGAGGAGGAACTTCATATCTCATCCTCCGGTGCGTGGACCGCCTCGAGGAGTCGGGCGACATGAATCGCCTCGTTCGGGCAATGGTGCTCGCAGGTCTTGCAGCCCGTGCACTTCTCCACGTGGAGGACCTGGCACTTCCCCTCGTTCACCTTGAGCAGGAGATCGTCTGTAGATGCCCTCCCCCCGTGCGACATCTGGGCATCGATCAGCTTGTTGACGGGGCAGGCGACGGCACAGTTTCCGCACCCCATGCACTTGTCGGTATCGACATCTATCCGGAACGAGAACGAGAGCCTGGTGTTGTCATAGAACATCGATTCAAGGATCCTTCCACTGGTAAGAACCCCGTTCGGGCACGCTTCCACGCAGAGCCCGCACCTGATGCAGTGTCCGACGTGAATCCGGGGCTGCCACCCTTCCGGTGTCCTGATGACATCGATTGCACCCGGCGCCGGGCATGCCATCATGCAGAAAAGATGGTGGGTGCAGGTCTTACCGGTCAACTCGGGGTAGTTGCGGAAGTAGGGAGGAATGACCAGGGGAGCGGTCTTTGCCGCGAGGAACTTCTTTACCCATTCGCCGCGCAGGAACTCTTTTGCGTAATAGACAATCGACGAAGGCATATCACCGCTCCGTGCAGGCGATGCAGGGATCAGATGAGACGAAAGTCGAAGGGACGTCCGCCATCGATGCAACGCCTGTAAGCATGTAATGGCAGCAGGCCTCGATGTTCATGATGGACGGGGTCTGGATAGCGATGTCAATGACCCGCCCTGCAGCATCTGTCCTGATAAAGTAGGAGAGCTCTCCCCGTGGTGCTTCGCCTGAATAGGCTATCTCCCCTGCACCGGGAATTCCTCCGCCACGTATGGGTCCTTGGGGGAGTATATCGAGGCATTTCCGGATAAGGGCTATGCTCTGGAGCACCTCCTGGAACCGCATCATGATCCGTGCAAAGTTGTCTCCCTCTTTGCGCGAGACAGGGGAAAAACCCAGCTTCCGGTACGTGGGGTGATGAAGCCTGCGGTCAGATTCAGGAAGGCCGCTTGCGCGGGCCGTGGGGCCGACCGTACACGCTTCCCGTGCCGCATCACGTGTGAGAATGCCAATTCCGCGGCTCCGGAGTGCGATAAGGGGGCCGTGCTCGAACATGCCCATATAGCGGGTGACAGCCTCCTCAAGTGCGTCGAGGCTTGCCCTGAGATGGAGAGCGTCCTCGTCCCTGATATCAAAACGCACTCCGCCCGGAACGATGTATGCACAGGTGACCCGGGCGCCTGTGATCCGCTCCAGTTCATCCATGACCTTCTCACGGGTGTCAAGAAGGTACATGCCGAGGGTCTCGTGCTCGATCGTGTAACAGTACGAAAAGTTTGCAAGGATATGGCTCTGCATGCGGTCAAGCTCGTTTACGATCACCCTGAGCAGGGCCGCCCTTTCCGGTACCTCTATGCTGCTCATCTTTTCGAGCGCCTCGATAAAGACCATATTGTGAATGACTGAGCATATCCCGCAGACGCGCTCGGCCAGGAACATCACCTCCTGCCACGGTCTTCCCCTCATGATCCTCTCGATGCCCTTCTTCATGTAGCCGAGCTCAACCTCGGCAGAGAGGACCAGTTCGCCGCGGGTCTCGCACTTGACGCGTGCCGGTTCCTTCCAGCATGGGTGGACGGGGCCGACCGGGATGGAGACGTCAACCGTCCGCTTCATCGCTTCCCCACCTCGTAGTCCTTGAATACCAGTGGTGCCACCGAGAGGATTGCTGAGAGGATCTCCGTCGGCCGGGGAGGGCACCCGGGCACCTGCGCAGCAATGGGTATGTGTTTGGAGGCGGGGGGATCCACAAGTGTGTGGGGACGGTTGAAGAGGCAGCCTGATATCGGGCAGTTCCCGATTGCGACTGCCACCTTGGGATCCGGAATCTTCTCCCAGAGACCCTCCAGCTTCCCTTCCCATCCGGGAGTATAGGCACCAATCACAAGGAGTACATCGGCCTCCCTTGGATTGTTGTGGACAAAAATGCCATACTGCTCGATATCATATCTGGGGGCGAGGCAGGCCAGGACTTCAATATCGCAGCCGTTGCAGGAGCCGAGATCCACGTACGCAACATGAATAGACTTTGACCGGACGAAATTCTTGAGTGCCTGCAGCATCGTCATGGCGAGATCACCTCGCGTATCCTGTTCTTTCCCGCACGTACCGCATCATTCATGGAAATTCCGCTTCGTATCAGATCTTTCACCCCTGTGACTATCTCATCCATCCGCCCTTTTTCAATGAGCGGAACGGCATGCGTGTAGAGATACGCCCCCATCTGCCGTTCGGGGATGGGATCTTCCCCGCTCACCATCTTCCCATGCTCGTAGCGGGCAGGGAGATTTTCCATCAGGATCATGTCGAAATGGTCGATGATGTAGCGCCGTACCTTGAGCTGGGGAATGCCGAGGTCTGCTGCGATCTCACGCACCATCCGGTCATGCCTCTGGCTGACAAGAATGTCATATTTCATGGTCGTGAGGTCCTTTTCATAGAGCGGCTCCTTCATACCAGTCCTCCAAGGGTTGCCAGGCCATATATGACAAACAGGAATACTGCGACCCAGAGCGCTGCGATCTCTGCCCTCTGGAGGTGGAGTTCCTCGCGGAACCAGTAAACGGCTGTTGCGAGCGCAAGGGCTCCCCCGATGAGGAGGCTTTGAAGCCAGAGGGATGGCCTGTCGATCATCTGCACGGCGATAACCAGGATATAGATCAGGGTTCCAACCACCAATACTTCTCTGATCATGACATCACCCCGAGGACTGCCACGTATGCAACCATGATCCCGGCGATAATAGTCTGGACGGTCACGCTGTCATAGGGTGAGAGCATCGGCGAGAGCGCACACACAAACGAGAGCGTGATGAGGATGATCACCATCGCAAGGAGAACCAGCAGGAACGGAAGATTCCCGATAAACACAAGAATGAAGGTCAGAAGGAGGACGTATGTCTTCAAACCATTGCAGACTTCGAGTCCTGCCCTCCATACCCCGAAGTGTTCGGTCTTGTATCCGCTGACCAGCTCCTTGCTCTCCACGATAGAGAAGGGACCGAACGGCATCTTCGAGAGGAGGACTACGTACATTGCCACCGCTGCAAGAGGGACGATGAGGAAGAGAGGGCCGTGAGCCGCCTGGTATGCAACGATATCCGATATGATGAGCGAATGGGTGAATATGGCTATCGCGGCCACGCTCACGAAGAGAGGGATCTCGGAGGCCGCAGAAATGACGGAGCGGACCCCGCCGAATTTCCCGTAGGGCGACCCTGATGAGAGCCCGAACCCGTGCTCTACGATCTTGTGGAGCATGTAGATGGCAAAGATGATCAGGAGGCTCCCCCCCGAAAGGACCACGAAGAATGCTGCTGTCCATATGCCAATGGCGACAAGGACCACTCCTACAAAGAGAGCGGTACTCGCGGTCTTCGGCACCCACGTGGTCTTGAAGGAGAACTTCAGCATGTGCAGTATCTCCTGCCATACCGGGGGACCCGGCCTCCTCTGGATGCGGGCGATCACCTTCCGGTGTATCCCCAGGAGAAGGAGCCCGAAGAACACGGCAAAGATGAGTTCGGCAATCATCGTTAGTACCCCAGGAACGGTATGTCCGCCTCACCTTCGCGGGCCATCCAGTACAGTCCCAGACCCAGGACGAAGAGCGGGAACGCGATCACAAGCACTCCCATGTACGCCCAATCGGGAAGGATTTTTCCCATGGTGAGAGCCATGGCTGCGATACCGGAACCCGCCGCGACCAGTGTCAGTGCAAGGGCATACTCTTTCTTCATTCCTTCACCTCACAGGACCAGGATCACCTCGGCCACCCTCAAAAATATCAGGAGGGAGGAGAGCGAGCACATGATCACATAGGGCGCCCCCGGGGCCCTGAACATCTCGGCTTTAGCCGCGTAGAACGGGGCCATCCCCTCGCCCATCACCCCGAGGACAAGGAGGGCCCGGGCGACGGTCGGGACAGGAAGCGCCTGTTTTGCAAGCTCGATCATGGAGAGTGTTCCTGTCGTCGCAGCGATCATGGCAGCGGCAGCAAACATCGGGACGGTTCCCGCCAGCGCCACGAGTCCGTACTGGTAGGCGGCGTTCTGGACGTGCCTGCTCCTGACCGCCGCCACGATCCCGACGTTGCAGATGCCCACCAGGGAGACAAAGAGGGTGAAATCGAAGACGTCACCGGTCACCATGGCACCCATGCAGGCAAGGCCGCATGCAATCGACATGAACCGGCGGAACCGCAGTTCTGGCAGGGAGATTACCTTGTCATAGAATGCATCTCCGCCAAACGCGATGTCGATCTGCCGTTCGGGGCGGCTCACAAGGACAAACACGGTGAAGACCAGTGCAAGGGTAAAGAGGGTGAGTGTAAAGGGAGTGAAGTATATGACAATGTCCCCGAACTCGAGGAAAAAGAGGGGTGTACCCCCGATCTCGTTCATTCCGGTTCACCCCACATGGCCCCGACAAGGGACATCTTTGTGATCACCTTCAGGAGGATCCCGATGGCCGCTCCCATGAGGGCCAGGTACCACCACTCAGGGAGGAACATGAAGACGAAGAATGCCGCGACCCAGAGCGCCCAGGATATCCCGCTTGCCATCTCGAGAACGTGGAAATTGCCTGTAAAACTCCTGCTCATAAGGAGGAATACGATCCCGAGGCCTGCAATTGCCCCTCCCGTGAACCCGGACAGTATGATCCCGTAGACAACGAGGATGGTTGAAATGATGAGCGGGGCCGGGGATTTCACAATCACTTCGATATTCAGCCTCTTCACAGGGTTGTGCTGGTACCCTTCCTTGGTGATGTAGATCTGTGAGAGAGCCAGGAGTTCGGCGATCCCCACCACAAGCCCGGGCAGTATGAGCGCTTCGGCAAGGTCGGTCCCTATCAGGGCAATCACCGCAAGCGATGCAGTCTCGACAAGATCTATAAGGAGGAGTTTATGGAGATCGTCCCGCTCCATCGTGAGAGCTGCAAAACCGACGAATGCACATGCAAAAGCAACCGCGAGACCGATGGAGTACTCGTTCCACATCATTCGTGCTCCCCCTTCCTGAAGATATAGGCGGCGATAGCAAACGCGATGAACAGGATGGTGGGTTCCACGACCGTATCCAGTCCCCGTGTATTGTAAAGAATTTCGTCAAGGATTCCCCCTGGATGGGCGACGATTGTGGTTCCCACATACCCAGTATGCCGGGAAAGGAAGAGGGAGAACGGGGTCAGGTAGGCTGTCACGTATCCTGCCGTCGGGGAGTTCTCCGGATACTGGGGATGTATCTCTGCCCGGGTGAACGGGGACCCGCCCCTGTCATAGGGATTGAGCGTGCTCCCGGAAACGATCTTCTTGGGATACAGCTGGTTCTCGCTGTACACAAGCGGGAGGAAAAGAAGGGTGAGGACCGACATCACCGCACATGCCGATGCGAATACCGGCAGGATATTGTCAAAATTCGAAAGAATTCGCGATATCTTCTGGATGATCATCCTGCCGCCTCCTTCTTCTGCATTACGCGCACGAATATGTAAACGGTCAAAGCCGATACCCCTCCGAACGTCAGGAGTGCCAGTGCCTCATTGTAGGAGAGCATCAGCAGCAGGAGTCCCCAGGCGGAAATCTCCAGGTTTATCAGCCGGTTCAGGTATGTTTTCGGCCTCGGAAATGCTGCTGCGACAGTTCCTGCGAGAAGGAGAAACGCCCCCAGGAAAAATTCTGCGTTCACGGCTCACCCCTTTCGCATACCATCAGGATAAATAAGGTGGAGAGTGGTGCGATGAGAGCAACGGCTATGGCAACATCCAGGATGCCCCTGTTGACGATGAATGGCATGACTCCGCCTATCATGACACCCAGGGAGATGAGCTTCCGGTAAGGGTCTCTCTCACTGATGGTGAGCAGCGCACCAATGAGAATCAGTGCGGCAAATGCAAAAATCGCCATCTCATTCATGGCGCTCGAGCCCTCCTGCATATGTGCTGGCGATGGCGTTCGATTCAAGGGTTGATCCCACGAAGTATGCGGCTGCGGCGACAATGCCCAGCGGATGCGGGAGGATGAGGGCTATGCTCCCTGCCACAGCAAAAGAAAGGACATTGAGAAAAGGCAGTTTCCGCAGGGTGTCTGGTTCCAGGGCCAGTCTCAGCGCTGCATACACGGCAACAATGACACACACCGCAAGAGCGGCATCCTGCGGGGTCATCCTCCTCTCACCCTCCACAGGTACGCGATAAGACGGCTGGAATTGCGGTGGGAGATCCCCTGGATGGTCAGGATGGCGATGACCATGCCTGCGATGAACTCTGCCGCCGAAAATCCGACAAGGGTGAAGCCATAGACAATGAACGTTGCAGTCAGGCACCCCGTGGTTCCCGCATACCCTCTGTCATGGCAGATCCGATTTCCGATATACACGAGGGCAGCAGCCAGGAGTCCCCCGGGAATCCCGGCGATGTACACGCCGCAGGCTGCAAGGAGGGTCCCTGCGGATGCATCGGGAGAAGATACGATGTTTCCCATCATGTACCCCCCGTGGAGGGCACCCCCGTCTGCCTCGATATGCTTCCCGATGGCGGTTGCACCGACCACACCACCCGCTTTCGGGAGCCCGAAGAATAGATCTATCACTATGAAATTGAGCCAGCAGACGGCTGCTGCAACCAGGATCTGGACCAAAGCCAGGAGAAAGATATCCATCGGGCCGTCAACCTACACGTGGTTGGGTTATGAGCTGAAGAATATTTTGTTTTTGGTAAATCAGCACAAATGGGGCGAATATTAGCCCCTGATTGGACTGGGAAAAAAAGGGTACTGGACAAGCTGTTCTTTTATGTGCCGAAAGATGAGGACTTTCCTATTTTCCTTTCACACGGGCTTCAAATCCCCTGACCAGGCCCATCACCAGGATAAGGACAGGGATGATCTCGAGCCTCCCTGTCCACATCAGGAGTATGAAGATCCACTTTACCTGGAGCGGGGTGTCGGGATTCATATATCCCAGGCCCAGGCCGTTGTTCCCCATAGCTGAAACCTCCTCGAACACAACCTCGTGGGTCCTGAAATCGGTGGGTGCAAGGTGCAGGCTGAAGACAGTGGCTATGAAAATAATCAGTACCCAGAGTCCAATGATCAGCATATTTTTGGAGAGTTCCACCTCAGAAATTCTTTTTGGAATGACTCTGCCCTCGTGACGGAATGGAACAATGGTCCGTCCCCTGGAGAAATACCGCCTGAACCACCACACGAGCCCCTCGTATCCGAGGATAACCCGGTTTGCCTTGACTCCTCCGGCAGTACTTCCCGAAGCGCCGCCGATCATCATCAGGAGCATGATGACAACAAGGGGTCCGGCAACCCAGTGGAGGTCAGAGTTTTGCAGACCGGTACTGGTGATGGCGGATACCCCGATGAATACCCCCTGGCGTGCTGCAGTATTCAGCGAAAAACCGTTGAAGATATGGAGATCCAGGGTGATTACAACCGATCCCACCAGTGCAAGCGCGAGGATGAGCCATACGACCCTGTCCTTGAAAAATGGTATTATCCTTCCCCTGTACATGAGAAAATAGAGTTTGAAAGGCAATGCCCCGGCAATCATCACCGGAATCAGAAGGGCTTCGAGGAGGGCGTTATCATAGAACGATATCCCGGCATCATGGGGTGTAAATCCTCCGGTGGCGATGCTGACCATGGTAAGGTTGAAGGCATCCCACAGGGGAACCCCCGACAGCATCACCATCCCGGTGAAGACAATCGTGAGGAAGACATAAATGACCCACATCCTCCTGCCGGTGGAGACAACATTCGGCATCAAATCCTCTGACCTGCCTTCCGACCTGTAGAGCTGGTGCTGGGTGAGGCTTGAGCGGGAGAGCATCGCGATTCCAAATGCAATCACACCCATTCCCCCAATCCACTGCATGAATGATCGCCAGAAAAGGAGGGTTTTTGGAGTCGAGTCGAGTGATCCAATCATCGTCATTCCCGTATCGGTCCATCCTGACATCGCCTCAAAGATACTGTCAGTCCAGCTCATCTGGAGACCAAGGACAAACGGGAGACTCCCGACCAGCGCGACGGCAAACCATGTGAGGGCAACAGCCGCGAGTGCCACCGAGAGCTGTGGGACATGATCCCTTGTCGGGATGCGTGACGTGATGAAACCCAGGATGACAAACAACAGTGGCACGGAGACCATGGGCACCAGCATATCCCATTCTCCAAAAATGAGGAGCACCACAAGTGGGAGGAGGGTGATAAAACCCAGGAACTCGAAAATGACCCCCATGTCATGGGCGATGATGGCCAGGGTCTCCAGCCGCTTCATGATCAGGTCATTGGAAGCGAGAGATTATCTTGATTCTCCCCGATTGTGCCTTGTCCGGCAACGATTTCCCCTGCCGACCCCCCCTGCCTTGAGTGCGCCGGTTTCAGGCATACCCCGGACCTGTCCATAGGACGGCAAAGGGAGGTAATATTCAGAGGGTTCCAGGAAAAGGGGAGTTTTGGAGGGTCATTTGGACGCGACCCCGGCAAAGGGCTGCACGGAATGCCAGGGTTTCGCTCTTTTCCGCCATAAAAAGCAGAAAAGATACCATATATGAAGTTACAAAGGCCTGGCGTTCAGGCCTGCGAGTGCATCCCGTATGTCCTCATCATCCAGTTTGGCAAGAATCTTCGCTCGTAGGAGGGAATAGTCGCCATCGGGCATGTGCTGACCGAAAGGTGGCGAACAGTCAGCCGCTTCCTCATGCCCTTTCTTCTCGTTGACGGCGTTCCTTACCATGTTTCTCACACGCTTGGCCGGGATGCCATGACCCTGCTGGTGCTGATCTGACAAGGTCTGCGGCCTGGTATATGTTCCCAGACCTTCATATATGGCATATTTCTATTCAATCTCCTCGTATATAATAATTGCGCAGAATAATATTTTTGCGATAAAAAATGACAACGTGGGTGATTGCTCAAGCCATTTTAAGATCCGGTGAACATAAAGAGAGAACTAAACGCGCAAAACATCATCGTAACTTGCAACCCCGGCAACTTGCCAAGGGTTTTTTCTGTCCCCGGATCCTAGTACCAGGAGAGCGAGGGTTGCCGAGCGGTCAAAGGCGATGGATTTAGGGTCCATTCTCGCAGGAGTTCAGGGGTTCGAATCCCTTCCCTCGCATGCGGTTTTTCAGATTATTTACGCTCCATTGCCCGGGAAGGATCACAGCCTCAATAAAGCAGTGATAACAAAGCCCCTGTTCCTGCAATATTCTTTTCACCTGTCTTGCTGGCAACCCGTACACCAGAACCAGGACACTCATGAAGGGCCCCCTGTCATTTCCTGTATGACGCCCTCATGCACTGCCGCAACAGCCGGACCTGCCGCTCTGGATAACATGGGCCCCACAGGGGCGAAGTTATTTGAGGGACGGGTATCAGTTCTCCTTCAATGGATGTCTATATACTCAGGCACGGGAAAGCGGGAATCGCTGATCACGAGGATCCGGATGACCGCAGGAGGCCACTCACAGCACAAGGAAAAGAGGAGATGGGGGTCATCGGCAGGTGGCTGCGTGCCCGGAAGCTGGATTTCTCCCTCATTGCCACGAGCCCGCTCACCCGTGCAGCCGAAACCGCGTCAGTTGTATCGCGGACCCTTGGGCAGCGCGACAGGGTGAGTACATGGGAAGAACTCTCCCCCGGCATTCACCCGCGGGAAGTGGTGAAAAGACTCTCTGATCTCGGATCTGACAGCAGGGTAATGCTGGTGGGACATGAACCGCAGCTCTCCTCGATTGTCTCTCTCCTCATCAGCGGCACCCACAGTTGCGGCATTATATTGAAGAAAGGGGGAATAGCACGCATAAGGATGCATGACGGGGCCGCGGGAGGTGAACTCGTCTGGCTTCTTGCCCCTGGCTTAATACGCGACTGGGCGGAGTCCCCCGGGTAAGCACGGGGATGCGGTTCAGCGGGCGTTCCAGATCTCAAACCGGCAGAGATTGCTCCCCATCGCGTAGCAGTGGGTCTCGACTGCCTCCTTCTTCTCCTGGAAATACGCCGAGAAAAGAGCTGACAGCACCCCTGCATCAAATGCACATTCCGGCCTGCCTGTCAGGGGAAGGTCCTGGCACTCAAAACAGTCGTGAATGACCAGGGTGAGCGGATCTTCCCGTTCGAGGTCCATTGTCCCGAGCCCGAAACGGGTCCAGAATTCTGAAATATTCCCGGAAAAAGAATGAAGATCATCATCCTGAACCCGAGGGTAAATCGCGGCACCTGCTTTCCGCCCTGCCCGTTCAAGGATGGGTTGAATACGGATCCCTTCGGCAAGAAGACTGACGCGGAGAGAGGTGAGGATGAAACGAAAAATATCCCTTGTAGTCGCATCAGGGGGAAGTGCTTCCGGAAAGAAACGATCGGCCCAGATCATCTCTGCATCCGCGGCATCGGCCCGGACAAGGACCTTTCCGTTGAGCGAGAAGATCCGTCTCCTGCCGTCATTTGGATCCGGGCGGGAGGCTATGATCCCCGCCTCGGTGAGGGCCTTGAGATGTGCCGATACCGTGGATTTCGCCCTCTCCGATCTGGAGACAATCTTTTCAAAGTCCATCTCCCCTTCCTGCAGCATCTCCAGGAGCCTGCCCTTGAATGGGCTGTCAATGGCCCGCAGCCCGTGAATGGAAGCAAAGATCTGTATAAACCGTTCCTTTTCACCGGGTAGCCTGTCGGGGGGGTGCATGAACTCAACTCTATTAACACATTGTCGGGAAAAAGTATAAATAAGTATAGTTCGTATATAGTAGATTGTTCGTATAAACCCGAACAAGTGGTGTTCCAGTATCCCTCCCGAAAGGGGGGACAGGAACGCCTGCCCGGGTGCCATCCTTCACCACGCAGGCTGTCATGCGGGACGGAATGTTCAAAGAATACCAGAAATGAGGAAAAATATCATGACACTGGCATCAACCCCTGCCCAGGCACATGGGCCGGAAATGAGGGGGCCGGTCACAGTAATCGACTCTCTCCCCTCCTCCGCGCAGGCAGTGTTCTCGCTGCTTGGCGATGGCAAAGAGCGGACCCTGAACGAGATCATCGGAAAGGTCACCTTTTCGCCCCGAACCATCCGCAATGCCCTGAACAAACTCAGGAAAAGCGGTCTCATTGTGGCAAAATTCAATTTCAAGGATGCACGAAAACCCCTCTACCAGTTAAAGACCGTGTAACCTGGCAGCCACCAGGAAAGTCCTCACCCTATCTCGCGGTGGGACCCCTTGTGCTGTCAGGTTTGGTTCTCTTCTTTGTCCCTTTTCCGGGGAAGTCTTCTTATACCGGCATACGTGACCTAATTTTGGCATCAAAACCGCATCCGCGGTTTTCATCAGGGGGGGCATATAACACGACAGACTCATGTGTGTGTGACATGAAAGTGACTCCTCCTTTTCCATCGTGCAGACATCTCCACCAGTAAATCATGTAAGATTTCCATGAAACACCAGTACTTCGGCGATACACGCGACCTCTTCAAGTACGACCTGATCGAAGCGCTGGTTATAATGCATCCCTGCCTCGAAAAGGTGCAATGCATCACCATGCTCACCCCAGATGATGGATCGAATCATGGAAAGAGGAGACGGTATGCAAGGGCGGGTGCAGGATTCAACAATCAGGATCTCCGAAAATTCCTGCAGATCTCCCTCGAGAAAGGAATCCGGGATTGTTTCCATATCAGGGAATATTTTTCCGACAAACCGTTCAGTTTCGGAATGGTTGACTTCCCCTTCACCCACGCAGGGAGGAGGGAATATTTCTTCAGGATCACCCGGCTCCTCAAAAATCTCGACAATACTCTCGTCTTTATTGATCCTGATACGGGCCTTGAAACAGCAAGACCCGGCACAAACCATCTCCTTCACTCAGAGGTTTCGGCAATTCTGGATGAGATTGGAACACACTCAACCGTTATGATCTACCAGCATTTCCCAAGAACCCCCCGCATGCCATATATCAATAAAAGGATGGATGAATTCCTCGAAAAGATCGGCGTTGCGCCATCCTGGATATCGGACGGCCAGGTCATCTTCTTTTTCCTCTGCCCTGATCCTGCGATGCAGCCTTCTCTCGATTGCTGTCTTTGGGAATATTGCCGGAGGTATCCCGCTCTTCACCACTCAAGGAAAGATAAGTGATTCTTCAGACATCCACGTGGAAGATCACCCTGATTAAGAGACCAATAAGGAATGAGATCGCTGCAATGCCCATGGAAAGTGCGGCCATCTCAGCAAACCTCCTCCAGAACGGGAGGTCTTTTGCGACAGACGTGTAGAAGGTGAAACAGACAATGATTCCAACGGCAAAGAGCAGCGTCATCAGGAGTGCTGCGAAGGGGTTTTCCAGAAAGAGGAACGGCATAACCAGGATAATGACTGTGAGGATATAGGCTGCACCGGTATAAAGCGCAGCTTTTACCGGTACCTGCCCGGAACTGTCCGATTTCTGAGACAGGTATTCAGATGCTGCCATGGAGAGCGCAGCTGCCACCCCCATGATGCTTCCCACCGCAGCGATGATCCGTGTATCCTGAAGCGCGAATGTGAATCCCGCGAGGCTCCCCGTGAACTCGACGAGGGCGTCATTGAGGCCAAGGACGATGGACCCCACATACGTGAGCCTCTCTTCATTCAGAAGCGCGATGATCTCCATCTCGTGCTGTTCTTCATCCTCAATGATCCTTCCGATATCCGCGATGCCTCCTGACAGCGCCCCGTAGTTCCTGATGGCATCATTCTCCCTTTTCTCCATCAGTTTTATCGTGAACGTGGTACCGAGAGCGCGGGCAATGAAATAATACCCCCTGACTTTCCACCACCGGGGTGTAACATCCTTTCCGGTATATTTCTTCCATATCAGGGAGTGTCCGAGCTCCTGCTCCGCCATCTTCCGGAATACCTGCGCATTGGGAGAATCCGTCATAGCAGCAGCGAGCATCCGGTATATGTGATACTCGGTCACCTCATCCCTCTGGAAACGAAGGATACGCTCTTTCAGGTCATCCGGAAGGCTGCCCGGACTCTTCTCCGCTGGCACCTGCATCTCTCCTGTCCCTGTATTGTCAGTATATCCCGGAATTAATGGTTCCCCTTTTGTCAAAAGCGTGGGAGAGTGGATGCAACTTTACTCTGCCCCGGTCCTGCAGCCGCCTGCTACAGGGAGACAGGCACACTGGCCTCGGCCCTGAGCAGAATATCATGAGGAAGACCGGAGAGTGCAACCGCCGCAAGAGCACCGATGACCCCGCGTCCGCCGAAAATTTCAACATTCTCCTGCAGAGCAGTCGCTTCTGCATCCTCCCGGCTGACAAGTTCCTCCCGGGCCCGCCTGCCATACATGCGCAGCGACGGGGATATCATGAACCCCTGCCTGAAGGCCAGCCCCCACTCGCCGGACAATGTCTCGGACTCAACAAAAACAAGAGCACGATCCTTCACCCGCACACACATCCCGGGTGTGACAGCAACTTCGATATAGCTGCAGGAGTTCCCGGCCGTTTTGTCTTTTATTTCCGGGTTGAGCATGGCCAGATGGTGACTGATGGGAAGTACTCCTTTCATTGTCTCGAGGTGCTGGAGGAGGGCAAGTGCAAGGGCGAAAGTCGCACCTCCCTCCCTGCTGTCAGTATCGTCAATGCCTATGATCACATGAGTAAGCGCCCGCGTCCGGACACTTCCCTCGACAATATCTCCCTTTTTTCTGACTTTCACTTCGCACACACCTTCGGCATGGGACATCATCTCTGAAAGGGAGTATGCCGGGCCGCCTATACAGCGGAAATGCTGGATGATGTCGTCTCCCTCTTTTTCCACCCCTGCAACACCCACAGATGCCGCCGGATGCAGCCCGATATCGATATCGGTTCGGCCCAGGCGCGCCCATTCCCGGAGCAGTGTCCCGTCCCGCCGGACACCCTGGAGTATCCCGCCGGCACGTGTATGGTGGAAGGCACAGAATGCTGCGCAGGCTGCACTCATGCAGTCATGGTGGATCTCCACCCTGTCCTGATCGATCGTTGTGAAAATTCGTTTGCAGGCGGTGGAGGGGAGGGCATTGATCGCTGCATATTTTGCGGGGCTTCGTCCCATCTTTCTCTCCCTGACAACGACGCAACCCTCTTCCATCAGGCGGTTGATCCAGTCCTGGGCGGTGCTCCGGGGCACGATTGCACCCTTCTGGATATCATTCACCGTGAAATACCCTTGCTCCAGCGTGCATGCACGCATAAGATGCAGATATTCACGCCGTTTCTGGATGACTCCCCTCATGCCTTTCCCTTAATATATAAAAGATCGCCGATGATTGCGCTCGCGGTCTCCACAGATCCCGCACCTTTCCCGATCAGGGTGATCTCCCCTGCCATATCTGTCTCTATGGTGATGGCGTTGAGCGTCCCCCCCACCACAAGGGGATGCGAGAGGGGGAGGATTCGTGGTGCCACCCTGAGAATGCCGCGATCGGGAATGGCCTCCGCGATGAGCCTGATAGTGCAGTTCTGCTCCCCTGCAAGCCGGAGAGCGTCGCTGGTGAGCATGTCGATGCCGGTGATCTCCACGTCCTCGAGTGTCACGGTTTTCCCGCCGAATGTATTGGCGAGGATCACGAGCTTGATTGCAGCGTCGATTCCCTTCACGTCGTACGTGGGATCAGCCTCGGCATATCCCATCTCCCTCGCCTCGAGCAGCGCCTGGTCGTACGTGAGCCCCTCATCCGCCATCCTGTTGAGGATAAAGTTGCAGGTCCCGTTCAGGACCCCGAATATCGCGAGAATCCTGTTGCCGGCAAGCCCCTGATCGAGGGTATGCATAATGGGGATGGCGCCTCCCACTGTAGCCTCGTACCTGATCTGTACACCTTTCTCCCTGGCAATCGATTGCAGGCGTGAGAACTCACGCGAGATGGGTCCCTTGTTTGAGGTGACGACATGATGCCCCTTTTTAAGGGCAGTAAGCATGTGGGTGAGAGCAGGCTCGCCGGTATTGGCGTTGGTGGGGGTCACTTCTACGAGGACATCGTACGATGCACGGGTCACCACGTCCATGGCTGACAGCGATGTATCGCCACAGTACCCCTTGTTTTGTTTTGCCTCCTGGATCTCCCCGATGCTGATGCCTCCCTTATCGATAATGGCGCTCTTTGAGTCTGCAACTCCTGTCACCGTGAACCCGAAATCCTTCTCGTCGATCATGCGGAGGACTCCTTTGCCCACCGATCCCATACCCAGAACCGCAACTCTCATTCGATCTCCTCCAGCGGTTCAACCAGGAGGAATTCTTTCTCCTTTGCGACACGCCGCAGGATGGCCATGGCCTCCTCCACATCATCCTTGTTGACCGCTTTAACCAGCAGCCTGGCTGAGGATACCTGGCTGATAGCCGGCATACTGATATTGAGTTCGGTCACTTCGGCAAATCCTGTGCGGTCGATGCGGTCGACGGTGTCTCCAAGGTCGGTGTGGATGAGGTGCCCGATGATCATCACCGCTTTCTGGTACAGGAGGCGTTCATGCCCTATCCTCTGTATATTGACCCCCTGTTCCCGGATAAGCCTGGTTAAGTCCTTCAGGCGCTGTTCAGGCAGTTCCAGGACGATCTGGACGCTCAGCATACCGCCCCGCTGCTTCTCATCGCGCTGGTGGATGACCGCAATGATATTGCCTCCCACATCAGAGATGGGCTTAAGGGCCGCCACCAGCTGCCCGGGGGCATCTTTGATCTCCAGTTTCATGGATACCTGCACAGATTCACCCGTACAGTTAGATAAGCACGCACGGGAAGATAAGCCTTTTACCCCCTTGTTCTGCCCTCACAAAGGGCATTTTATGCAACACGAAGAGAGCAATTCTGCACTAAGCTCCCCGTAAAAAAACACTCCGAAAGAGGAAGCAGAAGGGATGACGATGTGCCGGCAGAGATTTCCATGGGCCGTGCGTTATTTCCCTATCCCGTAATATTTCCGGATGAATTCGCGGATTTTCTCTGATTCTATCCAGCCACGGTCCAGCTGGGTGATCGTCCGGTCAATCTCTTCTGTCTGCTGGTGAATTTTCTGTGCAAGCGGACCCCCCTCAAGATCTGCCAGGCCCATGATCACCTGCACGGGGTTCCTGAGATGATCACCGAGTATTGCAAACTGCTCGATGTTCTTCTCGATCTGCTGGTATGCGAGCCTCTTCTCCTCCTCCATCACCCTTTCTTTCGTGATATCCCTCATGATGGTCATGACACGTTCGACATGGCCTTCTTCGAAGACCGGGATATGGCGGGTCTCGTAGACGTACTCTTTTGGACCTGTCCGGAAGCTGGTTGTGGTGATGGTACTCATGCCGTTTTCAAAGACCTTGCCGATTGCGTCTATCGATGCTGATGCGATGCAGGGAAGGGATGCCTCGACATTCTGCCCGATGACACTCCCTGTCTTGCCCAGGTGTGCCAGCCAGCGCTCGAATGTTGTATTGACGAGGAGAATCGTGTTCTTCCTGTCGACAAGGAAGATACCGTCGATCATGGCATTGATTGTCGTCACATACTGGTCTTTGGAGGCAGCCAGTTCCTCTTCCGCCGCCTTCCTCTCGGTGATATCGGTCAGTACGGCCAGGGTGGCATCCTGGCCCTGGTAAATGATGGGGGTCGCATTCACAAGTACGGTCCGTGGTCTTCCCTCTCTGAAGGAAAGCGTGATCTCGTATGGATCCACGAAATTCCCCATGGCTCTCTCCATACTGTGAGCCCTGACCTTCTCCCGGCACTGCGGGTCGATATACTGGTAAATGGATGTTCCGGTAATATCCTGCAGGGACATTCCCACAACCCTGGCTGCTGCGGGATTCACGTACAGAATGCGTTCCTGGCTGTATACGAGGATATAATCAGGGAGGTTATCCACCAGTTTGCGGTACCTTTCCTCGCTCTCATCGAGCGCCCTGTGAGAATGCTTCTCTCCCGTGACATCGGTGAATACCTCCTCTGTATACCCTTTCTCGGGGATGATCCTGGCCCAGAAACGGGCCCAGAATATCGTGCCATCCCTGCGGGTAAACCGGGCATCGAAATTGGACACCATCCCGCAATCATCAAGGCTTGCGATGAGCTGCTCCCTGACGCCTCCATCAACATAATGGTCGGGAAAACGGAACTCATTCTTGAATTCCTCCACTGATGAATACCCGAACATGCTTGCCATCTGCTGGTTTGCATCAATGATGCACCCTTCGCCAACGCTGACACGGGCGAGGCCCACCTGTGCATTGTTATACAGGCCCTGGTACCGCTCCTTGCTCTCCCGGAGCGCCCCTTCCGCCTTCTTCCTTGCAGTGATGTCCACGAGAGTGAACACGAGCCTCCGGCCGGGGAGCGGTCCTGCCGACATGAGCCCGTGGAGGACTGCCCCGTCTTTCATTTTCAGATGGCATTCAAATTCGTTGACTGCCCCGGCAGAAGAAACCCTCTTCTTTATCTCTTCTTTCTCATGAGGTTCGGTGAAAAAATCGAACAGGTTCCTCCCACCCATTTCCCTTGCTTTAAACCCGAGCAGTTCAGCACCACGCTCGTTCACCTCGTCGATCACGAAACCGGAGCGGAGGTTCATGACAAGGAACACTCCGGCTTCCGAATAATCGAACAGGCCGTGGTACCTGTCCTCCTGCTCCTTGAGGTTGTTGGAGAGCGAAGCGACAATCACACCGATAGCCACAAAGACATAAAACCGGGCCGTTGACTGGGTGAGGAGATCCAGGTCAGGATACCCGATCAGATAGACCATCGCGAGATATCCCATAGAGATTGCGACGGTATACAAAACCCCGCTTCTCGGGAACCAGTATGCCGCGATGACTATGGGGATGTAGAAGAGGTGGGGCGTGATAATGGTGAGATCCCGCTGCAGGCTGTAAAGATTCAGGAGGAATGCAAAAAAAGTGCTGAAGAGGAGGAGGACCATCCAGAAGTCCTTGTGTTCAAGGATCGAAGGGATCCTGTTCTTCCATGCATCCATATACCCACTCACCCCTCTATCTCACTCAACCGGTTGCTGCGGGCAGTGATAAAAGATCCCATCATGGAATGCGTTCCGCATCATCCTTCATTCTTGCTTCTTGCAGGCGGGTATTTAAGGATACTCTATTCCTCCCCGCCCACCATTTCATCCTTTTTCCCTTCTGCATCCCTCCCGATGCCTGTGCTTCCGGACTGTGGCTGTACATCACAGCCCAGATAATTATGCGTCATGAAATAGCGGAACGACCGGTTCTTTTTACAGGCTTCCGGAATGGAGAACCGGGAGAGGAGCTCCAGCATATAGGCTATCCTGGATACATAGTGCGGGGGTATTGTTTCATTGAAGATCTCCTTGGTGACCCGGTCGGTCGATGGGAATGTCTGGACACCGAGGAGATGCGCATCCTGCGTCCCGAGGCCTGCAAGGTACCAGCTCTCGATCTCCTGGATGATGACAAGGATCTCCGAAGGATGCACCACGCAGAACCGTCCCATCAGGATCTGCTTCTTGACTGCGACACCGGGCGCCTTGTCGATGTCGGCCACGACAAGCACCTCATCACCCGCCCTGCGGATGCTCCGGATGAACCTGCAGACACGGTTGCTCTTCATACAGGCGTACTTTACCAGCCTTATGGAGCGGTACCGTGGTGCCAGGAGCGGAACGATGACCCGGGAGAAAAACCGCTCGTCATCGTTTCCCTCTACCATGAGAAACAACCGCCGTTCGCTCATTCAATCCCTAGCATGTTCTGGATAAAAAGTTCTTCGATACCAATCTCATCCTCGAGGAAATCGCGGATCTCCTTCTCGTTGCCGGGTTTGGTCAGACGTGAAAATCCCTCTTTGTCCCTCGTGATGAGGAGGATGTCGCTGATATCCACGTGCCTGATCATTTCGGGATTGTGGGTTGTGACGATGACCTGTTTTGATCGCGATGCGTCCTTGAGCATCTCGACGAGCCGGGAGATGAGATAGGGGTGGATGTTCCGTTCGGGCTCCTCGATGATGGTCACGGGCCGATCTTCGAAGTAGAGCGCGATGACAAGGGCACAGATGTTGATGGTGCCATCCGAGATCATTGACGCGGGGAGGTACTTCTCCTTGCTGTATACCTCCTTCAATTTGAGGAACATGGACATGTCCATGAACTTCTCGACAGCGACATCGTCGATGAAAGGGAGCACATCCTTGAGGATCCTGACAAAGGTCTTTTTCTTTTCCGGGTCTTCGATGATGTTCTTGATCACGATGGCAAGGTTGCTGCCGTCCTTCTCGAGGTCGGTCTTTCCCATGATGGGCACCGCCCTCTTGAGAAGCCTGGGATCGAAATCGTAGACTTTCATCCCCCTGAAAATCCATTCCATCGACGGAACGCCCGGGACGAAGAGAGGGAGAGTCATGATAAGTCTCGTGCCTGGTATGTCTTTCTTCTGGAAGTAATAGGGGAAGAGCTCATTTTCGTGGAATTCAAGCCCTTTGGGCGGGCATATACAGTAATGGATGGGCCCGCCTGTCCTCAAAAGCGCGATCGTCCCGATACCGGCACTCTTCTGTTCTCCCGCTTCCTGCCGCAGGAACTGCCCCTTCACCTCAAGCGTGTCGGAAGTAATCTCAAACGTCTCACCTGCATCGGGGAATTCAAGCGAAAATCCATAGCAGACCTCATCGGGGCTGAACAGGACGGGAGATCCCTCTATCATCCCTACGATGTCTGCCTTTCGCTCCTCGAGCACATATGTGACCCTGATTGAGAAGGGCTCCCCCGGACCGATAATTGTATTCCGGAGGTATTCCACGCCTCCCTGGAGGGAGATTGCATTCGAGAGCCCGTACTTCGCGATATCACGCATGAACTTGATCACCTGGATGAAGTTGGACTTCCCCGATGCATTGGACCCGATGATGACATTGAAGTTGTCCGGCTGGATCACCAGGTTGCGGAAACTCTTGAAGTTGGATACGGCAATCTCCCTGACAGGCATGAGATAGGATATCTCATGCCCTGCATATGGTATTTTCCAAGAATTAAGTCTCTTTGGACAGTCATAATTGAATCCTACATCCACGAAGGCCAGGGCAATCCGAAGTGAATGACCATCTCGGATATTTCGTTGCGTATCCCCCTCTCAAGCCTGAAGAGGACTGCAAAGAAGATCAGTGCACCCGCCAGTATGACCAGCACCAGGATTCCCACGTGGATGATGGGAATGATCGCCTTTGCCAGGAGAATGCCGATGGACATCACCGCCCCTGCGGCAAGGATATGCCGGACGACCCCCCATTCGACACTGACACCAAGATGCCTGGAAAGAAGCCGCCTGGCTCCTGCTGCGCGGGCTATACAGGTGATGCAGAGTGCCGCTGCCGCACCGGTGATGCCATACGGGGGTATCAGGACCATTTCCAGCGCGATGAGAAGTACTGCCGAGAGTGCGTTCACCGCGAACACCTCCTTTGGTTTCCCCATAGCGCCGAGTACCATCGTATCGAGGGTGAAAAAGACCATCCCGACCTGTGCAGCAAGAAGGAAAGAGAACGCAGCCGTCGCCACCACAAAGGGCGATCCATAGAGGAAATAGAGGAGTCGATCACCGAGGATAATGCCCCCTGCAACCACCGGCACTGCCAGCACAAGCGAGTAGGAAAGAGCACGTGCGGCGGCGTGACGGATGGACTCCGTTTCTCCCTCTTTATTCCACCTGCTGACCCGAGGGAAGAGTGAAGTGGAGAGCGAGGTGGAGACAAAGAGGGCGAGAGTTGCAAGTTGCATGGGCGTCCGGTAATATCCCACCCCGGCACTGTCCAGGAAATATCCCACGAGCACCGTATCTGCGTAACCCGCCAGAACCCCCGAGAGTGCGGTCAGGAACCCCCATGCCGCATAGGGCATCATGGCCCTGACATGCCGCCACCCGAATGCTGCCGGCCGGAAACGGAGGTACCGTGAGTTGGTGGCAATTGCCGCACATAATCCCGCAAGGAACCCCCCTGCCATCCCAGCCACCGCAAATCCGGCACACACTGCCACCACCTGCACCACCACCCTCACGACGGTGTTCACGAACTCGGAGACCTGAAGGACGCCCACACTTCCTCCCCCGTATACCCCGGTCGAGATGATCCCGCCAAGAGATCCTGCGACAAGCGCCAGGATGAGCCAGGGAAGGAGCCCGGCACCGGATAAGTCCCTCATGTATGGCGAGATGAAGAGAACGATCACGACAGAGCAGATGACCAGCAGGAGTATCCTGATACATGCCTGGGCACAAAAATACGCATCCTGGTCCGTCCCTTCACTGATCAGCTTGACTGCAGCACCCCCCATTCCCCCATCAGCCCCGAGGCTTGCAAGGCTAAAATACGCAAGGAAGAGGAAATATGCCCCCAGCACCTCGGCACCTGCAGCATGGGCGATATAGACTGTGGCCAGGTAGCCCACAGCGGTGATCCCCACGTTCGCCCCGACAGAGAGGAGCGCCTGCCTGCGCACGGTCTCCGTCCCGAGCATCTGCCGCACAATGTAACGGGGGTCCATTATTCCTGTATTGAATGCTGATGAAAGAGAAATAGGTGTCCCTGCCGGCTCACGCGGCCCGGGTGCCCGCATTCACCGAAAGAGTGTTGTGAACTGCAGGCAACCGGTATTACTGAGAACAATATGGCGGCGCAGCCTGTCATAGAGGCGAACGGACTCAGAAAGGAGTTCGGGAAGCTTACAGCAGTCGATGGCATCAGTTTCTCGGTGATGCCGGGAGAGGTCTTCGGGTTCCTCGGACCGAACGGTGCGGGGAAGACCACCACCATCAGGATGATAGAGTGCGTCTCACCCCGCACTGCAGGAGACCTCTCTGTCTTCGGGTTCGATGTTGATTCCCATCCGAGGGAGATAAAACGCTGGCTCGGGGTGGTCCCGCAGGAGACGAACCTTGACTCTGACTTCTCCTGCTATGAGAATCTTTTCGTGTATGCACGGTATTTCGGCATCTCCGCGGCTGACGCGAGGAAAAAAGCGGACGAACTCCTCTCATTCCTGCAGCTTTTGGAAAAGCGTGACGTGCCGATCGAAAAGCTCTCCGGTGGAATGAAGCGGAGGCTCATCCTTGCACGGGCGCTTGTCAACAGCCCGCGGCTCCTCATCCTCGACGAGCCCACCATAGGACTCGACCCGCAGGCCAGGCACCTGATGTGGGACAGATTAAAGGCCCTCCAGGCGGCCGGCAACACCATCGTCCTCACCACCCATTACCTTGAAGAGGCCGAGCGGCTCTGCAACCGCCTCGTCATCATGGACCACGGGAAGATCCTCGTGGAGGGAACACCGGCCGACCTTGTCCGCCGTTACGCGGGAGAGGACGTGGTGGAGGTGGACCACACACCCGAAGTCATCGCCTGCCTCGATCAGATGGGCGCCCGCTACGAGATCTTCGGGGACATGATCGAGGTCTTCTCCCACCAGCCGAAAGAGGTTGCAACCCGGCTGCTCTCGCACTGCAACCCCGGCAGGGTATTCATGCGCCGCGGATCGCTCGAGGACGTCTTCCTCTCCCTCACAGGGAGGGCACTCCGGGACTGATTCAATGATGATTCCAAGACCGACATGGGCTGCATGGAAAGTATGGCGGAGGAACTTGGACGTCTTTTTCAAGACATACAGGGTGAACTTCCTCCCGCCCTTCATAGAACCCGTGCTCTATCTCGTCGCAATCGGATACGGCCTCGGGATGTTTGTCGGTGATATGGAAGGAATCCCCTATGTCGTTTTTTTCGCTCCCGCACTCCTCTCGATATCAATGCTGAACTCAGCATTCTTCGAGTGCACCTACTCATCCTTCGTGCGAATGTACTACCAGAAGACATTCGATGCCATGATTGCAACTCCTCTCTCGATCGAGGATGTCATTGCCGGCGAACTCCTGTGGGGCGCGACCCGGAGCCTCATCTATACCGCGGCGATGCTGCTCGTGCTGATCGCATTCGGGGTGGTCTCGCTCCCGGCATCACTTCTTGTGATTCCCTTTTCATTCTTCGCAGGGCTCCTCTTTTCAGGGATTGGCATGTGCTTCACTGCCCTGAGCCCCGGAATCGACACCCTCAATTACCCTGCGTTCCTCTTCATCACCCCCATGTTCCTCTTTTCAGGGACATTCTTCCCCCTCTCGGTGCTCCCCGACGCCCTGCAGGTATTTGCCATCACCGTTCTCCCCCTTGCCCAGGTGGTCACGGTGACCCGCTCGCTTACCCTCGCCTCGCTCTCCCCCCTCTTCCTGTACAGCCTTGTGTGGATCGGTGTGGTTGCCACCATATTCTTCTTCCTCTCCATCTTCCTGATGAAGAGGAGACTGGTGGTCTGAACCGCCATTATTTGATATATGTGCGCCAACTGTAGGGAAAGGAACCAGGATGAGCATTTACACTGTCTGCCAGACCAGCGTGGTGAACGTCACCCCTGACACCACCATCAGATTCGTGGCCGAACTGATGAGGAGCAAGAATCTCGGGTGCGTGGTGATTGCCGAAGAACAGAGACCCGTGGGCATTGTCACTGACCGGGACCTGGCGCTCCGGAGAGAGTGCGTCTCGAGCGAGGAGAATGATCAGGCCCCCATTTCCAGTATCATGACCCGGGAGGTCTGCACCATCCGGAAGGACACCGGTATCTTCGATGCCATCCAGGAGATGAAATCATTGAATGTCCGGAGGCTCCCCGTGGTTGACGCAGGCGGCCGCCTGGTTGGCCTGATCACTCTCGACGACATCATCAGGCTGCTCGCCCGTGAACTCGGCGAGATCGCACGCATCATCGGGAAGGAGAGCCCGAAGATCTGAACCACACCCACCTCTCTTTTCCGGAATTTTCCAAAGCGTGTTCAATTTCGCATAATTTGATGAGCGGGCCCTCTCAATAGTAATTCTGGATGCGGGAACCGCTTCCCGGAAAAATTCGGGCGGATACTCCATGCAGGGCAAAAAAGAGACGGTCGATTCGGGGGACAGGACGATCATACTTGCTGTCGTGACCATCGCGACCTTCCTCAACCCGTTCACCGGTTCAAGTATCAACCTCGCCCTGCCGCTGATTGGAGAGGAGTTCGGCATCGATGCCGTCATTCTCTCGTGGGTCCCTGCTGCATACCTCTTATCCACCGCGATATTCCTGCTCCCTGCCGGACGGGTCGGCGACCTGCTGGGGAGAGGCCGGGTCTTTGCCTGGGGCACCCTCATATATACCGCAGCCTCCCTGCTCACCATCTTCACCCCGAACATCACCTTCCTCCTCGGCTGCCGGTTCCTGCAGGGATTCGGGAGTGCAATGGTCTTCTCGAACGCTGTTGCAATCATCGCAGAGGTGTATCCCCCGGGAGAGAGAGGGGCGGCTCTCGGACTGAACACGATGGCCGTATACGGCGGCCTCACGCTCGGGCCGTTCCTGGGAGGTCTCCTTACCCAGTACATGGGGTGGAGGAGCATATTCGGGGTCACCATTCTTCTCGGTGCAATCGTGCTCGTGTCCGTCAACCGGCTCCCCTCTTCTCTTTCTTTGAGGAGAGAGGAGCCATTTGACATCCGTGGAGCCGCCTTCTCGGCCATGATCATGGTCCTCTTCTTCCTGGGCATATCCGAGCTTCCGGCTATTCCCGGCCTCGTTGCAGTCCTCTGTTCCTTCGGATTCCTCGTCGTTTTCGTGAAAATGGAGGATGCGACTCCTTCCCCGCTCTTCCCCATCTCCCTCTTCAGGGAGAACAGGTCATTTACCTACTCCAATGCATCAGCACTGATCAACTACAGCGCAACATTTGCAGTCACCTTCCTGATGAGCCTGTATCTCCAGGTTGTGCAGGGATACAGTCCCGCCTTTGCCGGGCTCGTTCTCCTGGTGCAGCCCATGGTCCAGATGGTCTTCTCCCCCTTTACAGGGAAGCTCTCCGACCGAATGCCCCCGGAGAACCTGGCCTCACTCGGCCTTGTCGTCTCTGCCGCAAGTCTTTTCGGATTCTCGTTCCTCTCCCGTGATTCGTCCCTTGGGATGGTGATCCTCCTCCTCGTTCTTCTCGGGGTAGGACTCGCACTCTTCTCCGCACCAAACACCAATGCCATCATGGGCGCGGTATCGCGGCACCATTACGGGGTTGCTTCGGCCATGCTCGCCACCATGCGGTCCCTCGGGATGATGATGAGCATGGGGCTGGTGATGATCGCATTTGCCCTGTTCCTCGGCGACGCACAACTCACTCCGGCGATGACCGGGTCCTTCCTCCAGTGCATGCAGATAATATTCCTGGTCCTCTTTCTCTTCAGCATCGCAGGTGCTCTTGTCTCCTGGCGCCGGAGCGTACGGAGACTCCCCGCCTGATTGTTCCACGCAGGATATGCATGAGCCCGTTCATTCTTCGTGCCAATAACAAAGGCCATACGAGTGTATTTCACCTCGCTGCACCTTCACTCTAGAGATGCGGAGGATGCAATGGATACCTGGTTCTTCGTAGGAGCGGTGGCAGCTCTCCTCACCACCTTCGGGTTCGTCCCCCAGATCCTGAAAATGAACCGCACCCGGTCTGTGCATGATGTCAGTCCCTTCACCTTCATCCAGTTCATGGCCGGGGTTGGTCTCTGGGCGTTTTACGGGACGCATATAGGGGATCCCATCGTGACCCTGGCAAATGTCGTGACATTCGGAACACTTGTGATCGCAATTTCATTCTACGTGTATTTCAGCAGGCATGCCGGAGACGTGGATGTGAATGCCTGAATCTGCAGATCGTGCGTCCGACCGGGAGGACGGCCTGAATAAAACCACAGGTTCTGTCGACATCCGGAATGAAGTGCTCCGGTTCGCCATCCTTGCACCGAGCCCCCACAACACCCAGCCCTGGAAGGTCTCTTATACCGGGGATGCGAGGATGCAGGTATCCATCGACCGGGAACGGCTCATTCCCGCATGCGATCCTTACGGCAGGCAGGCATTCATCTCCACAGGGGCATTTCTTGAGAATATTGACCTGGCCGCACGGTCGTTCGGGTACCATGCAGAGATAGAACTCTTCCCGGAAGGATGGCCGGATATGAAATACGTTACGGATGCCCCGGCCGCACGCATCGATCTTGCCCGGGATGACAGAGTGACATGCGACCCGCTTTTTGAACAGATCCCGCTTCGCCATACCAGCCGGCGCCCGTATAAAAAGCAGGAAATCCCCCTCCCCCTCATCGGGGATATTACCGCATCATATGATTTTTCACTGGTCCCTCTGGGTTTTTCACGTGAAAGAGTTTTTATCAGGACTGTTGTCGACCTGGCGGTGGAAGCCATGAGTGTTGAGCTTGCAGACAGTGCGAGGTGCCGCGAGACCATGCAGTATTTCAGGTTCAGTGATGCAGAGGCTGACCGGGTTCATGACGGTTTCGGGCTTGCCCAGTCCGGGTACGGCCGGGTTGCACGGTTTTTAATCGGGACGTTTCTCCTCTCGCGGGAGAAAGCCCTTGCCACACCGTCCACATTCTGCCGGATGTCCGTAAAAAGTGTTCGTTCGCAGGCAGAAAGCGCCGCGGGGATTGGGTGGCTCTCCACAAAGGGCGATCACCGGGTCGACCAGGTGCGGGCAGGAAGGGCCTTCCAGAGGGTGCACCTGAAGGCCACGTCGCTTGGCCTCTCCCTCCACCCCCTCACCCAGCTCCTGGCCGATTACCAGGAGATGAAAGATCTCCGTGCCGATCTCTGCGAATACCTGGCTCTCCCTGATACCCATACTGTGCAGATGCTCTTCCGCCTCGGGTTTGCACCTCCCGTTCCCGCGACAACCCGGAGATCTCTCTCTTCTTTCCTCTCATCCTGATCTCCGTCATCATCACACAGGTCAGAGTATGACCTGGAGTGCGACGGCGACTGCAAGCACCACGAGGCTTCCTGCAGCAAGAGGGAGGGTATAGCGCTTCATCACTTCGCCTGCCCCGTCCCCCGTTGTTCTCTGCAGCAGCCAGAAGTAGGGATCGGTCAGATAGGAGATGGCACAGGTGCCGGCCGCGACCGACAGTATCATGGGAACAGGGTGCATGGATGCGGCAATCTGCGTCCCTGCCAGGACCTGCGATGAGACCATCGCGCTGACCACCCTGGAGCCCTGTGCTGCCTGGATGAGTGCCGTGAATGCAAAGGGGAGCAGCACGAGAGGGAGTGCGCCCTCGATCGCGGGAAAGACAGCCTGTGAAAAATCGCTCCCCGCGATCACATTACCGAGAGCCCCGGCCCCGCAGATGTCAAACAGGATCACCCCCGCATGCCGGGTTCCCTGACTGATCCCTGCTGTCCGGGCCTCCGGGGCTGCCAGGATAAGCGCGACGATCATCCCCGCGGCCATGATGCACTGGATCATGCTCGCGTGCGAGAGAGGGAAAACGAGAGAGAACAGCGGAATGGCCAGGAGAATGGCCAGGAATGGGGCCCATGCCTTCCAGTGGATGGCAGGGGGATTCGCATCCGGTGCAGTGTGACCTTCATCTCCCTGGAAAATCCGTGGTTCTTCCTTTCTCTTCAGGTGGGAGCGGGAGAGAAAGATGACCGCAGCAAGGATGCCCAGCGAGAGTGGTATTGCTGCCATGTCATACACAAGCGGAAAAGCTCCCCCTCCAAAACTGCTGAAGAGGGGGATGACGACCGGGGTCGGGTAGATCAGGGTATACGAGAGCACGCTTCCCACCGCAGCGAGGTACAGGTAATTCCTGTGTTCATTCATCCCTGTCCCGATCCGTTCGAGAATGGGTGCGAGCATCACGAACGCGGTGATGCAGCATGCTGTCGGGATGGCAAAAATATACCCTCCGAGCCCCGAGAGAGTGTGGGCGTCCTCCGTTCTTCTCCGGAGATCTGAAACCAGTCCCTCGATCAGACCCTGTGCATGGAGTGTCTTTGCAATGATGGCCCCGCAGAGGATGATGACTGCAAAGATGGCAAAAGTCTTCCCGAGCCCCTCGAGGACTGCCAGAATGGCGCTGTCAGGGTTCATCCCGGATGCGAGCCCGTAAAAGAGGGCCCCTGCAATGAGAGTGAAGAACGGCGGGGCCCTCACCCACAGGCACATCGCCGTGATGAGAAGCAGGGTCAGGATGAAAATGACAAGAGCGTATTCCATGGAACCTCGGAACCTTTCCCAATGATGGAAGGATTATCTCCTTATCTCAAAACCCCTTGCCGTGTTGGCTTTCTCGTGCCAGGCAGTCGCGATTCCTGTCACCCGGATGTAAGGATCGCCTTCGGCCCTGATCGCGGCCAGGAACCCTCGGAGAATGTCTTCTTCTCCCGCTGCCGATATGCTCACGGTCCCGTCAGGGTTGTTCTGCACCCAGCCTGTCACGCCACGACGGGCAGCCTCGTCCCTCACAAAATAACGGTATCCCACTCCCTGGACCCTTCCTGACACGACCGCTTCCACCTCTCTCATTCCATACCACTCCGTAATTCAATGTGATGGACCAATCCCGCCATTCCATTGCAGGATGGCTCCCCGGAAGTCCTGCATCCGTGTCCCCCGGGGGACGAGCATTCCGGGTTCAGGGTATGCAGACAGATCATTTTGGGAACCTCGCCCACAGTGACTCCTCCTCCCTCCTTTTTAATGCCCGGCACCTGTTGAAGTATGTCTCCCCCCATATCCAGGGCTGGTAATTCCTGCACATGTCCGGCTTTATCGTGTGGATCCCGCACAGGTACCTGTTTTTTGAGACCCTGCGAAGGAAAGGACAGACAGGCAGGTACCCGCCAGTCACGGGGTCCCTCATCTCGATGCTGTGAATATTCCCGAGATCTTCCGGAGCAAGTTCGGTACAGCGGACCCATTTCCCGTTCTCCAGGCAGGCCGCAAAATACCGGAGCGCGTCGTCCCTTCCGTCCCGCATCCATGCATAGAGGTTCTCGGGGGTGGGAGATATCCTGTCGCCGAAGATCTTGCAGCACAGGCCGCACTGGAGACATTCATCATCCTCTTCCCAGTCCATTCCGGGATCGTCATTCGCAATCCCCATATACGAAGTACATTTGCAGAATGATACTCATACTTTCTGATCACATGCTCCCTGTTGGAGCATGCGGAGGGAAATCCAGGATAGTGCCACACGGACCGGCCGGTATTATGTCATTCGGCCTGAGACCTGTAGAGAGATGGCCTTCGAGTGCAGGCAATGCGGGAGATGCTGCATGTACATGGGGGATTATATCGTGATAGAATGCCAGCTGGGACCGTATGAGTTTGCCTGCCGCTCAGTGTCCACCGGCACACCGTTTTCTGCAAGGATAGAGAGTGACAAGCGGCACCTCTTTGCCGATCGCTCATGGATCGGGAAGCATCCTTCCGCCTGTCATTTTCTCCGGCCGTCCGGAGAGAGAATTGTCTGCACGATTCACGGAACGAGCCCGGCCCAGTGCAGGGCATACCGCTGCATTATCGCGAGGATCCGTAGTCCAGGGGGGGATGATGCGGGATACATGACAGGGACCCTTGCACTTCACACAAGTGATCCGTCACTTCGCGATGCCTGGGGGGAGGTTGAGAGTGCCATTTCAGTATCCCCTGACGATGCAGAGGAGCAGATCGCCCGCATCCTTGGAAAGCGGGGGTACTGGTGCACGGCCCCGCACCCCTCCCATTGAGATTCCTCATCATTTTTTTGTGGGGAACGTCCATATGTACCTATGATCACACTCGAACCTGTAGGAGTGATCCATTCCCCCTACACCGCGAGGGGTCAGGCACCCAGGCAGGGAAGAGACTCCCCGGTCGTTTCCACGCTCGAGATCTTTCCTCCTTACATTCCCGCAATGGGCACTATGGAGGGAATCAGCCATATCTGGGTCCTTTACTGGATGGACAGGGCAGAACGCACCCTCCTCCTTGCAAAGAGACCGGACTGGAAAAGCGCAAAGCCCGTGTTCACCATCCGCTCACCGGCACGCCCGAACCCGATTGCCCTCTCTGTCGGGGAGATCGTCTCCGTCGCCGAGGGGACCATTTCTGTCACAGGAATCGAAGCACTCGATGGATCGCCGATCATCGATATCAAGCCCTATGTGAAGGATCTCGACTGTATCGAAAAATCCATAAAATAACCGGAAAAGACTCGGAAAAGGATTTTTTATAGCAAGAGCAACCTCATATTCCTGGTTCTCCCGGATTCTGCCCGCAGGGCACCATCGTCACGGAGGGTGCATCCTTCTTCCCCTGTTTCTCGCTCCATGAAAATTCCCGTGATGAATATTTTTTTTAGTTGGGTGCCAGACTGTTACCCCATGACAGAACAGGATGACTTTTTCGGGAAGGATACTTTTGCACGACAGGCGGGGATACAACTCCTGGAGGTCGGTCCCGGGAGGGCACGGGTGAAGATGGAGATCGGATCGATGCATGCAAACAGCCATGGGACGGTGCACGGGGGTGCCATTTTTACCCTCGCGGATGCCGCATTTGCACTCGCCTCGAATTCGCATGGCATCCCGGCGGCTGCAATCAACGCCCATATCTCCTACATGACTGCAGCCAGGTCAGGGACATTGTATGCCGAAGCAACCGAATATGCGAAAAACCCAAAACTCGCCACGTATACTGTCGATGTGACCGATGAGGGGGGGGAAAAGATTGCCATCTTCCAGGGGATGGTATACCGGAAGACCCCAAGGGGATGAAAAAACATAAAGCTCCATCATTCTCCTTCTCATGGGTCGGCGCATGGGTCACCTGGTGACACATTTTTTTCATTATTCCCGGATACGTGACAACTGCATTTTTTTATGCGTCCAGAAAAAACCGTGTGACGGGGAATTGAAAGACATGGCACGCAGAATCCTGCAGAGACGGTTCGATAAAAATAATCCATGTGTTTCTTCCAGGATTTTGGACTGATGGCGCTGGCTTTTTGCTCTGAAAATGGCTGCGCCATTTTCATGAATGTGTATGCGTGTGTCTCGAAGAGAATCATACGGTGTTCATAAAAGGCATTTGCTGATCAATTCCTTCTCTTCTTCCGGGTGTGCGGAATGAGGATGTGAATGATTCGCTCCACTTACATGGGCCGGACAAAAGAGAGGGGATACGGGAGCCTTCATCATTCTGTATATGCTATGTGAAGTGCATTTTTTTCGGGGGGATGCTCTTCAGACGGGGGTACATATGACGAAGGGAATGACACAAGCTCCCCATATCCATCTGATCTACTCCTCAAGTATGGCTGTTCTGCAGTGTGTTCCTCTCATCCCTCCTTTCTGATTCGCAGGAAACTCGTCCCTGTGCTCTTCCATGAACTCCCGGAGCAGGGTGCGGGCGGTCTCCATGTCACCGCTCTCTACTGCCGCACGGATTTCGCTCACGTCATACCCTGCGTCTTCCAGCTTCTCAAGGTGCTTTGTGATATGGTCACTGTTCTCTGTTTTTATATCCTGTCCGCTTTCCCCGGGACGAGAAGGAAACTCGTCCCTGTGCTCTTCCATGAACTCCCGGAGCAGGGTGCGGGCAGTCTCCATGTCACCGCTCTCTACTGCCGCACGGATTTCGCTCATGTCATACCCTGCGTCTTCCAGCTTCTCAAGGTGCTTTGTGATCCTTTCGTTCACGTCTCCACCCGGCTGAAGAGTGCGGGATGCGTGGTCTGCGGGGATGGCCTGTACTGGTAACATGACCAGGAGGATGAGGCCAATTACCACCGATACCACAACGATCTTTACTTTTTTTTCCATATCTCCTCCATCTGGTTCTTTTTTCGTCGGCATCTGTCCGACGTAAAGTATGTTTTACATTATGTTATTTAAATCTTACTAAAAGTATGGTTTAATGGTGCTCTGTTCCGGAAGTTCGCGTGATATGAGTGCGGCATCCTGAACAAAATGAAAAATGTGGGAAAGATGGGTGGTGTTCAGCCGGCTGCGACGATCAGGCAGCATCATAGGTGAAGATCTCTTCAATGGAGACCCCGAAGTAGGTGGCGATTTTGAAAGCAAGTTCAAGGGAGGGATCGTATTTCCCCTTCTCGATCGCGAGAATGGTCTGCCGGGTCACGTTGAGTTCCTGCGCAAGTGCTTCCTGGGTCAGGTCGTTCATGGCCCGGTAGACCTTGATCTTATTCTTCATCGGAATCCCATTCCCCGTATTTCCGTGCATAGTAGACCCGGAAACCAAAATACAAGAATGCGATACAGCAGAGGAGGATCATCTGGAAGATACCGAAATACCCCAGGTGCGGTTCATCCCTCGGGAAATCTGGAGGCATGCCTCTCGGGCGGGGAAGACCCAGTGGAGTGCTGAACCCGATCACCGCTCCGCCCAGGCTCATCGCGAAGAAGATCACCCAGAATACTTCGAGGGTCCGGAATCCTGCCTTCTGGGTAATGAGGACAGACCGCTCGTCCTCCTTCAGATCGGTGATCGTCATCCTCGTAATATAGAGGAGGCCCACACCCATGATGAACCCGATCGTGATGATAAGAGGATTTCGCAATTCCACGGAAAGGAGGAAGAGCCCCACCTCGGCAAGGCCGACCAGCCCGGCGAGGATATAGAAGGTGTTCTGTTTCATGCCAGTCAGATGTAAAATGTATATGCCATTTCGTGCCATAATCATTACCCTTTTGTTGTTCCATGCGTCTCGTATCCCGCCAGGCGTGATATCGGCATGATAACAAAGGTGAAACCTGACACAACAGTCTCTTCCGGAAACTGCCCGCATGCGGAACATACATGAGCCTTTCACATCCTTACTGGTACTGGAATACCATTCATGCAGTGGTCGTATCTCTCCTCCATGAACTCCCGGCACCCTGTTGCAGCGATTATCCTGCGGCTTCTTCTCCCGGCAGCCCTGGCATTTGCGTATTTTTTCAGCACCTCTCTCATCCTCCCGTTCGATCAGACTCTGTTGCTCGGAGGCCTGATGATCGTATATTACATTCCGCCGGCGGGGAAAGAATCGATTATTCCTCTCGGTATCGGGCTCGGCATCCCATGGTGGCTCATGGCCATTTCCCTTGCGCTGCTGGACGTCCTGACAAGCCTTTTCATGATCCTCAATTTCACTGTCGCTCTTCGCATCCCGGTCCTTGGTCCCTGGATCTCCCGTGTCCTCGCTTCCGGTGATACGTATATGAAGAACCATCCCTGGATCTCCCGCTGGTCGGTCCTCGGCGTCGCAGCATTCGTGCTTCTCCCGCTCCAGGGTACCGGCGGGGTAGGGGCGACGCTCGTGGGGATCATGGCCGGCCTTTCCCCGGCAAAAATTCTCCTTGCCATTGCAATCGGGGCAAGTGCGGAATGCCTGGTCTTTGCCCTGGGATCGGAACTGATCTGGAGACTGATTCTCGAGAACCTTCTCCTGGGAGTCACGGTTGCACTCATCGTAATTATCGTCGCGATACTGATCTACTGTAAAGTGAAAAAGAAATTTTCCCGGGTGGGTCAGCAGGAATAAGAAAACCCTACACCCGGGTGAACCATTCTGTCTTTTCGACTGTCACCACAGTCGCAGGGAAAAATAAGAGTGATGAGTGAGAAGACAATTGCAAGGTGGGGAGATCCCGGATCGGTTCAGGGCTTCTTCTTCTCGATGACCATCTCGCAGTAAGAATCCCCCCGGCAACGGGCTCGCGGGACAGTGATGGTATATCCGGGATGCAGGGCTTCAACGGCACTCTTCACATACGCCGTGCACACGCGGTTGACCTGGGAAGGATCTCTCCTTTTCTCCCGCTCTGGCCGGAACATTGCACATTCGGTGAGGCGAATCACCGATTCTTCAGGAGCGCCCTCGATGTAGGGGGTCTCGAATGTCGGTCCGAAAAGTATCACAGAAATGGTCCCGAGTGTCTGCACGAGATCCCTGGCATCCTTCCTAGGCATCTGGTACCGGTCGGCAATATCGGCAATCTCGCTGCCAAGTTCATCAAGCAGGTAGGCCGGATTGCTGCTGCATTGCTCCGGATCCGCCACGACAACCAGGCGGGACAGCGCCTGGGTTGCAATCGCCCATTTCGTGGGCATGGGAATGTCTTTCGCACGAACCATTCATCTCATCCCTGTCGATTTTCCTTTCATCCCCGGCTTTTGTTTCGTATCAGGAGTATGACCCGGCGCCTATAAAGCACTTTTCCGGGCGGAATACTCCCACGAGTCTTTGATATGAATGAGAATACCTGACCAGTTCCGGGAGCTTGGTTCCGGCCACGGACCTGTGCACTCACACTGTCAGGATCAGGGCACCTGGATTCAGGACACCTCGCCGGATTGAGAAACCCTCCCAAACCTATAACGGAACAGCCTGCCCACGGTATGGTGGAAATACACGCCAATCCCCACTGTGAGCACTGACCATGGATATCACGTTCCTCTATGACATCCTGATCATCTTCGGCATCTCTCTTCTTGTAGGCCTCATCTTCAACCGTTTCCGCCTCCCTCCCATGATCGGGTTCATCGTTGCCGGCGTAATCGCCGGCCCTTACATGCTCTCCCTCATCAGGAGCCCCCAGCAGGTGGATCTCCTCGCCGAGCTTGGCATCATCCTCCTCCTCTTCTCGATCGGCCTCGAGTTCTCGTTCCGCCAATTGTGGGAGATCAAGGACATCGTCCTCAAGGGAGGGGCCATCCAGGTGTTTCTTGCCGCGGCAATCACCATTTCCGCCACATACGTCTCCGGATGCACCTGGAACGAGGCGGTGGTACTCGGTTTTGTGGTCTCCCTCTCGAGTACTGCAGTTGTCCTGAAGGTGCTCCACGATCGCGGAGAACTCGACAGCCCGCACGGGAAACTGGCGCTCGGGATCCTGATCTTCCAGGACCTCATCGCCATCCCCATGCTGATGGCCATCCCCTTCCTGGCCAGTGCGGGATATGGAGGTGGTGATCCGCTCTACCTTGTGCTCATAAAAGACCTCTTCCTCATCGTCATCCTGGTCGCAACAGCCAAGTGGATAATGCCATGGCTCCTCTTCCAGGTCGCACGGACACGGAGCAGCGAGCTCTTCCTCCTCTTTGTCATTTCTGTCTGTTTCGGGGTCGCGGCGCTCGCCTCGTTTGCGGGCCTTTCCCTTGCGATGGGTGCACTGATTGCGGGACTGCTCATCTCGGAGTCGGAATTCAGCCACCAGGCCATCGGCAGGATCGTCCCGTTCCGTGATACCTTCACCGCCTTCTTCTTCGTCTCCATCGGGATGCTCCTTGATGTGGGATTCTTTATCGACAATCTCTGGATTATCCTCCTCTTCCTCGGTGTCATCATCATTCTTAAATGGGTGACGACAGCAGCAGCAGCGGCAATCCTCGGGTACCAGATGAGGACCATCATTCTTGCCGGAATAGCGCTCGCACAGATTGGTGAATTTTCCTTCATCATCTCCCGCAGTGCCCTTGAATTCGGGATCCTCTCCCACGATGTGTTCCAGGCATTTCTCATTGTCGCACTCTCCACCATGGCGCTCACCCCGTTCCTCATCTCCAGCGGACCTGCAGTTGCCGGGTATATCTGCGGCATTCCACTCTTCCAGAAGCTGTTTCCGGCCCGGTGCCAGTGGATTCCGGGTGAGGAACGGGTGAACCGTACAGGGCACCTTGTCATCATCGGATTCGGCGTCAATGGCCAGAATCTCGCGAGGGCTGCGAAAATGGGCGGTATCACCTACACGATCATAGATATGAATCCCGATTCGGTCAAGAGGGCATCGCGGGAGGGAGAGTCTATCATCTACGGCGATGCCACCATCGAAGGGGTGCTCGATCATGCAGGAATAGACACTGCCCGCATTGCGGTGGTTGCCATCAACGACCCGGTGGCCACCCGGCGCATAGTGGGGCTCTGCCGCCAGAAGAACCCGGGTATATTCCTCATTGTCAGGACACGCTACCTCATCGAGGTCCCTGTTCTCATGGAGATAGGTGCGGACGAAGTCATCCCCGAAGAGTTCGAAACCTCGATCGAGATCTTCACGCGGGTGCTCCAGGCATATTCGGTTCCCTTTGCATCAGTAGACCGCCTGGTCAGGGACATCCGTGCAGACAGCTACCAGGCGCTCAGGAGCCGGGACACTCCAACTCCCGGTGACACCATCGAGATCCCGGGGATGGAGGTGAGGGAGGTGACGGTCAGGGAAGGATCCCCGATTGTGGGGCAGACGCTGGGTGGGATCATTCTGAAAAAGCGGTACGGGGTCACCGTGCTTGCAGTCAGGCGGGATGGTGCACTCATCCCTCATCCCGACGGGACCTGTGCTATCCAAGCAGGAGATGTACTGGTACTGACCGGAACAACGGAGAAGCTTGAGGGATCTCATCATCTCTTTTCTGGTTAACCCCGGCATTTCCGCCTTCTCAAGTATGATCACGGCCGGAAGCGGCAGAAAGGTTTTCTCACCGCACGCCATACTTTTCGGGAAATGCTTGAGATCATCACCACCCCCGAGTTCCAGGTGAGCCTCCTCCTCTTCGCGGCACTGGGAGGATACCTGCTCGCATCGCGGATCAACCAGTCGGCGGTGGTGGGCATCATCCTCGTCGGGATCCTGATCGGCCCGAGCGTCCTTGGCCTCGTCTCCTACAATGAATTCGTGAAGGGCATCGCACATCTCGGGGCAGTTGTCCTCCTCTTTGTAATCGGGTTTGAATTCAAGATACAGGACATCCTCAAACCTTCATATGCACTTATCGCGCTTGTTGGCGTGATCATCCCCTGGATCGGCGGCTATGCCACAGCTTTATGGGCAGGGATGGACTTCCCCAGCTCGCTGTTCATCGGGACGGCAATGACGGCGACCAGTATCGCCATTACCGCCAACGTCCTTGCGGAGATGAACAAACTCCAGACCGGCCCTGCACGGGCTATCATTGGCGCGGCGGTGATCGATGACGTGCTCAGTTTGATCGCACTTGCGATCACCGGGGACGTGGTGGCGGGCGCATTTTCACCATCGGTGATTGTCTTCATCCTCCTGAAGGTCATTGTGTTCCTGGTTGCCGCCGGGATATTCGGGATCTTCATCGTGAGCCGGTTCCTGGTCCGCCTGGACAGGACACGCTTTGTGGCAAAGTACCCGGAGTTTATCTTCATCTTCGCGATGATGTTCGCTTTCCTCTATGCCATGATAGCCGAACTCGTAGGGCTCTCGGCCATCGTCGGAGCATTTATTGCGGGAATCTGCTTTGAACGGTTGTCGCTCAACACGAGCCTTGATGTGAAGGAGGGAGCCGAGTTCCTGAAGATTATCTTTGCGTCCATCTTCTTTGTCTCGCTCGGGGTTGTCGCCGACATCAAGGCAGTCACTCCCGATATCCTGCCATTCCTCGTGGTCCTGACCATTGTCGCCATCGTCACCAAAGTGGCGGGCTGTGCACTCCCGGCCCTTGCGGCAGGCATGTGCGTAAAAGACGCGCTCATCATCGGGTTCGGGATGGCCCCGAGAGGAGAGGTCGCGATGATCGTCGCCCTCATAGGCCTCGAGCAGGGCTATATCGGCCAGCCGGTGTTCGTGGTTGTGATCCTGATGAGTCTCATCACAACACTGATCACCCCCATCGTGTACCGGAACTGGTTCTACAAAGGGGAATACTGCGAACCGGAGCCTGGGATCTGATATCCCTCCCCATTGTCACCATCCGTCATTTACCGACCCGGGCACTGGTTTTGATATGAAAATGGCTCCGCAATCCTCATCGTGCATGCATGTATCTCGACCAGGGGATCATGTGAATTTTTTTTTTTTGAGAAGCAGTAACGGGATCATCAGGTCTCCAGAATTGATGGATCAGGAAGTGATATTGACCCTTTTCAGGCGCCGTCCGCCTCGACTGTTGCCCCAAAGGAATCCAGCTGCCCGGGCTTTCCGATCACCACCAGGTGATCGCCGCTCCCGATCCTGAAGGCACCGTCGGGATTCGGAATGATGTCATCTCCCCTCTCGACGGCGATGATCGAGACGCCGTACCTGGTGCGGACCTCCAGTTCGCGGAGATTTTTCCCTGTAACGGGAGATCCCACTACCACCTCGAAGGTCTGCACTTCCACTCCGGGGAGCCTGAGGGCAATTTCGGACAGCACGCCGTGGACGGAAGGTGGCTGCCTGAACAACCGGTACGTATCCGCTCGTATCCGGGATGTGACCCTGTCAATCGCCATCCGGGGAGCGAGATATTTCCTCATCACCCGGGAGATGATCTCGATCGAGGTCTCGAATTCGTCCACGATCACCTCATCGGCACCAATCATTTGCAACTGTTCTGTCTCGCGGAGGAAACGCGTCCGGATGATGATCCAGATGCTGTGATTCATCTTCCTTGCCGTGGCGGTGATGGTGCGGCTGGAGAAGGGATCATTTGTCACAATGACGAGGATGCGGGCATCTTCAATCCCCGCATGGTGGAGGATGGAGGGGTTTGCCGCGTCCCCAAAGAAGATAGGCTGACCCCTTCCCCGCTCGTCTGCAACAGTGTCGGGATTCATGTCGATGATGACATACGGGATCCCCTCCATCTCTGCCACCCGGGCGAGGTTCCTGCCGTTCGGCCCGAACCCGACGATGATCATATGATCTTTAAGGGAAACCTGATCACCGGGCAGCTGTGGTTCGGAGCCTGCCCTGAGTGCCCGCGGGAGGGGAAGACCGCAGATCCTGTCAGAGATACGCGGACCCGCAGAGATAAGGAACGGAGAGATTGCCATTGTCCAGACCGCGACGGTCAAAAAGACCTGGGTTGAGAATTCACTCAAGAAAGCATACTCAATTCCTGCGAGGATGAGGACAAACGAGAACTCTCCAATGTTGGCGAGCGCAAGGCCGGAGATCACAGATGTCCGGAGTGACTGGCCGAGGGCGAGCGATGAAAAGCCGGCGATCACCGACTTGAGGATGATGGCCCCGGCAATCAGCGCCAGGACGAGGAGGGGATGTGAGAGCAGGATGTGTGCGTTCAGGAGCATTCCGATGGAGATGAAGAAGAAACTGGTGAAGATGTCCCGGAAAGGGAGGATGGTTGCGAACGCCTGGTGAAAGTAGGGGGTCTCTGCAAGGAGAAGTCCTGCCAGGAAAGCGCCGAGGGCAAGAGAGAGCCCGATGCTCGAAGTGATCCATGTGATGGCCAGGCAGACAAAGAGGATTGTCAGCAGGAAGAGCTCCTGGCTTCTCGTCCGGGTGATGGTGTCCATCAGCCTCGGGAGGAGATAGAACAGGAGAACAAGGATAAGGAAAAATATTGCGACCAGGGCCACTTCGAGCGAAAATGCGAATTTTCCCGGCTGTATCTCTTCCCCTGACAGTGCGGGGAGGATGAGAATCATGGGGACGCTCATCAGGTCCTGGAAGAGAGAGATGCCGAGCGTCGTGCGGCTGTGGGGACTGTCAATCTCGCTTCGGTCCTGGAACACCCTGAGCGTGATGGTGGTACTGGTATGGCAGATGAGGAACCCGAGAAAGACCGCTGCGGGGAGGGGAAACCCAATCCAGCAGGCCAGTACTGCAGCAGCAAAGACAGTGATACCCACCTGGAGTGCTCCCCCGAGAAGGACGATCTTTTTCATGTGGTAGAGCGTGCGGAAAGAGAATTGCATCCCGATGGAGAAGAGGAGGAAGATCACCCCTATCTCGGATAAAAACCGGATGATCTCCTGGTCCTGGACTAGCCCCAGTCCATACGGTCCTGCCAGCATGCCGGTGATGATGAACCCCACGATCCCGGGTATCCTGAATTTCTGCCCGAGGAAAATGACGAGGATGGAGAGCCCGATTACGATGAGGATGTCCAGCAGGAAGGCATCGACCTCGATCATGGCACCATCAGATCTCCATGTACTCTATTAAGATGGCAGGGTGAAAAGTCTGCCCGTGATCCGGATGGGGAGAACAGGCCAGAATATCCCTTTGTTCGTATTTCCCTGATATATAATGGGGTTATTCTGAATCCTCGTCACTGACAGGCGTATAACCCCGCCTGTCATACGGGAATTCACATTTCGTCAGCCATGATGCTGCCCGGAGCTGCAGGACGAGCAGGTATATGGAGTGCTTACAGCAGTTTGGTCTCCTCCGTCGGCCGCGGCACCTTGACCACCAGGACCCGGAAGACTGAGTCGCTCTCGTTGATCCACCGGTGCGGAATTCTCGCCGGGCTCTCGACAAGCGTGTCTTTTCCTACCGTCTCCTTCTCTCCGCCAATCTCCACTATCCCCGTTCCTTCCAGCACGTAGAAGAAGACATCGACCGGCGTTGCATGTTTTTTCAATGATTCGCCCGGCTGAAGGGTTATGACTACCGCGACAGCGTGGGAGGTATCATAGACTTTCCGGGCATCCACGTGGTGGGGGTTTGGCTGGGAGGATGTCTCGCTGACCTTCGTGCATTTCATGACGGTGTTCCTCACTCCACCTGGTGCGTCACAGGATTTATCGGTTCCGCAGGGATGGCAGACAACACGTTAATACCATCCCATGTGCTATCGTCTCTATAAAGGTGAATCAATGCCCGGGCCAGGTCCGAATACCACTCAGTTCATCGGGATCGCGTATGCGCTTATCTTTATCCTCATCGGGACTTACCTCTGGCGCACAGGGAAGTTTTCGAAGACCGTGAAGTACCTTCTGCTGCTGGTGACTCTTCTTATTGGTTTTGCATTCTTTTCCCCCATGATACCCCACAACTTCCAGCAACTCGTGCTTCGCTCTGATACATTTGTCGGATTTGCTCTCATGGGAGCCGCGATCGGTATGGTCATCTTCTTCCTCCTGGCATTCCTCTTCGGGAGGCACTTCTGCGGGTACCTCTGCCCTATCGGGGCGGCCCAGGAGCTCGCGTATGCTGTCCCCACCCCCAAGATGAAGCTTCCGTGGAAGATGGGACTCTCCGTGATCAGGGGACTTGTGTGTATACTCATACTCGCTGCAGGCCTCGGACTCTCCATCTCTGTCCTCGCGTTTTTCGGGATCCAGGAATTCTTCCGGCTCGTCTTCTCGGCAGGATTTATCGTCTTCCTCGTCATCATTGCAATCTCCCTTTTCGTCTACAGGCCTTTCTGCCGGCTCATCTGCCCGGTCGGGGCAATCTTCCAGATCTTCGCCAGCCAGGCACGCTGGAAGATACGCCGGACAGATGCCTGCATCGAGTGTAAGAAATGCGAGAAAGTGTGCCCGACGAATGAAGCGGGGCGCAATGATGGAAAAGGGGAATGCTATCTCTGCGGAAGGTGCGTCGACAAATGCCCGGTGGAAGGCGCATTGTATTATGGGGGAAAGCGATGAACACAACCCGGGTGAAACAGGCAGGGGGTCTGCATGGCAAAAAAGGATAAGAAGGACATTACCGGCAGGGTGTTTGAACAGAAAGACCTGGTGGATTACCAGACAGGCACGATTGCGAGCAGGATGATCATCAACAACAAGGCAGGGAGCATCACCATCTTCTCTTTTGACAAGGGCGAAGGGCTCTCAGAGCACACGGCTCCATTCGATGCGGTGGTGACCATCCTGGAGGGGGAGTGCGAGGTCTGGGTCGACGGGGTGACCCACGGCATGAGAGGAGGCCAGACAATCATCTTCCCGGCCAATGCTCCCCACGCAGTCTCCGCCACATCCCGGTTCAAGATGGCGCTCATCATGATCCGGGGAAAAGAGGATGAGGCCTGAACAACACCTGGCGGGGAGGACTGCAAGGGATGCAGCGGTATTGCCCTCCGGCATAAGAAGGCTCCGCCTTATCCATGCCACAGGTATTCTTGTTCCTCTTTGAGTTGCACCATTCTTATCCCCTCCTGGCATGTATCCTGATGCATGGAAGAAGATGTGCCAGGTGCAATCAAACAGCGGGATGGAACGACCTATGCAATCGTCCCCCGCACACCGTCAGGCGTGGTGACTCCTGAGGAACTCGAACGGATCGCGAATGTCGCCAGGAAATACACAATTCCGGTGATAAAGATGACTTCTGGCCAGCGGATGGTGCTCGTCGGGATGAAAAAAGAGGTGATTCCTGCGATCTGGAAGGATCTCGGGATGACTGTCGGGCAGGCGACTGCCCCCTGTGTCCATTATGTCCAGGCCTGCCCCGGCACCGAGACCTGTAAATACGGTGTGCAGGACTCGCTCGGCCTTGGCCTCGAGATAGAGAAGCTGTACCAGGAGATGGACCTCCCGGCAAAGGTGAAGATCGGCGTCTCCGGCTGCCCCCGCTGCTGCGGTGAAAGTTATGTCCGGGACATAGGGATATTCGGAACGCGGAAAGGATGGACGGTTCTTTTCGGCGGGAACAGTGCCGGGAGGCCGAGGATCGGGAATGGTGTGGCAAAAGATCTCTCAAAGGATGAGGTGCTCGACCTCACGAAGAGGCTTTTGACATATTATCGCACTCATGGAAAAACACGGGAGCGGACCGCCCGTTTCATGGAACGGATCGGTCTTGAGACACTCACCGAAGACGTCCTGCGGTTTGCACCCTACTTAAAACTGGATGATCTCTCCCCGAAATAATCAGGGGTTCATACCGGCTGCGGCTCATACCTGGAACGGCCGTGAAGGGAATCCCCACGATGGGACTCCAGCCAGTGTTTTTTTTCACGGTTGCACAGCAGGCTCCCGGTTCACCCCTTCCGGCAATGAGAATGGAATGCAGGGCAGTCCCGGGTGCCCGGGACCCTGCACCCGGGGTTCCCGGCACTCCGTGCCTTCACTCCACAAAACAGAATGGGTCCGGTGCGGAGATGTCCCCTGTCTCAGCGTATGCCCTGACCCGGCAACCGCCACCACAGAGGGTGAAATATCTGCACTCCCTGCATCGCCCGGAGATGAGGGCCTTTTTTCCTCGGAACTGGTGCAGAACCGGGTGGGTCTCTTCCGCCCACATCACGGAGAACGGCCGCTCCCGGATGTTTCCCACCAGAAAGGCAGGGGCACGTGCAAACTGGCAGGGGTACACGTTTCCATAAGGGTCGATATTGGCGACCCGATCGCCTGCGCTGCACCCGCCATTCAGTGAGGCAAGCAGTGTTTTTGCTTCGGAAAGGTCGGGTGAGCCGTCCCGCTCCATCGACTGGATGAGATGAATGCAGTCCTGGGGGGCATCGACGGTGAGGAATTCCATCGTGGAGGGATCGATCTCCTGTGCTTTCCGGAAGAGGAGTCCGAGTGCATCCTCCACAACTGTATTTCCCACCTGGAGCCGGTGATACGAATCGGTGCCCCGTCCGCACGGCACCATCCAGTACAGGCAGAAACGGGAAGCCCCCATGGCAAGGGAAAGATCGATCAAGTCAGCGAGCTCGTGAGAGTTTTCGTTCGTGAGAGTGATTCTCACCCCGCACCGGACACCTGCCTCCCTGCACCGTGCAAAACCCGCAATTGTCCGATCGAATGCGCCGGGAGAGTTCCTGAACCGGTCATGGGTCGTGGCCCGTGCACCATCAAGCGAGATCCCCGCGTACTCAATCCCTGAATCCCTGATCTTCTCCGCAACTTCCCTCGTAATCAGAGTCCCGTTGGTGCTGAGCGCGGTCTTTATCCCTTTCTCACCTGCGTGTTCCGCGAGGTCCCAGATGTCCCCCCTCATCAGGGGCTCCCCTCCGGAGAAGAGAACCAGGGGCACCCCCATCCCTGCAAGGTCGTCGATGAGATCGAACGCCTCGTCCGTGTCCAGTTCGTCACCAGCATGGGAGTTGGGACCCGAACGGCTGTAACAGTGCTCACACCCGAGGTTGCAGCGGTTCGTGATGTTCCAGAAGACGACAGGCCTCCTGATGCCTGCAAATGCAAGGTACCTGCTCGGCACTTCGCGTGAAGGCCTGTCCCTGTGCTGCATTATGGCGCTCACCGTGCCCCTCCCATGGATGCACTGGGTGATCCTGTTCATGGCATGATGACCCCGTTCTCCCTGATCCGGACATTCGGGACCCTCTTGAACTCCTCTGTACTGAACAGGACGATGTAGTCATCCAATCCGATACGCGATGACAGAGCCTGCACATCGGCAAGAACCTCTTCCCTGCTGTATCCGTGGTGCACGGTGTAGAAGGTATACTCCCATCTTCCGGGAACAGGGAGCCGTTCGTAGCAATGGGTCACGCCGGGAGACGATGCGAGCATAAAACCCGTATCGCCATTGCCGGATTCGGCGCGTTTCCATGCAACGAGGGCATTTGCCGTGATTCCCACCATCCTCTGGTTGATGCGGGCGCGAAACTTCCGTATCACTCCTCTTTCCCGCAACCGGGTGATCCTCTCCAGGACTTCGCTCCCGGTCATGTCAAGGTTTTTTCCGATCTCGTCATAGGGATGGCTGACGAAGGGGAGGCCTTCTTCCAGGAGCGCGAGCAGCCGGATGTCAGCAGGATCCACTGTGTCCTCCTCGTCTTGTGTTCCCGGAAAAAGAGAAGCGGACGTCCACCTTCAATTTGTTCACAGTGCGGAGATCCAGGATATCCTCCTCATTTATTCCCGTGGCATCAAGAATTTCCCTGATAATATCCCTGATATGCTCCTCATCTCTCCCTGAGAGGGTGAACCATATCTGGTAATGATGCTCCCTCTGGAAATTGTGCGATACCTCCGGATACCCGCTGATGAGTGCGGCCACATCCCGCAGCCTGCCGGGGGGAACGTGCATGGCTACGAGTGTGGCGGCACCACATCCGCACTGGCTGGATTCGATTATGGGAGAGACCGCCCTGAGAATGCCGGCATCTTTGATTCTGCCCAGACGTGCGAGAAGTTCCTGTTCGGGAATGCCGACCTTCCGGGAGATCTCACTCCAAGGGCGGGAGACCAGCGGGATCTCCTCCTGGAGAGCCTGCAGGATTGCGATATCTGTATCATCAGGCATAAAATCCTCACTCATTCCGCGACCTCTTCCGGATCAAACGGGCACCACGGGTCTTCGCCGCACATCTCTCCCTGGAGTGCCCCCGGGAGTGCGAGGCCGTCGCACCACCCGGTGGAGGTGGTGCCGTCTCCCCGGTATGCCCGTGCCCTGCACCCCCCGCAGATCGCCCTGTAATGGCACCTCCCGCATTTGCCCGTGAGCCGGCTGATGTCACGGAGTACAGAAAAAACCTCTGACTGATGCCATATTTCCGCAAAAGATTGGTCCCTCACGTTTCCCGCACTGATCGGGAGGTACGGGCAGGGGGTCACGTCACCGTTTGCATATATCCGGCAGTATGTGATTCCCGCAATGCACCCCCTCCCCCATGCCGGATTGTGAATGCCGAGTTCATCTGCGATGCGGCGGAACTGCGGGGCGCATGTCGGGCGGATATGCACCGGCGCATCCCTGTATCTCTCCAGCACACCCCTGATCAGGCCCTCGTAGGCAGGAGCGTTCAGGATATCATTTCCCCGTGCCCGGCCCGTCGGGACAGGGAAGAAGACCTGGTAATCCTTCACACCGAGCGATTCCCCGAGGTCGACCACTCCTTCGACCTCGCTGATGTCGGGGCGCATGACCGACATGTTGATCTGGACAAGGATCCCTTCATCCTGCAGGGTGCGGATCGCACTGACCGCCTTCTCCCAGACGCCCGGCATGCCGCGGAACGAATCGTGCATGGCAGGGTCCGATGAGTCGAGGCTGATGGCAACCGCACGTATCCCCACTTCCCGAAGTCGTGCCGCCATTTTTCTGTCAAGAAGATACCCGCTCGAACCCATCACCATCCGCAGTCCCCGTTCAGTCCCGTAATGTGCCACTTCGAAGATATCTTCGCGAAGGAGTGGTTCTCCCCCGCTCAGCACGACAGTGGGCCGCCCTGTATCGGAGATCTGGTCAATGACCCCGTATGCCTCGACGGTCGAGAGTACCCCCTCTGCCTCACGCTTTCCCGCGTCCACGTAGCAGTGTGCACATGCGAGCGGGCACCGAAGCGTGATATTCCACGATATAAGGCGTGGCGCGTCGGCGGGCATGATCATTGCGCCTGCGGCCCCTTTGCCACATACGCCCCGCGATCCGTATCCGCAATCGTACAGTTCTCCGCCATTGAACGATTCTGACGCTTATGATCGGGCGAGATCGAAGCGGTCAAGGTTCATCACTTTATTCCACGCTGCCACAAAGTCCCGGACACACTTCTCCTGCCCGTCAGCGCTCGCATACACCTCGGAGATGGTCCGGAGCTGAGCGTTCGAACCGAAGATGAGATCGACACGCGTGGCGGTCCACCTGAGTTCGCCGGTCTTGCGATCACGCCCTTCAAACACGTCTGCGTCTTTTGAAACCGGCTTCCATTCCGTGCCCATGTCGAGGAGGTTTGTGAAGAAGTCGTTGGTGAGCGCTTCAGGTCTCCTGGTGAAGACCCCGTGCCGGGTCTGCCTGAAATTGGTGTTCAGCACACGCATGCCGCCGACGAGCACCGTCATTTCGGGCGCAGTCAGTTTCAGGAGTTGCGCCCTGTCAACCAGCATCTCCTCGGCCGATACGGCATAGCGGGTCTTCTGGTAGTTGCGAAAGCCATCAGCCTTCGGCTCGAGCACGGCAAAGGAGGCCGCATCAGTCTGTTCCTCCAAGGCGTCCATTCGTCCCGGGGTGAAGGGAACCTTCACTGTATTGCCGGCATTCTTCGCCGCCTGCTCGACGCCGGCACAGCCTGCCAGGACGATAAGGTCAGCGAGCGAGACTTTCCTGCCACCCTTCTGTGCCCTGTTGAATGATTCCTGTATGCCCTCCAGCGTTTTGAGCACTTTCCCGAGCCGGGCAGGCTCGTTGACTTCCCAGTCCTTCTGCGGTGCCAGGCGTATTCGGGCACCGTTTGCGCCGCCGCGTTTGTCTGAACCGCGGAAAGTGGACGCAGATGCCCAGGCGGTCGAGACCAGCTCTGGCACAGACAGGCCGGAAGCCAGGATCTTTTTCTTGAGTGAAGTGATGTCCTTTGCATCTATCAACGGGTGATCGACCTCGGGGATGGGGTCCTGCCAGATGAGATCCTCGCTTGGAACCTCAGGGCCGAGATAGCGTGACCGGGGGCCCATGTCGCGGTGGGTCAGTTTGAACCACGCCCGGGCGAACGCATCCGCGAACTGGTCAGGGTGCTCGTAGAAGCGCCGTGAGATCTTTTCGTAAACAGGGTCGAACCGCATGGAGAGGTCCGTGGTAAGCATGGACGGTGCGTGGCGCTTCTTCGGGTCATGGGCATCCGGGATCGTGCCGGCGCCGGCATCGCCTTTCGGTTTCCACTGGAACGCCCCGGCCGGGCTCTTTGTCAGCTCCCATTCGTAGGAGAACAGGATACGGAAGAAGTTGTTGCTCCACTTCGTCGGCGTGTTGGTCCATGTCACCTCCGGGCCGCCGGTAATCGTATCAGCGCCTTTTCCGGTCCCGAAACTGCTCTTCCAGCCGAGTCCCTGGTCCTCGATGGGTGCTGCCTCCGGCTCTGGCCCGACATGGGACGCAGGGCCGGCGCCGTGGGTCTTGCCGAAGGTATGGCCACCGGCAATGAGCGCAACCGTCTCCTCGTCGTTCATGGCCATCCTGGCGAACGTCTCGCGGATATCTTTTGCCGCAGCGATTGGATCTGGGTTTCCGTTCGGGCCTTCAGGGTTGACGTAAATCAGCCCCATCTGTACGGCAGCCAGCGGGTTTTCAAGGTTCCGGTCGCCCGAGTAGCGCCTGTCACCCAGCCACTCGTTCTCAGAGCCCCAGTACACGTCTTCTTCCGGCTCCCATGCGTCCTCACGGCCGCCGGCAAATCCGAATATCTTGAATCCCATCGACTCAAGGGCGACATTGCCGGCAAGGACCATGAGGTCGGCCCATGATATCTTCCTGCCATACTTCTGCTTGATCGGCCAGATCAGCCGGCGTGCCTTGTCGAGGTTGGCGTTATCAGGCCAGCTGTTGAGGGGAGGGAAGCGCTGCTGGCCGGAACCTGCCCCGCCGCGGCCGTCTCCCATGCGGTACGTGCCGGCGGAATGCCACGCCATGCGGATGAGCAGGGGACCGTAATGGCCGAAATCCGCTGGCCACCAGTCCTGCGAGTTGGTCATCAGCGCCCGCAGATCCTTCTTCACGGCCGCAAGGTCAAGTGTTTTGAATTCCTCGGCGTATTTGAATTCACTGCCCATGGGGTTGGACAGTGGGGAGTGCTGGTGGAGAACCTTCAGGTTCAGCTGGTTCGGCCACCAGTCCCGGATGGACATGGGCCGGCCGGTTGCCTGGCCGTGTGCCCCGCCTGTTGCCTGGTGCATGCTGTCGTCAGTCATCACGTCATCTCCATTCGGCGCATGGTTTTTCCACTCTTGTGATTGGAATGGGTATGTGCCCACATGGCTTACGGCTGCCTCAACAGCAATAAATAGTGTGTATGCGGGGAGACCTTCCGGCGCCGCCATATGATGCACTACCGGGGTCGTGGCCGGGTGCTGGAGTACCTGTGCCCTGGCATACCGGGCCATGCTCTTGTCGACCGTGAATGCTGCATGGGAACAGTCCCATTTTATACGAATGCATCTTCTTCGCGATCCGTTCGCGGTCGAATTGCGCCTTTTTCTCGATCAGGTGGACATCACTGAGGATTACAGGGCCTCGCCTGCCTGCACAGTTGGAGTTCTGGTTGTCATACACCAAGACCCCCTGGATGGGAGTGAGGATTGTCTCTGCCATATGTGTGTCCCACGTGAGTTATTCTGACACCAGTGCTTTAAGCGTTTGGTATCAGGAAGGGGAACAGGGGTTGGTACGCTGATGCCGGGGGAGGGTTCCTGATATAAGTTGCCAGGGGCACCCATCCAGGCATTCCATATATGCACCGCCGGGGCTTTTTCCGCCGGCCAATTTGCCGTCATTCTGCCCTGCGATGCAGATACTGCACCAGCAGGTTTATCTTTCTGGTTTTCGTAGATTCACTGCTCAGGATTCTATCGATGAAAAAAGTGGTTATTGACGTTCCTAAAGAGAGAGCCGGAAGCATCCAGGAAAAATTCAATGACATCCTGTATTCGGTCATTGAAGGGGAGAAAACAACACGAATCACCCTCTATGTGCCGAAAGAGATGGTGGATGACCTTATCCACCAGACCAATGGTTCGATCAAGGATCAGCCTGCTTCCCGGCCTTTCTGGACGGGGCTCATACCTGACTACGAGGAACTGGTGAAAAATGATGTCAGGACACTCATCGAAGTCTCCACCCCTGATTTTGTGATCTCTCCTTTTATAGAGAGGGTCAAGGAAAAATTTAAAGGCACCACCAAAAAGAAGGAGAAGACTCCCATCGAGAAGATCATCGCGAGTGCGGAACCGCATTCGGAATTCGATCAGAAGACCTTCATTCTCGCGGCAATCGCCGGCATAGTGGCCCTGATCGGATTGTTCCTGAATAATGTCGGCATCATCATCGGTGCGATGCTGGTCTCCCCCCTGCTCGGTCCGATTTATTCCCTGGCGGTCTACGTCGCCATCGGGGATGTCAAGACCACACTCAGGTGCATTGAGATCCTTGGGCTCATGGTGATCATGCTGGTCGCAATCGCCACAGTGTCTTCGTTTGCCCTCTCATTCATCATGGACTTATCCCTTACTCCCGAGATCCTCTCCCGAATGGACCCGAACGCCGTCTTCATCCTCATGGCAGTTCTCCTTGGATTTGCCACGATGATTGCACTTTCTGAAGGGATTTCTGAAGGGATAGCAGGGGTCGCAATCGCTGCGGCCCTTCTTCCCCCTGCCGTGGTGACGGGGATATCGATTGCACTCTTTCCTGAAGGGACCATGAGTGCCATCGTTCTCACCCTCCAGAACGTCGTGGGGCTCATTGCAGGAAGTATTCTCGGTGTCATGTTCCTTCACATCGGTCCCCGGAACCTCTTCGCCCAGTTCCAGTCGCGGCAGGTCATCACCAGGGTTCTCTGGTTCCTGGCAATCCTCATCCTGTTCCTTCTTGTCATCTCATTCCTCGTATAAAGAGAGGTGGCGGGAAAGGCAGGAAAAATCCGACTGTTCTTGTGAGATTTTTACATTTTTGGGGAATTTGCAGTTTGCCCGGCCGGAGGCCTCATCTCCTCTCCGATCATGTTAAGGGCCGCACATCCCTCTCTCCTGCACAGGTCTCAAACTATTTATCTTCCCGGACCATATTTCCGGTGACCATACAGGTCTTGAGGTGTCTCACAATGCCAGACGTCCTGCCAGGAATGAAGGAAACCACACCGGAAGGCTCTCTCATGGAATGGAGATGTGCTGTGTGCGGATTTCTTTCCAAGGGTGAGCATCCGCCCGGGGGGTGCCCGAGGTGCACCAGCCCGGCGCATGAGTTCCTCCCGGCAAGAGCTTACACACGGCTCACGTATGAGGGTGGACCGTTCGACATTCTCCTGATCAACGGCAGTTCACACAGGGCAGGCAATACCGGCTACCTGCTCGACCTCGCAGAAAAAGAACTGGCTGCCAGGGGGGTGCCGTATCGCCGTTTCAACGTATCAGAGTATCTCATCGACCACTGCTGGTGCTGCTACAGCGTGAAGGCCGAATACTGTACATATCCCTGTCGGAATCAGGGGGACGATATGGCCGCGTTTCACGAGATGCTGGCCGCATCGAAGGCCGTCATCATGGCCTCACCCATCAACTGGAACAATTTGTCAGCCAGGCTTAAGGACTTCCTTGATCGGACGACCTGCATGCAGAACCTTTTCTCCCTCGGAAAACCCGGTCTCACAGAGGGCAAGGTGATCGGGATCCTGGTCTGCGGCCATGAAGACGGCGCTCTCAAGACCGCCATGGACATCCATTTCTATTTCCAGCAGATGGGCTACATCCTTGCGCCGTTCGGAATCAGCTACAGGACTCACGGCGCGCAGTACAACAGCAGCACGGATTCAGAATTCTTCAAAAACGACACTCTGCTGGCTGCACACACAAAGGGTGTCGTCAACAACGTGATTGCACTGATGCGGCTCGATATTGAGTCGCATCTCAAAGGAAACCTGGTGCCAGTTTCAGAGTGACACGGGGAGGGGAACAATATTTTCTTCCCCTGGAGTGAAAAGTCCGCAAAAGGGATGATTGTCATTCCTGGAACAAAAGAGTGTCGCGGTCAATCGGGAACAGTGCAGGAGACGTTGCGGAACGCACCGTGTGGAACATGCATCTCGAACCTTGCTCCTCTCCCATACATCCCGGTCTCCTCAATCGAGATCCCTGTGATCCCAAGGATCTCGCGTGATAAAAAGAGGCCGAGGCCGGTGTTGTTCCCAAAGCCGCGCGTGAATATCTTTTCCTTCTGGTCTTCCGGAACCCCTGTCCCGTCATCCTCGTACAGGATGGTGAGGGAGTCGGCCTTCTGTTCGCACCGCATGTGAATTGCAGTCACATGCTCACCGTGCCGGATTGAGTTGTCGAAAAGATTAAGAAAGACCTTCTCGATCATGGGATCTGCATAAATTTCGGCATTGCCGCAGGTACTGGTGAGACTGATTCCCTCGGGATGCAATTTTTCTATCATGGTCCCGAGGGAAAACCATTCGGGAGCCTGCATACCGATCTCCTGGTATGTCCTGGTGAATTCCACATGCCGTGCAATAGTGGCCCCTGCCCGGTCGATTTTCGCAAGGAGATGCGAAATTTCAGGATCCGTCTCTTTCTCCCTCGCGATGTCTGCCAGCCCCCGGAGGAGCGTCACCTGGTTGGCCACATCATGCCGTGTGATGCTGGAGAGGAGCGTGATCTTCTTATTCACCTCTCTCATCGATGTCTCAGCTCTCTTGCGCTCCGTGACATCGAAGAAACTGACGAGGCTTGCCGCAACACGGCCCTTCCGGTCGATCACGGGAGTGCCGAATATCTCCAGTTGAACCCGCGTGTCATCCGGCCGGACCACCACCATGTCGTCCACGTGGCTTGCCACACCTTTCATCCCCCGCACGATTGGCATCTCATCAGTGGGGTATCTTTTGCAGGTGCCGGCCTGGTACGCCTCGTAGACCTCTGCGAGGTTCTCTTCGCTGGCACCGGGAAGCACTCCCCGCCCGAGGAGCCGGGTCGCCTCTTTGTTGGCAATAATCGGCTTTCCTGTCGGGGCCTGGACCATGAAAATCCCGATGGGGACTGTCTCGAGGAGTGTGGAAAGTATTCTGTTCTGTGTATCAAGTTCCTCGGATCTTCTGCGTAACTCTTCCTCTATCTCTTTCTGGTCCGTGATATCGCGGGAAATACCAAATACCTGCGTGATCCCGCCTGATCGTTCCCTCACCGGCAGGAGCGAATGGTCGAACCAGCGTAATATCCCTCCCACGGGCATCCGGCCGACACTCCGGTACCGGTTCCCAGTAGCAAAAACATGCGCGATAGCCTCCCTCTGCCGCTTTGCAATATCCGGGGGAAAGAGGCTTTCGTGCCTGCACCCGATGATCTCATCACGGGATCTTCCGAGCATCTCTGAAGCAGCTTCGTTCACGTAGGCGACCCGGCCATCGCATTTTATCATGAAGATGAGATCAGGGGATACTTCTGAAAGGCTGTTAAACCAGTCCTCCTTCTCGCGCAGTTCCTGCTCTATCTCCTTAAAATCAGTGATATCCCTGCCGACAGACTGGTACTCGATGATCTCCCCGTTCTCATCGAAGATCGCACGGTCGCTCCACTTCTGCCACCGCACCCTCCCATCCGGCATGATGATCTGGTGTTCGATGCTCGCGACAGGGTTATCCGGCGTGAGGGATTTGAAAAACATATCCACCATTTCGCGGTCCTCATCCGGGATTTTTGGCCGGAAACGGTGTCCCAGGATCTCTTCACGTGTCAGTGCAAAATACCGGCAGTATGCGTCATTCACGAAGACGTGGGTTCCGTCAGGCAGAAACCGGGAGATGAACTCCGTCTGGTCTTCGACCACGTTCCTGTACCTCTCCTCGCTCCCGGCAAGCGCATCTTCGGCCCGTATCCTCTCGATTGCAGCGCCGATCTGTGTGGCGATCGTCTTGACAGCGACACGCCTGTTTTCGGGAATCTCCTTCTCGGAATGCGAACTCACATTCAGGCACGCGATACCCCGTCCCCCTGACATGACAGGGATGATCGCAAGAGCCAGGATCCCTTCTTTTTCCATGAGAGGGAGATAATTCTCTTTGAGAACGTTGAACGGGAGGAATATCGGCCACCCGTCACTGATCGCCCGTGCACGCTGGCTGTCAGGAGGATAATGGGAGAAATTCCTGATAAATTCCTCCTGCAGATTTTTTGACACCTGGAGGTCGACGGCCCCGGTCTCTTCGTCAACAAGGTACACTCCCCCTGAATCCATCCCCGACACCTCGATTGCTGCTGCAAGGCAGACTTTCAGCGTCTCGTGCAGCCCGCGGATCTTCTGGAGGTCATTGCCGAGGGCGAGCTGGGTGCGCAGTATCGATTCCTGCTGTTTCCGATCGGTGATGTCCCGGAATGTCCCTTCGACACCGAGGACGTTTCCGTCAGCATCGTAATAGAGATGGGAGCTGGTCTCGACAAGGACAGGTGTGCCGTCGCTTTTTTTGAGCAATACTTCGTAATTGGTCACTTTCCCGTCCCTGTTGACATCTTCGAGAAACTGCGCCCTGTCTGCGGGGTTCGCATAGAAGTCGTCCGCGATGCTCCGTCCTATGCAATCCGGGAGATTGTCATATCCGAGGAGTGTTGCCCATGACTGGCTGGCCTTGATCAGCCTTCCTGCGGTATCACTGCGGTAATACACATCCTGGATTTGGTTGAGCAGGTTCTGGTACTCCCTGTTGGTGGAGACAAGACCCTGCTCGGCCTTCTTCTGCTCCGTCATATCAGTCAGGAACGAGAGCGACGCCGGTTGTCCCGACCATGTGATCCGGGTCGAGTTGATCCACACCCACCGTTCCCCACCGTCTGACCTGACGATCCTGAACATGTAGCCTGTGGGAGGGATTTCTCCCCGCATGCGCTGGAGATGACGGCTCATGACAGTCTCACGATCATCGGGGTGGACGAAATCCGTGAATGGGCGCGAGGTGAGGGCCTCTGTCGGATATCCGAGGAGACTGACAAGCGCGGGGTTGACATGCACCATGCGATCCCCCTGTGCGACAAGGATTCCCTCTGTTGCGTTCTCAAAGAGGAACCGGTAATTCTGCTCACTCTCCCGGATCTTCTCTTCTGCCTGCAAGAGATCGGAGATGTTGACAATGATGCCCCTGACACCGGCAATCCTGCCATCCTTCAGGACAGGGGACGAATAAATGGAGACGGGAAAAGTGCTGCCATCCTTTCTCATGGCGGTGTATTGCCGGATACCCTGTTTTACATAAGAATTGTCAAGAACCTGCTGCATTGCGTTTGCAGCCCGGTTCCTGTCAGCAGGGGCGATCATTTCGAGGGCATTCATACCTTTTTCGAGATCCCCGGGGGAATACCCGAACATCTCGAACGCGATACGGTTCGCATAGGTCACCTTACCATCCGCATCAGTCTCGTAGATGACCTGGGGCAGCATGTCCGCGAGTTCGCGGAAGCGCTTCTCGCTCTCGTTCAGCGCCTCCTCCACCCTCTTTCTCTCGGTAATCTCGCGGATCGACTCGATGGCGCCGATCACATCCCCCCTGGTGTTATAGAGTGGAGAGGCCGTGAACCAGAGGGCTGCGCCCTCCTCGTTGTTGAAATGGGGGATGACAATCTCCGAAATGAATTTATTTCCCTCGCGCCTTATTTCAGGGTATTTCGCCGCAGTAACGGGGTCATCTCCCAGCACAAGGTCGATAAGAATGGGGCGGCGCTCGCGGTAGAAAGGCAGCGCGTATTCGTAATTGCCCTTCCCCACCACGTCTTCGGCCCTGTACCCGGTCATCTTCTCGATCGCCCCGTTCCAGGCAATCACCACCCCCCGGGTATCAATTGCAAACGTCGCATCCGGCAGGAAATTGAGGATATCCGATTCACGGCGCTCGTGGTCTCGAATGCTCGCCTCTGCCCTTCTCTGCTGGACCGCCTGCCGCACCTTGTGCGAGAGCTCTGCAAACTGCGATCCGGGATCACCACCTTTCTGGAGGTAAAAATCGGCGCCTTCGTTGAGGGCCTGGATAACGACCTCCTCCCGGCCGCGGCCGGTGAAGATGATGAAGGGGATGGAATTGCCAGAACCCCTGACTTCTTTCAAAAATTCGATGCCATTCATGACAGGCATCTGGTAATCGGAGATGATCGCGTCGTATCGTATCTGTGCGATCATCTTGAGGGCATCACCCGCAGATATCGCAGTCTCGACAATGAACTCTCCTCTCCTCTCCAGGTACAGCTTCCCGATGTCGAGCAGTCCCGGTTCATCGTCAACATAGAGGACTGAGATCATGAATATTGTTCATCTGGAAAGTGGATGTGGGGGGTTATGATGATTCCTATTGGGTATTGCGCAGAAGTATTCCCTCCGGTTTATCGGGATGCCCCAGGAAAAAAGGCCCGTGTGACGCCAGGATTTTCGATGCCTGCAGGTGTGACTCGTCCCTGCTTCGTTGCAATGAATATATCACCCGTGCGGGGGGAATGCCACACCGGGCCTTTTTACCACAAATGAGTCCGCGAGGTTCCGCGCCATCCTCACCACAATCCGGGCCGGGATGCCAAGGGCCATCATATCCGGCGGGAGGCTGTGGTTCTGTGTAGGGTCCTGAGGTCCCATGAAGGCGGCCTGTCCCGGTGCCTTTTCTGCAAGACCCGCAGGGTAGCTGATATAGGTTGCACATGCCGGCCCCCATGGGACGATGACTGGAGAGAAAGGGTCATCGCGATCGAAGTGGACCAGTGCGGCAAGGTTCCTGATCTGCTCCGCGTCGCCAAAGCAGCAGATGGCCCGGACCGCAGGCTCTGGTTCGGGGAGGGCGGAACATGCCTGGACGACCAGGCAGTTGCCGGGAGGGGTCACCTGCCCAAGGGCTTCATGGCAGCGATCCACGAGTTCCGGACTGGCCTTGAGATATTCCGCAGCGCCTCCCATGACACCTTCTCTTCCTGTCGACACAAAGTAGCGGATGAATCCGGGCCTTCTCATGAGGCCCGTATGCGAGAGTCCCCCCGGGCAGCATCCTTCCGGCTCATCTCCGGTGGCATAGATGGTATCGGGTGCATGCCCCGTCGCCATCGAAAACAGCGTGACCGCAAAGCAGCGGTTCACCCGGGCGAGATGGACTGCCCCTTCCGGCGGGCAGTCGGCGCCGTAGATGGCAAGGGGCCTTGTGTGAAGGTGAAATGCTGAAGAGAGCACTGTCCCGATCTCCCTGAAACGTATGGTTTCCATCAGATGTCCTCTCTCTTTCCCACTCTGATCGTGACGACCCCGGCAGATATCACACTTTCGCATGTCACGAACCACAACCGCTATCGGAAGAGAAGTCTGAAAGGGTACGTGAGGGTTCTATGCACAAGGCGTGGTATTTTCTTATGGTCGCTGCCATCACCTGCGTGATTCTGGTCACAGGCTGCATCTCACAGGACGGGGCGCAGTCGTTGCCTGCAGCAGTGGGGACCACGGCCGTTCCGGCCACTGCGGGTCCAGAAATAACCGGAGGGGAGGTGACCTCCCCCTCATCGCTCCCGGGGATGGCCCTTTCCCTCTCCGATTTCCCCCCGGGGTTCGAACTGGTGCTCGCAGGCGAGACCATGCCACCTGATGAGAGCACGTTCCTTGCAGACCCGGACTACCATGGCGGGTACTCGGTGATAGTGAGCAACGAGAGTTCAGATCTCGCGACTGGAGCGCTTGTCGAACAGGTCATCCTCATTTACACCCGGCCGGTCACCCGCGGGGAGCTTGCGGCCGTATTCGCCGCGAGTTATCCGGAGATCGCGAACTGGTCGCTCTTGGAACTTGATGACCCGGGGATCGGTGATGCGAGCATCGCGTACCGGTTCGCTTACCCGGATACGACGCTCTCGGGGTATTCCATTGCCTTCGGCAGGGGAGACATCTATGAGATCATCATGACCATGGCAGCAGACGGGAGTGCGGAATATGCCCTCGTGGAAGATATCGGAAAAAAAGCTGCTGCAAAGTTACCTTAAGGAGTGTATCGTCCCCGTGAACCGCTGCCGGAATCCCATGCCATGGGTGTGTCAGGGGGTCGTGGAATGCTCGATGAGCATGTGATCGAAGCAATCGGCAGGTGCCGCATCGTTATCCGGGACGGCGAAGTCGTCGAGGTAGGTGAACCGGCCATCGCAGAGTGTCCTCTCGCGAAGAAGTTCGCCCGCCCTATCATGCACATCGATTGCGGGTCCGTGAAAGCAAACATCGAACACAGGATCGCCGCTTTTGGCATGTGCACTCCCCGGAGGAGGGTGCGTGAGACCAGGGAGTTCGTAGGGTTCGGGGCCTCGGAACTCCTGAGTTTCGGGCTTGGTGCGGGGCTGATCGATGCTGTCGTGATCGTCTGCGACGGGGCCGGCACTGTCATCGTGCACACTCCTGCCCTCGTGCAGGGTATAGGGGGAAGGATGTCGGGCCTTGTCAGGACCACGCCATACCCTGAGGTGATCGCCCGAATCGAGGAGAACGGCGGGGTTGTGATCGATACAGCCCATGCATGCCTCGACCAGGTAGCTGGCGTCAGGCGGGCGGTTGAAATGGGACACCGCAGGGTCGCGGTGACTGTCGCACTGCCAGAAGATGCCCGTCAGATACGTGCACTCTTCCCTGATACATGCATATTCGCGGTGCACACCACAGGCATGACAGAGGAGGAGGCAGAAATGATTGTTGCCTCGTCCGACCTCGTGACAGCGTGCGCATCGCGGCCCGTCCGGGAAATTGCCGGAAGGGCGGCCCTCCTTCAGGCGGGGGTTGCGATTCCCGTGTTCGCCATTACGGAAAAAGGAAAGGAGCTAATCATCGGGAAGATACGGATGGGACGCGAGCAGGTCATGGTAAGGACAACGAAGCTTCCTGCTCCCGGAGATCGGCTGCCGGACCCTCTTGTCTGATGCATCGCGGAAAAAAGCGGGGTGTATTTTTGTATTTTTTCCCGGGGGCAGGGGTCGCACATCCGCCTAGACTGGTATCAGGCTGTCAGGGAACTGCTGGGTCTTTTCAAGTGACGTTGCCTTTGTCTTCAGGACCAGGGTATGGCCCACGCACTTGGTCGCGAGGAAGCCGCAATCTGCATTGATTATGATGGTCTCGCTCTTCGAGGCACCTCCCTCGATATCCCCGAGGCAGCGCTCCACCGAGGGTGCGGAATTGATGAAAATGCGTTCCCCGTTATCGTTGAACACCTCCAGGACGACGCATACCGAGTGTGCTGTCTCGTCACCGGTGTTCGTGATGGTTGCCGAAGTCTCCCTGCACGTGAGCCCGCAGTTAACCGTGGCCCCCGATACAAGTGAAAACTCCACGGGCCTCCTGGTCTGTGTCGGGAGAGGAGTCGCTGTCGCAGCGGTTGTCGGAGAGGTGATCGGTGTCCTTGTGGTGTCCGGAACATTTGCCGTTGTCGGTCCCGGTGTCACGGTCATCTGCGTTGTCATTTCGGGAGAATCACTCTCCTGCATGTCGGAAACCGCAGGAGCATTCTCATGCGATGCGGGCGGTTCCTGTGAGAGGATGTATGCCCCGATCACGAGGAGGATTGCGACCACGAAAATTCCGATCGCGGCGGTTCGGGGAAGGGTCATGCAAAGCGCATATGAGGCACCATTGTGCATGAAGATTCCCATTGTACCATTTTTTGCCTTGAAAAACGCATCCGCGATATTCGTTTTGTATGTATATGTGGCAAAAGGAAACCATGTGGTTTTTTTCTGGAGAGTCCCCTGGTCATTATCGCGAAAAAAACATGGACCCGCCATGACGATATGATTCGCTCCATGCAATCCGCATCGGCACTTCCGGAACGAACGACTAATAAGACGATTGGATACAAACCATTCTCCCACAGAGGCAATCCTTTCAGGAACTGTCTGCGGGGGTGAAGATAAAAAAATGGCACCAGTGCTTGAGGTTGTGGATCTCTCCAAGGTGTATGGCGACCTGATCGCGGTGGATCATGTCTCCCTCTCGGTTGAAGAGGGGACGCTCTTCGGTCTCCTTGGCCCGAACGGGTCCGGCAAGACGACCATGATCAGGATGCTGACCGGGCAGATACGGCCGACCGGTGGCTCGGCAAGGGTCCTTGGTCTGGACGTTGTTCAGGAAGGCATCAGGGTGCGGGAACGGGTGGGCATCATCCCCGAACAGGAGTCCCCGCCGAGTTTTCTCACCGCGATGGAATATTTGGAGTTCGTCGGATCTATCCGGAAAATTCCGGATATCAGGAAAAAAGCCGATTACTGGTTCGATTTCCTCGAATTCGGCGACAAAAAGAACGTACTCTGCAAGGATCTCTCGCGGGGTACCCGGCAGAAACTGATGTTTGCCCAGGCGTTCATCCACGAACCGGTCCTCGCCCTCATCGACGAGCCGTTGATCAACTTCGATCCTATCATGCAGGACCTCGTAAAGGAATACCTGGTCAGTTACGTGAGATCCGGGAGGACGATCTTCCTCTCCACCCACATCCTCGAGGTCGCAGAGGAGATCTGCTCGTCTTTTGCAATCCTTCACCGGGGCAGGCTCCTTTACACCGGCCCGGTCAGCGAACTGGCCGAAAAGGGGGAGCACCTCCCCGGGTTCTTCCTCTCGCTCGTCAGGAAGGGACGCAATGCCTGAACTCTTCATGCGGATGATGAAGGAGGAATGGAGGATCCATTCCACCATGTTCGGGCAGGTCTCATTTGCCCTCTTCCCTGTGATGATATTCGGGATCGTCTTCATGGGATCGTTCCTGATCCCCTACCTCGGCTCGGCAATTCCCGTGGGCAATCTCGCCCTCATCACCCATGCTATGTTTCTTGTGCTCGGCTTCATGGTCGGGGGATTCGGTCTCCTCGGAAACGAGATGATGAACAGGCGGTTCGGCCAGGCAAGCCTGCTCGCCTATTCGGCACGCAGCCTCCCGCTCTCCGAGCAGTTCATTTTCGCACATTTCGTTGTCAAGGACACGGTGTACTACTTTATCCTCTGGGTTTTCCCATTCGGGCTCGGGTATATCGCTGCATCTCCTTTCACCGGGGTCTCCCTGGCACAGGCAAGCCTGCTCCTCCTCACGCTGACACTTGCGTTCCTTACAGGGCTCTGCATCGTGTTCCTCCTCTCCTCGCTCTATGTCCGGTCAAAGAAGGCCTGCCTGCTCCTGGTTCTCTGCCTGTCAGCCGCCATCTGCCTCTTCTCGCTGGCCACCGGGACAGACGCGGGCCGCTTCTTCCCCCCGTTCCTGCTCTATGCCGCGTTCTCATGGGGCATGCTCATTGCAACCTGTGCGATCCTCGCGGTCATGTTCGCCGTATCTGTTTTCCTGTTCACCCCTGAACAGGCAGGGACCACGAAACAGTACGGTGACATGCAGGCCCCCCTGGTGGACAAGCTTGGATTCCTCCCGAACCCGGCGCTTGCCGCAAAAGATCTCATCGACCTCTCCCGGAGCGGGATCGGCATCGGGCAGACCCTCTTTTCGTTCCTCATCCCGCTCGTTGTAATATGGTTCTTCCTCTCGCTGGCGGGACCGTATCTCCCTGCTCACGGCCTGCTCTTCATTTTCGCCCTGATCACGGGCGTGATCGCGTCCACCATGTACACCTGGGTGACCGAATTCGATTCCTTCGGACCATACGCATGCCTCCCCGTCGCGGTCAGCACCCTGATCCGGAGCAAGATGATCACGTTCTCGCTCCTGCAGGTGATACCTGCGGTCTTCATCTGCCTGGTCGCAATCCTCTCCGGAGAGTCCGCCTTCATCCTCCCGGCAGTCATGCTCTGCATCTCATTTTCCTGTTACGCGGCCGGAGTGATGGCGTTTCTCTGCGGCCTCTCCCCGAGCGTTCTCGTATATGACGTGAAGGTACTTTTCACCTACCTTGTCCTCGATGGCATCGTGCTCGCACTCTTCGCTTCCATCTCGTTTGCCAACCCCTGGTATGCACTCTCGTCTGTCGTGCTCATCCTCCCGGCACGGCTGTTCATGAAAGCCGCGATGAGGCGCTGGGATGCGGTCGATCCGGCAGGGTTTTAACACACACTCTTCCTCTGCGATCCGCAATAATGTCTTCAGCGAGTCGGAATCACAATCCCTTTATTCTTTTATCATCTAAACCCCATGTATGACACTTCTTTCCGGGGTGAAACACGGAGCGCTGCTCCTTGCATTGATCTCCGTCCTTCTCTTCGCCGGGTGCACCCAGCCTGCCGCCGTCCCGAAAGAAACCCCCCCGCCAACCACCACAGTCATTACCCCTGCCGAAACCACTCCCGAAACCCCCGTCAACCAGGCCCTGAAGGTCGAGGTTGCTGCAATCGCAGGGGCTTTTGCCAGCGATATACAAAAGGAAGCTCTCCTTGCCGCAATGAACGAGGGGGCCGACTCTCCCGCATTTACAACCGTGCTCGGGCAGCTCAAAGCCCTGAAGGCTGCGGATCCCCGCTTTGCCTTCGCCTATACGCTCGCTCAGAAGGACGGTTCAGTCCGGTTCATTGTCGACGCAGATTATGGCATGCCCAACGGTTCGGCCCACATGGAAGAGTATTCCGATGCACCCCCTGAACTGCGGTCGCCTGTCACCACGCCCATCGGGGTTGGGCCGTACACGGATCAATGGGGAACATTCTATTCCGGGTTTGCCCCGGTTGGCACAGGTCCCGACGGGACTGTGCTTCTCGTTGCCATTGACATCCGGGCGTGAAATATTCCAGAACCTCTTTTTTATCCCAGGTATCCCGTGATTCACTCCATCCCTCCCTTTACACTCTCTGATCAGAGTATACTCCCAGGTATTTCTGCGGAATCCCTGACGCAATTCCACGCACCGGGCGGGGAACGATCCTTCTGCCCTGGCTTTTTGATACCCGGCAGGATCCCATTCGCACATCGATGCCGGCACAGGCACGAGGGTGAACCGCCCTGCTCGTCACGCGGAGGGGTGCAGGGAAAAAGGTGGAGGTGATTGAGTGAGGTTCAGCTTCCGAAGAGCTTCTTCAGCATGCCCGAAATGCCCTTTGCCTCTTCCTGTCTGGAAAGGAACTGGTTTGCGAGTGCAGCCGCATCGGGCGATGCCTGCATTGCCATTTTGGACTGCTCCCCAAGGAGACCGGAGAGACTCTTCTGGTCCGTCTTTCCTCCCATCATCTTCCCGACATATCCCATCACCAGCGGGGTTGCAATGGTCAGCACTTTTCCGACGATTTCAGGAGGAAGTCCTGTCTTCTGGGCTATCGCATTCTGGATGCCTGTCATCTGGCTCCCGAGGAGCATGCCTGCCATGCCTGACATTGCGGAAGACCCGCCAGAACCGCCGAGCATGCCTGCAATGCTGTCCATGCCGCTGCTGCCGCCCATCTGGCCCATCATCTTCGTGAGCATGTCGGCTCCGCCGGAAGTCGATGCACTGTTGGCCATAGAGCCCATGACCATCGGGAGCGCCATCGAGAGTGCGGACTGCACTCCCTTCTCGTCTCCTCCCACCGAACTTGCGATGGAGGACAGGTTATCCCCGGTTCCCACCTGCTTCATCAGATCTGCAATAATTGAGTCCATGAGGAAGAATAGCACATGAGTGTTTTAATGCTATGGATTGGAGACATCGCAACCGGACACGGAGTGACCTGAAGAGAGGATTTTTATTCATTGCTCATGAACAGGAACACGGGGGAGAGATCATGGACGCTGCGAAATCCTGGCGCGAGGCAAAAGAGATTGCAGGAAAGGAAGGCCACGAGCTTGTGTTCCACAACTTTAACACAGGTGAATACGGGGCATGCCCGCCTTCGCGGAGCTTTGGTTGCTTCAGGGCAGGGGAGTTCATCGAGGAACGCGTCATCTGCATGCCCGCACGATTTTCAGCCGATGAACTGGAAGAGAAAGAGCAAAAGTTCCTCGCTGAAAATCCGGGGTGGGCCGAAGAGGCGTAGGAAAACAGCAGGAGATCGGAGAGATCGGGAGATCGAACGAAAAGAAAATAACTGGTGTCTTTTCTGCATGCATCCCGTGCAGACCCTCACATCAGTCGGGTGTCAGGACAGTGAGGTGTTTCCTGCACTGTGCACATGTGCCGTCCCTGGACTCCTTGTAAAAGGCTTTCGGCATATTAAACACGATAGTGTTCTCCTTTGCGCAAAATGGGCAGGTGAAACGGATCGCGTATCCTGATCTCGTTCCCAGAACTGTAGGTTTCGATTGTTTTTTCATCATCATATCACCCTCGGTTGAATTATCCGTTGTCTGATTGGTGCATCATCCAATGGGTATGATCATATTCCGGTTCGTGCGGTATGCGTCAGGCATACGGTTGATGGGGGAAGTGCCCGCCTCTCCATCAAAAATCGTGTATTGCAGAGTTATTCTCTGGCCGTACCAATATATGTCGTCTGCGCGTATATAGTGCGTGTATAAAGACAATCGCGGGGATGCAACTGCAAGCCCGGGAAAAAAAGAGAGTTAGAACCGGGGACGCCTGTGGTTCGGGAGGCATTCCTGGCAATAGACGGGTCTGCCCTCGGTAGGCTTAAACGGGACTTCACATTCCTTACCGCAGTCTGAACAGACTACTTTTGTCATTTCACGGGGTCCGGAATTTCTCGGGCCGCCAAAATTCGATTTAAACATGGTATTTACTCAAACAGTTTGAAAAACTGTATCATATCTTTGTTGCACGGGATGATAAAGCACTGTATTATCCCTTGGAAAAAACCTCTGATTTGCCTTTTTCCAAAAAATATATTCTTGCGATCCGCATGTTTCAGGGTGCACCATGAAGACAGTGCGGCAGGGAGATACACATGGCTGACGGAGGTACATTGCCGGGGGTGAGAATGTTTTTCTCGTCCCCATCCCATGTGATACATAACAGGACAGCCCGGCTTTCTCCGCCGTTATCGCTCCCCGGACCCCGCACTGGCGGGTTTCTGAAGCATTCAACAGGAAGGATGATGATCCCGTATGGTACGATGGCCCCATGATCTTGGTCTGCAGGTGCGGATGATCGGGACTCTGTTCTTACTCGCACTGGTCTATTGCATCTTCATCGCGATACTCGCCTGGCTCGGGGTGGAGACCATCCTGCTCCTCGCGATTGTGCTCTTCATGCTTCTTCTCCAGTATTTCTTCTCTGACAGGATTGCACTCTGGTCCATGGGTGCCCGGGTGGTCTCCGAACAGGAAGAGCCGCGTCTGTATGAAACGCTGACACGCCTCTGTGCCATCGCGGGAATCAGCAGGCCGAGACTTGCCATCGTGGACAAGGACATACCGAACGCATTTGCAACCGGAAGAAACCAGAAAAATGCCGTTGTCGCGGTGACAACGGGCCTTCGGAACATGCTCACCCAGGAAGAACTCGAAGCAGTGATCGCCCATGAACTCAGCCACGTCAAGAACAGGGATGTCGTGGTCATCACCCTGGCAAGCATCATATCGACTGCGGCGTTCTTCATCTTCAGGAGTTTCCTCTATTCAGGGCTGCGCTCATCCGGCAGGGGGAAACAGAACCTCCTCTTTCTCGTGCCCATCCTCGCCGCGGTGGTCTGGGTTATCAGTTTCCTGCTCATCAAGGCCCTCTCCCGCTACAGGGAGTTTGCTGCCGACAGGGGATCGGCAGTTATCACCGGCAGGCCCTCGCACCTTGCATCCGCTCTCATGAAGATAAGCGGGCTGATGGAGCGTGTCCCCACGAACGACCTGAGGTCGGTCGAGGGAATGAATGCATTCTTCATCATCCCTGCTATCTCCGGAGAGTCGATCTTCAATCTGTTCTCCACTCACCCGACCGTGGAGCATCGTATCGCGGCGCTCGAGCGGATCGAACGGGAGATGGGAAGTCATGGGTTTTAAGGAAGCCCTGTCCGCGGTCCTGGGCACGACCAGGCTGCCTGCGGCAAAACTCGACACGCTGTTTGCCATCTCTGCCGCGGCCGTCACGATGCAGGCCAGGTTTAACCTGAGACCCTCTCATGCCGCAGGAATCTGCTTCAAGCCCATTGAATCGTCCCGGTACGACGCCACACGGACTGAGATTGAAGAACTGCTGCAGTATAGCGCCCGTGAGACCGCGAGCACATTTCGGATCCTGACCGATGAATTCCGGTTCACATGGGTGATCCTCGGGGATCCTGATTTCGAGGATCTCATCACCGGGGTACATCTTGTCAGCCAGACAATGATCGAGAGAGGTCTTGGTGCATACCTCCTCTGTGCCGTCTTTGGGTTCGAGAAGGAGAAGCCTGTCTACTGGATATACAACTTCAAGCAGGGCAATTATTATCCCTTCGTTCCCATTGCGGACAGGGCACGTGACAGCGCGATGGAATTCCGGGTACGGTCACTGATGGATCGTGAACTCCCGGTCGAAAAAGATGTGGGGAAGTGGTATCCTCTCTGGGGAATCCCTTTCTGATCGGATCGTGTGCTGCTCCTGATACAAAGGTGGGTGGCGCAACCCATGGGTCCCGCGGGATTTCAGCCTTCGAAGATGCCCGTACCCCTGAAGACCTGCCTGGCCTCGTCGAGGCTCATGTCCGCAGGGGGCACGATGACATCAGATTCGATGATCTCCTTGCTAGGCACCTTCTTTCCCTCGCTAACGATTGTTTCGATCAGTTCGTCAAGGCCTTTTCTGTATCCTTTCTCGTTCCCCTTCTCGACATGCCCGACAATCCTGTTGTCGATCCTGTTCAGGGTATCAAATAAGCTGCTGTCGACCCGGTACTGTCCCTGGCCGATGATGCGGATGATCATTTCCCCACCTCGGCCCTGAGCCTGGCAAGCTCGGATTCGATACCACTCTTCTCGCTGATCTTTTCAAGCTCCCGCGAGATATCATCTTCCCCTGCAGTGAAGTCGACAAGCGTCCCCTGCTCGATCAGCTCGTCGAGCGCGGCGGAACGTGCCTTCATCTCTTCTGTCTTGTTCTCGGCCCGCTCGATGGACATCCCGATATCTGCCATCTCCTCGGAAATACCCGAGATCGATTCGCTTATCTTCACCTGCGCCTCGGCTGCGGAATACTGGGCCTTAATGGTCTCCTTCTTCGTCCTGAAGACCTCGATCTTTGTCGAGAGACGCTTCTCAGCGGCGACCAGTTTCTCCTGCTCCGCTTCCAGGGTTGCAATCTCCCTGTCAAGGCCTGCAATCTGGGAGGTGAGCGCGGCTTTCCGCTCAAGGGCGAGCCGTGCAAGATCCTCCCTGTTGGCCCTGACAGCCTCCCGGGCCTGGGCATCAAGCGTCTCGCTGTTCTGGACGACCTTTGCCCTCTGCAACTGCAGCCGCTTCCTGGATGTGGCAACCTCAGCGACACCGCGCTTTACATTCTGCAGGAGTTCAAGCTGTTTTTCGTACGAGTAATCAAGGGTCTCCCGGGGGTCCTCCATTTTCCCGATCAACTTGTCCATCTTGGCCTTGATGACCGTCCCCATGCGGTTTAAAAGTCCCATCTTTTTTCTCCTTATCCTCGTGGTTGATCGCACGCGGTTATGTGTTCTGAGTACCCAGATGGGCAATATATCTTTTGAACGCTGCAGGTATGTATCTGCATTGTACCGATACGCGGGGGGAATGAGGGAAAAAATGATGAGCATCTATCGTGCTGCCTGCAGTGCAACCCGGCGAAGCCAGAAAAATGCACCGAGACCCGCGACCTGCATGATCACCGAGTACAGGATAAGAAGCATGAGGTTCCATTCATAGAGGAACCCGAACACGATGCTCCCGGCAAACCAGGCAACTCCATACACCGTGTTGAAGATCCCATACGCCCGCCCCCTCTTCCCGATCGAAGTGAGATCCGCGAGCGCCGCCCTGAGCACGGTCTCCTGCCCACCCATGGAGATACCCCAGAGAACTGCACCTGCAAGTGCCCCCCAGTAGCCGCCGGAGAAAGTCAGGGCTGCAATGGGCAGGTTTGCAAGGGGAAGGGCCGCGAGAACCGAGAGACCGGCACGGTCATAGAGCCGCCCGAAGACGAGGGCAAAAAGGGCGTCGGCAGCCATTGCAATTGCAAAAAAGACAGGGATATGTGCGGGCGGCAGGATAGACGCCGCACTGTAATGGAAAGCCATCAGGGGAAACACCGCGAACCCGGACATGGTGAAAGCGGTGAAAAAACCGTAAGGAACCAGGATGCGTGAACGGCGGGGGGAAACCGTTGCAGGTGATCTCTCTGCTTCGAATGCTGCCGGTGAAGGGACATGCTTTTTTGCATACAACAGCGTTCCCACGAGAAGTATGAAGGGTATGGCAAGGAGTGCGAATCCCGTTTCGTATCCCCCGAATGCCGCGAGAGAGACGGAGAATAGCAGCGGGCCGGTGACTGCACCGGCCTGGTCAAGGGCCTCGTGAAGCCCGAAACCCCACCCTCGCCCCACACCGTGGGCGGCGTGGGAGAGGATTGTGTCCTTTGACGGGGAGCGAATCCCCTTTCCCAGCCGCTCGATGAGGATAAGGGCCGCTGCTGTCTCCCATGCCTGCGCAAAGACGAGGAGCGGTATCGCCCCTATCATCAGGTATCCGATGATGGTGCATGTCCAGTAATCCCGGGTCCGATCGGCAATATATCCTGATGCCAGCCGGGCTCCATACCCGATGCACTCGCCCAGTCCTGATATCCATGCGACAGTGAAGGCCGACGCCCCGAGCAGGAGAAGGTAGGGACCGGCGACACTGCGCCCTCCTTCATAGATGATATCTCCAAAGAAACTCACGATGCCAAGGATAAGGATAAGCCTGAGAGCAAGGGACCTGTTCATCGCCGGTGCCTGGTTCATGGGGGTAACAGAATATAACCAGCAATTCGCCATGTATCTTTTCGTACCTGTGGAATGCCCCGCAGAACTGGTGATAGCATTGAGCATCTGCCCGGGAAAAGACAGGTATGCGGCAATGAATGCCCCACACAGTTCCTGCGAAACACTGAAATGGAGGTTCCATCCATCCTACAGATGGTGAAGATCCAATGGCAAAAAAGAATGAATCAAGTGTTGTCAAGGTCATCGAACTGATTGGAAGCTCCCCCACGAGCTGGGAGGATGCTGTCGGAAATGCCGTGAAGGAGGCAGCGAAATCGGTGAGAAATATCAAGGGTGTCGACCTCACGCGCTGCACTGCAAAAGTCCAAAACGACAAGATTGTCGAGTTCCGCGCAGTGGTGAAAGTGGCGTTTGTTGTGGAACGTGGAATCTGAACATTCCCCATTTCTCTTCTTTGTTTCCCCGCGGAACGATCCTGCCGGACACATGTGACAGGAAAAAACTCCTGTTCATTCTCTCCATCAGCAGGCCTGCGATGAGGCCCGGACAGCCTGAATACAAGAATTCATTTTCCCCGGTACGAATAGAGCATATACCCGAAAGAACAGGAGAAGGATCTCTGATGAAGAGAGACGGACGAAGAAGCACGAATGTCGAGGACAGGAGACGGATCACCGGCAGCAGGGGTGCAGTCGGGGGTGGAATCGGACTGATAGTGGTGGTTGTGGTCGCGCTGCTGCTCGGCGCTGATCCGGGGGCAGTGCTGAGTTCGGTGGCAGAGGAAGGCGGCTATTCATCCTATGGCGATACAGGACCGTATGGGACACCGTCAGCAGCCGAGAACGAACTGGCCGATTTCGTCTCGGTTGTCCTTGCGGACACAGAAGATACATGGCACTCGATTTTCACCGATCAGGGGAGGACCTACACGGAACCGAAACTCGTGTTATTCTCGGGAGGTGTGGACTCGGCGTGCGGATATGCCCAGGCAGCATCGGGTCCCTTCTACTGCCCCGCCGACCAGAAAGTGTATATTGACCTTTCCTTCTACCAGTCCCTGAGAGACGAGTACGGAGCCCCCGGTGACTTTGCCCAGGCGTACGTGATCGCGCACGAGGTCGGACACCACGTGCAGAACCTCGACGGAAAACTGTCGCAGATACAGAAGCTCCAGTCCAAAACAGACGAGACCACCTCCAACAGGCTATCCATCCTGCTCGAGCTGCAGGCTGACTGCTATGCGGGCATCTGGGCGCACCATGCCAACCGCGCCCGCAATGTCGTCGAACCTGGAGATATCGAGGAGGCCCTGAACGCCGCCTCGCAGATCGGGGACGACACCCTCCAGAAACAGGCGCAGGGGTACGTGGTGCCTGACTCGTTCACGCATGGTACATCCACGCAGCGCGTGCAGGCATTCCTGACAGGGTACCAGAGCGGCGATGTCTCGGCCTGTGCCATATGCACATCCGATGCGTCCTGCATCGCAGCGGCATCATAATCCCGTGCACCGAAGGTACGTGATTACGGGATGTCGGAATAATCCCGGACGCACTCCCCTTATTTTTCAATGCACCATTTCTCGTGTGCTGCCAGGCTGCCGCATTTTTCCTGCCGTCACCGGCGGGAGAAGCATTTTCACAGGAGGCCGTTCGCGATGTGGGAGCGCATTGCGGAGTTCACAAACCAAACCCTTTTCCTTCCATCGCAGCCACTTTTTACCTGTTATCCATCCGGGGCTGTCAGGATGTGACACTGCATCCCGATGGTGATTCCATACCCAAACAGCATGCCATGATCTCGGTGCTTTACGTCGATGATGAGCGCGATCTCCTCGAGATCACGCAGTTCTTCCTTGAAGATACGGGGGAATTCAGGGTCGGGATTGAAACCTCGGCCCAGGCAGCTCTTGATTCACCCGATATCCTCTCCTATGACGCCATCGTGTCGGACTACTATATGCCGGGAATTGACGGGATTGTATTTTTAAAGGCGGTCCGGGAGCGTTTCGGGGATATCCCGTTCATCCTCTTCACAGGGAGGGGCCGCGAGGAGGTCGTGGTCGAGGCCATCAAATACGGGGCTGATTTCTATCTCCAGAAAGGCGGGGAGCCGAAAGCCCAGTACGCAGAACTCGCACACCAGATAAAACAGGCAGTACGGAGAAAAAAAGCCGAACGCTCGCTCCACGACTCTGAGAGGAGACTGGCCGATATCATCGACTTCCTTCCGGACGCCACTTTTGCCATCGACAACAACGGCACGGTGATTGCCTGGAACCGGGCTGTCGAGGAGATGACCGGTATTCCTGCCGCCGATATGCTGGGCAGAGGTGCCAATGCATATGCAATCCCGTTCTACGGGTCCAGGCGCCCCGTTCTCATAGACCTCATCGACACGCCGGATGGAGAAATATCCCATATGTACTCGAACATCAGCCGGACCGGCACTTCCCTGATGGCTGAAACCACCCTTTCCACTCATGATGGACGCCGTATATCCGTCCTTGCCAAGGTGTGCCACCTCTACAACAAGAGAGGTGAGGTTACAGGAGCGATTGAATCCATCCGCGACATCACGGAGAAAAAACTTGCCGATGATATCCTCCGGGCCAGCGAGGAGAAATTCCGGGCTCTCGTCGAGCTCTCACTCGAAGGCATCCTGATCACGGACTTTTCCGGCACCATCCTCTTTGCCAACCGGGCGGCAGGAGCCATTGTCGACATTACGGATGTCCGGGAAGTGATTGCAAAGAAAAACGTCATGGAATTTGTCGCACCCGAATCACAGGCCGATGTCCTCGCCGATATCCGCCAGGTGTCGCAGGGTATCGATGCGTACCTGGTCACCTATAAGCTCATCACCATAAAAAAACGCGATTTGTGGGTCGAATGTATCGGGAAGAAGATACAGTTCGAAAATGCCCCCGCAATGCTGGTCTCGATGCGCGACATTACAGAGAAAAAAATGGCAGAAGCCACAATCCGTGAATCTGAGTTAAAATTTTTCACCGTCTTCCAGCGCAGCCCCGTCTCGCTCACACTCGTTTCCGCAACCAGGGGAACAATCACCGATGTGAATGACGCGTTTACGCGGGGCAGCGGATATTCCCGTGACGAGATAATTGGCAGGACCGCGGAAGAACTGGGCCTCTTTGCCGAACCATATGAATACCAGCGCTTTATCGCCGCCCTCAAAAAACAGCACGGGGTGCATGGAATGGAACTGAAATGCCGGATGAAGTCAGGAGATATCCGGGTCTGCCAGTTCTCGTCCGGCCTCATCGTCATGGATGGAGAACCGCATATCCTCTCGACTGTCCAGGATGTGACCGAACGAAAAAATGCGGAAGAGGCGCTCCAGGTCATTATCAGGAGCGTAGTCGGTGTCACGGGCATCGATTCCCTCAACATACTCACAAGGAACGTCAGTTCGCGGCTCGGTGCAGACTGCGTGATGATTGGAGAGATCCAGCCTGACGGGGAGACAGTGAGGACCGTGGCGATGCTGCTCGACGGAGAGGAAGTCGAAGATTTCTCCTACTCGCTCAAAGGCACACCCTGCGAAAATGTGGCCGAGAAGGGATTTTGTATCTATCCGGATGACGCTACCACCCTCTTCCCGGAGAGCAAAGATCTCGCTGAACTGAAGATCCGGGGTTATGCCGGCACGCCGCTCCGGGATTCGACCGGGACCGTGATCGGTGTCATGTGCGTCTTATTCCGCTCCTCGCTCACCCCATCGCATGCAGCGCGGGAATTCCTCGATATTATCGCGGTGAAGGCCTCCGCCGAGCTCGAACGGGTACAGATCGAGAGGGCACTCAAGGAGAGTCAGCAGCGCCTTGCAGAGGCTATGGACCTTGCACACCTGGTGAACTGGGAATACAACGTCGCAACAGGGATGTTCGCCTTCGACGACAGGTTCTATGCACTCTATGGGACCACGGCTGAGCGTGAGGGAGGCTCCATTATGCCTGCAGAAGTGTATGCCCAAAGATTCGTTCATCCGGATGACCAGGGCGTGGTTGCCAGGGAAATACAAAAGGCGATTGAGACCACAGATCCAGGATACATATCGCAATGCGAGCACCGCATCGTCAGGAGGGACGGCGAAGTCAGGTATATTTTTGTACGTATCGTGGTCATCAAGGATGAGAAAGGCAGGACGATCAGGACCCGCGGGGTCAACCAGGATATCACAGAACGGAAGAGGGCAGAGGAGGCGCTCCGCCTGGCAAACCGTGATCTCAACCTGCTGACGGGGATTACCCGCCATGATATCCTGAATAACATCACTGTTCTCCTCGGATATCTCCACCTTGCGGAAGAGGACCCTGCGAATCCCCGTGTTCCGGAATTTTTGCAGAAGATGGAGTCAACAGCCGGGAATATCAGGGCACAGATCGAGTTCACCCGTATCTACCAGGATCTCGGCACACACGAGCCGCAATGGCTGGATCTGTCCATGATATTCCGCCATATAAAGGTCCCGGAAGATATCACTCTTGACACAGATGTGGAGAACATCTCGGTATTCGCCAGCCCCATGCTCGAGAAGGTCTTCTTCAATCTCCTCGACAATTCGATCCGGCACGGTGAACGGGTGAGCAGGATCCGGGTCTCGGCCCAAAAGACGGGTGGCAGCATGGTCATCGTGTGGGAGGACAACGGTGTCGGAATTCCCAAAAAAGACAAGGAACATATCTTCGAGCGGGGATTTGGAAAGAACACAGGCCTTGGAATGTTTCTTGCGAGAGAAGTTCTCTCACTGACCGGCATTGCCATCAGGGAGACCGGTGAGGAAGGTTCAGGAGCACGTTTCGAGATCTGGGTGCCGCAAGGAAAATACCGGTGCAGGCACCCCTCACAGTCATAGGGCTGTTCGTCCCTGGCAGGTAGAAAAAACCACGACAACGAGCCTGCGAATGCATGGCACTTTCCGCTCATGAGCCAGTCACCACACGCATGACATATCCCCCGTCACTTGTCTGCAGGATGGATTGCGGGGCTTTCCAGTGATCTGTCCCGGACGAACACCCGGCCAGGTGCAAGCATTCCCCGTGCAGGCCTTCGTTGACAGGTGGCGTCCACATCACTCTTCACTGGCTTCTTCCGGCAGAACCATTATCCCGTCCTTCCCGCAACACTTCTTCATGACTTCCCGCACAGATACCGGGAAACATCGCCAGCACGAGGTCTTCTCCGCATCCCGTGCCGCTCATCTCGACACCCCTCTGCGCCGGGCCCTCTACCGCCCGGATCGGCTTGCGGAACACCTGGTGAAACCCGGCGACCTGGTGCTCGACTTCGGCTGCGGCCCGGGATTCTTCACCCGGGAATTCGCAAAACGGGTCGGCGAGACCGGCAGAGTCTATGCGGTTGACCTGCAGGAAGAGATGCTCGGGATTGTCCGGAACAACATGGAGGCGGAAAGCCTCATCAACAGAGTGACGACCCACCAGTGCATGCCGGACTCACTCAATCTCCCGCCGGATCTTGCCGGCACCTTCGATGCCGCGTTCGCCATCTTTGTCGTCCATGAAGTCCCTGACCCGGAGAAGCTTTTCGGGGAGATTAAAGCCCACCTCAAACCGGGCGGGACCCTTTTCTTCTCGGAACCCCCCATCATTGTCCCTGGAGGCGAGTTCCGGGGCAAGGTTGCACTGCTGGAGAAGATGGGATTCCGGCTCATTGACCGGTCCTGGTTTTTCCTGAACCGTGCGGCAGTGCTCAAAAAACCACATGATTCGCTTCAAGACACATGAATACAGAATGAAAATCGCGTATACGATTTTCATAGTGAAAAGTGAGGCCTGGAGAGTGCCCTGATCTCCCTGCAATCAATAGTATTCGTAACACAAGCCCTGCAATACTGCCGATGTCTTCCCCGATAACCATCATGTCGTCCAGCGAAGAGATCTGCACATTGTTGGCATAGACGGCGGTCGATCCCATCCTCGATGCATACGCGACAAGAACACATGACGGCATGATTCTCTCATGAGAGACTGGGTGGGGAGAATATAAAGAAGAGCCACTCCAGGACCGGGAGGTTCATCCTCCCATGAGGGATTGGGAATCATCCTTCCCGGACAGGTATGTATCCAGCCGGATCACAGTGTCCTTTCATGATTGGGGCCGGTCACCAAAGGATGAGGGAGGGCTTTGATTCACGCAGAGGCCCCCCTCCAGTATCTTCAATGGGTGTCGAGGGGAAAGTCACGCCCGCCAGGGCTGCTCCTCTCATCCCCGGCAAGCTGATCCTGGCAAACCAGACCAGAAAGCGGGGAAGGCAAAGATTTCCAGGACAAGCAGGAGGTTTTTCAACCACCCCGGTTTTTTCAAGGATGTATGAGAACTCAACGAGATTAATCACTTTATCTGGGAGTGAGCAATCACAAAAAAGTACGCGTATCCTGGATATCTATTTCCTTCTCTTGTTCCTCTGGTTTGCTGCGATCTTCTCTTTTGCGGTCAATGGCGCAGGTTTTGTACTGATGGCCCCGGTCACCGCTCCCGGGGCTGATTTTGCATCTGCACTTTCAGTTTTTTTCCCCTTGCCTTTCTGATTGCCACTGTCTCTCATGAGGAATCATACGGTGCGGAAGATGATATACATTGGCTGAAAAATCCTGTATTGGAGAGATTTAATAGTTAATATTCACCATACACGGCGTTTTTCGGGATGGCTCATGAAAAGACAATGCATGGATCGAATATATACTGACAGAAAAAGCCCACTTCTTCACCCGGACACCTACGGGCATTTCACAGGAGACTATTATTCAGGACGGCAGTTACGTGAAAATGGAAAAGATCAGTGTCTTTTCTTCTTCATTTTTGCAGCGTTTTTATCCTTCAGGGAAGCGATTTTCTGCGCATCAAGCGGCTCTTTTGTCTTTTTCATGACAGGAGCTGCAGGTGCCTGGTTTTCTGTTGCCTTGTGCCCCTTTGTTTTTTGTTCATGCTGCTTTTTCATGGCGGGGTACTCTGGCGGCCGTGTATAAAGAGGTACGCGAGGTCAACTATGATCGATAAGACCTGCGGGCCGGACAAGGGGATTACTCCCGCAACCATTTCCCCATGGTTTATGAGAACACAATGAGAATGATCCCTTCGGATTCTTGTCTATGAGAGCAAAGCGGGCATTCACCATATTATTTCTCCTTGCATGCACAGGACTTGCCGTCATCATCCTGCTTTCACCCGCGTACCAGGCATTGCGCGGAGGGTTTGGAGACGACGAGGATACCGTCCTTCTCCTCTATGCCTCGGCCGGCTCTATGCCCCAGCTGCTCAACACCAACCAGATCGATGCATTCCTCGTATGGGAACCTGTTGTGGCCAATGCGGAACTCTCCGGGATAGGAAAACGGATCGCCGTCGTCTCCGATATCCCTCCGCCTGGGAAATGGAATGACGCCGCAATCAACCTGCTGGTACTGCACGAGGATACCATCATGAACTATCCGGAAGTCTCCGCACTCCTGTCTGCACTGACCACCGCCGCGATCAATTACACCTGCAAGAATCCCGATCGGGCAAGAGAGATCACCGCTGACTGGGTCTTTGGGACCACCCCCATCCTGACGCCAAAAGGCACCCTTGACCCGCTTGACGTCGAGAACCGCTCTTTTGCGAATATTGTATTCACTTCCAATGCCAGCCCACCTGAATCCATTCTCATCACCCGGATGGCGGAAACGAGTTATATGGAGTGGAGTGGGGCCGGATTCATGGAATATCCCGAAGTCGCGGAGCAGGGTGAGCGGTATCTCAATGGCGAAGAGATCCCCCCGGTATCCGGGCCCATCCCGATTCTCAGGATCAGTTACGTAAACGGCTGCGACAATTACGCGCCCCTCTACCTGATGGTCAGGGACTCCCGGTATTTCTGTGACCTGTATGGGTTCTGCCTCGTCCCGGATGACCCGGAGACTACGCGGCCGGTCCAGTGCACACTGTATGTGCAGGGAGAGCCGAGGGCGTTCATCCACCTCGTCCCCGGACAGTCCGGCGGGGGCATCATGACGACGATTGGACAGGGGGCATTTGACGGGGCTTACGTGGGGTCATTCCCGGCGGAGTCCCAGATTGTCCAGGGCAACCCGTCCTTCATCATCCAGTCCATCAATACGGGGGGTTCAGGGATCGTGGTCAGTCCCGGGGCGCCCTGTGATGACTGGGACGGTTTCATTGCATGGACCAGGATCCGCTCTGCGGAAGGCAACCCGGTGATCCTCGCCACGGTCCAGAGCTCCATCCAGGAAGACATGGTGCGGGAGGCATGCGAGTATGAGAATATCACGGTGAGGTACTATGGCACTGGTTTCAAGGCAGACGGTTCGTGAATATGGAAAGGGACTCGTGGTCATCCTCCTCCTCCTTCTTCTCTGGGAGGCGGCATGGTTCGTCATACAGAACGACTTCATTCTCCCTGATCTGCGGGAGATCTTCGCAGTCCTCGCACACCCGGCCATGCCCGTCCTTGGCGGGCAGAACCTTATTGTCAATACGTACGTAAGCCTCCGGGAAGTGTTGCTCGGCTTTTCCGTGGCTGGAGCACTTGCCATCCCGTTCGGTCTCCTCCTGGGATGGTCACAGGCATTCAGGGCATATATCAACCCGGCTGTCCAGATCCTTCGTCCTGTCCCCCCGATTGCCTGGATGCCGTTTGCCATCGCATGGTTCGGGATCGGCATCAATTCAGTCCTCTTCATCATTGCCATAGGGGCGTTCTTCCCGATCCTGATCAACACTGTGGACGGAGTGCTGGGAGTACAGCGGCGGTGGGTCGAGGTTGCGGAGACATTTCATGCCACCACGTTCGAGAAGCTCCGCACCGTAGTCCTTCCCGGCGCACTTCCGACGATATGGACAGGCCTCCGGGTCTCGTTCGGGGTTGCCTGGATGTGCGTGGTTGCCGCAGAGATGCTGCCCGGGACGACAGCAGGCCTCGGCTTTCTCATCATGTATGCATATAATCTCGGCCAGCTCCAGGTGATCGGGGCCGGGATGATCATCATCGGTCTCATCGGCCTTGGTGCGGACATCATCTTCCGGGCAGGACAGGCACAGCTCTTCTCCTGGAAGGGGAGGGAATGATGGAGCCGGTGCTCTCCCTTGACGGGATCAAAAAGACGTTCTCCGAAGACGGGAATGCCTTTCCTGCCCTTGCAGGAGTATCGTTTGAGGTCTTACCCCGGGAGATCGTCTGCATCCTGGGACCATCAGGGTGCGGGAAGTCCACGCTGCTGCGGATCATCGGGGGGCTCGAACGGGCGGATGCCGGCACGATCCGGTTGCATGCCGCGCCGTCGGGAAACCGGCCCCCGGCCGCGGTGGTCTTCCAGGATCATGCCCTCTTCCCCTGGCTTTCGGTGAAGGATAATATCTGTTACGGCCTCCGGCTTTCCGCACAGAATCTGCCCGACGGGGAGGTCGCAAAGCGGGCAGGAGATCTGCTCATGCTCACGCATCTGGATGCATTCTCGCGCTCTTACCCCCACCAGCTTTCGGGCGGGATGAAGCAGCGGGCAGCGGTTGCACGCGCGCTCGCTGTGCATCCCCGGATCCTCCTGATGGACGAACCCTTCAGTGCCCTCGACCCGTTCACCCGGCGGGAACTCGAAGACGAGATTCTCAGGATACGCACGGCCTCGATCGGGAAGGACAACGATGTGACCATCCTCCTCATCACCCACAACCCGGAGGAAGCAGTGTACCTTGCCGACAGGATCTTCGTCCTCTCGGACCGGCCCGCGGTGGTGCAGGGGACGATCCGGGTGGATCTCCCGCATCCCAGGAATGTCGCTGATCCCGCATTCCTCGCCATCCGCGAACAGGTAACCCGGATGGTAAAACACTGAATCCGGGGAAATCCTGTAAAATTTTCCGCGATTCCCCCAGCACGTTGCCGGGCAATCTTTATCGTCCCTATCCAAGAATGAAAATACTATGCAGTATATACGCCGGGCAAAATTCCCGGTTATCGCGTTATTTCTCCTTTTCACCCTCTCAGTCTTTCCGGGGTGTCTTTCGGAGAACCCGGACTATTCCAACCTGACCGAGGACGAGCTTGCCGACCTCTATCTCAGCCATGCAGATGCAATCAGGGATTACCGGTCGGAATTTATCGCGTATTCGGGGATGGCCACGGGAACCCCCAACGTGGAGAGGATCAGGTTCGAGCACAAGTCACCGTCCTTTGCACGTGTGGAGATGGAGCCGTCATCCGCAGGAGACCGGGGATCGTCTGCGACCACCAACGGCATCTCGACCTCGTGGTATGATTCCGGTACACGGACCTATGATCTCTCCTCCGGGATGAACCTCTCCCGCGAGTATGACTACCAGAGAATGGTCCGCCAGGTTGTCGCGGACAGGAACTTCACCATACTGGAGCGGAATACGACCGGCGGGGATATCCGCTACCTCATCGAGGTCGTAACCCTCCCATATTCCGACAGGTACACCCCTTACATCAGTTCACGCATTCGCGCCTCTGTCGATCCTTCCACGGGCCTCGCGTGGAAAGTCACCTCCTATTATGACATCACCACGGCACCCGGTCCGACCCTTCCTCCCGGCATGACGCTCCCGACCCCGACACCCCCCTTGCCGGGATCGGTTGTCCCGGGAGATATCAACCCGACGGAGGTGCCGAACCTGGAGGTCGTCTATGAGTCGATCGCGGTCAATACCGGCCTGCCTGATTCCTATTTCGATTTCGTTCCCCCTTATGGATCAGGTCCCCGATGCGTCCCGAAATACGCGCAATACGTCGAGCCCCCACGGATGGATCCATCGGTTCCCATCGGTGAGGCCTATCCCGGAGGGGTGCGATATTCCCTGAACGAGACCGATTCCGGGAGAATCGTCACCCTGGAGAATGGTGAAATCCTCGAGATAACACTGCGTATTATCCCGAGCCTTGCCTACCGCTGGATGATGCCGGCCGAGGGATCAGGCCTTGAGTTGCTGAATGCCGGAGCGTTCTCCGAAATTCCCGATGATCTTGATTTCAACAGCAGCGAGGCCGTGATGTATTTCAAATCACACGGGTATTACCGGTGGCGTTTCAAGGCAGTAGAACCAGGGACGACCGTCTTCGACGGAATATTCTCCCTCGACGGGTGCGATATCCAGGGTGCGAAGCGGTTCAACCTCACCGTGCAGGTGACAGGATGAAAGTGAAGAGGACACATGTTCAGGCCCTGTTGCCCCGGCACCCCTGAACAATACTCGTGCGGGCTGTAGGAGGTAAATGAATTTACCGCGAATGAGGACAGAGGGACATGAGAATATTTACTGAAGCGGGCCGCATGTCCGAAATCGGTGAAGGGAGCATGAAGAAAGCGACCGTGAACAGCACCGACATACTTCTTATACGGGCGGGCGGAAAGGTGTATGCAACCGAACTCCTCTGCCCGCATCTCCAGGCCGATCTCTCGGAAGGAACATTGCGGGGATTTATCCTCACCTGCCCGCTGCACCACTCGCAATTCGATATCCGGGACGGGCACGTCGTCCGGTGGACAGACCTCAAAGGGACCATACTCCGGTACGCTTCACGGGATCGGCCGCCCCTATCTCTGAAATGTTACCCTGTCAGGGTCGAGGGTGACCGGATCCTCGTTGCCATCCCGTAATCTCAAAAACCTGGCTGTACCGATGGTTTCGGATAGGCCGGTTTCCTCCTCCTGCTGTATCCTTCATTGCAGATTACAATGAGCATTCCTGTCATCCAGCGATCCTTTCAGGAACCCTCTCATTAGACCCGGGCACTTACAGGACGGATCTCACGGATGATGCAATTGCCAGGAGTTCTTCTTCCTGCAGGTTTCCGAGAAGCCAGTATGACCCATTCGCATCAGCCCATGCGAGCTGGTTCTCCCCTATTCCCTCCACAAATTCACCGGGGGACCCGCGGATGGCAACTTCGTCGACTCCCTTTCCGGTGATGGCAAAGGCATACGGAGGCTGCCCCTCGCAGACCTGAACCAGGCGCAACTCATCTCCTGCGCAGGTATATACAATATCCCTTCGGGGACAGGGATCCCCGTACACCCGTATGACAGAAAGGTTACACCCCGCGGGAATAGCAGAAGGGGCTGCGAGCGGACATCCTTGTGCAAGAGCTGCGGATGCCTCTTCAATAGTGGAGTATTCTGCAGGCGGTCCCCCGCCGCTGCACGGCATGGGTTCCTTCACCCACTGCCAGTATCTGCCAATAATGGTTCCATCTGCGTCATCGATGATGACATGGTAAATCGATCTCTGGCCAGAGGTGCGGAATGACACTGCCGTGCAGGTCCGCGAAGGGGCGCGTCCCGGACCGGTCTGCAAACAGAATTCCGGTCCGACCTCGACGATCTCGTATTCCCCGGTCTCAACCGGGATCTGCTCCCTCACAACGGAATCATTGAGAGCGAGGACAATCGCTGCCTCGGACTGGTTTACACCTGCTCCTGGAGCATGATTGTCCAGGCACCCGGCCGAAAGAGCCCCTAAAATGCACCATGCAAGAAGCACGACGATGACTGTAGAGTGTTTCATGAACTTTTCACTGATTTGAATACAGGGGGATGGGCTTGCATGCACGATAAAGGAGGATCAATCCTCCCCACAGGAGAGACCGGAATGCTTCCTGTTTTATATCATGACAGGCGCAATCTGCCCGCCCTGCTCTCACCTGCTGTCTCATAGGTTTTTATCCTGTTGCGGGACACACCACTTTTCAGGCTGTCCATCATGACTCCTGCAGCATGGAAGAAGGGGATTATCGTCGTGATAATCCTCGTCATCATTCTCGTACTTGGATTCTTCGCATATCTTGCATACCAGTTCGAACAGGGTGCCGGCAGGAGCGAGCGGCATGACTTCCATTATTCCATCGACCTCTCGTACTCCAGGACCATCGAAAATGTCACCATACTCCTCCCCGTTCCCGAACTGAACGGTTCTCCTTTCATTGCAGACATGGTGGTGCAGGGGAGTGTAGATAGTGTGCCGGAAGGATGGAACTTTTCGATTGACGTGGTGAATGGCACACCAATGCTTGCCATCCGGGCAGAGAGGATGGTTCCCGAATACCACGGATACCCGATTGCGATCGAGCCGGGTCAGAGCCCGCTCCCGACAACCCTGGTGCCAGGGACTGATTACTCAATCGAGACTCCGATCCTCATGCCGGTGCAGTTCGGCGTGATGCTCGCGGTGAACCGGACCATCGACACCCATGATCCTTTCGGCCGTGAACCACTGTTCGCGAGATGCAGTACATTCACCCCTTATCAGGATCCGGTGATGCAACACAGGGGAACATGGTATTCCTACACGACCCCGGTGTATCTCGATCACTCATCTGACCCTGGGACGGAAGTCTCGATCCATACTGCTATCCAGGGAACCAATTCGATATGGAGGGGCGGCTGGATCTACAACAGTTACCAGGATACCCTCACCCTTGAGTCGGTGAATGGAACGGGGTGGATAGATGCCAGGGGGAACGTCAATACCGGAGAAGGAGTGTATTACAGCCGGTATTGATACACAGGATACCCACTTCGCATCCTCCGTTCGCCCGCCCGGGATAGTATCCAGCGCAATATGCCGGAAAAATCGTCCGGCTTACCAACGACAGACTGGTTCCTTCATCAGGTATTCTCTCATGGTTATCCGCTCTCATTCCCTCCCGCATCGTAGCCGGACCCCTCCTCCCGGATGAGCAACGCCTGCGAGGGGTGCCGGCAGGGGTATACCGCAAAGACCGCCCGGCAGAGATGGTAGCGGCACTCCCACAGCCCCGTTCTCCCAATGCGCCTCACCAGCTCCGAACCGCATGCCGGGCACCGGGTGGGGGGGAGCTTCTCATCCATGATCCCTGGTGAGCTCACTGGCTCAACAGCCTGAGCCACATGTGGAGTGAAAGTGCAGGAAGTGGAACCATGTTCAGGCCCTGTCACGGATGATGAAGCCATGTGCATCCGTGTGAAATCTCACGCAAGGCAATGAAAAAAGAAAAAGGGACACTTATCCTTTTCAGGACACTGTGATGTAATTCACATGCTGGGTCGTGTTGGTGAGCAGTCTCCTGTCCGGTCCGAACGCCCAGACCTTCAGCGAGACCGTGTAGACACCCGGTTTCCGGAAGGTGTGTACAGGGTTCTGGCTGGTCGAGAGGTATCCGTCGCCGAAATCGTATTTCCACAGGATCGGGGTCCCGGTCGAAGTGCCGGTAAACTCCACCTCCAGGGGGGCTGATCCCATGGTGGGAATGCCGGTGAAGTCTGCCTGGATGTCAGGTCCGGGGGTCCCTTCCACCCTGATGTATGATTCCTTTGTGGCCATCTTCGTCGTAATCGTCTTTCCATCAAGGATACGGATAGTGAGGGAGACTGTGTAGACGCCGGGCTTCCGGTAGGTATGCACGGGGTTCCTGCTTGTCGAAGAGAACCCGTCCCCGAACTTGTAGAGGTACATATAGGGGTTGCCGTCTGACTGGTCGGTGAACCGGACAGTCAGGGGGCTGGTCCCCGAGAGGGGTGTTGCGGTGAAGTCCACGTAGACTGGCGGTTCGGTCCGGATGTGCAGCGGGAGATTGTCGATGTTATCCTGATCGATGGCATAGGGTGCGTTGCAGAACCCGTCTCCACGGTCAGGGGTCACCTGCGACCACCCGGTGCCGTCCGGGTTGGCCCAGTAGTTGCCGCCGAGGTAAGGGCCGCCGACGATGTTGGAACCGGCGATCTTTCCCGCATTCCATGTCGCATTCGTGACATCCCCACCGGAGAGGTCGACATTCACGTCGTTCGAGAGGTAATTGTTCCAGATATTGACATTGGACGCATCGAGCATCCCTATCCCCGGACCTCCGGTATCACGGATATGGCTTCCCTCGAGAGAGAGAGTATCCCCGCCAAGGATAATTCCCACAGCACCGTTCGATTCAGCGGTGATATTGAGCAGCCAGGCTCCAGTAGTATCTTCCAGGTCGATTCCTGCAAAAGAATTCCCGCTGGCGGTCAGGTGATGCAGGTGGATATCATGGCACTTCTGAACATGGAATCCCGATCCGGCAAAAGTGTCGCGGCTCGAATATGCATCCGATCCGGTGACCCGCACGCCCTCCGAGTTCTGTACCTGGAACCCGCTCAAGGTATTATCCCTGGCACTGCATTCTTCAATGTGGGTATGGTCACTCTCACTGACAGAGATCCCGATCTGATTTGAAAGAGCAGTCACGTTCCGGATCATCGCATGGTCTGATCCGACAAGGATGAGCCCGTATTCATTCTTCTCGAATATAAGGTCCTGCACGGTCAGGTCCGGGCATGCTATCCCAAAGACCACGCCTGCACCGGTCGTGCCGTCAATAACCGCACCGGGCTCTTCCACGAGATAGTAGACAGGCCTGCCGTCAACGTTATTGGAAGTATCGACCTGGTGGTGGTAATTCTCAATATCGATACCATCCACGCCGAAATTCATACTGTTATCCGACAGATTATTTCCTGAAAGGGTCGCGTTCCGCGCATTGTCGAGCAGTATCCCGTACTGGCAACCGGTAACCGTGTTTCCCGTGACAAGGTAATCGTCCCTCATCAGCCAGATCCCCCACCCGCTCCCGGTGACGGTGTTACCAAGGATGGTGCAGTTCATTTCAGGATTTTCAACAGGGGATGTCATGAAAATTCCGCCATTGCCCTCGTTCCTGTTGAACTGGTTCCCGATCAGGATGGTATCCTTCGATTCCTCGCTCCAGATACCGGTGTTGATATTCTCATCGATGACACACCCGGATACGAACAGTCCGGGACTGCCGAGTGAATTGATCCCATGGCCGCCGACATACGGAAGGTCGTCACCCCACCCGTTGTGGCTGATTACCGAATCGAATATTCGAATCCCGGTTGAATTCACGATGCTTATACCATTCCCTCCAAACCAGATGCTATTGGACTTCCAGGGTACATTGTCCTGGAACGTGCATCTCCCTATAGTACCATTGGAGGTTTCAGCAACCGCGAATCCCTGCAGGTTCCCGGTTGCCCCGCAGTCGTATATCCCGATCCCTTCAACGTTCTCGCATGCGAATCCGAAGTGCCACCCGGTCACAGTGAGATTCCTGATGGTGATATTCTCATACACCTCATCTTCTCCCCCTGTACCGACACCGACTGACTCCCACTGGTTCGAACCTGCGAGCGTATGCCCGTCCCCGTTTATACTGACATCGGATGATTTGATTGAAATAGCAGCATCGGCGGTTGAATTCACAAGGTCATTTGTAAGCCGGTACTGCCCCGGCCGATCGATCACTGCAGGGGCACTGATGGGGATCTCGCCTTCGAAGAGGTGGAGCGGGAGGTAATCATTGTTGTCGCCATTGAAGACCAGGGGTGCATCGCAGAACCCGTCTCCGCGGTCAGGGGTCACCTGCGACCACCCGGTGCCGTCCGGGTTGGCCCAGTAGTTGCCGCCAAGGAACGGACCGCCGGCGATATTCGTGCTGCGTGTCTTTGTGATGTTCCAGGTATTTGCGGGAGGTGACGGATCGGGATAACATATGAAATTCTCCAGTCCGGCGGAATCATCATCAGTCACCATGATTGTGCCGTACATCTCAGATATGGGTGTCACCTGCCGGCCGCCGAATTCCGGAGAAACTCCTTCATCCCCTAAACCCTTTTTCAGGCAGAACAGGACGGGTTCTTGACTTGTAACGAGGTTATCAGCGAACAGATTGTCATAGCTCCCCTCATCGCTTTCGCGCCGTTGCAGGACGATGCCATTGTCTGCAGCAGTCAAAGAATTCGACATGACAGTGTTTTCAGGAGAATCAAACATGAGGATACCGCCTCCCGCATTACCTGTGAGAGTGTTGCCAGTCAGGTTGAGGGATGATGACTCACTGAGATCGAAGCCCACACCACTTTCTGCGTCGATGGTATTCTCACATAGAATCACTCCTTGCGATGAAGATGAGGAAATACCTGCAACGTGAGTGTTCTGAATGGTGTTACCAGAAAATATTGCATTGTTATATCCTGACACATGGTCAAGGTAGATGCCTGCGAGCGCACCATCGATGGTGTTATCCCGGACCGTCACATCTTCAAGGGAGATTCCGGTCACGATGCCGCAATCGTCAGAATTTTCCACGAGGTTGTCAGAAACAAGTCCGCCGAAGAAATCGCCGACCATGATGCCATCGGAACAGTCTGTAAGATGGTTTCCCTGAACGGTCAGGTGGGGGGATGCAATGGAGAGAATCCCCTTGTACATCTGTCCGAAGGAGCAGTCAGTTACGGTGAGGTTCTCCGAGCGGAGTGCCATGACACCGGCGCCGTTCGCCGAGCTGGAGACTTCCCTGATATCGGCATTGTCACATGCATACAATATGATAGTACTGACGTTATCTGAACAGTCAATCGAGAGGTCATCAACTCCCTCGAAGTATAACACCGGTTTTCCATCAGCCATGTTGGTCGTATCAATCACGTTACCCGGTAGCACGCCGGGCTCCAGAACAAAAGGATTCATCCAGAAATTGTAGATGTTGTTGTCCATCGTGTTCCGGGAGACAAACGAATCCGTAACCCATAAAAATCCCATCCCCGTGTCCGAATTTCCATCCACGGTATTCCCGGTTATGATAAGCCCTGAACAGTCCTCAAATCGGTAGGCGAGTTCCACATCGGTTCCAACGACGTGGTTGTCTTCTATCAGGACCCCGGAAGTGCCGTATGTCATGATACCGTAGATACCTTTTCCGGCAGTTCCCGGGTTCTCTGCCAGGGTATTATTCCGGATGATTACATCCTCCGAGTGTATGAAAAGACCAATCGAGCCTCCGGATCCGGAAATACTGTTATCCGCTACCGTCAGGTTTCTCACAAGGCCGTCAGCGCTCTCTGCGATGATCCCGATTCCTGCACCGCGGGACTGGATAATTGAATTGCCAGATATCACACCGTTTTCCGTTGGATATGCACTGCCACTGCTCACAATGGCAATGGAATAGCCATATGGGTTGTTGAATTCATTGTCAGTGATGGAATAGCCATGAGGATCGTAGAGGATCACGGTATCCCCATGAACATAAAATGTGCATGAAGAAATTGTGAGGTCAACCAGGTCTTCGCCTGTAACGGCAGGGTATGTGAGATAATGGTCGGTGACCTTAGGATGCACGATAATAAGGTCATGAAGCAGGCAATTGTCACTCTCAATACGCACTGGAGAACTGTTTGCACCGGTGATATTCATGGAGAAGAGCTGAACGCCCGCGGCTTCAAGTGTTACCGCGAATTCCGCCCCCTCCGCATCGATAACAGGGTATCCTGTTCCTGTATCGACGCCCCGGAGTATCAGGCTCCTGTTGACGACTGCCGGTCCACTATAATGTCCGCTCTGAATCTCAATGATATCTCCATCCACCGCAGCATCGATTGCAGACTGAATGGTAGTGAAATTGCAGCCGGAATGGCAAACGGTATAGGTTTCTGCCATAACCGGTGCACAGATACTCACTATCAATACAATTCCAATAAGGAAAATGAGACGGACTAAAAAGTCATTCGTTCCACTCGATGCCACCTTGTGAGTCACATGTAATTCCTCCTGGCAAGAAACCAGATGTGTGAGTTTCACAGTTGGGCATATATAAGTGTATTCCAGGAACCCATCCGGAATCAGCTCGTCTTTCCGAGGTACTCGCGTATCTGTGCAATCACCTCCTCCGGAACCGTGACATCGCCGTGTACCCCCGCCATTGCAACCCAGTTGTTCAGAGATATACCCACCGAGAGCGCCTGGTTGTGACTGGCTGCAACAGGGGCAAAAGCACGGACGACCTCCTCCTTGTTCCTGAAATGGATCCCGTGCGAGGTCTCGATCATGTGCAGGTGCGAAAACAGGGCCTGGGCCATATCGTACCCGGTGTTGCCGGGTATCTCCCGGGAAAGGATCCGGGTGTAGATATCGAATGCATCTTTTCCGTGGCAGACAAAGACCACCTTCTCAACCAGAGGGTGAAATGTCAGAAAATCGACCACAGTGGCAATCGCGATTTCCGCTGCCCGTGCAAAAGGGAATCCGTACGCACCCGTGCTGATGGCGGGAAACGCGATGCTGTGGAGGCCGCCAAGCTCCGCAAGGGAAAGTGAGTTCCGGTAACACGAGGCCAGCAGTTCGTCCTCCCCCGCATCTCCTCCATGCCATACGGGCCCGACGGTGTGGATCACGAACCGGGCAGGGAGCCGGTATCCCCGGGTGATCCTCGCCTCGCCTGTCCGGCATCCCCCGAGCCCGCGGCACTCATCGAGGAGTTCCGGCCCGGCAGCACGGTGGATTGCCCCGTCCACGCCTCCGCCGCCGAGGAGGGTTGGGTTCGCCGCGTTCACGATCACGTCGACCTCCTGGGTGGTGATATCCCCTTCGACCACGAGGACCCGGTCCGCAATTGCCGGAGTCATGATAGTGAGAACTGGCGTGCGGGGTGATAAGGGTTCACGATGAGGACATGCATCACCACATGTGCACGGGCATGGAAGGGCGAATCCTCTCCCGTAACTGGAAAATCCGTGTCGTGCCCGCACCTTTATTTCTCCGGAATGCCAACGCCATCGCATGCCACCGGCAAAAGCGATCGTGAAAGTGCTGCCAGCACGCCAGATGATCGTTGGCGCCGCAGTCAGGCTCCACCGGGCGTTCGGATACCGGGAAGCCCCTCTCTTCGACCCTTTCCTGCTGCTCGACGATTTCAGGGCCGAGAAACCCGGGGATTACCAGGGAGGCTTCCGCCCTCATCCCCACAGGGGGATCGAGACGGTGACCTACATGCTGGAGGGGAAGATCGAGCACGCCGACAGCGTCGGGAACCGGGGGGTCGTCGGGCCTGGTGGCGTCCAGTGGATGACGGCCGGATCAGGGGTTATCCACCAGGAATTGCCCCGGCCTGTCAACGGCCGGATGAGCGGTTTTCAGCTCTGGGTGAACCTCCCCCGGAGCCACAAGATGATCCCCCCGCGGTACCAGGATATCCCTGCCCAGGACATCCCTGTGGTCACCCGCGAGGAGGGGGCGAGGATCAGGATCGTCTCAGGAACGCTTGATGAGGTGACCGGGCCAGTGCAGGATATCGTCGGATACCCCGAGTTCTTCGACGTCACGCTCGGCCCCGGGGTCCCGTTCTCCCACGAGGTCTGGGCGGAGCATACCGCGGCCGCCTACGTGATTGGAGGATCGGGAAATTTCGACCTGCATCTTGAGAAGGAACTGGGAAACCGGACAGCGGTCCTCTATGAACAGCAGGGGAGGCATGTCCATATCATTGCAGGAAACCGCGGAGTGAGATTCCTCTACTTCTCCGGAAATCCCCTCCATGACCCCATCGCATGGAAGGGCTCAATCGTGATGAACACGGACGAGGAGCTCGACCAGGCGTTTCTCGAGTTCCGGAACGGGACATTTCTCCGGACCCGCTGATCCGTCCGGGACACCAACCGGTGACTGCCATCCTTGTTTTCCGGGCAGATTCGCATTCACTGTTTTTTCCTTTGCGCCCTGCTGCCCGGGGTTGTGGGCTCTGGTGCCGGAACCGATGAACCCCCCTGCTTTCCGATGCAATAGAATTATAGCGGTTTATCACTCACATATGTTGTAGTGAATATGACAACTATAGTGCCCCACCACCGCTCATCCTTTTATTCTCCGGCGGCGGCTTTTCATCCGGATACATGGATTTTTTTCACCATTCCCGGGGCTCGCGCTGCACCAGTACCGTATACATTTCCATATGATCCTGCCCATGGAGGTGCCGCCAGATGATCACCCCCTTCGAGTGGCTTGCAGGGAGAATCACCACCCATCCCCGTATCGTTGCGGCGGTGGCCGTTCTCATCCTGGCGGTCGCGCTCTTCGGCATGACCCTGCTCTACATGGAAACGGGGGAAGGTACCTATCTTGATAAAACAACCCCGCGTGGCGCCCTGCTTACCCACTATACCGATACGTACGGGTCTGACGCGATCATGCTCATCGTCGAGTCCGACGATATCACGCAGATAGAATGCCTGCACTATATCGAGAGGCTCCAGGCGGATGTGTCGACTGAACAATACGTAGAAGGCGTATCGGGGATTGTCGACCTGCTGAAGCAGGGAAACGGGGGGACTCTCCCCGCATCGTCGGCAGAAGTGAACCGGATCATTGCGCTGGCGCCGGAAGATCTCGTGGACAGGTACATCCCTTCCAGGATGATGACCATCAGCGTGGTCTCCCTCCAGCCAGGGATCTCCAGTGACATCCAGGAGGAGGCCCTCAATTCTATCCGGACCGTGGTCTCTCTCTCGAACCCACCCCCCGGTATCAGCGTGACCCTGTCAGGATCGCCTGCATTCTCGCAGGAGATGCAGCAGGAGATGGGATCATCGATCGGTGTCCTCATCATGGCAGCCATGGTCCTGATGGTCGTCGCAGTCATGACACTTTTCAACCATGTCCGCTACGCCCTCCTGCCTGTCGTGGTCGTGGCATCGGGTCTCATCCTCACGTTCGGTGTGATGGGTCTGTCGGGGATTGCCATCAGCATGGTTGTGATCGGGGCATTCCCGGTGCTTATCGGGATCGGCATCGATTATGCGATCCAGATACATTCAAGGCTGGATGAAGAGGTCAGGAAGACATCCCTTTTTGATGCGATCAGGACAACTGTCACGAAAACCGGTCCCTCTGTGCTTGTTGCGATGCTCGCAACCTCGATGGGATTCATCGCCATGATCTTCGGGCCGATCCCCATGGTGGGTGATTTCGGGATCACCTGCACGATCGGGGTGATATCGTGCTACCTTGCTGCCATGATCATTGTCCCTGTCTTCGCAGTGCTTGTTAAGTATCGTCCAAAAGAGCCGAAAGGAAAGCTGAATGATGTCGCTGCCTGTGAACTGGCATGGAAGGGCTGCGATACCGTTCCCGATCATAAGGAAGGCTCACGCGGTTCATTCATCGAGAAATATGATGAATTCCTTGGAAAAATTGCCTTCCGGATAGCGAAAAACCCGGTACCCATTCTCCTGTTCGTATTCGCGGTGGCGATCATCGGGTTCAGCCTCGACAATGAGGTCCCCATCAGTGCCGATGAGAAGACATTCGTGCCCTCCGAGATGCCGGCACTCCAGGACATGAACAAGGTGACGAGGACAATGGGATCCACGAGCACCATCCCTGTGATTGTCACAGGGGAGAACGTGCTCGATTCACACACCATAGAATGGATCCATGATTTCGGCGAGTACGAGACGACGCACAACGACAAGATCACCGGAGTGACCAGCATCGCCACGCTCCTCTCCCAGTATAACAACGGAGTGCTCCCCGGAACTGATACGGAGATCCAGCAGGTGCTCGGTCGCATTCCCGAAGAGACGAGAGATCGGTACCTGAACGGGAATATCGAGGCAGTGCTTGAATTTTCAACCATCGACATGGAGATCTCCGTGGCCCGATCCCAGATACAGCTCATCCAGAATGACGTGGTATGGAATGCCCCGCCCCCCGGAGTCACCGCCCGGGTCACCGGTATGATCGAGATGTTCGCCGCACTGATGGACGATATCAGTGATTCGAAGCTGACCATGACCCTGCTCGGGTTTGCATTTATTCTCGGTTTCCTCCTCCTCGTCTACAGGAGAATACATGCCGTCTCACCACTCCTCCCCATCGTCGCAATCGTGGGATGGAACGGTGCGATCATGTATCTCCTGGGTCTTGACTACACACCCCTTACCGCGGTGCTTGGCTCCATGACCATAGGGGTCGCATCCGAGTATACTGTCCTGATCATGGAGCGTGTCGATGAGGAGCTGGCACGGGGCCTCGATCTTTTCACAGCGATACAGACCAGTGTCCAGAAGATCGGTGCCGCGATCACCGTGTCCGGGATGACCACGGTGTTCGGGTTTTCTGCACTCATCCTCTCGGAATTCAATATCATCTCGAATTTCGGCCTCACCACAGTCATCACGGTCGGATTCTCGCTGCTGGGCGCGATCCTCATCATGCCGGCAATCATCGCCCTGATGTACCGGTTCGAGGGTCACGGCGCGTCGGTCAGGAAAAAAGAATCCCCTGCCTCTGATTGAGCGGGGGAGGGCGGGCTTCCCGCATCATCAGGGTTTAGCGCCTGCCTCATCCGGCCCACTCCACCCTTGTTTTTTCATAACCTTTATCTTCTCATATATGCAACATAAGACTGTATATAACAATGCAAGATACCGTGTCTTACAAAATTCAATTTATTGAAGAGTAGTATCCGCCAGAACCTGGCCACACCATTGGCCACACAGGAGTTTCTGATGAACATTCAATTCAAAAAAGGCGTGCTGGAACTCTGCGTCCTCTCCATGCTCGCGCATAAGGACTGCTACGGGTACGAGCTCGTGAACGAGATCTCAAAGAGCATCGATATCTCGGAGGGAACGATCTACCCCCTGCTTCGGCGCCTTAAGGATGAGGGGCTCATGACCACGTACCTGCAGGAATCGGGAGAAGGCCCGCCAAGGAAATATTACACCCTTACAGAGGGAGGGAGAACAAAAGAACGGACATTGCGTGAAGAATGGATACAGTTCACCATTTCGGTGAGTGCACTACTGGAGGCAAAACCCCATGCAGTCAACTGAAGAGGAGTTCATGGCGACATTGAAAAGCCGTCTCGGGACACGCCTGCCCCCTGAAGAGGTCGAGGATATCGCGATCGATTTCTCCGAACATTTCAGGATGGGAAGAGCGGACGGCCGGACGGATGCCGATCTCTGCAGGTCACTTGGGGAAGCCGGTGACGTCGCCCGTGAACTGGTCGCGACCCATTTCGTGAACAAGGCGGGAGAGACGAAGTCAGCCCGGAACTTCACCCACGCGGTGCTGGCAACTCTCGGACTCGGACTCTTCAACCTGGTGTTTGTGCTCGTCCCCATCATCATCCTGATAGTGTTGCTTGCAGTCATCTTCCTGGCAGGGGCAGCGCTGTGCGTCATCGGGCCGGTCGCATTCATACTGGCAGCCTCGCAGGTTGCGGGAATTCCGATATTCGGTCTCTGGGTGAACCCGCTGGCAGGGCTGTTCTTCTCTGTCGGGATCACCGCAGTGGGGATCCTGATCCTGATCGGGAACTATTATCTTGCGCATTTCTTCTACCGGATAGGCATCAGGTACCTGAAATGGAACATAAGGGTCATCCGGGGAACGGAGGACATCATATGAATGCCCCAACCTTGAAGGAGCGCATTGTAAAAATTGCCTGCATCGGACGGCCCGGGATGATACGCCTTGTGCTCCACCTGGTCGCAATCGCCATCATCTGTTTTGTGGCGGGATTCGGCATCCTCGCTCTGAGTAATCATCCCTCAGGCACGCATCCGTTCACCATCGTCAATGAATCCGCGTTCGCGAGCCCGGTGGTCTCCACTGTCCCTCTCGACAACGCGACATCCGCCGAAATATCGATTTCCACCGGGATTGGTGAACTCAGGGTGCATCCCGGGCAAAACGCGCTTCTCTCAACAACGGTATACGTCAGTCACGGCGGTGTGCAGCCAGTCATCGAGACTGATATGGCCGGGACAAAAAAGATCGTGAAGATATCAGAAATGTCCGGACACCCGTTTTACGCACAGCCCCTGTTTGTCACTGTGACTGATCAGGTGCCGGTTGCCCTCTTCATTACATCCGGCCCCGGGGAAGCGACACTCGAACTCGGGGACCTTGACCTTACCTCGTTTCGGGCGACCATGGGAATGGGCGATCAGATGATCGACCTTGCCGGGTACCAGGGCGCCGATTTCAATGCGACGATCATCCACCACATGGGAGACCTGACAATACGGGTCCCTGTGAACCGCGATGTCCGGATCCATCTGGACAAAGGTCCGGGTGATGTCCATTCGTCCGGCTTCACACAGGCCGAGGGTGCGTACGTAACAACCGGAAATCCGGGTATCGAGATCTCCGTAATCCAGGGTGTCGGCGATGTCCGCATGGAGGCCGTATGAATCCGAACATGAACCTTTGTCGAAAAAATGACAGAATTTTTCAAAAATGGTGTGAACCATGTCAAATACAATGAAAAACCAGTGTGAACTCCGGCGGCAAAAACACACCCGGATATTCAATCTTCTCATGGCAGGAATATTTTTCCTGCTCATCGTGGGAGCCTGCTGCTCGCACGTGTCAGCAGCAGATCCCACTGTTCTCATCACTGATTATACCGTCAGCCCCTCGGTCCTTGCACCCGACGGGTACGGGACGATCCGGGTGACTCTCACAAACACCGCCGCATCCGCATCACTCAGGGAATCCTCCGGCGTCTCATCTGCCGGCGAGTTCCAGACAACGAAGAGTACGGACATTCCCGCCGTGATCGACAGCGTGCACCTGATAGGCGGCGATATCCGCGTGATCGACGGGTCCTACCAGCACTTCGGCGCCATCGGTCCCGGGCAGTCGGTGGACGTCACCTTCTCCATACAGGCCCCCGGGAAAGAGGGACTCTACTTCCCCGAGGTCTGGGTTGAGATCAACGGGGGGAAGAATGTCCGCTACCCGATACCGGTGAACGTGAACACCGACAGTCTCGTGATGAGAAGCCCCACCCTCGTGATTTCCAAGCAAATGTCCGAGAGCGTCAATCCCGGTGATAGCTTCCCTGTTGTCCTCGTCATCAGCAACGCGGGGGCAATCCGGGCAAGCGATATCGTGCTCACAACCTCGACCTCCACGACGTCGCTTGGTGCGAAGGGGCCGAACACTCTCACAATCGATCCCCTGAACGGGGGAGAGAACCAGACGGTCACCCTCGAGTTCATCACCGACAGGTTCGTTGATGTTGGCCTCCAGAAGATCCGGCTCGGGATCGATTACAAGCTTCCTGACGGCACGCAGCGGCACCAGGACGAGACTATCGAGGTCCCCATCAAGGGAAAAGCGGAACTCGGATTCGTCTCAGTCGATACCACCCCCCGGAGAGTTGTTGAAGGAACCGCGTTTGACCTTACCATCCGTATAGAGAATACCGGAACAGGGGAGGCAAAACAGGTGACCGCGACCATTGACCTCCCCATGACCGGGAACCGGCAGTCGTTCATAGGGAAGATCAAGCCGAACAATGACGCCCCCGCATTATTCATTCTCGACGGGGGGGCCGGGGGGACCTACGACTACGACGTGACCATCAACTATACCGATGACCTCGGAACCCACACCGTGACCTTCCCGATGTCCCTCCGGGTGACACCCGAGGACTACACAGGGACGATCATCCTCATAGTGATCATCGCCGCCATCGCAGGGTTCCTCGCCTACCGCTACTGGTACCTGCCGAAGAAGAACGGGAACGGTGCCCTCCCATGGGTAAAAAAGAACTCAAAGTAGCCCTGTTCCTGGCCTGGCGGTCGCTGCGGAGGGGAAGCAGGTCGAGCGCCCTCCTGACGATCCTGATCATCGGGATGTGCTTCACCAACATGATCTTCCTCCCCTCGCTGTTTGCAGGGATCGGCCAGACGATCAAGACCCAGATCGTCGATTACGAGGTGGGAAACGTGCTCGTCAGCCCGCAGTCGGGGGAGCAGTACATCACGGACCTCGATGCGACGCTCGACCTCATCAACAGCATGCCGGGAGTGGAACGGGCAACCCCGCACTACTCGAAAGGTGCGACGCTCAAGTACCGGCAGCGTA
>CAYVMJ010000009.1:0-10202 GCA_964452625.1 uncultured Methanolinea sp.
GCGAGTGTAAATCGGAGCGATTTTCAGGCTTCTTTTGGACGCCGGGCTGAGGCATGCTGTTTTAAGGGTCGAAGCTTATCTTGGGCAGACTTCCTTCCAATTGCTAGTTTACACAGCCTGGACTCACATAAGTGGGGGATGTCCTGCCTGGGGAAAGTATATATGCGAGCCTCCGTTTTTCATTTCTTCTCTGGTTTCACAGGCAAATGATTCATAATGTTCAAAAAGGGTCCCTGATTATCATTATCAGAGAGGAGACACACTCATGGATCACTACATGCAGGCCGCAATCGACGAAGCCAAAAAAGGTCTCGCCGAAGGGGGAATACCCATAGGTGCGGTGCTCGTCATAGACGGCAGGATTGCCGGACACGGGCATAACCGCCGGGTCCAGGATGGAAGTGCCATCCTGCATGCCGAGATGGACTGCCTGGAAAACGCGGGGCGGCTGAGTGCGAAAGAGTACAGGCAGGCAGAATTGTATTCAACGCTTTCTCCCTGCGATATGTGCAGTGGTGCAATTCTCCTCTACAGGATACCGAGAGTGGTGATCGGGGAGCATGAAACCTTCAGGGGACCGGAGGACTACCTCCGCTCGCGGGGCGTGGAACTGGTTGTCCTGAATGATGAAACGTGCATTCGGATGATGAACGACTTTATTGCAAGGAGTCCCGCGTTGTGGAATGAAGATATCGGGGAAGATCAGTAGAAAACTCGTGATGAAGAGTAACTTGTTGGTGTGACTCTTCCAGGAATTCCTGGTCAGGGATTTCGGTTTCCCGGAATTTGCCCGGCGATAGACGGGTTTTCTGGTCATGGAGACAGATCACTGTCCAGGTGTTCGTGGTAATGCCATTCTGTCAATGTGAAGGGGGGGCACGATCAATGCGCAGTCTTTACATCGAACGTCACAACCCATGTGCCGTCAGATAACCGGAGAGGTTGGAAAACGACATTTTTTATCTCACCGTTTTTGCACCGCATGGGCATAATACCCGGTATGGGATTCTCATCGCCGTTTTCCTGGTGAAAATACGCATCCGCTTTCTGCCGGTATTCAGGGTCAGGGAATGCTGTATCGAAAAAGGCTGCTCTTGTGGGAATATCGTCGCGGCTGTAACCGGACATTTCTGTGAACTGATTATTGGTGAGAATGACCCTGCCGTCCGGTGTGATCACGGTGGCAGGGAGATGCATGGTGTTCAACAGGTCAGAAAACCGCTGTTCGCTTCGTGCAAGCCGCTCCTCGGTCATACGGCGTGCCATCGCAATGGAGGCCTGCCGGAAGAATGACTCGATTGCCTGCCTGTTCACAAGGGCTTCATCACGCGACAGTCCAATTCCGACCATACCAAAGAGCTGGTCCTGCCATGCAAGGCCTGTAAGATAGATTTTTGCAATATTAAATTTCAGTAAAATTCCTTTACAGACTTCTTGTGGAAATTGACGCGCACACGCATCATAAACAGAATATTCTTCTTGATCGTAAAAGGGTTTGAAATGCATTATCCGCATTTCTTTAAAAGTAGCGGCATTTTCAAAAAAAGGCTCGGCATAGAAGAACTCTTTCATTGGCCATTTGGTACCGATTGGATCATATCCAATCAGTTCTGTAAATCCCTGGTGAACTGCTTCGCTTTTTACAGCACGCCAGAAAAATTCTCCCTTCACATCATCATATAAAAATACATAATACCGCGGATTTTCAGGAACAAGTTCCACCAGTCGTTCTGCGATATACTGGTAGATGTCCGTCTCTGGTGGGAGGTCGACGAGTTCCATCGCCGTCCGGGCGAGAAACTCCATGTTTTTAAGGTGCCTCTTCCTCTCGGTGATATCCTCGAGTACGATAGTGAGTCCCGTCTCCCCGGCCTCAAATGTCGTCGGGATCACCTCCATCTTGTAAAAAAAATCGTCTTTGCCTTTCCGGAACCGTATATCTGTGATGACCTGCTCCTTTTCGGTCGACTGGATAACTGCGAGAGTTTCAGGGTCTGACACGATGGGAAGCGAAGATCCGATGATGTTTTGGCCTATCAGCTCCTGTTTGGTGAGACCCGTGAGTCCTGCATACTGGTCGTTTGCCTGGACAACGGTCATGCTGTCGTCCAGGATCAGGATCATGTTCCTGGTGAAACAGAGGAATGCCGAGAGCGGCACGCGCTGGGCGAGGGAAAAGACCCGTGCATTCCCGATGTTGCGGACGTCAACCTTCCCTTCCGCCCTCAGGATGCCGAGTTGCTTTGAGGCTGAGTTCCGGTTATACCTGGTCTTTTTTGAGATGTCGGTGACGGTCAGTCCACGCGGGTTGGATTTGAGCACTTTCAAAATTGCGTTCCGCGCTTCCTCCTCTTCTACCATACTCCTGCGTTTATGAAAAAACAAAATTTATATTTTGTGTTTTAATGGTCTTTGGTCAATAATTCAGTATTTCCCAGCCTCAACTGAATTTTTGTTATCTTAAAAACATGACCATGGTGCCGTCGGAAAGGTGTAGAAGTTGAATTTGGACGTTCTTCATCTCCCCGTAACTCGACCTGACTAAAAATGTCTCATGGGTGCTCCTTGCTGGAGCAGTTACATCCATGTTCAAAAAGGAAACCGCCTTCTCCCGATGCTCCGGATCGGGTAAGGCCTTTTCAAACAAAGCCTGTGTTGTCGGAATATCCTCCAGCAGATAACCAAATGTGTCGGTGAATTGCGAGTTGACAAGAATGATCCTGCCGTCCGGTGCGATCATGGTGGTAGGGAGATGTATGGTGTTCACCAAGTCAGAAAACCGCTGCTCACTTCGTGCAAGCCGCTCCTCGGTCATTCGCCTGGCGATTGCGATGGATGCCTGGCGGAGGAATGACTCGATAGCCTGCTTGTTCTCGAGGACTTCACTAGGGCCATGAAAAATACCAACAAGGCCGAAGAGCCGGTCCTGCCATACAAGTCCAGTGAGGTAGATCTTTCCGATATTGAATGTTCGCAGGAATGAATCACACACTTCTGGCGTGAAAATGTGAGCACAGGAATCGTAAAAAGAGATCTCCTCCTCATAACATAAAGGACGAAAGTGCATTTCCCGCATGTTTTTGAACGTTGCTGCACTTTCAAAAAACGGGGCAGCGTAGAAAAAATCTTCAATAGGAAATTTCATCCCTACGAGGTCATACCCTGCCATATTTGCAGCGCCCCGGCGGACGGCATCGCCTTCCAAGGCCCTCATGAAGAACTCTCTCTTCACTTCATCATAGGAATGGATATAAAATTTGGGATCATTGGGGAGTAGCTCTTTCAATCGTTCTGCAATATACAGATAGATGTTGGTATCGGGGGGGAGATCGACGAGCTCCATCGCAGTGAGTGCCAGGAACTCCATGTTCATCAGGTGACGTTTCTTATCGGTGATGTCTTCGAGTACGATAGTGAGTCCGGTCTCGCCGGCCTCGAACGTCGTCGGGATCACCTCCATCTTGTAGAACAGTTCATCTTTGCCTTTCCGGAACCGTATATCGGTGATGACCTGCTCCTTTTCGGTCGACCGGATGACAGCAAGGGTCTCGGGATCGGACACGATGGGAAGCGAGCATTCGACGATATTCCGGCCTATCAGTTCCTGCTTTGGAAGATCCGTGAGTCCTGCATACTGGTCGTTTGCCTGGACAACGGTCAGGTTGTCGTCCAGGATCAGGATCATGTTCTTGGTAAAGCAGAGGAATGCCGAGAGCGGGATACGTTGAGCGATTGAAAAGACCCTTGCATTCCCGATGTTGCGGACGTCAACCTTCCCTTCCGCTTTCAGGATGCCGAGTTGCTTTGAGGCTGAGTTCCGGTTATACCTGGTCTTTTTTGAGATGTCGGTGACGGTCAGTCCACGCGGGTTGGATTTGAGCACTTTCAAAATTGCGTTCCGCGCTTCCTCCTCTTCTACCATACTCCTGCGTTTATGAAAAAACAAAATTTATATTTTGTGTTTTATCATCCTCCCGGTATCGCTCCGGAATCAATTGCTGGATTTTTCCGGGTATCTGGAAAAAGGATTAATAATAAATCAAGGCTGACGTTTTTTAGAAGGTTCGGTGCAGCATGAAGTTCAGCCCGGAGCAGATGGATGCCATGAAGGAGCTGACGAACATAGGGGCTTCCCATGCTGCAACCACGCTCTCGCAAATGCTGGGTTGCGATATCCTCATCAGTGTTCCTGAGCTGGCAATGGTAGACATCGCGGAGGTGGGAGAGATCCTCGGCGACGAGGTCACCACCATGGTCATCTTCCAGCTCCAGGGGGATATCCCCGAAGGGGGTTTCCTGATCCTCCATTTCTCCAACGAGTCGGCGACCCGTACCGCGAACATCATGTGCGGGCTGGACGGCGAAGATCGTCCTCTCGGGGAGATGGAGCAGAGCGCCCTCCTCGAGGTGGGCAATATCATGATCTCCTCATTCCTTGGCGCATCGTCAGATCTCCTTGGTATCATGATGCTCCCGTCCCCTCCTTTCATTGTCATTGATATCGGCCATGCCATCATCCAGTCGCTCATCGTGCAGATGGGATTGGACGTGGATGATGTCATCATTTTCAAAGTCCGCCTCAACTCCGAAGGGAACCGGATCAATGGCAATATACTGATTTTCCTGACAGAACCCACCATACATACACTTGCATCCCTTCTTGAAGCCATGCTGAATCCGGCAGTTCCTGCGTGAGACGCACCCATCCCGGATTCATGACGTAAACAGGAAACCTTCAAATCCACTGAGATTGTTCACGCATATAAGAATGATTCCGGAATCTTACACTGTGGAACTCGTGTCATGGGAAGATGCCATTGCCCTTTCGAGGACCCTTGCGGAACGCATCCGGGGTTCATACAGTCCTGATCTTGTCATTGCGATTGGGAGGGGGGGTTTTGTCCCCGCACGTGTGGTTTGCGACTCACTCATGACCACGAAACTCACCAGCATAAGGGTGGAGCACTGGGGGCAGGCTGCGGAATGCGACAAAGAAGCCAGGGTCAGATATCCCCTTTCAATCGATACAGAGGGGCTGAATCTGCTGGTCATCGATGACGTGACCGACACGGGGGAGACCCTTGATGCAACGCTCGAGTATCTCCTTTCACAGAACCCGCGGTCGGTGAAGACCGGCGTTCTTCACCATAAGACATCATCATCGTTTATCCCCGACTATTATGCACAGGTCGTGGAAGGATGGCACTGGATCGTGTATCCCTGGGCCCTTCACGAAGACCTGGCCGGTTTCCTGGAACGGGTGATGAGCAGAAAACCGGCAACTATTGAAGATCTCCAGAAAGCGCTGGTGAAAAAGTACCGGATGGATCCTGGTGCAGATGATCTTCTCTTTGCTGCAAGGGAGCTGGTTTTCTCCGGAAAAGCCAGGGAGACAGGGAGGGGATTCATATTGGCCGGCAATAGCGAAACCCGCTGAAGGATGCGAAGGGGAAAAAAAGGCTCCTGCCGGGACACACTCATCCGCCATTCAGGCACAAGTCAAGGGATCCTGTTTCGAACATCTCCCTGTATATCTCCCCGGGATCACGCTCTTTTGGAGGATAATACGTGCGTGTCCGCGATCCAAGGATGCGGCGCATCTCCTTCTTCACCGCATGGGGGCGGTAACGGACGAGTTCTTTCTGGAGGCGGACATCCACGGGAGCCGACAGGAACCGGTGACGACAGTCCGGGCAGAGGACAAGCAGGTGTTTCTGGAGGTCGGGTGTTTCAGGTCCGATCTCGGTTTCGGTATCAATGATATGGATGACAAGCGCAGCAGGTAAGAATGGCCCGGAACAGTGCTCGCACCTTCCGCCGGCTGCAATCTTCAACAGTTTTGCCTTCACAGGGTTTGCCCTGATGAATTCCGACAGCAACATGAGATATCCCTCCTGCCGTTCCCTTCATTCATTCTCGAGCTGCCTGCGGGCCTCCTTGAACAGCTCAAGGTTTTTCTCAGATACTTTTGGATAGGAGAGATCCAGTGATTCTATCTTTGTTGCGATGATGTCGGCGATCAGTGTCCTCGCGACCCATTTGTGATCGGCAGGAATCACATGCCATGGTGCAAGGTCTGTGCTGGTGCGGGCGAGTGCATCTTCGTACGCATGCTGGTAGTCATCCCATGACCGGCGTTCTGCAAGGTCATTGAGTGAGAACTTCCAGTACTTGTCCTCTTCGCGGAGACGGTCAAGGAGGCGTTTCTTCTGCTCGTCGCGTGAGATGTGCAGGAAGAACTTGAGGATGATGGTGCCGTTCTGGACCAGGTGCCTCTCGAAATTATTGATGTCGTCGTACCGGGCATTCCAGAACTTCTTTCCCCTTTTGCCTGGCGGGAGGTTGACCAGCAGGTCAGGGTGGACTTTCACGACAAGTACATCCTCGTAATATGAACGGTTGAAGATGCTTATCTCACCGCGGTTCGGGAGAGCCTTCCAATACCGCCACAGGAAAGTATGGTCGAGTTCTTCATCGGTAGGAACCTTGAAACTGTGCACCCTGCATCCCTGGGGATTCACCCCGGAGAGAACATGCTTGATGGTCCCGTCTTTCCCTGCAGTGTCCATCCCCTGCAGCACGATCATGACTGCATAGGTATTGCTGGCCCACAGGAGTTCCTGCGCAGATGCCAGGGCAGCGCGGTTTTTTTCGAGTATCTGCAGGGCACGCTCCCTGACCGCTTCTTTTTCCGACTCTTCCAGGTCCTTCTCGTGCGTCCATCCGCAAGGAAAATCATCAAGCCTGACGGTCTTTCCCGGTATGACCCGGGCTTTTTTGAGGTATTTTTCCTTTATCAACCGGACCATCCCCTGTTTTCGGGGTATCGCGTGATGCCCATGTGTGTTCTCTCTGCGTGGCGGGAGGCTATTAGTTTTGGCATGCATGCAGCCGTGTGTCATGCTGGGTCTTTTGGGAAAACAAGGGGAATGAAATGAAAGAGACAAGAGAAAGGATTATTTTTCATTGCGGGATTTGATACAGGTCCGGATGCAGAGAGATGCAAGCATATTAATGGAAAAGACTGCAACTCAAGTATACCGGTGACCCGGTTTTCCGTGGGATTGGATCCCGGGTTCCATGGAGCCATGGATCATGCGTATCGTTCTTGCACTGGGAGGAAACGCGCTCCTGAAGAGGGGGGAACCCATGACAGTGACGGTGCAGCGCGGGAATATCCAGGCTGCTGCCAGAAGCATTGCCCCTCTTGCGGGAGATCATGAACTGGTTATCTCGCATGGAAACGGTCCCCAGGTGGGGCTCCTGGCTCTCCAGGCGGCATGCTACCGGCAGGTCGAACCCTACCCGCTTGACGTTCTGGATGCGCAGACCGAGGGAATGATTGGCTACATGGTCGAGCAGGAGCTGCTCAACCATCTTCCCGGAAAACACTCCTGTGCGACCATACTGACCATGGTCGAGGTCGACCCCGGCGATCCCGCATTCACCCATCCCTCAAAGTTCGTCGGGCCGCTCTACAGTGATGAGGAAAAGGAACAGATCCAGAGGGAGGAAGGATGGGCTTTCAAGAAGGATGGGGATTCCTGGCGCAGGGTGGTTCCCTCGCCTCAGCCGGGACGGATCGTCGAAATCGAACCAATACGCTGGCTCCTGGAGCATGGAGTCATCGTGATATGTACCGGGGGAGGGGGAATTCCTGTTCTCCCCGATCCCGATGCGGGCAGGAATCTCCGCGGGGTCGAGGCGGTGATAGACAAAGACCTTGCAAGTGCAGTCCTTGCAGATGAACTGCGTGCGGATCTCCTGGTGATGGCTACCGATGTCGACGGAGTATACCTCGATTGGAATACCCCACTGACACGGCACATCACTTCCACGACCCCCGAAGAACTCAGGCGGCATCATTTTGCCTCTGGTTCCATGGGGCCGAAGGTGGAGGCTGCATGCCGTTTCGTGGAACGGACAAAGAAAAGAGCCGCCATCGGGGCACTCCCCGATATCTGCGGTCTTGTAGCCGGAAATGCCGGGACGCAGGTCTTGTGGGAGGATCCATGAACCAGGAGTGCATTTGATGCCGGATTTCGGGGTGTATTCGGAAGTCGGCCGGTTACGGAAGGTGCTGGTCCACCGGCCGGATTTGAGCATACAGCGGCTCACCCCTGGAAACCACCGCAGACTCCTGTTCGACGATGTCCTCTGGGTGGAACGGGCAATCGAGGAGCATGACGCGTTTGTCAGGGTGCTTGTGGATGAAGGGGTGAAGGTCTTTTATCTCTCCGGACTCCTCGCAGATGTCCTGGGAGGCAGTAGGGAAGCACGAAGATGGGTCATTGAGCGGGCAGTCACCCCGATGACCGTGGGACTCTCGGCATGCAGTGCAATCAGGTCATGCCTCATGGAGATGGAGCCGGCAGCACTGGCCACGCATCTTATCGGAGGGCTGACACGGACCGAACTTGAGTGTGTCCTCCTTGAAGGAATGAGCCGGTCATCGCTGCAGATCGCTACATCCGGGCCGGACTCTTTCATTTTGCCCCCTCTTCCCAATACACTGTTTACCCGGGACTCTTCATCGTGGATATGCGACGGGGTTACACTGAATCCGATGTACTGGCCTGTCCGCAGGCTCGAGGTCATCAACGTTGCAGCCATTTACCAGTTCCATCCCCTCTTTGCAGGCAGTAAAAAGCATACATGGTATTCATGCCTTGAGAGTGGGATGGAAAACGTTCCCGCATTTCCTGGAATGGCCTCGATGGAGGGGGGGGATATCATGCTCTTGGGGAAGGGAACACTGCTTGTTGGAATGGGTGAAAGGACCGGCGGCCCCATGGTCGAGGAAATTTCGCGGGTTCTCCTCTCAAAAGGGACTGTTCACAGGGTTATCGCAGTGAGGATGAGCCGTGACAGGGCTCACATGCACCTGGATACGGTCTTCAGCATGCTCGATGAGGATACGATCACGGTCTTTCCGAGGGTCATTGAAGGAACAGAGGTGTACAGCATTCACTGGGCAGGGGGTGACAGGGTGTTCGAAATCACCCGGGAAAAAGATCTCACGACAGCCATTGCCGATGCGCTGGGTGTTGGGAAGCTCACAGTCATTCCCACGGGTGGAGACGAGTACCAGGCTGCCAGGGAGCAGTGGGATGACGGAAACAATGTGCTCGCTGTCAGGCCGGGCAGGGTGATAGCCTACGACAGGAATACCTGCACAAACAGGAATTTCAGGGAAGCAGGAATCGAAGTGATCGAGATCGAAGGATCGGAACTATCCCGGGGGCGTGGCGGGGGGCACTGCCTTACCTGCCCTCTCAAGAGGGACCCGTTGTACACAGGATGAACTGCGGCAGGGAAGTATGGTATCCCTGTTTTTTTATCTGCGGCTCCAAACAGTGAGTGCACACAACTATGACATCCGGGATGCCCGCGCACTTCATTCACCAGATCGGCAGGAAGAGAGAGGAACTCGAAGCACTGCGGGAGTATCCCCTCGCACTGCTCGCAGACATTCTGAGGGATGTGGGTTTTTCCTGCAACTGCTGTGCGAAATGCTGCACCCGGGCATTCAATGGCCATGTTCTCCTCATGGAAGAGGATTGCGAGAGGATCATTTCGATAGATCCTTCAGCCATAGAGCCACCCCCTGTTTTTGATTTCTGTGATCAGCATGGAATTTTCTATGTCTCGGGATTCACGATTAAAGCCCGGGAGGGAGTTGAAGGCCCCTGTCACTTCCTTGAAGGGAGAAGGTGCCGTATCTATCAGGCAAGACCACGGGTGTGCAGGATATATCCGTATATGCTCCACCGCGAGCCCGACCCCGACGGGGTGGTTGACTGGAGGCAGATCAGCGGCCTCAATGAACACGGGGAGTACCATTCGGACATTTCGGAGGAGGAAGCGGACGCGATTGTACGGGATGTCCTGTCTTTTGAAGAAGCAGTCATCACGGAAGAGATTGCCTTCCTCGAATATACTGCACGGTATTTCCAGGCGCACGGGCTCCGCCATGTCAGGAAGAGATACGATGACGGGACCCGTGCCCTTCAGAAGGGGAATGCCGCGACTGTTCTGGTGTATTTCGGGGGATCGTTCAAAGAGTGGATTGTGCAGGGCGGAAAGATGCATCCTGCGTGAAACCTGCGGTCTTCTTTCTCACGCATGGATGAAAAAATGAAAAAGCGGGAGGCATGCACATGGCGAAGCCATGTGCATCCGGGATGTGGAAGAGTGGTCCG
>CAYVMJ010000009.1:10302-106797 GCA_964452625.1 uncultured Methanolinea sp.
GGGCAGGATGAGCAGTGCGAATGAAAATGCGAAGCCATGTGCATCCGGGATGTGGAAGAGTGGTCCGGGGCAGGATGAGCAGTGCGAATGAAAATGCGAAGCCATGTGCATCCGGGATGTGGGAGGGTGCGTGTTGAGGAGGATTTGTCTCATATCGGGCTATCCGGAAAGAGACCATATCGCTTATGCTGCATGAGAAATCCCCCTGACCCGGAATTTACAGAAAGAAATGTACTTATGTGCAGCACCACGATGTAATTCCAATTCGTGTGGTGTAAAAAATGACTACCGAAATGTCAGAATCAGCAGCGAAAATGAATGATGCAGTCCATCTCTTTCCCTGGTGGATCCTTCTCCTCCAGGGAATTGTGTCACTCATCCTTGGTATCATGTTCCTCGTGTATCCCATGGGGACCCTTTTTATTATGGTCACGTTCCTCGGGGCATACTGGTTCGTGAGCGGTATCTTCGCGCTCGTCGGCCTCCTCTCAGACAGGTCCCACGCGGGAACAAAGAGTATCCTCGCATTGCTTGGGATTGCCGCAGGCATACTCATCCTGGTCTATCCGTTCTACAGCACCATCGTCGTCCCCGAGATATTCATCATCATGATCGCTATATGGGGTATCTTCATGGGATGTATCAGCATTCTGGCTTCATTCAAGGGTGGAGGTATAGGAGCAGCCATCATCGGCGCCCTGGCCGTCATTTTCGGGTGTATCATCCTGTTCAATCCCCTTATCACAGTGTTGTTCCTCCCCTTTGTTCTCGGGATTTTTGGGATTGCAGGTGGTATTGCGACCCTGATCCTCGCGCTCCATATCAGGCGTGAGACGGGAGCAGCATAACAGGCTTGCTTATCTCCCGACATTTTTTCTAGATCCTCAGGGGAATGACCACTCCCCACCTTTCATAACCGATTGAACAGGGTGTGAAAAGGATCCGGGGAGCAGCGGGCGTATTCTTCAAGGTGGACTATCGAGTGCAGGGAAATCTATTCCAGTTTCTGCCGGGCCATTTTCTGTTCAAGGAGACGCTGCCCTGTAATGTCCTCGACAATCCCGTTAATGTGGGATATGGACCCTTCGGGCGAGAAAGTAGCAAGTGCGGTGACAAGGACATGGATAAGGGTGCCATCCGTCCTCTTCAGTAAAATCTCCCTGTTCTTGACAAATCCATTCTCCCGGAGCTCGGAAAGCAGCTCGTCGCGTCCACCGCTCCGGGAAAAAATATCGCGTATCTGTATCTCCTGGAGATCCTCAACTGTATCATAACCAAGGATACGAAGCAGGGATGTATTCCCCCAGATGAACCTGCCCCCGGGGTCCCCGGTGCTGCGGTATACCCCTACGTTGATGTTGTCGACAAGGCCCTTGTATTTCATCTCAGTCTTTCTCAGCCTTTCTTCGGCTTTTTGTGCTGTGATGTCGCGGACGATGGTTGAAGCTCCGATAATATACCCACATTCCTCATATACCGGGGAAATCGTCAGGGAGACATCGATCGTTCTTCCATCTTTCCGTACCCGCTGTGTCTCGTGTTGTGCGATATATTCGCCATGTCTCACCCGTTTCAGGATGAGAGAGATCTCCCCCTTGAGGTGGGGAGGCTCGAGCATGCGGACGTCCCTTCCTTCCACCTCCTCTGCAGAATACCCGTAGATACGCTCCGCAGCGGGGTTCCAGGAGAGAATTCTTCCGTCGATAGTGGCACTGAATATCCCATCGTGCGACGACCGGATGATGTCAAAAAGAAGATTCCTTGTCTGGGCAGCTTCAAGGCGCGGGGTGACATCCTCGTATACAACCAGATTCTGGCTGTCAGACATGGATACCGCCAGGAAAGAGACCTCCTTGAACAGTCCATCCTTGCACCTCACACGGTACTGCCGGGCCCTTACCTGTCCGGGAAGAGATTCGGCAAGATCCTTTTTCCAGGACTCCCTGGCCAATTTCTGGTCAGCGAGATCGGGGAATGCCTGCATGAACCACTCCCTCCCTGTGGGGATATCTTCAAGAGTATATCCGAAGAGCCTTGTGAACATTGGGCTCACAAACTGATACCTTCCCTGCTGGTCAATGATCGCCATCGGAAGTGGATTCGTGTTGGCTATTGTCATTAACTGCTCTTTACGGATATGCAATGATTCCTCGGTTTTCAGTTGCTGTAATGCCAGGGAGGCAATAGTGAGGTAGGACTCGATGAAAAGCCTTTTTTCCGGGAGGGGGACAGTCCTTGTGAAGATCTCGACGGCACCAAGGAGGGATCCTTCCCATACAAAGCCTGCTGACAATCCCGTTACACCATCGATGACATTTTTCAGGTCTTTATACTGTCCGGGACAGTGCTGCCGGCAGAGGGAATCATAGAGATATCCCCCTGTATCAACAAGCGATCCCCTCAAGAGGGATCTCCTGATCTCCACGAATCCCGGATCTCTCTCTTCCGGTGAACAGGATTGACTGATCGCATCAGGCACCCGGAAGTTCTCTTTTTCCCCCGGAGTAACAGCGCCTGCAAGTGCCTTGAGCGTAAACACCGATCCTGATGGATTTGTGGAATATACTGCGATCATACCCTCCCGGATCATCTCCTCCAGATGACAGGCGATGCATTCATATATTTCCTCTCTGTTGGTTAACAAGTGTAAATCCCGGCATTTCGAAGCGATGAATTCCAGTTCCTTTGCATGCAGAGCCTCCTGCTCCCTTGACTCAATCTCCGGCGTGATATCCCTGCCCAGTCCCTGGTATCCGAGGACCTGTCCCTCGTGGCCGAAAATTCCGTGGATGGTCCAGGTGTTCCAGGCAGGAACACCTCCCTCACCAAGAATCCGGAAAGAAAGAGACGTCAACGGGTTGTCGGGGGAAAGTGCGGCAAGGCTGGATTGAAGTGTTTTCAGGTCTCCGGGATGGACCCTGGAGAAAAAAGATTCTTTTCCATTCCGGATTGTATCGTGCGGCATATATGATGCATATGCCGGGTTCGTGAAGATAACCGTTCCATCTGGGAGAAAACGAATTATCATCTCCGTCATTGTATCGACGATCGCCCTGTAGAGTGTTTCACTCCTTTCCAGCGCATCATGAGCACGCAATTCGCGTGTGAGATCCTCTATCATGATCACAGAACCCGAGGTCCCATCCTCGAATACGGTCGGGATAATCCTCATTTTCAGATGGAAAATTCCCTCTTCTGAGTTGACTGTGCAGGTCGATTCGGAGAATACCCCCTGGGGTACATCATTTTTCAACCGGGCGCTTATCGCGCTAAAAAGGGGATGAGCGTCAGTATGGATGCACTGCCCCTCCACCGAACCAGGCCCGCAGGAGAAGAAGGCAAGGAATGGTGCGTTTGCGTTTACGACGATACCGTTCCTGTCGATGATCAGGGCCATATCCGAAGTATACTCAAGAATGCGCGAAATAGGGGGCCTTTTCGTCAGCGAATATATACGGGTAGTACCGAAGGCATGCTGGATAACCTGGCCCGAGAGGGAGAGTGCATGCAGATCCCTTGAGACAGAATTCCGGTGCCGTTTCAGTCCGGAAGCTATCTCGTTGATACTCAACCCGCGTGGATGTCCGGCGAGGAGATTTTTAATTTCAGCCAGGCGTGCCGCAGATGAATTGTTGATCATGTTTATCCCTACCTCATGGCTGAAAGGATACTGTCACAGGTGTAATGGAATACTGGCACAGGGTGCATAGATGGTATTTTGCCAGACTCTTCTGCACACCATCAGTGCAATGCACTCTGATAAGCGGCAGTGCTTATATATTTGCCCTTCGGTTGGTGAATGCACATATTTCTGGCAAACCGTTAATATTCCGTCGTCTGTATCTCTCTCTTGCCAGGGGGGAAAGCGCCCCGGCAGGATATCAGGGGGGAATTTAAAACATGGAACAGATTTCACCAACTGCTGCAAAAACACTGATAATCTCGCGAAACGCGGAGTATTCATACCGCATGGCCACGGAATCTGCATACAAAGGCGACTACCACGGGGCTCTCGAACATATCGAAAAAGCGATCTCGACTGACCCGCACTTTGCCATGGCCTGGCACGAGAAAGCGAACTGTCTCGATGAACTTGGCCGGTGTGATGAGGCTCTCTCGAGTTACGACACCGCGATCCGGCTGGACCCGCACAATGCCGAGGCATGGTTTAACAAAGGGCTCACCCTGAAGAAACTGGGCCGTGAGAAAGATGCCTATTCCTGCATGAACCGTGGGGTTGACCTCGCGCTGGGAAGGTAGGTACAGCTCTCTTTTTTTTGGTAATCGTAATGGATGCAGGCAGATCTCAAAGAATCTCATACCCCTATATGATGTATGAACGGTTGCTCTGCAGACGTATGTCGTCATTCCCTTTTTGGTGAGAACCGTACGTCAACAACGGGTTTTTCGGTCCGCGTCGGCAGTAATACCCACGCATAACTGAAACAGGAAAGATGTATGGAAAAGAGATTGGTTTCGATACAGGATTGTTATAATTCTGTGTGTGGCCACAAAAAAAGGTGTGGAATTTATATTTTTACGGTCTATGTGGAATACCTGCCCATCGTTCAGAATGGGGCATCAGAGAATGTGCAGAAAAAAATGTATTAATATATGCCCGGCGGTTTGTGCTGTCATGAGTGCATGGCATTGAAAATGTTAATTTGATTAAGTTAACCTAAAATAAATGTAAAAATATTCCCCTAAATTCAAAAATAACGCTTAGATACTTTTATTTTATGGTGGCAATAACTGCCAACCGTATACAGGTGTTTGAATGAATGCAAAGTATGTACAGACCACCTGCCCCTACTGCGGGACCGGGTGTTCCTTCAATCTGGTTGTAATGGACGGGAAAGTGACGGGAACCGCCCCATACCAGCGATCTCCTGTGAACGAGGGGAAGGTATGCCCGAAAGGGACATACGCGCACGAGTTTGTCAACGCGCCCGACAGGCTGACGAAACCGCTCATCAAGAAGGACGGGAAGTTCGTGGAGGCCAGCTGGGACGAGGCGATCGACCTGGTCGCGAAAAAGTTCACGCAGTACAAACCCGACGAGTGCGCATGCCTCTCATCGGCGAGGGTATCGAACGAAGAAAATTACGCGATGATGAAATTCGCACGCGGCGTGCTGAAGACACGGCACATCGACCACTGTGCAAGGCTCTGCCACGCGTCCACGGTCGCGGGACTTGCATCCACCTTTGGATCAGGAGCGATGACCAACTCCATCCTGGACATCGCGGAGTCGAAATGCTGCTTCATCCTCGGGAGCAACACCTTCGAGCAGCACCCGCTCATCGGCCGGAAAGTGATGCAGGCAAAGGCAAAGGGTGCCAAGATCATTTACGCCGATCCCAGGTTCACCCCGACTGCCAAGCAGGCCGACCTCTACATGCAGTTCCGGTCAGGGTCCGATGTTGCGATCCTGAACGGCATGATGCAGGAGATTCTCCGGAACGGCTGGGAAGACAAGGACTTCATCCAGAAGAGGACCAAGGACTTCGACAAGCTGAAAGAAGAGGTCATGAAGCCCGAGTACAGCCTCGAGAATGTCTCGAAGATCTCGGGCATTCCCGCTTCGCAACTCAGGACCGCGACCGAGTGGTTCGCAAAGGCCGAGTCTGCCTGCATCCTCTACTCCATGGGGATCACCCAGCACACGACCGGTGTCGACAACGTCAGGTCGGTCGCCAACATTCAGATGCTGACCGGAAACCTCGGGCGCCCCGGGACTGGAGTGAATGCACTCCGCGGCCAGAACAACGTGCAGGGAGCCTGCGACATGGGGGCCCTCCCCGTCGTCTACACGGCATACCAGAAAGTCATCGACGAGGCTGCACACAAGAAGTTCTCCGACGCCTGGGGATTCCCTGATGGTATCGCGGAAGGAAAGAACGGCTACGAAGTCACAGTCATGATGGACGTCCTTGCCGACAAGCCCGGTGAACTGAAATGCATGTACATTATGGGCGAGAACCCGATGATCTCCGACCCTGACCTCCACCACGTGGAGAAGGCACTGAAGAATCTCGAGTTCCTTGTCGTGCAGGACATATTCATGAACGAGACCGCCGAGCTTGCAGACGTCGTGCTGCCTGCCTGCTGCTACGCCGAGAAGGACGGCACCCAGACTTCGACTGAGCGCCGTGTCCAGATGTGGCGCAAAGCCCAGGACCCGCCCGGACAGGCAAAGCTTGACTGGGTGATTATGAAGGAGATCGCATCGAAGATGGGCTACGCGAAGCAGTTCCCCTGGACCAGCGCTGAGGACATCTTCGAGGAGATCCGCAAAGTCACCCCGTCATATGCAGGGATGACGTATGCAAGACTGAACAGGCCCGAGGCCGCCCACTGGCCCTGCCCCGCAGTTGACCATCCCGGGACCCCAATCCTGCACAAGGAGAAGTTCGCCCATCCTGACGGCCTGGGCCAGTTCTTTGGCGTGCCCTACAAGCCCCCTGCAGAGGTCCCTGACGCCGGGTACCCGTTCGTGCTCACCACGGGTCGCTGCCTCTGGCACTGGCACACCGGCACGATGACCCGAAGGTCCAAGTCCCTCGAATCTGAGGAGCCCACGGGGTGGATAGAGATCAATGTCGATGATGCAAAGGCACTCGGCATCAAGGACAAGGAGATGGTCAAGGCTACCACCCGGCGCGGGAGCGTCAATGTCCCCGCACGTGTGACTAAGGACATCATGAAGGGTGTCATGTTCATGCCGTTCCACTTCAAGGAGTGCGCCGCGAACGTCCTTACCAACAACGCTCTTGATCCCATCGCGAAAATACCGGAGTTCAAGGCCTGTGCTGTCAAGGTCGAGAAGATTGCGGAGGCGAAATAAATGACACTCTTTGGCGGAAAACCCGGCGCAAAGAAAGGTGACATGTTCTATGCGTGGACGCAGGATCAGGATATCGCAAAGAAGGCAGAATGCGGCGGTGCTGTGACCACGCTGCTCAAGTATGCACTCGAGAAGAAGATTGTCGATGCAGTACTCGCCGTCAAGAGGGGCCAGGACGTATATGACGCAGTGCCCACGCTCATCACCGACCCGAAGGATCTCAAGGACACTGCAGGATCGCTGCACTGCGGCTCGGTTCTCATGGCCAAACCCGCCGTGAAGATCCTCGAACGAAACAAGGGGATGAAACTGGGGATGACCGTGAAGGGCTGCGATGTCATGGCCCTCCAGGAGTATGCGAAGCGAAAGAAAGTCGACCTGAACAACCTTCTCCTCATCGGTGTCAACTGCGGGGGCACCGTCAGCCCGGTCTCGGCGCGGAAGATGATAAAGGAGAAGTTCGGGGTTGATCCCGACACCGTCCACAAGGAAGAGATTGACCGCGGCCAGTTCATCATCGAGTACGAGGGCGGACACAAGGGTATCAAGATCGATGACCTGGAAGATGAAGGCTATGGCAGGAGGACCAACTGTCGCCGCTGCCTCTACAAGGTCCCCCGCCAGGCAGATCTCGCCTGCGGGAACTGGGGTGTCATAGGCGACAAGGCAGGGAAAGCAACGTTTGTGGAGGTCTGCAGCGACAAGGGTGCTGATCTCCTCTCGAGGGCTGCAAAAGACGGAGTCCTGAATACCCAGGCGCCTGACCCGAAGGGGCTGGAGATGCGTGTAAAAGTTGAGGGAGCGATGATCAAGCTCGGTGAGAAGTGGCGGAAGAAGGATTTCGACGCGCTCTCAAAAGACCTCTGGGGAGCAATCCAGAAGGAGACCTCACGATGCATCAAGTGCTATTCGTGCATCGAGAACTGCCCGGTCTGTTATCCTGCGGCCGACACGCTCAAGAAACAGTACATGGTGAAACCCGGGGAAGTCCCGCCGAACCCCATGTTCCATATGCGCCGGTTCGCACACATCTCGGATTCATGCGTGAACTGCGGTCAGTGCGAGGAGCTCTGTGCCATGGATATCCCGCTTGCAAAGTTCTCGCACGCGATACGGGTCGAGGCAGACTCTGCATTCGAGCCGAAACTGGGGAAATCAGTGTATTCCAACTGAACATTCCCATATTTTCCACATCATCTCCCTCGCATGACTGTCCGGGCATGAGTGATTAATTGCACAGGCATTGGATGGATTTCCCATAAAACCATTTTTTCCTGGTGTGAATAGAGCAAAAGCATAAGATATAACACCATTTGTGTGAAACGCTGGTGCCATACGCACCCATGGATATCCTCTCAGCGGTCCTGATCATTGCCGGGCTCATCCTCTTCGAAACCATCACGAGCATTGATAATGCGATTATCAATGCTGAGGTTCTTTCGACGATGAAGGAATGGGCAAGGAGATGGTTCCTCCTCTGGGGCCTGATCATTGCCGTTTTCGTGGTCAGGGGAGTCCTGCCATGGCTCATTGTGTGGATGTCAACGCCCTCGCTTGGCCCTGTGGGGGCTCTCACTGCCACTTTCAGCAGCGATCCATCTGTCATCAGGGCCATTGAAGACTCTGCCCCCATGCTCCTGATGGGCGGTGGCACGTTCCTGATCTTCCTATTCTTCCACTGGATTTTCCTGGAGCCAAAAGCCTACGGAATCAGGGGTGAGCGCTACATCGCCACCAAGGGAGTGTGGTTCTTTGCAGTCGTCTCCATCATTCTTACGCTCCTCGTCTGGGAAGCCCTCCAGGTGAACCCCATGATGGCGTTCGGGGCGGTCGTGGGTTCAACCGCGTTCTTCATTGTCCACGGTTTCCGGCAGAACGCAGAGGAGCAGGAGAAGAAGATGGTCGGGGGTGACATGTCGGACATAAGCAAGATATTCTACCTGGAGGTCATCGATGCCACCTTCTCTGTCGACGGTGTCCTGGGGGCTTTTGCGTTCACCCTGTCGGTCCCGCTTATCATCATAGGAAATGGCATCGGGGCTTTCGTCGTGCGGGAGCTGACCGTCCGAAATGTCGAGAATATCAGGAGATACCGGTATCTGAAAAACGGTGCGATGTACTCGATCTTCGTCCTCGGTATCATCATGATCATGGACAGTTTCGGTGCCCACATCCCGAACTGGCTCTCTCCGATTGTCACATTCGGAATCGTTGGATTCTTCTTCTACAAGTCCTGCAGGCAGGTTGCCCTCGAATCAAGACAGTAACCGGATACCGCGTGAAACAGGTGATGGGAGATCTTCCCGCTCACAGGTCCACGGGAAACAGGAGTCTGCTGAAAGGAAACGTCATCTTCAATATACCTGCCATTCCACACCTCCTCATATGCTCCGTCCTCATGTGATCGTGAATCTTGCAATGAGTGCCGATGGGAAGCTCTCCACCCGGGAACGCCGGCAGGTGCGGATATCCGGGAGCCGGGATTTCTCACGTGTCGACACGCTCAAGGCAGGGAGTGACGCTATCATGGTGGGTATCGGGACGGTACTTGCGGATGATCCATCTCTCACGGTGAAGTCCCCGGAACTCATCGCATCGAGGAGAGCGCGGGGACTTGAGGACCATCCAGTCCGGGTGGTTGTGGACAGCCATGCACGGATTCCCCTTGATGCATCAATCCTTCGGAAAGGTGCAGGGACGAGGGTCGTGGCATGTTGTAAAAATGCAGATGCCGGGCGGTGCAGGGCACTCTCCGCTCTGGCACAAGTAATCCCTGCAGGTGAAGAAAAGGTAGACCTGGAAACGCTCCTGTCAGAACTCTATGGAATGGGAATCCGGCGCCTTATGGTTGAGGGAGGGGGACGACTGATAGGTTCTCTCTTTTCCCTGGGATTCGTCGACGAATACATCACATTTATCGGCAACATCATCATTGGCGGCGAAACGGCACCCACTCCGGCCGACGGGCCCGGTTTTGTCACGGAAGAGACTTTTCCCGCGCTCACCCTCTTTTCCCTGGAGAAAATGGACCATGGAGTCCTGTTACACTGGATGATAAGGAAAAAAGAACACGACTGAATCGGAGTGGATCCCCTCTGCCCACATCTCTCATCCCTCTTTTCGTCCTCGCGGTTGTCTTTGTGCTTATCGCGGTCCGGCAGGTGGGCAGGTTTCACCTTCGTATATGGCAGGTGATGCTTGGCGGTGCACTGGCAGTCCTGATTCTGGGTCAGATCACTCCCGTTGAGGCTGTCTCTTCCGTCAATGGCGATGTGATGCTCTTCCTGTTCGGGATGTTCGTCGTTGGGGAGGCAATGGACCGGAGCGGGTATCTCCCGACACTTGCGGGGCGTCTCTTTTCCAGGGCGAAGAGCAGGAAACAGTTCATCCTCTTCATTATCCTGGGTATGGGACTCCTCTCCGCACTCCTGATGAACGATACCCTTGCTATTATCGGCACACCTCTTGTGATTGCGTATGCATGCCGTTTCAGTGTGCCTCCGAAGACCGCACTGCTTGCCCTCTGCTTTGCGGTGACCATCGGGAGCGTGATGAGCCCTATCGGCAATCCCCAGAACCTGCTGATAGCAAGCTATAGCCAGATGTCCCAGCCTTTTCTTCTGTTCCTCTTTTACCTGGGCATTCCGACGCTGGCAAACCTTTTCCTGGCGTATCTCATCCTCACACGGTGCGACCGGCTGGAGGAAGGGGAATGCAGGTTCGATGCACAGGGCGATTTGATCAGTGATCCCGGCCTTGCAGGGCTCTGCCAGGTCTCTCTTGCGATCATTCTCATCCTTATCATTGTCCGTATACTGACGGGTCAGGGATATATCCCTCTCGCATTAATAGCCCTCGCAGGAGCTGCTCCTCTTCTCCTCTTCAGCCGACAGCGGCGGGCAATTCTTTCCAATATCGACTGGCCCACCCTGGTCTTTTTCGTCTCGATGTTTGTCCTGATGCAGAGTGTATACCTCACCGGGGTCTTCCAGTCTTCAGTGGATTTCTCTTCGATGACATCCGTCCCTCTCATACTTGGAACGAGCGTCACATTCAGCCAGTTCATCTCGAATGTCCCGTTTGTGGCGCTCTTCCAGCCACTGATCGCCGGCCGGGGAATGGCAGTCGAAGGAGTGATGGCGCTTGCTGCAGGGAGCACGATAGCAGGGAATCTCACCATCCTCGGTGCGGCGAGCAATGTGATCATCATCCAGAACGCGGAGAAAAGTGGATATACTCTCTCGTTCTGGGAATTTTTCCGTATCGGGCTTCCTCTCACGGTTGCCAACTGCGTGGTATACTGGGGTTTCCTTGCCATGGTGTGAGACGTACGCGTGGCGAACACGGCGAACACGAGAACAACTTACATAACCCTTGCGGGATGATAGAGGGCAGTAACACTGCACATGCAGGTTTCATGCGTCCGGGTGATCCCATGAATGATCCAGCCAAGAAGAGAGTGGAATTGAAGATATCAGGAATGCATTGTGCCACCTGTGCCGTGAATATTGAAAAGAACCTGGCCGGCTCCGGAAAGGCGGAATCGGCAGAGGTCAATTTCGGAACAGATACCGCCCGGATCGAGTATGACGCATCCAGGACAACCCTTGCCGACCTCGAGCGTGCTGTCCGCGAGGCAGGGTATGAGGTGATCAACGAGCAGGCAACGATAAGGGTGGGAGGGATGGTCTGTGCGACATGCGTGGAGACCATCGAGTCTGCTCTTGCAGCCCTTCCGGGTGTGGTCCGTGTTCAGGTGAACCTTGCCACGGAGAAGGCAGCCGTGACATACAATCCGTCACTCACAACTCTCGAGGATATGAAGCAGGCAATCGAGGATGCCGGGTACCAGTACCTGGGACTGGCCGACCAGCTCACGGCGGAAGCGGAAGAGGAAGCGCGGCAGCGGGATCTCAAAGACAAGTTCCGCCGGTTCATGGTGGGATTTGGGTTCAGTATCCCCCTGTTCGCCCTCATGTATATTCCCCTGCCCATCTCCATGCAAACGCTCTCCTACCTGATGCTTGTCGTCTCCACCCCTGTTTTTCTCTTTGTCGGGTATCCTATCTTCCGCGCTGCCAGGATGGCCCTGAAAAACAGGATACTGAACATGGATGTCATGTATGCGATGGGTACCGGGGTTGCATATGTATCGAGCGTTCTCGGGACACTGGGAATCGTGCTCACTCACGATTTCATGTTTTATGACACGGCCATCATGCTCGCATCGTTCCTCATCCTCGGAAGATATCTCGAAGCGAGGGCGAAAGGAAGGACATCAGCCGCAATCAGGGCCCTTATCGGCCTTCGCCCGAAGACCGCACTCGTACTGACCGGGGATGGCGAGCGCGAGATCCCGGTTGAGGATGTCGCGGTGGGATATCTCCTCCGGGTGAAACCCGGCGAGAAAATTCCTGTCGACGGGAGAGTAACCGACGGCGAGAGTTATGTCGATGAGTCCATGATTACCGGCGAACCGGTGCCTGTGCTGAAGGTGAAAGACGCAGAGGTGGTGGCAGGGACACTGAACACAAACAGCGTCCTCACTTTCCGGGCCGAGAGGATAGGAAGGGATACCGTGCTTGCCCAGATTATCCGGCTCGTGGAGGATGCACAGAGTTCACGGCCGCCTGTCCAGAGGATCGCGGATGTGGCGGTCAGTTATTTCATCCCGGCAGTGCTTTCCATTGCCATTCTTGCTTTTCTCGTCTGGTACCTACTGCTGGGATCCACGCTCCTGTTTGCGCTTACGGCACTGGTATCGGTTCTTGTGGTCGCATGCCCCTGCGCCCTCGGGCTCGCGACCCCGACCGCGGTGACCGTAGGGGTGGGCAGGGGGGCGGAACTCGGGGTGCTGGTCAGGAACGGTGAAGCCCTGGAGATCGCAGACCGGGTGAATTACGTGATTTTTGATAAGACAGGAACACTCACCAGGGGTAAACCCGAAGTCACCGATATATTTCCTTTCGGGATAGACAGGCAAACCGTCCTTTCAATTGCGGGAGCGCTAGAGAAAAATTCCCAGCATCCTTTAGCTGTCGCTATCATGCAGAAGGCTGTCGAAAGTGGAAGTGATATCGGGCAGGCGGACGAGTTCGACACCCATGGGGGAAGGGGAGTCTCCGGGAAGGTCCTCGGGGAAGAGGTGCTGATAGGGAACCGTGCATTCCTCAATGAGAAGGGAATTCTTCCGGATGATCCTGCAGAATCGGTGATGCAGAACCTTGAAAACGAAGGAAAAACTGTGGTCCTGATAGCGGTCGGGGGGGCCGTTTCCGGGATCATTGGCATCGCGGATACGCTGAAAGCAACCACTCCTGCAGCGATGGACGTGCTGAGAGATATGGGCATGAAACTGGCCGTGATTACCGGAGACAACCGCCGTACGGCGGAGGCTGTCAGCGGGAGACTGGGGATTGAGAGGGTTATCGCTGAAGTTGTTCCGGGAGAGAAGGCGGAAGAGGTCAGGAAGCTTCAGAAAAAAGGAGATGTGATTGCCTTTGTGGGAGACGGGATCAATGATGCACCCGCACTGGCGGTCGCAGACGTGGGAATCGCCATCGGGAGCGGGACAGATGTTGCCATAGAGAGCGGGGATATCGTCCTTGTCAGGGATGATCTCCTTGACGCTGCAGCCGCAATACAGCTCTCGCGAAAAGTCATGTCCCGTATCCGGCAGAATATCTTCTGGGCTTTTGCCTACAATGCAGCGCTTATCCCCCTTGCTGCAGGGGTGCTGTATCCCCTGACAGGATACGTGCTCCGTCCCGAACTTGCGGCCCTCGCGATGGCTCTTAGTTCAGTGACGGTGATATCGCTCTCGCTTTCCCTCAAAAAGTATTTACCGCCTGCAAAGCGATACCAGTCCCATGAGGTACAATTGAATGGCAATTGATCCCATCTGCAAGATGAGCGTCGATGAGAAGACCGCAAAATTCACGAGCCTGTACAAGGGGAAGACCTATTATTTCTGCGCTCCCGGGTGCAAGAAAAAATTCGATGCCGATCCGGAGAAATATCTGGATTAATCTTTTCATATAAAAATGGCTCCAGCATGCACATGGCATAGCCATGTGCATCTGGGATGGGGGGAGGTGTCCCGGGGCGGGAGGAATTATTTTTCCGTCAATATGGCCTCGTCCCCAATCTATATGTGACACATGCCCACAAGTTTCATTCAGGCAGAGGGCATCGCGATGGAAATTTCACCGAAGGACCGCAGGCCAGTGAGAACAGCAGATGAGAAGTTCATGCAATGGCAGGAGAAAGACCTGGAAGAGAGACTTCCCGCGGTGATGGAGGAGAGGAAATATACCGGGCTTGATGGACTGGTTGGTGGTCTTGAAGCGGTGATCATCAATACGGAGCCGGAGAGGCTCGGGCATGCAGTGGAGGAGATTCTTGCGTGCACGGGCCTGTCTGTCAGGGAGCATTTCTCCGATCACATATCTCACACCTGCGTGCTCGGCACAGGCGATTCACCGGATCTCATTTTCAGTGCAAGGGTATCGGGGGTGAACCCTTTTTTGCCTTTCAACAGGGCTGAGAAGACTCAACCCCTCCCCAACACGAGGCTCGAGACCTTCATTTTCAGGGTCAGGGATATCGAGAGATATACCGATATCCAGAGGGGCAGGGGGGTCCGCTTCATGCCGGAGACTGTCCAGGATCATCCGGGATACCGTTTCATCCAGACGTATCCCTCGAAATATACCGGCAACTCCATCGGTTTTATCGAGTGGAACGGTTCCGCACATTCATATCGCACCAGGGGATCGCGCACGATCCAACCCCCTCCAAAAAAACCGGATTATCCCTGGCTCTCCCTCATTCATGGCCTGGATCATGCGGCCACAAGGGTGAGGGCAGCCGAGAGGAACAACGCCATTCTCGAATTTCTGTCCCTGACCGGGTACCATTTTGATTTTGCCGTTTTTGTCATATCGCAAAACTCCATCACGAGTGTTGCCCGACTGGGCAGGGATGATTTTGCCATGGTCTTCACTTCGGGGATTGAACCATTTACGGGAACCGGCACATCGGGACCCACTGAAATGTTCATCCATCATTATGGAACCCGGGTCCATCACTGTGCATTCCGGACCGAGGAGATAGATTCGGTGTTCGGGGAGCTTCGCGCTCACGGGATGGAGTTCCTTGTGGATCTGGTGGGATCCCCACAGGAAGGACTGGAACAAACGTTTTCCCGTCCATCGCCCCATACGATGATCGTGAACGAGTATATCCATCGTTATGAGGGATTCGACGGGTTTTTCACCCGGAGCAACGTCGAGGCGCTGACCCGGGCCACAGGGAGGCAATGATGGCAACCCGGCATGTTTTTCCTGTCACAATGACCAGATTCAAGCGTAGAGGGATAATATGAAAAAATATTCCTGGCAGCTGAAAATTGGCATCGTCCTCCTTGTCAGCTCTTTCGTGATATATCTCCTCAAATTTATTGTGCTGGGAGATCCCGAGAACACGTATTATTATATCTTCAATGCCCTGGGATTCCTGCCCATCAACGTGCTCCTGGTCACACTGGTCCTGAATGAGCTGCTGAGTGTCAGGGCTAGGAAGGAACGGCTCGAAAAATTGAACATGGTTATCGGCACTTTCTTCTCTGAAGCAGGAACCGATCTTCTGAAAATTATCGCCCGGGCCGACAAGACGATCTCTACACTCGAGGACACTCTTCGCGTACACCGGGAATGGAAGGACGAGGATTTCCTGCGGGTGGAAAAAGTTATGGAAGGATACCCTTTCAAGGTGGATTTTTCCGAGATCGATCTCGAAAAGCTGGAAGTATTTCTTGCGGAGAGGAGGGATTTCCTGCTCCGTCTCCTCGAGAACCCCATGCTCCTGGAACACCAGTCGTTCACCGAACTATTGCGGGCCGTTTTTCACCTCGCAGAAGAGATATCGAGGAGGGAATGCCTTTTGGGGCTACCTGAAAGTGATTGTGGGCATATCAGGGGGGACGTGGAGAGAATATACCGGCTTTTGTCACTGGAATGGCTCTCATATATGAAACACCTCCACGCGAACTACCCATATCTTTCATCGCTCGCAATCCGCACGAATCCCTTTGACAGCGGTGCCAGGGTGATCGTCGATTGAACCATACCGGACGGACGGGCTGAAAAAGGGAGTCGGCAGGTCCCATGAAAGAATGGCATGAACAAAACCATTAATTCCCGTCTGGGAATATACCACAGTAAGTAAAAGAGGAAAACATCATGCTGAAAAAAAGTGTGGAAGATGCCCTGAATGCACAGGTGAATGCAGAATTTTACTCATCGTACCTTTACCTTTCCATGTCCGCATACTGCGAGAGCCTCTCAATGAAGGGGTTCGCTCACTGGCTCCGTCGCCAGTCTGCCGAGGAGATGGCTCACGGCATGAAGATATATGAGTATATCATTGAAGCCGGGGGCACCGCGAAATTTGCGAAGATAGATGCTCCCAAGGCATCCTGGAAATCTGTGGGAGAGGTCTTCGATCAGGTCTATGCCCATGAAAAGAAGGTGACTGCAATGATAAACGGTCTGATGGACATTGCCTCAAAAGAGAAGGACTATGCCACCAAGAATTTCCTGGGATGGTTCGTGAAGGAGCAGGTTGAAGAAGAGGCCAATGCAAGCGAAATCCAGGCCAAGATCCAAATGGTCGGGGATACCATGGGGCACCTCTTCTGGCTCGACCATGAACTGGGGAAGAGATAACAAGGCATATCCTTTTTTTATCCATTTTCATATCCCGCTTTCGCAAGCCGGGGGTTGTCGTATTTTTCCCAGGCTCCGGCAGAACCCGTCACCGATCTGTGGAGTGTGTGCTGTTTTTTTCCTTCCGCTCCTTTCAGGGAGTATCTATAAGGATACAGGCTCTCATTCCTGATAATGAGAGGAGGATTTTCAAAGGATGCCTGAAAAAGTGTATTTCGCAGGAGCAAGAGCCCGTGACCCGGGCCACAACACGATAACCAAGATTCAGCACCTCTTTGATGAGGCAGGTTTCTCCAGGATGATTGCCCCGGATGACCTGACTGCGATAAAACTCCATTTCGGTGAGTGGGGAAATGATTCGTACATAAACCCTGTGTTTGTCAGGCAGGTAGTGGACATGGTCCGAAAAGCCGGTGGAAAGCCTTTTCTGACAGATTCAAACACACTCTACCGTGGAAGCCGTTCCAATGCAGTCGATCACCTGTGCACGGCAATCGAGCACGGGTTTGCATACGCGGTCGTCAGGGCTCCTGTTCTCATCGCAGACGGGCTTAAGGGAAAAAACTGGCGGGAGGTACGCATTCAGACAAAACATTTTGAGAGAATGCGTATATCGGGGGATATTGCCGATGCACATGCCATGATCGTCCTCTCCCATTTCAAGGGGCACGATGTGGCTGGATTCGGGGGGGCTATCAAGAACCTGGCAATGGGGTGTGCACCCCCGGGGGGAAAACAGGACCAGCACTCTGCAAGGCCGGTGCACTTCCCGGATGCCTGCACAGGATGCGGAAAGTGTGTGGTTGTCTGTCCGCGGCAGGCGATAGCCCTCATTGGAACAGCGGATGGGAAACGGGCCCGTATCAATCAGGAATTCTGTATCGGGTGCTTCGAATGCATGACCATCTGTCCCACTCACGCGATTGATGTCGACTGGGAGACCGGGATCGCGGAATTCCTGGAGAGGATGGTGGAGTATGCGAGCGGAGTAGTGAAGGGAAAGGAGAATAAGACCTGCTATATGAATTTCCTGACCCATATCACTCCGGACTGTGACTGTGTCCCGTGGAGTGATGTGGCGATAGTCCCCGATATCGGGATACTTGCGTCATGCGATCCTGTCGCAATTGATGCCGCAAGCTATGATCTCGTGAATGGCGAGGAGGGGAACAGGGATTCCAGTCTTCATGGGAACTACCAGAGGGGTGGAGATAAATTCAGGGGAGTATGGGAGAAAACTGACTGTTTCCGGCAAATCAGGTATGGCGAGGAGATCGGCCTCGGGCATGGCGACTATGAGCTGGTGAGTCTTTTTTGAACCTGGCTCTCCTTCATTCCCGTACAGCTCAAGAAATTACTCCCTCCATTTTCCCGGAATCCTCACGGGTGTTCACTACCATAATAGAAAGCTATTTCAATAGAAGGAAGGCAAGCGCTTATAAGCATTTGGAATATAAAACTATGGTTAGTTTGGGTCTTTCTGCCCAGACAAACTTTGATATTTTCGAAGTTATACCAAAGCACAAGGAGAGTATAATGAACCTTCGACAGCCGAATGCGAATGAAGCGACGGGCACGACCAACCGTTCCCGGGATGTAGCGCCGGTTTCCGGGATATGCACCCGGTGTGTGGATGGATGCAAGGGAAGTTGTGAGATATGGCTATCCTCTTTCCGGGGGAGAGAAGTCCTCTACCCGGGGCCTTTTGGGGAGGTGACTGCAGGGGCAGACAAGAACTACCCCGTCGACTACTCACACCTGAACATCCAGGGATATGCCATGGGGGCACGGGGGCTCCCGGAAGGAACGGAGATAGGCCCGGACAGTGCCGTGTTCTACTCCGTCAATACGGAGACTGAGTACGGGTGGGACAAAAAGGTGAAGATGCGTCTTCCAATCTTTACCGGGGCGCTCGGATCCACTGATATTGCGCGTATCAACTGGGAGCATTTTGCCATCGGGGCTGCGATTTCAGGTATTACAATTGTATGCGGGGAGAACGTCTGCGGGGTCGATCCGGCACTTGTTCTTGACAATAACGGGAAGGTCAAGGAATCACCGGAAATGGATCGCAGAATCGATGTGTATAAAAAATTCTGGGAAGGCTATGGCGAGATGCTGATCCAGATGAATGTCGAGGACACCCGCCTCGGCACTGCGGAGTACGTCTCTTCGAAACATAATCTTGACACCATCGAACTCAAGTGGGGGCAGGGTGCAAAGTGCATCGGGGGAGAGATCAAGGTCAAATCGCTCGATAGGGCAATCGAGCTGAAGAAGAGAGGGTATATCGTCCTTCCTGATCCCACCCGTCCGGACACGCAGGTTGCATACAAGCAGGGGGCGTTCACCGAATTTGAGCGACATTCCCGCCTTGGGTTCATAAGCAAGGAGGGCTTCCTCGAGGAAGTTGACCGCCTAAGAGACGTCGGGTTCAAGCGTGTCACCCTCAAGACGGGAGCGTATTCAGCAGTAGAGCTGGCCATGGCGATTCGCTACGGGGCCGAGGCAAAGATCGATCTGCTCACGATAGACGGGGCGCCAGGCGGTACAGGCATGAGCCCGTGGCCTATGATGAATGAATGGGGCATCCCGACTTTTTACCTCCAGTCGCTTGCGATCGAATATGCCGAACTCCTGAAGAAGAGAGGGATAAGGGTACCTGATATGGCGATGGCTGGCGGGTTCTCCGATGAACCGGGAACATACAAGGCCCTCGCCATGGGGAGTCCTTTCTTCAGGGCAGTATGCATGGGTCGCGGCCTGATGATCCCCGGGATGGTCGGTAAGAATATCGAAAAATGGATCAAGGAAGGCAATCTCCCGAAGACCGTCTCCAAGTACGGAGCCGTCCCTGAAGAGATATTCGTCACATGGGAGGAACTGAAAGAAAAATACGGTTCCAAATTCAAGGATATTCCAATGGGGGCGATCGGCATATACACCTACGCCCAGAAATTCAAGATCGGGCTCCAGCAGATCATGGCAGGGAGCAGGAACTTTTCCCTGCAATCCGTCTCCCGCAATGACCTGATGGCGCTTACCGAAGAGGCATCCCGTATTTCCGGAATCCCCTATGTGATGGATGCATATGCGGATGAAGCACTCACGGTTCTCCTTGATTAAGACGCCTGTTGAACACCCGGCCTTCACCGGCCGCAGCCATTTTTTCCCGGATTTCCCGGATTTCACGTGCCTCACCAGGCATTGATGACGGGCATGATGGTCAGGTTTTTTATTGTATCACGGTTTCCTCTTACGTACTATGGCCGATATTGATCCATATATATCCAGCGTTGAAGCCAGAATAGAAGAACTGAATGCCGGACTTCTCGCACTCAAGGCAAGGGCAAAGGAGGAAGGTGCTGATGCAGAGCTTCAGTTCCAGAAGGCGGCCCGCCAGTACGAGGTGAGAAAGGCCGAACTGGAAAAGACCCTGAAGGATCTTCACGCAAAGAGCGGAGATTCCATGAAAGACATGCAGGAAGGCATCGAGGCTGCGATCAGGGAACTCGGCGCAGCGTTCGACAAGGCAAAATCACGATTCTCATGAGTCCGGGGGTATGATAAGGGGCGTGATATCCTTCCAGGGATTGGGATCCATGGTATATCCCTGAAAGGGAAAGACCGGTCAGGAATTCGTTTCCGGAGGGGGGCGCCGCTGTCAGGAAGCAATTACCTCGGTGAAAAAGCCTCGAGAATTTTTGAGGAGATCTGGGACCCCAGGGTGGGATTCAGGGACTCAAGCCAGAGGAAGAAACCTACCCGTGAAGGGGTGAACCTCTCGAATTTAAAATTTCCGTCCCGGTCCTGGACCATCTTCAGGTATTCTCTCTTCTGGTTGGACCGAAAGTAAATGAGTGGCTCGTATCCAGGGAGGTCTGTTGCAAGAACAACTTTCGAGAACTGCCGCCGGATATCGTCAAAACCGATCTTCTTCCCCTTTATGAAGAATTCATATTCCCTGCACACCCTTCGGACTGCGGATGGGTACAGGCTTCCGTACAGGATTTTTTTAACCAGGACTGATGTTTCATGCGGGTTGATCGCATTCTTTACATCGATATCATTTGATATGCTGGAGAAGACCCAGTTCCTCTCCCAGTCATGGAATTTCTGATAATCGAATGGCTTCTTGAACTGGAAATCGGAGGCTTTTACCATCTTGGAATGTGGCGGAGGTGCCTTCAATCCGGGGGCAGGTCTCTGCCTCCCGTTCAGGTGCGACTTTATCTCCTCGCATGAAGCGGTCTGGAGATGAAGGGTGTGGGGGCTTTTGAGAATCCTCCGGCCGGCTGAATAGTTTGAGACATTGAATGAGGCAACCATGAGGAAAGGCACCCATGCCTGATCATAGAGATAACCCAGGAGTCTGCGCTTATATTCTATCTCAATTTCAAATTCCTTGAGATCAGAGGGAGATGTCAGTACTTCGGCAAACATGATCCTATCATCTCCGTCGACGATGAGGAGATCAAATTCAGCCAGATCCTGGCCATTCCCACGGATGGTGATATCGCCTGATCTTGAATAATAAATCCCGTTCTGCCCCAAACGGGCTTTCCTTCCGCCGCGTGGTGCATCGGCACCCTTCAGGGCAAAGAACTGAATGGCCTCTGTTTTTGCCGCTATCTTGCCGAACGTCTCATAAATGATGGCCTCGAACCACCGGCCCTCGGCGGTTCGCATCTTCTCAAGATCCGGAGAGAAGAGCTTGGAACGTTCAAGCCGGGACAGATGCCTTGTCGCAGTCAGTGCCGTGGCCGATTCGGGGCAAAAAGGAGGGGAATTCTTCCCGAGCCACGCGGTTAGTCTGTTCATCCTGTGTACATTTATATAACCTTTGTGGTTAAAAAATATACCCGATTACGGTGGGGGCTTGATGCAGCGCGAAGCCGGCACACACAACACATATTGCCTCGCGGTGGTATTGTTGATCTACCCACCCATAGGTGCTGAGAGTCATGGACGAGACCATACTCCTTGTGGATGACAATAAGTTCATCGTGGACGGCCTGAAGGCCATCCTGCGAAAGAAAGGATACGAGATCCTTGTCGCCTACGGTGGTGAAGAGGCATTGAATCTTCTGGACAGGTCTGCCCCTGATCTCATCCTTCTGGATATTTCCATGGAGCCGATGGACGGGTGGGAAACACTTGAGAGGGCCAGAAAGAAACCGGTTTCAGCCCATATCCCTGTTATCATATTCTCTGCGCGCAAGACTCTCACCGAAGAAGCACGCAGGGGGAGTCTCGAGGTATCCGATATTCTCTCAAAGCCCATCAACACCGGGATGCTCATTGCCGCTATAGAGAAGGCCCTGGGAGGGAGAAAAGCAGCAACAGATAATAAATTAGAACTGATGATTTCAGACTTTCATATTAATATAGGTTTTGAGAAGCACATATCAGAACACTGAATATGACTGGCAGATCCTGCCTGCATGTGCGTATAACCGGGTGAAACAGGAGAAAATGTAAATATATTTATATGCTTTTCCCGCATTGTAATAATGCTGTGTGTTAAAAGAGTGTGGGCTCGTAGCTCAGTTAGGTAGAGCGCCTGGCTTTTAACCAGGTGGTCGGGGGTTCAAATCCCTCCGGGCCCGCTGCCGCGGTCACAGCCAGCGGTTTTACCGGTGATGTCCCTGCGAGCAATCGATTATCCAAAAGGACGGGGGTTTGGGGTGAGTGTAAAACTGAATGTACTGGAACATGCGATGGTTCCGGATCATCAAATCATGAGTGAAGAAGAAGTCCAGCAACTCTATTCTCACTACTCTATTTCCAGCGACCAGCTGCCAAAAATCTACCATGACGATCCTGCTGTGAAGGTTATCGGAGCCAAGGTGGGGGATGTCATCCGTATCGTGCGGATATCCCATACGGCCGGAAGGGCCGAATCGTACCGGCTTGTCATAAAAAGGCCGAAAAAATAAATCCAGGCGGGGTTGATCGTTCTGATTAACAGGAGCGTATTATCCAAGGCATATTTTTCCCAGGAGCACGTGGCGCGTCATCAGCTTGATTCCTTCAACAATTTTCTCCTGCAGAATCTGCAGAAGGTGGTCAACGAACAGCGCGTCATCGAGACCGACATCGAAATTCGAGGGAGGAGCAATGAACCAGTATGGGTGGAACTTGGCAGGGTGGAGGTGAAAAAACCTCTCGTCCGTGAAGCTGACGGATCACAGGGGGATCTCTTCCCGAGCGAGGCCCGGTTGCGCAATCTCACGTATGCAGCCCCCATACAACTGGAACTGACACTGGTCCAGGGAGGCGACAGGCAGGAACCGGTTATTACAACAATCGGCCAGCTGCCCATCATGGTGGGATCTGTTGCATGCAATCTCCATGGCATGAGCCAGGAAGAGCGTGTGGGCCATGGGGAGGATCCGCTTGACCCGGGCGGCTATTTCATTGTGAACGGGACAGAGCGTGTACTCATGACCCTTGAGGATCTTGCATCCAACAAGATCATGACCGAATATACGGAACGCTACAACGAGCGCATTTACGTCGCCAAGGTCTTCTCCCAGTACCGGGGGTACAGGGCTCTCGTGGTGGTGGAAAGGAACCGGAAAAACCTTCTTGAGGTCTCTTTCCCTTCGGTCGCGGGGCACCTGAAGTTCGTCGATCTCATGCGGTCGCTCGGTATGGTCAGTGACCACGATATTGTGAGTGCCGTGTCCATCGATGAGGACATTCTCACGTATATGATGCAGAATCTCGAGGAGAGCGACTGCGACAGCGTGGAGGCTGGTGTCATGTATGTGGGCAAGAAGCTTGCCCCCAACCAGACAAAGGATTACCAGCGCAAAAGGGCTGAATTTGTCCTTGACAATTACCTTCTCCCGCACCTCAATTATCTCATGCCCACCAATTTAAAGGAGGGTGATGAGGGATATTACGAGGCCATCGCGGAAGTCCGTCTTGCCAAAGCCCATTTCCTCGGTCGCATGGCTGAAGCCTGTTTCGACCTTGTTCTCTCAAAGAGGAGGATCGACGATAAGGACCACTACTCCAACAAGCGGCTGAAACTTGCCGGTGACCTGATGGAGGATCTTTTCCGTATCTCCTTAAACAGGCTGACCCGCGACATCAAGTACCAGCTTGAGAGGGCCAGCATGCGTCACCGTGATCTCTCTATAGGCACGGCGGTCAGGGCCGATGTCCTTACCGAAAGGCTGCTCCACCCTCTGGCAACTGGCAACTGGGTCGGCGGGAGAACGGGGGTGTCACAACTGCTTGACCGGGTCGATCACATGAGTGTGCTCTCCCATCTCCGCAGGGTGATATCTCCGCTTTCGAGATCGCAGCCACACTTTGAGGCTCGTGATCTGCACCCGACGCAGTGGGGCCGGATATGCCCGAGCGAGACTCCTGAGGGTCCCAACTGTGGTCTTGTGAAAAATTTCGCGCAGATGGTCGAGATCAGCAAGGGTGTACATGACGAGGACGAGGTCATCAGGATACTCTACACGCTTGGCGTGGAGCATATCAAGGGGGACGTGAGATGAAGAAGGCACGGGTATTTGTGGATGGCGCCCTGATAGGGCTGGTGGATGATCCGAGGGCCATGGTTGCCCAGGTCAGGACCATGCGAAGGCAGGGAGCAATCTCGACAGAAGTGAACATTTCCCACAAGGAATTCAACAATGATGTGATCATACATACCGACAGGGGAAGGGCACGCCGGCCACTGATCGTCCTGAACCAGGGAAAACCACTCGTCTCTCCGGATGATATCGAGAAGCTGCGGAAGAAAGAGATAGAGTTTGAACACTTCGTCAGCAAGGGCTTCATAGAACTGATCGACGCAGAGGAGGAAGAGGATCTCTTTATTGCCATCAATCCGGAAGATGCAACGCCTGCCCACACCCATATGGAAATAGATCCCTCTCTCATTCTCGGAATCGGGGCAGCACACGTACCTTTTCCGGAGCATAACGCAAGCCCGAGGGTCACCATGGGCGCCGGGATGGTCAAGCAGGCCCTGGGATTCGGTGCCGCCAACATGAAGATCAGGCCCGATACCCGCGGTCACCTGCTCCACTATATACAGAAACCCCTGGTCCACACGCAGACATCGGATCTCATCGGGTCTGATGACAGGCCGGCGGGACAGAACTTCGTTGTCGCGATCCTCTCGTTTGAGGGCTATAACATCGAAGATGCACTCATCTTCAACAAGGCATCCATCGACAGGGGCCTTGGGCGCTCCCATTTCTTCCGAACCTACGAAGGAGAGGAGAGGAGATACCCCGGTGGACAGGTCGACAGGATCGAGATACCGGACGAGGAAGTCACAGGGGCCCACGGCGCCGAGAGTTACAAGAACCTTGATGATGACGGTGTCATCAACCCCGAGACGGTTGTAAACGAGAAGGATGTCCTGATAGGAAAGACCTCGCCACCCCGTTTCCTCGAGGAACCTACGAGCGACCTCATCACAGTTGAAAAAAGGAGAGACACTTCTGTCACCATGCGGAGCAACGAGCGTGGAATCGTTGATACTGTGATCATTACCGAAGGAGAGAACAGTTCGCGGCTTGTGAAGGTGAGGACAAGGGACCAGAGGATACCCGAGGTGGGAGACAAGTTTGCTTCCCGGCACGGGCAGAAGGGGGTTATAGGATTGATCACGCCCCAGGAAGATATGCCGTACACCGAATCCGGCCTCACCCCCGACCTTGTCATCAATCCCCATGCTATTCCCAGCCGCATGACCATCGGCCATATGCTCGAGATGATAGGCGGGAAGGTCGGCTCCCTCGAGGGAAGACGGATCAATGGGACCGCGTTTTCCGGCGAACGCGAAGAAGATCTCCGCGCATCGCTGAAGCGTCAGGGATTTTCACATACCGGCCGCGAAGTGATGTATGACGGTATGACCGGAAAGCGGTTCTCTGCAGATATCTACATGGGGGTCATTTACTACCAGAAGCTCTACCACATGGTCTCGTCAAAGATGCATGCGCGGTCGAGGGGACCCGTCCAGGTGCTCACCCGGCAGCCCACGGAAGGAAGGGCCAGGGAAGGGGGTCTCCGGTTCGGAGAGATGGAGCGGGATGTGATGATCGGTCACGGTGCCGCCATGGCATTAAAGGAGCGCCTGCTGGATGAATCGGACAAGGTTCAGGAATATGTGTGCGCCAATTGCGGAATGGTGGCCATGCTGGATAGGAAAGCGAACACCACGCGGTGCCTTGCCTGCGGTGCGGAGACAGATATCTACCCGGTCGAGATGTCATATGCATTCAAGCTCCTCCTTGACGAGATGAAGAGCATGGGGATTGCCCCAAGGCTCAAACTCGAGGACGTGGTGTAGGAGGGAAAAGAGTCATGCCCAGCCCAAAGAGAATTGGAAAAATAGAATTCGGCCTCCTCTCCCCAAAGGAGATAAGGACCATGAGTGTCCGCAAGATCATATGGGCAGATACCTATGATGACGACGGGTTCCCTTATCCCCAGGGCCTGATGGACCTGAATCTCGGGGTCATAGACCCGGGCCTTCGCTGCAAGACATGCGACCAGAAAGCCAGCGAATGCCCCGGTCATTTTGGCCATATCGAGCTTGCAAAACCGGTCATCCATGTCGGGTACACGCGGCTGATACGAAAACTTTTGAGGGTGACCTGCAGGAGCTGCAGCCGGCTTCTCCTTTCCCCCGAGGAGATCGAGAAGGTCGTAGGAACCGAGGATGACCTCACCGGGGATGTCCTCTCTGAAAAGGACATCAAGAAGGAGCGTCTCTGCCCCCATTGCGGCGAACAGCAGCTCAAGATCAATTTTGAGAAACCCACCACCTTCTCTGAGATTTTCATCGATGAGGGTAAGAAAATTGAGCACAAGCTCACCCCGGCTGACATCAGGGCACGCCTTGAAAAGATACCGGACGATGATCTCAGGCACCTCGGCATCAACCCGGTCGTCGCACGGCCGGAGTGGACCGTTCTCACCGTATTGCCAGTACCTCCTGTCACGATGCGCCCTTCCATCATTCTGGAAAACGGGCAGAGATCCGAGGACGATCTTACACACAAACTGGTCGATATCATCCGGATCAACCAGAGATTCAAAGAGAACCAGGATGCAGGAGCCCCACAGCTCATCATCGAAGACCTGTGGGAACTCCTGCAGTACCACGTGACGACGTATCTCGACAACGAGGTCGCAGGCTGCCCGCCTGCGAGGCACCGCAGCGGAAGGCCGTTGAAGACCCTCTCCCAGAGGCTGAAAGGAAAAGATGGCCGGTTCAGGGGATCGCTCTCCGGCAAGAGGGTGAATTTCTCAGCCCGTACCGTCATCTCACCGGATCCCAATCTGAGCGTGATCGAGGTGGGCATTCCCCTGGCAGTCGCGAACGAGATGACAATCCCGGTGCAGGCAAATCCTTTCAACATCGAGGAACTGAAACAGATGGTGAGGTACGGCCCCTTCCGTGCAACCCTCTCACAGCCCTGCGGAGCCAATTATGTTATCCGCCCCGACAAGCGCCGAATACGGCTTGCGGAAGGCAATCTTGAGACCGTCGTCGAGATGCTTGAGCCGGGGTGGACGGTGGAGCGGCAGATCCGGGATGGAGACATCGTGCTCTTCAACCGGCAGCCTTCGCTGCACCGGATGAGCATCATGGCGCACAGGGTAAAGGTGATGGACGGCCGCACTTTCAGGCTGAACCCTGCGGTATGTCCTCCTTACAACGCCGATTTTGACGGCGACGAGATGAACCTTCACATCCCGCAGACAGAGGAAGCAAGAGCCGAAGCCGCCATCCTCGTGGCAGTCGAAGAGAACATCCTCTCTCCGAGGTTCGGCGGCCCCATCATCGGAGGTATCCACGATCACGTCTCCGGCATTTTCATGCTCACCAACCAGTTGCGCTGGCATACCAAGGACGAAGCACTCTATCTCCTCAAGAATGTCGAGGTGGAACACCTTCCGGAACCGGGGAAGGTGGAGAACGGGGTGAGGTTCTGGAGCAACAAGCAGATCTTCTCAATGGTACTCCCGAAAGAAATGAACATGGTGTTCCGTGCAAGTTCCTGCCAGAACTGCGAGACCTGCAAAAGGGAATTGTGCGAAAGAGACGCCTATGTGCGCATTATTGACGGGATCCTTGAATCGGGCACCATTGACAAGAAGGCCATCGGGGCCTTTGATGGCCAGATTGTGAACCGGATCATCAGGCAATACGGGATGAAAAGGGCGGCGGAATTCATCGATGATATCACCCACCTCTCGATTCGTGCCATAATGATGTACGGATTTTCATTCGGGATCGATGACGAAGACCTCTCCAAGACGGAATACGGCCAGATAGACGAGGTGCTCACGCATGCGGTCAATGATGTCCAGCGGCGCATCAAGATATACGAGGACGGACAGCTGGAGGCAATGCCCGGAAGGACGCCCGAAGAGACTCTGGAGATGCAGATCATGCAGGTTCTCGGGAAAGCCCGTGACCGGACTGGTGAAATAGCAGGGAGGCACCTGGGTCTTGGAAACAGCGCCGTCGTCATGGCAGTTTCGGGGGCACGGGGCTCCATGCTGAACCTTACCCAGATGGCAGGGTGCGTGGGCCAGCAGTCGGTTCGTGGCGAGCGTATCATGAGAGGGTATGACGACCGCACGCTCCCCCATTACAGGAAAGGGGACCGTGGATCGGATGCCCATGGCTTCATCACGCACAGCTACAAGTCCGGGCTGAACCCCACGGAGTTCTTCTTCCATGCCATTGGCGGTCGCGAGGGTCTTGTGGACACTGCGGTCCGTACATCCCAGAGCGGGTATCTTCAGCGCCGGATGATCAATGCGCTCCAGGATCTCAAGGTCGCATACGACGGCACGGTCAGGACTACCGGGGGACGGATCATCCAGTTCTGTTACGGGGAGGATGGGACAGATCCCATGAAGAGCAGTTTCGGCGATCCTGTCGATGTGAAGGGTATTGTCGAGAGTATCTTAAAAGAGGAGGTGTGAGATGAACGCCGAGTACGTGGAGGCCATCGAAAAGTCCAGTCTCCCGGCAAAGACAAAGCAGCAGTTACGGGATTTCCTTGAAAACCGTGAGATCACCAGTGACCAGTTCACAACAATCCTTGACAGGGTGGTCAACGAATACATGAATACCCGTATCGAACCCTGCGAGGCCGTGGGTATTATTGCCGCCCAGTCTATCGGAGAACCCGGGACGCAGATGACAATGCGTACCTTCCACTATGCCGGAGTGGCCGAGATCAACGTGACCCTGGGTCTCCCCAGGCTCATCGAGATTATGGACGCCAGGAAGGAACCGAGCACGCCCACCATGACAATCTATCTCCATGAGGAGTATGCCGATGACAGGGACCGCGCACGGGAAGTGAGCTGGCAGATAGAGGCGGCACCACTGCACGAATTCGGTGATATCGTCATAGACATGGAGAACATGCAGATCGTGGTCCAGTTGAACCTCCAGGTCTGTGAGAAGCGGAAGATCGCGTTCTCCGATATTATCGAGATAGCGCCCCGGAAGATCCGTGACCGCAGGCATTACCGTGATTTCGAGCATGAAGTGGACGAGAAGAATGCAGTTATGCTCTTCATGCCAAAGGACAGGGAGAGCTACCAGAATCTTTTCCAGCTGGCGGAGCATGTGAGAAATGTCATCGTGCAGGGTATCGATGATATCGAGCGCGTGGTGGTCAGGAAGGAGAGCGGAGAGTATATCCTTTATACTGAAGGCTCCAATCTTAAGGACGTGTTTGAGGTCGAAGGTGTGGATACCACACGGACCCGGACCAACAACATCAGTGAGTGTGCCCAGGTGCTCGGCATTGAGGCGGCCAGGAACGCGATCATCCATGAAGCCCTCTCAACGCTGAACGAGCAGGGTATCCTTGTCGATGTGCGCCATATTATGCTGGTTGCAGATATGATGTGCATGGAAGGAGAAGTGAAGCAGATTGGCCGGCACGGGATCGCCGGGGAGAAGGAGAGCGTTCTTTCCAGGGCGGCATTCGAGGTGACCGTCAATCACCTGCTTGATGCAGCGGTGGCCAATGAAGTTGACGAACTGTCCGGAGTGACAGAGAATGTCATCGTGGGCCAGCCCATCCAGCTCGGCACCGGGGACGTAAAACTCATCGCAAAACCTTTGAACTAGGAGAATTGTAATGGATTTTAATGCTTCTTTACGAAGAGCGATAAAAACAGGAGAGGTTCTGCTGGGTCAGAACATGACCGCGGAATGTATTGAGAATGGCAGGGCCCAGATGGTGGTAGTGGCTTCCAACTGCCCGGAAAAATTCAGGGAAATGCTCAAATCCAGGGATAACGTCTTTGTTTACACGTTTGACGGATCCAGCGTGCAGCTCGGGAAAGCATGCGGGAAACCTTTCATGGTCAGTGCACTGGCTATTGTCAAACCGGGGGAATCTGATATCCTCACCCTCAAGAGGGCATGAAACCATGGCTGAAGTGTTGCTGAATGAGGACTGCATGCGCCTGATATCCCAGTTTGAGAAACTGACAGGTGCAGGCAGCAGGGACTGTGTGATCGACGACCGGAACAACCGGATCATCTTCGTGATCAATCCGGGAGAGATGGGGCTTGCGATCGGAAAAAGCGGATCGAGCATCAAGAAAGCCATGGAAGTTATGGGCAAGAAGATCGAAGTGGTCGAATATGCGAACACGCCCGATCAGTTCCTGCGTAACTGTTTCCTGCCCGCAAAAGTGACCTCCGTGAACTTCGAGGGAGACGGAGAGGCACAGGTCGCTCACGTGGAGGTCAGGGACGAGGACCGCGGACTCGCCATCGGCAAGGAAGGAAAAAATATCTTCAAGGCAAAGAAGCTGGCCCAGCGCCAGCACAATATCAGCGATGTGCTCCTGGTGAATAACCAGGTGGAATAGTTCTTTTTTATCCTGAAGTGACTCCTGAATTTTCATGATTGTATGGGATGTGCTATAAAAAGAGAATCATTTCCCTGCCGGACTTCCTCCAATATTTGCAGGGACAGTCCGGCAAAATCACCATCTCAAAAAAGCAGGACTAAAAAAACAGTACACCAGTGCCCGGGCAGATCAGAGTGGCATGGATTTGTGGGGGTCATCCCTGTGTGACGGACCCGGGAGGGGACAGATCTGACCAAGTGCTTTCTGGATATCTTTCATATGTTCTGTGATCTCGTGGAGTTTCCTGTCGAGATCCGAGAGATCGTACTGGATTTCGCGGATATCATTCTTGATGCTCTCGATATCGAAAAATGCGCTCTCGATCTCGGCCATGGCATTCACTATCACCTGGTTTGCCTGCATGCAATTGTCCGGCATGGTTCACTCACACGCGAAGAATCACATTCCTTCCCGGTTAAATGTTTCCACCGGGATTGAGAAAGGACGTCGGTGCGTATGAGGAAAAGGTCGATCTCTTATGACGGGCCTGGAGGGATTCGAACCCCCGACATCCGGGTTAGAAGCCCGGCGCTCTATCCTGGCTAAGCCACAAGCCCAGGTATGCGAGAATATTATTAGAGCCGCGGGTAATTAATCGTTCTTTCAGGCTCATGGAACCATACTCTCCTGGTGGGAAAAATCGAGAGGGAATGGACAGTGGGAATACTGCAATACCTTTCCAGTTCAGACCGCATCTCCAGAAGAAAAGCGGGGAGAGACGCTCCTTGGAAAATGCACTCCCGGCAGTGCATGTCCGGCCTATGCCGGGGAATCCCAATTTTCGGCCCGGGAGAAAAATAAGTCAATTCATCCACCTGATCCGGGGAAAGACGTACTGCAGAAGGAGGAATAAAATGACAAACCAGACTGCTGATGCACACCAGATCAAAACAAGAGTATGACCAGGGCCGGACAATGCGTGCGGGAGAGTCAGTATGGTGAGGCTGATCCCCATCAGGATGGCGATGCAGAAAGCATACCAGAAATTATCGCATGACAGGAATCCTGGCGAGGACAGGGTATTACGGCGGATACGGCTTTTCTTGTGACCGGTATGACTTGATCTCATCCTGTGAGAAAGACCCGATCTCTGCTTCAGTTCCTTCACTTTTGCGTCACACATTCTTGCTTCTTCAATTTTTCCGATTTTTAAAAAGGAAAGGCCCAGATTGTTCCACGCTTCGATGAAACCAGGATTCAGCTCGATTGCCCTGGCGTAAAATTTCAGGGCTATCTTATAAAGTCCCCTGTTGAACAGGGCGTTACCTGATCTCTTCCAGACTGCCGGATCCTCAGCTCGCTCTCTCAATACCTGATTGCCACCCATGATACGTACATGATCATAAATCATTGGAAATAAACATGTCTCTCAAACAAATGGTGTAATACAAGAAGGGATATTCGGCTTCATCGCGAAAATGGAACGTCCACTCACAGAACGGGAAGACGGAGATGGCATCCTGGAGCCGGCATGTTCAACGTTGATGTGTCACCAGGGAGAAATTCTTATCGGTTGGTGAAAAAAATATTGGCGTTATCGTTCACCCTGCATGGTAACAGGCAGACTTCATCACCTCGACCATTATGGGCTGGATGATCCCTTCAAAAGTGACGCTCTTGACAGTGGATGAACCGGAGCACCTTACCTTGATCCGTGCAGAAATACGTTCCCGCTCCTCGTAATGGAGACCATGGGTATACTCCATCACCCGTTTCATCGTGATGCTGATTGCGAGGAGTTCTGCAATAATGCCCGAGTCTCCCGGAGAGAGATCCTCCATATCAACCGACGTCATGAAAACAAACGAACCCGGGGGTATCCCGGCAAGAGTCACCACATTATGCGTACTTTGGAGTTCCAGGGTGCGGGCTTTCCCTTCCTGGAGTTCTCTGATCACCTGGGGGGTGATCCCGGTTAATGCGAAGCATTTCATGAGTGTCACCCGTACATGGGAAGCTGTTCTTTCTTGGGCATGGACTCGGCGGTCTTCACCTGCTCGGCCAGTTTCTGCATGGTCGATTCGATCTCCTCCGCCTGCTCGATGAGTGGCTGGACGTCGAGCTGGAAGTCGTACATCCTGTTCAGCACCTCGATTGCTGCAGCCGATGCGCGTGGATCAGGGGCATTGATGGTCTCTCCGAGAAGCCCGTAGGCGGCGATCTTCCGGATCTTGCATTCCGTCAGGATACTGCTTGCAATCCCGGAGATGCTGCCGACCGGGAGGATGATGGTGATATCCTGGATCCTGGCAAGCGCTTCCTCGTTGCTCGCAACTCCGAACACTCTTTTTTCAGGTTCATTGGTGATGATACCTGCGATTGTGACCACTTCCCTGACGGAAAACGGTTCCAGCCAGTCCATGATGCCGTTAGCCACCTCGTAACAGATATTGGGGTGTATGGGAATATCGGCGATGATGGCAGCGATATTTCCCTTCTCGTAGAGGCGCACGGGAACGTTGACGACTCCTTTGTTCATCATTGCCATAGGAGGGAAATATTTGCTGTTTATGCTTCCAATCTGCTCGAATTCGAGTTGATCGATCATGTACTGGAGCGCGATGCTTCCCACCAGCCCGCTCCCGGGAAATCCCATGAGGACAGATGACCCGGACAATGTTAAAGGGCGCGAGAATATCCTGATATCTGCGTTTGGGTCTGGAGACATTAGTTTAACATATTCCATCCACCTAAAAAAGTATTATGCAAGAATATCCGGTGAAAAGGGGTCATACGAAGGATCTCCAGGAGAGGATGGAGAGCGAGCTGAGAAAATGTTTCGGTGTCGAACCGGGAGGTGACTGCGGGCACTACAGGATCTCGTACGGGGCACTCAAAGTCCTCGATGTGTCGTGCGGAAAGGGCGGCAAGAGCCTTGTGGTCGACACGGAATCAGATATTCATGCCACAGATGAGGTCATCATCGATACAAACAGGCGTTTTCGCCGGTACCTTGACGCGGTGACAGGATATTCCACAAAGGAGAGGGTGAAGAAAGCAAAAAGCGTGGAGCCCGAGTAACCTACTCCATCACTATCGCAGGTTTGAAGGGGAGCGCAGCGGCGGCTTTTGCATGCATGCTCTCCTCTGCATCCTCCACGCGGACCACCAGTGCACATTCCCTCCCGAGGAACTCGCGGGCTTTTGAGAAGATCTCCATCTCGTCAATTCCACCAAGCAGGTACTGTGAGAGAGTTGCAGGCGGGAGCCGGTGGAGGAGAGTGGTGCACTGTCTGATGGTTTCCTGCGCGGCCTTCCCTTTTTTCCGCATCTGTTCATCCTTCATGATCTCCCGGATTACCGTATTTTTGTCCCTGGCACCGGCAACTTTCGCAAATATCACCCTCTTCCATGCAGGTGCAACGCAGATTGTGATGGATGAGGGAGTAATCTGAATAATCTTCCTGATCGATTCAATATCTTCTATCGTCCGGAGGAGCAGATCCTCTCCGAGTTCAAGATCGGGATCCATCTGCCCTGCATCGGGAAGGGGCCATGGGGCAAAAGACACAAGGCCTTCGCCACCGGTATCCGTCCATAACTTCTCACAGGTGAACGGGATGACAGGTGCAAGGAGCCTGATCCAGACAGAGGCCAGTTCTTTCATCGCCCTGCCTGCCGAACATCCCGCGGGCAGGCGCCTCCTGTACCATTTCAGGTCCGTATCGATTGCATAGAACGCCTCCTGGAGAGCCTGGCGGGTCTGGAAACGTTCGAGTGACTCGGTTGTCTTCTGAATGTGCTGCTGGAGCCTGGAGATGAGCCAGCGGTCTGCGTCTGTGCTTTCACTGCGTACAGCCATACACTCCTGGATCGTGTTCGAAAACCGCTCAATCTGTTTCCGGGTGGAATATACAAGTTCGTTGCGCCAGTCAAAGTCCTGCCATGGTTCGGCGCTTCCCACCAGGAACATGCGTACCGTGTCCGCCCCAAACTCTTTCACGGCGTCCTCGAGAAGGAATACATTCCCCTTGGATGAAGACATCTTGGCCCCGTTCAGGAGTCCCATCCCAAAGACCACCATCCCGCGGGGCATACTTCGTGCCGGGAAGATGGCGGCATGGTGGAAGAGCTGGAAGGTCAGATGGTTGGAGATGAGATCCTTTGCAGAGAACCGGTAGTCATATGGATACCAGTACTCGAACTCCCTGCGCATCGCATCAAGACTCTCCCGGTGCGGGAGATCAGGGGTGTCTTTGCCGAGGAATATATAGTCAAACACCGCGGGGGTCAGGTCACCTGGCGAGAACTGTTTCAGGTGGTGAGCAATGGTGTAATAGGCCATGTAGATTGTCGAGTCGGACAGAGGTTCGATCAGCCAGTCAGGGTCCCAGGGAAGCCTGGTTCCAAGGCCGACCCTCCGTGTGCATGCCCAGTCCTTCAGCCAGTCAATCGTGCGCTCGAACTCCGCACGCACTTCCGGGGGAACCAGTGTCATTTCTGCCAGGTGTGCTGCGACCTGGGATTTCCACACGGGATCGCTGTACAGGAGGAACCACTGGTCATGCAGTATCTTGACAAAGACCTGTCCGCCGCACCGGCAGATAACCGGGCGAGTGTCGAACTCGTACATCACGGTTGACCGATACTCATCGATCATCAGTTCACCGACACTCTCCCTTGCCTGGCGGACGGTCTCCCCTCCGTATTTCTCCAGCAGTCTCCCTGATGAGAACTCCGCGCTGTAGACCTCCTGGGTGAGAGCATCCATGCGGGGATCATGCTGGTCCCTGATGCCTGCCTTCTCGACAACGTCTTTTGCCGGGAACTCTCCGTAGCCCTGCACCTGAATCAGGGAGACGGGCCGGATATCGCGATAGCGGCCGTTGGCCTGGAGGTCACGAAGGGCGATATAGTCAAAAGGTGCATGGGCAGGAACACTCATCACCATGCCGCTGGCCATATCAGGATCCACGAAATCTGCGGGAAGCACAGGGACATCACCGCACAGGGGATGAGTGACGACCTGGTCTACCAGCGACGACCCGGGGATCTCTTCGGCAATCGAGACGGCATGATCCTGGAGGGAGAGCTTGTTCGCTGCCTCCCTGCTGATGATCCATGGGGTGCCGTCAACGAGTGCCCTGACATAGGTGACAGAGGGGTTCACCCACAGGTTCGTGACCCCGTAAATCGTCTCGGGCCGCAGGGTGGCGGTGGGAATGAATGCATCGTTCCACTGGAACATCACCATCACGAACTTCAGAATCTCGGCTTTATCTCCCTCCAGGAGGTCATGATCCCCGACCGGATTATCACACTGGGGGCAATACCTCACGGGATGCGCCCCCTTGTTCACGTGACCCCCCTCGCCAAGGTGTTTCCACTGCCATTCGATGAACCTGCTGTACTGGGGGTCCACTGTGGTGAATCGTCGCCTCCAGTCGATAGAGAGGCCGCATGCTGTCATCACCCTCCGGTATTCATTGGAAAAATGGCGCACGATGGTAAGGGGATCGACAAACTCCTTCAGGGTCTCTTCGGGGACCTTGTAGAGATCGCGATAAAGGCTGATGGCTTTCTCATCACCGCGTGCAATCCTCTTTGATATCCCGATGACTGGGGCCCCGGTGACATGAAAGGCCATGGGATAGAGGACCTGGAAACCTTTCATTCTCCAGAACCTTGCGATCACATCAGGAACAATGTATGTCCGCCCGTGACCCACGTGCATGGCCCCGCTCGGGTATGGATATGCAACAGTGAGGTAAAATTTCTCCTTGTGTCCTGGATCAGATTCAAATGCATGCTCCCATTTTTTCAAAGCAGCATCCTCCAGCTGCCGCATATCAGGTAGGCTCACGTCCTCTCACCCTCTCCCAGTTTAAAATAAAAGAAAATGTCTACACCGGCCTCAATTTAATGGTGTCGCCCTCGTTGTAGCGCTTGATCAGCTCCTGGGCGATGGTGGAATTCTTTGCCAGGTGTATCTCGCCGGAATCATTCACGGTTGCGGTGAACAGATACTCCTTGCCCGAGAATACGTCCACGATCTTCCCGCTCTGATCCGGGCAGATGATGGCCAGCTGTTTCTTGTCCATGCGGATCTTCACGCCGCCTCCCAGCTGGAGTTCCTCTTCCTGGACAGGTGGTGCGGGGGTCTTCTCAAGCTCGGTTCTCGGCCGTATATCAATCCCGATTCCCACCTTGTTGACTATGGCAGCGATGTTCTTTCCCCCTTTGCCGATTGCTGCGGGAACATCTTTGTCCTCGATGTACACCACAGCCTTTGATTCGGAGAGCATGTGCACGTCGACATACCCGTCGGTATACCGTCCTATCTCCCGCTGGATCTCTTTCTCGAATATCTTCCACTGCGCGTTCTCCTCATCCCGGGACACCTGGGGGGATTTCAGGGGAGCAGGGGCCGCCACGGTGCTCATGACAGGCATGACAATGGTCTCTCCGTCGTATTTGAAGATCTCAAAAATGAGATCGCCTGTCTCGTAATCCGAGACGGTGGTCACCGGCCTGAGGTTTATCTCCGAAGACATCCCCTCGGGGACCTTGATGGTGAAACCCACGTCATAGATGTTGGTAATCTCGCCCTTGTCCACGAATATGATGGTGTTGATGATCTGGGGCAGCACCCCGAAATCAACCCTGTCCGAGAAGCGCTGGAGGGCATCGTGCGCCCCGATGGCGTGGATCACCCCGACCATGCCGATTCCGGCAAGGCGCATGTCTGCGAAGACACGGAAATCTTCGTTTTTCCTCAGCTCGTCGAATATGACAAAATCGGGCCTGACCAGCATGAGAACATCTGCGGTGTTCTCCATGCTCCCGTCAAGGGAGGTATACTGGGTGATATGGTCAGGGACCTGCAGTTCACGGGGAGCTTCCATGGTCTTCACCACGTATCCGTGATCTGCGAGGTATGTGGCAATACTCTGGGCCAGCGTTGTCTTCCCGCCACCCGGTGATCCTGCGATAAGGAGGCCGCGTTTGTCTCCCACGATACGCGTCTTGATGATATTTGCCTTGTTGAACTGTTCCAGGCTCACATCAGCAATGGGGCGGACTGCCGTTATCTCCATGCCATCAGAAAACGGCCGCCTTGTGATCGCTATCCTGAGCGATCCGATCTGCACCACTGTCACTCCGCGTTTTTCGAGTTCGATGAAGCCGTCGGGATCACGTTTTGCTCTTTCGAGTATCTCCTGTGCAAGGTTTCTCAATTCATAGTCCGTGCAGGGCTGATCCCTGATCTTCACAAGGTGCATCTCCCTGACAGTTCCCTTCTTGGCAACCGGGGCTACCCTCTCTTTGAGGTACACCGCGATGGTATGCTCATCAAAGAACTGATCGATACCGAGCGGGGAGAACCCCTCCACCTGTGGCCGGAGGTAAATCACATCCAGACCTTTGGCCTTGGCAACCTCTGCCTGCACCACATCACTCGTGATGAATTTTGCGCTGTTCTCGATGGCCGCATTCCGAATCAGGGCATCGATCTCTCCCCCGCTGGCCAGTTTCACCTGTTCGAGGCTGGGCCGAACACCCACGAATTTGAGCTCGATCGTCCCTTCTTCGGCAAGTTTGCAGAGAGCCTGAAGCTCGGTGAGTCCGGAGAATCCAATTTCCCGCCCCTGATTAGCCTGCGCTTCCAGTTCGGCAACCACGGCTTCAGGGATAATTATTGATGCCCCCTTATATTCTCCGGTTTGTATCATTGAGGTGATGCGACCGTCTATTACGACACTTGTATCCGGTACTAGTTTCAAAAGTTTCACCTGATTTTCAGTTGTATATTGTGGATTCCGGGCATGGATTGGGCGTATTTTGGTCACTGGAGGTTTCCATGTTCAGCGGCGTATATTGCCCTCCAGCCATCATTATTAGGTCCACGATCAGTATTACGCCCGAATATACATGAAAGTTCTGTCATGCCGGCCAGGCAGGACAATCAGAAAAAGTATTCAGGATTTCCCGTGTGGATGCCCGGTTTTTGTGTATACCCTTTCCGGATCAAAGACCTTCTCCGCGATGATCTCCCCGTCAATGGTACGGAAGAAGCATGAACGGTATCCCAGGTGGCATGCCGCGCCTTCCTGCTCCACTTCGTAAATCAGGGTGTCCTCGTCACAGTCCACACGTATCCGCAAGACTCTCTGAAAGTGACCGCTCTCCTCACCTTTTTTCCACATTTTTCTCCTGCTCCGGGAGAAATAATGGGCAAAGCCCGTGCTCCGGGTGAGTTCGACTGCCTGTTCGTTGGCATATGCCACCATCAACACATCCCTGTTCCGGGCATCCTGCACCACTACGGGGACGAGTCCATCCTTGTAATTGAGGCTGAGCATGTTACACACCTGCCAGGAATTTCATTAAAAAAAAGAGAATATCCCCGAAAAAGATTGCGGATATCAGGCCTGCGGTGAGGGGGACAAGGAACGGTATGCCGTATGAGATCCATACTTCGCCCGCTCTGCGATAGAGCGCCATCTCCCCGGCAAACTGATCGGGGTGAAGACGTAAATCCTTGGTATATACCCTTTTTTTCCCGGATACCATCCTCTGAATCGCTTCGCCGGGGCGGATAAAACGTCTCTCGATGGAGCCGTCGCCCTTCTCCCCGATCTCTTCCATGATGAATCCATATGCACCGGGCAGATCCTCCGCAGGAAGGGGAAATCCAAGGAACATGTAGGGAAAAGGGGCCCGATGACCCTCCAGGAGATTCTTAAGGCCCAGCACCACCGGGGTGAAAAGGTTCAACACAAGTGCATTCACCAGCACAGTGAATGGAAAAAAACCAAGGGGGGGATACCCGGTAAATGGCTCTATGGGAAATGCCGGAACGGCAAGGGACAAAAAAATCAGTGCCCATGCATCAGCCCCGCCAAAGAGGTTCATCCAGGCGAACAGGTAGAACACCGCAGAGAAAACGAGGGTAAGAAAGAGAAAATACGCGCAGGCCTCCCAGCCATGCTGGTACCAGGAGGTCACGTAAAACCAGAGGGTCAGGGGAAGCGCAACTGCGAGCATCGGGTACCATGTGGGAAAAGGAACTCTCCTCTCCTTCAGATCCCTGTATGACGCATAAAAAAAGGTGCATGTAACTGCGGCTGCACCGAAGGCCAGAGGAATTATCATGGATACAGGTACATATGAGTCGTACAGGTTCTTATGCATGGCCCCGTCTGCCGCACATGCGGCTACGGACACTACCTGATGCATCATACCGGGAGGAGTTCCCCCTCCTGGCAATGCATCTAAAAAAGAGAGGAGATACACGATGAGAAAACCCGGATTCGATCTGCCATGACCAGCAGGGATGTCCTTGAATCCCTGGTCGCGGACTCACCCGGAGAAGGGCCTGTGGGACTTCAGGCGCTTCTGGATCTGGCAAGAAATAAGGGGCTGTCCGGTATTGCGAAAGCGGAGAGCGGGGAACAGCACTTTTACATCCTGTTCTACGAAGGGGAGCCTGACGGGGCGGTCCTCCATGATCCGAAGGGAACCCTTTTCGGGAATAAAGCGGTGTTTCTCCTGAAGGGATCCGAGAAGTTCATTTTTCATCCGGCGAATCCCCAGATCGTCGAACGCATGATCCTGGGTTGCCGTGTCTTTGACAAGAATATCTTCAATCGCGGAAGGACGAGGGATATCCCCCAGATGAAAAGGGTGGATGAAACAGGAGCCGGTGTGCTCGTCATACGGGTCATCCAGAGCGATGCTCCTGTGCCCGGACAGAGACTCTCGATCCGGAAGGGCGGGCAGATCATTGCGAATGATTTCACAAGTGCTGAAGGAAAGATCTCTTTCAGGCTTCTGTTCGGCCGCTATGAATGTGTAGTGCATATGAGGGACCTCTCCACCAAAGTCTACGAATTTGATTTCCACGCCGGACTTCTCAACCAGGTCGTCACACTCGACATCACGTGACCCTTCCAAAAAGGATTATCCAGCCTGTTTCAGCGGCTGGCCTACCAAATCCATGCACCAATTTTAAGTGAGTTCACAGCAGATATCTGGATTGAGGAGAAGGATCAGATGGATAAACAAGATTTTGAGGCCATCCTCAATGGGAGTAAAGATATCACTGCATATATGCAGATGAATCCTCTCGAAGGGATTACCACCTGTTTTGGTGTCAGGACTGCGAGCAATCCTAACTACCTTGTGAAGGCCCTGTACGAGATGTACGAGGCAAACCTGGATAAGAAACTTGCGAATAAAGCCATGCGGAAACTGTTCCGTTCAGTGGGCAAGGGCTCCGTCGGGCTCAATCATCTCCTGAAAAAGATGGGGATGAACCTGAAACCGGAAGAGTTTCTGATGCTTGTCTTCAAACTCCAGCACCAGCAGGGATGGGGCTCTCCATTCGAGCTCGTCGAAGCGAGTGAGAAAAAGATCGTGCTCCGGTGCAAGAAGACATTTGAGTCCGAGGTGCTGAAAGACTGGAAGATGCCGGTCTGTGGCATTCACCAGGGGTGGATAGAAGGGATCCTCATGGCCATCACAGGGAAAAACTGGTTCTGCCTTGAGAAATCCTGCCATGCGAATGGTGACGAATACTGCACGTTCCAGGCAGATCAGGTACCCGCGAGCTGGAAATATAAAGCCCAAGCGGTGGTCAAGGGTGATTCTGCAATCACCGAATTCATCGAACACAAGCCACTGGAGGGAAAGATTTCTCTTATGGATGAACCAGCTGTCATGATGCCCCGGTTCATCTTCACATCAATGACCAATTCGTTGAAGAAGACCATGGGAGAGGCGCCGGCAAGCGGGGTCAACTACCGCGCCTACATGGACATGGGAAAGGAGAATGTGGAGCACTATAAGAAGATGAGTGTCTCGTTTGATCTTTCCAGGACCAAACTTGACGCAGATCTCACCGAGCTGCACAACCGTTTCACAGCATTTGGATCCCCTTCAATTAAAGGAGACAAAATCGCGTATGGCGACCATATCGTCAACGATAACTTTGAGGTTGTCGATTCCATTGAAAAGGACAAGAACAGCAAGGCCACAGTCTTCCAGAAAATCGGTGACAAGGCAATCCGCGTATCCACCAATGTTGTCGGCGCTGACGGCAAGCGGGCTGTCGGGACCGAAGTGTCAGGTGTTGTCTACGATGCAGTGGTAAAAAAAGGGCAGACCTATTACGGGACAGCAGATGTGGTTGGGAAAAAGATGGTCGTGGCGTATGAGCCAATCAGGAATTCCACGGATGAAATCATCGGCATTCTTTTTGTCGGGATCCCTGAAGACATTGTCTACGGCTCGTTGATGGAAGAGAAACTGAAAAAAATAGATCCCAAGACCATCTGCGACATGGCGTTTGCATTTTACTCCCAGATGGGCTGGTTCAGGATAATCAAGGAAGAATGGAACGAGGCTGAAAAGACAAAAACAATCACGCTCGAACACACTGTCGAGTCGGAATCCTTTGGGAATATCGGGAAAAATGTCTGTTATTGCACAGCCGGGCTCCTCGCCGGCATAGTTGAGGGTTCATTTGGCATCAAGGTCCAGTGCAGGGAGACCAAGTGCAGGTCAAAGGGAGACGAACATTGCGTGTTCCAGATTAAGAACAGGTCAGGAGAATCCTGAAAGACGGCATTATCCGGATGAAATACACTCAAGAATTAAGATGGAAAAACCATATACCCCATATTTTTCATTTGATTCGACATGAAAACCGCGAAGTGGTTTTCATCATGAGGAGCATGTGACACGACAGTCTCATGTGCGTTTCATTCGGACAATTCATCAACCCGGATTTCAATCCTCGATCATACAGCCCGGGAATCCACGAAAATTTTTTAAAACCGGATCATTTTCAGATAAATAAAGGGGAAAAAAAATCTTGTTCAGATCTTGAGATGGCCGATCTCATCCACATTCTGCATCAGGGCATCGAATTCAGAATCTGTGACCATAATCTGTGATTCCAGCAGTTCGAAATCACGCACAAGCTGCCTGATCCTGATATACATGAATATGACAAGTATGAGGAGAAACGCGATGACAATGGTGCTGATCAGGAGCAGGATCATCTCCAGAGTCATTTTTTCCCCCTGAACAGGACTTTTGCGAATCTCTCGATGAACTTTTCCTGGCTCTCTATTCCACGGTGTTCGACCGGGATGCCGGCCAGTTCCGCTGCCAGGTTCTTTATTGCCATGGATGAAGCGGAGAGCGGATACTTGATGACAACGGGGATCTTGAAAGAGGCGGCCTTTCTGACATTGGGGTCCTCAGGGACGGTCCCTATCACCCGAGCCCCGAGCACTTTCTCCATCTTCTGCTTGACGACGTCCGTCTTTTCGGTTCCGACACGGTTGATGATGATGCCAAGCACATGGCCCCCGACGACCTCGGTGAGTATCTTCGTTTTCAGGGCGTCCACAATGGAGGAGAGTTCAGGGTTCACCACCAGGATGACATCATCGGCAACAGCAAGCGGAATGACGCCGTCCCTGCTGATACCTGCAGGGGCGTCGATGAGAAGAAAATCGCAAACTTCCACGAGTTCCTTGAGGACATCCTTGAGCCGCTCGGGGTTTGCCTGCTGGAATCCCTGGAGGGAGATGCCGCTTGGCACTACCTTCACACCGCCAGGCCCGTCGTAAATGGCCTCATGGACATTTGCCTTGCCGGCGAGAACCTCATGGAGTGTGATCGGGGCATCTTCCAGACCCAGCGCAAGTCCCAGATTCGCCATCCCGATGTCGGCATCCATGATAATGGTGTTTTTACCGAACTGTGCAAGGCTCGTCCCCAGATTCACGGTCACTGTAGTCTTTCCTGTCCCCCCTTTGCCTGATGCGATGGTGAATACTCTGACCATTCAACCCTCCGTTGTGGTGTTTTTTGACCCGAATTTATATAATAATAATGAGCGTCTCATGATAAACCTATCAAATCCATTTTTCGAGTATTCCGGTCAGGTCTTTTTGCAATATAGCAATTCTTGAGGCAGGGACTGCATCGTGACTGCGGAGTATGCCCACAAGGGTAGACGCATGGTAATCGACCGGAAACACCTGGACTCCTTCCTCGTGTATGGAATCTCCCGTCTGGAACGCATAACTGAACCGGGCCGCCTCACTGACCGCCAGCGGATGGCCTGATGATGCGATGACAAGGCCGTCCTGGGAAGACACAGTCAGTGAATCAAGCCCGTGCAGTGTGCACAGGTTTTGTATTCCTGTGGGAATATCAGGCGCATCCGTAGCGAGATTGAATTTCCGCTCTTCTTTTCTGGTGACAGGAGACGGGACCTCTGCCTGGGCAGGGTGGACCGCCTGCGGCTCCCCGGCATGCACAGGTTTTTCAGGAGAAATGCCTGTTGCAGAAGGCTCAAACTTTCTTCCGGGTTTTCCCTCGGGTTCCACCACTTTTCGCGAGAGTCTTATCACATATATCGCAGTGACAAGAGATATGAACAATACAATTCCCACGAGAATGAGCAGCACCAGAAGGATGAATGTGTCAAAACTTACTGCGTCTGCCATACCAGTCAGTCTCCCTGGTGCTCCATGAGGTGTTCGAGGTGCAGTTTCTCGATCATGCTCCTGCAGTTGGCCCTGATTTTGTCGCTCATTGAGTCCAGATCCATGGAATCGAGGGCATCCAGTTCCCGGTTCATGACAATGTAGTCTTCTCCCTCCTGCCCGGCGGTCTCCGCGGTCATTCCTTTCGGTTTTGCAGAAGGTCTCCTTGCTTCCGGCGTGGATTGCTGAACCGGTGGTTTTTGATCTGCCGAAGGGGATTGTGGGGTCACGGGTTTTTCTTCATTCGATGAAGTCCGGGGGACAATCCGGGCTGGTGAACGGGACCCGGGTGCAGTGGAAGGGGATGTGGCAGGATGCACATCAGTGCCCATGCGTCCTTCTCTGGCAATACCCGGGGTTTTCTCTTCGCGCACACGTAACGGTGCATCGTGTGTTGCATCTGGTGTCTTCCGGACCGGTGTTTTTCTCTGTCGGACTCTGCTTTCGGTATTGAATTCAAGAGTAAGCTTCATCTGGGCAGGGGTAAGGTCGGAGAGTGAAGCGTCTGCAATACAATCCTGTATTTCGGTCATCATTGCGATGGCTGCATCTCCACAGGAAGAATCAACACTTGCAAGGACGATGTTGCCGCTCTCCAGAACCAGACTGATGGTATGGTTCTCACAGATGAGGGAGCAGGAACCCGAAAAAGCCTCCTCCTTCAGGCTATCCAGAATTACACCCAGCTTCATGCCTTTTTTCATCGAATGAAACGTGCCGCGGGGGAGTTGCATCTGTAGAGATCAATACTCCCCGCTTCATAATGCTATTGGTAAAAACGTACGTGCAAGAGAGGGGTAGCAGCACACCGGAAAAACCGTGTGCCAACCTATAAATGTATAGCAAACATTTTTATTTTTATATATCCAGAAAGATGCTTTATAAGTGTAGGTGGCATGAATGCTGAAACAGATTTTGGGAGAGTTCTTAAAGATTGATGGTGTGACCGCTGCTGTTGTGGTGGGGCGCGATGGTTTTGTCATCGAGAGTGCCGCTTCCGGAAAGATGGATATCGATGCTCTCGGTGCGATGGCGTCGACCGGTATGGGTACTTCTGAAGCAATGGGAAAGGAACTTGGCAAGGGTGAACTTCATCAGATGCTCGTTGAGCTGGATAACGGGCCCATCATCATGTCTCCTCTCTCTCAAGATGAATTAATTGCCGTCGTGGCAGGAAACGAAGCGAACGTGGGACGCATCCGTTACGAACTGAAGAAAAACAAGGAACGCCTGGTCGCAGCGCTTTAAGGTATGAGTCTTCCCGAAGGCACATATGCCGGTGTCGCGGCTGTTCCCCTGCAGGAGGAGCATCCGGAAGGCTTCCGTCCTTTTTCAGGGCGGGTGGAAGTGCTGACAAATAAGGGCTCGGGATTTCTCATTGTCGGGGAAGGAAAAGTAATCGCTGCCTATTTTAAAGATGAAACACACAGCTACAGGGGACGAGAGGTCATCGCCCACCTGATGGACAGCGATAAAGAGACGGATCTCAATCTCCGCTACATCCAGTACCGTTATACACCCGCCCAGATGTCGGAAGCGTATGCATTCTGTCGGCAGGAAGGATTGTTCATGCAGGAAAAGGACGCATCGCCCGCGCAGGCAGCAGGAAACAGGCTCGACGATGCACTCCTTTCCAGGTTGTTCAATCAGCCGGGAGTGGTTGCGGTTTCAGTCTTCTTTGAAGGATTTCCTGTTCAGTCAATCGGCGATGGAGATTTCGAGCAGGTCGCGGCAATGGCAGAAGACTTCCTGCGGGCAGGAAAGAAGATGGCAGATAACCTGGGGATGGGGGTACTCGACCAGATAATTCTTGAGAGTGACGAGAGAAAGTGTGTTGTTGCCCCATACGGTGATCTGTATCTCTGCCTGCTTACCAATACGAATGTGAACCTGGGGCTTATTCGGCTGGCCATTCACACAATCCAGAGCGAATTGAAAGGCAGGGACTGAGAAAATGCCGCGGAGAGGGACCGGGCAGGGCCCCTTCTCCGGGGGATAAGGAGTGCAGGCATGGCAGCAGAAGAGAAAAAAGGGTTGTCAATAAAGAACTTCCTGGGTCGGAAAAAAACGGGAGACCTCCCCGAAAAATTAATGGAAAAGGCGGCCCCGGAGAAGAAAGGAGAATCTCGCTCCCCTGTCGAGGGAGATGACCTCGATAGTTTCATGAAACGATTAGGGCTCTCCCCTGAAGGCAGAGAAAGGGAGGGGGATGCGCCGTTGAGCACATCTGACATACAGTCGCGTCTCTCAATGCAGAAGAGCATACCCGGAATGAAGGAAGAGGGAACTGCTGTTCCGGATACCGATCAACCCTCTGCAGCGCCAACCCCCGCACGCCCTTCCAAATATGCCCGGCCAGAAAAGGAAGAACCCATTCCTCCCCACAGTCCGCCGAAATTCGAGCCGGCAAAAAAGACACTGTGGTCAGAGGGGAAACCTGTTCTCGAGGAGACTGTTGTGTCTGTCGACCAGATAAACGATCTCTCGGGGCTTATCCTGCCCAAGGGAGCAACATTCCAGCTGGACGAGATCAAGATCCAGGACCGGAGCAACATCTTCACCATGAAGGAAGGGAATGGAGCAGTCGCAGGAAAAGATCTCCATAAGACGGATATCCTGGATACGGGAATAAAGAAAGTCTCGGAAGCTGCAGCAGAGGTCCAGACAGAGGCAGCGAAGACCGGTTTCCTTGCAAAACTCAACCCGCTGAATGTCATACACAGGGTGCCGGTCGAATACAATCCAAGGACCCATGGAGCGCTGGTTGACCTGACATTCAGGCCAAGACCAGGGGTGGAGCAGATTGAGATCTACCCTGTCAATGAACCGTATGCCTTCGTGAGGATTACCTACGATAACGCCACCCATGAATATCTGTACGAAGTTCTTGAGCCCAAACTGACCCCTGCAGAGAACGACCTCTTCAGGGATATCAAGGAACGGATATTCGAGCGCCTGGACATCAACACCCAGAATGTGCTTGATGAGATCGCAAAGAAGACTCTCCGGGATGTCACAGACGACATCATCAGCGATTACGGTCTTTCACTCACGCCACTGCAGAGGGAGAAGATCCTCTACGTCATGTACAAGGAGTTCCTGGGGAATGGCATGATCGATCCTCTGATGCATGACCGGTTCATTGAGGATATCTCCTGTGATGGCGTTAATGCCAATCTCTTCGTATATCACAACCGATACGAATCGATGCGCACGAACATGATGTATAAGAGTTCCGATGAACTGGACTCATTCGTGACCAAACTGGCACAGCGGGCCGGGAAATACATCTCTATCGCAGAGCCGATGCTCGATGCCACAATGAGCGACGGCTCCCGTATCCAGATGACGCTCGGGACCGAGGTGACCGCCCATGGGTCAACCTATACCATCAGGAAGTTCAAGGACGAACCCATCACCCCCACCGATCTCATAGAATGGCATACGTTCTCCCCTCTTTCCATCGCCTTCTTCTGGATGGCCGTGGAGGCCGGAAAATCCTGCATTTTTGCAGGAGGGACGGCTTCGGGGAAGACCACATCACTCAACGCCATCTCGCTCTTCATGCCCCCGCTGGCAAAGATTGTCACCCTGGAGGATACCCGCGAACTCAAGCTTCCCCATCCCAACTGGATACCGAGCATCACCCGCACCTCCTTCGATACCGAAGGGAAAGGCGAGATCGACATGTACGAACTTCTCCGCGCGGCACTCAGGCAGCGTCCGGAATATATCCTTGTCGGGGAAGTCCGCGGGAAAGAAGCGCTGACGCTCTTCCAGGCGATGAGCACGGGGCACGTGACCTATTCGACCATCCACGCCGATTCTGTGGCAAGTATTGTGCACCGGCTCGAGAATCCTCCCCTGAACGTTCCGCGGAACATGCTCTCGGCCCTCGACCTCGTATCTGTCCAGGTCCAGGCCCGTATCGGGGGTCAGCGGATTCGCAGAAACAAGCAGATCATCGAGATCCTGGATATCGATCCCAGGACCAACGAACTCATCACGAACGAAGTCTTCAGATGGCACCCGGCGACGGATGAGATCACCTACTCAGGCAAGTCCTATGTCCTTGAAGAGATCATGGAGTCAAGGGGCTGGGACGAGGACAGGATACGTGAAGAGCTCAAGATGCGCCAGGAGGTGCTTGAATGGATGCGTATCAAGAAGATACGCAATTTCCGCGATGTGGGAAATGTTCTTGTCCAGTATTACCGCGACCCTGCAGGAATCATGCAGAAGATCAGGGCTGAACTGTACGGAGAAACATGAACGGGTTTGAACGATTCGCTTTCAGGCTGCTGGGACCGTATGCAGCAAAAAAGAGGGACGCATACTCAGCGCTGCGAGCCGACCTCGTGACAGCCCGGATGAAAGTCCCGTTCGAAGTCTATCTCTCCACCGCCTATCTCTCGTCCATTATTGCAGGTCTCGTCGCGTCTGTCGTTCTCGGGATAATTACCTACCTCCTCAATATCCCGGCGATGATCAAGTACCAGGGTGCGGTTCCTGACTTCATGCTGTTCATCTCTGAGTACAGCCTGATCATCGGGACAATCCTGGCAGTGGTCGTGTCTCTTGCAGTGGTCGGAGGGATCACCTTTCTCATCTTCCTCATGTATCCCAGCCTGATTGCGGGAAACCGGCGCCGGAACATCGACGCCACGCTGCCCTATGCGATCAATTATATTACCGCCATGTCCACTGCGGGTATCCCCCCAGCCGAGGTTTTCAGGCAATTGGGGAGCAGCCCGATGTACGGAGAGAGTGCAGTCGAGGCGCGGTTCATTGCCATGGAGATCGACCTCTTCGGGAAAGACCTGATAGATGCGCTCAGGCTCATTTCAGCGACCACCCCGAGCCTGCGGATGAAGGAGTTCCTTCAGGGAGCGATGGGATGCATCTCGGCAGGGAGCAGCCTCACCGAGTATTTCAGGACAAAAGCGGAACAGTATTCCCTGGAGAACAGGCAGGGCCAGAAACTGTTCCTCGAGACTCTGGGCCTGATATCGGAATCATATGTGACCGCCATGGTTGCAGGCCCACTCTTCCTGATCATCCTGCAGTCCATCATGTCCATCCTGAGTTCATCGACTGCGCAACCCATTGCTATGTATGTGATCATATACATGATGATCCCGTTCGGCAGCATCATGTTCGTGATCATGATCAGTTCAATGACCCCGGAGAGTTGAGATGGGACTCGGAGACTCATTCAAAAAAATCCTGCCGGAAAAAGGTGCCGGGAGAACAGGCGGTGGGAATCTGGGGGAGCCTTCGCCGGCTGTCAGCGGACTTCCCGCGATGCCCGGGAACAAACCCGGGTTCTGGGGAATACTGAAAGGGGAGAAACCATACTCGGTTGACCTGAGCCCAGGCGAGATAGGGAAATTGGCACGGGAGCAGGTCGAGATCACCAGGAAACTGGAGAAGCACCGGAGCGAGCGTTCGGGCTGGAGGAGGATCCTCAAGCACCCTCTCAAGGTTCTCTTCGAAAAACCACTCAACATCCTGATCGTGACCCTTCCGCTTGCGATCCTGGTCTTCCTTCTTGGAACCGCGTTCGCATTCAGGGATTACGGAATGAGCGTGATCTTCACAACCACTCTCATCGATGATATTGTCATCATTTCCATCCTTGTTGCGATCCTGCCGGTTGCCATCATGGATTTCCGGGAGAACCGGAGGATGAAGAAACTCGAGGAGGCACTCCCGAACTTCTTCAGGGACCTTGCCGGTATGAATGACAGCGGCATGACGCTGCCGAACGCCATCCACCTGGTGGCACAGGGTGAATACAGCACCCTCACGCCATATATCAGGCGCCTGGACAACGAGATGTCCTGGAACACAACCTTCATCGAGGCAATCCAGCGTTTCAGGACACGCCTCGGGACGCCGCTTTCGGACCGGAGTATCGACCTGATTGCAAAAGCCAGCAAGGCAGGGGGGGATGTCAGCGAAGTGCTCCGTGCCGCGGCACGCGACACCTACGAAGTGCTGGCACTGCGGGCTGACAGGTCGAACAACATGCTGATCTACGTGATCATCGTGCTCATCTCATTCCTGGTCTTCCTTTTCGTGATACTGATCCTTGTGAGCACTTTCCTCTCCACCATGGCAACAGCAGGGAGTGCCGCGTCTGCCGCCGGTGCGGGTGCCGCGTCTTTCATCGGGAATGTTGATCTCTTCTTCTACACGAGGCTCTTCTCCCATGCCGCGATGATCCAGGGGATCTTTTCAGGGCTTGTCGCGGGGCAGATGGGCGAGGGGAGGGTGGTCGCAGGGCTGAAATACTCCTCTATCATGCTCATCATTGCATGGCTGGTGTTCAGGTTCATGGCCTGAAACAATACGGGATTCATATCCCCCGTATGTCTCCCCATACTTTTTGATATGGGGAACCTGCACCGGAAATGAAAAATGAAGTCGTCCTTCCCTTTCAGGACAGTATGCCCATCTCGTTAAGCCTGCGGGGCAGGTATTCCTTTGTCACGAAATCCAGGCCCCTTGCCGCAAATGCCTGTTGTTCAGACTTGAGGTTGAGTTTGAGCTGCAACTGGATCTGGGACCTCCAGTAGTCTGATGAAAACCTTGGATCCGAGAGTTCGCTTTGCAGGGCTGCGACATCCTTTTCGGTCAGGGTGTCGGACGGGAGGTTGTAATCACGGATATCGGTCGGCTGCACTCCGATGAACTGTGCACGGGGTGTGGCGAGCAGCTCTGACATATGGGCGCTCTTGATCGCGCCATAGGCAACACTTGCAAAGATACGGTATGACCATGGGTCCCCATCGGTGAATACCAGCACCGGGAGGCCGAACTCCTCATTGATACGGTGGAGCATCCTCCGGGTTGAACGCGCCGGCTGCCCCTTCAGGTGTACAAGAATTGCGTTGTGGTCCTGGTCAAACCCGTTCTCAATCAGACGCGCATACATGCCGCCAGTCTCGATGGCGATGATGAACTGTGCGTCATGATCCACCAGGGTGATATTTTCCACATTGCTCGGGATCTGGTACCCGGCCTCCCCTACGTCGTCCTGGCAGTGAATGACCCTCTCCCCCCTCCGGGTCATCTCCCGTATCCGGAGCGGGCCAAAGACTGTCGCCCCGTCCTCCTCCGGGCGTAGGTGGAATGCTTCACGCTGGAGGTCGGTAAGAATCTCTAGATCCTCAATGAGGAGGTTGCTCTCATCCTGTGCGGAGAACTTGGCCTTCTTCCACCCTTCCGAGATATAATACAGTTCTCTCAATGTGGAGGAACGGTTCTCCATGAGCTGGGTCTTCAGAAACCAGATGACGAAAGACATCTTCAGGAGGTGCAGTGCGCTCTTTGCCGTATGGGCCGATCGTATACTCTCCCTGTCGCCGTACTTCCAGACCTCGGACTCGTCATCAAAGGCGATATTCTGCTTCGTCCTGGTGGGAAGTGATATGGAGGGAATTGCCCCGTCCCTTATCTGGTCGTACCACTTCATTGCGATGGATACCAGGCGTTCACGCGTTTTCTTGTCCTTCTCGTCACTGGGTGTCAAGATCCACCACCACCACCTGCTCGGGGGAAATCCCCCGGATCTCAAGGGTTCCTCCGCCCAAACCCCTGTAGTCAGCGGTCCATCCTTCTGCAGGCTGGAGTGCTACCTGCCAGACTTTCGTAAATTCTCCATCGAGTTCTGTGACAATGGAAGGTTTCGGGCGAGCCTCATCCCCGCGGTCAGATGAGATGTCGTACACTGTAAATTCACTCGGGCGGGATGTGTAATTTTTTATCTCAAGGGAAACCCTCTCGTCCTGGACCAGCTTCTTGATCACCACCTTCTTCATGATCTTCCCCTCAATCGGCGAAATATCGGGAACAGGGAGATCGACAATCTCAGCGACCTTGGCGGCTATCTCGGGGATGATAGCGCATACCGCCCTCGCCCGGTCCTCCTGCAACCGGTTTTTATCCCTCCGCGAGAGGTATACTTTAAGTTCCCGGCCCAGTTCCTGCAGCACCAGAGTGACCTCCCGTTCGATCTCCGGGATTGCAGCAACGGCGTCCTTGCTCTCGCTCGTGAAGGGAACATTCGTGGATGCGATGTGGACGAGGATGAGGAGCGGGCCGGTGGGAAGACCCGCCTGGGAAACATTGTAGTTCTTCCAGGACACCCCCGAAATGCACCCTGTGATGGCGCAGGCACCCTGCTGGTAGAGGAGGGGGACCCTGTTGGCAAACCTGAGTATCTGGGCGTTGCCATCAGGGGGAAGTTTTCCCCCGTAGCCGAGCGCCGCTTCCACGAGGAAGGGGTGGCCGGAAAAGACAGAACTCGGCCGGGTCCTCGCCCTGACGAAATCCATCTGGAATTCTTTCTCAAGGCCCCGGGTGATCAGATCCTCGCCTATCGGGGAGAGGCATGCCTGGGTTGGCGGGGCAGGCACTTTTGCCGCCTGCATCGCTTCGAGAAGCCTTTTTTGCTCCACTGGTGAGAGTGTTGACGCTTTCTTCTCCGGCGGGATGCCTGCAGCCCGGCATATCTCCTCTGCAGTCTTCTTCCCCACGCGGGTGAATCCCTCGACGAGGAATACGCTGCAGTTTTCCCCCGATGCCGCGAGCATCCGCATCAGCTGTCCAATCTCTATTCCGTGGGGATGGGGTTTGATGGCCTGCGGGCATGCAATCGCCTCGTCGCTCACCCGTTCGAAGAGATATGTCTCGTCATCCAGTTGCACCCTTATGCGGGCATGGGGATTCACCACCGACGTATACTTGAGGTACTCGAGAAGCCTCTTTTTGGCGGCCATCGTGCTCTTGAATTCGATCTGCACCCGGGTGCCGTGGGTTCTGTCCCACTCCACCTCTTCCTTCTCCACGATTTCTGGTTCGTTGGTCTTGATGTTGATCTGGAGAAGGAACCGGTATGCAGGACGATCCGCCCCGGTACGGGATATCACCATGGTGGGAAGGCCGGTGGTCAGCTGCGCATAGAGCACCGCCGCACTGATGCCTATGCCCTGCTGCCCCCTGCTCTGGCGGATCTGGTGGAACCTCGACCCATAGAGGAGCTTTCCAAAGACATAGGGGACCTGCTCGGGGACGATTCCCGGCCCGTTATCCTCAACGACTATGCGGAAGACTTCGCTCTCGGTGCGCTTGATTAATACGAACACGTCAGGGAGAACGGACGCCTCTTCGCAGGCATCGAGGGCGTTGTCGACCGCTTCCTTGATGGTGGTGATGATGCCTCTTGTCGGAGAATCGAATCCCAGGAGGTGCTTGTTCTTCTCAAAGAACTCGGCTACACTGATACTTCTCTGCTGACGGGCCAGATCCTCAGCGAGAGTCACCGCCGCTCACCTCGTTCAGGGCGGATTCAGGTGGCATTTCATTCTGGACTCCCGTATGGAGGTTCTTCAATGTCACCTTCCGTTCATCCCGTTCCCGGGCACCGATGATGATCGCATAATCCGCGTTGCGTGAAATATGGGAGAGCTGCTGCCCGATTGATCTTCCCGAGAGATCGAGAAGTGTCCGTATGCCTGCCTGCCGGAATTGCTTTGCCACTGCAAGAGCCCATGCCCTGCCTTCCGCTGTGAAGGCGATCCCTGCCGTCACGGCTTTTTCCGGTCTGCGGTCACCGCGTGCCACCATGATCCGGTCAAACCCAATGGCAAATCCGCATGACGGGGTGTCCTCGCCCCCGAACAGGTGGGCGAGGCGGTATGTCCCGCCTCCCAGCACCTGGTTCTCTGCACCCAGGTTCTCCGCGAATGCTTCGCACACCATCCCGGTATAATAGTCAAGCCCGCGGGCTATTCCGGGGTTCAGCCTGTATTCGATTCCCGCGTCTTCGAGGATTCCGAACAGTTCCTCGATCCGCTGACGTTCGGGAAAATCGCCGGTGATTGCACACGCATCCCCGAGATTCCGGCATCCTGCAAGATCGATGAGGCGGGAGGAAAGAGCGGGGTTTCCTGCCGATGCGAGGTACTCTTCGAGCCCTGCAGTGTCTCTCTTGTCCAGGAACATGCGGGCCCGTTTCTGATCTGCAGGGCCGAGTTCCTGTAAAAGGACCCTCATGAACGAGAGGTGGCCGACATCGAATGAAAAGGCGATCCCGCACGAGGAGAGGATATCGTGGGCGAGCATGATGATCTCGGCCTCGGCAAGCGGCGTGTCTGCACCGATCAACTCCGCGCCAAACTGCCAGAACTGGCGGTAGCGCCCTCTCTGCGGCCTTTCGTAGCGGAAGCAATCGGCAAAATAATACCAGCGGAGCGGTTTAGGGAGGGTCCTTCCCTCGTTGACATACATTCGCAGCACAGGGGCGGTCAGTTCAGGCCGAAGCGCGAGTTTTCTCCCTCCCTTGTCCTCGAAGGCATACATCTCCTGGATGATCCCCTCGCCGGAGCGGATTGTGAAGAGGTCGAGTTCCTCGAATTCCGGCGTGCAGATCTCCCGGTATCCCCATGTACGGGCTGTCCCGCGCATCATGCCCTCGACCTCGCGCCGCGATTCCATCTCATCAGGCAGAAAATCCCTTGTACCTCGTGGTTTTTGAAGCATGACAGAACTCAATCCTTGTCTCGCCGTAATTTCTGTTTCAGGGGAGCATTCCCCAGCAGGCGGTCCCAGGGACTTTCCATGGTAAAAACCTTCTCACGGGTCACTTTTCCCTGGAAATAGAGGGCCGCGAGGATGATCCCGAGGCCGATCAGTTCGGTGGGGAACCGTTCTGTCGAGGAGAACGTGAATGCGCATCCAAGTATGGCGAGTGCGCCAAAGAGCACCCCCCTGTATGCAGCGTTCCGAAATCCAGGCAGGCCGGTGCGGAGAAAAATCCTCGCATCACGGAGCCACAGGAAGAATACCGCAAGAGTCCCGAACGCGGCTACGTAGACCAGATAACTCATGCTGTTGCATCACTTATTATACCCGCGCCCATATCTTAATTATCACAGTATGCCATCGAATCGTCATATCGAAGAAGTCCTTCATCAGTTCAGGGAAGGGCGGATAACCCTCGAGGATACTGTCAGGGAGATAGATGGATTCAGGATCGAATCGGTGGAAGGCCTTGCACACCTGGACACCGGGAGAATGGCCAGGTGCGGGATACCCGAGGTGATTCTGGCCGAGGGGAAGTCGCCTTCGCAGGTTGCCGAAATCGTTGCGAGAGCAGTCGTATCAGGGGGGAGAGTCATCGTATCACGGATGTCCCCGGATCATCTCGGCGCATTGCAGGCACTCTGCCGGGAGAAGGGCTGCCAGGTCTGTTTTCATGAGCGGGCCTCGATGGCGGTGGTTTCGCTGACGCCTTCCCCTCCGCAGGGAGGAGGGGTGGTTGCCATTATTACCGCAGGGACATCGGATGTCGGAGTGGCTGAGGAGGCCATGGTGATTGCCACCGAGATGGGATGCCGCGTCATCACTTCGTACGATGTCGGGGCTGCAGGAATCCACCGCCTCTTTCCCGCACTGAAGAAGTGTGCCGACGCACATGTTTTTGTCGTGGCCGCCGGCAGGGAGGGGACTCTGCCTGCGGTGGTTGCGGGACTCGTGGATCGCCCTGTCATCGGCGTCCCGGTAAGCACGGGTTACGGGTATATGGGGCAGGGACGGGCGGCCCTGGCCAGTATGCTCCAGTCATGCTCGGTGCTCTCGGTGGTCAATATCGATGCAGGTTTTGTCGCAGGAGCTTTCGCAGCCCGGATAGCCAACATGGTGGGAAACAGATGAAGCGTGTGTTCTATATCGGGAGATTTCAGCCATACCATAATGGTCACCAGTATATCCTGGAGAGGATTGCACGGTCAGGCGACGAGATCATCATAGGGATAGGCAGCGCCCAGCTCTCGCACGAACCGGACAATCCTTTCACCGCGGGGGAGAGAGTGCTGATGATCACCAGTGCCTTACGCGACGTCGGGAGCCCGCTCTATGTGATTCCCATTGAGGACATTAAGCGCAATGACCTGTGGGTGGCCCATGTGCGATCGATGGCCCCGCCGTTTGATGCGGTATATTCAGGCAACCCTCTCGTTGTCCGCCTCTTTGAAGAGGAGGGAATACCAGTCGAGTCCCCTGCCATGTATGAGCGGGCCTCCCACAGCGGAACCGAGATACGGCGGCGTATCCTTGCAAATGAGGCATGGGAGAGCCTGGTGCCTGCGGAAGTTGAAAAAGTGATCCGGGAGATCGACGGGATCGGGAGGATCAGGCAGATAGCCCGGACAGACGGGGAGATCCGGGACCTGTAGTGGCTGGCCATGTTCCGTAAAATAAAGGGGCTCTTTTCGGGCCGGGAGCCGGAGGATGTCCTCAAGATCAGACCCGGGGAGATACCAGGGCTCCTCACCTCCCACGAAAAGGAATGGGAAGAAGAGTATGCCGCATCCGTTGCCGAATCGCGGAAGAAGATACTCGGGATCAGGGATCACCTCATCCGCGCGGTCAGGGATATCAATCATGGTGAGAGAGAAACCGCTTTTCACCCCAAACTTGAAAAAATTGCCAGAAATTCACTTCCGCAGTTCGAGAAGGCCTTTCTATCCGCCCTGAACCGCGAGTTGCCGGAGAGTCCGGATGCGTTCTATGCGGCCTGCACCGAATCCCTGAAGGGGTGCGTGAAAGGGCTTGCAGGGCCGGGACGGTATCTGAAAACCGTGCTTCCTGAAGAGATGAAGGCTGTCCGTGTACTCGTTGACGATTTCGGGCGGGAAATCAATGCACTCACTCCTCGCGTGGCGGAATGGAGGAAGAAAAAAGATGAGGGGGCCGTCCTGCGCGATACCTTCGCCCGCATCAGGGAGATGGAGAGCAGCCTGGAAAATCTGTCCCGGGAGTTACCCGCGCGTGATGCGGAAATTGGGGATATCAGGCAGGTGCTTGACCAGTACGCCCGGGAAAAAGACGGAATTGAAAAATCACTCGCGGCGGATCAGACCTACAAGGAATCGATATCAGGTGTGACGCAATCTGAACAGGAGTGTGAGGAGGCCGGGCGGGAGGCACACGCGGTTTTGTCCACACTGGCGCATGTGTTCAGGAAGGCAGAAAAGATCGCACACAGGCCGGGAATGGAGAAGCTGGCAAAGGAACTGAACCAGGCGACTTCCCTGCTCTCACAGCGAAACATACCTCCTGAAGACGAGGTCGTGGCAACACTGAATGCGGTCCTGCCTGTCATACGCAGCATGATCCAGTCAGGCGAGATCCAGTTGAAGAATCAGGAAGAACGGGCTCTCTTTGCACACCCTGAAGAAATACCCGGGGACGTGTCGGCCCTGATAGAAAAATGGGTACAGTCTGAAGAGAGGGTGGAGGTGATGAGGGGCAGGATTGCAGGATATCCCCCCCTCATCCGCCTGGCACAGGTTGAAGGGGATCAGAAATCATGCGCTGCAGAACTCAGGGAAAAAGAGAAGCGGCGGGACGATATGGAACATAACCGCCAGGAAATTCTGGAAGGGCTTCCCCTGCATTACCACCGCTTGGAACAGCAGTTATCAGCGACCCTGGGGCAGGATGTCCGCATCATCACACATTGACAGCCAGGGGACTGCATCTGGTGTGAGAACAGGACGGGATGGCAATCAGGGCAGGGTTTTTTCGGACATCCGGTCGATGCTGTTTTTTTAAAAATCCGGAACAGTACTGCCATTTATTCCCCGCTCTCCCGCTCTTTGCCGCAGGACTCCCTGTATTACATCGATGGGACACCCCTGTCTTCCCGCACGCAGTTTCATGGGAGTGTCAGTCTGCCGGGCGCTCCCCGAGTGAAGAGTAGAAATAGCACGGCAGGAAACACTGTACCGGGATATGGTCCGATGCCGGAAGATGAGTACAGGATTCTCGAAGTAACCGGGGGAAAAGTCGCGTGCCTTCCCGGAAAGGATGAGACTGTGGAACATTGCAGGTTCTGCGTGCATTCCCGTTTTTTCCGCGTACATGGTGTCTACGTGAAATCACCTGCTCTGGCATTCTGCCTGCGGCACCGGGATGCAGGCGACATCGATATACGCAGCGTTGAGGCCGTGAAATGCGGGGATAAGAGGGGAGAAGGGTACCGGAGCATGATGAGCATTATCGGATAAACGCATACATTTTCCGGCAGGGGATCATTCTCAGGACTTCCAGAACTCGTACCATTTCCTGCTCTGGTAGGGCACAGCCCGCATCTCCCTGTTCCATTCAATTTCAATGGTATGATGCATCACCCTCACTTCGTCGATGAGGTTTGAAAGGGACGATCTGATTTCAGATATGGCCTCCTTAAGTTCATGATACTCTTCGTAGGACCGGGACTGGTTAAAAGTGATAGGGGTCCCGTCGGTGAGCCGGGCATAGCCTGTCTCTATGCATTCCAGGATGGCGCGGTTCCTGTCAAGGCCATGTTCTTTGGCAAATTTATCGACCAAATCCATTGTATCCGGATCTATCGTGATTGACACCCGCATGGGCACGGTGATTCCTCCTCCTGTTCTTCTACCGAGAGAGGTTGTTCTTCCTCACTGAAATATTTCCCTGTTGCCACAGACCTGCCCGCTACAAAGAGAAGCATGTGTACAGCCCGCCTCAGTCGAAGTATGACAGGATGAGATCCATGCGGACGTGCTGGAGGAACAATGCAGCAAGGTCATCATAGGGGTCATTGGTACCTGAATCAGGTGTAAATGACAGTCCTTTTCTCGCATAGAGGTATGTGAGGAGGGCATTGGCGGCTGAAGCGTTCGTAAAGAGTCCGTGGAGGTAGGTGCCAAAAACCATGCCATCAGGGGTGACCGCGCCTTCCCCGTCAAAAGCTTCAGGGACCTCCCCCCGTTCGGTCAATCCCATATGTATCTCGTAGCCTGAGACACTCCCCATTGCCGAGAGGATCGGTCCGACAGGGCGGGGTACAAGGGTGACCTGCTCGGTCTTCTTCTCGTAGCAGTCAAAACGGGTCACCACGTCCAGGATGCCCACCCCCGGATGGCATCCGCTGCACGATTCCACCCCTGAGTCTCTCACCTCGCGCCCCAGCATCTGGTAGCCGCCGCAGATGCCTATGATGGGGATGCCCAATTCCCGTATCCGCCGGATCTCTCGTACGGTCCCCGAATCATGGAGCCTGGCGAGGTCTTCCACAGTATTTTTTGTACCCGGGATGATGATGCAGTCAAAATCTTCCAGGGGTGAACCGAGGGGAATGTATTCAACCCGTGCATGGCGTTCAAGTCCCTCGAAATCGGTAAAATTGGAGATATGGGGGAGGCGGATGATACCAATCCGTACGGGGAAGTCCATTGCCCTCTTCTCTTCCAGTGAGAGCGAGTCTTCACTCGGGAGATTTATGTGTGCATACGGGAGCACCCCGAGGACCGGGACACCGCAGATCTCTTCCAGGATATCGATCCCGCTCGAAAAAATGTCAGGGTCGCCACGGAATTTGTTGATGATGATGCCTTTGACCAGGGGAGAGATGTCCGGGGGAAGGAGCTTGATGGTCCCGAACACCTGGGCGAACACCCCGCCCCTCTCAATGTCAGCGACGAGTATGATCGGGTACCGGAGCGCCCTTGCAAGGAGGATGTTTGCAATGTCCCTCGAATACAGGTTCATCTCTGCCGCACCACCCGCACCCTCGACCACGAGGTTGCCATATTCCTCCTGAAGTACACTGGCTGCTTCGAGCGCTTTTTCCAGGAGATACGGGGTCTCAAGGTAGTATTCCCGCGCAGGAACATCCCTGAAGGGGTGCCCCATCAGGACGACCTGTGATATGGCGTCACCCTTCGGTTTCAGGAGGATGGGATTCATCTCAGCCCTTGGCTGGAGCCTTGCTGCGAATGCCTGCATGGCCTGTGCGATTCCAATCTCGCAGCCGCTGGCGGTCACGTAGGAGTTGAGGCTCATGTTCTGGGATTTAAAGGGAGCGACAGAGATGCCCATGTTGGACAGCACCCTGCAGAGGGCAGCGACCACAGTGCTCTTCCCTGCGTGGGAGGAGGTTCCCAGCACCATCAAGGACATGTCTCTAAAAAATATGCGTGGATTTAAATAAAGGGCATTCCTCTCTCTCGTCATGGATCTCTGCGACCCGGCGAGGGTCCTGCTCGCCAGCCGTTACCTGCTGCCCGGAGAGACTCCCGGAGGGATGTGCCGGAGGGTGGCGGGAGTGGCAGGGACGAAGAAGACATCGAAATTCGTCGAGATCTTTGAAAAACTGCTTTTTTTGCCAAACTCTCCCACGCTCATGAATGCAGGGACCCGGTCCGGCCAGCTCTCCGCGTGTTTTGTCCTCCCCGTAGAAGACTCGATACAGCAGATATTCTCCGTCCTCGGTCATATGGCGCGTATCCATAAGAGTGGCGGAGGTACGGGCTTTTCGTTCTCCCGCATCAGGCCGCAGGGAGATGTAGTCGGCGAAACGGAAGGCGTGGCCAGCGGGCCGCTCTCATTCATCCGCGTCTACGACGAGGCCACAAATGCTCTCCGCCAGGGAGGAAAACGCCGGGGTGCCAACATGGGGGTGCTCGCGAGCAGCCATCCCGACATCATGAAATTCATCAGGGCCAAAGAGGGCGGCGGCCTGCAGAATTTCAACCTGTCGGTGGCGTTCGACCGCGGTTTCTTCTCTTCCATGGAGAAGCACCGGGCATATGCGCTGGTGAATCCCCGGGACGGGGCTGTCTGGGAGGATATCGATCCCTCCACCCTCTGGGACGCCCTTGCATCATCGGCATGGAAATGCGGGGATCCCGGGGTGCTTTTTCTCGATCGCATCAATTCGGCCAATCCAGTCCCGGCACTGGGGGAGATCGAGGCCACCAATCCCTGCGGCGAGCAGCCGCTCCTCGCCTGGGAGAGTTGTAACCTGGGAAGTATCAACCTCTCACGCTTCGTCAGGGGAAAGGATATTGACTGGGAGGGCCTCTCCGACACGATCTGGCTTGCAGTGGAATTTCTTGATGCAATTATCGATGTGAACCGTTTCCCTCTCCCCGTGATACGGGACCATACTCTCCGGACCAGGAAGATCGGCCTCGGGGTGATGGGGTTTGCAGATGCTCTCATCGGCATGGAAATTCCTTATTTTTCCAGTGAAGCGCTCTCCCTTGGAGAACGGATCATGCGCTTCATCCAGGAGGAATCCCATTCCGCATCACGCACCCTTGGTGAGGAAAAAGGCTCTTTTCCTGCCATTGACGGGAGCATATACACCGGACCGATGAGGAATGCCACCGTGACGACAATCGCTCCCACCGGCTCCCTCCACCTGTTGGCCTGCACCAGCAGCGGAATAGAGCCTATCTTTGCATGTGCAGGGGAGAGGATCATCGATGGGAGGACCTTTGAGATCATACATCCTGCACTTGCACGCATCTTCAGGAGTTTTTCCGGTGGAGACGATATGCTTCAAGAGGCAAGGAGATCGGGAAGCGTGCAGGGACTGGCAGTGCCATCCGGCATCAAAGAACTGTTCATGAACGCGGCGGAAATCGATCCCGTCCATCACGTGAAGATCCAGGCAACCTTCCAGAAACATGTCGATAATGCCGTTTCAAAGACCGTGAACCTTCCCGAGGACAGCTCCCCCGGGGATATCTCCCGCATCTTTTTACAGGCCCGCGACCTTGGATGCAAGGGCATTACTGTGTATCGCTATCACAGCCGGAGGGACCAGATCCTCTCGCGGGGTTGCGATACCTGCAGGGTGGATACGCTTGTCGCATAAGTTTCTCGTGATATTGCCTCATTTCAGGAGGAATCCAATGAATGCCGGGTTTTAGGGATGCCAACAAATATATAACGAGAACTTGAAGGTACTTGTAATGAATGGTGGGATATGTCCGACATGTGGACTGCCAAAAGAGCTATGCATCTGTGAAGAAGTCGCAAAGGAACAGCAGCGGATCAGTGTCAAGGTCGACAGAAGGCGATACGGGAAAGAAGTGACCGTGATCGAGGGTCTGAACCCAACTGATATCGACCTTGAGGATCTCTCCAAGTATATGAAAGGGAGACTTGCCTGTGGGGGAACGGTGAAGGGAACATCCATCGAACTGCAGGGCAATCACAAGGAGAGAGTCAAGGATCTGCTGGTGAACAAAGGATACAGCGTGGACAATATCAACTGAAATGAGATAACAATACCTATTTTTTCGTCTTTTTCTTTTTTGGCTTTACGAGGGAGAGGAGGTCCACGAGGTAGCTGCCCTCCCCCTTTCCCACACCCACGACACGTTCGTCAGAACTGGCCAGTTTCTCGATGTTCAGTTCATATGTCCCCGGTGATACAATGCGTACGCTCTCGAGGCGATCGTGATCGGGGGCAGGGATCATTTCATCAGGAGATTCCTTCCCTGCTGCGTCCGGCTCAACCCTCTCGGGGAGAGGAGCGGGGGATGAAGGCTCGCCCTCGTGTTCAACAACAGGGATGAAAATGAATTTTTTCCCCCCGCACTCCCTGCAGCCCTTGAGGATCTCACACTCGTTTGTTGGGTATTCCTTCCCACACTTTACGCATCGGTGTGGCATGACCCTCTCACCGGCTGGAGACCCAGGCGCTGATGATATCCTTTTCTTTGCGGATCATGCGCAGCTGGTTTGCGGGGCCGATTACCGTCAGACGTGATTCGATGGGAGATTTCCCGAGAAGTTTCTGGAGGAAACCCGGGCTCTGCTCCCTTGACGGGTAACTCTCGATCTCTATCCCGTTGAATCCATCCGGGAGTATCTCCCTCATCGTCATCTCTATCAAAGTACTCTGCTCGTCGGGGGTGAGCCCTTTTTCAAGTATGATGATCGAGCCCTTCCGGACATGGTCAAGGATGAGATGTATCTTCTCCATGGATGTGAGCGTGGAGAGTTTATCAGACGAGATCAGGTCAATCTGTACTCCTTGCATCATCCACACCTACCCAAAATGCTCCACCATCTTCTCATACAGATCCTCAATATTCTTTCCTTCGAGGCAGGAGACAGGCACGACGGGATGCTGGGGAAACGCACTGCGGATACGGTGCGGCGCAGCATCGGGCAGGTCAATCTTGTTTGCCACAATGATTACCGGCAGTTTCCGGCTCTCGATGATGCCAATCATCATGATATTGACCTGCATGAAAGGATCCTCTGTGGAGTCCAGCATGTATATGACGCCGTTGATATCTTCCCGAAGCCAGTGCATGGCCTCTGCGACACCCTCTGTAGCCTCCCGGGCGCGTGTCACCGCGGTCTCCTTGTCGATGCCATACTCAAGGAAGTCCTTGTAGTCAATCTTGGTCGTGACACCGGGAGTGTCCACGATATCGATGGTAATATTGCTCCCGTTCGATCCGGTGATGCTGATATCTGATTTCCGCACCGCCCGCCGGGTCTCATGCGGGACCTCGCTCACCGGACCCACGTCCTCTCCGGTCCAGTCTTTTGCGATGCGGTTGGCGAGGGTGGTTTTACCGGCATTCGGAGGGCCGTATATGCCAATTCTGGACTTTTTCTTCTTGAAAAAAGCCATCAGGAATTTTGAGAGACGTTTCTTGGTCTGGACCAGAATATTCATGGTTCACCTCGTCTTGACCCGGCGGGAATCAGGTTCTCCCGGGCCACCAGGATCCGGTACTATCCTCTTAGGGGAAGAGGGTTATTAGACTTATTATCCTTCTTTTCCTGTTTTGCCGGGCGACAGAAAGTATATAGATACCCTTTGCCGTATTGGTAACTGCAATAAACCCACTTGTGTCAACTACATGGAGGTGATGGATTGAAACAATCATCCGATACCATCCGCTTCGATACCCGGGTGCCACTTCGGGAGGTCATGCGTCGCAACCCTACTACCATTGGTAACGATGGTACTGTTGCCCGTGCGGCCATGCTCATGTGCCGGGATGAGGTGGGAAGCTGCATTGTTCTTGGCCGGAATAACCTCCCCGTCGGCATAGTCACCGAGGAGGATATCAACTGTAAAGTAGTGGCCAAAGATCTGAAGCCGGGCTCGGTCCTGGCCCACGAGATCATGAGCACTCCCCTCATCACAGTAAGCGCAGACAAGTGTGTCAGGGATGCGGCGCACATGATGATCAGGCACCGGGTCAGGCGGCTTCCCGTGGTTGACGAGGAGAACAAGGTTATTGGAATTGTAACAGTTCGTGACATTCTCACGGTTTCGACGGAGATCAATGAGCTGATGACTGACCTCGTGGAGATCAACCGCCTGGAAGAGGTGGAGGTAGGTATCTGCAGCAGGTGCGGCCAGATGTCGGATGATCTCAGGAGGATCGACAATCTGATGCTGTGCCCGTCGTGCCGCGAGGAGGAACTGTTGCAATGAAAATGGCCCGGGATTTCATGGTTGAAGTACCGGTCCTGAAATTCGATGAAAAAGTCACGAGGGCCAGGCAGGTACTCCGCGATGACATTTACCGCGAGATCTATGTGCATGACGGCAGGAAGAAGCTCCTCGGATATATAGATATCACCGGGGTGCTTTCTGTCACCGCGACGAGATCGAACGTGACTATCGAGGGGTTCATCCACGAGATACGTGCGATCCATCCGGATTCTTCGATTGACGCCGTGGTGAAGGCAATCCGGGAGCAGGGCACGGACAGCATTCCGGTGGTCAATGACCAGAACCAGGTTCTGGGGGGAGTCCTCCTCTCCGAAATTTTTCCTGTGATCATCACCCGGAACCGGTTTCCCGGTCTGGTGCGGGAGTATATGTCCACCAAAGTCGTGGAATGCCCTGCAGAAGAACCCATTCATAAAATACACACACTGATGACAGGGAGCGGGTACTCGGCGTTCCCCGTGGTCAAGAAGAAACGCCTGGTGGGGATCATCTCCCGCCGTGACCTGCTCCGGGACGGCAGGTGGCGGGCCTCGATGGAGGGGGCCTCGAGCACACCTGTTTCGGGAGTGATGACCACACCGGTCGTCACCGTCACTCCCGGTGAAAGCCTGCAGAAAGCAGCCGAGATGCTGGTCAGGCATGACATAAGCCGTCTCCCTGTCACTGATGGAGACGAGCTGGTTGGTATCATCGACCGGCACGATCTGCTGCATGCAATTCCGTGAATTGGTTGAGTGAAGAGTGCGGTTCCCGGATTGTCGGAAGACCCGGGATACCAGGATCGAAGAGGGGCCAGATATGGTGCATCACAGCGAGAAGAACTTCAAACAGAGTGACAAACTCTTAAAAATGCCCGGAAAACTCGACCGGGGCCCGGTTGAGTTCAAATCAAGGATCGTTGACCAGGAAGGAGAGATTATGGCAGTCGCCACCGGCGATGTCATATCAGTTCCCCAGACAATGAGCATCCTTGGTGCAGTAGAGACGATGACCCGCTGGGGTTTCCGCCGGCTCCCGATAGTGGATGCAGGGTCCCGCAAGCTGCGCGGGATAGTGACTTCCGGAGATGTGATCAATTTCCTCGGCGGCGGTGACAAGTTCAACCTCGTCCAGGTGAAGCACGATGGCAACCTCCTCTCTGCCGTCAATGAGAGTATCAGGAGCATCATGACAACACAGGTGACCTCACTGCCGGACACGTCATCACTCCGCGATGCCATCAACATCATAACCGGGAAGATGATTGGGGGAATACCCATCCTGCACCCAAACCAGGTGCTTGCGGGCATCGTGACGGAACGCGATGTCCTGACGGTTCTCGCAGGCGAAAAGGTCGCCTGTACGGTCGAGGAGATCATGAGCAGGTCCCTGCGCGTCACCGATCCCGACTGCCCGATCGGGAAAGTCACAAGAGAGATGACCACATACCGGTTCCGAAGGCTGCCTGTGGTGAGCGATGATGTGCTGTATGGCATCATCACTACCACCGATATCATGAAGTACCTGGGGAGCAAGCGCGTCTTCGAGCAACTTGTAACCGGCGATATCGCCGAGGTGATGGCACTTCCTGTAAGGACGCTCGTTTCCGGGAACCTCTACACAACCACTCCGGATAAGAGTGTAAACCAGGCTGCAGCGGAGATGGTGAAGAAGAACGCAGGCGCCCTCCCTGTTATCGAGGATGCAAGGCTGATAGGGCTTGTCACCGAATTCGATCTGGTCAAGGCCCTCTCAAGAGGGTGAGTCACAATGCAGGCACAGGATATCATGAAGTCCCCTGTCTACATTGTCAGTCCCGGGGAACACGTTGCATATGCCAGGAACCTGATGCTCAAACATAAGATCTCCCGCCTCCCGGTCGTGGAAGCAGGATCCCTTTTGGGTATCCTCACAAAGAAGGACATCGGCTACCGCCTGCGGCAGAGCGAGCCGATATGGAGAAGGAGGCCGATTGATAACATTCCCGTGAGTATCCTGATGACCCGGGACCCTCTCACCATATCTCCCACAACGACCACGCGCGGGATTGCCGCACTGATGATCCAGTGGGACATCAGCGGGCTGCCCGTGGTTGATGAGGGGAACATCGCGGGAATTGTGACGAAATCCGACCTTATGAATTCCGCAGCTGTCAACAATCTCTCAGATACAGCCGCAGATGTGATGGAGGATGCCCTCACGGTCAGCAGGTACCATTCCCTCGCCCATGTTATCGACATCATGAGGGAAAGGAATGATAAGGTAGTCGTGGTGAATAATGATGGCACACTGGCGGGAATCATCACGGAAAGCAACCTCGCATTCTACCTCTATGAGACGGAAAAGCGGGAACTGCCAAAGAAGGATGTGACAATGCTGCGCCGCGGGGAGTCCGGTGGCAGGAAGCAGTACCGGTACGTGATGGAGGCCGCGGCTGTCGCCGAGGACCTCATGTCCCGCCCGGTCATCACGGTTGACTGTGGTGTGAAACTGACAGAGGTAGTGCAGGTAATGCAGGCCAATCACATCAATAGTGTTGTGGTCATGGAAGGTAGCGAAATCAAAGGAATTCTTAAAAGAGACGATATTATAAGGGATGTGGCAGAATGAGCGATGATATTCTGGTAAAGGACATCATGTCAAAGCCGGTCACGATATCCAAGTCTGCGCCTATCACCGAGGCACTGGACAGGATGCTTGACGAGGGTATTGACCCCCTGATTGTAGTGAACCATAACTCGGTGGTGGGAACTGTTTCACGTGAGACCGTTGCGGAAAAGCTCGGGACCAAGCGGAACTCCACCATATCGCCCACATCAATTCATGTGGCAAATACTGTTGAGGAAGACTTCACCACTGTATATCCAGACCAGGACCTGGATGTCGTCATTCCTCTTCTCCAGTCATACAAGCTCGTCGTTGTCTATGACGAGGATCATCGCCTGGTCGGGCAGGTGACATCAGGAGATGTCCTCCGGGTCATGCACCCTTCAGGGAGCCTCTCCGACGTCATGGAGCCTGCCTGCACCATTGATATCGACGAGCGGGTAGTCCACTGGAGGAGAAGAATGATCGATGACAATCTCCACCGGTGCGTGGTGACCGAGAATGATAAGGTGGTGGGCATCGTCACAGAGACGGATGTCGCCGTTGCCATGCGAAAATTCCGCGAGATGGTGGAGGACCGGCACCAGGATCACCGGATCCGGAATCTCCTAGTGCGTGACATCATGACGAGTCCCGTGATCAGTGTTGACGAGGGGGCAGGTATAGATGAGGTTGTGGATCTCATGCTCTCCAAGAGTATCAGCTCCATTCCGGTCACCAGCAGGGGAAAGATTGCGGGGCTTGTGACAAGGCCCTCGCTCATCAGAGCCCTTTGAAACCACATTTTTTTAACGGTATGAAAAAGGCCCCAATCCGGGCTGGATTCATGTTCTGAAAGGTAAGCGGTCGCGGCAATTTTCCGGTGCACTGGTATCAGGGCCAAACCGGAAAATATCCGGGGCTCTCCTGAGTGCCCGCGCCAGTGGCATGAACGCTCCGCACGCTTCTTCTTCCAATTGTTGCGGCGTATATTTCTTATCGCTTGCCAGTTCATGTATGTGTAATGGCGGTTCAGAAGAGGAAAGGCCCGGGCCAGCCAGGGGGGATAGGGACAATCCTGGGTCATCCTGCGAAAATCCCGGGGAAAGGCAGGATGAATGCCACCTGTCCGGTCATTCCCAGCGCGAACGTGACAGAACTCCTGCAGGGGATGTCAAGGACGGGTTTCCAGGGGAGAAAATTGGGCGAATCGGTGGAGATCTGGAAGAAGATGATCCGGGATCCCGAGGTTACCATCTTCTTCGGACTGTCCGGGGCCATGATCCCGGCGGGCATGCAGAAAGTGCTCATCGAGATGGCAAGGCGTCATTATATCGATGTCGTGGTGTCTACCGGTGCCAATATATTCCATGACGTGTGTGAACATCTCGGGGTCCGCCACTACCTCGGCCACCACCATGTCAGTGATGCTGCCCTCTACAGGGAGGGTATCGACCGCATCTACGATGTGTTCGCCTTCGAAGAAGAGTTCCGCTGGGTGGATCGCGGCTTTGCCAATTATGCCGAGAAAATTGCACCGTTCAGCGGGTCATCGCGGGAATTTCTCCAGCGATTTGGTGAGTGGCTCAACAGGGAGGCTCCGAACGGGGAATCCTTCCTTTCCACATGCGTGAATGAGGGTATACCGGTATTCGTCCCGGCTCTCTGCGATTCCTCTATCGGTATCGGGGCCCTGATCGCCCGGAGGAGGGGTGTGTCCATCGACATCGACCAGATCGCCGACACTGACGAGGTCACATCCCTTGTGGAAGAAGGTAAAAAAACAGGCGTCGTGTATGTCGGAGGGGGGGTGCCGAAGAACTTCATCCAGCAGACCCAGGTGATTGGATCGATCCATGAGAAAGACCTAGGCGGCCACGATTATGCCATCCAGTATACAACAGACTCTCCCCACTGGGGCGGGCTTTCGGGGTGCACGTTTGATGAGGCCATCAGCTGGGGGAAAGAGTCTGCAGATACCCTGCATGTTCAGGTGCACGTGGATGCCACCATCGCGCTTCCCATCGTTGTTTCAGCTCTTACCGGAAGCAGTGTGAAGCGGAGGAAGAGGAGAGCAGCCAGGAAGGAGAGAATCATAAGGCAGGGTATTGAATAATGCAGGGGGGATAAAGGGGATTCCGGGAAGAAAGGATGGGCCGGATCGGAGAAAATCTTTTAAGACCAGCCTGCATAATAATAAAGCACCATTCATGGAGCAGCACCTGACGGCTGCTGCGAGTATCGAAAGATGCGAGATTCTCTGTTGAGGTAGCCAAGCCTGGTATGGCGCAGGTTTGCTAAACCTGTGTCCCCCTGGGACTCGAGGGTTCAAATCCCTCCCTCAGCGCTCCAGAAGAATTCTCACAAAAGAGAGGTATTGGATGGCTCAGGAAGAAGAGATACGATATTTCGTACGGATCAGCAACACCGACCTTGACGGCACCAAGCCGGTGCTCACCGCCCTGACAGGGATCAGGGGCGTGGGTAGGCACACGGCTTCAGTCATTGCCGCCATGGCACAGGTCAACGGCAGGGAACTGATGGGCAGGCTCAAGGAAGAGGACGTGGAGAAGCTCCGCGCAGCCGTAGACGGGTATGCGCAGAAAGTCCCGGGGTGGATGGTCAACCGCCCCAAGGACGTATACACCGGAGAGGCGCGACACCTCCTGGGGACAGAGGTCTCCACCACCCTCGACGAGGACATCAACCTGATGCGAAAGATTCGCAGTTACCGGGGTATCCGCCACGAGACCGGCCAGAAGGTGCGGGGCCAGAGGACCAAGTCCACCGGACGTACAGGCGCCACTGTGGGCGTGAAGAGGAAGAAGGAGTAATCAGCAGGTGAGTCTTCATGGGATACCCGGGTAAGAACCACAAGCAGTACCAGACTCCCAAGCGGCCCTTCGAGAAGACCCGCATAGAGGAGGAGAACCGCCTTATGATCGAGTACGGCCTCCGGAACAAGAGGGAGATCTGGAAGGCGGCAAGCCACCTTCGCCGCTACCGCAAGGCTGCCCGCGATCTGCTGGCCCTGATGTCCACGGGGACTGACAGGGCGCTCTTCGAGGCAAAGAAAGGGGAACTTATCGGCCACCTCCAGCGAAACGGGCTCCTCGGCCCCGACGCAGACATCGACAGCGTCCTCTCGCTCAAGGTCCAGAACCAGCTCGAGAGGCGCCTCCAGACCCTGGTGTACCGCCAGGGCCTGGCAAGGTCACCGAAACAGGCGCGCCAGATGATCACCCACGGTCATATCGCAATCGGGGGCAAGCGCGTAAGCATCCCCGGATACAAGGTCTCAAGGGCAGAAGAGACCGCGATCTCGTATTACGTCCGATCGCCGGTGGCGAATGCGGACCATGCGGAGAGGGCCCGCATCGCAAGGACAGGGAGGTAAGGAATGGCAGGCGAGAAGGAAAAATGGGGAATCGCGCACATATTCGCGTCATTCAACAATACCATCATCACCGTGACTGATCTCTCCGGAGCAGAGACGGTATGCAAGAGCAGCGGCGGCATGGTGGTCAAGCAGGACAGGAACGAGAGTTCGCCGTATGCAGCCATGCAGATGGCATCCAATGTCGCCCAGACCGCAATGGAGAAGGGGATCGTCGGCGTCCATGTCAAGGTGCGAGCTCCCGGGAGGGGAAAACAGCGCAGTCCCGGCCCCGGGGCGCAGGCTGCCATCCGGGCCCTTGCCCGGGCAGGCATGCGTATCGGGCGCATCGAGGATGTCACCCCCGTTCCGCATGACTCCATCCGTCAGAAAGGCGGTCGGAGGGGCAGGAGAGTCTGATGGATATCGCCTTCTCCCGCCTGGATGAGAGCGCTGCGCGGTTCACGCTGACAGGGACGAGCCAGCCTTTCGCCAACGCGCTGCGCCGGGCGATGATCGGGGAGGTTCCCACTCTTGCGATCGAGGATGTGCGCATTTATGACAATACCAGTGCACTCTTCGACGAGATGCTGGGGCATCGCCTTGGTCTGATCCCCATCAGGACGGATCTTGACTGCTACATCCCGCAGGATCGATGCAGCTGCGATGGTGCCGGATGTGACCGGTGCAGTGTGATGTTCACACTCTCCATCGAAGGCCCGGCCGTGGTGTACTCGAAAGACCTGATTCCACAGGATCCCCGTGCTGTCCCGGCCATTGGGACCATTCCCATCGTCAAGCTCATCAAGGACCAGAAAGTTGTCCTCGAGGCCCGGGCGGTCCTCAACAAGGGCAGGGTGCATGCAAAGTGGCAGCCGACCACCACCTGCGGGTTCAAGAATTACCCGGTTATCGAGGTGAGTGACCGGTGCGATGCATGCGGCCAGTGCGTTGACGAATGCCCGAGGGGAATTCTCCTTATAAAAGAGGGAAAGGTTGCCGTGGCTGATGGCAGGATCGAGGAGTGTTCGCTCTGTCGCCTCTGCGAGAGGGCCTGCCTGAATACCGGTATTGGTGATGAACCGGCAATAGGGGTCAAATCTGAGGATGCCAGGTTTATTTTTGTCGTAGAGGGTGACGGATCCCTTCCTGTGCAGGAGATTTTACAGAGGGCGCTGGAATACCTGAAGAGTCAGTCGGACGAATTGTGCGAAAAGATTGGTGAATTATCGGGAGTGACCGGAGATGAAGAGGAGAACGCATAACAAGACCAATCCCCGCCTGGTGAGCCTGATTTCCCTGCTGAAGGATACATCCCGGCAGAATGAGGTGAACATCTGGCGAGACCTGGCATCCAGGCTGGAGGCACCTGCACGCAACTATGCGGAGGTGAACCTGAGCAAGATCAACCGCTATGCCAGCAACGGTGAAACTATCGTGGTGCCCGGAAAGGTGCTCGGGAGCGGGATGATCGAGATGTCGGTGAAGATCGCTGCACTGACCTTCTCGCAATCGGCGGAGACCAAAATACGGGAAGCAAACGGCCAGTGTCTTACTATCGAGGAACTGCTGAAGGACAACCCCAAAGGGAGCAGGATCAGGGTGCTCAGGTGAGTTGAGATGACCACAATCATCAATGGTGAAGGCCTCCTCCTGGGGAGGATGGCGAGTATCGTGGCGAAGCGGGCCCTCAATGGAGAGACCATTGCCATCGTCAATGCTGAGAAGGCCATTATTTCCGGGAGCCGGGCCAGGGTGCTCTCTCTCTACGGGCATAAGCGGAGCAGGGGATCCCGTGAAGGTGGCCCCTTCTTCCCCCGCAGGCCGGATCACATCGTCCGCAGGACAATTCGGGGGATGCTCCCTTACAAAAGAGCGCCGGGAATGGAGGCGTTCAAGAGGGTGAAGGTGTACGTGGGTATCCCGGCAGATCTGGTCGGGAAGGAGATGGAAGTCCTTGAAGAAGCGCACATGGACAGGCTGAATACACCAAAGACGGTGACCGTAGGTGCGGTCAGCACCTACCTTGGAGCCAGGTATTAGGAAGGTTGTTGGCATGGGAAAAATTATCAATACCAGCGGCAAAAGAAAAACCGCGATCGCCAGGGCAACGGTCCGGGCAGGGAAAGGCATGGTCAGGATCAATTCGGTGCCCCTGGATTACTATCCGAATGAGATGGTGAGGATGAAGATTTCAGAGCCGATCCACCTTGCACCCAAAGCAATCGAGGGCATCGATGTCTCGATCGATGTTAAGGGCGGAGGCATGATGGGGCAGGCTGAAGCGGTCCGCACCGCTCTTGCCAGGGGAATCCTCAAATGGTCAAATGATCCCCAGATCAAGGATGTCTTCCTGTCCTATGACCGGACCCTGCTCGTGAACGATTCAAGGCAGAAGGAATCGAAGAAACCCCATGGACGGGGCGCAAGAAAGAAGTTCCAAAAGTCTTATCGTTAAGATATGGAAATTAATTGGGAGATCATACCGGCATGATACCTGTCCGATGTTTCACGTGTGGGAAGGTCATATCCCCTGCGTACGAGGAGTTCAAGCGCCGCAGAGATGCAGGAGAGGATCCCAAAAAGATCCTCGACGATCTCGGCCTGGAGCGTTATTGCTGCCGCAGGATGTTCCTTGCACACAAAGAGATTATCGATGATCTCAATCCATACCAATGAGGGGTCGTGGGGTAGCCTGGACCATCCTATGGCGTTCGGGATGCTGTGACCTGAGTTCGAATCTCAGCGACCCCATTTATCGCGCATGGATACATTTTGAGGGTATATGAAGGAGACTTATACTCGGTATGAGCGGGCCAGGATTATCGGAGCCAGGGCTCTCCAGATCGCGATGGGCGCCCCCCTGCTCATCAGGACGAGCAAGATCGATCCGCTGGAGATTGCTCTGGAAGAGTGCCAGCACAATGTCATACCAATTACGGTGAAGAGGAAGTAGTCAGCCATGACGGTCATCCGCAGCGTTCAACTGCGCACTATACTGGATAGCAGGGGAAACCCCACGGTGGAAGCCGATATCTTTACAGATACCGGTTTCGGCAGATCGGCGGCTCCCAGCGGAGCCAGCACAGGCATTCATGAGGCAAAGGTGAAGGATCCAAAAGACGCGGTCCCGTATGCGATCTCACACCTCATCCCGGAGATCATCGGGATGGATTCCCGGGATCAGGTTGCCTTCGATTATGTTCTCAGGGAGAAGGATGGGACATCCGACTTCTCAGACATTGGAGCCAATGTTGCGGTGGCTCTCTCCTGTGCAAACGCAAAAGCTGCGGCATCCTCGCTCGGGATGGAATTATACTCCTACCTCGGCGGGGTGTTTGTGCCGGAGATGCCGCTCCCCCTTGGGAACGTGATTGGCGGAGGAGCACACGCAGCACATGCCACGGACATCCAGGAGTTCCTTGTGGTGGCTACGGGTGCAGAAGGCCCGACACAGGCGGTATTTGCCAACGCCATGGTGCACAGAAAGGTAAAAGAGTTACTGAAAACCTCGGGCAGGGCCTGCGGGAAGGGAGATGAAGGAGCCTGGGCGCCCCAGATCAGCGACATGGAGGCATTTGAGATCATCCGCCAGGCAGTAGAAGAGGTCTCGGATACACTTTCCTTCACGATTGATATGGGCATTGATGTCGCTGCAAGCCAGATGTGGAATCAGGGAGAAGGGTGCTATATCGACCGTGGCGGCAGGCGCACCACCGGCGATCATATCGCATACATGGCAGAACTTGTCGACAGGTTCGACCTTGTGTATGTGGAAGACCCGCTCCATGAGGAGGATTTCGCGGGATTTGCAGATCTCACAGCGCAGGTGGGTGACAGGTGCCTTGTGTGCGGAGATGACCTCTTCGTGACCAACGCTGCCCGGATTGCAGAGGGCATCGACGCAGGATCTGCCAATTGTGCCCTGATCAAGCCCAACCAGGTGGGAACCCTGACCGATACCTTCGAGGCCATCCACCTGGCCCATATCCACGGCATGGATACGGTGATGAGTCACCGTTCAGGGGAGACAACCGACTCCACCATTGCACACCTTGCCACGGCATTCGGGTGTGTGTTCCTGAAGACCGGAGCAGTCGGCGGGGAGAGAATTGCAAAGCTGAATGAACTGATAAGAATAGAGGAGCAGATAGCATGACAGAGACTACTGAGATGGAAATTGAATTGAAAGAGCCGCTGGTTCCCGTGGAAGAGTATCTTGCCGCGGGTGTACATATAGGCACCCAGCAGAAGAGCAAGGACATGATGAAATTCATCTACCGGGTGAGGGGAGATGGACTGTATATCCTGGATATCCGGGAGACCGATGAGCGGATAAAGACTGCTGCAAAATTCCTCTCGCAGTTTGATCCTTCCAGCATCCTGGTTGTCACCTCACGGCAGTACGGGCAATACCCTGCGAAAAGATTTGCAGAGGCGATCGGCGGCATGGCTGTTACAGGGCGCTTCATCCCGGGGATGCTTACAAACCAGAACCTGGCCAATTATATCGAGCCGCAGGTGCTTGTCGTGACAGATCCCATTGGTGACGAGCAGGCAGTGAAGGAGGCTGTCCAGTGCGGGATTCCCATACTGGCGCTGTGTGATACCAACAACATGACAAGCCTCGTCGATCTGGTGATTCCCACCAACAACAAGGGAAGAAAAGCGCTCTCCATGATCTACTTCCTCGTCACAAAGGAGATGCTTCGTCTTCGGGGTATAGCCACTTCCCTCACTGCGGAAGATTTCGAGACCGAACTCTAATATAGCTGGGATACGAGAGGGTAGATCCGATGAAAATTCGGCGATGCGCAGTTGCCGGCATGTTCTACCCCCGGGACCCACACCATCTCGAGCAGCTGCTGGAAACCTTCTTCCGGAACAAGAGCCCGGAGGGTGAAGCACTCGGTATCGTCTCCCCTCATGCAGGATATCCCTATTCAGGCGAGGTGTCAGCACTGGCCTACAGTGCAATCCCTTCCTCGTTTGCAGGTACCTTTGTGGTGATTGGCCCCAGCCACAGGGGATATCGCACCTGCCTCTCCCTGATCCCATGGGAGACTCCGCTCGGTATCGTGGATAATGACGATGCCTTTGGTGCATCCCTTGATCTTGAAGCAGACGAGGTCTCTTTCCAGGAGCAGGAGAATTCAATCGAGGTGCAGATCCCCTTCATCAAGTACCGCTTCCCGAGGGCACGGATAGTCCCCATCCTCATGGGTGACCAGGGCCTGGATGCGGCGGCAGCGCTCTCCGGAATCCTGCTTGGCGGGATCAAAAAGAGCGGCCGGGACGATATTCGCATCGTGGCATCGAGCGATTTCTCCCATTACGTGCCGGATAAAGTGGCAAGGGAGAACGACAGGTATGCCATCGAAGCCCTGGAAAACCTTGACGTGGAAGAGTTTTACCGGCGTATCCTGCAAAGGAGGGTCAGTGCATGCGGGTACGGGCCCGTTGCCACAATGTGCCTTACCTGCAGGGAACTGGGAGCAAGACGCGGCAGGCTGCTCCGTTATGCGACGAGCGGTGATGTGACGGGGGACCGCGAAGTGGTGGGGTATGCAGCCATTGCGGTGATGTAGGTTGGCGACCTGGAGCGCCCCCGGCAAGGTCTTCCTGTTCGGGGAACATGCGGTGGTGTATGGAAAACCCGGTGTGGCCATGGCGATACGTCCCAGGGTCTTTGTGACCGTCAGGAAGAGCAGGACGGCCCATCATGCGAGATCCCCCTATATCGACAGCTGCTTTGATGAAATGGGTGTGAAGGGAAGTGTCTATGTGAACTCGCAGCTTCCGAGTTCTTCGGGGCTCGGGTCCTCGGCGGCGGTCACGGTGGCAACCCTCTCGGCCATCAACGATGAATTCGGGAAGAACTACAGCATGGAAGAGATAGCCACCATGGCATATGGAATCGAGAAGAAAGTACAGAAAGGGAAGGCCAGTCCCACGGATACGAGTGTCTCCACGTTCGGAGGTATCGTTCTGATCACCGGCACACAGCGCAGGAGGCTTCCTCCCCAGAACTTTCCCCTGGTTGTGGGAAATACCCTGGTATCCCACAGTACATCAAAGATGGTGGAAAAAGTTGCGGACCTGAAAAACACGCATCCTGATATCTGCGAGCCAATTCTTGATTCTATCGGGGCCATCTCCATGTGTGCGATCCGACATTTCTCTGACCCTCACAAGCTTGGAACACTGATGAACATGAACCACGCCCTGCTGGAAGCGCTCGGAGCCGGTCATCCTGCCCTCTCGCGTCTCATCCTGGCCGCAAGGGCGGCAGGGGCGTACGGAGCCAAGATGACCGGTGCGGGTGGAGGGGGGTGCATGGTCGCCATCTGCCCCAAGCACCTGAAGAGCAGGGTTATGGGAGCGGTGGAGGCGTGCGATGCCAAGGCATTCATGACCAATCTGGACACCGAGGGTGCCAGGAAGGAGAAAAATGCCTGATCGGCTGCTGCTCAAGGTGGGAGGCAGCGTGCTGACGGAGAAGGGCAGGCAGGGAACAGCGGATTTCGCTTCTCTGCAGATGATAGCGCGCTGCATCGCGGCATACCCGGATATCCCGCTCTGCCTCGTGCACGGGGCAGGATCATTCGGGCACCCTGAAGCACACCAGTACGGCCTGGCCGGAGGCGCCGACCGGAATAACAGGCACGGGATCGCACACACCCACAATGCGGTCAGCCGGCTGAACCAGATGATGGTGGAGGCACTCTCTGTCGCCGGGGCTGATGCGATCGGCATCCATCCCCTGGCAGGCGCCTGGGCCCGCGCGGGACGCCTGGTCTCTCTTGAGACGAGGCCACTGCACCACCTGATGGATATGGGGGTCATCCCTGTGCTGCATGGCGACGTGGTGATGGACGAAGTCCAGGGTGCATGCATAGTATCCGGAGACCAGATCGTCAGGTATCTCGGGGAGCACCTGCCCTTCACAAGGATTGGCATCGCAACCGACGTGCCCGGGGTCCTCTCGGGTGACGGCAGCGTGATAACCGAGATTTGCGGAGACATGGAGACGAAAATCCTTGCGGGCGGCTCCGGCCATACTGATGTGACTGGCGGAATGGGAGGAAAGATAAGGGAACTGCGGGAACTGGCAGCCCTTGGCATCTCTTCCGAGATATTCCATGTCTCCCGGATTCATGACTTTTTACAGGGGAAACCGCACAACGGCACGAGGGTAGTGGGGGAGAGTAATCATGGATAAAAAACGGTTCACTTCTGGGAGGAAAAGCGACCACCTGCGCATCTGTGCGGAGCAGGAGATCGAGAGGGGTGACCCGGGATTTCATGATATACGGCTCGTTCATTCCGCACTGCCCGAATGCGACCTGCAGCGGATTGACCTTGCAACCCGTTTCCTCGGCTGCCGGCTCGGGTCTCCCCTGTTCATCGCCGCAATGACGGGTGGACACCCTGATACGACGGAAGTGAACCGCCGACTGGCAAGGGCTGCCGAGAGATACGGTCTCGGCATGTGCGTGGGGTCACAGCGCGCAGCGCTCGAAAACCCTGCGCTCTCCGGGAGCTTTTCTGTCGTCAGGGAGGAGGCACCCCATGCGTTCCTTGTCGCAAACCTGGGAATTGTACAGCTTCGAGAACACGGGCTGGAGTGGGTCGACCGGGCGGTATCGATGATCGATGCCAACGCCGTTGCCATTCATGCGAATTTCCTGCAGGAGGCCATCCAGCCCGAAGGCGATCATGATGCCACAGGCTGCTTCGATGCGCTTTCCGAACTCTGCCGGGAGAGCGCAGTCCCGGTCGTGATTAAGGAGACCGGCAGCGGCATCTCGAGAGAAACGGCCAGGAGCTGCTGGGGTGCAGGGGTCCGTGCCATCGACATAGGGGGCTGGGGCGGGACATCGTGGCCTGCGGTCGAGGCCTGCAGGGCAAAAGAGACTCCGGACAATGATGCCGGGAGGCTGGTTCACCTCGGAGCGCTCTTTGAGGAGTGGGGCATTCCCACGGTGGTGAGCCTGTGCGAGGCCGCAAGCACCGGAGGGCCTGTCATTGCCACAGGGGGCATCAGGAGCGGGCTTGATATTGCCAGGGCATTGGCACTCGGCGCAGATCTCTGCGGCCTGGCCCTTCCCCTGCTCAGGCCGGCACTGGAGAGCGAGGAAGCTCTCTGTGCGAAGATTGAGGAAATCCACCGGGAACTGAGCACTACTATGTTTCTCTGCGGGTCTGCAAGGGTTGCGGACCTCAAACGCACCCGGGTGTATATCACCGGGAAGACCCGCCAGATGCTGGAACACATACAAGGAGGAGAATAATGGATATTGAAATAATCGCGGTGGGCGGATACGAAGAGGTCGGGAGAAATATGACCGCTGTCCGCTGCGGAAAGGACATTGTTATTTTTGACATGGGCCTTCGTCTGGATCAGGTGATGATCCACGAGGAGGCCGAAGTAGAGAATATGCACTCCCTGGATCTCATCCAGATGAAGGCAATTCCCGACGATACGATGATGAACACGGTGGAGGGAAGCGTCAAGGCTATCGTCTGTTCCCACGGACATCTTGACCATATCGGGGCGGTCCCAAAACTTGCACACCGGTACAATGCCCCTATCATCGGCACACCCTATACGACCGAACTGATACGCCAGCAGATCGCAGGTGAACAGAAATTCGGGGTGAACAACAAGTTATTCGCGCTGAAGGCCGGCCAGAAGTACACCATCTCCCAGAACCTGACGCTTGAGTTCGTGCGGACCCAGCACAGCATCATCGATACGGTGAACGCGGTGCTCCATACACCAAAAGGGGCTATCGTGTATGCCTGCGATTACAAGTTCGACAGGACTCCTGTCATCGGCGAGCCGCCCGACTTTGCGCGCCTCCGCCAGCTGGGCAAAGAGGGAGTGCTGGCCCTTATCGTGGAGGCGACCTACATCGACAACCGGGGCCGGGCACCGAGCGAACGCGTTGCAAGGGACATCGTCCGTGACACCATCACGAGTTACGAGGACGACAAGTCGGCAATCATCGTCTCCACGTTCTCCTCGCACATCGCGAGAGTGAAGACGATAGCGGAATGTGCGCACGAGATCGGCAGGAAACCGGTTCTGCTCGGCAGGTCGATGGAACGTTATTCCTCCACAGCCGAACAGATGAAGCTGGTCAGCTACCCTGAGACGATGAGCATGTTCGGGAACCGGAGGACGGTGGACAGGACCCTCCGGAGAATGATGAAGGCAGGGAAGGATAAATTTGTCCCCATCATCACCGGGCACCAGGGAGAACCCGGGTCCATCCTGACGCGGATTGCACTCGGGGACACCCCGTACAAGGTAGAGAAGGGCGACAAGGTCATCTTCAGTGCGAAGGTGATCCCGAATCCCATGAATTTCGGGCAGCGTTACATGGTCGAGGCGCACCTGAACATGGCAGGTGCGCGGATTTTTCCGGACCTGCACGTCACTGGGCATGCCTACCGTGAGGATCACTACGAGTTCATCCACATGCTGAATCCCCAGCACATCGTGCCGGCCCACGGGCATATCCGCATGACGTCGGCATATGCAGAATTCACCGAGGCTCTCGGGTACACCCTGCACAACGATGTGCACATCCTCTCGAACGGGCAGCGGGTGAAGATGGCATAGGAACCGGGCAAGGAGGAGGACATGGAACTGAAAGAGTATCTGGAACAGACAGCCGATCAGGTCGATGCGCTTATCAACCGTTATTTCGGGGCGGCCTGCGATGACCTCGGCAGGGCGAGTGCGCACCTGCTGGTCGCGGGCGGCAAGAGACTCCGCCCTGCCGTGCTGCTGCTCGCCGCCGAAGCAGTGAACAGGGGGAGCTCGACAGACGTGATGCCCGCGGCACTCGCCCTCGAACTCACCCACAGTTTCACCCTCATCCATGACGACATCATGGATGGCGACGAAGTGCGGAGGGGAGTTCCCACCGTGCATACGCGGTGGGACGAGCCTACCGCGATCCTTGCAGGCGACGTGCTCTTTGCCAGTGCCTTCGAGTTCATCAGCCTCGCCGATGTCCCGGACAATGCCAAGGTCAGGGCCACTTCAATGCTTGCCCGGACATGCGTGGAGATCTGCGAGGGTCAGCACATGGACATGACCTTTGAATCGCGCGACGACGTGAGCGAGGGGGAATACATGAAGATGGTGGAGAAGAAGACAGGAGCGCTGTACGCAGCGGCAGCAGGCATCGGCAGTATCCTTGCCGGAGGCAACCCCACTTATTCGAGCGCCCTCTATCACTTCGGCCAGGGCATCGGGATGGCTTTCCAGATTCAGGACGATCTCATTGACCTCCTTGCTCCCCCTGAAGTGAGCGGAAAGGACCAGGCTTCCGATATCAGGGAAGGGAAAAAGACCCTGATCCATATCAGGGCCATGGAAAAGGGATTTGATCTCTCCCCGTACCGGAAGCGCCTCTCGCAGGACGAGATCACAGAGATCATTTCGCGGCTCCGCGGGATCGGGGTCATAGATGAGGTCCAGGAGACTGCGAGGAATCTTGTTCAGACAGGCATCCGCCGGATTTCTATTCTTCCCCCCAGCACGGAACGGGATCTGCTCATCCAGATGGGGGATCACTTCATCAGCCGGAGTTATTAGGATGGAAGACCCACTCAGGCGGGCCCTCTTCCTTTTCGCCCTCCAGAATGCGGTCAGGCACAGGAGCATCCCCAAGGCCGGGACCGTGATCGGGATGGTGATGGGCCGGTATCCTGAACTGAAACAAAGGGCCCGCGAGGCATCCGGAATCGTGACCGAGGTCATCAGCGAGGTATCCGCCCTCTCGCTGGAAGAGCAGGCAGCCCGCCTCCGGGAGATGGCCCCGGATCTCGTGGAGGAGATGTCCCGGCCGAAGGAACAGTCAAGGACGCTGCCGGATCTCGAGAAGGCTGAAAGAGGGGTGGTGATGCGGTTTGCACCCAACCCGAGCGGCCCGCTCCACCTGGGGCATGCCAGGGCGGCGGTTTTGAACGATGCCTACGTAAAGCGCTACGGCGGGAAGTATGTGCTCCGTATCGAGGATACGGATCCGAAGAGAGTCGACCCGCAAGCGTACACCATGGTCCAGGAGGACCTGAAATGGCTGGGTCTCGGGATCACCGACATCGTCTACCAGAGCGACCGTTTTGATCTTTACTACCAGTACGGCGAGGAGCTGATCCAACGGGGAGGTGCCTACGTCTGCACCTGCGACAACGAGCGTTTCAAAGCAATGAAGCTTGCGAAAGAGGCCTGCCCCTGCCGCAGCACCGGCATCGACGAAGCCCTCGAGTCCTTCAGAAAGATGCGTGATGGCGGGTTCGAAGAGGGAGAGGCGACTCTCCGCGTCCGGACCGATCTCGATCATCCCGATCCCGCGATGAGGGACTTTCCGGCATTCCGTATCCTTAAAAGCCCGCCTCACCCGAGGATGGAGGGGTGTCTCTACCCCCTGATGAACTTCTCGGTCACCGTCGATGACCACCTCCTCGGTATTACTCACGTCATCCGTGGGAAAGATCATATCGCCAATACCCGGAGGCAGCGGTACATCTTCGATTATTTCGGCTGGGAACCGCCGGTATACCGGCACTACGGCCGGATGGGAATCGAGGGGGTCGTCCTCTCGACCTCGCAGATGCGGGCAGGGATCAATGCAGGCGAGTTCCAGGGATGGGATGATATCCGCCTCGGCACCCTCCGGGCAATGGCCCGTCGCGGGATACAACCGGAGGCGGTCCGGGACGCAGTCCTCGACATCGGCATTGGCGAGACAGACATCTCCTTCTCGTGGGAGAACCTGTTTGCCAGGAACAAGGCTATCGTGGATCCCGTGGCAAACCGTTATTTCTTCGTTCCTGATCCTGTCACGGTGAACATACGGGAGGCACCGGTACAGACCGCACACGCTCTCCTACACCCTGCCCATCCTGAAAAAGGATCCAGGGAACTTTCTTTTACGGGGGAGGTCCTCCTCCCGGGAGAAGAAATGGAGAGATCTTTGGGTCTTTTCAGGTTGAAGGATCTCTTCAATATCAACGTGGAGCGATGCGGGGAGGAGCTCTCTGCCCGGTACGCCGGGGACTCGCTCGCGGACGCACGCGCCCAAAAGGCACCGATCATCCAGTGGCTGCCGGCAGGCGGGCATCTCTCCTGTACCCTCGTGACCCCGGAAGGAAACCGTACCGGGGCCTGCGAGCCTGCTGTGGCCGGGGAGAGGGGGAAAGTCGTCCAGTTCGAGCGGGTGGGATTTGCCCGGATCGATTCCGTCACTCCGGAAGGTATAATCGCGTATTTCACACACAGATGAGATAAGGACAGGCAGGTGAAAACCGGGCTCTTATATTGCCGGGTCCGGTAAGAAGATATGATCACCAGATTCCGTCGTTACTGGCAGATTGCCGACATCCTGTTCAAGCACGGGTTCGGGATAGCGGTTCAGCGCCTCTTTCCGGGAGTGCACAGGTTCCGGCTCTGCAGAACCTGCTCCGTCGATTCTGCAGCGAGCGAATACCAGCGGATGAGGGTGGCGCTAGAGGAACTGGGCCCGACTTACATAAAATTCGGGCAGATTATCAGCACCCGCCAGGATATGCTGCCCCCCGGGCTGATAGAAGAACTCAAGCGCCTCCAGGATCGCACCAACCCGCTTCCCTTCGAGACCATTAGGGAGGTGATCGAAAAGACCTGCCCGGACTACAGGGAATGTTTTATCGAAATCGATGAGACGCCGGTGGCATCCGCGTCCCTGAGTCAGGTTCACCGCGCACGGCTGCCTGACGGGACCCCTGTCGCCCTCAAAGTCCAGAGGCCCGGCATAGAGAATATCATCGAGACGGACATCGTGATCCTGGAATCCATCGCACGGCGTGCAGAGAGGAGCTTTCCTGAATGGAAAGTATACAATCCCCGGGGGATAGTCAGGGATTTTGCAGCCCAGATTCGGAAAGAGCTGGATTTTGTCAGGGACGGGAAGAACGCGGATCTTCTGCGCCTGCATATGAAGGATCTTGAAGGAGTGAAGGTCCCGAAGATCTTCTGGGAATACAGTAGCAGGCACCTGCTGGTGATGGAGTACATCGAAGGGGTCAGGGTGGACAACGTGGATGCGATCCGCGCGTGTGGCCTGAGTCCGAAAAGGATTGCAGAAACCGGCTTTTTCGCCTACATGCAGCAGATATTCGAGGACGGGTTCTTCCATGGCGACCCGCATCCCGGGAACCTGCTCGTCACCAGAGAGGGAAAACTCGTCTTTCTCGACTTCGGGATCATCGGGATCATCCGCCCCGAGCGACGTTTCTGGTTCACGCAGCTCTTACACTCCATGATCATCCAGGATGCGGGGATGATGATGAAGTCACTGGAAGGGCTCTCGGTGAAGATCCCCGAAGCCTCAAGGGAAGCTCTGCGGGACGAGATGTTCATTGCCCTGACTGAGGCTGAAGGGGTCTCCATCGGGCAGTTCAATTTCAGCGATATGGCCAATTCGTTCACCACCATCCTTCGCGAGTACCGGATACAGGTGCCCGGCAACCTCATGCTTATGCTGAAAGTGATCATCATGGTGCTCGACGTGGGCGTGACACTGGATCCAAAATTCAGGTTCAAGGATGAAGCCGAGATGTACATGGCGAGGTTCAAAAAGAGCGAGTCCATGATAGACCAGATCAGGTCGCGAGCCGGGGGCACCCTCCTTGAGACGATGGACGGGATCCTGGATATGCCCAGGAACATCAACCAGATGTTGAAGCAGCTCGGGACCGGGATCATCAAGATCGATATAGTGGATACCGACATACGACGGCTGCAGGTGTCGCTGGACCGGACCAGCAACAAGGTGCTGATAGGGCTTGTCGTCTCCGGGATGGTCATTGGGTCATCGTTTGTCCTGCGTGAAACTCACCTCCCGATTCCCGGTGTCGTCTACTACATCGCCGTATTTGCCTATGTTATCGCCATCGCGATCGGTTTCTATGCTATCTACAGTGTCCTCTCAACCGGTGGAGAAGGAGAAGATAGGTAAAATGATGGGATGCCGGTGTGCCAATTTTGTGAATACCGGGAGTGCGGGCGCCTGATCCGGAAAAACGGATTACCTGAAATACAGGTTGCAGTGACAACTCCCGTCACTTTCTATCTCGTCCTTATGGAAAACGCAGGGGCAGATGATATCACGATCTTTTTCCGGGTCTCCTGAACGGAGGCGGCAGGGGCAGTAGCGCTCCCCAAACTTTCTCTGGTTCCGAGCGAGCCCACGGATCACGATCTCCAGTTTTCTTGTATCCGGATTGAGGATCCAGTTGTGCTTCTCCGCGTAATCCCTGGCCCATTCCAGTATCTCCAGCTCCAGTTCATCATCCGGCATGATCCCCTTCATCCTCCTGATCTCATGTGCGATCTTCTGATTTCCTGTGGCGAAATATTATTTTTATGCATTGTCATCCTCACTGACGATTTACATGTCGGGTCAACGCGGGGCACAGAGGCTGGCATGAAACATCCTCTATGCCCTCTCCTCCAATGAGAGCGCACGTCCATTTCCTCATTCTGCACATATTCTCTCCGACACCCGCCGGTACACCTCCAGCACATCCCCCCTGGAGAAACGATACACGTCCTTATCGAGCGATTCTCCCGTGCGGGCGTCCCAGAGGCGCATGGAATCCATGCTGATCTCATCACCCAGCACGATCTCATCGTCCCCTCTCCCAAATTCGATCTTGAAGTCAACCAGCGTGATCCCGAGATTTGCAAAGAACTGTACCAGGATGGTGTTGATGGCAAGCGCCAGTTCCTTGACCCTGGCCAGTTCTTCAGGGGAGAGTATGTCGAGCGCGACAATCAGGTCATCGTTGAGCATGGGATCGTGGCGGGAGTCGTCCTTGTAGTCGATCACGATGACCGGGGGGTTAAGGGGCGTTCCTTCTGGAATGGGGTAATTGCGGCTCATGGAGCCCGCTGCAATATTCCGCACAATCACCTCCAGGGGAATCATCGAGAGGGATTTAACGACCATGCGGCTTTCGTCAATCATCCTGACGAAATGGGTGGGGATTCCCTTCTCCTTGAGGTGTCCGAAGAGGAAGGCGGAGACCCGTGCATTGAAGCTGCCCTTCCGCGAGAGCACGTCCTTCTTTCCGCCGTCAAACGCGGTGATATCATCGCGGAATTCAACGATGAGAATCCCTTCCTGGTCGGTCCGGTAGACAGATTTCGCCTTGCCCGCGTAGAGCAGTTCACCTCTCTGCACTGCCATTGTTCCTCTGCTGTAGTATTTGTTGCAGTTGCCTAATAAGGGGTGCGAGTCGGTCCGGGAACCATCCCTTCTCTATGTATCTCGGGTAGATACACAATCTCTCCTTCAGGATTGCATCGCCCACCATCTGCTCGAGCTCCTGAATCTGCGGCCAGGGGTGTTCCGGGTTCACGTAATCGACGGTCAGGGGGGAGACCCCTCCAAGGTCGTCGACCCCGCAGGGCAGCAGGGATGCCGCATCAGCAAGGTTCGGGGGGATCTGGATGGCCACGTTGTCAGGGAGGATATCCCTTGCCAGCCTGATGGTCAGGCAGATCTCTTCAGGTTCCACGGGAGAAAAATCTGCCATGGGAGTGCCATCCTTCGGGCAAAAGTTCTGGATGATCACCTCCTGGATGTGGCCATACCTGCGGGAGAGATCAGAAATGACCATGAGCGACTCTTCGCGGTCCTCCATCGTCTCCCCTATACCAAGGAGTATCCCCGTGGTGAATGGTATCCTGAGCCTGCCTGCATTCTCAATCATCTCGATACGCACGGCCGGATCCTTTCCCGGGGAGTTGCAGTGGGCATCGAGCCGTGCGGTGGTCTCGAGCATCAGGCCCATGCTGGCATTTACCCGGGAGAACCGTTCCATCTCCTCGAAGGTGAGGATGCCGGCGTTGGTATGGGGAAGGAGGCCGGCATCTATGGTCTTTTCACAGAGGTCGTAACAATAGTCGAGGATATCCCTGTATCCGGACCGCGAGAGCATGGCGGTGAACCCCGGTTCGAGACCCGGGCGCTCTCCGAAGGTGAAAAGTGCTTCCGTGCACCCGAGGGCGGCACCTCTCTGCACGATATCGAGTGCGGAAGAAGGGGGGAGCACGCATCCCTCCCTGACGGGAGTGCGGAATGAGCAGTACCCGCACCGGTTGTGGCAGACGGTTGTGAGAGGAAGAAAAACATTCCGCGAGTAAGTGATGATCCGCTGTGGCATCTCGTTATCATCACAATGGATGTGATTCCATATGAATGGACCTAATATGACAGGAGGGGAGAGGACACCCCGATCACGAAGTTTAAAAGTTTCCGCCACACATGCAGAGGTAGATATGCCTGTCACAGCACTCATCCCGTTCAAGCCTGCAAACCCGAAGACCCGCCTCTCCTGCGTGCTGGAACAGGATGAGAGAAGGGTTTTTGCGAGGCTGATGCTCGCCGATGTGGTGGAGGCTGTAAGAGCGGCGGGCTGTGAGCCCAGGATCATTGCCACCGATGATTACAACTGCCCGATTGCTGTGGTGGAAGTCATCCCCGGAGGTCTGAACGAGACCCTGAACGCACTTCTCGCAAAGACGGATGATGAGGTCCTTATCATCATGGCGGATCTCCCGCTCATCACGCCTGACGCAGTGAGGCGGCTCATCTCCACGCGGCAGGAAATGGCCATGGTGCCGGGGAGGGGTGGGGGAACCAATGCCATCTACCTCTCCAGGGGCTCGGATTTCCGCGTGGATTATTATGGTGCGAGCTTCCTGAAGCATTCGCGGATCGCAGAGGAGAGGGCACTCTCCTGCGAGGTCATCGACAGCTTCCGGCTTCATGTGGATATCGACGAAAAGGAGGATCTCGTCGAGCTGCTCATTCACGGGAAGGGGAGGAGCAGGGAATACCTTGAAGGCCTTGGTTTCTCACTCTCTCTCGAAAAGGGAAGGGTCGGGGTCACGAGGGCCGGAAAAACCGGGACGGGTGACTGACGGGACACATCATCTCGTCTTCCCCGCACGGTCTGTTTCCCGCCTTTCTCCATCACTTTTGTTCCGGTTTGTGCAGCAGGCCCATGAACAGGCATTCATCTGCATCAATTGACTCGATGCCCACACAGTCCGACAGAGGAATGTCAAGCCCCCGGATGAGCGCTGCGGGAGTGCATTCGTCAGATTCTCCCATGACAATTTCGGCAGCGGATGCAAGGTTGTCTGCGAGTGCCTGCCTTGTCACTTCAAGCGGCCTTCCGAAGAGATCGCAGCGCCCCCTCACGTCAAGGACCGAGGGGATTCCTGCACACCCGATGGCCACACCGCTGCACCCGACGCGCATTGCATGGGTCCTGCTGTCGGCGACAATGACGGCAATAACAGATCCGGTCATGCGTGCGACACCTTCTTTCAGGAGGGATGCACTCGCATCGGGATTGACAGGAAGAGGGGTCACGCACCCCGGCGGAGCGTTGGATGCGTCCACCCCTGCATTGGGGAGGAGAGTGCCATGCTTCATGCAGAGGAGGAAACCGGGGATACCGCCGATGATTTCGTCACTCTCCTGGAGGATACACTGCACCAGGCGTGGATCCATGGCATACCTGCGGGCGAGCTCTTCGGCATCATTTCCCGGGACAAGCGAGGCGAGATGGATGATCCGGCCTTCGGCCGTGGAGACCGCTGTCTCGGCAACGACCAGGACATCTCCTGTCTGGAACCTCCGGGCAGCGGTCTTTTCCACTGCCCGGGTGAGTATTGCAGCCAAATCGTCCCCCTCCCTGATCAGGGGGGTGCGGATTCCGTATGTGGAGAAGGATTCGGTCATCCGGTCTCCCGCATCATATTCTCGGCGACAATAATGGCGTCGCGGGTCTCTGCGACATCGTGCGTGCGCACCATGTCCGCGCCCTGTGAGATGAGAAGGGCAGCCATGGCCAGGGAGGCCGGGAGCCTTCCCCCGGGTGTTTTTCCGACAACTGCGCCAAGGAAGGATTTCCTTGACACAGCGGCAAGAAGAGGGCGCTGGTAGATCGAAAAATCACTGAAGTGACGGCAGAGATCCCAGTCGAGTTCCACGGTGCGGTTCTGCTGCCAGAGGCCCACCGCGGGATCCAGGATATATTCTGTCACACCGGCCGCATGCGCCCTGGTCTCCACCATGGACATCGCCTGGTGCGTCTCCTCCAGGGTCAGGGAATCCCCGACCGCCCGCCGCGAAGCCATCAGGATTGCAGGGAGTCCCGCGTCTGCCACGAGCAGTGCATACCCGGGATCGAGGAATCCGGAGATATCATTGATCGCGGCGATATCGTATTCGAGGCAGGTTTCAAGAACGACGGGATCCATGGTATCCACGGACACGCGGATTCCCGACCCTTCGAGTGAAGAGAGGGCCTGCTCCATTCGTGCAATCTCCTCTTTCCGGGCGAGGGGCGGTGCCCCCGGCGCAGTGCTCCGTGCCCCCACGTCTATGATGTCAGCGCCCTCTTCCACGAGACCGCAGGCGCGGGCATGGACATCTTCTGCCGGAGTGAACGAACCGGAATAAAAGGACTCGGGGCTGCAGTTGATGACGCCAAGCAGCCGCACCGGGGCGCCGTCCCCGATGGGGAGATCCCCTATCCTGCATCGGTACATGACTGCAGCCTTGCCGCGAGGAACGTGTTCTCCATCAGAGAGGCGATTGTCATGGGGCCGACACCGCCGGGGACCGGTGTGATGGCAGCGGCGATCCGGCTGACCCGGTCAAAATCCACGTCCCCGCAGAGAACGCCATCAATATGGTTGGTCCCCACATCGACGACCACTGCCCCCTGGGCGACCATGTCGGGGCCGACGAAGCGGGCTTTTCCGACGGCAGCGACAAGAATATCCGCGCTCCTTGCAATGGCCGCGAGATTACGTGTCCTGCTATGGCAGACGGTGACAGTGGCGCTGGCGTTCAGGAGGAGCGCTGCCATCGGCCGGCCCACCTCGATGCTCCTCCCAATGACGACCGCGTGCATCCCTTCGGGCTGGATATTGTATTCCAAAAGAAGGGACATGATACCCTTCGGGGTGCAGGGTGAGTAGAGCGGCTTCCCGGAAAAGAGCTTTCCCATGTTCACAGGATGAAACCCGTCGACGTCTTTTTCAGGAAGCACCGCTTCTATCACACGGAGGGAGTCGACCTGGGGGGGGAGCGGGAGCTGGACCAGTATGCCGCTCACGTGCACGTCCTCGTTGAGGGCGCGTATCTGGTTCAGGACATCGGCAGTGGTTGATGCCGAAGGAAGGGTGATTCCCCTCGAACGAATATGCACCTGTTCGCATGCCCGGTGTTTCATGCGCACGTACATCTGCGATGCGGGATCTTCCCCCACGATGACCGTTGCCAGTTCCGGGCAGAGGCCGGTCGCGTCAATCTCCTCTTTCAGAGATGCAAGGCGGGATTCGGAGACCTTCTTTCCGTCAAGGATCATATCAGTCCGGGTAGAGGGGGAATTTGGCCGCCATCATCGTGACCTCTTCCCCGATCTTTCTGATGACAGCGTCGTTGGTGATGTCCTTGAGCACCGCTCCGATCCACTCTCCTATCCGGTGCATCTCCTGCTCCTTCATCCCCCTGCTGGTCACGGCCGGAGTGCCGACCCGGAGACCGCTGGTCACGAAGGGGCTCCGCTGCTCGTTTGGAATGGTGTTCTTGTTCACGGTGATGTGGGCTTTTCCAAGGACAGTCTCCGCTTCGAGCCCCGTGATACCGAGATTGCTGAGATCGAGAAGGATGAGGTGGTTGTCCGTCCCCCCGGAGACGAGGCGGAAATCCATCTCGAGAAGAGTCTCTGCCAGGGCCTTTGCGTTCTTCACGATCTGCCTGTTGTATTCCCTGAAAGAGGGTTGCAGCGCCTCCTGGAAACAGACGGCCTTTGCGGTGATGGTGTGCATCAGGGGACCCCCCTGCATGCCGGGGAATACCGCCTTGTCTATCATCTGGGCGTACTCGGTATTGCACATGATGGCCCCGCCCCGGGGCCCACGGAGAGTTTTGTGGGTGGTGGTGGTGGTGAAATCGGTTACACCAACAGAGGTGGGATGGAGCCCCGATGCCACGAGACCTGCGATATGCGCGATGTCGGCCATGCAGTAGGCATCAACTCCGTCCGCGATCTCCTGGAATGCGGCAAAATCGATCGTCCTCGGGTACGCGCTGGCCCCGCATACCAGAATGGCCGGCCGCTCCTTCCGTGCCATCTCCTCCACCACGCCGTAATCGATGGTCTCTGTTTCGGGATCCACCCCGTACTGCGAGACCCGGTAGAACTGCCCGGTGAAGCTGACCGGGGATCCGTGTGAGAGGTGGCCCCCCTGCGAGAGCTTCATCGAGAGCATGAGGTCCCCGAGTTTCATCGAGGCGAAATATACTGCCATGTTGGCCTGTGTCCCGGAATGCGGCTGCACGTTTGCATGCTGTGCGCCGAATAATGCCTTCATCCGGTCACGGGCAAGGTTTTCGGCCATGTCATGGAACTCGCATCCCCCGTAGTAGCGTTTCCCGGGATACCCTTCCGCGTACTTGTTGGTCATGACAGAGCCCATAGCCTCGAGGACGGCACGGCTGACCATGTTCTCTGATGCAATCAGCTCCAGGCCGTCACGCTGGCGCTCCATCTCTTTCCTTATAATTGCGGCGATCTCCGGATCAGTGGTGGCCAGATTGGACATGTGTTAAAAGGTTGGTGTGATAAGGTAATACCTTTTCTTCTCCTTATGGGAAAACCGCCATTCCTTTCGCTTCAATTTCGGTTTGGATGGGAAATGCGCCGAATCGTGTCCACGGTGCAAAGAACCCGGGGTGCCGTGGGATGAATTGTGCCAGTCGCGGCGTTTATCCAAAAAAATGAAAAATTAAGAAAAACAGAACAAAACCGCCCCCGCACGCAGCATAATTATTATAGGTGAATAATTCATGATTATCAATGAGGGCTCTCCTATATGCCGGCCATCACCCCGTCACAGGTATACGATGCGGATCAGCCCCAAGGAGTCAGATATGGAGATAATAAAGGATAAGGACCGGAGTCTTGCACCCGTTGACGAGCGGGTCGCGGCCCTGGAGAAGAAAGTCAGGGAGATTGATGCCCTGGTGAAGGGGCTCACGGAGGAACTTCTGGATCTCAAATCCGTGGCAATGAAACTGTCAAAGGTCAGCGAGGAGCGGACCCGTGCAGAGATGCGGATGGGAAAGCCCGCTGCAGCGGCAGGAAGCGTCCCGGTCATCCTGCAGAAAAAAACCACTGCCGCCCAGGCTCCCCCCAGATCCGCCCAGGCTCCCGTGGAGACTGCACCCGAGAAGATGGATATGATCATGCAGCCGAACGGGACCCTTGCACCCGAGAAGCGGAAGAACAGCGATTATATCATTGCATCGGCAGGTTTTACAAGGAAGAAGCCGGGTGCAGGCGGGCAGGGAAAGAAGAGCGACCTCATCGTGGCTGAAGATGAGGAGAAGGAATCCGCGCAAAAGAAGTAAACGGGGCACTGGTCTTTGCACATCACCGAGCTCGAGATTGACAATTTTAAATCATTTTCAAAAAAGGCCAAAATCCCGTTTTACGAGGGTTTTTCTGTCATATCCGGGCCAAATGGATCAGGGAAGAGCAACATCATCGACGGCATCCTTTTTGTTCTTGCCCTCTCAAGTTCGCGGACCCTTCGCGCAGAGAAGCTGACGGATCTTATCAACCTCAATTCAGGAAAAAATACCGCCGAGGTGACTCTCACATTCTCGGATGGAACAAAGATTCGCCGGCGGATCAAGCGCACTTCCAGCGGGTATTACAGTTACATCTACCTGAACAACCGCCTTGCAAAGCAGACAGATGTGAATGATCATCTGGCGAAGTTCGGCATCAAGCCGCACGGGTACAACGTGGTGATGCAGGGGGACATCACCCGCATCATCGAGATGACCGATTTTGAACGGCGCAAGATTGTCGATGAAATAGCAGGTGTTGCAGAATTCGACCAGAAAAAGAGCCAGGCACTGATCGAACTCGAAGTGGTGAGAGAACGGATAGAACGCGAGGAGCTCCTCCTGCGGGAGCTCTCGCAGCGCCTCGACGAGCTGTCTGCGGAGAGGGAGCAGGCGTTGAAATTCAGGCACTGGCAGGATGCCCTGCAGCATTTCGAGGGACTCAGGGCGGCCGCAACACTCCATGCCAGGGAAAAGGATCTCTCTTCTCTCTCGCGGGTGATCGAGGATGAACGGATCCAGATGGAGCGGGTCGCTTCAGACAAGAGCCTCGAAGAGAACGAACGGGAGTATCTCACGAAGGACCTGGCAGATATCGATGCCCAGATCAACCAGAAGAGCGGTGCGGAATACCTGCGGCTGATCGCGGAACTCGAGGAGGCCAAGGGAACCATCCGGCTGGCAGAGCAGACTATTTCCCGGCTGAAGAAGGAGAAAGAGGCGAGCCTGGAGGGGATAAACCGTACCTATATCGACCAGAAAAGGGCAGAGACCCGGATCGCCGAATGCAGCCAGGGGATCCGGGAGATGAATATCGACCGTACCAACCTTGCCATGGAAGAGGCGACAGCAAGGGCGCAGGCCGAAAAGATTGAGGAGCAGATCCAGTCGCAGAGCAGGGATACTGAGGGGGCACGCGACGAACTCTTCGCACTCATGCAGGCGATCGAGGAGAAGAAGAACGAGCGGTCGTCACTTCTTCACCAGAAGGACATGCTGCTTGAGAAGAGCCGCATGCGGACCGGTGAGAAGGAGAGAGTGGAGGAGAGGCTGCAGGCGCTCGAGGCAGAGGGGACGGGCAGGGAGCAGAAACTGACCGGGAACGCGAAAGAGATGGAGGCTTTCGTGCGGGAAAAATCGGAACTTGATGCTGCGCTCTCTGAACTCGAGAGCAGCGTGTTTGCCCGTCGCACGACCCTCGAACGGGTGAAGGGAGAGTTCCGGGAGCACGAACAGGAAGTCATCCGCCTCGAGGCGCAGCAGCAGGCCAGGGGCGAGACGGGGAGCCGTGCACTCGAGGCGGTGCTCGGCATGGACGGGATATTCGGGACCATCGCGCAGCTGGGACGCGCTCCCCCCGAGTATGCGACGGCGCTCAACGTGGCCGCCGGGCAGAGACTCCATTACGTGGTCGCGCAGGATGACGCGGTTGCCGCCCATGCTATCGACTACCTGAAAGAACAGAAGATGGGCAGGGTGACATTCCTCCCTCTCTCGCGGCTCAAACCCCCTGCGCTCCCACCCCTCAGGGATGACGGGGTGATCGGGTACGCTGTCGAGATGCTCGAATTCCAGCCGCAGTATGCCGATGCCTTCAGGGTCGTCTTTGGCGGCACGGTGGTGGTGGAGTCGATGGCGAGAGGACGAAAGCTGCTCGGAAAATACCGGATGGTCACCCGCGACGGTGAACTGCTGGAGAAGAGCGGTGCGATGACAGGAGGGTCGTTCAAAAAACCGGTCCGGGGCTTTGGCGCGGCAGTGGAGGATGAAATTTCAAGGTTGAGGTCAGCGATGGAGAGCCTTGGCGCAGAGATAGCCGATATTGAACGCGCGGTCACCCGCGGCAGCGAAGAGATCGATATAAAGCGGGCGAGGCGGTCGGAGCTGGATGCCGAGATATCGCGGCTCTCTGTCGTCAGGGAGGAGTTTTCCCGCCAGGAGGAGGTGACGCTCCGCGAGAAGGAGCAGATCCGTGAGATCCTGGCAACTCTTGCAGAGGAGGTCCGTTCCGGGACTGCAGAACTTGCCGCACTTGAGGCAGGGCTCGATGCCATCACGGATGCCATAACACTCTCAGGGAAGAAGATGGAGGCCGTCAAGAAGAGGCTCGAGGACACGTCCATCCCCGTCCTCTCGGAACAGCTGGAGAAGAAGAAGAGGGAATGCGAGGACATCGAGCGGCGCCTCAGGAACAAGGAGGCAGATATCAATGACCTGCAGCGGGAGCGGCAGCACTTCAGTGCGAGGCTCGAGGAGCTCAAGGCCGAAGTTGACCGTATAGGGGCCAAGAATGCCGACATCGACCGGGAAGTGTCCCAGTACCTGGAACAGATCGAGGCCAGCAGAACGAGGATTAACGAGATAGAAGAACGCCAGAAACAGTTCTCCGCCGAACTCGGGGAGCTGCAGACGCGTCACGCACAGGTCTCGGATGCGATCAGGGAATCCGGACAGAAGATCCTGGAATTCGATGCCGCCACAGAGCGCCACCGGATACAGATAGAAGCGCTCAACGAACGTTTTTCTGCCCTTGCTCTTGAGATAGAGGCGCTGCGGCAGGAGGCAGGGGAGACAGATACGGAACTTACGCTCCAGGAGATAGAAGGCGGCATTGCGGAGGCGTCCCAGGAGATACGGAAGCTCGGGGCGGTCAACATGCTGGCCATCGAGGAATATGACAGGGTCCAGGGGAGAATTGCAGAACGGGGGGAGAAGAAGGAGGTGCTCTCACGGGAGCGGGCAACGCTGCTCGAGCGGATAGAGAAGTACGAGAAGATGAAGTACGAGGCCTTTATCACCGCTTTCAAGGCTATCGATGCGAATTTCAGGGAGATATTTGCACGCCTGACGAGCGGATCCGGCCACCTTATCCTGGAGAACGAGGAAGATCCATTTTCCGGGGGACTCTCGTTTGCGGTGAAGCCACGCGACAAGCCGGTCCACCTCCTCTCCGCTCTCTCCGGCGGGGAGAAATCCCTCACCACGCTCGCGTTCATCTTCTCCATCCAGCAGCACATCCCTGCGCCCTTCTATGCATTTGACGAGGTGGACATGTCCCTTGACGGCTCCAACGTGGAGAGGATCTCGGAGATGATCCGGGAGCTCTCCAGCACCTCCCAGTTCATCATCGTGTCATTGCGAAAACCCATGATCGAGGGCGCCGATCGCATACTGGGCGTCACTCTTCTCCCTGACAAGAGCTCCTTCGTGACCGGAATCAAGTCCCATGGCTGAAGAACCCGTCGAGATACTGGTGCAGATGGCGGAGCGTGGAGAGATCGATCCCTGGAATATCGACATTGTCGAGGTAACTGACCGGTTCCTCTCGGAACTTGAGCGGAGGAAGGAACTGGACCTCCGTATCTCGGGCAGGACCCTCTTTTATGCTGCGCTTCTCCTTCGCATGAAGTCAGAGTACCTGGAGCAGGCGGATATCGACGAGGGAGATGAGTGGGGCGAGGATGAGGATGAGGGGATGGAGGGGTTCAGTTTCGATGCGGAGTTCGACGGGGAAGGGAACACTCTTGGACCCATAGAGCGCCTGGAGAGGGAGATACGGAGGCGCCTGGACAGGAAACAGATGCGCAAACGGCCCGTCACCCTCTTCGAACTCATCCTTGAACTCAAAGCTGCGGAGAAAGAGCAGCGCCGCCGGCAGCGTTTCACAAGCCCGTTCGATCCGGGACTCATCGATGTCGAGGATGTCGTGGGTATCGCGCATGACGAGGGATACCGCGAGGCTGCCATGGCGGTGCTCTGCCAGTGCGAGGATTCAATCGAGAAGGAGGGTGTCATGACCCTCGAAGAGCTTGCGGAGATGATGGGACGGCGGATGGTTGACGTGTACATCCCGCTCCTGTACCTTATGTTCGAGGGGAAACTCTCGCTCTGGCAGGACGAGTTCTTCGGCCAGATCTTCATTCAGATATGGCGCGCAGACGAGGTTCCCGCAGCAACCGGGGAATAAACCGTGAACGGGGCAGAATACTCCGTATGCGGTGTTATTGATCCGTATTATCCTGATTTTCCATCAATTCAACGCAGGTAAGGCCTTTATTGCATGAAATATTCTCAATTTTTGCTTTTTCTTTTGGCTGGATTGTCTATAGACTATGTCGCATTGTCCAATCCTTCAATACCTTCATATAGATGTGTGTGTAACATGTATTCCCTCATATCACAGTGAAGAACCGGAGAAGGGGAAGACAATCCGGTTCGGAGGATTGAGAACAGAGACGGAAAAATCACACATGTGCCATGATTGCATGGGGCATGCGGAAACGCTGTCTCGGGGCATATCCGTCCCACAGGACGGGGAGTTGCAAGCCTGTCACTCCGGCCGGAAGCCGGGTTCAATAAAGGTTAAATAGCAACGATGCCTATATTATTACCCTCTGTGATGGAGAACCAAACACGACCGGACATCCGTCCTGTCATTGGTTCTGACGTTGGTACTGGCAATGCGGAAATTTGTTTGGTAACCGC
>CAYVMJ010000010.1:0-23775 GCA_964452625.1 uncultured Methanolinea sp.
CGAGGTCACGCTCGCGGCACTCCACGATCTGACGGCCGGACAGGGTTCCCGGGTCCACGCCGCGGTAGCGGTATGCCTCGAGGTAGCTCCTGAGGTACGGCTGGGAGGGGGCAAAGAACATCGAGTCGGCGAACTGGATATAGCGGACGCGGTCCCCGTGCTTTGCTCCGTCGGTGGGGGTCACCATCTTCCTGATGGGGCAGTCGGGCTCCTGCTGCTCTGCGAGCGGCGGGTGGGCGGTCGGGTATGCTGCGCCGGGTGCCCTGTGGCCCATGAGCAGAACGATGTCCTCATCCGAGATGTCCCGGACCTTCTCCAGCTTATGGCCGGGGTCCATGTACTTGCGCCTGTTTGCGGCTACAGATGTGGATCCGGGCCCATACTGTGGTTTGTAAGCCATATTTTTACTCACTCCTAATTCTTGATCAATCTCATCACTGCATGAATGACTTCCGCCATCTTCTCCCGGGTGGGTGTCTGGCCGCGGGTCACCCCGCTCACGATGGCCATGACGGTGCCCCTGGTTTTTATCCTGTCCGGGGGCGGCATCACCAGGGCGGTCTTCACACCTTCCCTGGCCAGGTCCTCGAAGTCTATCGGGGCCTGCGAGACCACGACTGCCTTCACGTCACAGGCCGCGAGGATATAGCGGACCTTGTGGACCACGTGGGATCTCACGTTCCCATGGTGGAGGATGGCAATCCGGTGCTTCTCTATCTGCTGGATCTCCTTCTCTGTCAGGCCGAAGTATGCCCCGAGCACCGCGCCGCCGATATTGGGAGCGTCGGGGGGGACACCTGAGCCCGCGTTCAGGACCAGGGTGCTCACGCTGTATTCGATCCCCTGCTGCCGAAGGGCAGAGGTGATGTCGCATACGGGCTTTGTCACATGGCGCCGCCCCGGGGACATGCCTACTACAATGACATCTGGGTAGCGGCATTCTGATATCGTGCCTCTCTGGGCGATACCGCCGCCTTTTCCCATTCCCATGGCTTCCCGGCAGTCGACGACCTGGGTGACTCTTCCCATCGGCATATTACTTGGTTCCCTGGATGATCACAAGCCCGGACTTGCCCGGTTCCGTCAACCCGATGATATTTCTGTCTGCATTGGGCCCGTACTTGGCATAGTCCACAAGCGACGGCTCTGTCTTCATGTACCTGCCCTCCTGGAGGTACCACGGGATCTTGGTGATTCCCTTCTCGCAGGCCTCTTTTATTGCAGGGATGAAGTCCCGGCTCTCCAGTTCGAGCACGATGGTTCCTACGTGGACCTCGAGCTGCACGTCCTGCCCCCCGACCTTGATGACCCTGCGAAGCTCGGTTGGGTTTGGCAACCCCTTCGCAGGACCATAGGGGACGGTGGCAGGGAGGCGGGGACCATTCAGGATGATCCTCCGCACCCCTCCCGTTGCAACGATGAGGTTCATGACCTGCTCGACGGTGTCGGGGTTCATGAGCCGTTCCGATACGATCCTGACCTGAGGATATGTGGCGTCTGTCATTCTTGTATGAGGACTTTACACCGCCTTTGCAATGGTCTGCAACGGCTTCTTGAACTCATCGAGCTGTCCGAAGGTGTCCTGGTAGACCTTGGAGGTCTGCTCGGGGCCGAACATCTGGGTTCCGGCATCCAGCGAACAGGCGACGCACACGCACGGGATACCCACACCGGCAGCGTGCCTGGTCACGACGTGGTTGCCGTTGAACACACCGGGGCCGCCGCCACCGTAGATCGAGTGGCTGAAGAAGGAGAACCCGACGGCTACTCCCATGACACGGCCAAAGTCGCATCCGGGCAGTCCGGTCTCGTGCTCAAGCAGGTCGTTGAAGTACAGCAGCGTGGAGGAAACCGCCTGGGCGAACCTTCCGGCACCGCAGTTGACCATGGTTGCGGCCATGGTTCCGGCGGCAGCGTAGGCGTTCCACATCATGGGATCCTTGGTCTCGTAGAAGACGTAGCCGCTCTTGCCCTTCTTTCCGGCCTTGATGACCTTGTCTTCGATTGCCCTCTCAACGAGGCTCTGGACGACAGTTCCCATGGTTCCGGTCTTGCCGTTCTTCTTCACGAGGTCATAGACCATGTTGTTGGCGTTGAGGCCCTGGAATGCGTAGAGCAGGAGCTGTGCACGCTCGAACGGCCCGATTGCCATTCCCATCTCGAACTCTCCCGCCTGTTCGAAGGTGGAAGAAAGTGCGGCGGTCTGCATGGCGTTCTTGTGGGTCATCATGGCCACGTGGTTGGCCGGGATGTTGCGGAGTGCATAGCCGAGACCCTCGTTGTTCTGGGGGATCGACAGCACGGACACGACGTTTCCGCCCTGCATGTCCATTGTCTGCGGGTAGGCACCCCATACTGCAGTCTTGACATAGGGTGCGTCGAACATCCCTATCTTGTACTGCTGGAGGATCGCGTAGGTGGTCGCCGCGGCAACCGCGGTGGAGGCTGCATCGTAGGTCGCAGCCGCCTTCAGGCGGGCGCTCGGGACCTCGACGAGGATCATCTTTCCGCCGCCGACCTTGGTGATCTTGGTGTCGTCGCCCTTGGATACGGAGACCATGTCTGCAATCTTGCTGGTGATGGCATCCGAGTCCTTGACGATGTCGACCTTGAGCGACCTGCCCAGGATCTGGTTGTTCTTCCCGGCCATCATACCGGTCTTGATTGCGTTGTCAATTCCGGCCAGGTTGACCGCTACCGTCCTCTTGGTGAGGTCGATGAGTTTCAGTGTCCCTGCATTGGACAGGGGGCTGACCTTGTCGAGTGCAACTCCACTCTTAAGAAGTTTCCCCTGGTCGTCATACAGGTCGACGGTGTCTTTGTATTTCGCCATAATTTATCCTCTTTTCGTCATTTCGTGTCGCGTTGCATTACGATAACTGAACGATGGCATACGCTAATATGAACACTGATGCTGGATGATGGTCACTACTGCACGTCCCCTCACGGGACAATTTACTATACTATACTTACGTCATAAAAGGTTTCCGATTTAATTCTGGAAAATTATTATATAATAATAACCGGATAATGAACCATTTCAGGGAAAAAGTTCAAATACTACAGGGATTTTCTGTTTACCTTTTTTAACCCCAATTACGAATATCAAAAAAAGTGTTACTCTGTATGTTATCTGTCAGGATTTTTGTCGAAAAATTGGTGCGCTCCTGTACGGAAAAAGCTAGATCTTGAGATATAACTTCCCGTACACGATTTGGCCCTTTCTTTTCGGGTGTCTCTCACCGGTATCCCCATGGAAGAGTGAGAAATGGCCATTCTCCCCGTCCACGTCGAGATTGTCGTCCTGGACATACTTGAAGCCGGGCATCATCACGTCGATGGCGCCATAGACGTAGATTTCGCCTCCGACCATCTGGCCGCCCACCTTGCTCGGGGCGTTGCCCTTGATGATGATCCTGCCGCCTTCCATGTGGGTGCCCACATGGACATCCGTGTTGCCGTGAACGATGATGGTGCCCCCGTTCATGAAGTACCCGGTATCGCTCCCTGCATTGCCCATGACGCGGATGAGGCCGCCCTGCATGCCCCGCCAATCACCGCGATACGCAGCGCCGAGATAGTTGCCTGTATTTCCTTCGACGACAAATTCACCGCCTTTCATACCGATTCCGGCAAATGCGTCCACGCTGCCTTTCACGAGGAGCTTTCCCCCCAGCATCCAGGCGCCCGTGTACATGTCGGCGCTGTTCTCCACGACTACCTCACCGGCGGTCATCTTCATGCCGATGTACTTTACCCGGCTCACATCCCCCTTCACCACAATGCGGGTGTCGGCGGCGGTTGCCCCTGCCTCTCCGGAAATCTCGAAATATTTCCCGAGCGTGGTCTGGTCACGGCCCTCGTATGCATGGAGGGCTGCGATCTCGGAGGCCTTCTTCCCTGCAAACCTGTCCGGGGAGATATTGTCTGCCTCGAGGTAGAGGGTTGGCTGGTTTTTCATTGTGATTGTGACCGTTTCCATTGCTCCACCTCACACTGTGGCGTCCACTTCAATCACGTAAGGATTGGGGACAAAATGTTTCGAGACATCATAGTTGGCCTGCGTCACGCTGTAGTAACGCAGGAACTTGTCCTTGATATCCCTCATGACCTGCGGGTTCTCATTCACTTTGGCATGGACCCAGATGGTGCGCTTGTTCCCGTTGCTCACGATCTCTCTGTCAATGACGACCGGTACACCGGTCTTCATGACATACGCGGCAGCCGAGAATGCTTTCTCTATCTCGTCAGGCGTGTGCGATTTTTCGGGGTTGAAATCGTAGACGGCCACATCTGCGTCCATCCCGGGCGCAAGACCGCCATAGAGGTTCGCCATCCCGAGTGCCTTGGCCGGACCCGCCCTTGTCATCTGGGCTATCTCGTAGAGATCCAGCTCGCGGTCGATTCCGGCGAGGTGGGTAGCCTCCACCATCTTGGCGCCGTGCTTGAAGGAGTCTATCTGCTGCTTCCTGGCCTCGGCGCTCATCAGCCACTTGATGATGCGGGGGTACCTGATGAACGGTCCTGCATTCGGGTGGTCGGTGGTGATGAAGGTCCGCATGTGGTCCTTTGTGAAGAGAGCAATCTCAAGGCCGATGGCCCACTGGATCTCGCAGACCTTGATATCGGGGCTGTAGACGTAGGGGACAATTCCCGCGGCAGTCTCGAGCTCCACGTCCACGTTTGCCCATTTCAGGTGGTTGAGCTCGGTGAGGTGGTGCTCGAACGGACCGTCGGCGGTCATGGTGGTCGTCTCGTCGAGCGTCACGCACCCCGTGTCGACGGTGATATTCTTCTGCTTGTTGACATAGTCCATCACCTCTTTGCTCTTGGACTCGAAGTTGCCCCAGTTGTCCCCTCCATATGAATGGAACTGGAGATGCGTCGAGTGCAGCACCTGCTCGCGGCCGAACCTGTTCTTCGCCTTGAACTTCTCTGCGAGTTTGAGGGTGTCGAGGGTGACCGTATAGTTCCCGGGATTTCCAAGACTGTTCTGGTGGATATGCACAGAGTGCGGGAGGCCGAGGTACTCGTTCGCCTCGATCAGGCCCTTCACGATCTCTGCCGGCGTGATGTCGAAGTAGGGGACCGGGTCGTCGATGGTCAGGCAGTTCAGGCCCCAGCCCCAGGCCTCGGTGCCGCCCGGGTTCACGACCTTGATCGCAACCCCCTTGGTCACTTCGAGGAGCCAGGAGATGTACGCTGCTGTGTTCTCGATCTCCCTGTTCTTCAGGTACTCCATCACGAACCAGTTGTTCCCGAACACCGGGTATGCACCTTCGTCGATGATGGGGGTGTCCTTGATCTCTTCGTGCACGTGGCGTGCGAAGAGCGGGGGCATCGCGGCTTCCATGGCCGTGGTATACCCCATCCGGGCGTATTCGTAGCCCGTCTTGAATGTGGTGGGGATGGAGAACCCGCCGGCCATGCGCTGGGTGGCTGACTTCGGGGTGTATCCGAAAAGCTTGTCCTCGGGACGGTAGTTCCTCCCCTCGTTCACCTTCGGGCCTGCGATGTGTGCATGGATCTCCACGGCACCCGCCATGACGGTCTTTCCGCTGGCGTCGATGGTCCTGGCCTTTGAAGAGATCTCGCTGCTTTTGACAATTTTCCCGTCTTTTACCGCAATATCCGCCTTGTCGCCCTTGATACCCTGGGTGGGATCGAAGACAAAGCCGTTCTTGATGAGATACTCTGCCATCTACTTCCCTCCCATGAGCCGGTCGAGGCGTTCATTCACGCGGGTGAGGAATTCCACGTCAGTCAGCATGCCTTCCGGCGGGTCAACAACTTTCCTTGCCTCGATTGGCACGTTGTCCATGCGATAGCAGTTCCCGCCGACCTCGACTCCCACGAATGCGACCGGCACATGGAGTTTGGAAATTTCGCTGGTGGGTGTGATGTGCGGGTCAACGCATACGGACGGGAGCTTCGCGATCTTTTTTACCGAGCTGATGGGGAAATGTGCGCCCGGGTCACTTCCGAGCACGAATACCGCATCGACCTCGTCCCTCCTGAGGAGATCATTTGAGGTGGATTCGCCGGGATTATACCGCGCAAAGCCACGGGAGAGGTCGACTGCATACGGGAACCCGAACTGCCAGCCCAGCACCTGCCCGGAACCGGTGACGTTGTAGTGCCCCCGCATGGCCATGATGCTGAATTTCGTGAACTCGTTCAGGTCCTTTGTGAGCATGATGGCGTTGTCGATGTTGTGGTTCTTCGAAAGAGACTGGGTCACACCCATCCCGAAGAAGATGATGCCGAAACGCCCGCTCTTGAGCACCTCGGCGACTTCGACGATCTTCTCCCTGGGGATGCCTGCGACCTTCTCGGGCAGGGGTTCGTTCCGGAGCGCCACCCTGAGAGCCGAGAGAAGCTCAAAATCCCTGCCCTGCTCGATCTTGAAATGGTAGTCTGCCATCTTGGCGGTGTCGGTGTCCCTCGGGTCCACGACGATCATCTTGCGGTTCTTATGTCCCTTGTTGGTGAAGTAGCCACGCGGGAATATGGAATACCGTGACTGGTGCCTTGGATGGGCGTGGCATGGGTTGCAGCCCCAGAATATGATCCTGTCGGCACGGTTCTTGATTTCCCCAAGTGTGCAGCTGGGGATCCCTACATCCTGTACTGCGATAAGAGTGGTGCCATGGCATACTGTTGCGGTGTTGTCCACAATGGCTCCCACTTTCTCTGCGATCTCGTGGCCGACACTCTGGGCCTCGCAGCTAGTGGAACTCCACCCGTACATGAGCGGTTTCCGGGCTGCATGCAGGATCTTTGCCGTGTATTCCACGGCTTCGTCGTACGATACTTCCTTGTAACTGCCGTCAGGCTGCTGCATCCTGGGCCGGGTTACCCGGCCTGCAGCCTGGGCATGCATGAACTTTTCTGCTCCGATAGCACAGGCATTGTAAATATCTTCAATCTTCTTGCCATCGTCCGATACGATAACCTCGAGGTCGTCGCACAGGGTTCCGCAGAACGGACAGATTACGTCAGTGACAGATTTGGACATCAGGCCTCACCCCTGCATTTTTTCTGGACGAGATGGACCGAACTGAGAATCTTTTCGTCCATCGCAACTTCGACTTCAACAGGGGTTCCTTTAAAAGTAGGCATCCCGGTAGAGTAGGTGTTCGGGTTGACCACCGAATTGGCCCATGGTCCCATGGGAATGTATCCAAGGCCCGGATGCGGGCCCTGGGTGGCCTCCACGGCCTTGACTACCACATCACCATACTTGCTGGTAACGCGGACATTTGTCCCTCTCCAGGCGCCGAGTTTCTTGAGGTCTGACGGGTCCATCTCGATGATCCCGCAGGCTTTGGTGTAGGCGTCCTTCTCCTTTCCGCCTTCCATGGCCACTCCCTGCTGGATGGAGCGGCCGGTAATCAGGTTAAGTGCAATTTTCGCCAATGTCTATCCCTCGCTTGATGCCCGATCTCTTTTTCGGGCCTGGCTGTTGGGTGGTGGAGGTCTCGGCCACCACCCCTGGCCATTCACAATCTCTTGCTTAACGCCCGAACTCTTTTAACGGGCTGGGACCAAGGCTGGTAACGGTGTCGACCACGTCTTTTACGACAACCGCCCACTTTGCTCCCTCTGATGCAGACACAAAGGTCATCCGGAGCCTCTTGTCTTCGAGCCCAATATTCTTGAGGAGACTCTTCAATATAAACATCCGCTTCGCGGCCTTGTAGTTCCCCTCAAGGTAGTGGCAGTCACCGAAGTGGCAGCCGGACACAAGCACTCCGTCGGCCCCATCGACGAAAGCCTTCAGGATAAAGAGGGGATCTACCCTCCCTGTGCACATGAGCCTGACGATACGGATGTCAGGGGGGTACTGGGCACGGGCGCTCCCTGCCAGGTCAGCACCGGCATAAGAACACCAGTTGCAGACGATGCCGAGGATCTGGGGTTTCCATTCCTTCTCCGCCATCACTGCTCACCTCCGAGGAGGAACGCATCTATCTGCGCGATAACCTGCGGGGTCGCAAAGTGCTGCATCCATATGGCGCCTCCGGGGCAGAACCCTCCGCAGGTCCCGCAGCCCTTGCACTTGGCCTCGGTGACCTGCATGACCTTCCGGCCATCCTTCTCCACGAGAGCAAGCGCCTGGTATGGGCAGAGGTTCACGCACATGCCGCAACCGGCACATTTCTCCTCTATACATTGGGCGAAGTACGGCTCAAGCTCCACCTCGCCCATATGGATGGGGATACTCGCGGCCGATGCCGCACCTTCCGCGGAGGCCACTGTATCGGGGATATCCTTCGGGCCCTGGCACACACCGGCAAGGAACACTCCTGCGGTGGTCGTTCCGCACGGGTTCAGTTTCGGGTGGGCTTCAAGGAGCCATCCGTCCATCGACCTGGAGACTCCGAAGAGCTTTCGTGTCTTGTCCGTATCCGCACACGGTTCGACAGCGGCGGCAAGCACGACCATGTCCACCTCCAGATTGATCGGGCGGTTGAGCAGGGTGTCTTCTGCATTGATGATGAGGTTCTTCGTGTTCGGGTCTTCGAGGACGTTTGCGACCCGGCCTCTCATGAACTTCGCTCCCTCGTCCTGGATGCGGTAGTAGAACTCCTCGTACATCTTCCCGAACGAACGGATGTCCATGTAGAAGAGGTACGGCTGTGCACCGGGTATCTTTTCTATGATCTGGTGCGCGTGCTTTAAGGAATACATGCAACAGAACCGGGAGCAGTAGGGTTTGCCGACACCGGTGTTGTCACGCGATCCCGCACAGAGCAGGAATGCGATCTTCATCGGGGTCTTCCCGTCGCTCGGCCGCACCAGGTGTCCCCCGGTCGGACCGGAAGCGCAGATGAGCCGCTCGAATTCGAGGCTTGTGACAACGTTCTCGTACTTCTTGTATCCCCATTCGTCCTTCTTCTCGATGGGGAAAATGTCATAGCCAGTCGCAAGGATGGCGGTGCCGACCTTGACCTTGATGAGCTCGTCCTTCATCTCGAGGTCGATGGCCTTCTTGTCGCCGCATGCATCCACGCACAGCCCGCACTTGACACAGCTGTCGAAGTCCACTGTGTAGATAAGTGGCACAACCTGGGGATGGTAGATATAGATGGCCTTCCTGGGCTTCATCCCCATCTCGAAGGGGTTCGGCTTGATGACCGGGCAGACCGCGTCGCAGTCCCCGCATCCGTTGCAGCCGCCGCCGACGATACCCTTGGCTTCCGCTTCATCAGGTGTGAGCACTCCCCGGGCTTTCTTCCGGATGGTCACGTCAAAGTTGCCGATATACCCCTCGACGTTTTCCACCTCCGCGTAGGTCATCAGCTCGATGTTCGGGGCCCTGCCCACGTCCACCATCTTCGGTGTGAGAATGCACTGCGAACAGTCGAGGGTCGGGAAGGTTTTGTCGAGTTGCGACATGCGCCCGCCGATGGTCGGGTTCTTCTCGATAAGGTAGGTCTTGATCCCGGCATTGGCGAGGTCGAGTGCGGCCTGCATCCCTGCAATCCCCGCACCGACGACCATGGCGGCCTTCTCCACCGGCACGGCCTTCGGGATAAGGTCCTGCAGGAGGGAGGCTTTCGCGACCGCAATGCGGATCGCATCTTTTGCCTTTGCCGTGCCGCCCTCGCGGTCGTGCATGTGCACCCAGGAGCCCTGCTCGCGGATGTTGGCCATCTCGAAGCGGAACGGGTTCAGCCCTCCTTCCTTGGAGGCGGTCCTGAACGTCGGCTCATGGAGACGGGGCGAGCAGGCTGCGACGACGACACCGGTAAGCTTGTGCTCCTTGATGGCGTCCTTGACTTTCGTTTGTCCCGGAGTGGAGCACATGTACTGGTAGTTGTCCACGTGGGCCACGTTTTTCAGTGTCCTTGCATATTCCTGTACGGACTCAATATCAATCGACCCGGCGATATTGGTACCGCAGTGGCAGATAAATACGCCGATACGGGCGTCTTTTTCAAGTGCCTTTTCGGGAGATGCTGCAGGAGCGGCCGGTGCCGGTGCTGCAGCCTTCGCCGGTGCTGCAGCCTTTGCCACGGACTTCTTTGTATCTTTCTTTGCAGCGGGCTCTTTCTTGGATTTCTTCTCAGCCATTCTTCTTCCCTCCCTCAAAGCACCTTCTGCAGGAACGGTTCGCAACTGACTGCATGGAGGTCAAGTGCGAGTTCCTGGGGAGTCATGCCCTGGGCCAGGCCCAGCAGTTCACAGTAGTGGAGCACAGGCAGGCCCCAGTGCACGCCGAACTTCTCCTCGATCTCGATCTGGCCGCGGTCAAACTGGAGCTGGCAGAACGGGCAGACCTCGGTGAGGGCGTCGACCTTTGCTTCCTTTAAGTTGATCATCTTCTCGTTCGTGATGTCGAGTGAATGGACGAGGTCATACCCACGGACACCGCCTCCGGCACCGCAGCAGAGCATCTTGTTCTTGTACTCGACCGGTTCTGCGCCCAGCGCTGCGACCATCTCCTCTATCCACCAGGGATGTTCTGAAGAACCAAAGTGCCGCTCCTTCTTGGGTTTCATAAGGTGGCAGCCATAGTGGACGGCAATACGAGTGCCAGTAAGCGGTACCTTGACGCTGTCGCGGATCTTGTCACAGCCCACAATATTCGGGTCATAGAAGAGCTCCGCGAGGTGCCAGACATCGATCGTCCCCTTGAACTCCATGTCGATGCCCTTCAGCACCTCGTTGACTCCTTCGCGGAGTTCCTTGTGCTTCTTCAGCTTATGGTTCACTTCCCAGATGGATTTGTAGCAGCCATTGCAGATGAGGGCGATGTCCTTCTTCATCTGCTCGGCAAGCACCAGGTTCCTGGCAGCCATGGCGTACCAGATATTCAGGTCAATCGAGCCGAACGCACCCGGTGCGGGACAGCAGCTTGCACCTTCCAGGTCAAGGAGCTTGATACCCAGTTTTTCGGCAGTTTTATATGAAGCCGATTCGGCGCCGGGGTAACGGTTCGGAGCGATGCAGCCGAGGAAAAATGCGTATTCGCGCATGGAATCTCACCCCTCCCTCTCTTTGACGATCCTGTCAGCCCTCTCCTTCAGGCCGAAGTGATCGATGATGTGCTGGATGCCCTTCACGTATTGCGGGAATCCGTGCGTCGTGGGAGGGTCTGCCGGGAGTCCGAGCTTCTTCCGGGCTGCCCTGTTCACGTCGTTGTTGGGGACGCCGTGCCCGGTGGAATAAATAGCCTGTACGGTCTTCAAGAAATTGACCGGGACGATATCACGCTGTGCCGCAAGGTTCCTCATCGCCATGATGACATCGGTCGGGGCGATGTCCCTCGGGCAGCGGTCCGTACAGCTGTAACAGGTCGTGCACAGCCACAGGTCCGGGTCGGTCAGGGCCTCGTCTTCCAGTCCCAGGAGTGCCCTCCTCATGAACCTGCGGATGCGGTACGAACTGCGTGGTGCTGACGGGCAGGAAGCGGTGCATGTCCCGCACTGGTAGCACATGTGCGGGATGGTCAATGAAATCTTCTCAACTGTCTTTGTAAACTCCGGGTGGCGCTCGTCTTCAAAAAGACGGGTGTCGGCGAGTTTCTTTTCGAGAGCTTCAGGATATCCTTTTGTTCTGGCCATGTACGTCCCTCACGCCTTCTCCATCATCTTCAGCTGCACGCTCCCTGCGGTGTCCTCCTTCACTTTTGAGGTCCTCGGGGTGCACAGCTTCTCCTTTATCTTGTTGAAGAGGTCGGTCTCCTTGCCCTTTATCCTGATGCCGGTACGGTGCAGCCGGATGATGTCCTCACCCGGGCAGGCATTCACACAGGCTCCGCAGAGGATGCAGTAGTCCTTGTTGACGGCAATGGTCGGTTCGATCTCGCCCTTCATCTCGCTTGCCTTTTTGGGGCTGGGCAGGTATATCGCATTGGCAGGGCAGACCTCGACGCAGGTGGAGCATCCGCCAGGGCACTTCTCGGGGAAGAACTCGATGTCGCCCTCAAAGATCTTCTCCACGGCGATGGCCTCTGTCGGGCAGTTCCGTGAGCACCATGTGCAGGTGCAGCACATCTCCTTGTCGATGTTGACCTCTCCCGGGAGCTTCTTGCCCTCGATGACTTCGCGCTCGACCGTGATGCACTCCTCGGGACAGAGTTCAACACAGACCTTGCAGGCATCGCAGCGGCTCTCGTCCCAGACGACCTCGCCTTCGACCTTCCCTGTTTCGGGGGAGAACGCCTTGTGCTTCACCGTGATGGCCGGGCAGACTGCCCCGCAGATACCGCAGAGCGTGCACTTCTCATCGTCGACCTTGAAGGTCGTCTTGCTCTTCAGGGCCTCCTGGCGCTCCTTTGCACCATCCTTCGCTCCCTCGTATTCGGGAACATCCCTGACGATCGCCTCGCGGGGGCACACCTCTTCACAGATGGTGCACTTGACGCACTTCTCATCGTCGATGTCAGCGACCATATCGTATTGCGGGAACCCTTCCTTCTCTATAATGGGAAGCCGCTCTTCGCCATCGATCTTCAGGGTCAGGGCATTGAACGGGCACATAACCACGCAGACGCCGCAATAGGAGCACTTGGTCTCGTCGATATCCACGGGTGCTGCGTAGCCGATGGCTCCACGCCGGGTCGCACCGACGAGCCCGATCACAATGGCCTCCTCGGGGCAGGCCTCGACGCAGATGCCGCACCCGGTGCATACCTCGGCATTGAGCACCAGGTTGTTCACCTGCTGGAGAAGCCTCTGCTCGCAGATGACATTCATGCCATCCCGTGTCTTCTTGAATTTTGGAAACAGTGTCATGGGGTAACCTCACTATCCTCCTGTAGTCACACGTTCATACCTTGGCCTCTGAGGGCACAGCTCCACGACCTGCCAGCCGAATCACATCATGGGGGCAGGCCTCGACGCAGACTCCACATCCGGCGCACAATTCTGACTTAAAATCGAGAATCATGGCTTTTCCGTGCTTCACTTTGTAGATCTTCTCGTTTGTTGCGGGATCCACCGTGAAGAGTTCGAGTGCATCGACGGGGCATGCCACCACACAGTTGTTGCAACCGGTACACCGGTCCATGTTCACGTGTAATGCAAATGCCATTCTTTTTCACGCACCAGCTTTCAATCGATTCAAAAATCGACTAAAAAACAATAGTTAACGTATCTACATAAACCTGTCTGATTTTTCCGCAGAACGCGTGGAAATGCGACGTTTCAAGTTAATTTATTATATTTAACAATTCACTATTTCAACACTTATTGCCGAAAAAACCCCGGAAATTGCTGCGTTTCGAATGGTTTTAAACATTGGAAAAGTCAAATAAAAATACTTATAAATTCGTTCACCATGAGTGAAGGAAACCTTCATCTATGTTAAGGATTCGTATCGAAAATCCCTCACTGTGGCCCGCATTGCTCACTCCACCCTTCCCGGGTCCCGGCGGGTGAAGGCAACCTCGATTCTTTCGGGCGAATTTAGAAAATTTCTTCTCCCATAATCATGGTACACATTCCTTACAGGAGGATTTTTGCATGCAATTAAACGGAGTCACCATTGACGACACCTATGCAGAGGCGTTTCCAACCTGGATCGCCCGCGTGATTATTACTGCTGTCACAGAAGAATGGGCAAAAAAAGCGGCGACGGAAGCTACCGGATTTGCCACATCGGCCATCGGCTGCCCCTGTGAAGCAGGGATTGAATCCGTACTCCGCCCGGATGAGACCCCTGATGGAAGGCCCGGGGTCTCAATTCTCATCTGTGCGGCAAAGAAAAAGATCAAGGAGCAGCTTATCGAGAGGATAGGGGAATGCGTGATTACTTCAGCCACGACCGCAGTCTTTGACGGGCTCCCCCAGGCCGCTGAGAAGGTGCCTGTGAAACTCCATTTCTTCGGTGACGGATACGAGTATAAAAAGGAGATTGGAGGACGGCAGGTCTGGGCCATACCTATCATGTCTGGTGAATATATCGGCGAAGAGGAGTTTGGGATTGTCAAGGGAGTAGCCGGCGGCAATTTCTTCGTTATGGGTGAGAATCAGATGGCCGCTCTCATGGGGTCCCAGGCAGCATCGGACGCCATTGCCGGTGTCAGGGGAGTGATCACAAGTTTCCCGGGCGGCATTGTCTCCAGCGGCTCGAAGGTGGGATCGAACAAGTATAAGTTCATCCCCGCCAGCACGAACGAGAAGTACTGTCCCACCCTTCGGGAGAAAGTCCCTGACAGCAAGATACCGGCCGGCATACATGCGGCCTTTGAGATAGTCATCGACGGCCTGGACGAGAAAGCGGTTGCGGAGGCCATGGCCAAGGGGATAAAGGCAGCGGTGAAAGTGCCCGGGGTGAAGTTCATCAGTGCCGGAAATTTCGGGGGATCGCTTGGACCATTCAAGATAGATCTCCACAAGATTCTCTGAACCTTTTTTTGTCAACCAGTGACCGGAACGATCTCTATATATAGTTCATTGCCGGATATTTTGTCCACGAAATTTTCGTTGATAAAAAATGCTGTATATTCACGACCTATCCGGTAAATTATCGGTAATATCCGCTTTTTTCTGCGATAATACCACAGGGACAGCGATATCCTGCACGCAGGACCGCCGGGGAAGAGGCCCCTGTGCGCACAGGCACGGACAGAGAAGCAGCCCGACGTGCTGTATAATGAACTGTGTGACAGGCGCAATATGACACATTCACCAGAACAGGACCCGCAGGCGCTGGCTGATCCCTATATCATCCGCTACCCTGAAATAGTGGCCGTTAGCGACCGGGATGGCAGCAACGTGGAACTTGTGGAGTTCTTCGAATGCGTCGGCGGGGCCATGTGGGCGAGGCAGCACTATGCGAAAAGTCCCGTTGTGCGATCGGTCAGGACAGTGGGAGGCAGCACACGATACCTGCTCTCTCCGGGAAAAGCCGACCTCGCACTGGAAGGGTCGCGGTTTCCTGCAGGCATCTGCGAGGTCCGGGTGGATGAAACGGAGATTGCCATCTCTTACATCGGTCTTGGTGGAGGCGGGGTTGGGGCATCAGGGTGCCGTTCCCTTGCGGGGGGAGTTGTCAGGACCGAATGCGATCCCTGCGGGGGAGGAAAGAGGGCCGGGGCCACCATCTGGCTCCCCAGGCGGCAGCGTATACTCATCGGGGTGGATGATACCGACACCCCTGAAGAGGGTGCCACCTGGACCCTCTGCCACAACATCGCAAGGGCATGCCAGGACGGAGACTCGCGCTACCTCTCGCATACCATCGTCCAGCTCTTCCCTGTCCCGTACCGCACCAAGAACTGCGTGGCTGTGGTCTGCGAATTTGCGACAGGCAACCCCGACCGCCTGGTCTCTGCGTTCAAGGCGCTCCTGGAACGCCACACCCTTTCTGAAAAGACGGGCATGGCGGTATTTTCGGGATTTGATCCCTCCCCCCTCGCAGAATACGGGTGGGCTGTGAAGCGGGGAGAGGTGAGCAGGGAGCGGCTTTCCGCATTGAAAGGACCGGATCTCGAATGTATCATCGAGGGAAGGGGTATTATCGGTGCGGTCGCAGCCATCCCGTTCTACACCCGCTACGAGGAGGCGCTGCAGTTATGCGATGGAAAATGCTGAAAGCCCGGCTGCTGTCTGAAGGCACTGCCCGGCTGGAAGGCGAGCCTGCAGGTGCGTATATCTCTGCATCCACCGCCGGTCCCGGCGCCGGCGGCCCGGGGTCGGTATTCTTCTCCCTTGAAGGAAAGCGTGTCCGCCTCGCCGTTGACCCGGGAAGCAGTATCAGCATCACGCACAGGGGATCGGGCCGTGCGGTTCTCACGGTCGATGGCAGGAAGGTCGCAGGCATGCTGGAGCCGGTTGCCCTCCACTGCCCCCGGCAGGCCTACCTCACCGTGAGCAGCGGATGTATCTTCTCATGCCGGTACTGCGATGTTCCCACCCATCCACCGACGAGAAAATCAATCGGGGAGATCGTTGCAATGGTGGAAGGCGTATCGGACCGCATCGATGCAATCTCCCTCACGAGCGGGGTGATGGGAAGCGTGGAAGAGGAAGAAGAATATGTCCTGGACGTGGTTCGCCGTCTTTCCGGCCTTGGCATCCCTGTCGGGGTATCCATCTATCCCACCGAAAAGACCCCGGAGCGGCTCTTTGCCCTTGGCGTTGCGGAGGTGAAGTTCAACGTGGAGACTGCAACGGAGGAACTCTTCGCCCGCATGTGCCCGGGACTCTCCTGGAAGGCCATGTGGCGTGCTCTCGAGCAGTCTGTCCCGCTTTTCGGGAGAAACCACGTCTTCTCCAACCTTATCATAGGCCTCGGCGAGACGGACGAAGAGGCGGCGGCATGCATCCACGCCCTCACCCGTGCAGGGGTCATCCCGGTAGTCCGCCCTCTCTCCCCTGCAGCAGGATGCAGGGGATTTGGGCGCCCTTCAAAGGAGCGGATACTCGCCCTCAACAGGATACACGAAAAAGCACTGGAGGAAGCGGGTCTCGACCCGACCCGCGCCAGGACCATGTGCGTGGCCTGCACGGGCTGCGACCTGGTGCCCGGGAGGGATGATGCATGAAAGGACACGAAGCTCTTGCACAGGCAATACTCGCAGCGACGGACAGGCGATACATGGTCCCCGGCTACCCGATCACCGCTGTCGGGGCCATGACCGGCGCAGAAATGGTGATCAATGAGAAGACCGGGCTCGAATACGCCCTGGGGGATTCCCTTGCCGGGAGACGGGCCGCCCTCATTGTCAAGAACGTAGGCGTCAACGCCTGCGTGGACCCTCTCATCCAGGCCACCGCACAGGGGTTGATGGGGGGGGTCCTGCTGGTGGCAGGCGACGATCCCGAAGCCGTGGGCTCACAAACCTCGCAGGATACCCGTATTATCGGCGAACTCGCGGAGATTCCGGTCCTTGAACCGGACACCCCAAGCTGTTTCCGTGCAGTCGAAGCCGCACTCCAGGCATCGGAAGAGTTCTCGCGGGTGGCAATGCTCAGGGTGACCCCCGGGTTCCTGGAAGGGGAGGTTGAGGGCAGCCCCGTGCCGCGGAGCGATGCCAGGGGCAGCCTTTCCGACCGGAGCTACACCATGCACGGGAGGGTGACCGCATCGCGGATCCTCTTCCGGAAGATGCAGGCCTGGTCAGAGGCCTCGCCGCTCAATATATGGGCCGGCGAGCCCGCAGCGGTCGGCTCCAGGGCAGGACCGACGCGACTGGTCACAGTCTATCCTCCACCTGCAAAGGCGGCAGAATACTGTGAGATCCGTGAAGCCGGCCTCCCGTTCGCGCGTGATCACAGCAGGCACGAAATCCTCCCCGAATCCGAGGGGCGGTCCTCACCGCAGACACTCGAGGAGAGGGGGTATTACCGCACCTTCTGCAGGGACTGCCCGTTCAAGATGGCGATCTCGCTCATGAAGGAATTGGGAATGCGGCCGATCTGCGATGCGGGGTGCGTGGTGCTTGCCATGAACCCTCCCTATGGGATAGGGGTGGCCAGTTATGGCATGGGCTCCAGCATCGCTGTCGCGGCACGGAGCACAGGGGTGGCGCTCACGGGTGACTACGCATTCCTTCACAGCGGGATCAACGCACTGATGGACGTGTATGAGAAGGGTCTCCCTCTCCTCTGCGTCATACTGGACAACCGGTGCGCGGCCATGACGGGCAAACAGCCCGCACTCCCGCTCCAGCGCTACATCGGGTGGGCAGATCCCCACCTGGTGCCGGCGGATGACGGGGAGAGGATACGGGACCTCATGGAGACGGCCGCAAGGCCCGGAGTGATTGTGATTACAGGAACATGCCCGGAGGGGCAGGAACATGAAATCGTGGCATATCGAGATATGTGATGTAACCCTTCGCGACGGGGAGCAGACCCCCGGGGTCTCCTTCACCTGCGAAGAGAAGACGAGAATTGCGCAAGTGCTTGACAGTATAGGAGTCGAGGTGATAGAGGCCGGGTTCCCTGCCACCTCGCCCTACGAGAAACGGTGTGTCAGTGCCGTCGCCTCGCTCGGGCTCGATGCCCGCGTCTGCTGCCTCGCCCGGGCGCGTCAGGGCGACGTGGATGCCGCCATCGATGCCGGTGTCGACATGGTGAGCATCTTCATGCCCACTTCGGATATCCACATCCGGCACAAGTTCCATGTTCCCCGGGAAAAGGTGCTCGCGGACGCGCTCGCGATGGTTGACTATACGCACGATCACGGGCTTGAGGTGAGGTTTGCCGCAGAAGACGCATCCAGGACGGATCTCCCCTTCCTCCTGGAAGTATACCGCCAGGGAGAGGAGCATGGTGCGGATCTTCTCTCCTTTGCCGACACCGTGGGGGCGTTCACCCCGCTGCAGATGTTCCGGACGATGAAGAAACTGGTCAGGGAGGTCCATAAACCGCTCTGCGCACACTGCCATAACGACATGGGCATGGCCACGGCCAACACCCTCGCCGCCGCAGAGGCCGGCGCATTCCAGCTTCACACCACGGTGAACGGGATCGGGGAGCGGGCAGGGAACGCGGCCCTCGAGGAGGTGCTCGTGGCCCTCTATATGAAGGGGGGTGTCAGGCGATACGACCTCTCACACCTTGTCTCTCTCTCGTCCATGGTCGCCCAGTATTCGGGCATCAGTATCGACAAGGTCAAGCCCGTCGTGGGAGATCACGCCTTCCGTCACGAGAGTGGCATCCATATCGCCGCAATCCTTGAAGATCCCGAGACCTACGAATATTTCCCGCCCGAGCTGGTCGGCACTCACCGGAAGTTCACGCTCGGCAAGCATACCGGCAAGAAAGCCCTGGAGCACGAGGTCTGCCGCCTGGGATACTGTCTTCCCGAGAAGAAGATCTGCGAAGTGCTCGAGATGGTCAAGGACAGGGGAGAGAAGAAGGTCGATCTCACCGATGAGACCCTGATTGACCTCATCAAGCAGGCACTGGGGGGGCCCCCGCTGTGAGCACCCTTTCCGAGAGGATTCTTGGCGCACCCGCGGAACACTTTGTCGATTGCGGTGTGGACAGGGCGTACGTGCACGATGGGACGGGCGTGCTGACGCTTGAAGCATGGAAGGCCATGGACGCGGGGGTGCTGGCCCGCCCCGGAAGCGTCTATGTCCTCTTTGACCACATCGTGCCTGCCAACAATTCGGTCACAGCGGGATTGCAGCATGATCTCCGGGACTTTGCCAGGCAGCACGGGCTTGTCTTCACCGATATTGGCGAGGGCATATGCCACCAGCTGATGGGAGAGGGTGTCGCCCTTCCCGGAGAGATAGTGGTCGGTGCGGACTCCCACACCTGCACACTGGGAGCATTCGGGGCTTTTGCAACCGGCGTCGGGGCGACCGACATGGCCGCCATCTGGGCAGAGGGGGGCACATGGTTCCGCGTGCCCGGAACTATCGCGGTCGGGCTCGAGGGATCTCTGTGCGGATCTGCCGAGGCCAAAGACCTGGCACTCACCTACGTGGGCCGGCTCTCCATGGACGGCGCTACGTACAGGGCTCTCGAGTTTGTGGGGGACGGCGTGCGGACGCTCTCCATGGACTCACGGATGACACTCTCCAACCTGGCGGTCGAGACCGGGGCCAAGGCCGGCCTTTTCTATGCGGATGAGATTACCTGCAGGTACCTGCATGCATATGGCCACAGTGTCCGGCCCCAGTATCCCGAAGAGTGCTGCTATGAGAAGGAACTGCATATCGACCTCGGTGAGGTCGTCCCGGTCGTCGCAGTCCCGCCGCGGGTTGATACGATCAGGCCGGTGGAGGAGATGGAAGGACTGCCGCTCGACCAGGTGTTCGTGGGGACCTGCACAAACGGGAGGTTCGAGGACCTGGAACGGTTTGCAGGGATCGTGAAGGGGAAGAAGGTGAGGATTCGCACCCTTATTGCCCCGGCATCGAGGAATGTCCTTGCCAGGGCCACGGAATCGGGTATCCTTGCCGACCTGCTGGCGACAGGATGCACTGTCCTTCCCCCGGGGTGCGGGCCGTGCCTTGGCGCCCACCAGGGAGTGCTGGGAGAAGGAGAGGTCTGCCTCTCCACCGCGAACAGGAATTTCCGGAACCGCATGGGGGTAGGGGGGGAGATCTATCTCTCATCGGTTGCAACCGCCGCAGCAAGCGCCCTTGCCGGATCTCTTGCATGCCCTCCGGGGGAAAAGTGATGAAGATCGAAGGGACCGCACTCTGCATGGGGCAGGATATCGACACTGACGTGATCATCGCTGGCCGGTACCTCCGGACAAGGGACCGCCAGGAATGGGCAAGGCATGCCTTTGAGGACCTTGACCCATCCCTTGCTTCCCGGTTACGTGGTGCAGTGATCGTTGCCGGCAAAAATTTCGGGTGCGGATCGTCGAGGGAACAGGCGGCGATTGCCCTGAAGGAGGCGGGGGTGAAGGGAGTCATCGCACCCAGTTTCGCCCGGATATTCTACCGGAATGCCATCAATATCGGTCTCCCTGTCATCGAGTGCGACTGCACATGCCAGGACGGGGAAGCGGTGGCCGCCGACCCCGCCGAAGGCACGGTCATGATCGGGGAACGCTCCTGCAAGACCCGCAGGCTCTCGCCAAGGATGCTGGATATCCTTTCTGCCGGCGGACTGGTGGAGTACTGGAGGAAGAGAAGGTGATATTCCCCCGGGAATACAAGGAGGTGGGATACGCATCCACCCACCCCTGCGGGAACAGGGTGTATTTCCTCTCGCGGTACCTCGTCAGGGAGACCCCGGAAGGGCCTGAGCTCCTGGAAGTGGTCCCTGACCCGGAAGAGTGCGGCCTGATGCGATCCCTCAGGGAGGAGCGGGTGCTTGCGACTGCAGATGAAGTGACCATCCACCCGGAAAGAGTCAGGATCCAGGACAGGTCTCTCCTCATACGCCTGGCCTCGAAGTCAGGTACCCGGTGCACCATCTTCACAGGGCTTGACGAGCACTCAACATTTGTCCTCGATCCTGATCCCGGAGCATTGCAGACCGTGCATGTCTACGACGTGATCCCCCCGAGGCCCAGCCTTTCGTCAGCGGTCCGCGAACTCGAGGAGGTCGGCATCTTCGGCGATCTGGACGTCGTCTTCGAGCACCATCTCCAGGACATTACGGAGCTGCAGGCAGACATCTACCCGTGTGCGGCAGGAGGATTCCAGCGGACTCTGGATGCAGACCGCCCCGGGGGTGGTGAGACGGTTGCGGGGTGCCTGACCGGTGCGCAGCTCTTGCGGGAGTGCTACGGGAGTGACTTCAGGATGGTTGATATATGCCCGCTGCACAGGGTCGAGAAAGAGCCTTTCATCGCCAGGTGCTGCCGGAAGGAACGGGAAGGTGTGGGGGAATTCAAGGGAAAAATGGGGGCAGTCGTGCACTGGGGGGCAAATCCAGCCAGGATATACCAATCAGTATGCGAACTCCTTGATCGCTGGAGGAACCCTGCATGAAGATTGCGGTGGTGGAGGGAGACGGCATAGGACACGAAGTGATCCCCGTTGCAAAGAAAGCGCTCGAAGTGCTCCACCCGGACATGGAATTCTTCCCGGTGGAAGTGGGATACGGGAGATGGGAGAGGACAGGGCAGGCTGCCAGTGATGAAACGATGGAGGAACTCGCGTCGGCGGATGCCATCCTCTTCGGGGCCATCACCACTCCCCCGGCACCGGATTACCGGAGCGTCATCGTGCGTATCCGCAAAGAGCTTGACCTTTATGCAAATCTCCGTCCTGTATGGGGGAAAGGGTTCGATCTCCTGATAGTCCGCGAGAATACCGAGGGGCTGTATTCGGGTGTGGAGAAGATCGAGCAGGATACGGCCTGCACCGTTCGCTGCATCACCCGGAGGGGGAGCGAACGGATCGCGCGTTTTGCATGTGATCATGCCCGCTCCCGGAGGGATCTCACCGTAGGCCACAAGGCGAACGTGCTCAAGTCCGATGTCTTCTTCAGGGAGATATGCCTCGACGAAGCCAGGAAGGCTTCGGTTACATGCAGGGACTGCTACATCGACGCCCTCTGCCTGGATGTCCTCCAGCACCCGGGGCGTTATGATGTCATCGTCACCACCAACATGTTCGGGGACATCCTCTCGGACGTTGCGGCTTACCTGGTGGGGGGACTCGGGATGCTCCCGAGCGGGAATCTGGGAGAAAGGCATGCCCTATTTGAGCCGGTACATGGAAGCGCACCCGATATCGCCGGGAAAAACCTGGCAAATCCCATCGCGGCACTGCGGAGCGCGGCGATGCTGCTGCAGCACCGGGCAGGAGATCCCGCCGGAGCCAGGCAGATAGAAGAGGCGATCCAGAGGATCCTTTCCCGGGGTGTGCGGACACGCGACCTGGGAGGAAGACATGGAACTGCGGAATTCGGCAGGGAATTTCTCCTTGAACTGGAATCGATTGCCGGAAAATAACCGCAACATTTTTTCAGGCACATTTTATATAATGGATATCCAAAAGAGGAATAACGCAGATGGGAAAAGTACTCCTTGTTGATGATTCCGAGCTCACCCGTTATCTCCTGACGCAGATACTCGTGGGCGGCGGTCATGAGGTTGTGGGGGAGGCAAGCGACGGGCTGGAAGCACTGCAGAAAGTGAGGGAGACCAGCCCCGATGTGGTGATCCTCGATCTTGTCATGCCGAAGATGAGAGGTGCCCAGGCCCTCGAGGAGATCAGGAAGTTCAACCCTGATATACGGGTGGTTATGTGCTCCGGCGACCACCAGGAGCAGACCGTCCGCGAAGTGGTCAGGAAGGGGGCATCAGGGTTTATTATCAAACCGTTCAAGAAAGAGGCGGTCCTCCAGGAGATCAACAGTGTCCTGGCAGGCCGCCGGGAATCATCATAGTTATCGCCGGAATAGTGGTACAGGCAATATCCCAACACTTTTTTCCCTTCCCGGCCATGATCTGAACGAATGCCCGGATTAAGCCGGGCGGGAGTGTGAACCTGAGTGGTAAAGGTCGGCGTGCACGTATCCATTGCAGGATCGATCGCTCTTTCAGTCCAGCGGGCCAGCGATACCGGGTGCGATACCTTCCAGATATTTTCCCGGAATCCGAGGGGCTGGGCGTACCGCGATCTCACCGGGGAAGATATTGCCCAGTTCCGAAAATCCCTCGACGCAAGCGGACTTTCGCCTGTCTTTGACCACATGCCCTACCTCCCGAACCTCGCCACCCCGCGGGAGGAGGTGTACGAGAAGTCATGTGCAACGCTGACCGCAGAACTGCTGCGATGCGGGAGCCTCGGCATCCCGTTCCTGGTGACGCACCTGGGGCACCACCTGGGGGATGGTATTGCGAACGGGCGTAAAAGGGTCATTGATGCAATCAACAAGGGGCTCGAAGCCGCGCCGAACCGGGTCGTCCTCCTCCTTGAAAACACCGCAGGCGAGAAGAACGGGGTGGGAAGTTCCTTCGAGGACATCAGTGCTGTGCGGGAGGGGATTGAGAATTCCGGCCGCGTTGGTGTCTGTTTTGACACGTGTCATGCATTCGGTGCCGGATATGACCTCCGGACACACGAAGCTGTCGACCAGACCCTTGCCCGTCTGGACGAGACTCTGGGACTGGATTCAGTCCGTCTGATCCACCTGAACGATTCCAGGGGGACGCTTGGCAGCGGGCTCGACCGCCATGAACATATCGGCATGGGGGCCATAGGGGAGGAAGGATTTGCCTGCATGCTTCACAACAGGTTCTTCCGCGAGAGGCCCCTGATCTGCGAGACCCCTGTTGATGACCGGCGGGATGACCGGGGAAACATTGCGAAGGTCAGGGAGCTGGGAGCAGCAGGCGGTTGAGGACCGCCTGCTGCGGGGGCTACCATGCAGAGGAACCCCGGTG
>CAYVMJ010000010.1:23875-60448 GCA_964452625.1 uncultured Methanolinea sp.
GCGGGGGCTACCATGCAGAGGAACCCCGGTGGAGGCAGGGGAAGGGGCAGGCGGTTGAGGACCGCCTGCTGCGGGGGCTACCATGCAGAGGAACCCCGGTGGAGGCAGGGGAAGGGGCAGGCGGTGAAGGACCGCCTGCTGCGGGGGATTCCGTGCAGAGGAACCCCGGTGGAGGCAGGCGAAGGGGCAGGCGGTGAAGGACCGCCTGCTGTGGGGGCCACCATGCAGAGGAACCCCGGTGGAGGCAATGATACCCCTTGAACCCTTCCGGTATCCCCTTGACCACACCTATCCCTCTAATTTCAGCAGGGATTTGATTTGACTGCGAAAAAAAGTGGCGGCACTCCCGGTCGCATCATATCATGCAACGGCATGGTAGGATAGGCCTTATTATATCGCACCATATGGTTTATTTCCTCTTTCCTGCCAGTTTTTCGGGTGAATAATCCGAAACCATTGCATGCTCCGTATGCGAAAAGAACTCCGCGGTATGTGTTCTCTCCACCAGGTCTCCCAGCTGCGCCTCGAGAGTGCGTGTGAGGTCCAGGCATCCGGTCCCCTTCGCGCCTCTCACGGATATGGACACCTGTCCATCCCGGTCAATCACAATCTCCAGTTCCTGCATATCCATGGATTTACCTCCTATACCAGCCGCACCACCGGCTGATCCTTCATGACCACCTGGCCGCTTCTCATATCGAGGGCTGAGATCAGGAGTCTCTTGTTTCCGTCGAGAGAGAAGGAGACTTCGAACCGTGACTCGTCCCTCATGGCGGGGGGGCTGGCGGGGATGAAGACCGGCGCATGCTCGTTCATCCAGAAGAGATGCGTCCGGTCCTGTCCCTCTCCGGGGAGATCGACGAACCGCACACCTCCTCCCGGGTCACTGACAAGCTCGCGGAGCGCAGCCCTGTCCGCGGTTCCGGGTTTTCCCATCTCGAAGATGGGGATCCCCATCTGCGCCTGTCCGTCATACGTGGCGCGGATGAGGAAACGGGCAACCGGCTGACGGCTGGGATAAGGAGCGCCCCGCCGCACGAGAGTGCGGTATTCGTGTCCCAGTGTCCGCGAGTTCCAGAAGCGGAGGGCGTAATCGTGCTGGACATGATCCTCGAGGTCTATTCCGGCAGAAAATGCCGCTGCACCCCTGGCCACCGTATCCAGGGGATGATCATGCCATACCCTGTCCTTCCCGAACCGGTGTATAAGCGCCTGCCTGATACAGGGTATCTGGCTGCACCCGCCTACCATGATCACCCCCGCAAGACTCCCCTCAGTAAAACCCCTCGCGTAAGCGCCCTGGAGCGCCCGCTGGAGGGTGGCGTTCAGGCGCGGGAAGAACTCCCTCTCGTCGAGGATACGTTCGAAATCGTCCCTGGTGAATGGAGTGGAAAACCGCAGATCGCCGTTTACCCCGGACCGCACGGTAATCTCTGTCTCTTTTACAGCAGAGAGTATCTCCTTTGCCCTCTCGCAGGCTGAGAGGAGGGGGCGGGAGAGCCGCTTTCCGGCGGGGGTGTTCTGTGGCTGTGCACTCCGTTTCTGCACGTCCTCGAATATCCACTGGTCCATCCGCATTCCGCCCATGTCCTCTCCCGCTTTGCCGAGCACACGGCAGCGGCGTCCTCCATTACCGTCGCCGCCATCGAGGCGCACGACAGACACATCGAGTGTGCCACCCCCCATGTCGAAGAGCATGAAAACCTCTCCCGGCCGGAGGGCAAGCCCCGATGCAAGCGCGGCCGCGGTCGCTTCATCCACGACACGCACCGCATCGATCCCTGCGGTGCCCGAAAGGGAGATGACCCAGTCCTGGTAATGCTCAAATGCCTCCACTGGCACGGTGAAGACAGCCTCTGCTCCATTGCCGCCTTTTTCCCGGAGGAGAGACGAGAGAATGGCCAGGAGGAAATCAGCCCCGGCTTCCCGGTACTCAATAGGGCCTCCCGGAACCTGCACACGGACGGGGCTGCGATTTGAGATGTAGTGTTTCATCCAGCGGACCGTGCCAGGGGAATCGAGCACCCCCATCTCGTATACCTGCTGCCCGATCCACCGTGTTCCGTCTTCTCCGTAATGGATCAGCGACGGGATCACCGGGGTGCACCCCTCATTCCCGTTGCAGGGCCGGGACCAGCCGGGGATTCCCACCGCTCCGGCCTCCTCCCGATCTTCATCCCAGCAGGCCAGCACGGTGTTCGATGTGCCGAAGTCGACAGCTATCCTAAAAGGCATACGATCTCCTTTCCTGGAATGGCTCGGATACTGGACTGTTGTTCTCAACGATCTCGATATCATAAGGACCCGCAGGTGCACCAGTCCCCCCGTATCCGACCATATGACGGAACTTCCCTGCCAGCAGCCGTTCCAGGAATTTCCACTGCACCGCTGCAGAATGGGGGAGGTCAGGGATTATACAGGACTGGATGTATTCGACGTCACCCGGATATGTGCGGCTGAGGGGCCGGGTCCAGGGGAGGCCTGACAGTTTCAGGGTTCCATCCAGGCCTGCGGTTGCCACCATGTTCCCTGAAGGGATGATGGCTATGCCGTTGCAGGCGTCTGCCCGATCTTCGCGGGTACGGATGAGATCCCCGCCAGGGAGGCTCCACAGTCCGATAATGCCCCCTTCTGCCGCGCTTACCAGGAGGCTGCCGTCCGGGTGCACTGCAAGATTCTGTATTCTCCCGGAATGACCCGTGAGCACGCCCCCGGGTTTTCCTGATGGTGCGTGCCACAGCCTGATGGTGCTGTCCCAGCTCCCTGTTGCAAGGATGCCCCCGTCGCCTGAGAAACCGAGGCATGAGACCACGTGGGCATGACCTGCAAGCCTGGCATGCACATCCATGGCACCAAGGTCCCAGAGCATGGCGGATCGATCGTGCGACCCGCTAGCAATGAACTCTCCGTCCGGGGTGAATGCGAGCGATGTGACGGGGCTTGCATGCCCGGGGAGTGTCGCCACAGGTTCGCCCCGGGGAACCGACCAGAGCCGGATCGACCCATCCCACCCCCCGCTTGCGAGAAGGGAACCATCCCGGCTCATGGCGAGGGCATGGACCCCACCCTCGTGCCCCTCCAGGGTTCCACAGAGCGATCGACGTGAGAGGTCCCAGAGCGATATTCTGCCCTGCGGATCACCGCATGCAGCCAGTGTCCCTGAGGGGTGGAGGGCAAGGCACACCGCACGGCGTGTAAAAAGATTGAGACTGTGGACTTCCTCCCTGGTTTGGGTCTTCCATGCCCGGAGAATCCCTCCATCTGTCCCGCATGCGATCACCCCGCCGTCAGGTGTGGTGGCAAGGCAGTGGATGCAGTTCCCGGGACCCTGCATCGTAGCGAGGAGCGCCTCCCCGGGAAGTGCGCGCAACCGGACAGATCCATCCCGCCCGGCGCTCACCACCCCCGTGCCGGACTGGTTAATGGCGAGGAGCCGTATCCAGTCCGGATGGCCCTTGACCATGGATTCCTTCCTTTTGCCGGGGATCGGCCATGCATGGAGGTACCCATCGCGGCATCCGGCCAGAAGGCGCGTCCCCGCAGGGTCGATGGCAAGGCAGGAGATCCCCTTTCCCGGGACATCCACGCTGAAACTCTCCTCGCCTCCCGGGAATGAATACACAATGGCCTCATGGTCCCGGGAGGCCAGGACACCGAAACGACCGTCAGGAGTGGCATCCCATGCGATCAGCCTGGTTCCCCTGGGTGGCAGGACCCGGGAGAGAGAGCCGTCTGTGCAGTCCCACATCCGGATCGAACCCTTCCTGTCAACCCCTGCAAGGTGGGTTCCACCCGGTGAGAAGATGAGGTGGCGTATTGCGGTGCCGCCGCCCGCAAGGTCCCGGCAGATCCCCCTTCTCCTGTCAAGGAGTCGTATCGATCCGTCTTTTCCCCCGCTCGCAACTTTTTCTCCATGTAAGGCGAGAGACGTCACTTCAGACGCATGGGAATACAGGCAGGAGATCCCTTCACATCCCGGCCAGTCCCTTGAGCAGACAGTGCCGTCAGCCCCGCCAGACAACAGCAGGTCCCCTTCGCGTGAAAACACAAGAGCTGTGACTGGTCCGCGATGGGCCTCGAGAACCCTGATGCAGGTGCCGCTCGCGGGGGCGACAACCCGTATGGTCCCTCTTGTATCCCCGGTGACAAGTGCGGTCCCGTCAGGGGAAAATGCGAGCACCGTGCCTTCACCTCCCCCGGGCTTGCCGGAAGTGAGGATTTCCCCGCCCGGGAGGGACCACTGGCACAGGGTGCCGTCGTCACTTGAGGCAGCCAGGTAATGCCCGTCTGGCGAGATGGCGGCATGCGCTACGATTCCCCCCGGGCCTGCGAGCACTCCGTCGTGACTATGGGGAGGATCAGGGTATTCCCACCGGTCAGGCACACTGGCGAGGAGCTCTCTCCAGAGTGCAAGATCTTCCCGCCCGGGCCTCCAGCCGGAGCTTGCGAGTGCATGGACGGCCTCTACGGCAACGGGGAGCGGAGAGAGGAAGATGAGCCGGAAAAGTGCATCCCATTGCCCATCGCGGATATACAGGAGGAACCGGGATCTCCACTCCTGTGGCGACCACGCCACTTCATCAGCATGCAGATCAAGTGCCCGGAAGATGCTGGCCATACCCATCTCCCTTGCCTTCTCGAACACTCTGGATCGCACACCAGGGGTGGCAGAGAGAATCGCTCTCACCAGGAGAGGATGGCCCTCCAGGGGATCAAGTTCCTGCCACACACGAGTCTGCCCTGAAAGGAAGTAAAAAAGCGCTCTTTTTTCATTGCATGCCGGGAGATAGGAACAGGCCCCCGCGATACTAAGGAGCCCGGGATCTGCAGACTCCATCATGCAGTCGCAGAAGGCTTCGACTGCTGAAGGATCTGAAAGAGAGGAGAGAGCTGACCTGGCGGCATCCTTCAAATCGGCATCGGGGGATTGGGAGAGGATAAGACAGAGAGTACGGATGGCACCTGCATCGCCCCCACGGGCTGCCTGTTCCACGCGTTTGAGTGACGATGCACGGAGGTATCTTCCCAACAGCGGCGTCCGGCACGAGATCCGCAAGTACTGGGGGTCCGTGGGGGGCATGGACCAATCACCGTTCGCCGGGGAGGAGGACCGGTTCCAGGTACACGGATTGCCCCGTCGTTTCCGGGCGAACGGGAGACGAAGAGGCTGAGAGGGCCCTGCCCTCGGTCAGCCAGGCCCTCAAATCCCCGATCACCTCCTTCTGCGAGATAGAGAGAGGCACCTGTGTTCTGAGAGCGGAGATCACATCGGCGGTCGTGATCTGCCGCATCTCCTGGTTGAAAGCCAGGTACATGGCGTCGATGACCGTCTGCTCGATCTCCGCACCCACGTACCCGTCAGAGGCCTTTGAGAGTGTGTCCAGATCAAAGTCATCAGGGATGAGCCCGCGCCTCCGCAGGTGGACCGAAAAGATCTCCTTCCTTTCCGTATAAGAGGGAAGATCCAGGAAGAAGACTTCGTCAAAGCGCCCCTTGCGCAGGAGTTCGGGGGGAAGGGCTGAAACATCGTTTGCAGTCGCCACCACGAAGCAAGGGGACGTCTTGTCCTGCATCCAGGTGAGGATATGTGCAAATACCCTCTGGCTGGTCCCCGAATCCCCGTTTCCGAACGAAAATGCCTTTTCCATCTCGTCGATCCAGAGAATGCATGGGGATATGGTCTCCGCGAGAGCGAGAGCCCGGCGGGTCCGCTCCTCCGACTCCCCCACGAAACTACCAAAAAGAGCTCCCACGTCCAGCCTGAGAAGCGGGAGCCTCCACATCCCGGCAATCATCTTTGCAGTCAGGCTTTTTCCCGTCCCCGGAATACCTATCAGGGCGATACCCTTGGGAGAGGGAAGGCCATAGTCTCTTGCTTCCCGCGAAAAGGCCCTCTCCCGCAGATGGAGCCATTCCTTGAGTGCCGGGAGTCCGCCGACATTCTCCAGGGTCTCGATCGCACTGTAGAATTCCAGAGCCTCGCTCTGGGAGAGGATATCCTTCTTCTCTGCCACAACCGCGTCGATGTCCCTGTCGTCCAGGCACCCGTGCCGCACGATTGCCTTTGAAAACGACCTGCAGGCTTGGTTGAGGGACATGCCGAGCGCTGCCTGGATGAGTTTCTCGCGGCCCAGCGGGGTCAGTGAATCGGGAACCCCGCTCCCTTTCAGGAGACGGTCGAGTTCCTGCTCCAGCTCCCGCGCTGATGGGGGAGGCACATGGAGCACCACGGCGTTGTCCCTTATCTCCTCGGGCACTTTGAGGGCCGGCGTGAGGACGACCATTGTCCTCCGGGAGAAACGGAATTTCTGCGAGAGGCTCCGCAGTTTCCGCTTCACGGCCGGGTTTCCCCAGAACTCGTGGAAATCCTTGAGCGCGATGACTGCAGTATCGTCCGTCTTCTCCATCTCATCCAGGGCAAGAATGGGATCTTTTGCACCTGGTCCGCGTGAAGCGGGAGCGCCATCGCCGCCGAAGCCCTCCACGAGATCCCAGGAGAGGAACGGGCGGGGAGGGTGGAACCTTCCGCAGACCTCCTGCAGTATCCTGACAGCCCTCTCTTCCTCCGCGGTGTGGAGGATGAGCAGCGTGATGCGGGCCCGCAGGCAGAGGTCTATCTGGGCGGGAATCTCCTGTTCCCTCGCCTCACTGCTCATGCCCACCTCCGGACGACCATGCGCACCGATCCGTCATCCTGCTCCACCTCTTCGATCATGGTATATCCTTCCCTGGCGGTCTGCTCACGCACTACTCTCTTTGCATAGTCCCTCTGGATACGGGGATAGTCCCGGCGAAGCGAGTCCAGGATTTTCCTGTCAGAGCCTTTCAGCGCCCATGAATCCGCCATGAGGTCATAACACCCGTCGGAGTTTTGGACAAACCCCACCCCGTACCCGTTTTTGCCGGTGACTGCCAGGTCAACATGATGCAGCCCATGGTACCCGCGTATCGTCCCTCCCTCCTGGACGGTATATCCCATCTCACGAAGGCACATGCAGAGGAGGTCCCTGTCCCTGAAGGCAGTCTTGACCCGGCTGAAATGAGACATGTCTTAAGAGACCTCCTGCCCGGTGCACAAAGAGGGTGTATCCGGAAAGCCGGTAGTGGTGATCTCCCCCGCGGGGCCTATGGTAAACTCCACGCTTCTCCCGGTCTCACACTGCCAGGATCCGGGAGGGATTCTCCCCGAGAGGTACACGGCTTCCTGGTTTGACGAGCCACAGACCGGAGTGCATGAGGCAGAGGTACGGACAAACGGTCCTGCGATCAGAAGATCGGTCTCACCAAGGAGCGCGATCCATGATCTCCTGCGGCTCCCACGCAGCGTCTCCGTGCGATACCCGCTGAAGGTGACCACTGAAAGGCCGCAGTCCCGGACAATGCCGCCCAGTGCGGCAAGAGCGGGTGCCTGGCAGAAGGGCTCCCCCCCTGAAAACGTAACCCCGTCGAGCCTGTGGAGCGAGAGGATCCTGTCCGCTAGCTCGTCAACCCCCAAAAGCGTGTTCTTTCGAAACGACCAGAGCGGCCGGTTGAAACATCCCGGGCACCGGAGAGGGCATCCCTGGACCCAGAGAACGGCCCGCTCTCCCGGGCCGTTCACCCGCGACCTGTTGAGAAAACCCGCGCAATTGACCATCATCCCGGCATCACCAGAAAATCCCGGCAGAGGCCACCCGGTGAATTTCAGAAGGGCCCTCTTCCGGATATATGAAAGGAGAGGTTTCCTGCCCGCATGGTATAAGTCCTTCCCTTTACAGCCGTATTTTCCGGAAAAAGTACTACGATGGTATTACCTATGTATTGCATTACGGGATGGCCGCGTTCCCCCTCGCGCCGGATGAATTATCGTTTATATTCAAAAAGGGCCCTATATCCTCATACTATTACCATTCAGGGCGTAATGAACGGTATCCTATAAGAGTGATCTTTCTCATGAAATGTTCATCTGCCTGTTCCATATGGCATACCCTGGCGTTATTGCGATGCCACATGATATTATGAGCGAACCATGCACATTACTATGAAGTGAAAGGGATATTCGACGGCACCTGTGTCAGGCTCGGACAGGAGGGAAGGGCACTCTATGACCAGAGCGGGTACGGCAGGCCAGAGAAGGAGGGGCTCCGCCTGGCTCCTGAAGAGGCACTCTACCTTGTCCACAGGGGCCGCCTGGAGATCCCCGGGTATTCTTTTGACCAGCTGATGGCGCAGTGCGCAGAAAAAACCAATTTTATGCGGAGTTTTCTGGTGTATCGCGACATCAGGGAGCGGGGGTATGTCATCCAGACCGGGCCGCATGACTTCAGGGTCTTCCGCAGGGGGCAGAGACCGGGGACAGGCCAGTCCCAGTACATGGTCCGGGTGATCTCCGAGCGGGACCTGATCGCCTTCTCAGGGCTGATCCAGGAAGTGTCCGCCTCGCACAACCTCCGGAAGCAGCATGTCCTTGCCGTCGTCGATGACGAAAACGAGCTCACCTATTACGAGGTCAAGATGCAGCCCCTGCCGCACACAGAAATTGATGAGAAGGCGGCTCCCCTTGCAGGGGAACTGGTGGGGAGATATGCGATTGTCCACAGCGATGCACCTTCTGCTGCCGGTCAGGGAACCTACGGGATGCAGCTCGATCCTCACCGCATGGTGCTTGCACCCCTGGAGATCCTCAGCCTGATGCGATCAGGGAGGCTCACGCTCTTCCGGGGCGGGGAGAGAATCGATCCCGGGCGCTATTACGAGATGGCCAGGGAATCCGATATCGAGTTTCCCGAGAAGGTTAGTGTCTACGAGGATCTCCGGAAACGGGGTTTTGTCCCCAGGACAGGGTATAAATTCGGCCACCATTTCCGTGTGTATACCGGGAAAAAGGTCCATTCCGAGATGCTGGTCCAGGCGCTCCCCGAAGGTGCGGCGCTCCCCATGAGTGCCGTGTCGAGATCGGTACGCCTTGCCCACAGCGTGAAAAAGAAGATGTTGTTCGGGTGTGAACATAATGAAGAGATCCAGTACGTGGAATTTGCACGTATCAAACTGTAAGTAGGGAGAGCATGCAGGCACCTATCAATCCCTGGTCCAGCCAGCCGTCCGATGATATAGAGAAACTCTTCTCAATGTTCGGGATCGATCCCATCAGCAGCATCGAGGGCATCCTCCCCCGTGTCCCCTCTTTCATTACGAGGGGAGTGGTGGTGGGCCACCGCGATTACGGCCATATCGCGGAGGCGATCCGGGATAAGCGGCCGTTCCATATCCTGACCGGGTTCATGCCCTCGGGACATCCCCACCTCGGGCACCTGATGGTGATGAAAGAGGTGGTGTGGCACGTCGAGCAGGGAGGTACCGGATACATTACAGTCGCTGATCGGGAAGCCCACGGGGTCAGGGACATCCCCTGGTCGAAATGCGACAGGTACGGGAAGGAATACCTCCAATGCCTCTACGCCCTTGGATACAGGGGTCACACGTACTTCCAGAGCAGGAACAAGCGCCTGCTTGACCTGGCCTTCGAGGCAGCGACAAAGGTGAACTTCTCGGAACTCCAGGCAATTTACGGGTTTTCGGATGAAACCGCACTTGCCCATGCAGAGAGCGTGATTACCCAGGTGGCCGATATCCTCTATCCCCAGATTGACAGCCATCCTGCTCCCACCGTCGTCCCGGTGGGTATCGATCAGGACCCGCATATCAGGCTCACACGCGGTATAGCCCACAAGATGAGGATGTTCACGGTGGAGGAGAGGGACGGGTACATCAGCGTCCGGTCAAAGAACGCCCCGGCAGAGGCACTCGAGGACGTGCACCGGAGATACCCGGGCTCCAGAAAATACGAGGGTCACGTGGACATTCAGGGAGGCATCTGCGCCGATGTGAGCACGCAGGTGCGGCAGATCGAAATAGCGCAAGGGGGATGCGGGTTCTTCACTCCCTCCTCCACTTATCACCGCTTCATCCCCGGGCTCCAGGGAGGCAAGATGTCAAGCAGCATCCCGGAGAGCACCATCACGTTCTCGGAGCCTGAAGACGTGGTCAGAAAGAAGGTGATGGCAGCGCTCACAGGGGGAAGGCCCACGCTGGCCGAACAGAAAGAGCAGGGGGGAGAGCCCGACAGGTGCCCGCTCTTCCTGCTCAACCTCTTCCACATGGTTGAAGACGACGCAGAACTTGCGGATATCCGCAGGCGCTGCCTCGCGGGGGAGATGATGTGCGGGCAGTGCAAGAAAGAGACCGCAGAACGTGTGCTGGCCTTTATCCGTGATTTCCGCGAGAGGATGGAGGCTTCGGAACACCTGGTGAAGGTTGAGTGAGATGGATCTTTCCCTGAATGAAAAAAGACTGCTGAAAGTCCTTGAACCGCTGAAGAGAGCCGATCCTGCAACCCTTGCAGCCCTTATGGAGACATCAGGAGAATCGGTGATACAGTTTGCCATGCTCCTTGAGGGACGTAGGCTTTGCAGGGTGGAAAAGCAGGTGGATGCCTCCTATTCCCTGACGGACGAGGGTGCCCTGTATGCACGCGAGGGTCTCCCAGAACGCCAGCTCCTCCGGAGTTTCGGGGACCGGATCCCCATGGAGGAACTGACGAAACATCCGCTCTCCCGTATCGGGATAGGCCAGATGCGGAAGAAGGGCTGGATCACGGTCAGGGACGGGATTGTGGAGAAGACAGGCCGGGACGCACCAGGGCAAGACGAGCTGGCATTGAGAGACCCCTCAGCGGGCGGCCCCGGCGTTGCCCTCCTCCTGAAGCGGGGCCTTCTCACCGAGCACCAGGAGACAGGATACTCCATCACCCTGACGCCGGAAGGCGAGGCCCTGGCCGGGAAAGGTCTCGAGATGGCGGTCGAGGTGGGGACCCTCACCCGTGATCAGATCATTTCCGGGGCCTGGAAAGATGTGCATTTCCGGAAATACAGCCTTGAAACCCTGCCGAAAAAGATCTATCCCGGCAAGGTCCACCCGTACCAGAAGATACTCGATGAAATGCGCCAGATCCTCCTCGAGATGGGATTTGCCGAGATATACGGTGGACTGGCGCAGAGCTCGTTCTGGAACTTCGATGCGCTCTTCCAGCCGCAGGACCACCCCGCAAGGGAGATGGCAGACACCTTCTTTCTGAAGGAGAGCGTGCCGGTTCCCCCGGGATTCGAGAGGGTCAGGGACATGCACCTCCATGGAGGAACAACCTCATCGACAGGATGGGGGGGGAAGTGGAGCGTCGAGAAAGCGGAACAGTGCGTGCTGCGCACCCACACGACAAGCCTCTCCATCCAGCACCTTGTCTCACACCCGGAACCTCCTGTGAAGGTCTTCTGTATCGGCAGGGTATACCGCAGGGAGTCTGTCGATTCCACCCACCTGGCGGAATTCGAGCAGCTGGAGGGGATCGTCATGGACAGTGGTGTCACCTTCCGGCATCTCCTCGGTTTCCTCAAGGAATTTTATGGACGGATGGGGTTCGAGGGAGTCAGGTTCAGGCCCGGGTACTTCCCTTATACCGAGCCTTCCGTGGAACCTGAGGTCTACGTCGACGGGCTCGGCTGGGTCGAGATGGGGGGCGCCGGCATCTTCCGGGAAGAGGTGAGAGCCCCGTGGGGGGTCGAGCATCCCGTGCTTGCATGGGGCCTTGGCGTGAGCCGCGTCGCAATGCTCAGGCTTGGACTGAAAGACCTGCGCCAGCTGTACAGGACAGATATTGATCTTGTCCGGGAGACCCCTTCCTGGCGGCAGGATCATACGATCAGGGGAGGGGTGTGAGATGGCAGTCATCACTCTCTATTACCGTTACCTGGAGAGGCTGGTCGGATCCGACAGGGAGACAATCCTCTCCCGCCTCCCCATGTTCGGGTCCGACATCGAACGTATCGAGGAAGATCACGCTGATGTCGAGTTCTTCCCCTCCCGTCCCGACCTCTTCTCGGTGGAAGGCGTCGCAAGGGCCATGAGGGGTTTCCTCGGCATAGAAACAGGGCTTCCCTCATACAGGGTCACACCGTCCGGGATCAGATTCTCGGTCGACCCCGGCCTGGCCTCGATACGCCCGTATCTTGGCACCGCTGTCATCCGCGGGATCTCCCTTGACGAGGAGGCGATCCTGTCGCTCATGGGCCTGCAGGAGGCTCTTCACTGGGCCCTGGGACGCGGCCGGAGCAAGGTGGCAATAGGGATTCATGACCTGGATCGCGTCACCCCCCCATTCCGGTATATCGCAGAGGACAGGAAAAGAACCTTCGTGCCGCTGGATTATGACCGGGAGATGACGATGGAGGAGATCCTTGACGAGCACCCCAAGGGGAGGGCATATGCAGGCATCGTCCGGGACTTCCCGAAGTTCCCCCTCATCGTGGATGCCTGTAACAATGTCCTTTCATTCCCACCGATCATCAACGGGGAGCTCACCCGCGTGACAGGCGATTCGAAAAACCTGCTCCTGGATACGACCGGCACCGACGAACGGGCAGTCATGACCGCGGTGAACATCATCTGCACGGCTCTCGCTGACGCCGGGGGCAGAATCGAGAGCGTGGAAGTGGCCGGATCCCACATCCCGACCCTGGATCCCACCACGCGGCTGGTAAGCACCCGCGAGTGCAGCGCCCTGCTCGGTGTCGATTTCACACCCGAAAGCCTCTCGCTCGCGCTGGAGAAAATGCGGTTCTCGGCCGAACCCGCAAGCGGCGACAAGGTAAGGGTGACTGTTCCCTGTTACAGGGCAGATATCATGCACGACTGGGATATCTTCGAGGATGCCGCAATTGCCTATGGATACGAGCACTTCAATGCCGAACTGCCCCCAACCTTCACGATCGGCAGCGCCCATCCTGTGATCACCATCGCATCCGCCATCCGCTCTCTCGGTTCCGGCCTCGGGTACCAGGAAGTCATCCCGTTCACCCTTACCAGCGGGAGAGTGATGTACGGGAAGATGCAGCGCCCGGAAATTCCCGGGGCACTTCACGTTCTTCACCCGATCAGCGAGGAGAATACCATGGTGCGGACCGGGATCCTGCCGCTCCTCATGGAGACCCTCCAGTTCAACCGGCACCGTGAGCTTCCCCAGCGGCTCTTTGCAGTAGGGGATGTTGTGGAGGATCTGGCAACTTACCAGAAAGCGGCATTCGTCTCCCTGCACCCCTCAGCAGATTTCTCCGAGGCCTATGCGGTGGCCGACGCCATCTGTCGCGAGATGTCGATATCCTATACAACTGCAGAATCAGAGGACCCTGCGTATATCCCTGGAAGGAGGGGGAACCTGGTCGCAGGGGGAAGGGTGGCAGGGCACTTCGGGGAGATACATCCCGCAGTGCTGAACGCATTCGAACTCGAACACCCTGTCGCCGCCGTCGAGATCGACCTCAGAGCCGTACCGGGATACCCTTCCCGGCCAGGTACTCCTTGACCTGCCGGACGGTCATCTCCCCGTAATGAAAGACGCTTGCCGCAAGGCATGCGTCGGCTTTTCCATACACAAAGCCCTCATAAAAGTGCTCGAGTGTGCCGACTCCCCCGCTTGCTATGACAGGGATGCCCACCGCGTCAGAGATGGCTCTGGTGACGGGGATGTCAAACCCGTTCTTTGTCCCGTCAGTCTCCATGCTGGTGAGGAGAATTTCACCTGCGCCCTTCTCCTCTGCCTCCATGGCCCAGCGGATCGCATCGATCCCGGTTGGCTTGCTCCCGCCGTAGATCACCACCTCGTACCAGCAGGTCCTCCCGTCAGGAAGCGGGACAGGAGTTGCATCGGGGTTCTCCGAGAAATTCCTCCGCACGTCTTCCGCAAGGACGATACACTGGGTCCCGAACTTCCCGGCACCGCGGCTGAGAAGGGTGGGATCATGCACAGCGCTCGTATTGATGCTCACCTTGTCCGCACCTGCCCTGAGTATCTGCTGGATATCCTCCACCGAACGGATGCCACCGCCCACGGTGAGCGGGAGGAAGAGCTGGTCGGCTGCACGCTGTATCACCTCGATGATGGTCCCGCGCTGCTCTTTCGAGGCGGTGATGTCCAGGAATACCACCTCATCTGCACCCTGTTCATTGTACCGCTGTGCCAGTTCCACGGGATCGCCTGCATCCCGTAATGACAGGAAATGGGTTCCTTTCACCACCCTCCCGTCCTTCAGGTCAAGACAGGGGATGATGCGACGGGTCAGTGTCATGGAGAATGGGTGGGACGGGCGAAAATATCAGTGTTGCCACATGCACCACGAGGGGTTTTATCTTGGTTGCATGAGGATTTTATAGGAGAAAGGCCGGGGGTTTACGAGAGAACCCGGCAGGATCAGAGTCTATGGATACAGGAGAGAAGAAAATGACATGGGCCCGGCAGTACATGCCGGTCCTCTCCTCCATTCGCGAGGATTTTGTCAGCGAACAGCCTTTTCGGGGAATGCGGATCGGGATGGCCCTCCACGTGGAGGCCAAGACCGCGTGCCTGGTGGAAGCCCTGGCCGCGGGAGGCGCGGACGTGTATATCACCGGCTGCAATCCCCTAAGCACCCAGGACGACGTGGCCGCCGCCCTTGGAAGGGTTCCCGGCGTACATTGCTATGCGAAGCGGGGCGCAACGACAGAGGAATACTATGCAGCCATCGACCGGGTCCTGGATGCCCGGCCCCGGGTGACCATCGATGACGGCATGGATCTCATCCACCGCCTGCACACCGCGAGGACCGATCTCCTCCCTGACGTGATCGGGGGATGCGAGGAGACCACGACCGGAGTACACCGGCTCAGGGCAATGGCGGGAGAGGGGAGGCTCAATTTCCCGGTCATCGCAGTGAACGACACTCCGATGAAGCGGTTCTTCGACAATGTCCACGGCACCGGGGAGAGTGCACTCTCTGCGATCATGCTCACGACCAACATGCTGATTGCAGGCAAGGCCGTTGTGGTGGCAGGGTACGGGTTCTGCGGGAGGGGACTTGCCCGGAAACTGCACGGGCTCGGGGCACGGGTCATCGTCACAGAGGTGGACCCCCGCCGTGCGCTTGAAGCATACATGGACGGGTTCATGGTCATGCCCATGGAGATGGCCGCAAAGACCGGGGAGATCTTCATTACAACGACAGGCAATACGTCGGTGATCACCGAAAGACACTTCAGATTGATGCGATCCGGGGTGGTCCTGGCCAATGCCGGTCATTTCAATGTGGAAATCGATCTCGGATGGCTGGAAAAGAATGCAGGTACAGTGACCCGGCGTGACGGTATCGATACCTACCGGCTGGGTGGAAAAGACATCCATGTCCTTGCCGAAGGCCGCCTCGTGAACCTGGCAATCCCAAAGGGGATGGGGCACCCTATCGAGGTCATGGATTTGAGTTTTGCGCTGCAGGCCCTCTGCGCCAGGCATATTGTCCTCCACGGGCGCAGCCTCCAGCCGGGGGTATATGAAGTCCCACGGGAGATCGATGATCTCGTTGCGAGGAAGAAACTCTCGTCGCTCTCAATCGAAATAGATGAACTCACCCCTCTCCAGCGTGATTACCTCTCGGGCTGGGAGACGGGGACCTGATCCTTTTTCAGCCCTGTGATTGCAGCCCGGTCACAGAAGAGGTACTCCTGTGCATACCCGGCATACATTCCATAGCACGATCTCCCGAAATGACTGCACTGGTCATACGTGCGCAGCGCTTCACCGCCGGGATAACAGGACCGGAGTATCCGCTGTATCCATACATCCACGGGAAACGCCTCCATATGGCCGAATGCAAAGAGCAGGACGCAGTCCGCAACCTTCCTTCCCACTCCCTTCAGGCTGAGAAGTTCACGCCGGGCTTTCTCGTAAGGGAGGTGCCGCAGACGCGTTTCCCAGTCAGGGTCTTTTGCGAGTACCCGAGCAGTCTCTTTCAGGTAGGGAGCCCTGTAACCCAGGCGGCATTCGGCTATCCTGCAGGGTTCGGCACCGGCAATCGTATCGGGTGAGGGAAAGGTGAAGACCTCCCCGGAACGGGTGGCGACGGGATCGCCGTAACAGCGGCACAGGAGGGATATTCGGCGCCTGATCGCGGGGATGTTTGAGTTGGTGGCGATGATATACGATGCCAGGCATTCCCATGCCGGCTGGCGGATGACACGGAGGCCGCGGCACCGGGAAATCGCTCCATGGATGAGGGGATCCCTGTCGATGGCCGAGAGGATGGAAGAGAGATCCTCCTCCAGCTGGAAATAGGCACAAATCATGTCGGGATCTGCACCGTCAAAGGTGAGTTCACAGCCCTTCTGGCTGATGCGGATGGGGGACTCCCCCACGATCCCGTTCCATATCCCTTCTTCGTATTCCCAGCGGAAGACCTGTCCGCAGGAGAGGGTGAGCCCGAGATCGAAAGGCTGGTCCTGGCTGAGGGTGATGGTGGGCATGAACACAACCGGGTGCCATTGCTATCTGCTGTATCAGCCAAAAAGGGTAGTGATGAAGGAACGGTGCACGATAGGAGACCGGAGGGTGAGGGGAAGTGAGATGAAAACAGGAGTGTATCATCGTGTGCCACGCGCTCTCTTTTCCCCGAAAATACCGAAAAAATTGAGAAAAACTGAAAATATGTCATTCCTGACGGGACCATGACAGCCCTCTCTTTCGCACTGCAAACCGCAGGGTTTTATATACTAAGTTCCCGATTTCTTCCCTATGGAACTGAGCGAAATCCTTCGGGCATTTCTCGAGACTGGAGAAGACTGGGAGAGAAAGAATACTTCGGTGAGGGGGGTCTCCATCATCAAGCTGCCAGGCACCAAAAGCAGGGCACCTTCACTCGCGATCGAGATCAATCCTGTCAGTGAAAAGGGCGTTCCCATGAAAAAGAAGGGCGTGATGATCATGGGTGGCGGGGAACTTGTGGCATTCCGCGAGATTTTCTCGAATCCCAAGGTGGACGGGCTGATCAGGACCATTGAGGATATAAGCCCGGGAAGGAAGGGCCAGAAAAGCGGGGAGGGGGATATTCTTCAAATTTAAGTGAGCCCCCCGCCACCAAAACACCTGAATACCCCTTTTGATGCCCAGGCTTCTTCCTGTGAACCCGGGAGACACAAGGGAGGTATGCCAGGGATGAGAACCTTTTTCGGTTGATAATCACTTCGTGATTTTCATCATATGATTTTTTCGGAAGTACTGGTGTCATCCATTTTTTCGCGCAGGTATGCGTGCATGACAGAATAATCAGCCATGATTCCCGGCACACAGCCCCGGGATATGTCCTGATGGGGGATAAGGCTATATTTTTCCGGGTAAATATTCACAGAGAGGCTGTTTTCCACATGAGGAAGTCATTGCAGTCCGGTGGACCGGCGGCAGATGGAAAAAAAATTTTGTGCATCAATGGATTATCGGCACTTATCATTCTCATCTTCCTCCTTGTCCTGGCCGGGTGCAGTGAGGACACCACACCCGTTGTCGAGGAGCCCCAGCCACCGGGAATATTAATTGATTATACGAGAACGGGGGGCATTGAAGGGGTCATGGATCACATTGTGATATTCAGCGACGGCCAGGTAGTCTACTCCACCAGGGAAGGGTCCGGTGCCTACGTCCTGTCACAGGGTGATATGGACATCCTTTCCGGGCTGATCCGTGACGCGGACATCCCCAGCCTGAATTCGGGATACCCGGCCCCGGTGCAGGGTGCAGACTATTTCACGTATACCCTTGTCATCGGCAACCGGACGATCACCACCGAGACCACGGGGATTCCCGCGCCGTTGTTGCCACTCATCACCGCGATGGACGGGCTGATAAGCAACCATTAGCCCTCTTTTCACATTTTTTAGGTAAGAAACAGAGCCGGCATTTCTCCACAGGTCCGGGTGGCTATGCAGCCTGCGACAATCCTGAACATGCTATATTTCTATGACCCAGCGGGCGTCGTATCTGCTCCCGCATTCGGGGCAGATCATGACCACGCGGAAGTGCGGGCGTCCTGCTGCGATCCGGAGGAGCGAGGTGTGAAACCCGCGTTCATACCCGCAGTTCCGGCATTGCCGGAATTCGTCACTGATGGTCACATGGTGAATCTCTTCAGGAACAGACATACTGGTCTTTTGGCAGGTGAAGATAAAAAGGGATGCAGCAAGGAAAACCGGAAACGTTCAGATATCAGAAAAAGGGAAGGGAGAATGCCGGGTCATTCATGATAGAGGCAGGACTGCACATCCTGGCCCAGCCGGCCGACAGCGTCGGCCCTGCAGCGCTGGCAGTGCCTCATCTGGCGGACGTACTTCGCGCATGCGTCCTGCATTTTCACTTTCATCTCGGGGGTTGGTGGCGTGATATGGGAGAACCGGTACTGGGCGATGAGAGGGATGAGATTGAAGTTATACACGCCCATCTCCCCGACTTTCTTGGCAATCGCAGGGATATGGTCCTCGTTGATGCCCGGGATGTAGACCGTGTTGACCTTCACGATCATCTTGCGCTCCACTGCCATCCTGATACCCTCGAGCTGGTTCTCCAGGAGTATTTTTGCACCCTCAACACCTTCGTACCGTTTCCCCTTGTAGTCGATGAACTGGTAAATTCTGGCACCAATTTCGGGATCAATGGCGTTGAGAGTGACGGTAACATTGCCTACATCATACTTATGCAGCAGGTCGATTTTTTCCGGAAGGAGGAGGCCATTCGTGCTCAGGCATTTGATGACGTTGGGAAATTCCTCTTTCAGGAGGCGGAGTGTTTCAAAAGTCTCTTCGTTTGCAAGGGGCTCCCCGGGACCGGCAATCCCGATGACTTTTATATAGGGAAATTTCTGTATGGCCTCGCGCACCAGTTCCACTGCCTCCTGTGGCGTGAGCACTTTCGAGGTCACCCCGGGACGGCTCTCGTTCACACAGTCAAAGTCGCGGATACAGTAGTTGCACTGGATGTTGCATTTGGGCGCCACCGGCACGTGACATCGGCCGAACGCATGGCAGGCCTTCTCCGAGAAGCAGGGATGCTCCCTGATCTTTCGAAGCTGTTCAGGGTCCCACTGGACCTTCTTTCCGGCGACATCGGCCACCTGATATTCATTTTCAGCCATGTGAGTTCTCCATCACCGCCCGATGGCGAGTTATGAGTATGGTGAGGTCTGGCACGTTAAATATAATTCGATTCAGGTACCTTCTATCCCGTTTTCACGGGAAAGGGGATGATTCCGAAGATTTGCAACGTCCACAATCCCGCAGGAATTATGAGCGAGCAGGTGCAAACCGGATGGTATGAGAAAGAATCATGCGAGGAGGACTTCTTCCCCCCTGGTCAGGATTGCGGTGGCTCTGGGGTTGATACTCTTCACTGCGATACTGGTCGCGGGTTGCAGTTCCCCGCAGGGAGCAGTCCCTGGTGATACAGTACGTGTGACCTACCGCATGGCATTTCCCGGTGGCCATGTCATTGACAGCAATGAGAACGGGACTCCTCTTGAATTTGTGATCGGTTCGGGACGGATGATCAGGGGCTTCGACCAGGCTGTGGTCGGGATGAACCCTGGCCAGACAAGGACAGTCATCATTCCACCCGATCAGGGATACGGGCGGCGGAACGAGAGCATGGTGGGTGTCATCAGCACAGAAGTGCTCACCCAAATCATGACGGAACTTGAAAAGAATGGGGAATTTACCCAGGTGACTTATCCGGGGATCGATGATTTTATCCTCCTCTACCGGCTTCCCGATAGTACTGCAGTATACTACTCATTCAGGAATATCACCCCGGAGACCACAACGGTCGATCAGAACCACCCCCTCGCAGGGAGGGAACTCGAGGCCACCATCACGCTGCGGGAGATCGTGAAGGACTAGATGACCTGGTAGACCATGATATCATATCACCGGTTCAAATACATTTTTTCTTGAAATCTCTCTATAAAAAGTCCAGAATGCAATAATTGCAACAAAAAGACTACTTTTTCACGGGAAAGGCTTGATAAGTGGTTTTTATTGGATGGCACCGGTGCGGGCAGACCGATGCGATCCGATACATTTTTTATCACAATGTGATATCTCATTCTGGTGTACCGAGAAGCGCCCCGTCATTCAAAGCCTGGAGTACTGCCTATATTGATGCCACCTTGATTGTATAGTGCTTTTTCAGGCAGGCGTCGCCCGCTGAACGGTGCACCAAAAATTTCATTTTATCTTCATGTATATAAAGCCAATTGGTTAAAGTAAATTTTTAGGGCCTCTTTTGCCACGCGTCTGACGTTTTACGACGCAATCGCCAATCGGGAGCATTATGCATATAAAAAACCAAAAGACTCTGAATATCCGGCAAACGGTCAAAATATCCATTTTAAAAAGTATTTAAGTCCAAGCCAAAAAATGCGTCTCTCATTGTTTCAGGCAGTATGATGAATCCGATTTCCCAGAGAACGCATAATCAGGCATAATTTATCCTGCCAAAAAGTGATGGTGCCGCAGATCATAGCATATAAACTTTTTGCAAAAAACGAGCAGACTCGTACCCTGCAACGTCCCGTTGGGTTTTCCTCCGACCATCTTGCCCCGCCTTTTCACTCATCAAACGGGAAGATATCCGGCCGTCTTGAGGGATTGGGACAATGCAGAGCTCGCGCATGTGAAAATGGAAGGAGATGAGATGGGCCCGGCCGGATTCGAACCGGCGACCTCCGCCGTGTAAGGGCGACGTCATAACCGACTAGACCACGGGCCCAAATAGCCTGAAAGATTCAACGGTGGGAGTATTAAACTCATCCATACGGTTCCATCCGGGTCAGGAACACGCATTCCGGCCTTCCCTTCGGGAGAGTACTGGACCAGAATCTGCTGTGCTGCAGGGAAAAGGAGTATACGACAGAGGAATCAGGATTCCGGTGCGATGAGGACTGCATGGATCTCGTCCCTGACAAGGTTTTTCCCACGCACCCTGAGCGACCAGGAGACGTGATCCTGCGATTCCGGTGAGAATGCAGGGAACAGATCGCATATCTCCTGCATCATGAAATAATGCGTGAAAGTCCCGTCCCCCCGAAGGAAGGTCATCTCCTCGATCTCTTCTCCTCTCCCTGCCCTGAAATCACCGGTTGAAAAGACCCTTATAAAAACGCGACCTCCCGGCCGGACGACCCGCTCCACTTCCCGGCATATCCGGACCCTGGCCTTTCGGGTGGCATGGCCGAGAACATGCACGAGAATGACAGCATCGAATACGGATGAAATGAATGGAATCGCGGCGGCATCGGCGCATACGAGATACACCCTGGTGCCAAGGTCCATTTCCCGTGAACATACACGCAGGGCTGCACGGGAAAAATCGAGACCGACGATCTCGGGTCCTCCGTCGCTCTCCCCACCGGAATGCTGCCGGGCAGCTGCAAGGGCTCGCAACGTCTTCCCGTCTCCGCACCCTGTCTCAAGAATCCTCTGGTGCGAAGGAAAGGCCGGCAGCATCCGGGTATCTCCTGCCCACCGCCTCCCCCTCCTCACGTATTCAGTGTCCCAGGCGTCGCGTGGGTGCATGCACCCTCCTGCCAATCCAGCGCTGGAACGGTATGACCTTTGCTGGGAAAAAACCACATGATGCACATGGCAAAGCCATGTGCATTCGTCCCGTAACTCCTGCCGCAGCCCACTTCTGCGTCATGTCATAGATGCACATGCATGCAGATGCCGGAGGCATCTGCATTTGGGATGCAGCAACCCGGATGGGGGACACTCTTGCCGGGGCAGGAAGCGTTGTGCGAATGCACATGCATGCAGATGCCAGAAGCATCTGCATTTGGGATGCAGCAACCCGGATGGTGGACACTCTTGCCGGGGCAGGAAGCGTTGTGCGAATGTACATGCATGCAGATGCCAGAAGCATCTGCATTTGGGATGCAGCAACCAGTATTGAGTTGGGGTGTTCCGGGGCAGGAAGCGTTGTGCGAATGCACATGCATGCAGATGCCGGAGGCATCTGCATTTGGGATGCAGCAACCCGGATGGGGGACACTCTTGCCGGGGCAGGAAGCGTTGTACGAATGTACATGCATGCAGATGCCGGAGGCATCTGCATTTGGGAGGCAGCAACCCGGATGGGGGACACTCTTGCCGGGGCAGGAAGCGTTGTGCGAATGCACATGCATGCAGATGCCGGAGGCATCTGCATTTGGGATGCAGCAAGCAGTATTGAGTTGGGGTGTTCCGGGGCAGGAAGCGTTGTGCGAATACACATGCCTCCGGCATGTGCATAAAAAGATTCAGGAGAGTCCAAAGGACTTGAGGGTGACACCGGGGTTGACCGCACCGCAGTGATACACGACACCCTCGGAGGTTTCGTTGATGATCACTTCTGCGGGTGAGAAGAGAGAGGTGTCGATCTTGTAGAAGTCGTACCCTGCTTCCTTGAAGATATCGTTGAAAGGCTTTCCATATCCTTTGGACTTGTTGCTGGGTATCTTGTCGAGGTAATCCTTGATATCGGGGGCTTTCATGGTGAGCATGATCCGGCCGTGGTAGATTGTGGCATCGTTCGTGACGCCCATGGCAAGCTTCGGGCCCCTCACCGGCGGCAGCGGTGCACACCCGAAAGCCGCTGTGATCTTCCTGGTATCGAAGTGAAGCTCGTTCAGTTTGTAGATCGCGGTCTCCACGCACCTGCCGGCCACCTGGATGGAACCGACGATGGATGCGGTGGGGGCAACCACAGCACAGACATTCCCGGCATCCACGTGGCATTCTTCGGCGATCTTCTCCATGACCCCGCCGTTCGGGAGGTGGTCGCTCTCCAGCGCAATCACCGCTGAATCGAAGTCATCCTCGTACCCGATGACCTCGTAGGTGTGCTTGGGCTTGAGGGAGAGGGCCCTGGCAGGGCCGCTTCCCATCGCAAAATAGTTGTTGTGCTTGATGGTCCATCCTGCTTTCTGGGCACCCAGGCAGGAGATGGAGGGGAAGTCGGTGAAGACATCGATGAAAGGAAGGGGGAAATCCAGAATATTCGCCATCCTGAAATTGACTTCTCCCAGCCCACCCATGCATATCTCGGTGAAGGCCCGTCCTGCGGCATAGCCGCCTCGCGTGCTTACCCCGCAATCGATAATCCGGGCACCGTTATCGAGTTCATGGTATGCAGCGTTGAATTCTTCGGCGTATTCCGCCAGGTTTTCAAAAATCTCAAGGGCAAGTTCGTTTACACTGAGCACGTGGAGTACCCCCTTTACCATAGAACATAGCTCTGGAAGTGATAAGAGTTATCAAATGATCATTTTATAAAAATTTCAGGAGAGATATTCAAGAATTTTTTCCGGTTCGTAGCGGAGGCTTATGACCCTCGTCCTGCCTTTCCCCTCGCGGTATTCCAGGTTCACCAGGCGCATGGCATCGAATTTCTTGATCATCTCGTAAAACCTGGTGTAGCCAAGTGGGGATTCTTCCTTCACCGCCCTGTAGACCTCTCCTGCGTTCATCCCTCCCCCCTTCCCTGCATGGGCTGCAAGGATCCGAAGAAGCATCTTCTCCTCGTCTTTCAGACTCCTGACCGAATAGGAGAGGTGGAGATAGCGCGATACCCTGTAGGCCCCGCAGATGTCTTCTTTTTCGATCACTCTGCTGGCCCTCTTTTCCGCGTTCAGGGCGGCGCGTTTCAGCAGGTCGACGCCCACCCTGAGATCTCCGCTCTTCTGGGTCTGCTCCACGACGAGGTCGAACATGGGTTGCGGGAGGCACCCGGGGTACAGTCCCTGCATCACCCTCTCGCTTATGATGGCCCGGGATTCCTCAAGGGTGTAGGGGGGGAAATAGATCTCGGTCGGGCGGAACACCGATGACACCCGTGCATCAACAGCCCTGCCCATGTCCACGTCCATGTCACTGACGATCACGATCACGCCGACGCGTGTTCCCGGGTAGGCTTCGTGGGAGCGGAGGAGGGTATAGAGGACTTTATTGATCTCGTTCTCGTAGAGGAGATAGTTCGCATCGTCGAGCGCCACCAGCAGCACCTGCTCCTCCTTCGCGAGGATCCTGGCGATGGCATCAAAAACCTGCTTGAATGACGTGCCCGACGCGGGCGGGAGGTGTCCCGAGAGACGGCGGTAGATCTGGGAGAAGATCGAGAACTTGGTATTGTCAATCTGGCAGTTGACGTGGATGGGGATCAGTTTTTTTGTGGTCTCTTCGATCTCGGAAAAGAGCTTCTTTACGCTGGTGGTCTTCCCCGTCCCCGGCAGGCCCCGGCAGATGGTATTGAGGGGCCTTCCTCCCCGCAGGCCGGGCCGGATCTGGAATGCCAGTTCCCTCATCTGGCTCTCCCGGAAGTTGAACTGCTCGGGGACATAATCGATCTCGAAGACTTCAGGGTCGCGGAAGAGGGTCTCATCCCACATCAGGAGGTTCTTCTTCACCGCAATCCCCCGCGTTCTGTGTTCTCTCCTGTTCGTCTCATCAGATACCTCATACTTTCTTCAGGCATTTCCTACAGAGAGTCCTGCTGGCAAAGAGCATGCTCATCTTCTGTTCGGCGGAACTGACGGGAGCACCGCAGTCTTCGCAGGAGAACGCCCCACCCGCCCCGCCTTCTTTTGCCCCTCCGGGGGAGCGGGCTTCTTCCCCGGCATGACTGCCCGGGGAAGGGATCGTAACTTCCGGGGACTGGTCCGGGACCTCCGCGGCAGCTTCCACATCAGCTGCCGGAGGAGCGCGGACTCCCTGCCGGCCTGCTGCATGCGGCACCTCTGCTGAATCCCCGGTGGGGGGAAGCACCCTCCTGCGGAAACTCTCTATCCGTTCGCCGGTGGCAGGATCGTCCTGGCCGTATGTTCCAAGCAGGTCATACAGAAAGCGGGCCAGTTCACGGGCGTCTTCCCTGCTCTGCACCTCCCCGCTGACTTCGAGGCGGAGGTTCTCGTAATGTTCCAGGTTCACCGTGATCCCTATGGTGAGGGTCTTTGGCCCGCTCATAGTACCATATTCAGCAGGTATTTCTAATGAAAGTGCCTCCGGATCCGGCAAAGGTTCCCCCCTTCTCAATGGAAGAATCACACCTGAACCCTCTGTGTATCATCCTTCTGCCCGGGATAATTCCTCCCTCATGATACGGTGACTTCTGCCCCGGTATTCCTGGCGCCCGTGAGAAAAACCCCGCCCCCGCCAAGGGTGGGTATCAGTTCCCTCGCAGCGCTCTCCACGTCCTGCATGCTCCCGTCCCCGAGAGCGTACATGACGGGTCCGAAGGAACTGAGCCCTGCCCCGCTGGCACCCGCATCACGCATTGCCTGCAGGAGGCGGGCTGCCTGGGGGGGCTGGAGCCGGTTCTCGATCTTCTTGAAGCCCAGGTCCTGCATCCTGTTCACAGCATCTCCAAAGAGGTCGAGGTCTTCCTCTGCAAGCCCGGGGAGGAGCCTGCACAGCACCAGGTGGCAGAGCTCGCGCACCTCTTCGAGTGGCACCGGGCAGAAACGGGAAAAGATGTCTTTCTCGGCCACCCCGCTCGCCCCGGGCGGAATACCAGGTATCACGACAAGGACCTTCCAGGCTTTCGGGAAATCATGCCGCAGCACGACAGCGGGAGGCCGCACTCCGGCGGCCGCTGATGACGGCAGAAAGGCGGTCTTGTCCAGGTCTTCCCCGTAAGAATGACCCCCATCGACGAGGAAACCCCCCGACGCGAAGGATGCCGTTCCTATCCCGGAGGTGCCCCCCCTCCCGGTCATGAATGCCAGGTCTCGTGCATGGCATTCCTGGCCATAGAGATGGCAGAGCGCACATCCCGCCGCCATCGCAAGCTGGGTCCCCCGGCCAAGTCCGACATGACCCGGGTAATGGGACTGGATTGTGAACGAGGCAGCACCAGGAAGCTGCAGCGTGCGTGCGACAGCATTGGCAGCAGCGAGGACCCGTTCCCGTGAATCGGCATCGCCGCCCTCCGCAGAGAACCTCTCACTCCTGCAGGCTGAAATGAGGATGCGGGGCTCATCGAGTGTGAGACCTATCCCCCCGTCAATTCTCCCGAGTGCTCCGTTCATATCGATGAGACCGAAGTGAAGACGGGAAGGGGCATTGATGACCACCCGCCTGTCTCCCGAGAAGCGGATGACCGGGAAAAGTTCCTCGATATGCATCAGGGGATGTTCCTGGTGGATGATGCAGTACTCGCGGGAGAGAAACCTTGGAGTTCCCGAAAGCCCGAAACGTTCCGCAACGGACGTCGGGCGGGGACCTGCGGACATCTTCATGATCTCCCGCCTGGTCTCCAGGCGGTGCCTCTCCAGGATCCGCCCCACGGGGATATCTGCCCTCATCAGATCGTCACGGAAACCAGCGGAGAGGCGGGAGAGCGGCGTGTACGATTCTGCATATATGAGGGTCTCTCCGGTCCGGGTGTTCCGGAGTTCGACGATGCGGTGGTTCACCTCCTGGCCCGGTGCAATGCCAAGTCTTCCGGCGATCCCGCTGTCCGCAGCCTCCACGGTCTGCAGGAGCGTATTGATGGACACAGGTGCGCCGGTGGCCAGTTCGAGTATCCTCGTCACCGATCCGTCCGTTCCAAGGAGAATCTTCTGCAGGGGGGAGAGCGGGCCTGCCGCACGTTCGAGATCCTCGAACAGCTTTGCCTCTTTCATACCACACCAATGGTGGTGATTCAGGGATACAAATTTTCCTCTTTGCCGCACCGGACCGCTTCGCTTCAGGTGATAATGCGCGGAGATTCAGGATTCACAAAAAAGCATGGCCAGGAACTCGTGCCCTTTCATCATCCCGCACGTGCCGGAGGCAGCCTCCTTCTCGGAGAAACAGCGGCAGGAGTCCTTTTCTTTTCCCAGAATTGCGAAAGGAACCGGATCCCTGCTGTGCGTCCGCGTCCGTATGGGTGTGGGGTGATCAGGCAGGACCGCAATCACCCCGGCAAACTCATCCATGATGGTACCAATCATCCCGTCCAGGCGCTCGATGGCGGTCACCTTCTCCCCGATGCTCCCCAGGTGCCCGGCCTCGTCAGGCGCCTCTACATGGACATAGACAAAGTCAAGGTGCCCGAGCGCCTGCAGCGCATGGCGGGCTTTTGCCTGGTAGTCGGTATCCAGGTACCCTGTCGCACCCGGGACCTCGATGACCTCCATTTCCGCGCACCTCCCTATCCCCTTGAGGAGGTCGACAGCGGAGATGATGCCGCCCCTCTTCCCGTACTTCTCAAAAAAGGGGGTGAGAGCAGGCGTCCTGCCTCCGCTCCAGGGCCAGATCTGGGTGGCGGGTGAGAGGCCGCGGGAGACGCGTTCCCTGTTTACTGGATGGTCGGCAAAGACCCTCCGTGAGATTTCCATGCACTTTTCGAGTGCCGCTGCATCGTCACCTGATGGGAGGTAGGGCCCCACCTCCCGGCCGACGATGTCATGGGGAGGGACGGTCGAAGCCCCCCCGGCATTCCGGAGTACCAGGAGATTCCGGTAACTCACGCCCGGGTACACCCTTGCGGGAGATATCTCCCGGTCGAGATCAGCGAGGAGGGCTGCACCCTCGGCACTGGAGATATGTCCTGCCGAGAAGTCAGCCATGACGCCGTCGGTGACGGTGGAGAGGTTGCAGCGATAGGCCATGTCTGAGGCATCAAGAGAGATCCCCATGCTCGCCGCCTCAAGGGGCCCTCTCCCTGTATAGCAGCGTTTTGGGTCATATCCCAGTATGGAGAGGTTGGCAATATCCGACCCGGCCTCACATCCTTCGGGAACTGTGCAGAGGAGCCCGCAGCACCCGTCTCGTGCGATGCGGTCCATGTGAGGGGTGCGTGCTGCCTCGAGGGGAGTTTTGCCCCCGAGCTCGGCGATGGGTTCGTCCGCCATCCCGTCTCCGAGAATCAGCAGGTATTTCATGGTTCCGGATTCTCCGTGTACATTGCTCAATGCAGCATCGCCGTGATGGCTTTTTTCACGCTCTCTCTTGAATCGATCCCGGGATTCCATCCAAGATCGCGCAGTTTCCGAACTGAGAGCTGCATCCGCGGCACATCCCCCACCCAGCCGCGTTCACCGCCGGTAAAATGATACTTCACGCCGCCAAGACCCATTTCTCCTGCCACCAGGTCGGCGATGGTCCGCACATCGATCCAGTCCTCTGAACCCACGTTGAAGGTGTTGACACGGTCAGTGGAATGGTCAGCGGCAAACAGCATGGCATCCACGCAGGCACCAACCTCGAGATACGACTTGGACTGCCTCCCGTCCCCGAGAATCTCCAGGGTGCCCGGGTCATCGCGCAGTTTATGGATGAAGTCCCAGATCACTCCGTGATTGCTCCGCTCTCCGATGATATTCGCAAAACGGTATATCCATGCCTGCATCGCGTAACTGTGGCAATACGAGGAGATGATGGCCTCGCACGCCAGTTTTGTCGCACCATACACGGAGACGGGCTCAAGCGGCGCATAGTCCTCCGGTGTCGGGATGATCGCAGCGTCCCCGTAGATCGTCGAGGTCGATGTGAACACTATTTGCGGGACCCCCCTGTGCCGCATCGCCTCGAGCACCCTCCAGGTTGCAATGAGATTCTGCTGCACCTGCGAGCCCGGGGAGACCGCACTCTGGCGGACATCGGGGTCGGCAGCGAGGTGGTAGACTCTCCGGATACCTGTGAGTGATTCCTGCCATCCATCCTCCAGGAGATCCTGCCGGATGAGGCGTACCCTTTTTTTGGAAAGGTGGTCTCCCAGGTTCTCCTCTGATCCGGTCCGGAGCGAATCGACGACGACCACCTCATCTCCCCTCGCGACGAGGGCGTCGACAAGGTGGGATCCAATGAACCCCGCCCCCCCGGTCACCATGCACCGCATCATACACTAATATGTGTGCGGCAGCTATGTATAGGAGTAGTGCTATGTACGTCGGCATCGACCACGGGACCTCCGCTCTCCGCTTCTCTGCAGGGGACGGCCGGCATTTCAAGATACCGAGAGAGGAGGCAGTCCTGTTCTGTACTGAGGATCTCTCCCGGCTCGGGCCCCTGGAATCGATAGAGGGAATTGCCCTCACGTACTCAATGGGGGACAACTTCTCTGCCATCAGGCCGGTCCGCGCCCTCGTAAACCGGGGCCTGGTCAGCAGGGAGGGCGCAGGGAAGCACACGGGTGGCGGCACCCGCGTCTTTGACCAGATCGCGGAGAGTTGCATCCCTGCAGTCGCTATCCCCGGTCTCCACAGGGGTTCACCCACCGATCCCAGGTTCAAGGCCTACTCACACCAGGCCAGCCCGGAAAAAGTGGGTATTGCCTGCCGTGTGGCAGAGGATCTCGGTCCCGATGTGGTGATCTCGGACGTGAGCTCCAATACCGTCAGCATCCTCGTGAAGGACGGCCGCCTTGCAGGGGCCCTGGATGCATGCATCTTTGCCCCCGGGACAGAACATGGAGCGCTTGACGTGGATGCCATAAGGAACGTGGACCGGGGTCTCAAGACCGCAAACGATGCCTTCCTCCATGCCGGGGTCAACCACTCCCTGGCCCCGGAGGACCGCACCGCAGCACTTGCACTCTTCTCGGCAATGGAATGCGCCGCGCTGCTTCTCCTGAACCCCGGTGCGAAGGTCGCGCTTGCCGGGACAATGGCTCCCGTCATCGCAGGGGAGGTAGGAAACCTGCTCCAAAGGGAGGTTGCGGTGTACAACGAGTGGTGCGCTTCCGATGGCCTCGCCCTGATCGCCCGGAGGGTTTTTACGGGAAGTCGCGATATCCTCGGCCTCGATGTGCGCTTTTGACAGGTTTCCCGGACATCCCGGGTTTCTTCAAGGGGTGAATATGCCTGGATCACTCCCGTTCCATCAGGATCCCCGGCCCAAAATCTCAACATTTTAGTATGATTAATCATGTAAAATTATACCGTGATTTCTTTGCGCGAGCTGCGTATTCATGGTCGTGGCGGACAGGGATCGGTGACCGCTGCGGAGCTGATAGCCGTTGCGGCGTTCGCGGGCGGGGTTTTCGCCCAGGCGTTCCCTGCCTTTGGAGTGGAACGGCGGGGCGCACCGGTCCAGGCGTTTGTCCGGTTCGATAACAAAAAAGTCCGGCTCAGGAGCCAGATATACGAACCCGATTACATCATTGTCCAGGACAGCACCCTGATCCGGGATGTGAATGTCTTCCATGGACTGAAGGAAGGTGGCATTGCAATTGTGAATACCGAAAAAAAGCTGACACATCCTGTTCCTCCGAAGGTAAAGGTGATCACCATCGACGCAACCTCCCTCGCGCTGAAGCACCTGGGAGTGCCTATTACCAATACGACCCTGATGGGTGCTTTTGCCGCAGCCAGCGGAGAGATAGCGCTCCCTGCACTGGAAGGAGCAATCAGGCAGAGATTTTCCGGGGAACTTGCGGAGAAGAACATTGCCGCTGCCCGTGAGGCATACGAATACGTGAAGGGGGGCTCCTGAACCATGGCGCTGGGTCTTGGATGCTCGGCAAAGCCGGGAAAGGCGAAGGAGAACCGTACCGGGACATGGAGGACGTTTCGCCCCGAGTTCAATCATGAAAAATGCACGAAATGCGGCATGTGCAGCCAGGTCTGCCCGGAAGGATGTATCGGGGAGAATGAGGAGGGTTTTCCGGTGCCGGACTACGAGTACTGCAAGGGGTGTGGCCTCTGCGCCGAGGAATGCCCGAGCGAAGCCATCGAGATGAAGAAGGAGGAGAAATAAGATGATGGAGTTCATGGAAGGATCCCATGCCGTGGCCCACGCGGTGAAATGCTGCCGGCCGGAGGTGATCGCTGCATACCCCATCACCCCGCAGACTCACATCGTGGAGGCACTTGCGGACATGGTGGCCAACTGCCAGCTTGATGCAGAGTATATCACCGTGGAAAGCGAATTTTCAGCGCTCTCAGCCTGCCTTGGGGCAAGTGCAGCGGGATCAAGGGTCTATTCGGCCACCACTTCCCAGGGTCTGGCCCTGATGTTCGAGGTGTGCTTCAACTGCGCAGGCATGCGCATACCTGTCGTCATGTCCATAGTGAACAGGGCTATGGGTGCCCCTCTCTCGATATGGAACGACCAGCAGGACTCCATATCGCTTCGCGATTCAGGATGGCTTCAGTTCTATGCCGAGGACAACCAGGAGGCCACAGACCTCCACTACGTGGCGTACAGGGTGGCCGAAGACAATCACATCCTCCTGCCCGCGTTCGTCTGTTTCGACGGGTTCATCCTCTCCCATACCTACGAGCCGGTAGACACGCTCACACAGGAGCAGGTGGACAGCTACCTGCCACGGTATTCCCCTGTCCAGCGGCTGGAAAGCGAAAACCCCCTCTCGATCGGCCTCTTTGCCTCGCCGGATTATTACATGGAATTCCGGTACCAGGTCGACCAGGCCCAGAAAGAGGCGGAAAAGGTGATCACAAGGGCAGGCAGGGAGTTTGGCGAGATGTTCGGAAGGGATTACGGTGACATGGTGGAGGCCTACCGCCTTGACGATGCCGACTGTGCACTCGTGGCCATGGGCTCGATTTGCGGGACTGTCAAGGATGCCATTGACGAGATGAGGAACGACGGAAAGAAGGTCGGGCTCCTGAAACTCCGCACGTTTCGCCCGTTCCCCCAAAGAGCCGTCAAATCAGCCCTCTCCGGAGTGAGCAGGGTGGCGGTGCTTGACAAGAACATATCCCTTGGGGCGAAAGGGGCGGTGGCCCTGGAGGTTAAAGACGCCCTCTATGGAACACAGATCCCGGTCCTTGATTACATCATTGCCCTGGGCGGAAGGGACGTGCGGAAGAAGGATATCCGGGCGGTGGTGGACATGGCGGAAGCGGGCCAGGGAGATCTCTTCTATGGTCTCCGCAGTGAGGTGCTGGAATGACAGAAGAGTCGTGCGGCCTGTTTGAGTACGGGCACCGTGCCTGCGGCGGTTGTGCCGCAGCACTCGCAGCGCGGACAATCCTCGACGCTGCCGGCAAGGATACCATCGTTGTCTCCTCGACTGGATGCATGGAGGTCTTCTCCACGCCCTATCCTGAGACCGCCTGGAAGGTGCCGTGGATCCATTCGCTCTTCGAGAACAACTCTGCCGTGGCATCAGGGATAGTGGCCTCCCTGAAGAAGCAGGGCCGCAAAGAGAAAGTGATCGCTATCGGTGGAGACGGTGCGACATTTGATATAGGGATGCTCTGTATCTCCGGGGCATTCGAAAGAGGCCATGATTTCGTGTACATCTGTTACGACAACGAAGCGTACATGAACACGGGAATCCAGCGGTCGGGAGCAACACCCTACGATGCAAGCACCACGACAAGCCCTGCAGGGAAATGTTCCATGGGGAACCGCCGTCCCAAGAAAGACCTCCCCATGATCCTTGCAGCCCACGGCTCACCCTATGTCGCAACGGCATCCGTTGCATATCTCCCTGACCTCCGGAAGAAGGTGGAGAAGGCGCTTCAGACGGAGGGTCCCTGCTACCTGCAGGTGCATGCACCCTGCTGCACGGGGTGGGGCTTTGAAGGGGAGAAGACCCTGGCCATCGGCAAGCTCGCGATCGAGACCGGGCTCTGGGTCAACTACGAGATGGAGGACGGGAAAGTGACCCGGGTGAAAAAAGTGGTGAGGAAACCGGTGGACGCATATCTGAAAGAGCAGCGCAGGTTCCGCCACCTTTTCAGGCCGACACGAAACGACGCAGAGATTGCCAAGATCCAGGCCCTTGCAGACCGGAATGCAGAGAAGTTCGGGATTGACATCAAGCTCAAAAAATAACCCATATTTTCCAAAAAAATTCTATGATTCCCACCGTGATGGCCCGGAGGGTACGCAGCAGTCCTGACAGGGAAGAATGTGTACCTATTCTTTTTTCTTCCGGGTCAGCAGGAAGGGAAGCAGCATGACTACCGCAATGATGATCCAGATATTGGCAAACAGATACAGCAGGTCTTCCCTCCCCCTGTCATAGAATCTGACCTCCGCTGTCCTTGTGGCATTCCATGTGACGGTGACCCCTCCGTCATCGCCGGCTGACAGGACTCCCCCGGGGGTGATCATCCCGAGAGCGGGGTTCCGGATATCGAACACGGGGGGGATGCGGACATGGACAGTGCGGGGAACTTCGAACGTGGCGAGGAGATGGTTCTCGCGCACCGGTCCGCTGAAAGAGAGGGTGTAATTCCCCTTGGGAAAAGTGATTGCGGCGTTCCCCTCGCGTGAAAACTCGCAGGGACTGCAGTCACCGGAGAGGGTGATATTGTGCACCGTGAGGGGGATCCGCTCGCCAAGCATCCCCGTCTCGTAGAAATCATACCTCTGTGCGTCCTCGATGTCCAGCATTGCATGGTACGAGGTGCCGTTCGGCGCGATGGAGTATTCAGCACTGAGCCCGGCTGCCGGCAGCGCTATCAGGAGCGCTGCAAGGCAGAGAGCAGCGAGGGTAAATCTGCATCGATCTCCAGTGGTGGCTCGCATTGCCTGATCACCGTCTCCGGGTCTTTGAGCAGGTGCCCGGTCACCACGCACACAATTCGCTCGTCCCTGTCTATAACACCCATCTCGCGAAGTTTCTTGACCCCCGCCACTGAAGCGGCAGATGCGGGTTCGACACCGATACCCTCTTTCCTCGAAAGATCCCTCTGCATGGCAAGGATCTCCTCATCGGTCACGGACTCGGCAGTCCCTCCGGTCTTTCGGATGGCGGTAAGCGCTTTCTCGGCATTCACAGGGGCACCGATGCGGATGGCGGTTGCAACAGTCTCGGGATTCGCCTCGGGAATCAACTCGGGCAGTCCCTCGTGTATTGCCCTGACGACAGGGCTCGACCCCGAGGCCTGGATCCCGGTCATCATCGGGATGCGGTCCATCAGCCCGAGGGAGGAGAGCTCGCAGAACCCCTTGTAGACCGCGGAGATGTTGCCTGCGTTTCCGACCGGGAGCACCATCCGGTCCGGGATCTCCCCGAGCTGGTCCAGTGCTTCGAAGCCGATGGTCTTCTGCCCTTCCAGCCTGAAGGGATTGACGGAATTGAGCAGATACAGGCCATGCGAGAGGCAGAGCTCGTGCACCATCTCCAGCGCCCGGTCGAAATTTCCGCGGATAGAGAGGACTTTTGCCCCGTGCATCAGGGCCTGGGCGACTTTCCCGAGGGCGACTTTCCCGGCTGGCAGGAGCACCACGGCAGGTATCCCGGCCTTTGCCGCGTACGCTGCAAGGCTTGCGGAGGTATTGCCTGTGCTGGCGCATGCAACCGAAGTCATGTGGAGCTGAAGGGCCATGCTCACGCCGACGGTCATACCCCTGTCCTTGAACGAGCCGGTAGGATTCATTCCCTCGTGCTTGGCATACAGGTGCGGAAGGCCGATCTCATCCCCGATGCGCGAGAGGTGGTAGAGGGGAGTCCCGCCCTCCTGGAGCGATACAGGGGGTATAGAGACCGGGAGGATCTCCCGGTATCGCCACACGGAAAGCGGCCTCCTGTCCCATGCGGCCCTGTCCACCTCAAGGGAGGACAGGTCGTATTCCACCGCCAGCAGGTGGCCGCAGCGCGTGCAGTTGTATATGATCTCGCCGGCAGGGAACGATTCCCCGCATTCTACGCACACGAGACGGTACATGGGTAGTACGTGTGTATTCCAAGGGGAAAAAGGAGGCGCACAATCCGGGAAAACCTCTCCATGTCCTCTGGAGGCATTTCCCGGGATGCCCGGCCTGTATGGTATCCCGGGAGGATGGAAAAACCCCCGGAAAGGGGTTTTTCCCGGTATCAGGGGTTGGTGCGGGAAGAGAGGTCGTCGCGCCGGTCCATGGCCACAGGGAATGCAGTCCTCACACGCTCCACGTATTCGCGGTCGAGATCGCATGAGAGGAGCGCTGCCTCCTCCCCTGCATGAAAGAGAAGTGCCCCCGTGGGGTCCGCCACCATGGACCCGCCGGCGTAGCAGCCCGCAGGGGTTATACCGGTGGTGTTGATCCCCGCGATATAAATCTGGTATTCAAGGGCCCTGGCACGAATGAAGAGCTCCCAGTGCTGGAGACGGGCTTTTGGCCACGCCGCGGGGATGAGCACCGCCTGCACCCCCGCATCGGCATACAGCGAAAAGAGGGATGTGAAACGCAGGTCATAGCAGATCGCAAGGCCGAAGTCCATGCCGGCAAGGGAAAAAGTCGCGATGGCATCCCCTCTCCTGTAGAAGCGGTCCTCCCCTTCGGGGGAGAAGAGATGGCACTTGGAGTACGTGGTGGAGAGATTTCCGTCCGCTGTGATGACCACGCAGGTGTTGCGGGGAAGGGTGGGGGTGGCCTCCAGGAAAGAACCCAGGATGGCAATGGAATACTCCTCTGCAAGCGAGCGGAGCCTGCTGACGATGGGGCCGTCAAGATCCTGCATGTGAAGCGTGGGTGAGGGGTTCCATCCGGTGGCAAACTGTTCGGGGAAGCAGATGAGATCGCCGCCGCTGCGTGATGCGCGGGCGATGCAGGGTTCCACCTTCTCAAGTGTGGCATCGGGGTCTTCCCACACGCTCGCCACCTGGGCGCAGAAGAGTTTCATACCATGTGTGGGGGGCTTGGCATATTTTGATATTTCCTGCAGGAACGGGGGAGTGGATAATTTGCGAAGGCGTTGCTTCCCGGCAACATTGGAGCATCATCGCGATGAGAATAAAATATACGAAGAAACAAACCGGCGAAAAAAGAGAATTTACTCGTAGAGAACAGGTTCATCCACGCGCCTGTAGGAGGCGAGCTCCTGGGGCGAGAAGTGGATGCCTATCTCACGGGTGGCGCTTGCAGGCGAATCGGATGCGTGGATCACGTTCCTTCCAATGTCCATCGCGAGGTCGCCGCGAATGGTCCCCGGGGCGGCCTCTGCCGGGTGTGTGGCGCCGACGAGAGTCCGGACCACTGATGCTGCATCCCTGCCTTCCCATACCATGAGGAAACAGGGGCCGCTCTCGATGTAATGGCGAAGCGACGGGAAGAAAGGCTTCTCAAGGTGCTCCCTGTACTGCTCCATGACCCTTTTTTCAGGCAGCTTCTCGAGGCGGGCAGCCACGAGCTTGAAGCCTTTGCGCTCAAGGCGGGAGACGACCTCGCCGATGAGACCCCTTGCCACCCCGTCGGGCTTGACCATCACGAAGGTCCGGTCCATCGGGGGGTCACTCCTTCCCCATGGCCTTTCTGCCGGCCTGGGTCCATGGGACCCTTCTGGCAGCCCGTCCGAGCCGGTAATTGTTCTGGCACTTGGTACTGCAGAAGTAGTAGACAGTCCCATCCTTCCGGACGAACATCTTCCCTGTCCCGGGCTCAATCGCGCCTCCACAGAAACTGCAGTTTCTCATCTCGACCATGATCACCTCACCTCCTGGAAAGCTTCTTTGCCTCGCGCTCGGTCTCGAGCAGCATAAGCACGTCACCCTCCCGGATGGGGCCGACGGTGTTCCTGGTGATGATACGGCCCTTGTTGTTGCCATCGAGGATCCTGCATTTCACCTGCATGGCCTCTCCGTGCATCCCGGTGGAGCCGATCACCTCGATCACCTCTGCGGGAGTTCCTTCATCTGCCATGGCCCACTCACGCTCTCAGATCGCTGACCTGCTTTACGATATCGTCGATCATATCTTTGGCTTTTCCGGGCTTGACGATGGCAGCAGCAGCAGATCCCACGTCCAGCCCGCTGGCGGTGCCGATATCGTTCTGCTTGT
>CAYVMJ010000011.1:0-58266 GCA_964452625.1 uncultured Methanolinea sp.
CAAGAATGAACAATATCGATTATTTCGTCACGAATGACCGGGATTTTCACCGCGTGGATTTTCTGACGCTTGTGCAGCCCTGATGAAGAAGAGGTTTTCCCTTTTATCCTTTTCACATTCACCCTACCCAGAGTGAATGTGACACGGATCCCCTGCAATTTCATGGCCATCCATGAAGGGCAGATTACGCTCGTCCGGGTCAGGAGACTTTCGGATACGGGCGCTATGGCCTATCGGATATCGCAATCTCGTGCAGGAAGGAGATCCTGGAACTCCGGGGCATCCCGATGGGAGACGGGCTGCGAACTCTCCTGTCCGGGGTCCGGACAGGCACTGGCACCGGTATGCCACCCTGACCGGATAGAATATACGCACCTGGCTGCAATGTCTTCGAAGTATACGCCAGGATCAAGTGAGGCGATTTCCATGAAGCGGGAATGACATCTGCAATATTCCCGGTTCAATCAGCGGTTCCAGGCGGCGTTTCCAGGAGCCGCACTGCTGTTTCCCTGAGACGTGAGAGATCTCCCTGGTGCAACCGCTCCATGTAATCGAGCAAATCTGCACAAAACGCCTCAGCCTCTTCTATGGAGTCGCGGACATCCTCTGCTGCTATTGCGAAATCTACGTAATATTGTTTGTCGATGCGATCCCGTTTGGCGGCGACAATCCGGGAGCTGTCGATCCCATACAGGTTTTCAAGGAGGATTACTGCGCCGGAGTGGTTTTCACACTTTATACCGGTCTGAAAGAGGAGAGCCAGGACCATATAGTACATACTGTAATATGCCATCGAGACGGTCTCCTCAAGCCGCCTGTTCTCAAACAGGATCTTTGCCGAGATAAGATAACTTTCCGATTTTTTCAGGTATGCCTCCCTGACATGAACGCTGGGCTCAACGATCCGGATCTTTCCTTCACGGGAGAGTTTACTCAAAAAATTTTGTCCTGTCATAAAATCGTTCGACTCCCCTCACGATGACATGATTCTGTACGATCTCCTGGATCAGCGGATTCTCCTCATCCCAGGGTCCAATCTTCACGCTGAGTCTTGAGTGAGATTGTTCCAGCTCCCGTTTCATCTCCCTATCGTTCGTCTCGATATAGAGATCGATATCGCTCTTCAGATCCGCGTTCCCCTTCGCATAACTGCCGAAGAGTACGGCAAGCGGGATATCCTCTCGTTCATGGATCGTCCTGACGATGGATCGCAGATGGGAGGCCCCTTTTACCAGGTCTCCGAGTGCGTAGCATTCCGCCACATAGATATGAACCCTTGCTTCGATGGTTTTTTTCAGGAAATAAACCCTGTTTTTTCCCTCCATCCTGAAGTCGACGACATTTCCCTCTAACAGGCCTTTGAGTTTCCGCAGCACTGTGGTGTGCGAGATGTCCAGATCCTTTGCAAGTCTGCGGGGGTGAGAGTCGCCCTTGAGCAGGAGAGCAACGATCTGGATGGATAAATTTTGTTCCACATGGAACATATTTGAACCAATAAATAAAAAGGTTCTGGAACAATGGTGTGCTGCTCTTAAGTATACCAGGCTATCGATCCCGGTTCATGTACCCCTCGTAAGGTGGACATGACTGCCCCTGATATGATAAAACCAAATGTATTGGAGAGGTTTTTTTCGACCTTTTCACCTGATATGCCTCTATGTTCTGGCAGCCGGAATCACATCAAAGGTGGTGCGAATCGATCTCCGGTCTTTTGTGAGGGGGAATATCCACGTTCTCTGCGTGCATGCGTGAGAATAGCGAAAGGATACTGCTCCCCTCTGTACCTGGAGACATGGATTTGTATGTAGAAAAGTCAAATATTTAAATAATAACACTATCTACATACATCTATGGCAACCATCACCATCAGCGTGGACGACGACGTCGAGAAACAATTCCGTGAAACAGCGAAAAAGGTGATTGGGAACAGGAAGGGATTCCTTGGCCGGGCTGTCACGGAAGCCATGAGGCTCTGGGTGCAGGAGAAATCGCAGGCAGAGATCGCCCGCACCGCCCTGGAACTGATGGAAAAGGAGTACCATTTCGGAACACACCATTACACCAGCCGGAAGGAACTCCATGACCGCTCCTGAGGCCCTGATCGACACGAACATCCTTGGATACGTCTTTGATGCAGATTTTCCCACGAAACGAGCGGTGTCCAGGGATCTCCTGGCACGGTGCTGGAACGGGGAGGTGACATTTGCAGTCTCAGTCCAGAATCTTGCCGAGTTTGCGGTTATTGTGACAGAAAAAGTCGCCTCGCCAATGCCTGAATCCGTAGTCAGGTCATTTATTGAGACTATCCTCAATTTCGACGGATGGAAGGTGATCTCTTGCAGAGGATCCACCATTCAGGATGCGCTGGAGATAAAGGAAAAGTATGGTCTCCATTTCTGGGACGCTCTCATCGTCGCAACCATGCAGGAACATGGGATACACCAGATTTACACAGAGGATAGAGGGTTTGCGAAGGTTCCATGGTGCATCCCCGTCAACCCATACGAGAGGCGTGCATGAACCACTATCCTGAGTATTCTCTGAAAGAAAACACCATGATTCCCTTCGTGAAGCATACGTACAAAATGAAAATGGTGGAGCTATTTCATACCATAATGTATGTTATGGGAACAACTCTTCGATTACCTGGGAAATGGGAATCTGGAGATGCTCCGCAACATCTTTGAGTATGTGATGGAATGTTGCCACACGAAGCGGAGAATGAAGAGGTATTGTAATTGTATGGGGTTTACCCTCAATCATCGCCCTGATCTTGACATGACTCCCGGTCTGGTGAATACGCTCATACCCATATCTCTTGAGGAGTTTCACTAGGTCGTCCCCACCCACACCCCGGGGGAGTTTCATACGGGAATCAGTTCTTCCCTTATCATGTGGAGCCGGATGATGCGGGGACGTTCTTCTTCGTCAAAATGGCAGGAAACCGCATCATGCACCATTTTCTTGAGATCTTCAAAAGTATCCGCTTCAGTATATATGGAATAACCAAGCGATCGGGCTTCATACCCTCCTTCTGGGGATTCCTCAACCATGAAGATGATTTCTTTCTCCTTGAACATCTGAATCTGCCTAACTCACATAGTCATTCTCTTCATAAGAAAGTATCACCCTTCCATATCCATCATTGAGTGAGTACCTCTCAACTTCGTAATTGTGAATTATTATCATGAATTCTGCATCGGGAAATCGCGGGCAGAATGAAGCGTACTGCGAGTCCCGCATGATGAGCGGATGCTCTCGCGATCCGGAACCGGGGCGACAGGAAGGATATGATGCAAAACGTATGCAATCAACAACCTACGAACCATCAGGAACGAACACACCGAAAAATCCCAAGTGATGACACCAGATGACCCGGGGCCACCCGCCATGGGTCGCAATCGAGGAGGCGATGCACCATGCCGAACGCCTCGGCTACCTGGTATCCAACGTGAACTCAAGAACACTTCCCTGTAATTTCATGGCCATCCACGATGAGCAGATCACGCTCGTCAGGGTCAGGAGACTCACGGTTATGGGCGCTACAGTCCCCCCAATATCATGGCATCCTGTGACCGCGAGATCCTGGAATTCCGGGTATATCGGCCCGCGAGCTCCGGGTCCGGGGGTCCGGACAGGCACTGGCACCGATATGCCACGCAGACCGGATAGAATCTGTGGAGATGTACGGCATGGAAGTATCCCAACAACTCGGGCAGCAGACGCTTCCGGTCGGGTGATTCGGGTGGACGAAGAAATACTCCCCCTTTTTTTATTCAGTAAGTTTCGTCCGAACAATCAGGACACAATTTTTACATCTCCTTGTTGTTCAGGGCAAGATACACACAGCGAAGAACCTTGAGTTCATTCCGGTAATGCATACGGAAAAGGGGGATTTTGCAGGGCAGTTGGAAAAAAGATAGTCTCTATGATGAATGCCCTTTATACCCGCTCTGGGTGTCTTCTATGACGATTCAATCAGTACAGATTTCAGGCTCGCTGAAGGAACACGTTCCGATATCCGCAGGATCTCTATCCCGATCAGATTGTTCTGATCGTCATAGTCGAGGATAATCCCGGGTTTTACCTCTTCGGAATCATGAATACGGGTATCAGAGAGCCTCATATACAAGGCATCTGCCACTGGATCGATGGTGACTTTCATAGTTTTACTCTCCGGTCAAAGAACATCGTGATTACCTTTGGAGGGGAGGTGGTTGGATTGACAATCACTCTTAGTACTCTCATATCCTTATCGGGAATTTGTTTCAGATAATGACTCTCATCTTGATGCTTCTGTTCAACGATGTCAGGGGAATCTATGGTGTTCAGTACCCAGTCCACTTGGATCATACGTTCATGCATCATGGTTTTTGCATGAGTCGTAAATTCAAGGGGGCTGTGCATACTCACTATTTCCGTCGAATGGCATATATAGTGATGCTGAGTGAAAATACAAAGATCATTCGAAACATAATGAGCATATCTCATTTCTATCTGCAAAAAAATGTAAAAAAAGCCGTTGTTTAAACAATAGTCTTCATCGATATCCTGGCTGAGTATCGCACAGATATCTATTCTGCACTGATTATGCGGTGCCAGATGACCCGGGGCTATACGCCATGGGTCGCAATCGAGGAGGCAATGCACTATGCAGAGCGTCTCGGCTACCTTGTCTCCGGGGTAAACTCACGAACACTTCCCTGTAATTTCATGGCAATCTGTGAGGGACAGATCACGCTCGTCCGGGTCAGGAGACTCCGGTATGGATATTATGGACTCCTGGATATCGCACTGTCGTGTAAAAAAGGAGATCCTTGAACTTCAGGGCCTCCCTGTTTCAAATGACACCAGCCGTGAACTCTGGGTCCGGACAGGCACTGGCGCCGGTACGTCATCTTCCCAAACAGGATAGAATCTGTGGAGATGTACGGCATGTCAGTATCCGAGCGTCTGGGACAGCAGACGCTTAAGGCAGGGTGAATCCAGATTAAGATAGTATCCAGAATTATGAGGCGTCCTGACCGACGAATACCGTTACTCAAGGTTTCTGTATACAACCTTTCTTGGGCCTACCTTAATCACGTATATTACCAATATTTTTCGTTTTACATCAAGAATAACCCTGTATCTGCCTACCCTATATTTGTACCAGGATGATCCTGCCAACCGGTCAATGTGCGGAAATGGATCGTCACGGATGACTTCGACATGCTCGATAATTCTGGCTGCGGTATCTTTTGGTAATTTTTCAAGGTTTTTCCGGGATTTATCGGTCCAGATAATGGTATATCCCATTCAATCAAGACCGAGTTTCTCTTTCAGCTGGGCAGTCGAATACACACGACCTGCCTTGATATCCTCCAGCGCTTCCTCAATATCCCTTATATCATCTTCGGTTATTCCTTCTTCCTCATCTTCCATCGTGAGCCGTGAGATTATTTCATTATAAGACTCACGGGGAAATCGTCTCAACTTATCCAGTCTTTGTTTCACAACGGGAGTAATCTTGATGGTAGTCACTTCTCCTGCCATATACCTAAGTATACTTGAAGAGATATAGGTATTCCGTTAGACCTGAAGGGATAGGGTAACGTTCGTGATAATGAAAACCCTGTCGTGCCACCTCGAATTCCCCTCTCCCCAAAATACCCACAATTCAGCCCCCGTTTCCCGAAAAACCACCTCCACTATAACCCTCCACAAGAAATCCTGCTTACCCCCATGAAAAAGTCTCCTATAATTCCCCCATTCCATAAAATAACCCCAATGTTCAAAGGAAAAATCTGCTCTTTATTCTTCCTACACCCGAATCAGCAAAAACGAGGGAGTATTGATCGATCCATCAAGAGAACACATCCTGGAAGCGTTCTATGAACGCCTTTAAAAGGCCGGATTCGCCTTCACTGACAGATCCACAAAGAGAGTTGATATAAGGAAATCTCATCTTCATGGTCATATTCGCGATTTCAGTATTCATCAAGTATCACGTCGAAGAAAAACGAATCACAGGTATTTCTACATTCATCCCACTCAATGACTCCCGATCTTAAAATAAACAATAATGTTCCGTCAGATTCACACCATACAGTCATCCCTATCTCTTTTTCGCGCGAATATGAATGTACCGCCCGGTTTTCGGGAAACCGGGGGCAGAACGGAGCGTTCTCTGATACCTTCAAGACGAGCGGATGCTCTCGCGACCCCGGGACCGGAGCGGCAGGAAGGATATGATGACCCCCACACGCAATCAACAACACACGAACCAACAGGAATGAACCCACCAGAGAACCCCGCGGGATGCCGGATGACCCTTGGCCACCCGCCATGGGTCGCAATCGAGGAGGCAATGCACAATGCAGAGCGGATCGGCTACATTGTCCCGGGGATGAACAGTGCCCGGATACCCTCTTGACTTCATGGCCCTCCATGATGGGCAGATCACGCTTGTCCGGGTCAGGAGACTTTGGGTACGGGCGCTATGGACTGCCGGATATCACAATATCGTGCAGGAAGGAGATCCTTGAACTCATCGGCATTCTGCTCTCTGATAATACAGGCCGTCAACTCTACGGTCTGGGGGCCGTAAAGGCACTGGCACCGGAATACCATTTCTCCGGACAGGATGGAAGAACCCAACTGGGGTATTTAAGGGGTCCGGACATTCCGGGACAACGGACGCTTCCGGTCGGGTGAATGTAAAGGTATACGATGTTACTTCAGAAGAGTGAGCACTGAAAGCAGGGAATCCACATCAATCCCCGCCTGTTTCAGGATTGATTTCAGGGTTCCACGGTCAAGTTCGGGATGATCCGGTACGACGATTGTCCGGGTATCATCAGGATTCTTCAAGACAATATGACTTCCCTTTTGGTGATCGATACGATAACCCAGCCGTACGAGTGCAGCAATTACTTTTCTGGCTGGTAAAAGAGGGAGCTTTGTCATTCTTTATTCATACTTCGACTGCGACTTTTCTGATCGCAACCCCCTTCTGGTCGGGGATCACTTTACGGCGTTTGATAAGTGATTCGAGATATGCTTCAATTGCCTCTTTTGCATTTTTTTCTGCTTCTTCAATGGTTTTTCCCTGTGTGATACATCCTGGAAGGGCAGGAACAGTCACCACGAACCATCCATCTTCACCAGGCTCAATCACCACATTGTAAATTTTTTCCATGGATATCACGTGTTATTTCAAAGAATGTGCGATTGTTGTAAGTAGGAATTGTGATACTCGATATTTAGCAGTATCCTTCAATGAATGATGCCTATCAGTCATAGTCACTCATATTCCGGGAAATCGCTTATCCCGTCAACAATCAATATTCCCGGCGTTCTATTCATATTCACTCTGTTTTTGGCATCCCTGGTCAATCGCGGCTTGACGGGGCATCACTTTCCCATAGGAAACAGGCCGTTAACTCCGGTCCGGGGCCCGGCCAGGCACTGGCACCGGTATGACATCTTCCCTGACAGAATCGGGGCATCCTGCGGGGATATCTCCGGAGTCAGGTCATCCCGGCTCCTGGGGCAGCAGACACTCATGATAGTGTGAATAGAAGGAGAGAAGAGATCTTTGTCCATTTGTTTTTTCGTAAATTTTAAAAAGGCATATAATTCTGGAGAGAAGGGTGCAGTTCTCACAATTTCCTGTAATACACGCCGGCTTTCTCAGCGTCCACCCGGTCCACCATTCCTCTCACATCAATGAGTACCGGATTATCGTTCATGAACCTGCAGATATCAGCCACCCTCATCTCCCTGAACGGTGAATGCGCCACCGCGATGATCACCGCATCCATCTTCTTGTTCAGTTTCGGCAGAGGTTTTGCACCAAAATGCTGGATTACTTCGTCGGAGAGCAATGGGTCGTATCCGTATACGTTCACCTCATACTCTTTGAGCTCCTCGACCATCTTTTCAACCGGTGACTCCCGGATATCCGCAACATCCTCCTTGTATGTCAGGCCCATGATGAGGACGCTGGATCCCTTGATGGTCTTCCCGACCTTGTTGAGACTTTTCACGGTCATTTCAGCGATATATTTCGGCATCCCGTCGTTGATGGATCGCCCGGCAAGGATGACCTGGGGGTGGTACCCGACCTCCTTGGCCTTCTGGACAAGGTAGTAGGGGTCGACGGGGATGCAGTGGCCTCCGACAAGTCCCGGCCTGTAAGGATGGAAGTTCCACTTGGTCCCGGCAGCCCTGAGCACCTCGTCGGTGTCAAGGCCAAGCCGGGCAAAAATCATAGATAATTCGTTCATGAGGGCTATGTTGAGATCCCGTTGCACGTTCTCGATCACTTTCGCCGCTTCGGCCGTCTTGATGTTCGGTGCCCGGTACACGGTGGTGACGAGTCCGTACAATTCGCAGAGGGCATCGGTCGATTTCTTATCCATCCCGGCGACGACCTTGGTGATGTTCTTCAGGGTGTGCTCCTCGTCGCCGGGATTGGTACGCTCCGGGGAATATCCGATGAAGAAGTCCCCTCCGCACTTCATGCCGGATTCGCGTTCGAGGATGGGAGCCATGATCTCTTCAGATACGCCGGGATACACCGTCGATTCGAGGACCACGATTGCACCTTTCTTCAGGTGCTGTCCAATGGTGGTCGAGGCGGAGATGATCGGTTCGAGATCAGGGTCCTTCCCTTTGGTCACCGGGGTGGGAACGGCAATGACAACGAAATCGGCCTCCCGGATCCGGGCAGGATCGGTCGTTGCCTCTATCCTGTTTCCGGGCGTTCGGTTGAGTGCATCGACCTGCTCCGGGTCCCTCCGGAACCCTATGGTGCGGAGATGTCGGGAAAAATCCTTCGCGAGCGGGAGTCCCACGTACCCTAGCCCGACGACACACACCGTCTTTTTGGTTATTTTTTCCTGTACCATGCAATTGTCTCCCTGAGTCCGGTCCGCACCGTGTATTCCGGTGCATACCTGAATGCTTTTTGTGCGGCAGAAATATCCGCCTGGGAATCGTGGATGTCTCCCGGACGGGGGTGTTCGAACACAGGATCCACGGATACCCCTGTCTCTTCGGCAATGATGTCCACGAGGGAGAGAAGGGAGATCCTGCGGTTATACGCCACATTGAACACTCCCTCCGCAGTACTTTCCATCGCTTTCACGTTCGCCTGTACGACATCCCTCACGTAGGTGAAATCGCGGGTCTGTGTCCCGTCACCGTAAATGACCGGCGGCTGGCCGGCAAGAGTCCTGGTGATGAACCTCGGGATGACCGCGGCATACTGCGACTCCGGATCCTGGCGGGGGCCAAAGACGTTGAAGTACCGCAATGCCACGGTCCGGATTCCATACACTTCAGAGAACACCCGGCAGTAATACTCTCCCGCGAGTTTCGACACCGCATACGGTGACTTCGGGTTCGCGTTCATGCCCTCCGCTTTCGGCAGTGTCGGCGTATCGCCATACACTGAAGACGACGATGCATACACGACTTTCTTTATACCGAGATCCCGTGCGGCAACCAGGACATTCAGCGTTCCGCTCACGTTCGCCTCGTTTGTCGCGACCGGGTCCTGGATAGAACGCGGGACAGACGGGATGGCAGCCTGGTGAAAGATGCCGTCCGCACCCTTGCAGACGTCTCTCAAAAGTCCGGGATCAGTGATGCTCCCTTTTACAAAATGAAAACCCGGATTTTCCCGCAAATGCCTGATATTCTCCGCACTTCCGGAGTGGAGATTGTCGATTATCGTGATCGCGTGCCCATGGGAGACCAGGTATTCCGCGATATGTGACCCGATAAACCCGGCACCGCCGGTGACAATATAATTCATGATTCTGCTGGTTTATTGGATGATAATAGCAATTTACTCTGGTTTCCGGGGGATAATAAGTATTTCCCAGGGATTGGAGAATTATTCGGCCTCCCCAACAATCTATAAATCACCCCCGCTCTCACGTACTGCACAGGAACATTTCATGAAGGGTATCATCCTCGCCGGCGGGCAGGGCACCCGCCTCTATCCCGTCACCAAGTCCGTCTCAAAGCACCTCCTGCCGGTCTACGACAAGCCTCTCATCTATTATCCCCTTTCCATCCTGATGCTCGCGGGGATCCGCGAGATCCTCATCATATCCACCGCAAGGGACATCCCCCTCTATCGTGACCTGCTCGGGGACGGGAAGCCGGTGGGGCTCTCGTTTTCCTACGCAGTCCAGGAGAGACCGGGAGGTCTCGCAGAAGCCTTCATCGTCGGGGAAAAATTCATCGGAAAGGACCGCGTAGCCCTCGTCCTCGGGGACAACATCTTCTACGGGCAGCACTTCTCCGAACTGCTCAGGAAAGCGGCTGCAAGGGAAAAGGGCGCAACCGTCTTCGGGTACTGGGTGCGTGATCCCCGGCCTTACGGAGTGGTCGAGGTGGGACCGGACGGAAACGCCCTCTCTATCGAGGAGAAGCCGGAGAGACCCCGGTCGCATTACGCTGTACCGGGCCTGTATTTCTACGACAACCGGGTTATCGGTATCGCAAAGAGCATCTCCCCCTCTGCAAGGGGAGAACTCGAAATCACCGACGTGAATCGCGAATACATGAAGACGGGCGAGCTCTCGGTCCTGGTCTTCGGGCGGGGGATGGCCTGGCTTGATGCCGGGACCCACGACTCGCTCCTCGAGGCAGGAAATTACATCGAGACTATCCAGAAGCGTCAGGGGCTCTACGTGGCCTGCATCGAGGAGATCGCGTACCGGCAGGGTTTCATCGGGAGAGACCAGCTGCTGGTCCTTGCCGACGGTCTGAAGAACACCGAATACGGGCGGTATCTTAAGGAACTGGCCGAGAACGATGATAAGTGACATCCGGTGAGACAGGATATGAAACCCCAGAAATTCACTCCCATCCCGACATCGCTTTCGGGAGCCCTGCTCCTTGAGCCCCGGGTCTTTGGAGACGACCGGGGGTTCTTCCTCGAATCCTACACGAGAAAGGACATGGCAGACCTGGGTATTCCTGAAGAGTTCGTACAGGACAACCACTCGCGGTCGGCAAAAGGCGTCCTGCGGGGGCTGCACTACCAGTTCCCTCATCCCCAGAGCAAGCTGGTGCGCGTGGTGAGGGGAGAGATATTTGACGTGATCGTCGACATCCGCAGGGGCTCGCCTTCGTGGGGCCGGTTCGGTTCTTTCATCCTGAACGAAAAGAACCACAGGATACTCTACGTCCCGGTCGGGTTCGCCCACGGGTTCCTGGCACTCGCAGAAGGGACCGAGATCCTGTACAAGACCGGGGAGTATTACCATCCCGAGGCTGATACAGGCATCCGCTGGAACGACCCCGCTCTCGCCATCCCCTGGCCCCTGAAGGAGCACGGGATAGAGCAGCCCCTGCTCTCCGAAAAAGACAGCAGACTCCCTCTCTTCTCGGATCTGGAGAGCGGGTTTGTCTTCAGGGAGGAGAACCGGTGAACCGGCAGGGAGCGCTGTCAGTCTTCGGATTTCGTGAGTCTTCCCTATATTATGAATGTTCCGGGCATCACGGAGCCGCAGGAGAAGAACTGGCAGGGAAGCCAGCAAAATATGAATGTTCAAGGAGTGACAGAATGAAAAGAGAGGAGCTTTGCCCATGCACATCGTAATTACAGGCGCTGGCGGGCAACTGGGGCAGGATATGGCCACACTCTGCCGGAAGAAAGGATATACGGTCACCCCCTTCACTTCAAAGCAGCTTGATATCACGGATGCGGGGGCTGTCCGGAGTGCAATCACCCGCCTGCACCCGGAAGCGGTCATCAACTGCGCAGCCTACAATGCCGTTGACCGGGCCGAGACAGACTGGAGATCCGCGTTCCGCGTCAACGGTTTCGGGGTCAGGAACCTCGCCCTCGCCGCACGGGAGACCGACTCTGTCCTTGTCCATTACTCCACGGATTACGTGTTCGACGGACGGACAGATCGCCCCTACACCATCGCAGACCTGCCGAATCCGCTCAGCCGGTATGGCGAGAGCAAACTTCTTGGCGAGCAGGTTGTCCGGGACCTCTCCTCCCGATTCTTCCTCATCCGCACTTCGTGGGTCTTCGGGGCAGGGAACACCAACTTTGCGGAAAAAGTCCTGGAATGGAGCCGGGATAAAACTGAACTGAAGGTCGTGGACGACCAGGTCTCCTCGCCTGCATATACCGTGCACCTGGCACGGGCAACCCTCGACCTTATTGCGACCGGAACATACGGGCTCTACCATCTCACCAATACCGGGTCGTGCTCCCGCTACGAATGGGCACGGTACATCCTGGAGGCCACCGGGTGGAATGGAACGATCCTCCCGGCAAAGACCGCCGAGTTTCCCGCGCCCGCCCGCAGACCTGCGTACTCGGTACTGGACAACATCGGGTCGCCCGAAGTGCTGGGGTACGACCTCCCGGGTTGGGAGGAAGCAACATGCGCCTACCTGAAAGAGGTGAAGGCGATCCCGTGAAAACCGTCCTCGTCACCGGAGTGGCCGGGTTCATCGGCAGCAACTTCGTATACCACTTCCTCTCCATCCGCCCCGACATCGCGATCGTCGGCCTTGACTCCCTCACCTATGCAGGGAACATGGAGAACCTCGCTTCCCTTTCCCCTGAGAAGAGAGCACGGTTCGCCTTTGTGAGGGGAGATATCGGGGACCGGGACCTTGTCGACACCCTTTTTGGGGACCATCACATCGATGCGGTCGTCAACTTCGCGGCCGAGTCCCACGTGGATCGTTCCATCCACGACCCGCAGCTCTTCCTCCGCACCAATATCCTTGGGACCTGCACCCTCCTGGACGCGGCGAAGGCCGCATGGCAAAGAGAGGGGGGATGGACCGATGGCTGCAGGTTCCTCCAGGTCTCGACCGACGAGGTGTATGGATCTCTCGGGCGTGACGGTTACTTCACGGAGACCACCCCGCTCGACCCCCACAGCCCCTACTCGGCGAGCAAGGCATCAGCAGATCTCATTGCCGGGGCATACCACGACACGTTCGGGATGCCGGTCCTTATCACCCGGTGCTCCAACAACTACGGCCCGTACCAGTTCCCTGAAAAGCTCATTCCCCTCGTGATCAGGAACGCACTCCTCCACCAGCCCCTCCCGGTCTACGGGGACGGGAAGAACGTCCGGGACTGGCTTTTCGTAGAGGACCATTGCCGGGCCATCGAGATGGTCCTCTGCAAGGGGAAGCCCGGAAGGGTCTACAACATCGGGGGGAACAACGAGTGGGAGAATATCGCGATCGTCCGGCTCCTCCTCTCCATTCTGCAGGAAGAAACCGGGGATCGCGCAATCAACGAGGGGCTGATCCAGTTCGTGGGGGACCGCCCGGGGCATGATCGCCGGTATGCCATCGATTCTTCCCGGATCATGCGTGAACTGGGCTGGAAGCCGGCGACCTCCTTTTCCGATGGCATCAAAAAGACCGTCCGCTGGTACCTGGAGCACAGGGACTGGATGGAGAGGGTGGTGACGGGGGAATACCAGACATTTTACGAGAGGAACTATCTGCAGAGGTAAGAACCGGATACCCCGAACGGTCGTTCTTGCCCGAAGAGTTTAGGATGCATCTTTCCGAAAAATTGTCCGTCGGGCCTGCAGGAAAAAACACAGGAATCCCCCTTTTATAATCCTTCAGAACCATACAACCCTTATCAGTATGATCTCCCTTGTCCTCGGCACGCGGCCCGAGATTATCAAGCTCTCTCCAGTGATACGGGAGTGCGAGCGGAGACGGATTTCCTTCTCCGTGCTTCACACCGGGCAGCATTACTCGTACAGGATGGACCGGATCTTCTTTGAAGATCTGGAGCTCCCGGAGCCCGCCCACACCCTCGATGTGGGCTCCGGCATGCACGGGGAGCAGACAGGGAAAATCCTTGCCGGAGTGGAGAAGGTAATCGGGGCGACGAGACCCGGCGTGGTGCTGGTGCAGGGAGATACCAACACGGTCCTCGGAGGAGCGCTCGCGGCAGCAAAACTGCATATCCCCGTCGGGCATGTCGAAGCAGGTCTCAGGAGTTTCGACAGGGGGATGCCGGAAGAGATCAACCGCATCGTCGCAGACCATGTCGGAGACCTCCTGTTCGCCCCCACCTCCATGGCCGCAGGCTGCCTCCGCGACGAGGGCATCCCTGAGGAGAAAATTTTCACCACCGGGAACACCATCGTGGATGCGGTGAGAGAGAACCTTGAGATTGCACGAAAGAGGCAGGGGATTCTTGACAGGCACGGGGTGAAAGAGCGCCAGTTCATATTAGTGACAGCCCACAGGGCCGAGAACGTGGATACCAGGGAACGGCTGGAAGGGATCCTCTCCGGGCTTGCCGCCGTTGGAGTCGAGACAGGGATGCAGGTATTATTCCCGGTCCACCCGCGGACTTCAAAAATGATGAAGGAGTTCGGGCTTCATCCACCCGGGATCCGGTTCATCGAACCGCTGGGGTACCTCGAATTCCTGCTCCTGGAATCAAAAGCCGCACTCCTTCTCACCGATTCGGGGGGCATCCAGGAGGAGGGGTGCATACTCGGGATTCCCTGCGTCACGCTCAGGGAGAACACCGAGCGGCCAGAGACGCTGGAGGCCGGATCGAACGTGCTGGCCGGGACAGCCCCCCGCGTCATTCTGGAGAGAGCCCTGGAGATGATCGACAGGGACCGTTCATGGGAGAACCCGTTCGGAGACGGAAAAGCGGCAGGGAGAATCATCGATATCCTTGAAGAGAGAGGACTGACGGGATAAAACGCGGGGCGGACACGGAATTTTAAAAAAATCCCCGCGATCTGGAATACAAGGCATCTTCCCGATACCGTTCCGGCGACAGGAATCCCGGGCTCCCCGTCCCACCATCACCATTATCATTCATGCATCCCTATCCAATTCCATCCAAATCGAGTTGATTTCATGAAATCTCCCTGTCTTGTCCCCATCCTCTTCCTTCTCATCTTCATTGTGCCCTCCACCGCGGTCACCATCACCGAGCGGCCGGACACTGTCGCGAACGGGCAACCCATGTATATCACCATACGAGATCTCCCAAAAGACTCTCACTTTTCCCTCCTTGTGGAGGCCGCATGCCAGGTCCAGCCTGATTCCGAGTTCCAGTTCCAGATGAGCCAGTTCGTGATGCCATTTTCCCTTTCGGAAAGCAGCATCACTGCCACCCTCTCCGGGACCTCGACAAACCGCATGGAAGTGATGAAAGAGTCAACCATCGTCACCGTGTCGGGGAAATCAACCGATGGCCACTTCACCACGACAAAGCACTACGACATCACTTCCGGCACATATGACTATTTCCGCCTGTCAGGGACGAGCCTTCCCACCAGTAACAGGATCACTGCCCAGATCCAGGTGGCCGGGACCACGCAGGGTCCGGATGACTCCGAGATCTCCTTCGTCGTGGACGGTCTCACGACCGGGACGATCACCACTGCCGTTCTCGTGGACGGAAGCCAGGTGCTGTATAAGACTGTTCCCGTGGGAGGGGCAGGATATCCGTCTTCCGGTTCCGGCAGCACTGGCATCAGTGATGCAGCCACGTCACCACCCCCCGAACAGTGGCACACGTTCACTTCCGCCGACGGACTCGCCAGCATCACTGTCTCGCAGGTTGAAAGCGTGGGGTTCCTCAAGGTCCCGGCCTCCAACGTGATACCGGGTATGATGGTTCTCTCCGGCCCCTACTCCCTCGTGCCGCAGGACTCGCCCTTCCAGCCGCCGGCAACGCTACAATTCCAGATCCCCGAAGGCACCCATCTGAGCGGGCTCGCGATCGTCTCATTCACCGGGCAAACCTGGACTCCGCTCCCTTCCAGGATACAGAATTCCACAATGTCGGCCGCAATCGAATCGAGCGGGACCTACGCCCTCTTCGCGCCGGCCGGCACACCGGCATCCACACCACCTGCCACAACGGCCGTGACAAAAACCCCGGTCGCAACGGCGACCCCCACCGCACCCCCCACCACGAAGGCAGGGATTGCACCGTTCACCCTTATACTGGCACTGGGGATCGGGTGTCTCGCGATGCTGCCAGAAAAGAGATAGCCATTTTTTCCCTCACCGTAAGGATGGAGACCATAATCTCCAATCCTTCATCCCATCTCGAAACTTGTCACGCCGAAGATCCGGGAGAGCGGGAGAGGCGGCACCTCCCGCGAATACATCCGGGCTGTCCCGAAAACCTCACCCATCCCCCTCTCCCTCGCCATCCTGACCGCGTCTTCGTTGGGCTCCGGCGTGTCGAAAAAGAAGGTCTGCCCCTTCACACCCTCTCTTGCTGTCAAATCTTCCAGGATAGCCTCCCCGATCCCCGGGCTGTCCGCAAAGAGCGGCCCTATCTTGAAGCCATCGAAGCACCTTCGGATCACCCCGTACCCCTTGAGGACTCCTTCCCTGTACCAGGCGGAAGACCAGGAATCCGGCATATGGATCCATTTTTCCAGGAATTTTTCCCTCCGGGCAGGAAAATGCAGTGAATCGTACGCCAGGAGGACATCAAACGGCACATCCCGCACGGAGCAGAGTCCGACCTGCATCTTCCCTTGAGCGATGCCCCGCCATCGGATGTTCCGGTACGCGAACCGGAAACCCATCCGGGAAGAGTACTTGTCCTGCATCTCGTAGACCCCGTCGATGCCGAGGTTCCGGTCCCCTGCATGCCTGATGGCAGTGCGTGAGAGGTTCCAGCCTATCCCCCGGGACCGCACGTCCTCCCGGATGATGAAGAATCCTCCGTGGGAATACGTCCCATTGTAATTGCTGACCGCCACGGTGCCGGCAACCTCGCCGTCCAGCTCGGCGACATACCACCCCGCAGGGTCTATCGCGTAATGGCACTCCCCATCATGAAGTCCCGGGTTCCAGCCCTGTTCCCTTGCCCATTCGACAAAGACTGGCACTTCTTCCTTTCGCGCTGTGCGGATTACCGGCTCACCCATATGATCTTCTCTTGATTGGGAAAGGGGATATGGGTTTCTGGGGAGCAGCAGGGGGCTGAAAGCCCACTGCTGCGGGGATACACGGGAGAGTGGACTGAAAGGTCTCTCCATTTCAACCGGTCAGGTGAACAGAAGGGGGCTGAAAGCCTGTGACTGCGGGGATGCACAGGGAGTGAACAGGAAGATTACTCCCTTTCAACTGGTCCGGTGAACAGCAGGGGGCTGAAAGCCCACTGCTGCGGGGATACACGGGAGAGTGGACTGAAAGGTCTCTCCCTTTCCAGCTGGTCAGGTGAGCAGTCACAGGCTGAAAGCCTGTGACTGCGGGGATGCACAGGGAGTGGACTGGTAGGTTTCTCCCTTTCAACCGGTCCCGGGAGTAATCCTCTTTCACCCAGTGTCCGAATACACTCCCGACCCCACGAACCACTCCTCATCAACGGGGGTCACGTAGCAGAGTTTGAGTGCGTCTGATCCGGTGTCAGGGTTCAGGTAGACGACATAGACGAAACCTCCGCCCTGTTGCGCCACTTCAATCTCCCAGTCGATGATCCCGACACCATAGTGGTCCCTGTACCCCGAGCGATTCGTGCCTACGATCTCCGGTTGGTGCGGGAGGGCGAGGGTCGTCCCGTGTGTCGTATACGCGAAGATGTACTCCCCTCCTTGTGCCCAGGGCCCTGACAGGTCATTGAACGCCGCAAGTGCCGCAGATTTCCCTTCCTGCAAAGCAAGGTCACGCGCCGCATGTACCCGCTGCATCAGGGCGTCCTTCTCCTGCTGTGTGAAACCGGCCTCCATGTGGGGTAAATACATCCCCGATCCCACGAACCACTCGCCGTCGACAGGGACGACGGACGAGAGCTTCATCTCCTCCGCAAACCCTGCTGCAGGATTGGGATAGATATAATACACGTGCCCGCCCCCGCGTGAGGCTGCCCCCACCATGGCGCGGATGTTGGCAACCCCGTGTGCATCCAGGACATCACGGCGGTTCTGCCCGATGAGGCCCTGCTGGAATGGCAGAGCGAGCACCGTCCCGTTCATATCGTACGCAAAAATGTACCGGTCGCCTGACACAAATGTGCCGTTTTGGTCATTGAACTCTTCAAGGGCGGCCGCCTTCCCTTCCCGGACAGCAAAATCTGCAGCCGACTGCACAAACGCATCAAGGTCTTTTAGGTCCGCTGCGGTAACGTTCCTCTCATATGGGACGGCTCCCGTGCCGGCCGGGGCCTGCCCTCCCGTCAGCACCACCCGCCATTCGGCGCCGTCGATCCCGGCCGTTGCCCAGACAGCCTCTTTTGCAATCTCCCTGTCCCAGTCCCTGTCCCAGAACCGGTAACTGCCTGCACCCGAAGGTTCAGAAACCACGCGGGAAAAGAAGGCCTGCAGTCCGGGGGACTGGTACGCGGGGTCCGAGAAGAGATTCTTTCCTATCTCCTCCTGCGTCGTGTCATATATGACCCTCCCGTCCGTCTGGGTCACCCAGATATCGTACGTGGTCCCCTCCGTGACGGGCGCAACCGCCCTCCCGATGAGGATCTCGGGACGATAGGTGACGTCAGTATACCCGAGGTACGACCCGTTCGCGGAGACGACCGGGGCGCTCTGCGATATACCGGCAAATCCCTCCTCCATCATGAAGACCTCGCTGACACGGGGCACCTTCATGGTCAGCGCTTCCCGGACCGGCCCCTGGTAATACACGTCCCGGCCCACGATCCCGCGGTAGTGCTCTGGCATTGCGGCCACGAGTATCCCCTCGGGGGATACCGTCACCGAAGAGAGTGCCCAGGGCAGGGTGCTAAGCTTCCCGCGGAGCACCGCTTCTGCATCCGGTCCCACAAGCCCTGTGTGCGAGAGTGCGCCGGCACTCGCAATGTTCTCTTCGCGGACAGCGGACAGCCCGGCATCGATGGCGGACACCGCCATGGCGAGCGTTCCATTGGCCCCTGATTCCTGCACTTCTTCTTTTTCTGCAGTGATGCATCCTGTAGCGAAAAGCACTGCTCCGATGGTGAGCAGGATCAACAGCATCCGGGCATTCATGCATTGACGTTTGTTCAAGCCGTCCGCTTAAGCATTGTGAAATGAGCGGGGTGGTGCCTGCACGTCACTTCATCGATGCACGCATGTCAGAAAGGCCGTCTCTCAGGCTGAAGTGTGGGCGGAACCCGAAACCGTCACGTGCCAGGGAGATGTCCGCCACGGACCGTTTCACCTCGCCGGGCCTCTCCGGGCAGTGAACCGGGTCCACCCGGTAGTCGAAAAGTTCCATGACCAATGCCGCCAGTTCGTTCACGCTGGTCTCACTCCCCGAGGCGATATTGAATACACCGGTTGCACCTGACTCCATGGCCTGAATGTTCGCCTTCACCACGTCCTTCACGTAGACAAAGTCCCTTGTCTGCTCTCCATCACCATAGATAAGGGGGGCCTCATGAGATCTGATCCTCGCGATGAACCGGGGTATGACCGCCGCATAATCCGAATTCGGGTCCTGCCCTGGGCCGTAGACGTTAAAGTAGCGAAGCGATACGGTCTTCACCCCGTAGAGTGTTGAGAACAGCCGGCAGTACTCCTCGCCCGCATGCTTGGCCACCGCGTAAGGAGAGAGGAGATCGACCGGCATCGCCTCGCTCTTGGGGAGTTTCGGGAGATTCCCGTATACCGCGGCTGATGACGCATGCACCACCTTCTTCACCCCGCAGTCCCGTGCAGCCAGCAGGACGTTCAGGGTGCCGGTGAGGGTGACCTCGTGGCTCGAGAGCGGGTGATCGATCGACCCCGGGACAGAGACCATTGCTGCCAGGTGGAATACGCCGTCTGCATCCTGGAAATATTCGAGAAGAGAAGAGAAGTCCCGGACCGTGTCCTGGATGAATTCGACCCCCGGACTCTGCAGGAGATGCGCGATATGTTCCATCCGGCCGGAAGAGAGGTCGTCAACTATTGTGACGTGGTGGCCGGCTCGCGCCAGCTCCCCGCAGAGATGTGACCCGATGAAACCGGCACCCCCTGTGACTGCGTACTGCATGGGCGACTTCACTGTCCTTTTGGACTGCATCCGAGAAAAAGATCATCGCACCGGCTGTCAGGACCGGGATCAGCCGCATTTTGGCCTCACCACGCCTCATCGTCCCGAATCCTTAAGCCATACGGGTGCAGAACACTCACCCATGGTCTCTTTTGCCGAAATCCAGGCCGCCGCCACCCTCCTGAAAGGCAGGGTCATACGGACCCCTCTCGTGTACTCCCCGACTTTTTCCGCACTGTCAGGTGCCGAGGTGTACCTGAAACTCGAGACGATGCAGAAAGCCGGATCGTTCAAGGTCCGTGGTGCAGCCAACAGGATCTTATCGCGATTGGACGGGATCGGCACGGGAGGAGTGATCGCGGCGTCGGCGGGGAACCATGCGCAGGGGGTTGCTGTGGCCGCCTCCATGGCAGGGGTGCCGTCAACAATCGTCATGCCGGAGTGGGTCTCTCTCGCAAAACAGGAGGCGACCCTCGGGTACGGCGCCCGGGTTCTCCTGAAGGGGACCAGCCTCGAGGAGAGTATCAGGCATGCCAGGGCGCTTTCACGCAGCCAGGAGATGACCTTCATCCATCCCTACGACGATCCGCTGGTGATAGCCGGTCAGGGGACAGTGGGACTGGAAATTTTCGAAGATCTCCCGCAAACCGACCTCGTGGTCGTTCCGGTGGGCGGGGGAGGACTGATCGCGGGCATCGCGACCGCCATGAAATCCCTCGTGCCTGCTGCCAGGGTGGTGGGGGTCCAGGCTGCGGCATGCCCGTCGGCATCCACCGCTCTCGAAGACGGCGGTCCGGTCACGGTCGAGGCACACCCCACAATCGCCGATGGCATCCGGGTCAAAAGGACCGGAAAACTCACCTTCCCGGCACTCCGTGACATCGTGGACGATGTGGTGCTTGTCGAAGAGCAGGCAATTGTGGATGCCATCCTCCAGCTCCTGGAGCGGAAAAAAGTCCTCTCAGAGGGGGCCGGAGCCTCTCCTCTCGCCGCCCTCCTGTCCGGGAAGGTTCCTGTAAGAGAAGGAGAGAAGGTCGTCCTTGTCATCAGCGGGGGGAACGTGGACACATTTCTTCTCGAGAGAATCCTCAAAAAAGGCCTCTATGCAAACGGAAGGATGGTACAGCTCAGTGTACCGGTCGATGAGGGGGTCAACTCCATCTCACTCCTCCTGCAGATCCTCGCGCGGGAAGGCGCCGTCGTCAACCGTATTGATCAGGAGCGGAGCGCCCCCGACCTTCCCGTGCACCGGATGCGGGTGATACTTGAGCTGGAAATAAGGGGTCGTTCTCATCTGAAAGCGTTGATTGCCGCCCTGAACGACTCCGGCTTCCCTGTGCAGTCCTCCCCGGGGGATTAGAGAGGTCGATCTGCAGCGATCCCACGTGCACGGTGGCAACCCGGTGCGCATCGTGCGGCGGGGCCCGGAACGTGAGAGTCCCGGTCACGAGATCCAGCCGGTCCACGAGGCCGAGCGCCACCACCATCATCTCGGCATCGCAGAGCGCGATGAGGAGATCGCGCCATGAATCCTCCCGGAAGGATTCCGGCATCCTGCCATGCACCCCGAGGCCCGAGATGAACCGTGCCTGGGGGATGGCGTGTGCAAAATACTCGGAAAACCGCTGGAAACGGTACAGCCTCCTCCAGTCCCTCTTCCGCTCTACCACCTGGGGAGGCACGGCACATTCGATGATCCGGATCCTTGGGTGACGCCGGAAGTTCACCAGGATGCCCTCGAGTTCGGGTCCGCGCTCGAATCCTATCACAATGTCCGGCTGGAGGAGGTCGATCATCCTGACATGGAACTCCTGGGCGGCCGGCTCCACCACCCACCCGGGCGAATCCACGACGAGGAACGGTGCCCCTTCCTCCCGTGCACGCTCTTTGAGCCTGAGCGCTCCCACCAGTTCCTGGACCATGTGCCCGCTCGGGGTCACCGCCCCGACAAACCGGAAGAAGGTAGAAAGGGGTGTATCAAGGGAATCCCGGTAGAGGGCGAGCCCGAGTGTCGCGGGAGGCCCGAGTGTCGACTGCCCGATGTCGCAGTCGAGGAAGCCGGTGAGCGCGGTCTCCGCAAGCCTGGCTGCAAGCCACCTGCAGAATGTGGTCTTCCCGCGGTCCGCTGCACCGACCACGTACGCAATCCCTGACCCCCTTTCCCGGAGAGCGCGGAGTACGGCCTCCCATTCATCCGGGGCTACAATTTCAGGTGCCACTACACTCTTTCTTATGCTCTTCTTTGCTCATAAACTATCAGATTCGTCGTCGTCCACGGGCTCTCTTAAGTGCCTTGTCATGCAGAGGATGTTCTTCCTGTCACGGTACTCCCAGGTGACATGATCCATGAGACTCCGGATGAGGTGGACCCCGAGACCGCCAACAGGCCGGTCGTCTATTCCCCCCGTCAGATCAGGGGCTTGTACGGCGAGCGGATCGAACGGGTGCCCCTGGTCACAAATGCACACCCTGACCTCGCAGGGGGCAACCGAACAGGTGACCGTCACCATCCCTCCATCGGGTCCGTACGCATACCGAATCACGTTGGTGCATGCCTCGTCAACCGCAAGATCCACCTCGAAAGATTCTTTTTCGGGGACGCCATGGTCCCGGAGATGGTCCGACACCATGGAAGTAAGCCTCTCCAGGTTCTCGAGCGTTGCAGGGACGGTGATCGTCCGGGTCGGCCCGTTCATGACCCCACCTTCAGGACAACGAGAGTCATATCATCATACTGGGGCATCTCCAGTGTATGGGCGGCCACCGCGGCCTGGATGGATGCGAGTACATCGCTTGCCGGCCGCGATTGTTCTTTCCTGATAAGAGCAGTGAGCCGTTCCTCACCGAACTGGGCGTGCGATGAATCCTCGGCCTCGGTCACGCCGTCGGTATAGAGGACGAGCAGATCGCCCGCACAAAGATCGACCGTTTTCTCTTCGTAGGCCGCATCCATATCCGCACCGAGTGCGATTCCGGTTATTGTCAGTGCAACGACTGTCCCGTCGGCCCTTGCGAGGAGGGGAGGATTGTGACCGGCATTCACATAGGTGAGGATTCCTGCTGCGGGGTCAAGTATGCAGAAGAAGAGCGTCACGAACATCCCGGAACCGGACTCGTGGGAAATCAGCGCATTCGCATCGCGCACCGCATCGCGTGGCCGCTGGTGCCAGGCTGCGCTCGCCCGCATGACTGTTGACGAGAGCGCCATGAAGAGGGCGGCGGGAACACCCTTGTCCGAGACATCCGCAATCACAAGCCCCACTTTGCCACCCGGGGATGCCAGGACATCGTAGAAATCACCGCCGACCTCCCTTGCCGGCCTGCTCTCGGCTGCAAGGGTATACCCCGGCAGTGACGGGAGGGACGCGGGGAGAAAACTCTCCTGGATCTCCCTTGCTATCTGGAGCTCTGCATTCTTCCTCTGCAGCTCCCCCTGGTACCGGTCACGTTCCTTCGCCGTCTTCTTCTCGTCCTGCAGGTTGAGGGTGATACAGCCGAAAATGAAGATCCCTGCGGCATTGACCGCGATCATGGGAAATGCCACGTCAGAGACGAGTTCGACGGCCTGGGAGAATGGCCGGCAGAGAAGGAGGACAAGTACCATGTGTATCCCCTCGATGATGATTGCCGCGGCAACAGCAAGAGTGAGTCCCGGGATCTGCCGCTTATTGGCAAGAAATATCAACCCGGCAAGCAGCCCTGCCAGGACTGTTGCGATGGAACAGGCGACCGCGGAGAAACCTTCCAGGGTCATGCGGTACGCGGCCCCGATCAGCCCTGCACCCACGCCTGCGATGGGGCCGCCGACAAACCCGGCCACCATGGGTCCGATATCCCTGATATTCAGGGGAGCGCCCAGGATCTCGATCCCGCTCATCGAACCATAGACAGAGACGATTCCAAAGACCAGTATGAGGAGCACCTGGTTCCTCCATGAGAAGATCCTGTCAAGGATTCCATTGTAGAATCGCGTCCGTGACACCAGGTAGGCAAAGACCACCACCACGCACATCATCTGGAAGAGGACAATGAACTGGGTGACTGGTTCAGGGATCATGGTATCACGGAGCGGGTTGGGATCCTGGTATGGGGAAATTACTTTACAGATTCCGGACCGATCGCCTCGTCGATGGTGGGGGAGATGGAGAAGAGCCGGTTGAACCCGGCAATGTCAAAGACTTTCTGGATCTCTGGCCGCAGCGCCGTCAGTTTCATCGCACCTTCACACTGTTTCAGCCGCTTCAGACCCGCGAGCAGTACGCGGAGTCCTGCACTGCTGATATATTCCAGGTCCGAGAGATCCACCACTATCAGGCAGTCCCCGGCATCGATCAGGCGGTTGAGATGCCGCTCGGCTTCAGGGGACGTGGTGGCATCCATGCGCCCTTTCAGGAAGAGGATTGCTGCATCACCCTTTCGCTGCTCTGTCACATCCAGCATCGTGCTCATTGAGGGATCACTCTCTTTTTCATTTTATATGAGGGTAGCGAGCAGCACGGGATCTGCAAAGGGTACAGTGTTATTTCCTGTGGAGTATAGATGTATAATTGTGTACAAATAATAAATTTATACCCTTATTAAAAAAAACTAATTGAAATTTAAGCGCGAATCTGCTTTCAGAATTGTATACCAAATACAATATCTCAGGCAGCGGATGTTTTCAGGAAATGTATGAAAAACAGCTCAGGGAGTGCTGGATGAAGGGAATCCGAATGCATTGTATTGTATAGCAATATGTGGTTTATAGATATTTTCTGCCCGCGGGGGATGGTGAAGGAAATCACGTAATAACGGGGTCAAAACAGGAAAAAAGCATTTTTAAATTCACAAAGTCCGCCAGGAAAAGAGATCCACTATCTTTTACGTGACGCGCTGGCACAGTGACGATCGTTGCAACAGCGGTATTCATGAAGAACAGGGGCCATTGTGCGCCCCGGGATGCGACGGCAACGGCTGTTCCCCGATTTTACTCACTTTCGGGTTCAGGTTTCTGTTCCCTCTTATTTTCTCCGGCTTTCTGCCCTGCAAGGGGAAAGTACTCCTGGTACACCCTTTTTCTCTCTTCGAGGTCTGTATGCAGGTATATTTCTGTCGTCTTGATAGAGGTATGCCCGAGGTTCTCCTGAACCACCCGCAGGTTCTTGGACCGGCGGTAGAGTTCGCTCGCGTAACTGTGGCGTATCTTGTGCGGGGTGATTCCTGCCGGTGCGTACTTCTTGAAAATGTGCTGCACGGCCCGGGGGGAGAGATGGTGACTCTGCTGTCCCATGAACAGGGGACCCTCGATCCTTGATCCGATGAACGCATCCATCTCACGAAGCGTGTCTGCATCGACGAACACTATCCGGATCTTCCCCCCTTTTCCCCGCACCCTTATGGTGCCCTCCTCGAAGTCGATGTCCTCGATATTCATCTCGCAGAGCTCCGAGACGCGGACCCCGGTGGCATAGATTGCACGCACGATGAGCCTGTCCCTCGGGTCCTCGATGGAGTCGATCAGCCGGAGCACCTGGCTGTGCTTGAGATAACGAAGCTCCTGGTCCTTGATCTTTGGCCGATCCACACCGAGCATGGGATTCGAAGAGACGGCCCCCTGGGAATAGAGAAAACGGTAAAAAGAACTTAAAGTCGAGATGATCCTGTGCAGGGTCTTGGGCTTGTATGTGCGTAATGATGTCATGAAGGAGAGATAATCGGCAAGGAGGACCGGTTCCACGTCAACACTTGTCTCAAGCCTCGCTTTCGAGAGATCTTCCCAGTATACCACCAGCTTCTGGGGATCGATGTTTCTCCGGAGCCAGACATAGTAGGCAAAGTGCCTGACCACCTGTTCGTAGCTCTGGATGGTCCGGGAGGAATAATTCCGCATTCTCAGGTAGTGGCGGTAGCGATTGAGCCATTCCGAGAAAAATCCCCCCTGCATGCTCTATTCTTTATTTCCTCGAATTATAAAGTTTTTGCGCAGAATACACATTTCACGACAAAACCCGGGAAACATGGATTGGACATGAACACCCCACATTTTGATCCCTCGCAGGTTTGCACACTGCAGGAGCATCTGCCCCGCCCGGAAAACCACTATGATACGGAGATTAATGTGTGCACGGAGTGTCCCCTTCCTTCACCTTAGACAGAAATAGCCCGGCGTTTGAATGACAGAATGACATGTATCACATTTTTGCTATGCAAATCACATCCGCGATTTTCATTCTGCATTCATGTGTCTTGAAGTGAATCATGCGGTTTTTTTCGACGACCCCACAGGAAACGGAGGATGTATGCACATCACTCCATATTCATACGCACCTGTGAGATTGAATGGAATATACTACCTGGTCTGACACCGTTCCATGACTATCGTATGACACCAGGGATCGCGAATTCGGCTTTAGACTAAGGGTATATTGTCATTGTTACCACCAATCCAACTTACAAATCACGACAGTGGATTAAAGGAAATCCAGTCACTAAAATCCAAGTGAAAAAAGTGCGTGTCGTCGGTTTCACTTCTCATATGCGATTGACCCCGCCGCCCCCGAAAATACCGCGGGGCTACCGCCCTCGACCCGGGGCGACCTGCGGTCACCGATAAGTCATCATAATTTGCAGGGTTCTACTGACAATACTCACGAATTCGAGGACGGCGGCGGTTCAAAAACTATTCGCATTAGCCTTGAAGAACGAAGTTATAATATGATATTCACAAAAAACAAGGGACCCCGCCTTAATGTAACGCGATTATTTACACTGTTTGATAAAAAGATCGGTGGCTAGATTGTCACTATACCCTAGACTAATAATGTGGCGACATCTCCACAAAAAGGATGTTATCCCATGCTCATGTGTGTTTCGTTCAATTTCGTTGGATTCTGGCTTGCTCTGGTGTGGGAAAAGAGAGATGACCCGAAGGCAACTCATGGGAACAGTCCTGCACCGACACCGGTCAACCCATACTCATCTCAGAGTATTTCCGTGTCTGTCCACAGGGATCGAACATGCCTGGAAATAGAATACGGCGGCGTCTCGTATGTCATTCTCAAAGCCCTTTTGCTTTCGAAGCTTTCATCCTGCCTTTTTAAACAACACGAAGACCTGGCATCGATGGAACGGGATTATACACAAAATGAAAAAAATGGATTCAAACCCGCGTCCGTAAACGAATAACGGGGCCGGACCCTCCCGCGTTCGCCGGCACCCCGAAAGCGGGAATGTGTCTTTTCTGATCCATAAGGGTATCGTGTCATTCTTTCCGCCAATCTCAGGAGTAAATCAGGATAACGGATTATGGAAGAATCTCCTGCTTGAACCCCGGGAAAAAAGTGCGGGGTATCAGTCTCTCATCTCATGTGCGATTGACCGCGCCATCCCCGGAGGAGGCCCCGGCGGCGCTTCAAAAACTGTTCATAATGGAAATAGTCACAATGTTGCCGCCACTTTCGCTCTCACATCACAGCAGTCCGGATGAGAAAATCCACTTGCGAAACCCAGATGATACGCCAGAACCGCGTCTCCCGGAATGCATACCGATCCTGCATTGACCCGGGTATGCAGATTGTCCTGCTTCATGAAAGCTGCTCAATGACACAGGTGTTATGCCCCTGGGTGCTGCGAAAAAATACCCTGGAAGCATGATGTATTGGAAAAGAATCGTTGAATGCCCGGGTCCAAGGCACGTGAAAAGAGACGGGGTCCCGGAAAAAAGGGGGTAACCGGGACCCCTGGAAATTCCAGGTTTCTGATTGGCTGGCAGAGTACCTTTCCACGGGCACTTCAAGCCCCGTGTCTGTATCCTCAAGGTGGCATCTGATACAGACAACAAGAGGAACGATGCATACCTTAAAAAAATTCAGCCGGGCGGGGTGAAAGTGAATCCTGCAGGAGTAATGAAACACGCGTGGGACTGTCGTGTCACATGCCTCCCTGATGAAAACCGCAGATGCGGTTTTCATGTGAAAATGCCCCCTTCATGCTCCCCTGAACCCTGGGATCAAACGACCGGAATCACCCGGGATGCCGGCGATGAGGGAGAAAGAGTATATCCGCAGGGTGATTGCGATGGACCTGGGGGAGACAGTGTCGCCCACGTGGGCAACACTGGACAGGGTACTTACCCCTGGAGTTTCACAGGTGGCAGAGTGTAAAAGAGAATGACTTGAAATACCCATAAATATCGCTCCATTTCTAAATTTGTGCGCAATGAATCGATTCAGTATTGGTATGGCAGCCGGTAACGCGATTATATCATACACCACATGATGCTATATACTATCTTGGGCGGATGGCACCGCCTTCTCAGGAAAAGAAGGCCGTTTTACACGACTCATGTGTATCCGATCCCACGTCCGGGTGGGCCTGCGGATGACTGTCGTATTATCGCCAATCCCGGCGTCATGCAGCGGGACCTGGCGATTGAAAGAGGGCGGCGAATCACCATGGCATGCATGTGAAAAATGGGTTTGTTGGGTGTTTTCATACCCAGATACCTATTTGAAGAAGGACACAGACTCCTTTATGCAGATCAGTTCCGCTGCTGGCCTGGCATCCCTGTGATAGCCCATGATTACGGTCCTCTTCGTGGATGATGAACCTGCCCTCCTGGATGTCTCAAGGCTCTACCTGGAAAAGACCGGGGATCTCAAGGTCGAGACCTGTTTCTCTACGGAGCAGGCCATTGAAATACTCAAGGAAAGATCCTTCGACGTCATCGTCTCCGATTACGAGATGCCGGGGATTGACGGCATTGCATTTTTAAAGACGATCCGAAAACTCGGTGATCGCACCCCGTTCATCATCTTTACAGGGAGGGGCAGGGAGCATGTGGTCATCGAGGCCCTGAACAGCGGTGCGGATTTTTACCTCCAGAAAGGGGGAGACCCCAAATCGCAGTTCACAGAGCTCGTTCACAAGATCCGTCTCGCGGTGCAGCGAAAGAGGGGGGAAATTTCCCTGCGGATCGCCCGGCATTCGGTGGAGAAGGCCTCCATCCAGATATTCTGGCTCGATGTGAGAGGGCGGTTCATTTATGCAAACGAAGCCTCCTGCGAAGCGCTGGGTTACCAGCGCGAGGAACTGATGCTCTTATCCATCAGTGATGTTGATCCCCTCTTCTCGAGGGATGAATGGAACCGTTTCGTGGAAAGATTGCGGTTTCACAAGTCTATTGTCCTCCAGGCAGTACATGCCCGGAAGGACCGGCAAAAAATCCCGGTGGAAGTCTCATTCACCTGGGAGGATTTTGAGGGCAGGAGCATCATTTTTGCGTATGCGTGGAACACACGCGAAATACCGTGGTTTGAAGAGTATAAGAAAGAGGCAGAACTGCGCTGTCATCTTGTTGCTGACGTTCTCCCGCGTATGTACTATGAAGTTGCATCGAACGGAGCACTGCAGTTCTGGAACACAGCTGCTTCGGAATATACCGGGCACCCGTTCAACGGCAAGACAACAAACCCCCGCCTGTTCCAGGACCTGGTACTTCAGGGACAACGGGGGCATATTTCTTCACTGATCTCGCGGGTGGGCGAGGGAACTCTCCGGGAGATCATCCAGATACCTCTCATATGCCACGATGGCACCCAGAATCCTGTCCTTTTTCAGGCACGCGGGTACGTGGGATACCACGATAGGCACTACCTCCAGCTCCTGGAAATACCCCGGGGCACGGAATAGTGGAGGATCATTCGGGCTGGAATCCACGTCACAGGGAACGGGGCGGGGGGACAATATATCCCGCATGATCCCCACGTTCCTGATTGGGGATCTCTCCGGTGCGAGATGGCGAGATGATGTCTGCTCCCACTTTCGCCCCATGTTTTTTGGATGGTGTCTCATCCCAAAGAAACGCTTAATTTTAAATTATTTTTAATATCAGGGCGTGATTAATCCGATAATTAAGAATATCCCGGAACGAATAATAAACTATATAATGCTATATATTAAAAGCATCACACGTTATTCTCATCATTCCCCGCCAGGAGTGCGGGAATCGCGAGGAGACAGAGATGCGCACCCAGTATGGTCAGGACGACATCAACAAATACAGGAAATTCAAAAAGGTGGATGGCGCGACGTACCGGAAAGTCAACCAGTTCCTCCGGAAACGAACCTATGTGACCGCCAGGGAATGGGCTATCGCCCGCCTCTGCACAGACTTTCGCACCCGGAGCGGAGCCGAGATGACTTTCATCGGGCAACACCTCCCCGAGCTCGTCCCCTTCATGCAGGAGACGTATACCCCGCAGGCAGTCAACCAGGCCCGGAACTCTTTTAAGAAGAAGGTCTACAAGTCAGGTGCGACGTTTTTCTATGGCGCAATGTGCGGTTTTCTCACGAGCGAAGAGCTGGACGACCTCCTCTTTGAGGCCAGCGAAGTCGCCCGTTTCCTGCTCGAAGTGGAGCGGACCTCGCTTGATATCGACGAGGAGATCGAGATCGAGGACCGCATCACAGAAGTGATGAGAAGCGTGGGGGAAGCGGCAATCCAGATCCTGCAGTCCAGGATGAAGGAAGGTGATACGGCGGATGAAGAGCCGATCCCTCCACCGCCACCGGAACCCCCTGCAGGTGATCTGACATGAGGGTCATCCATGTCGCGGGGACTTCCGGGTCGGGAAAGACCACTTTTATCCGTGCACTTGTCCCCCTCCTCCAGAATGAGGGGATGACGGCGGTGGTCAAGCACCTTGGGCATCATATGTTTTCACTTGATGCAGGCAAGGATACCACCCTCTTTTTTGGGGAGGGTGTGGCTGCTACGGCAGGAGTGGACCCGGAAAAAACTGTCCTGTTGCTGCATGACACCGCTCTTGACACTGTCCTGTCCCTCCTCGCTGCAGCGGGAATCAGGTACGCCGTGGTGGAGGGATGGAAATACCAGCCATTCCCCAAAATCGAGATAGGGGATCTTTCCGGAGCAGAAGAGGTGGTCCTCTCCAATCCCACCCCCGCACAGGTTTTCGCATCACTCGGGATGTTTCCGCAGTATTGCACCCTTCCTGCGCTGGTCGGAGAGTTGCGGGGCGGTGGAGAACAGGAGATCATCATATCCGGCGTGTATCCGGCCACTCCCCGGGGGATCTCCCCGGAATCAAGAAGAGAGTTTTATCTCCGGTTTTCACCCATCCTAAAAGAGATATCCGGGAAGGCAGGATCGGGTCACGGCGGCGTGGAGGCGAGACTGCACCTGCAGAAAGGCCTCTTCTTCGGTGGAGAGGATGAAATCCTCATGGCAGTGAAGGCAGAGTCCTCCGACAACGCGATGCGGGTGTTCGCCTCACTCGAGGACAGTGTCCTTTCTGCCCTGGACCCCGGTACATCAGTGGAGAGGTGAACATGAAACCGAAAAAAATGGAGAAGAAACTCTTCGGCACCAACGGAGTGCGAGGAGTGGCCGGGAAGGATATGACACCGGCGCTTGCCCTCTCCATAGGGATGGCTCTCGGATCCATGCGGCAGGGCACTATTGCTGTCGGGAGAGATACGAGAACCTCCGGACCGGCGCTGGCGAGTGCGCTGAAAGCAGGGATACTCGCAGCCGGATGCGATGTGGTAGACCTGGGAATCCTGCCCACCCCTGCCCTCCAGTATATTGTCCGTGCCCACTTTGATGCAGGTGCGGTCGTCACTGCTTCGCACAACCCCCCTGAATACAACGGGGTGAAGGTGGTGGAACCTGACGGGACGGAGATGAGCGACGAGCAGAGTATCGTGCTTGAGGGACATATATTCAACAAAACTTCACAATTCGCGCCCTGGAACCGTGTCGGCCGGGAACAGTCCGCACCGTACATGGTGGAAGAGTATGTGAGGTCGGTCGCTGGTTCGTTCCCAGAAGGAACAGGAGACGGTTTCCTTGTCGCTGCCGACCCCGGCTGCGGAGCTGCGGCATGGACCACCCCCGAGATACTCACGCGGATGGGCTGCAGGGTCTTTTCCATAAACAGCCAGATGGACGGCACATTTCCCGGCCGCCTGCCGGAACCCTCCCCCGAAGGGCTCGCTCCCCTGGCAGACCTCGTAAAGGCTGTCGGGGCGCGATTTGGCGTGGCCCATGACGGTGATGCCGACCGTGCGGTCTTCATTGATGACAGGGGGAGATTTATCGAGGAGAACAGGCAGTTCGGTCTGATCGCCGACCATATCTGCCGAGATCACAAGGGGGTGGTGGTCACTCCGGTGAGCACGTCGAGGCTCATAGAAGTGATCGCACAGCGCCATGGGTGCGAGGTCGTGTACACCCCTGTCGGGAGCATTTACGTGGCACGGACCATGATAGAACTGGCCCGCCAGGGCAGGCCGGTTGCATTCGGTGGTGAAGGGAACGGGGGTCTCATATTCCCGAATCACCAGCTCTGCAGGGATGGGGGCATGACCGCCGCAACCATGGTCGCCCTCCTTTCGGGGACATCCGGTTCGCTCTCATCACTCGTGGATATGCTTCCCTCATTCACCATGATCAAGGAGAAGATACGGGAGAAGGATGCCCCGTCACTTATCGCACGCCTGAAGAAAGCATATTCAGGTGAGTCCCTCGATCTCACCGACGGTATCCGCATCAACCGCGATGACGCCTGGGCGCTTGTCCGCCCGTCGGGAACCGAACCCCTCGTCCGCGTGATGGTCGAGTCGGACTCAGGGAACCTGGCAAAAGCGTTCTATGATGAACTCATGGCCCACATCCGGCCATGAATCCCGCATCCCCGGCAGGACCAAAAAAACCCCATACCGATTTTTGAGCCTTTACTGTTTTCTTCGATAATCCAGGGTTTTTTTAAGAAAAATCCCAATAATTTTGAAACCCCGGGTGCGGTCCCCTTTCAGCCATATACTGCATAATGCGATATATAAGGGTGGCACACATACGGAAATACTGATATGGCCCCGGGTCAGAAATCCGATCGGACATCCTGAATATGACATGAAGGAACAGGTGTGAGGGATCACTGCATGAAGTCGGTTGAGATACACATCCTCGGGAGGGTGCAGAAAGTGGGGATGCGCAACTGCATCCGGCATATCGCAGGGAAACTCAACATCAGGGGCGAGGTCATGAACCTGCCGGACGGCACGGTACGGATCGTCGCATCCGCAGAACCCATCATCCTCGACAAGTTCATCTCCATGATCTACGGGTGTCCCCGGGCACTCATCAGGGATATCGAGATTGCGGAAATTCCCTATACTCCTTTCCAGGAATTTGCCATCGTAAGGACAGACGAGTGAATGATCATGTCATCTGGATCGGCCTGACGACATACTCGGTTTTTTTCAGGAGAGCGTCCTGGAGAATCATAACCTGTTCGTCGATGATATCCTGGCGGATACTGCCCCGTATCCCTTTTATCATGACCTGCACAAGTTCGTCCGAGAGAATGCACCGGTCAGAGACGCATTCGTACTCTTCGGGGGATATTCCGGCCCTCACAAGCGCCAGTGTCGGGGTATCCACCATCGTTGTCCTGAACGGATCGATGAGATCATGGACGAGGCCTCCCTTTCCCTTGTGGAGGAATCCCAGGTCAGGGTCCATGTATGCCCCAACGGCAGCCACGCAGGTGTTTCCGAAGAGAATACCGTACCCGAACGAGAGCATGGTATTCACGACGTCGACATAAGGGCGGGTAGTCCTGCGGCGGAATCCCAGTTCGGGGGGGCAGGTCCTCGCAAGGATCTCGTAGTACATGTCCTTGACAAGGCGGTGAATCCTTCGTATCTCCTCCACCCTGATGAGAAATTCCAGCTCGGCATAGCTCTTCTCCATAATCTCGAGCTCTCCCTCGTAAAAGAGAGCCTCTCCCTGCATTTCCTCGAAGTTGACCAGGAGGTTGATCCGGGAACGGATACTCCCTCTTGCCACGGCAAGCGCAAAAGAGTGGGAGAAGGCCTTGATCTGAGCCTCCCTCATGATATCATCGTAACGAAACCCGAACGGCTTGGCAATTCCCAGCGGTTCGCCATCCGCTTCAAAGAAGGAGACGCATGCCCCGGTGGACAGCAGCCTGGCGATCACTCCGCTGTGAATGGAATGCCCTCCCATCACAAGAAGGTGGCGGATCCGCGAGAGGGGTATCTCCTCCGTTGCCCCCTTTTTTTGCACAACCAGCGTCCGCTGGGTTGCCTTCAGGTGCGCCCCGTATCCTGATACGAGATACCATGGAACCGGGACAATCGTGCTCTTCTCCATCTCCTCTCTATTATTCCCGGGGTGAATAATATACACATTACCCGGATGATGCTACATCAATGCATCGTTTTTTCCGGACATTTCTTGCATGTGGGGAGGACTGCTCTCCCCTTCACGCAGGACCGTGCCACCCTTTGACAATATTTTTTATCCGCCGGCGTGAAGGTTCTATGCAAGCTGCTCCTGATCTGCTCCACGCCTTCTCCCGGATGTGTTGCAGAGAGGAACGGGCTGATTTTGGTGGCGGAATGACGGACATAAAAGGGATCCAGGAGGATCATGCACCATGTTCTGGGATGAGAAGGTAGAGACCCTCCGGGGAAAGGACCTGGAGAGGCTGCAGCTGAAACGGCTGAAAAAAACCATCGCACAGGTCCAGAACGTGGAGTTCTACCGGAAGAAACTGCGGGAATCAGGGGTGAAACCCGGGGATATCCGCACCCTTTCGGATATAGAAAAGATCCCCTTCACCAGGAAGCAGGATCTCCGCGACGGTTACCCCTTCGGCTTCATAGCGGTTCCCCTCACCCGGGTGGTGCGCATCCACACCACCTCCGGGACCACAGGGAAACCCACGGTCGTTGGGTATACCCGGAATGACCTGGATATATGGGCCCAGCTGATTGCCAGGAATATGACGATGGTGGGGCTCACGGGCGATGATGTCTTCCAGAACATGGTCAATTACGGCATGTTCACGGGAGGTCTCGGGTTCCACTACGGCGCCGAGAAGATCGGGATGACTGTGATCCCGAGCGCCACGGGGAATACCCGGCGGCAGATCGAGATGATCCAGGACTTTGGGGTCACTGTCATCCACTGCACCCCAAGTTATGCAATGCACCTCGCGGAAGTTGCCGAAGAGGCAGGTGCCAGTCTCGATTCCCTCAAAACGGGACTTTTCGGTGCGGAACCGTGGTCGGACGCCATGCGGGGGGAGCTGGAGAGGAGACTGGGTCTCACCGCGTATGACTCGTACGGCCTCTCCGAGCTTTTCGGGCCGGGCGTGGCCTTCGAATGTCCTGAACGAGATGGCCTCCATATCTGGCACGACTGTTACCTTGTGGAGATCATCGACCCTGTCACAGGAGAGGTGCTCGGCGATGGGGAGCGCGGGGAGCTCGTGGTCACACCTCTTGTGAAGGAGGCGATGCCTCTCCTCCGCTACAGGACGGGAGACATTACCCTGCGGTTCGAGGATGACTGCCTCTGCGGGAGGGCAAGGAAGATTGCCCGCATTACTGGAAGGAGCGACGACATGCTGGTTATAAGGGGAATCAACGTATTCCCGTCCCAGATCGAGCACGTGCTGCTGCGGATACCCGAGGTGGGTTCCCAGTTCATGGTGTATGTAGATAGGGTCAACCACCTCGACGAGATGACAATCGATGTGGAGATCAACCGCGACTACTTCTCCGGGGAACTGCAGGATCTTGCCCGCATCCAGAAGAAGGTGGTCAAGGAACTCCGCGACACGCTGGAGCTCCGCACCACCGTGAAGCTGGTCGAGCCGGGGTCGCTGCCCAGGTTCGAAGGGAAGGCCAAACGGGTGATTGACCGCAGGGGGGAGGCCATATGAAGACATGGGATCCCCGGATCGAGGAGATGCCGAAACCCGACCTGGAACACCTGCAGTACAAACTCCTCAAGTCTCTTGTATACCGGCTGTACAGTTTCAGCCCGTTCTACCACCACCGCATGGAGGAGGCAAAAGTCCACCCCGATGATATCCGGACTCTCGGAGACATCCGGAAACTCCCCTTCATGTACAAGCGTGATCTCCGGGATAATTACCCGGACAGGCTTTTTGTTGCAACCCAGGAGGAACTTGTCAGGTACCATGTCTCCTCAGGGACTACAGGAAAACCCACGGTGGTGGGGTATACCGAAAGAGACCTTGAGAACTGGACCGCCTCGCTTGCCCGTGCACTTGTCTCCTGCGGTCTCGGCCGCGGCGATGTCATGCAGGTGAGCTACGGGTACGGCCTTTTCACCGGCGGGCTCGGCCTTCACTACGGGGCCGAACGTATCGGTGCCACGGTGCTCCCCACGAGCGTCGGGAATACCGAGCGCCAGATAGAGCTGATGCAGGATCTCAAGACAACCGCGATCGCGTGCACCCCCTCCTATCTCCTGCACATGGGCGAAGTGGCGGAGAAGATGGGGATCAGCATCAAAAACGATACCCTGCTGCGCACAGGGATCCTCGGCGCCGAACCCTGGTCTGAACAGATGCGGGAGAGGATACAGGAGTGGCTGGGTATCCGGGCATACGATATCTACGGGACCAGCGAACTCTCCGGGCCGATGTTCTGCGAGTGCTCCGAGCAGAAGGGATTCCATGTCTGGGGGGATCTTGCCTACGTCGAGATACTGGACCCCGAGACTCTCGAGCCTCTCCCTGCAGGTGAACGCGGGGAGATGGTGATCACGATGCTGCAGAAGGAAGCGCTCCCCATGATCAGGTACAGGATAGGGGATATCAGCTCCATCGATGACTCCGTCTGTCCCTGCGGGCGCACCCACCCCAGGGTACAGCGCATAACCGGCAGGGTGGATGACATGCTGATCATCCGGGGAATCAACGTATTCCCCTCGCAGATCGAGTATGCACTGATGTCCATCCCTGAAGTGGGGCAGCACTTCCAGATCATCGTGGACCGGAAAGGAGCCCTCGATGACATGCTGGTGCAGGTGGAGGTCGGAAAAGAGTCGTTCTCCGACAAGATCACCGACCTGATGAGTATACGCAGGAAGGTGGAGCACAAGCTCCGGAACGTCCTCAACGTGGCAGTGAATGTTGAACTGGTCGAACCGGGCACTCTCCCCAGGTTCGAGGGAAAAGCAAAGAGGGTGGTTGACAGGAGGAAGATCTGAAATGAAAAAGAACGCATTCGTCATCAAGCAGATATCGATATTCTCAGAGAACAAGCCGGGCAGGCTGGCGGCCATCGCGAAGGCACTCAGGGAGGAGGAGATCAACATTCTCGCGTTCTCCATCGCCGAGGCAGAGGGTTTCGGCGTCGTGCGGGCACTGGTGGACAAGCCGAAGAAAGCACACGAGAAACTGGGCGGAATGGGGTTCAACGTGGCTTTCACCGATGTCATTGCTGTCCGCATGAAGGACGAGCCGGGGGGCCTGTACGAGACTGCCCGGGTACTCGGAGAGGGGAAGATCAATATCGAATATGCATATGCATATTCAGGAAAAGATGTCGCGGTCCTCATTCTCCGTGTCGACAACGTGGACGCGGCGATTGACGCGATACAAAAGGGCGGAGGGACGCTCCTCGAGAGCTCCCTCTTCCAGTAAACCCGCTTTTTTATTTTTTCTCCCACCGGATCAGATCAGAGATGCGCGAGAGGGTGCTTCCCCTCCTGATCTCTTCCCTGACCCTCTCCTCGGTCTTCTTCACCTCCAGCGCCCTCCGGGCAATCTCGTACGCCCGTTCCCTGGGGATGACCACGACCCCGCTCTCGTCTCCTGCCACCCAGTCTCCGGGGCGCACCACCTGGCCTCCGCACCTGATCTCGGCGTTGATCTCTCCGTACCCCTTGGGTTCCCCGGCATTCGGGGTCACCGCCCGTGAAAAGAGGGGGAAATGCATTTTCCGGATATCATCCACGTCCCGGGCCGCTCCATCGATCACCACCCCGGCAATGCCCCGCCCCATGGCGCTCATGGTGGCAAGCTCCCCCCAGCAGGCGACATGGGTGGCCCCATCGTTGTTGATGACAAGGACGTCTCCCGGCCCTGCCACATCGATAGCCTCAACGGGTTTTGCCCAGTCACCGGCAAATCCCTGCACCGTCACTGCCTTCCCGCACATCCTGACATCCCCGCACAGTGATACGATCCCTGCCATGGCTCCTTTCCTGTGCATGGCATCGGAAATGTTCGGGGTGGAGACGGTTGAAAGAATATCCCGGACCGCCTGGTCGGGGGAGATCCGCTCCTCCCGGGGAAGGGCAGGGGTATCGATGGCCTCCCGTATCGAGCGGGAAGATGCCGTCACCCCTGCTGACCTGGTGATCGCACCGCCGACGATCACCACGTCCGCTCCGCCGATAACAGCCTGCGGAGCGGTCACTGCATCGAGACCTCCTGCAACAGCTATCGGTATGCTCACCGATCCTTTCAGTGAACTGAGCATGGAGAGCGAATTTTTCCCGAGCATCTGCTGGTCGATCCCCACATGCGCATTGATGATATGCACACCCAGGGACTCGAGGCTTTTTGCCCTCTGAACCGGGTCACCGGTATTGATCAGGTCAGCCATGAGCCGGACTCCGTAGAGATCTGCGGCCCTTACCGCTTCGCAGATGACAGAATCGTCCGCATCGGCGAGGATGCAGACCACCGATGCGCCGGCCTTGGCCGCCATCTCCACTTCAAGGGTGCCGGTATCGGCAATCTTCATGTCCGCCACAATCTCGTGGCCGGGAAAGAGGGCACGGAGACGCCGCACCGCTTCCATGCCCTCGCTCTTGATCAGGGGAGTCCCTGCCTCGATCCAGTCAGCCCCCCCCTCCACCGCCTCCCGGGCTATCTGGACAGCCCGGTCGAGTTCCGTGATATCCAGGGCCACCTGGAGGATCGGCCGTTTCATGTGTGAAGGGTAGGCTGTCATGGTTGAAAGTGTTGCTGACCGCATGTGCCAGCCCACGAGTCACGGAGCCGGGGGTCTGTCTCCCGCAGCGGGGAGGTCCGGAAAAGGGCATCGGGAGCCTGGAAAAAAAGGGAAGACTTCCCGGGTATATTCTCCAGGGTATAGTGTCATTATTACCACCAGTCTCACGAGTAAATCAGGATAAAGGATTATGGAAATACCTCCTGCCTGGATCCCAGGAAAAAAAGTGCGGGTTATCAGTCTCATATCTCACGTGCGATTGACCGCACCGCCCCTGAAGGACGCCCCGGCGGCGCTTCAAAAACTTTTCATAGAGTCCTTTTTGAGCGGAATTTTCTTCTGACAATCACAAAATAACAAGAAAATTCGCGTGCAGGAAACGGGATTATTCATATTATTCGAAAAAATGTGAGCGGCTACATTGTCACTATACCCTTCTCTATTATTCTTCCCCGAAAAGACCACGGAACGAGATCGCATCCACATCCTTCTTCTTCTGGATCGCGATCTCTGCGGGATAGCCGGCCGGAACCAGTGAGATCAGTGCGTATTCCCCGGGGACCTTCAGGAGCTTCCGTATCTCCTCGGCATAGTCCTTCTTCTCCCCCGCCACCCAGCAGCTGCCGATCCCATAGGACTGCAGGGCCAGGATAATGTTCTCGGTGGCAGCGCAGCAGTCCTCGAGGTAGTATTTGGCTTTCTTCTCCCCGAACACCGCGAAGCAGGCAGCTGCTTCCGCGATGAACTTCCCGTGATCTGTGAGCCCTGCGATCTTTTTCAGGACTTCCCGGTCGCAGATAACCCCGAAAAGCCAAGGCTGCAGGTTCATGGCCGTCGGCGCGTGACGTGCACACTCAAGGATATCCCGGACCACATTCTCTTCAATGGGATCTGGTTTGAACTTGCGCACGCTGTGCCGGGACTTGATGACAGTGGTACCAACATTCATGGAGATTCCATCGCTCCATGACAAAAAAAAGGTGTCTTTCCCTCTGTGACCATGCAGACCCCGGTCAGTGCATCCGCCTTCTCATGCAGATAAGTAAAATCCCTGTACCCAGTCCTACCAATGCCGGGATTCCCAGGAATCCGGGCACCGTCGTTGGTGTGAGGGTGGAAGGCTTAATGGAGGGCGTTGCCGGAGTTGTCTCTGCAGTGGTGGAGACCGTGGTGACGGGACTCTGTGCAGGGGGGCCTGGCGGGGAGGCAATGGAAGTCGGGGAGATGGTCGTTTCGACCGGGACGGTCGTTGCGTGAGTAATCAGCGGGTTGTCCTTCTGCACCAGGAATGTGACCTCCTCGCTGATCGTCGTCCCGGCAACCGGGTAATTATCGGACATATCGTTCGCATCACACCGCACGGAAACTGTATATTCTCCCGCCGGATATTCCGGGCTCCCTGTTGACCATACAGGCCCTGTCTCGAACGGGATGGATGACACGGAGATATCGTCGAGCGAATAACCGCCGAGAGAGGAGAACCTGATTTCTCCCGGGCCGGTCAGCCGGATGTCCAGGGGAGCGCCTGTGCTGCCCGGCCGCTGCGACATCTCCCAGAGGTTTGTGTCAATCCTGAACCCCACGGTATCACCCTTCGGCACCCAGCTTGCTGCCGGACTGATCACGAAGTCCGAGGAGTAATCCACCACGCGTATCGCGAGGGTCGGCTCTTTTATGTAGAATGCAAGGGAGTTATCCGGGAGAAGGAACCAGGGGCCCGTCTTCCCGGAGAAGGTCGCGGGGGATGCATAGAACGCTTCCGGATCGCCGACAGTGACCTGTGCGGCAGGGGCATTCGAGATCTTTCCCGCGGTGCCGTACCATACCAGGGACGCCCCCGTGGTTGCACCGCTCTGTGTGATGTCCAGGTTCTCTTCTCCGATGAATATGGCTCCCCCCTGGGGGATGGTCCCTATGCCCGCGGCCGCAGGGATCGCCAGCAGGAGAAGGCAGACCAGAAAGACAGGAATCGCAGTACACCGGGATGCGGCAGATGATCGTTGCATACAGAGGAGAGCGCAACCTGCCTCATATACTTTCTCCCCTGGAAAAAAGGAGATATGGAACAGCCGTCAGGGAAAAATTCCCGTGAAGGCATTCCACATATTGGTAATGCCCTGGCTGATAAGCACCCCGGGATCGATCCCGAGCATCGGGAAGATGAACATGAAGTAGAGAATGGTCCCGAGCGTGCTCCCGACGTTTGCCAGGGCTGCCACAAGAACCACGCGAAAGAGCGGGACCTTCATCATGGCAGAGATGCTCTCGGCTTCGAAGATCTTCCGGAAATCGGAGGGGGCGGGTTTTCGTATCTTTGCCTCCACGATGGCGGAGAACCATCCCGCGGCAATCAGGGGGTTGAGCGCGGTGAACCATGAGACTGCAAAACCGGTGAGCGCAGAGAGCGGGTGCCCCCTGGCGGCGAGAGTGAATACCGCGGTCAGTACGCCGTGGATAAGCACCCAGTAGAGGAGGGCATGGACCAGGACCTCCACGCCGACCCCGGAGAAGGCAAGGGCGATGAGAAGGAAGACGAAAAGAGCGGTCACTCCAACCCCGAAAATGAGTCCCCAGGGGCGGGATTTCACTTCGGCGGTCAGCTGCTGCAGGGGGGGAATGGTGTCGGGTGCTTCAAGGTACTTTTTTACACCCTCCACGTGTCCTGCGCCAAGAACGGCCAGTACCCGGGTATGGCGTTTGGTAAGGTCCGCCAGATTATGAGCAAGGAAGGCATCACGTTCATCGATGAGAGCCCGGGCGCCGTTGGGAGAGAACTTCCGGAACTCCTCCATGGCCATCGTGATCATATCCTGTTTCTTCAGCTCTTCCACATCGATTTCCGCGTCATCGATGCTGACGATCGAGACTGCGAGGGTATAGATCATCCGGATCTTTTCCACAACCGAGAGCGACCCCCAGAACCTCCGCAGAGTGACCCCGATATCGCGGTCTATGAGTGCGACCGCACACCCTCGTGCTTCCGCCTCCTCGATTGCGGCTTTCATCTCGGCTCCGGGCTCCACACCGAGATCAAGACCTATACGTCGCTGGAGATACGCAAGTATCCACTGCACGAGGATCTGGGTGAAATTCTTCGCCTCAAGGACATCTTTTACAGAGGGATCCTTTGCCTGCTTTCTTATCACCGCATACCGGGGGGGATCAAGTTCCACCGCGACCACGTCAGGCTGGAACTCCCCGATGGCCGCCCTCACCTCATCGACGCTCTTTGCAGAGACGTGGGCGGTTCCCACGATCCGGAGTTCTCCGGTCATAGAACCCTCACCCCTTCGCTGTCGATGACAATCCTCCCTTTTCCTGCGGGGAGAGGGCGGGAAAAGACGGATCGTATCTTTTCCTCCTCCTCCTGCTCCGCATTCCTCCTGCGTATAAGGTCGCGTGCGAGGGTGAGGGAATCTCCGGGGCTTATGTATCCCCCGAGCCCCTCGCAGCGGGAGGTCACGAGTTCCTCGCCGTTGAGCATGAAGGGGTACGTCCGGCAGATCCAGGGCCTGCATGCATAGATCTGGCACGATCCCTCCCTGTAGAATATACAGTTCCCCCGGATGCGCCGGAGCGCCCACCCGAATGTGAGAGTGGTCCCGTCGGGTAACACCACGTTCTCGGGATATGGTTCGGCGATCTCATCCCTTGCCAGATTGCACTGCTCAGAAATCCGTTGTATTTCCGGAGGGGAGACCATGACCAGGCTGCTGTCCTGCCCGGGGCCCGAACAGCATTCCCCGCAGCGGGTGCAGGAGAACCCTGTCTCCTGTATGCGTGCTGCCAGGCGTTCCTCTTCCTTAGCTGCTGCCTCCGGCCTCATGGTCCCTGCTCCCTGCAGATGGCATCGAAGTTCTCATAGACCTTCCGGCCGTCACGCGAATGGCTGACCTCGGGGTGCCACTGCAGGCCATAGATATGCCTGTTGGTACCCGCAATTGCTTCGTGGGCACATATCGATGACCGGGCGAGTACCCTGAAACCGGGAGGCACTGTTGCCACCTCGTCGGCATGCGATGCCCAGACCCGGATGGTCTCCGGATACCCGCACAGGATATCCCCTCCATCGATCACTTCCACATCGACGGGGCCGTATCCGCCAGCCGTTCCCGGCCTGACTTCTCCCCCGAATTCCGTGGCGATGATATGCAGTCCCAGGCAGATCCCGAGGACCGGATGCCCGAGATGCAGGTACTGTGGGGCGCATCCGCTCCTCCGGATGTCCGGACCGCCGCCCAGGACGATCCCCCTGCAGGAACCTGCCACTTCGTCAGGAGGAACGGTGTTTGGAATCATCCGCGCCTCTATCCCCAGGTCGCGAAGCATGCGGAGGATGAGATGATTGAACTGCCCGAAATTGTTGACCACGAGAATGGGGAGCATGATCCTCACTAGTTTGGCGCCTTTTCCATTTAATGCCTCTTTCCATCTGCAATACTTTCTCCCGCAGTGAAATGGCGGGCGTCTCCCTGTATCAGGCCTTCATTCCCCGTCTATGCATTGTACGATGTGACTGTCTCGAGGATATGGCTCCTTATGGACGAGGGGGTGTGGCCGAGGAGGTATGCAAGACACATCGCGCCACCCGCACCCATGCCCTCCTTGACTTCCCCGATACAGTACCTGGCAAGCCCGGAATGCCCGAGATCCCCGAACTCCGGGTCAACATACACAACCTGCACTCCGATGCGATCCGCGATCTCGGGGAAGTTCGCAGAGGGGTCGTCCCGGACATACACCGTGGTGGCAACCGTCGGCATCGCGAAATCCATGGCCTTCATGAGTGCCGCGACCGCCAGCATCTGGGTCCCGCCGGCAAGGATAAGGGGGGAGGAGAAGGTACTGCCTATCCCTGCGCACACGGGAATCATGGGATCTCCTGCGCAGCGGACAAGTCCCAGGGGAGTCTCTTCTCCCCCGTCTTTTATCCGGGCGGCCACTGCTTCCCAGACCGCCTCCTTCATCCGGAGGGGATTCTCCACGAAACTGGAACTGACCCTCGCAGGATATCCAAGAGCCCTCAGCACGCAGAGGGCCGTTGTCGTCCCGCCCGGCACACACTCCCCCACCACCAGCATGTCGCAATGCCGGGAGAAGACATCACCGATATACTGCCCCGCCCTGAACATCTCTTCCGCCCGGGGCACGCCGTCCATGGATCGCGGGTCGTTCCCCGGCTCACCATACACATCGAGGCAGGGGATTGCCGGGCGTGTCGAAAGGCCGGCATTGATGAATAGGGGAGTCATCCCGCACATCTGCATCATTGCCCGCGTGATGGAAGCCGGGGTGGGGCACCCTGTGGGGGTATCCGGCCTTGCCGGCATGCTCGTGATGGCGCCTCTCGCGACCAGTTCCGCATCAAGAACGGGAGTGAGCAGGGTCTTTTCGGGTGACGGGCCGGCGCCGGATATGCCGGGAACGGTGGAAATCATTGTATTTGCAAGGATGCTGCAGAAAATGGGTTTTTTTACCCTGAATGCAGGTTCCGGTGAAAGGAAGGGCATGCGCACACTCGTATATACTATCGTAGTCCGGCACGCATCAACATAGCGCCCGCAGTGAGAGGCAACCCTGATAATCCCTGAAAAGAGACGTGTCTGTACGAAGGATACCTGATATGTTCGAGATAGCCGAGCGACTGAAGGAGAAAGGAGCAGGGATTGATGAGATGGTGGACGCGGCAATGGGCCTGTATGTCCCCCACGGCGTTCAGCCGGAGGCTGCCCGGGATGCCATCAGGGGAATGATGCTCAAATACATGGAAGACCCGAATGTCGCCTCGCTTCTTCTCGGCGCCATCCTTCTCGAGGACGAGCTCTACTGGAAACGGACCGATTCCGAGATCAGGGACGACCCCGTATTCCTCCTCTCCGACGAGATCATCGGGATGGCCATTGCCGAGTGCATCGGGGGAACGTATGCCCGGTTTGAATTCACCCGCTATGACCAGAAGAAACCCGGGATCCTCGGGTCACTCGGCCCGTTCCTCGACGACGCAGTAGCCGGGCTCATCTCCGGCTGCACTTCCAGGTTCTACAGCGAATGCCACTGACACCAGTCATTGCCCTGCTCCAGTTCACCACCATCCTTCCCCTCGGGAGAACCCGTGAATTCGGGGAGTTTGCGAAGCGTTCATGGCTCTACCCTCTCGCGGGATATGTGACAGGTGGCCTGACCGCTGCCGCCATTTTCTTCATCGGGCAACCTCTCATTGCGGCTGCAGTCGCCATCGGCATCCTCTTCCTGCTGACCGGCTGCAACCACCTCGACGGGCTGATGGATCTCGGCGACGGGCTGATGGCCCACGGCGGCCGCGAAAAGAGGATCAGGGCGCTTACCGACCGGCAGATTGGGACCGGGGGGGTGGCCCTTGCCCTCTCCGTCACCCTGTTGTCTTTCGCATCTCTTGCAGCATCACCGTGCCTGCCCTGTGCGCTCGTTGTGGCTGAGGTGGGCGCAAAATTCTCGATGGCATTCCTCTCCACCTTCGGCAGGCCTTTCCGGAACGGACTGCATTCATCGATCCAGGGGCTGTCAAGGCCATGGTTCCCGCCCCTTGCTGCCTGTCTCTGCATCCCCCTCGTCCTGCTTCCCGTCGCACCCGCAGCCCTGGCAGTCGCTGCCCTTATAATGGTTGCATCACCCGCGATTCTCCTGCGGGTATCCGGAAGGCTTTTTGGAGGGGTGAACGGCGATGTGGTGGGCGCAGGCAACGAGATTACAAGAGCACTGATCCTTGCTGCAATCTGCCTTGTATGACCAGACGCGCACATTTTTCCGATCCCGTGCAGAGCTCACTGCATGCGCAGGGAGAACGTTATACACATGCGGGGTGGAGTCATCACCGAGCGGGACCCGGAATTCTGTACAATACGGACCCGGATCCCTGCAGGAGTCCTTTCCACAGATATGCTGAGGGGGATTGCCGATATTGCCGATACCTACCACGCACCCTGTGTACACCTCACCACACGCCAGACGATTGAACTGCCGCACATCCACCATGATCGGCTTGAGGAAATTTCCCGCGATCTCTCCGAGATAGGAACCCCGGTTGGTTCGGAGCGGGACGAGGTGGTGAATGTCACCGCCTGTCCGGGCATCGAGCGCTGTATTTTCGCCAACGTCGATTCCGTGTCCCTTGCAGAGGAGATCGATCGCCGCCTTTTCGGGAAGGAGATGCCGGTGAAGATCCGTATCTCCATCTCCGCATGCCCGAATGCATGTACCAGCCCCATGCTCAACGAGATAGGGATCATAGGGCGCATCCAGCCGATCAGGACGCCGGGTGTCTGCACCGGGTGCGGCACGTGCGTCGAATACTGCAAGGAAGGGGCGATATCCATAAAGAAGGGAGTGTCGGTTCTTGATCAGTCGAAATGCGTGCAGTGCGGGACCTGCGTCCGATCATGCCCCTTTCACCTCCTCAAGTCGTCCGGGGAGCACTTCCTGGTATCTGTTGGAGGCAGGAGGGGGAGGCACCCCGGGATCGGAAAGGAACTTATCGTCGTCAATTCGCCGGGTGCGGTAGTTGACGTCGTTGAGAAGGTTGTACAGTGGGTCTACAGGAGAGCGTGGAGCGGGAGGCTCCTCTCCGAACAGCTTGATGAGATCCAGTTCGAAAAATTCAGGGAAGATATCAGGAACCAGATCCCGGCATCATCGATATATGAGACGGCAGCAGCGGATCAGAGCCGGTAACGGGGTTTGAAGCCCTTGTTCTGCTGGTCCGCACATTCTATCGCAGTACCGTCGCGGACAAGCTGGTTGAAAAGAAGCGCCGCGTTCATCAGCGCCTCATCTGATGCTGCCCCCCTCTTCAGGTCTGCCAATACCTGCTCCTGTGGGGCAGGAAAGACGCGGGAACCAACCCGGATGCCCTTGCAGTTCTCACAATACGCGCAGAACCGGTAGACAGAAACCTCGCCGTCAGCACACTCAACCGTGGCGCGGTTCCCCCCCGGGTCCCTGGTGATAGGCAGGTTCTTCATAGTTCTGATGGGGGGATTATCCTCCGACTGTAATGATTCTGTCGGTTATTCCCCCTATTTTCGCAAAAATAGCCCAGAATACGGTCGACAGAAACGATTAATATGGATCCTTTCCAATATTTTATACTCGTATAAATGGGCTGAACTCTGACAGGCTCATTTTTATCGGAGGATTGACATGGCAGCAGAAAAGCCTCACATGAACCTGGCGGTTATCGGACACATCGACCATGGGAAGTCTACCACGGTCGGGAGACTTATGTTCGAGACCGGGACTGTTCCTGCACACATCATCGAGGGATACCGCAAGGAGGCCGAATCCAAGGGTAAGGCCACTTTCGAGTTCGCCTGGGTTATGGACAACCTGAAAGAAGAGCGTGAGAGGGGTATCACGATCGATATCGCCCACAAGCGGTTCGACACCCCCAAGTTCTATTTCACGGTGGTGGACTGCCCCGGGCACCGGGACTTCGTAAAGAACATGATCACAGGGGCTTCCCAGGCCGACGCGGCCGTGCTGGTAGTCGCAGCCCCCGACGGCGTCATGGAGCAGACCAAGGAGCACGTCTTCCTTGCGAGGACGCTTGGCATAGGGCAGCTCATCGTGGCCATCAACAAGATGGACGCCGTAAAATACGACCAGAAGCGTTTCGAGGAAGTGAAGAAGGATCTCTCTGCACTCATGCAGATGGTCGGCTACAAGCCTTCCGAGACACTCTTCATCCCCATGAGTGCGCTCGCGGGCACCAACATCTCCAAGAAGAGTACGGACACCCCGTGGTATACCGGCCCGACATTCCTCGAAGCCCTCGATACCCTGAAGGAGCCCGAGAAACCGGTGGACAAGCCGCTTCGCCTGCCCATCCAGGACGTCTACAGCATCAGCGGCATCGGCACAGTGCCCGTCGGCCGCGTGGAGACAGGGGTTATGAAGAAAGGGATGAAGGTCTCCTTCATGCCTGCCAACAAGGAGGGTGAGATCAAGTCCATCGAGATGCACCACGAAGAGATCCCGCAGGCGCTGCCCGGCGACAACGTGGGTTTCAACGTGCGTGGTATCGCAAAGGGCGACCTGCGCCGTGGTGATGTCTGTGGTCCATCCGAAGCTCCCCCGACGGTTGCAGATGAGTTCACCGCGCAGATCGTGGTGCTCCAGCACCCGAGTGCCATCACCGTCGGGTACACCCCGGTGTTCCACTGCCACACAACGCAGACGGCCTGCACCTTCATCGAACTGAAGAAGAAACTTGACCCGAGGACCGGACAGACGAAGGAGGAAAATCCCACCTTCATCAAGACCGGAGATGCAGCAATCGTCCAGGTCAAGCCTTCCAAGCCCATGGTCATCGAGAATGTGAAGGAACTCCCCCAGCTCGGGAGATTCGCAATCAGGGACATGGGATCGACCATTGCAGCAGGGATGTGCATCGGCATCACCCCGAAACAGATGCGGTGAGCATCACATCCATACCTTTTTGGTGAGCAACCATGCAAAAAGCCAGAATTCGCCTTACAGGGACAGATTTCAAGAAAGTGGAGATGGTCTGCGAACGAATCCGCGAGATCGCGGAGCGCACGGGCGTGAATCTGGCTGGTCCGATTCCACTGCCCACCAAGCGCCTGGTCATTCCTATCAGAAAGAGCCCGGATGGAGAAGGCACTGCCACGTGGGACCGGTGGCAGATGCGTGTACATAAGCGACTGATCGATATCGATGCAGACGAGCGGGCACTCCGCCAGCTGATGCGTACCCAGGTCCCAAAAGACATCGGCATAGAGATCGTACTGGAAAGTTGAGGGAGCGGTTTGTCCGCAGCCGGCATTATTCAGAGAATCCGGCCCATCTTTTCTTTCGAGGTTATTTTTTTCCTTGTCATAATCTGCGGGTTTTTACTGCGGCTCTCCGCACTCGATCTCAAACTCTTCCACCATGACGAGGCCATCCATGCCTGGTTCGCATACGAACTCCTGACCAATGGGACCTATGTCTATGACCCGATGTACCATGGTCCGCTCCTGTACTATCTCACTGCAGGGATGTTTGCCGTGTTCGGGCAGTCGGATCTCGTCGCCCGTCTCCTGCCTGCCCTCCTGGGTGCCGCACTCATCCCTCTCGTGTACTGGATATACCGCCTCGGATATCTTGACAGGCGCCAGGCCCTGATCGCCGCGCTCTTCATCGCGATCTCCCCGGACCTCGTCTATTTTTCACGTTTTTTGAGGCATGATATCTTCCAGCTCTTCTTTACTGTGCTGATACTGGTTGCACTGCTCGCATACCTGGAGCGGGGCAGGCTTTTCTACGCGGTCCTTGCAGGGATTGCAGTCGGGGGAGGCATGTGCCTCAAGGAGGACATGCCGCTCTTCCTGGTGCTGGTGGCCCTGTTTGGCGCATATCTCCTCTGGAAACGGCATGTCCCATTTCCCCGGACCTGGAAACGGGATATAATACTGGCAATCCTCGTGGCGGTGGGGATCATGGCGGTCTTTTATTCATCGTTCGGTGTGCATCCCGAGATTCTCGGTACAGGGGTGATGCAGGCGTACACGCACTGGACATCCATGCATGGCATGTGCCGTATCTGCGGCCCCTGGTTCTTCTACATCCTGCTCTTCCTCCTCTACGAAGTGCCGGTCTTTCTCCTCGCGGTCTTTGCCGTGATCCAGTGTGCCGAAAGGCACAATCCGGTCATGGACTGGATCGCACGTCTCCGCACGTGGACACGGGAGAGACATAATCCTGCTGCCGGGGAGGACAACCCCGTGGAAGTGATCCAAAACTCCCTGCCCGCTGTTCAATGGAACAGAAAAGAACTCTTCTTCCTCTTCTGTATCTTCTGGTTCCTGGTTTCCCTCGCTGCATATGCGTATATCGGGGAGAAAGTCCCCTGGCTGATCATCCACCAGGTTCTCCCTGCCATATTCGTCTCGGTCTACATGATGAGTGAGAAGAAGATGGTCTTTGCCCTGGCAGGGTGCGTTTTTCTGATCCTGATGACCCTGCACGTGGCGTTTATTCCCGCCGACATCAACGAGCCCATCGTGCAGGTGCAGAACTCGGAGGATATGCGGCTCGTGATGGCACTTATTGATGTATCCGACTCTGTCGTGATTGCTTCAGAAAACTACTGGCCCCTCCCGTGGTATTACCGGGGCGAGGGGTGGAAAAAGATGCAGTTCTATGGAAAGAAGGTGGACGAGGGAACCATCTTCTCTGTGAATGGCGACATGGTGATCACCCACGACCAGGCCAGTTTCCTCTCGCTTGCAGGGTATGAGAAGCATACCTACAAGCTCTCCTACTGGTTCTCAATCTATGATAACGAGAAACGTATTCCCGAGTATTATGTAAAACGGGATGGCAAGATGGGAAGCATCAACATCGATGTCTTCACGAAACCCGGGGTCTATGAAAAGGCCGGGTTTTCTCCTCCCCCCGTTGTCCGCTGATCCGCAGGGGGACTGATAGCCCCGCTGCTGCGGGGGCTAGGCTTCGGTTGTCCAGGCATCTTAAGCGAAAACCATGTCAATTTGCATCCGGGCCTGCGGGATGCCAAAAAAAGAGCCCCCCCGCTGTTTTGCGTGGAGAGACTGAATCGGGGTTGTTATCTGGATACCAATTCAGTCACTCCAACCGCCTCTGTTTCCTGTGATATTCGATCTCCTTAATTATTCCCAATCGTTATGACAGATCCATTGGTAACCGGAGGTCGCCCCAGGTCGGGGTCGGCGGCCGGGTCCATCGCTCATGGAGGTGTGGGGCTGATGGACAGCCCACATAAAATGGATCCGGTTCATCAATCCTGCCCACACCGGATAGTAAAGAACCAAAAAAGAAGATAATGACAGTTTAGCCCAACTCGTCCCATTTCCGGCGACGGCGGAAGAGAACAAACCCGACAATGGCCAGAACCACGATGACCGCCACGACGATGATGATCACGACTCCGCCTGTGAACACCCCGGCAACCGCCGATCCGACTGATGAGAGGGGATTTGTCTCAAGCTGCTGCTTCAGGTCACGTGCCTGGGTCAGGGCCTCGTCAGCTTTTGCCTGCGCTTCATTTGCCTTGTTCATTGCCCCTTGGAAGTCCTGCGCAGAGAGGAGGTCTTTTGCTTCACTCACCAGGTCTGCCGCGTCATCATAGACGAGAATAAGGGTGGTGACCCGGGCGTCGGATGTCATGCTCCTGTTCACCTTGAAATCGGTGATAAGGGCATTGACCTCTTCCATCTTTCCATCGACATCGTTGATGGTTTTCTGGATGGTAAGCTGGTTGATAAGGGAATTTGCATCGGAAATCGCCGTATTGGCACTGTTCAGCGATTGCGCCGCCCTGGAATAATCAGACGTGCTTCCTGCCGTGTCAAGGGCACTGCTGGCAGTGTTGTAGAGCTGCTCGAGTGATGAGACATCGATCCCTGATGCAGCCAGCTGGTCGATCTGTCCTCTCAGGGCCGAGAGGCTGTTTCTGGCCTCGCTGACGGTGGTCTGGATCTGCCCGGGATTGATGACCAGTTTCGTTTTTACCACTTCGGAACTCTTGATGACCGCACCGGCGCTGTTCAGTTCCCTTACCGCGATAACAACCTTCTCTTCCGAAGTGGTGACCACTGGGGCCACCGCTTCCATCGTGACCTTCATCGATATTTCGTTCTTGGAGGAGTACGAGAGGACGAACCCGTTGATATTTACGTTCTGGCCAACCGCGGTCATCGAAGGGTTCTCGATCCCGTTCTGGACAATTGAGTAGCTCCAGGTGGGGTTGTCCATCTCACTGAAGAGTTGCAGGGCATTATCAGAATCGAACGTGTATCCTCCGCTCGACGGAAAATTGATGACAAAACTGGCCCTTACCTGGGTCTGTCCAGAAACCAGGTCGGTGGATGGCGAAATGGCAATATTCCCGACCGTTATTGATGCGACACCCTGTATGCACAGACAGATCAGGGCGAGAACAAGAAAATGTTTCCAGTACCTGCTCATGCTAAATCACTCAAACAATGGTTCAATCTCCTCTTCAAAAGAGAGTGGTTTCTTCTCGTCGATTTTCGATGCATCATCCCGGGTGGAGCGTGCAATCTCCATCAGTTCTTTGATCCGGGGTGCATTCCCGACCGTGGCAAGGACCACCACCGCGGCAACGTAACTGCTGTTGACAGGGTAATCCCCGCCCCTGACCTCAACACCTGCAATGTTCTCCTCCACCCAGCTCTTGGCCTTCTCAATTCCTTTCCTGTCCAGCTCGTCAGGCGGACCTGCAACGAGGACAAGGGCACGCTCGGTGGTGCCGAAATCGCACGGCAGGGTGAGCCGGCCGAGCATCGCCCTCCGGACAAGGGAGATCACCTTGGCAGTCCTGTCCTCCCCGAGCAGGACCTCTTCGGTTGCCTCCTTTTTCCGGATAGACCCTTTAATGCCATCTATGATGCCTGAGACAGATTTTTTCTGCTTCCTGGACACCACCTCGGTGATGGCATACCCGACTGACGTGATGCCGCCGCCTCTCAGGGTATTGATGATCTCGCTGGAATCTACGACCATCTCCCCGATTCCTGCAGATCCCACCTCCCCGGCACGGAAAAGCACGCCGAAACGGCGCACTATCTCATCATTCAGGCGGGAAAACGCCGATTTGATACTCTCTCCCTCGTTCTTCCAGGCGCTGTTGTCAAAGATGAAGGTATTGTCCGCCTCCTTGACCAGGGTGGCAAGGCTCCTTGCCGCATTGTACGAGTAGAGTCTGCCCTCCTCGGGTGCGGGGAGGATCCCGAGCACGTACACAGGCTCACGGTAGATCTTCTTCAGCGAGCGGGCCAGGACCGGTGTCCCGCCTGATCCGGTGCCTCCTCCGAGTCCGGCAACGATCATGAAGGCATCCACGTCGTGCGTTCCCCTTGTATCTATGGCACTGATGATGCTGTCGATTTCGTCAAAAGTAATCCTGGCACCGGAGGCATTATCGGTTCCGACCCCGTGGCCCTTGACGACAGTCTGCCCGATGAGGAGGCGGTCTTTCATCTCGATGTTTTTCAGACCCATGAGGTCTGTGCGGGCAGTATTGACCGCAATGCCCCTGAAACTGCCCCTCCCGATCTTCTTGTCCTGCTCGAGGAACATATCCACAATTTTTCCGCCAGCCTGGCCAAATCCTATAAAGAATATCCTCATATTTCTGCCCCACAAGCCCACACATTACTCACGGTGCTTCCGATCTGCTCGATAAATATGGTTTCTTCCGGGAGTTCAAATACTTTCCTTCTCCGAATTTTCATCCAAACTACATATAATCGCAGTATTTCGAATCCGGAGCCTTTTTCATCCCCTTTTTCCAACGTATACTGAGCGCCGGCCATGAGGATCTGCATCATCGGGGGAGGCTTAACAGGTCTTACAGCAGCCTATCACCTCGGGAAAGACCACGAGGTCGTTCTCTATGAGAAACGAGGCTGCCTGGGGGGGTGTGTTTCGTCCTACGAGATTGGTGATTACCATATCGAGGAGTTCTACCATCACTGCTTCTCCGGCGACACCCGGCTCTGTGCACTCATGGATTCCCTTGGAATTATTGACCGTCTCGAGTGGCTGAAGGGAACCAGCGGGTATTATGCTGATGGCACGGTATACCCGCTCAACTCTCCCGGGGAGATACTGGGTTACCCGCTTCTCACACTCACTGACAAGGCAAGACTTGCCCTCCTCACATTGCGTTCACGGAATATCGATACCGGGCCACTCGATGATATCACCGCACGGGACTATGTGATCAGCGAGGTCGGTGCACGTGCCTACCGGTCGTTCTTTGAGCCGCTGCTGACCAGTAAATTCGGGGACCGCAGCGACGAGATATCGGCGGCGTGGCTGATCAGCCGCATCTCCATCCGCTCCCACCGCGGCCTTTCCGGTGAGCGGCTGGGTTACCTGAAAGGGGGATTCTTCACATTGATCGATGCACTCTCCGGACAGGTGGGCAGGCAGTGCATCATACGACTCCAGGACCCCGTCGTCTCTCTCTCCAGGGAGCCGCATGGATGGAGGGTGAACGGGCAGGGATACGACGCGGTGATCTCAACCATTCCCCCACAGCAGTTGCCTCCGGGGAGTATCCCCGAACCCGGCTCCATCCCTTACCAGGGGGCAGCCTGCATGCTGCTCTCTGTCGGAGAGGAGGTCACTTCCGGCATTTACTGGCTGAACATGAAAGACCGGGCGCCATACGGTGCGGTGATTGCCCATACCAGTTTTGTTCCTTTCGAGAGGTACGGCGAGCACCTTGTCTACCTCGCCTCCTATTTCCAGGAGTCCGTCCCTCCCCGGCTCGACCGGGCGATGCTGGATGATTTCTGCACGCGGTTTTCTGTCCCCGCAGGTTCCATCCGCTGGCACAAAATGGCGGTCGACAAAAATGCAGGACCTCTCTACCTCACGGGGTTCAGGAAGCGGATCCTCCCCTACCAGGAGAAAGGCCTGTATATGGCAGGGATGTTCTCATCACCCAATTACCCCGAGCGGAGCATGAATGGAGCGGTTATCGCAGGTGAAGAGGTCGCCGCCATCGTCTCACGGGAGGGCGGGGGCTGACATGAGAGATTTCAGTGTCACCGCCGTCATCCCTGTATTTAACGACCGTGCCGGCCTCGGGGCGGCGATTCCTGCCTCCGTGGAGATCCTTCAGACGATCGATCCCGGTTTCGAACTTATTATTGCAGAAGACGGAAGCACCGACGGCAGTGCTGATATTGTCAGGGAATGGGAAAGCCGGGATGACAGGGTAAGGCTGCTGCACAGCGATGAAAGGCTGGGACGCGGATGTGCCCTGATGCAGGCATTTCGCAAAGCCCGTGGCGATATTGTCTGTTATTACGATGTGGATCTCGCGACGGACATCTCGCACCTGCCGGAATTGATCTCGGCGATCCGGGAAGGATATGACATCGCAACCGGCTCAAGGCTCCTTTCCGGAAGCGATATTTCGAGAAGCGGGGGGAGAGAACTTGCGAGCAGGGGATATAATTTTCTCGTGCGGACAGTTCTTTCGAGCAGGGTCCATGATCACCAGTGCGGGTTCAAGGCCTTCCGAAGGGAACGTCTCCTGCAGATCCTCCCCTCTGTCCGCGATACCCACTGGTTCTGGGATACGGAAGTGCTGATCCGGGCGCAGCGGAAAGGGCTCCGAATCCGGGAATTCCCTGTCAGGTGGCGTGAAGGCTCCGGGACCACTGTGCGGAGGAGTGATGTCTCCCGGATGGGTGGGGCCATTCTCAGGTTATGGTGGCAGCTGCATGTGGAAAAAGATTAGCACGCTCCTCGTATCCACCCTGATTGCGGTGGGGATCATCGCCTTCATGCTCTACCGTATCTGGGATGACCTGCTGGTTGCATTCGAGCACGCGATATGGTATTTTCTCCTCTTTGCCTCTGTGATCTGCCTTGCAGCGTGGTGGCTTCGTGGATTCCGGTACAGGAGCATTCTCTCGTCATTGAAGATCCCTGTCGGGCTGAATTTTTCCACTGCCTGTATCTTTGTCTCGCAGACCGCAAACCTGATCGTTCCTGCAAGGCTCGGGGATCTTGTGCGGGTCCTGATCCTGGGTCACGAACATAAAGGGACCGTTTCGCAGGGGATCTCATCGATTGTGGTGGAGAGGGTCTTTGATATCATCACCGTCGCACTCCTCGGGGCGGTCGCACTCGTGTTTGTCCTGAATGTCCCTGACTGGTTCTATACGGTGATCATTCTCCCCCTGGCCGCAGGGGCGGTTTTTTTTGGAATCCTCGTCTTTGCAGGGAGATTCTCTTCGGAAAACCGCATTATCAGGATCATTCTCGACCTCCTGGGGCAGATCAAGGATGCATCACTCTCATTCAGGGCCGTGGTGGTGCTCTCTGCAAGTTCCATCGTCATATGGTTAATGGACGTCATGGTCTGCGTCTTCGTCGTGATGATGTTCCAGGATGAGATCCCCTTCGCGGTCGTGGTCCTCGCGATTGTGATCGGCAACCTTGTGAAAGCCGTTCCCCTGACCCCGGGGGGTGTGGGAACGTACGAACTTGCCCTTGCGCTCACCTTCGCACTGGCAGGGGTCCCGGAGGCAGAGGCGACCATGATCGCGGTCATCGATCACCTGATCAAGAACCTCATCACCCTTGGCGGGGGGATCGTCTCTATCTACTTCTTTGGCGGGTGGGTCATCGACAGTATAAAGAGCGCTTTCCAGAAACGGTTCGGAGGGATCCGGTCTGGCGGGATATGAAGTCCAGGTGCTGGCAGTCATCTCCTGGCTGCTCCTGGTATTCTTTCTCCACCTCGCGATCTGGCCCTGCCTGAAGCGATCGTTCGGGGAATTCGCATACCCTGTCTCGTTCCCTGCATCCATCCTCCTGTTCACGCTCATCACCTGGTATCTCGGGATATTTCGTCTCCCCGTCATCCTGGCGCTCATCCCCTTCGCGGCACTTTTCCTGCATTCCGCATGGAAGGGGGAGTATTCCCGGGATTCGTTCGCCGGCCAGGGAACCTGGGCTTTCCTCTTCCTGCTCTTCTTCTTCGCGATGATCAGCGTCCGCTTTGTGAATCCCAGCATCTCGTATGCCGAGAAATTCATGGATCACGCCTTCCTCGCCTCTATCATGCGCATGCCGGTGGTCCCGCCGCTCGATCCCTGGTTCCTCGGGGGATACCTGGATGTCTATTATTACCTGGGATACTGGATGTTCGGGGTCCTCGGGATCGTGAGCGGAGTGCCTTCATACATCACCTTCAACCTGGCGCTCCCCACGGTGCTTGGCCTCTCTGCGATGATGATGTGTGCTCTCGGCCGGCTGATCACCCGGAGGTTTGCATTCCTCACGCTTGCAACGTTCGTTATCGTGAATCCCTCTTTCATCTGGCAGTTGGTCCAGGGGAAAACCCTTGGATCAGTCTTCTGGGATAGTACAAGGACTATCCCTGATACCATCAACGAATACCCGCTCTTTTCGTTTTTATGGGGTGACGTGCATCCACACGTGATCGGGATCTTCAACCAGGTGCTCTTCCTCTTCCTCATCGTCTATGCATGGACACGCTGGCCGGTTCTCGCGGCACGGGAGCGCTTTACTGTCATCGCGCTCGCGGGTCTCTGTCTTGGGTCCATGCCCCTGATCAACACCTGGGATGTGATCGTGTATGCCCCGATTACTCTCCTGTTCGGCCTTATCATCTGGTATGGATCGGGCGTGGCTCCATCGCCGGCGGGTGCAGGAATCATTTCCATCCTGGCCGGAGCCGCCGGGAGGGTGAAAACCGGTATTGCCGCGTTCCTCCGGACGGGTTGCCCGAAAATGTGTGTATCCTCATTTTTTTCCTTCAGGCGGATTGCTGAATCCCCCTGTGCATTCCTTTTCCTGGTGCCATCAATTGCCATCCTTTCCTACTTCCCATTCTACCTCCAGGTGCATACGCAGGGCATCCAGGGTGCAGGCCTGGTCCACACCCCCACCAGCCCGGCCGATTTTCTCCTTGTGCACGGGTTCTTCCTTCTCCTCATGCTCCTCTATGTGTGCAGGGATATCTGGAAGCGTCCCCTGCTCCTGATCATCCCGCTTGTGATCGGCCTTGCAGGATACAGTGCGGCAGCCCTTGCTGCCATCCCGCTGGTCTATCTCCTGGCCAGGAAAAACCGGACACCCGCCGATGTCCTGGCCATCCTCGGCCTTGCCGTCATCAGCCTGTGCGAGGTATTTTACCTCGTGGACAACATGGGGGATACCTATTACCGGATGAATACGATCTTCAAGTTCTACATCGCCGCATGGCTGCTGATGGGCTCCTCATCGCTTGCCATGCTCGGAACCCTGCTTGACCGGACGCTTGCCCGGGTCACGTTTCCCGCGTGGCTTTCCAGGGGTGCACTGGTCGCAGTCAGCCTGTCCCTGCTCATCGTCCCCCTGGTGCTCCCCCTCGATTCCCCTTACCGCGGTGCGACACTCGACGGCCTCGATTACGTGAAGACCGCACACCCCGGCGATGCGGAGGCGGTGGCATACCTCAGATCGCTTCCGGGGAATATCGGTATAGTGGAGGCAGAAGGGGGAGATTACACGTATTATTCGAGAATATCGTCATTCACAGGGATCCCTGCCCTCATCGGATGGTCGTTCCATGAATTCATGTGGCGGGACGACTCGGACGGGTGGTATGCAAGACGCATGGCCGATGTGAAGACCATCTACGAACAGCCCGATCAGACGGAAGCGCTCATGCGGGCTTACAACGCCACCCATCTCTATGTGGGGGACCTTGAACGGGAGAGGTACGCGCTCCGGGTCGGCGAGGCGGGTCTACCCCTCGTCTACGACCGCAGAGGGGTCCAGATTTACACCCTTCCCGTCTGATTTCAGGCCGGAAAATCCCTGTAATTCCGGCATCTTCCAAACCTTTATGTCTGCAACTGTCGAAATGATATGGCTACATCGTCGTCACTGACTGATGAGTGATGAGGGAGA
>CAYVMJ010000012.1:0-51626 GCA_964452625.1 uncultured Methanolinea sp.
CGATGAATCCCGAGAACCGGATCTTCAAGAAGGTCATGATCGAGGATGCGATGGAAGCAAACGAAATATTCAAGACACTGATGGGCAAGGACGTGGAGGCCAGGAAGGATTTCATCAAGCGGCACGCGAGGGAGGTGAAGAACCTTGACGTCTGATCCGGACCTTCCCCAGGATGATGCAGTGACTGAGAGGCTGGAAGAGGTCAGTATCGAGAAGGAGATGAAGACATCCTTCATCGATTATGCGATGAGCGTCATCATCCAGCGGGCCATCCCCGATGTCCGTGACGGCTTGAAGCCCGTTCACCGCCGCTCGCTCTTCGCCATGTGGGAGATGGGCAACACCAGTGACAAGCCTACCAAGAAGAGTGCGAGGGTGGTGGGAGATGTCATGGGGAAGTACCATCCTCACGGCGATGCCTCCATTTATGACACCATCGTCAAGATGGCGCAACCATTCTCGTATCGCCACACGCTCGTGGAAGGGCAGGGGAATTTCGGGTCCGTTGATGGCGATGCGGCGGCGGCGCAAAGGTACACCGAAGTCCGGCTCAGGCCGTATGCAGAGGCGCTCCTCGAGGATATTGAGAAGGAGACCGTCCCGCTCGTCCCAAACTACGATGAATCACTCACCGAACCTGTTGTCCTTCCCGCAAAAATCCCGAATCTCCTGGTGAATGGCACCGACGGCATCGCGGTCGGGATGGCAACAAAGATGCCCCCGCACAACCTGCGTGAAGTCTGCACCGCCGTAATTGCATATCTCGACAATCCCGCAATCACCGTTGAGGACCTGATGACTTCGCTGCCCGCGCCCGATTTCCCGACAGGGGGAATCCTGATGGGTGTCGAGGGAGTAAGAAACATCTACACGAGCGGGCAGGGACGCCTCGTGGTTCGCGGCGTGGCGACAATCGAGGAACCGAAGAGCGGTTCCCGGAACCCCCGCATCATCGTCTCCGAACTTCCCTACCAGGTCAACAAGGCGCAGTGGATCACTGCCATTGCGGACATGGTGAAGAACAAGAGGATCGAGGGCATCTCCGACATCCGCGACGAGTCCGACAAGGAGGGTATCCGTGTCGTCTTCGATCTCAAGAAGGACGCGATTCCCTCTGTTGTGCTCAACAACCTCTACAAGAATACCCAGCTCGAATCGAGTTTCTGGGCGATTAACTACGCAATTGTCGAGAACCAGCCCCGGCTCCTGAATCTCCCCGAGTTGCTCGACCATTTTGTCAAGCACCGGATCGAGATCATCACGAAGCGATCCGAGTTTGACCTTAAAAAAGCCCTCGAAAAGGTCCATATATTGAACGGCCTGCTGATCGCGCTTGCCAGGATCGACGATGTGATCGCTGCGATCAGGGCTTCGGAGACGGTCGAGGACGCACGGATTGCCCTGATCACAAGGTTCGGGCTCGACGAGCCGCAGGCAAATGCTATTCTCCAGATGCAGCTCCGCCGCCTTGCCGCCCTTGAACAGAGGAAGATAAACGACGAGAAAGCAGGGCTCGAGACAGAGATCGCCAGGTTGCAGCATATCCTTTCAAGCGAGGAGCACATCAAGGCGGAGATCCGGCGCGAAACGATGGAGGTCTCGGAGAAATTCGGGGATGACCGGCGAACCCAGATATCCCTGAACTTCGGGGATATCTCCAACGAGGACCTGATCGAGGACAAGACAGTCCTCGTCTCCATCACCACGGCGAACTATATCAAGCGGACCGACATCGACGTGTACAGGAAGCAGAGGCGAGGCGGGCACGGCATCACGGGGATGACCACGAAGGAGGACGACGTTGTCGATTCGGTCTTTGCCGCGAGTCTCAAGGATTACCTTCTCTGCTTTACCGACACCGGCCGCATATACTGGCTGAAAGTCTACCAGATCCCCGAGACCAGCAGGACGGCAAAAGGAAAACCCATTGTCAATCTCCTCAACCTCAAGGACGAAGTGGTGACTGCGGTCATCCCGATTCGGGAGTTTTGCGAGGATCAGTTCCTCCTGTTTGCGACCAAACTCGGGCAGGTCATCAAGATACCCTTGAAGGAATTCTCGTTCCCCCGGTCTGTAGGGACAAATGCCATCAAACTGCGTGGTTCGGATCATCTGGTCGAGGTTATCCTCACCGACGGGAGCAAGGAGATCATCCTGACAAGCCGTTTCGGCCAGAGCCTCCGTTTCCACGAGGAGACCGTGCGGACGGTGGGGCGGACTGCCCAGGGTGTCAGGGGAATGAAGCTGAAAGGCGGCGATACGGTCGTTGCAGTCACGCTGGTAGAAAAGGATCGCCTCCTCACGATCTCCGATGTCGGGTTCGGAAAGAGGACCGAATTCGACGAGTTCCGCGGCCACGGGAGGGGAACGATGGGGGTCCGGAATATCCAGCTCGAGAGGGATGCAGTCGTGATTGCATCGTGTGCGGTGCTTGACACCGATGAGATCATGGTGATGACGGCATCCGGCGTCGTGATCCGGATCCACGTCAACGAGATACGCGTCATCGGGCGCGGAACGAAGGGCGTCAAGATTATGCGGCTTGATGAAAACGACCGGATCGTGGGAATTGCAATTGTGCCCAAAGAAGACGAGAACGGGCAGGACAGTGAGGAAGGTGCCGGGAAGCCGGGACCTGCCGATGAATAAAGATTCCTTTTTACCTCTTTTTTCTCTCTACTTTTTTGCCTCCTCGCTGTGTTGTGTGGAAGATTGAATCGAGTGTGTTCTCTGCATACCAATTCAGTCACTCCAACCGCCGCCGTGCTTCCTCACATGACACCTCCCGGATTACTCAGAAATCACTGTGAGTCTGAAGGTGACCGCAGGTCGCCCCGGGTCGGGGGCGGCGGGGTCAGTCGCGTTTGGGGGTGTGGGGGCGGATAGCCCCCATACAATGTATTCGGTTCATCAATCCTACCCGCACCAGATAGCGGAAAACCACATTTCGGTTCCCGCGTTCTCCCGCAATTGAAGGCACATAATGCCGCACACAGCCCAACCGTGCGATACTCTCATATCCAATCGGACTGGGAATCAGCAGACGGGCGGGGATAGTACCCCTCCCGACCCGCCGAGGGGGTATCCCCGCAGGCGGGGTCAAGGACCCCTCCTGCTCCCCCAAACGTTCATCCCATGCCATGCCCTTCTCTCATCGATGTATCGAAGTTCGATTCATATCCCGACAAAGGGTGAAGGAGATATCATAGACATTACTGGTGAAGTTCAAAACGCCGTGAGGGAGAGCGGTATCCGGGAAGGGATGGTGAACGTCTTTATTGCCGGGTCAACCGCTGCGGTCACCACGATCGAGTTCGAAGCAGGAGTACTGAACGATCTCCGGGGAGTTCTCTCAAGGGTTGCGCCCGATTCCCTCACCTATGCCCACGACAGCCGCTGGGGAGACGGGAACGGCCGCTCCCACGTGAAGGCATCGCTGGTGGGCCCTTCGCTCTCCATCCCTGTCGGGGGTGGGGAGGTGATGCTCGGGACCTGGCAGCAGGTGGTGCTGCTGGAACTCGACGTAAGACGCGGGCGGGACAGGAGCGTTGTGATCACTGTTCAGCCCTGAAGGTGGCGGAAAAAGGTTATCCGGGCTTTCGCGGCAGCCGATAGTGCTAAGGAGAGAGCGATGGGATCAGTCCAGGGGGATCGTCTCCAGCTGGGAGACCAGCTCCCATATGCGGGTCCGGGCATGGACCGGCATGTTGGGGTCATTGCTGATCTCATCGATCTTTGAGATTGCCTCAGCGGCCCGGAGCCCGGAATTTTTATTATTGTTCATCAGCAGCTGCCGGGTCTCGTCCGCGACCCTGCGGATATTTCTGGGTATGGTGCTGTCATCCATGATGTGCTGGAGCATCTGGATGCAGCTCTCGATCGTCTTTTCAGGGTTGGTCACTGAAGTCCCCTCCGGTGTATTCCTTGGAAAACTCCTCAATAACGAGTCATTTTCGGTCCACTATTTATATTGAGAACAAGTAATATAAACCATCCGACATGGTCTTGAAAAAAATGAACACCATTCTCAAGCTCGATATGGCCGGCACATCCACCTGTTCATATATGGGAGGCGGAATCCAGAATGACGCGTGAAGACGATATCATGGCAAAGCACCTCCTCAAAGGGGGAAAGATGCTCTCGGCATCGTGCCCTGCATGCGGGTGTCCCCTCTTCGAGGTGAAAGGAGAGACACTCTGCGTAGTCTGTGCAGAGAAAACACCTGAAGGAAAAGACAGCGGGTCCTCAACGGAAAGAGGAACCCCTGCACCAACCGGCCGTCCCGCGGTTTTTGGAACCTCCTCACCGCTCGAAACCACACTGGAAGAGACCCTCATCTCCCTCTGCAGCAGGATACAAAAAGAGAAGGACCCCGAATGCGTGGCCGCCCTCATGGAAGCCGTGGCCATGGGTATCGGGGGGCTGAATACATTGCGGTCCCGGGAAACTCACCGGTAGGGGCGGCCGGAGAGATCGGAAATCTTCCCCGCCCGCTGCCCGCCTATGCCCCTGACTGCCCGCAGGTCTTCCTCGGAGGCATTGACCACGGCCCTGACCGAGCCGAAGTGATCCAGGAGGAGCCGGGCATTTTTCAGACCGATATCAGGGAATGAGGCCACGATGAGTTCCTGCTGTTCCCGGGGAGACTGGCCCTGCCGCTTCATGGGCAGTGCCCGGTTCCGCTCGCCTCCCTCCTCCCTCCTGGCAAGCACCATGATCATCTGTGCGGTATCCTCCTCGTCCCTCGTGAAGAGGATGCCGATCCCGAGGTCCACCGCGATGGCCGCGAGTGTCCCCCTGATCGCGTTCGGGTGGATATCCCTCATCGTATACAGGTCGCCGCCCTCTATAATCAGGACAGGGCGGTAGGCGCTCCCGGCGAGCATCCTGAGCTGCCCGAGGAGATCCCGCTCTACGAGCGTGTCCACGAAGTCCCTCGCGGACTTCCTCTCGATGAGGATCCGGTCACCGATTGCATAGTCACCCGAGGGGAGCCTGCCGAGCTGCAGGGAGGCCCCCAGGTTGCTCAGGATTTCCACCACCCTTGACGAGGTCTCGCGGTCATCCACGCGGATGTGCGGGCCGCGCTCGAGGAAACGCCCGATATCCGACTGGGTGGGGGGAGGGGATTCGCGCAAAGAGGATTGCACTGCGCCGGGGGAGATGCTCCTGATACCCGAGAGCATGGAACGCTCGCGGCTCTGGCTGACAAAGCGGTATACCTCGTCCGAGGTCCCCTTTGTGACAAGGACCACAATCCTTCCCCTGCCGCTCCTGCCGGTCCGCCCTTTTCTCTGGATGCTGCGTATCTCCGAAGGTACCGCCTCGTAGAACACGACCAGGTCTGTCGAAGGGACATCAAGACCTTCTTCGCCGACAGATGTGGCCACCAGCACCCGGAAATCACCTGCCCTGAACTTCCGGAGCGCCTCGATCTGCCGTTTCTGGGAGAGGCCCTTCTCAGTATCCTTCGTTGCCTGCCCCACGAACCTCTGGCATGCGATCCCCTTCGTACCCAGGTGATCCACGATCTGCTGGACCATGTCGCGGTAGGTTGCAAAGATGATGATGCGGCTGCCCGGTGAGGATGCGAGCTGCTCCGCGACCACGCGGGAGAGCACCCCCATCTTGGGGTGCAGTTCATCCTTCCAGGAGATGCAGCGCTCCAGGAGCCGGATGAAGACCGGGTCCCGTGCGAGCCGCACCGTCGCCTTCGGGCCGGATCCGCCGGAACCCTCGGCGAAGAGGCGGTTGACGTACCCTGCAAGCACCCGGCTCCCCTGCGATTCCGCAAGAGAGAGGGCATGCCGGAGTTTCATCAGTTCCGCATAGAGGGAGGCGGCAGAGAACCCTGCCTGGTCCCTCTCCTGGATCCGCTCCTGGATCTGTGCGTTGATCGCAGTGAGCGCTTTCATCGAGAGCTGCTGGCGAGCAGGAACGGCGAACCCGAGCCTCTTTAAAAAGGTGAGGCGCGAATCGAGGAGCGCGTGGATGTCAGCCACTGCCTGCGTCAGTTCAGGAGGAAGGTCGACGTCAATAACCTCGATATCCCGTTCATGGATGTAGGGAGCCACGTCCCGGTCCTGCTCGGTCCGGCTCTCCACCCTCTCTATCCCGAGGTTCCTGCATACCTCCTCCACCTTCTCCCTCTGCCCGCCCGGGGAGGCCGTCATGGCAAGGATGAGTGGTGACGCGGCGCTCTCAAGGTACCGCTGCGCCAGGAATACATAGGCATAGTTTCCCACGCCCCTGTGGCATTCATCCAGTATCATGAGCGACACGTCCGAAAGATCGTAGCTGGCAGCCAGGACGTCATTCTTGATCACCTGCGGGGTTGCGAAGATGACCCTGGCCCTCTTCCATGCCGCAGCCCGCGAGTCTGAGGGAGTCTCGCCAGTGAACATGACGAGGCTCTCCTCGTCCCGGCCGGGGAACGAGAGGTACTGTGAAAAAAAGCGGAGGTGCTGCTCGACGAGTGGTTTTGTGGGGGCCATCATCAGCACCCTTCCGCCCTCGTTGTAGAGCCGGGATGCCGCCACCAGCAGGGCAATCGCGGTCTTCCCGAGGCCCGTCGGGAGCACCACCATGGTGTGGCCCTCGAGGGCTTTCATGGCGATTGAGAGCTGGTATGTGCGGGATTCCAGGGTATCGGGGGTAATGAAAGGGTGGGTGATGGTGGTCATTGCAGGGAAAGCGACGAGAATGTGGCAGATCCATCCAGGAGTGACGTGAGGAGACCGGGCAGGGTCTCGGCCGGGACCCGCACCTGCCGCATGCTGTCGCGGTCGCGAAGGGTCACGGTGCCGTTCTCCGGGGTCTCATAGTCCACCGTCACGGCAAACGGGGTCCCTATCTCGTCCTGCCTCCTGTAGCGGCGCCCGATGGCGCCCGAATCGTCGTACTCGGCCATGATGCCCTTTGCCCTGAAACGTGTGGTGATGCCGGCTGCAATCTCCGGGAGATTGTCGCGGTTCATCAGCGGGAACACCGCGACCTGGATGGGTGCGACGCGGGGCGGGAGGCGCAGTACCTTTCGCTCTTCCTCGTTGACCATCTCCTCTGCGTAACTGTGTTCGAGCACCGCGTAGATCATGCGGTCAATCCCGTAGCTCGGCTCGATCACGTGCGGGGTGACCTCCTGCCCGGGGATCTCGACCTCCTCCTCCTTCACCTCGTACAGGTCGGGGGAGATGAAGATCTCTTCGCCCTCGACACGGACAGTCACACCGTCCGGTCCGGGCGCGGCCAGGGACAGGGCTTCTGCAATCGCCTTTGCCTTTCCCCGGAAACGTGGGCCGAGTGCACCCATGTGTGCTATCACCCGCACGCGGCGTTCGCGCCGGGGTGTCTCGTACGGGATGAATACGGCAAACCGTTCGCCGCTCTGCTTCTCGTGGGCACGCAGGTCGTAATCGGTGCGATCCGCGATACCCACCGTCTCCACCCAGCCGAACCGCTCCGAGAAGATCTCTGCGTCCCAGCAGTCCTCGGCGTAATGGGCGCGTTCATCGGGAAGGTGCTGCCTGAATCGGAGCTTGGAAGGGTCGACACCGATGGTGACGAGCAGGTGGTGGGTGAGAGCAAGGTAGTACGCGACGTACTGGTTCGCCACGAGTCCGCCCTCCACAGCCTCCTGCATGGTGATCTCGATAGCAGGGCTCTCTCCCTGCTGCTGGCGGATGCCGAGGAGGGGCATTGTATACCCGGCATAACGGGAAAAGCGGGGGTGGTCCTTCTCTTCAGGGTGCACGAAGATCTCGGCCTCCGCCTGTGTGAACTCCCTGAGGCGGATCATCCCCTGCCTGGGGGAGATCTCGTTCCTGTAGGACTTTCCTATCTGCACCGCTCCGAACGGGAGTGTATCGCGGTAGAACCGCAGCAGGCGCTGGAAGTCGGTGAACATCCCCTGCGCGGTCTCGGGACGGAGATACCCCTTCCTCTGGGAACCGGGGCCGATCGAGGTCTCGAACATCAGGTTGAAGGAAAAAATTCCGACATCCCCGAGCACTTCCCCGCATGCGGGGCAGGGAAGGGTGCGGAGAACGAGGGCCAGGTCCTCCGCGCTCATGGCCGCAGCCCCCGGGATCCCCTTCCCCTCGGCGATATGGTCGGCACGGAGGTACTCGCTGCAGTGCGGGCACTGGCACATCTTGTCCGAGAAACCTTTGACGTGCCCCGAGGCGATGAACACGTCCTCCTGGCCGATGGTGGGGCATTCGATCTCGTAATAGCCCTCCCGCACGACGTAGAAATCCCTCCAGGTGTCCTCGATTCTCCTCTTCATCATGGAGCCCAAAGGACCATAGTCGATGAACCCCGCCACCGAGCCGTAGCACTCGGATGCAGGCCAGATAAAGCCCCTCCTCCTGGCAAGGTCCATAATACTGTCGTATATATCACTCATGGACTCAAACGCTCTCTCTTATATCTGGTGCTGCGGGCTCAAAAAAGTGTGCGGGAAGGTTTGACGCGGCTTGCGGGACACTTCCCTGTGGAATGTGCAGAGACACCCGGATTCCGCGATCAGACTCATTCCGGTCGGGTGAAACCCGGGTTTCGTGTCGCATAAGGATAATGTTAAATATATTGCTGGGCATCTTATTCGATAATTCAGCAGAGAGGTTTCATGCAGGACGACACGAGAAAGAGAGAACTGCTCCAGTTGTTCACCAATATTTCAGGGAAGACAAAGATCGTGGAACCCATGAAGAAGATTCACGGAACCCTTCGGGACCGTGATGCCGTGGAACGCGAGATCGCACTGGTGATGCGCGAGATACTTGAACAGGGTTTCTTCAAGACCAAGTTAAAGCCCATCCAGCTGGCGCGACTCGTCTCATCCTATTATTCAGGGAAGAACGATACGGAGATAGCCCGCGAGCTCGGCGATGAGAAACTCTCCAAGACGGTCGCACGCGCCAGGGTGAGACTCAAACTCTTCAGGGACCTTGACTTCAAGATGCCATTTGACCAGGACCGGATGGAGGACCTTCTTTTTTCCGGAAAGACCATGAAAGAAGTGAGTGACGATCTCGGGGTGAGCCCGTCGACCCTCCGGGAATACCGCCATGTCATCGAGCAGAGGGATGATGTCACCATCGACCCGTTCCTCGAGCGGATCAAGGATGTCATGGAGGATCGGGATCTCTCCGAGCAGATGACCCGGAGTGCGACAAGGGACAGCCTCGGCGAGGCCATCGATATCACCGAGGCAGAACTGATAGACGTCACCTGAACAATCCGATACACTTTTTTCCCGCTGCTCCCCCATATCCCTACACGAAGTCATCAGGGGAAATGCAGATGGAACTCACCTGGTTTGGACATTCATGCGTGCTCCTGAAAGGGAGCCGGACGGTTCTCATCGATCCCTTCGTCCCGGAGGGCACGATCCGGGCGGAGCCTGACGTGGTCGCCGTCACCCACGGGCATGCCGATCACATGGGCGAGGCAGCGACCTTCGGAGTCCCGGTCGTGGCCATCAACGAGGTCGCGAAGTACCTTGCGCAGAAAGGTGTCGGGGCGGAGGCCATGAACATCGGGGGCACCATCGTGGTCAGGGGTGTCACGTTCACGATGACTCCTGCTCTCCACTCGTCGTGGATCGAAGAGGCCGGCATCGGGTGCAACGGGGGGTGCGCGGCGGGATTTGTCATCCGGATGGATGGATGCGGCGTCTACCATGCAGGCGATACCGCCCTCTTTTCGGACATGTCGCTTATAGGGGAGCTCTATCACCCGGAAGTCGCCCTGCTCCCCATCGGGGGGAGGTTCACCATGGGTCCCGCAGAGGCCATGATTGCCGCACGGCTCGTCGGTGCTCCGCTGGTCATCCCCATCCATTACAACACGTGGCCCGCGATTGTCCAGGATCCGGGGGAGTTTGCGCGGGCGGTCGAGAGGACGACCGATTGCAAAGTCCGGGTCATGGAGCCGGGAGAGACCGTGGATGTCTGATAATACCCACGCTATTTTCCTTCACTGCAGGAAGGCAACTGATGCAGCATGCAGGGATTGTTGAACCTGCAGGTTCACCGCCATTTCCATGAATGAAGAACACACATGCTCCCGGTTCAACCGTATATCCGGAAATGTAAACACTCCTTTACAAACCTTCTTATGTCATCAGAACCGATTTTATGGACGGTGCTGTGAGTATCAGCACAAACTGTAGGAGGAATGAATGAAGAGAACCGGAATGCTTGCCATAGCACTTCTCATTTGTGCAGTATTTTCTGGGTATGCGATGGCTGACAGGGCTGTCAACCAGACCGCAGAGACCCAGGGGATCACCACGACGACATATGTCGTCTGCACAGGGACAGTGACGACAAGCACCGAGGCGGTATGGCAGCAGTCCAGTGCATCTCTCGATGGCGCCCCTCTGGGCGATTCAGAGAGCTATTATGTCATGTCCTACAACCAGGACATGATCGCTGACCAGGGATACGTGGAGTATACCGATCAGAAAGGACTGGATACAGCCGCCAAGGTCGCCAACCAGAATAACTTTGAATCCACGACCATGCTGGACTTCATCGGAAGCCCCACGGGTTACGTGACCTACGAGGAGAGCACTCTCCTTGATGGTGCGGGCACTTCCTCGTCCACCGCGGATTCCATGCTCTGCCCATTCGGCTCTGGGACGTATGACACGATTCCCGCATTCTGCAACATTGTGGAGATGGGAGGATCGTTCGACGGTTCAATGGTGTCTTTGATCAGTGAAGTCGAAGAGCGGCATGTCGCCTCAAGCGCGGATGTTCCCGCGGCACTCGGATACGAGTTCACGGTACAAAACGCTGAGGGGAGAGCGGCTGCATGGATGAACGCCCACCTGATGGAGGCACGTGGCAACAGCACACTGCCTTCCGCGGACATCGTCTACAATGAGATGACCACCGCGATGGGATCGATCGAGACTTTCTATAAGAACTTCGATTACGAATCAGGAATGCGCAGGGCGTAAAGTGGCATGACCGGGCAAGGGTTTTTCCCTGCCCCGTCTCCATTTTATCATAAAATCCGTTGTAGTTTTCTTTGGTTTTCTGTTTGCAGGAGCGGGACGCGGGGCATGCGGCCTGCACTATCCGCTATCCTTATATAGTTATACACAAATGGGAAACGTGAGAGTGAGTGTACATGGAACTTGATGGAAAGACCGTGATTGGTGCAGGTATTGTTCTTTTCGTGATCGTTGTTGGTGTATGGTACATGTTTATAAGGTGAACTGACTCCAGCCCCATCTACCCACCCATTATTCCTTCCCTTTTGGACTATAGCGGTTCATGGAATGCCGCCATCGTCCTGTATTGACCGTGCACAGGTGCATTCCGGAGCCTTCATCCCACGGTGGAACTGCTACTCCGCGAGGGGTCCATGCTATACCATGTACATCTCTCCATCCAGGCAACCTGGGTTTTCCAGAGCACATGCAGGAGTTACGCATTCCTGAAAAATAGGGTAGTACATGCAATGCTTTTCTCACGATAAATGTCAATAAGTAACAACTTATAGTAAAGTATATTTAACAATATGTTAAATTTGATGAGCATATGCACTCAATAGCAGAAACACATGTCTCCAAAAGACCGGGAAGGAGGTCAACGGGACCCTCATCTTTTTTCCTCGTGCTTGCCATCATCACGATCTGCAACGTCGCAATCGCAGTGGCAGAGGCATCTGATGACGCGGAGACTGTCCAGACAACGGGCGTGGATATGTCGGATTCCGCGCACAGCAACAAGGCTGATCCGGATTACGGAGTGGTTTTCCCTGACGACCAGGTGCAGGTCATGACGATTGCGATCTCTCCTGACAACTGGCAGAAGATGCTCGCGAATATGACAGAACTGTATGGTGCATTTGGCGGCGGTTCTATGGGAAGGGATGCCGGCCAGGGAGGAGGTGCGGGGGGGATGGATATGTCCGGCGACATCGACCCCGTATACGTCCCTGCCGACATTTCCTTTAACGGAATGGAATGGCCGAATGTCGGGATACGGTTCAAAGGCTTCAACTCGCTCCAGGGATCATGGAGCGAGGGGTCGTATAAGATATCCCTGAAGCTCAATTTCGATAAATACGAGGATGATTATCCTGAAATCAAGAACCAGCGGTTCTACGGGTTTGATGAACTGAATCTGCAGGGCAACTACAACGACGATTCGCTGATGCGGGAGATGGTCGTACCGTCGATATTCAGGGAATTGGGGGTTGTTGCACCCCGTACCGCATTCTACCGTCTTTATATGGACCATGGAGAAGGCCCGGTGTATTTCGGGCTCTATACGATGGTCGAGGCGGTCGAGGACACGGTGATCGAGACCCAGTTTGCGGATGATTCCGGAAATCTGTACAAACCGGAAGGCAACGGGGCGACCTTTGCGGAGGGCACGTTTGACCCGGCGTGTTTCGAGAAGAAGACCAACGAGGACGAATCGGATTACAGCGATGTGGAAGCGCTCTACACGATCCTCAATTCCGATATCCGGTTGTCTGACCCGGAGCAATGGAGATCGGATCTCGAGGCGGTCTTCGATGTTGACGGGTTCCTCCGCTGGCTTGCAACGAACACTGTCATCCAGAACTGGGATACCTATGGGGGAAACTGCAGGAACTTTTACCTGTATACCAATCCATCGGATGGAAAGATCACGTGGATCCCGTGGGATAACAACTACGCGCTCAACGGCGGTATGGGCGGAGGGGATACAAATGCCGGCGCCGGGGATACGGGCGAAGGAGGGCAGAGCCCCCTGACGAGTAGCGAAGCGGTCAGCGGAACCGGAACAGTCGCTCAAATCCCGGGGATTTCCGGGAACGAGACACGCGTGTCGCGCCTGAATGCCCTTACTTTCAATGATATCAGTTCTTTGACCGGGTTTTCAGGGAATGCGCTCGTACAGTCGTCCCAGGATCTCATAGCCGGGCAACAGGCGGGGCGAAATTTCGGAGACTTGGGTGGAGGGAACCGGACTCCCGGCGGGATGCCTCCAGGAAACATGACGCCCGACGATGGGGGTGCGGCGCCTGGCGGCGGTATGGGCAGCACGCTCTCCTTGAGTCTTGAAGAGGCAGGAGACAACTGGCCCCTGATCAGGTATCTTGCAGACGACCCGGTATACTATGCGCAGTACCAGGAATACCTGGAGATGGTTGTCACCACGTCATTTGAACCATCGAAGATGGAGGAGATATACCGGACCTGCCATGAGCTCATCGAACCTTACGTGACCGGATCGAATGGTGAACAGGCAGGGTATACGCACCTGGACGATCCCGAAGATTTCGATGAGGCGCTCGACGAACTGATCACCCATGTGAACAGCAGGTATGATGCGGTCATGGAATTCCTTTCAGCCACCCCCGTCGTGACTCCCACCCCTACTCCTGCAGGGGTGAAGGATACCACCTCCCCGGTGGTGAGTATCACTTCCCCGGCATCATACTGCCTGGTGACACCCGGGGAGGAACTGGTGATCACCTGGTCGGCCACCGATGACACGGGCGTGGAGGGTGTCAGGATTGGATATTCCCTGAACCGGGGGATATCGTGGTCGGAGATTGCCGATGGCCTTCCCAAAGAAGGATCCTATGAATGGACAGTACCCGAAGAGAGCGGATCGCTGCTGACCGTGAAGGTGAGTGCAGAAGATGCTGCCGGCAATACAGGTTCGGCAAGCCGCATCTGCCGTGTCTCGTCAGCGCGTTCTCTTTCGGCGGGAAGCACCCTCAATATCACTGCGATCAGGGAGTCCATCACTCTTCCATCCACTGTACAGGATTACCTCTCTTCCGGGGGATCCTCCTCGGACCTGGTGGACACCACCATTGTGACGGCTCCTACAATATCTGCCGGGACACTGGCAAAGGTGCGGGCTTCGGAAGCAACACTGACACTGGATGAGAACCAGGCAGAGGTATCACTGCACCAGGGATCCGCAGGCATTGTCGCCTCACCCTCTAGCCAGCCGGGTGCACTGTCGGAGAAAGGGAATGCGGGAACCGTTCCGTCAGAAAAACCGGCGATTCCGGGGACTTTGGGATGATGACGATGGAGATCAACACTGCAGGAACCGTCATGCAGCACAGTCCGTGCGGGCATCATGCACCTGAAGAAAATCTGCCTGCGGCCATCAGTGGTTTCGGGACGATCAGCCTCTCCGGACTCGGGGAGGCAAAAGCCCAGCTCCTGACACGTGTGGAGAGCAAGCACTTAATGACGCTCGGGCAATGCATCGCACTCCTCGGGGAGCTTGGCAGTTCGTACAGGGTGCTGGAGGTGAACACATCAAAAATTTCGCGGTATGAGACTCTGTACTTCGATACCAGCACGTTTTTCACATATCTCCAGCACCACAACGGGAAAGGTAACCGCTACAAGCTTCGCGTAAGGCAGTATGCGTCGTCGGGGGAGACGTATCTCGAGGTCAAGAAGAAGAACCACAAGGGTGCGACGGAGAAGAGCCGCATCAGGACCAGCTGGCCGTCAGCAGGATTCATGCCGGACCAGGAGGAGTTCTTAAAGACAGCATTCCCCTACGATTACCACGCGTTTTTCCCGGTCCTGAAGACAATATATGACAGGTTCACGCTTGTCTCGAAGGAATCGCCCGAGCGAATCACGTTTGACACGAATGTGACCTTCAGGACAGGGCAGGGAGAGAGGCACTATCCGGAACTTGTGATCGGAGAGATCAAGTACGAGAAGGGGTTGCGGAACTCACCGGCACTCGCGGCACTCCATGCCATGGGGATACGGAAGAGGGCGTTCTCCAAGTACTGTATCGGCGTCTCGCTCCTCTACAACTGGGTGAAGCACAACAGGTTCAAACCAAACCTGCTCTTCCTTTCAAGGCTCCCGTGCGGGGGAGGGATATCATGCTGACCAGCAACACAGGCCTTTTTTTCGCCGGGTTCATTCTCAACTTCCTGGCCGCGTTCCTCATCGTGCGCTTCGTGTATTACCCCAGGGGCAGGTGCAACAACTACGTCTTCACGTTCCTTGCATTCAACACGGTCATCTATTTCATCATGGGGTTGTTCACCAGCATCGAGATCTCGATCGGGGCCGGTTTCGGGCTCTTCGCCCTCTTCTCGATCCTGCGGTACAGGACCGAGACCGTTCCCATCCGGGAGATGACCTATCTCTTCGTCATGGCGGCACTCCCCATCCTGAATTCGATATTCTGGGAGTCTCTCCAGTACGACAAGATGCTGATCGTCGATATCCTCGTCATTGCGGTCATGTGGTTCCTTGACAGGGAATGGGGATTCAACCGCGAACAGTTCCAGATGGACGTGGTCTACGAGAAGATCGACCTGATCAAGAAGGAGAAGCGTGATGAGATGCTCGCAGACCTGAGCCAGAGGACGGGGCTGACCGTCACCGACGTCGATGTGCAGAGCATCAACTTCCTGCGGGATGTCGCGGAGGTGCGGATCACGTATTCGAACAGGAAATAACCCAAACACCTTTTTTCTGTTTTTCGGGGAAGTACCGCAACCACTGCATCAGTGTAATTCTGTAAAACTAAAATTTTTTATAATTTTGAAATAATGATTCAACATGGGGTTATGGGACAACATTCTGCATGAGTTTTCAATGAAACCAGAATGGGTTGGCAAACGGTTTGAAGAATTTATCATCAGTCTGTTTGATGAGCGATATTTTTCCATTGTTGAGCAAACACACTCCTGGAAGACAAATCAGGATCGTTATGTCGAAAGTAGCATGAATCCTGATTATGTTTTCAGATATAAACCAACAAAAGAAGAATTTGCTGTTGAGTGTAAATACCGATCTAATCTCGATAAAGGAATGTTAAATTGGTCTAATCCAAACCAATTGAAAAGATACCAGGAATTTGCTAAAAAGAGGAATATTCCTGTGTATATCGCAATTGGATTGGGTGGCTTTGATGATGAACCAAAGGATTTATTCCTAATCCCTCTTGAAACAGCGAAATATCCTGCATTATACCCAAGCGTTTTCCAGCAATACAGCCGTAATCCAAAAAAGAATTTCTTTTGGAAAAATGGAAAACTACTCTGACTCCATCACCCCTCACAATGCTTGGAGTAATGCCGAGGTGGTCCCGGTCGCACTGGCAGGGACCTGTGCTCTTGTCTTCAAGTACTCATCTGCCTGTCTCTCCGAGTTGTGGATCTTCTTTAGTGCTTTCTCCTGATCGATGAAAAAAAGGAGAGGGGAAATCACTTTCACCTCTCCTGGTCGATAAACGCTTGCAGGTACTCGTACCTGATCCTTTAGGCACGACCGACCTTCTCCCTTTAATCTCCCCAGCCCGGATCAGATTGGTGACTGTCCGGACATTCACTTTAAGGATCTTCGCGGCATTCGTCGCACATCGAAGCTCATTAGAAATATAATCCGTAAGGGTGTCTTCTATTTCTGGATTGTAGAACCTCAAATTGAATCTGGATATCCTCATATTCATGCCGGATACTTCACAGAATTCACTGATTCAGAAAAAGAACGATTAAAGAATCACTGGTCTACAGTTGTGAAAGCCGGAGATTTCAAGCACGGTCTTGATTTCTCTTTTGGATCGAATTACAAGACTGGAGATGTCTCATCACTGCGAAACTACCTCATGAAATACATGGCAAAGACCTTTGTTGATGGTATGAAGGATTGGACACCTCAAGAACTTGTTTTCAATGCGATTGCCTGGAAAGAAGGATACCGGTTTTTTGGATGTTCACAGGATTTGGCAAAAATTATGAAATGGGTAAAAATAGATAATGCCGCATATACCTGGCTTTGCACTTCATTGCATCGTGATGATCAGGGATATGAGGAGGATAAAATAATAAGAAAAAATCCGACGTGGAAACTCTTAAATTAAATCTATTATATTAAAAAGAAAACAATGATAAAGGTTAAGATTAATTTTTTTTTGTGAGATCTTCGAAAATTGTTAGAATATTAATTTCAGCACCATCTGATGTTCAAAATGAATTACATATCATATTAGAAGTTATTAAAAATTGGAATGCAACATATTCAGAAAAATATGGTGTATTTATTGAAGGTGTTCATTGGATTACACATAGTACTTCACAAATGGGAGAGAGACCTCAAGACGTATTAAATAAACAAATTGTCAATGATTCTGATATTTTAATTGCAATTTTTTGGAGTAGATTAGGAACTTCAACTGGGAAAGAAAAATCAGGAACAGTTGAAGAAATTAAAAAATTTATCAATGATGGGAAACCCGTTTTATTATATTTTTCAAATCGACCTATTCCAAGAGACGTTGATCCTGATCAATTAAGAGAATTAAATGAATTTCAGGATGAATGCAAAACAAAGCAATTAGGTTTATATTTTGAATTTGAAACATTAGAAAATTTCGAAAGAAAAATCATTCATGATATTTCTTCTCAAATATCAAAAATCGAAATTGTTGAAGACAATAAAGGCGTAAGTGAAAAAGTAAAAAAAATTTCAAAAAAGGATATTTTTGATTCTAATTTAAGGCAATTTGATATTTTTGTTAAACGGATAGATTTAGACTGGAAAATTCCTGAACAGGATATTATTATTTCAGGGCATTCACCTGACCATCCTTATTCCACTTATTTAAAACGTTTTGAGGACGCATTGTGGGATTTTTATAAAATATATAATTATGAAATTTCTGAAGATATTGGACAAAAAATATTCGCTGCTATAAAACTTATAAATGAAATTTCAAATCCTAAAATTAGTGGAGCGCTAAGTGGGGGACTTTATTTCCTTTCAAAGGATTACATGATAAAACATAAAGAAAGGGTAATGCAAACATTAAAATCCATTTTAGAAGACCTTAAAGAATTAAATATATATTGATTTATGAATTTCAATATTGTAAAAAAATTCAATGAAGTCCATTATTATTTGTGCATTCAATCGGAGATCAATATTCTTTTTCAATTATCCCTTTTAAAAGGGATTCAAATCTAGGATACCTTTCACGAATACTTGAGGAAATTCTGACCTATTCCAACGAACTGGTCTATAATGCTTCACAACCTGATTAAAAGAAGTAAACGCCTTGAACATTAAGGATGTGTACGTTGTTCGGGATTTCATTCCTCATCAAAGGCTTACCGAACAATGGGATGAATTGCATCAGGTAAAAAAATGTCAGTCTTATGGACCATGGAACCGTGAAATCATCAAATCGGCTGACAAATCACAATAGATGGTGATATGGCCGAGCAGCCTTACTGGGTAAAGGTATATATGAAGAAGAATGGGGAATTTAGGATATAATGTAAAAAAATTTTAAAGAAATATTTTTTAATTAAAACTTTATTTCTAATATTATGTTTACTTCGGAGGATTTTATACGGAAAGGTTTTTTCCCAGAAGATTTGATTCCTCCCTTTTGTTCATATACACTCGCAAATGCGTATCGACGATTCAATACAGCAACCTTTTCAAATACTCGCTTCAAAAAAAAATCCAAATGTTGTTATCATTCCATTCCAAAAATAAAAAATTTAAGACGTCATTTTAGCACTCCTAATCCATTACATCAGGTATTACTTTGTGAAACAATTGGTAATAATTGGAATGAAATTAATAATCATTTTAAAAAGTCAAAGATTTCTATAAGTGTCCCTACAATTAAAAAGGATTCAACAAGAAATCGTTCTTTTGATAGATCCTCTGAGATGAAGGATTTAAAATATATAGATGCAGAAAGGTCTTTTGATTCGCGGTATGCACTAATTGCAGATATTTCTCGATATTTTCCTACAATATATACTCATACTATTCCTTGGGCTTTGCATGGGAAACAATATGCAAAAGAGCATATACAGGATGATACATTACTTGGAAACCAACTTGACCGGTGTGTTAGGAATACACAAGATGCACAGACCCTTGGAATACCAATTGGTCCAGATACATCACATATACTTGCAGAAATTATCGGCACCGCCATTGACTTAAAATTGCAGGAAAAAATTGATACAAATGTTAATGGTTGGAGATATGTTGATGATTTTCATTTATTTTTTCAAAATCGAGCAGATGTAGAAAACGCATTGCATTCATTGCATGGTATTTTGAAGGAATTTGAATTAGAGATAAATCCGCAAAAGACTAAAATTTTAAAATTACCTTTACCATTGGAACAACCATGGGTAACAATATTAAGGACTTATGAACTACGTGAGAGTAAAAAAGGACAAAAAAGTGATATAATTAATTATTTTAGTAAATCTTTTTCCTTTTCAAAAGAATTTCCAGATCAAAGTGTACTCAAATATGCAATTATAAAATCCCGAGGGGACACCATTTATCCTGATAATTGGGAACTTTATGAATCGCTTTTATTAAAGTCGATTATTGCAGAACCTTCATGTATTTCAATAGCAACAAAAATTCTATATCATTATGATTATATCGGTTATAATATTAATAAAATAAAAATAGGTTCTGTAATCGATAATTTGATTCTCTATCATTCAACATTTTCTCATGGCCATGAAATATCATGGGCACTATGGTTAGCGAAAACCTTAAAAATTAAAATTAATTCTGTTGCTGAATCAAAAATATCTGAATTTGAAGATCCTATAGTTGCATTGATTTCCTTAGATTTACGGGAGGAGGGATTAATATCACAAAGCATAAACACTTCAAATTGGGAGAATTATCTTCGTCCTTCAGAATTATATGATTCCCACTGGCTATTAGCCTATGAGGCTTGTATTAAAGGTTGGTTACCTTCTTCTGATGGTTCTGATTATATTAGTAAGGATCCTTTTTTTTCGATTTTACAAGATTCAGATGTTAAATTTTATGATAAAATGATTCATGAAATAGATTATGGAGGAAAATTGCCGAAAGTAGAAGAATATTATTAAAATTCGCCATCGTTATTAAACATATATGATCTAGAGATAAATTCCTTGACTAAAATCACAGATTTTTAAAATCATGAGACTGTCTAAATCTATCAAATTAAAAATATACATAATAATTTATTAAAAGTCCGTCATCACCCGGAACTGGTCGATCTCTTCCTTGTTCATCTGTTCTAAAAATAAATCCGCCGCGGTGTGGACGTCCTTGCTTGCGGTGATCGCCCGGCCGACAACGATGATGTCCGCGCCTGATGCAAGGGCCTTCTTCACGCCGTCGACCCGGATGCCGCCGGCGGTGGCGACAAGGAGTTTGCCACCCGCGGCTTTCTTCATTGCAGGGATGTCGCCCCAGGCGTGGGCCGTGCTCTCGGCGTCGATCGCCCGGTGCAGCTCGACGACATCGGGCTTGACCTTGAGGCTCTTTAACACTTTGAGGGGTTCTGCGACGTTGAGCATGTCGATAATGGAGTAAATGCCCGTCTTCCTGGCCTCGGCGATTGCTTTTTCAAGGGTCGGCTGGGGGGCAAGGCCCGAGATAACGACGGCATCTGCGGAAGCGTCGGCCGCCATCCTTGCTTCCAGGTTCCCGGTGTCGAGGATCTTCAGGTCGGCGATGATGAAGGCGTTGGGACGGATCTTCCTGATCTCGGAGATGATGGAGAGGCCGAACCGCTTGATCAGCGGTGTCCCGGCCTCGATGATCAGGTGGTCGTTCTTCGGGAGCTCCGCGAGCACGGAATGGACCTTCTGCATCTCCACGAGGTCGAGGGCGACCTGCAGGTAGGGCGGGTCCCAGAGGCGCTGCACCTTGAATCCCATGACCGCATGGGCTGCACGGTCTTTCTCGTAGAGGAGGGTTTTCTGGTCCGGGAATTTTTCCATCGCCCTCGATAACGCGAGCTTCGTGGCCCCGTAGTTATAGCGGTAGATCCTGTTGTAGTCGGTTGCAGCCGGGTCGAGGTAAATGCTTGCAAGGATGACAAGCGACTCGAGATCTTTTGTCCCGAAGAGCCCCTCCTCCACGCAGTCGGCGACGGCTTTCGCGACCGCTGCCTGTACAGGGCCGAACATCTCCTGGATCTGGGTCCCCTTCCGCAGCGTCACCTTGGGAATGATCAGGGTGGCAGGCTTGGTGAGGAGGTTTGGCCGGACGACCGCCAGGAGCGGCGTGTGTCCTGCAGAGAGCTGGGACAGTGCGTTTGCGAACGCGGTTCCCACAGGCCCATCCTTCTCTCCAAGAACCAGGTCAACGTGGGCCAGTTCCGGCCCGTCCCCCACAAGCGCTTCTCCTATAAGATACATAAAACGACTCGTTCTCCTACTAGATTATGTGACCTGAATATATGATAAAGATATGAGAAAACAGGATGTTCAGGCCAGAAGCTGCCCGGTGAGGACGGGTACCGTGTCCCCTGTAAGAATCACTCTGTCATCCTGCAGTGTAACCCGGACAACTCCGCCCCTGGGGGAGCACTGGAACCCGGTCATGCGGGTCTTTCCGAGTCGCTCTCCCCAATAGGGGCCAAGGGAGCAGTGCGCTGAACCTGTCACCGGGTCTTCCGGGATTCCGACTGAAGGTGCGAAGAACCGGGACACGAAATCGTATGCCGGCATATCTGACCGGGCAGTCACGATAATCCCCCTCGCAGGAAGCGTTGCAAGTGCTCCCATGTCGGGGTCAAGGGTACATACGTCTGTCGCGGAGGCCAGTTCGAAGAAGAGATCGAATTTTGTCCTCCCCGAGAATACAACGGGACATCTGAAGGCAGCCTCGATCCCGCCAGGGGGGTCGCACACTGTTACCGGGATCGCCGGAAAATCAAGTGCGATTCCCGATGAGTCCCTTGTGGCAGTCAGAATACCTGACAGTGTCCGGAACCGGATCCGGGAGCCCTCGTCCTCCCTCCCCGTGCTCCATATGACATATGCCGCGGCAAGTGTCGCATGGCCGCACAGGTCAACCTCGGCCTCGGGTGTGAACCAGCGCAGGCTCCATCCATCATCGAGCATGTGGAGAAAGGCGGTCTCGGAATGGTTCATCTCAGCGGCTACACTCTGCATCCAGGTGCTACCCTTCTCTTCTTCAGTGATGCAGACCGCTGCAGGATTGCCACAGAACTGTGTGGAGGTAAATGCATCGATAATATGTATCTCGGCACTCATCGCAAAAGGTGGTATCAACGCAATACGAGAAAACACCATTCCCCGGCGAAAGGAGGTGCGGGACGGTCGATCAGCCAGAAAATGTGGGGTCGGTGAGATTTGAACTCACGATCGACGGGTCTCTCCGACATGCGTCAGTGCTCCAACGGATCATCATCCTGATTCAGGAGACCCATTGTTCATCATTCACACGACGCGAAAGACCGCTGGAGCCCGTCGCCATTCCGGACTAGGCCACGACCCCGCGACTCTATGAGGTCGCTTTGTGCCGATTTAATGGTTATGCTGGAGCGATCCGGTGGGGATATATGACACAATGATCCACCTGAATGGGATGGATGCAGGAAGTTATGAGTGCGGAACCTCTTCCTACCCTCTGCTGGGACACACCATAGGCGAGATGCTGGACATGATAGCCCGGAAGTATCCGGATGCCGAAGCACTGGTGTCGGTGCACCAGGGGATACGCTATACCTACGGCGAATTCCTCGAGCGGGTGAACGAACTCGCCCGGGGCCTTATGGCAATCGGCGTGGAGAAGGGTGACCGGGTGGGCATCTGGGCGATGAACCACGCGGAATGGGTCCTGACCCAGTGCGCGACCGCAAAGATTGGGGCGATCATGGTCAATATCAACCCGGCCTACCGCACCTACGAGCTCGAGTACGTCCTCAAACAGGCCGAGATCCAGACCATCATCGTCCAGGGCAGGTTCAAGACTTCAGACTACGTGGGCATGTTCCGCGAGGCCTGCCCTGAGGTCGTCGAGTCGCGCTCGGGGCACCTCAAGACCGAGAAATTCCCCTTCCTGAAAAATGCCATATTCATGGGGGACGACCCGCAGGCCGGCATGTTCTCATGGTCTGGTATTCTCACGATGGGCCAGTCGGTCAGTACCGATGAACTCGTGGCAAGGGAAGAGTCGCTTGATTTCGATGACCCCATCAACATCATGTACACCAGCGGCACGACAGGGTTTCCCAAGGGAGTCGTGCTCTCCCACCACAGCATCCTGAACAACGGGTACATCATCGGCGAGGGAATGACTTTTTCCGAGAAGGACCGCCTCTGCATCCCGGTCCCGTTCTATCACTGCTTCGGGATGGTCCTCTCCAACATGGCCTGCATGACCCACGGGAGCGCCATGGTCCTGCCGTCACCCACGTTCAACGCGGAAGACGTGCTGAAGACGGTGCAGGAGGAGCGCTGCACCGCACTGCACGGGGTTCCCACCATGTTCATCGCCGAACTCTCGCATCCCGACTTCGCGAAGTACTCGATGAAAACCCTTCGCACGGGGATCATGGCAGGATCACCCTGCCCCGTCGAGGTGATGAAGGAGGTCAACCGGAAAATGAACATGTCCGAGATCGTCATCGTATATGGCCAGACCGAGACGGCCCCGGGCGTCACCATGACCACCACCAGGGACCCGCTGGAGCGCCGGGTGACCACGGTGGGGCGGGTATTCCCCCACACCGAGATTAAGATCATCGACTCGAAGAGCGGGAAGATCGTGCCACGGGGGGAGATAGGGGAGATCTGTGCAAGGGGATACTGCGTCATGAAGTGCTATTACCACAACCCCAGTGCCACCCACGCAACGCTCGACGAGAACCGCTGGAACCATACCGGGGATCTCGGCACCATCGACAGGGAGGGCTACGTCAAGATCGTGGGCCGCTTAAAAGACATGGTCATCCGGGGAGGAGAGAACATCTATCCCAGGGAGATCGAGGAGTTCCTCCACCACCATCCCGGGATCGCCGATGTGTACGTGGTCGGGGTCCCGGATATCAAGTACGGCGAAGAGCTCTGCGCATGGGTGAAAGTGGAGAACGGGCATTCCCTCACCGAAGACGAGGTCAAGGAGTTCTGCCGGGGAAAGATTGCCCATTACAAGATCCCGCGGTATGTGTTGTTCGTCTCCGATTTCCCCATCAACATATCAGGCAAGATCCAGAAGTACAGGATGCGCGAGGTCTCGATCGAGAAGCTCGGTCTCCAGGAGGCATCGAAGGTCGAGACGGCGTGAAAAGGGGGGAAGGCCGCGAGTGCTCTGCCCCTTGACCCCAGGTTGGCCTTTCAGTCGACGCGATTCCCGGTTGTTCCGGGAAAGAAGGGACCCTTCCTCTACAACCGCAGCGTAAATCCCCGTGGAAAGGGCGCCTCGCCCGGGAACCCGGAGGGTTGTGGCTTTTGCCCCAACTGTTCAGCACAGACTCAATCGCATTTTTGGGGTGCCACAGCGGCGGGGCGTCAGCCCCGAGAGCGTCATCGTGTGAGGAGTGCGGTCGTGTTCAATTGGATTACTGATTTACGCAGAACACGCGACAGTATAGAGAGAATCCCCCCTGACCACCCCTCACATACACGATAGCCCGTGAACAGGGTTGCATAGAATGAGGGCCGACAAAATATTTCAGCACCGGCCCTGTTCTTCACATAGGGATGTACATGGGGGCGTCAGCCCGCCGGGCTTTGCGTGAACGTCAGGAAGAATGCCGCCTCTTTCATCAGGAAGAGGGTGAAAATCCCCCTTTTAGCTCTCCCCCGCTCTCTTCACGAGCGATGCAGCAGCTTTTGCAGCATCGCCAAGGATCTCCTCTTCTCCGGGGACGACCCGGTCCTTCATCAGCACCCTCCCCCGGCAGATGGTGGTCTTCACCGCGCTGCCCGAACAGGAATACACAAGGTTCGAGGCGGCGTGGTACAGAGGAGTATTGCACACGGCGCGGGAATCCACCAGGATGAGGTTCGCGGGCTCGCCTGTCGCAATTATGCCCCGCCCGAACCCGAGGGCCTTTGCGCCTGCGGAGGTCGCCATCGCGAGCGCCTCGCCGGCGGGAAGCAGGGTCTGGGAGTTCCACGCATGCTTCTGGAGGAGCGATGCGACCTTCATCTCCTCGAAGAGGTCCAGGTTGTTATTGGACGCGCACCCGTCGGTCCCCAGTGTGACGGACGCCCCTTCCTCCTTCAGCCAGTGGTAGGGCATGGCCCGACCCGTGGCAAGCTTCATGTTGCTTGCCGGGTTGTGCGAGACGTGAACGCCCCTTTTTGCAAGGAGGCTGCATTCATCCCGGTCAAGCCAGCAGCAGTGGGCGGCCACCGTCCGGGGCGTCAGGATACCGCATTCATCGAGTATCCTGACCGGGCGCTTCTTCCACTGGGTGACCGCGTCCGATACCTCCTTTTCCGTCTCGCTCAGGTGGATATGGATCCCGATCTCCTTTTCGGCAGCGAATTCCGAGACCCACCTCAGCCCCTCGGGCGAGACGGTGTAAACGGCGTGCGGCCCGACAGCAGCCTGTATCCCGGGATTCCCCATGCCCTGAATTGAATGTACAAGTTGTTCGGTCGCCCGGCACTCGGCCTCGCGCTTCTCCTCCGAGAAAAGGTCGAGGAACCCATAGGAGAGGACCGCGCAGAGACCCATCTCGTCGACTGCACGGGCAGCGTCCTCCATGAAAAAGTACATGTCGTTGAAGGCCACGGTGCCGGATTTGATCATCTCGAGGCATGCAAGTTTCGTCCCCAGGTAGACATCATCCCCGGTCAGGTGCGCTTCGAGCGGCCAAATCTTGAGGGTCAGCCAGTCCTGGAGGGGCATGTCATCGGCATATCCACGGAGGAGTGTCATTGCCGCGTGGGTGTGGGTATTCACGAGCCCGGGCAGGGCAAGGTCGCCTCCTCCTTCGATGCATGCATCCGCTTCGCCGCGATACTCGCGGGCGATCGCGTCACCAATGGAGGCGATCATCCCGGTCTCATCGATGAAGATGTCCTGGATCTTTCCGTCGACCATGACCTGCTCGACGAGGAGAGATCCCTTCCTTGAACCGATATTTTCCATAAAAAAACTCCTAGGAGAGCTCCCTGATGATGCGGGAGACGATCTCGTCCGTCCTCTCCCTGTATTTTTCTGATGACTCGAGGATATGCTCGTAGGTGAGCAGCTCATCCGCAAGCCCGTTTGCATAATTGTCGATGGTGCAGAGGGCTGCAATCCCGAGACCGAGTTCGACTGCAAGAGTGGCCTCGCTCGCAAGCGTCATCCCCACGATGTCCCCTGCCAGCGCCAGTGCCCTGACCTCCGCCACAGTCTCGATCCTCGGCCCCCTGGTCTGCACATATGTCCCCCCGAACAGTGCCTCGGGGACCAGGTTCTTCAGGCATTCGGTCAGACCCGGTGTAAAACCGGGATGCACGTGGCGTATGGCGTGATCGTGGATCGAGGGCACGGTCGTTGTGGAGATATAGTCGGTCGGTATCATCATGCTCCCCGGAGGAATCTCCTTCTTGAGCGATCCGGATGACCCGAATGCGACGATGCGGTCCACGCCCAGAAGCGCCAGGGCGGAGAGGTGCGACCGGTAATTGATCCGGTGAGGGGGAGTCGAACCCTGGTGCCTGAGAAGGATGGCAATGTCCCCGACCAGGACCTCGCTGTTCCCGTACGGTGTGTTCACCACTCTCGTCTCAAGGTCCGGCAGCCGGGAGAAGAGGAGGCTCGTGCCCCCGATGATCCCGAGCATCAACACTCCTCCCGGGAGGTCCTGCACGTCATGGTCTGCAATCAGCTATTCGGGGTGGACCATGTTCTCATTTTCGGTATACCCCCGACAGATGAGTCAATACCTGTATCTCGTAGGCACACCCATGTTTTGCGCATGGGCAGGTTCGCGATTGTGGACGAAGACCGTATCAGGAGAGGTGAATGCACGGATATCTATTTCGAGAGGAGTATGGCGGTCCTCTCGGCGTCTGGCCAGAACCCGGATGTCACGATGGAAGTGACCGCGTCTGCAATCGCGGGGGGTTTTGGCATCCTCTGCGGGATGGAGGACGTGATTGCGCTTCTCGAAGGCCTGCCCGTCTCGATGGATGCGATGCCTGAAGGCTCACTCTTTTTTCCCCGGGAACCGGTGCTGCGCATCCGTGGGAAATACCTTGACTTTGCGCGGTTTGAGACGGCAATCCTCGGGTTCCTCTGCCATTCGTCGGGCATCGCCACCGCTGCCGCAGGCATCCGGGCCCTCGCGGGCGATCGGAAGGTATACTCCTTCGGATCACGGAGGCAACACCCTGCCATTGCGACCATGGTCGAGAGATCGGCGTGGATCGGCGGTGTTGACGGCGTGAGCAATACCTGCGCTCCTGATGGCATCCCCCTTGCGGGAACGATGCCCCATGCCTACGTGATGTGCTATCCCACGCCGGAAGAGGCTTTCCTGGCATTCGACAGCCACTCGCCGCACAATGTCCCCCGCATCATGCTCTGCGATACCTGGTGCGATGAGAAAAAGGAATCCCTTGCCGGGGCACGCTGCGGGGCCACTGCTGTGAGGCTGGACACCCCGCGTTCCCGTCGCGGCGATATGCGTGCCATTCTCGAGGAAGTACGCTGGGAGCTGGACGCCGCGGGATATGGGCATGTCGGAATCTTCCTCTCGGGCGGGGTGACGGGAAACGACATCATCCGCTACCGCGATATCGTGGATGCGTTCGGGGTGGGTGGCGCGATTGCCAGCGCACCGGTGATCGATTTTGCCATGGACATCGTGGAGAAGGAGGGGAAGAGATATGCAAAGAGGGGCAAGCGCAGCGGCGCAAAGCAGGTCTGGGAGTGCCCCGGGGGAGGTCATGTGACGCTCCCGCTCGGGGCAGGGGAGCCTCCGGGTGCAATTCCTCTCCTCGTGCCGGTCATACAGAGGGGGAAAGTGGTTGCCAGGCATTCAGCGGACGATGCAAGGATGCGGGTCCTTGCCCGGATCCCCGCGATCCGGGATCACATGGAAGGCCGGGATCACCGCGCGGGAGGGCAGGAAAATGAGCAGAGGCAGAGAAATCCGGATCCTGTACAGAATTCACCGGGGAACGGGAAACAATTCTTTTAACCCCCGGCATCATACATTGTAGGCACGGGCCGATAGATCAGAGGAAGATCGCTTCCTTGGCATGGAAGAGGCCGCGGGTTCAATTCCCGCTCGGTCCACTCATTCTTCCGGAACATAAACCGGAGTGTTTTTCCCTCATGCTGAAAATTTTCATGTGATACACTTTGGGAATCAAGGAATGGATAATCCCGCAGGATGAAGTCTTCTATACACTCTTCGAGAGGCTTGCCGCGCTTGTGGTCCTGGCGTCGTACCGCCTCGTGGACCTCGTGGACGATTATTCCTCTGTGAAGGAGAAGGTCCATCAGATCGAGCAGATGGAGCACGAGGGTGACAAGATCACCCATGAGATTTACGAACAGCTGAACCAGACGTTCATCACCCCGCTCGACCCCGAAGAGATCTCAAAACTTGCCTCCGCACTCGATGATATTCTCGATTTTATCAAGAGCACGGCCACGAGAATGTATCACTACGGGATAAGCGGGACGGATTCTCACATGGTGGAACTCGCAAAACTGATCCAGCTCTCGGTCGTGGAAATTGAAGAGGCTGTCAAGATGATCCGCTCCATGAAAACTCCCCGCCAGATCGAACAGCGCTGTATCGAGGTGAACCGGCTGGAAAACCTCGCCGATGATGTCCTCCACCATGCATATACCGATATTTTCAGGTCAACGGATGCGATCTCCATCATCAAGCACAAAGACATCTACGAGCACCTGGAGATAGCCACCGACAAGTGCGAGGATGCGGCAAACGTCCTCTCGGATATCGCGATCCGGCATTCATGAGCAGCCATGGAGAACATCGTCATTGCCGGGATCTTTCTTGCCCTGCTCTTCAATTTTGTAAACGGGCTCAATGACGCCGCAAATTCCATAGCAACCGTTGTATCGACCCGTGTCCTCACCCCGCTGCAGGCAGTCCTCATGGCGGCCTTTTTCAACATGGCGGGGCCGTTCATCTTTACAACTGTCGTTGCAAAGACGATTGGGAAGGGGATCGTGGACTCGGGGTTCCTCACGACAGAAGTGATCCTGGTGGGGATGTGTGCGGCGGTGCTCTGGGTCTTTCTCTCATCTGTCGCCGGGATTCCCATCTCCGCCAGCCACGCGCTTGTCGGAGGTTTGATCGGGTCGGCGATTGCATTCGGTGGCATGGGCTCGGTGCTGTGGCCCCCGGTCGCTCTCTTCACGAGGGCGGCGATCATGGTGGCTGCAGGGGGAGTCCTCGGTGCAGCGGTACTCTCCATAATTGCGAAGAGGAAGGGCGAGGAGAACTGGCCGGAATATACCGTGCTCGGTGCACTGTGCGGAATATCCCTGGTCATCCCCGCGGGGGTGATCTCGGGTATCCTGCCGATATCCGGTATTCTTGCCATCATTATCTTCATTGTCGTCTCCCCCGTTCTCGGCATGGTCGCAGCCTATCTCCTGGGGATGGTTGTCATCAGGCTCTTCCGGAATGCCAATTCCAAGTGGATGAACTACCTCTTCTCCAAGCTCCAGATCTTTTCTGCGGCGTTCTACAGCATCGGCCACGGGAGCAACGATGCCCAGAACGCCATGGGAGTCATCACCGCTCTCCTGGTCGCGGCAGGGTTCCTTTCGGAGTTTGTTGTCCCTGCCTGGGTGATCATCATCTCGGGTCTTGCCATTGCACTGGGCACATTCCTGGGTGGATGGAGGGTGGTGGAGACGATGGGGACGAAGATCACAAAACTCAGGCCGTACCAGGGTTTCTGTGCAGAAACAGGGGGAGGAGTTGTCCTCTCGTTTGTGACCGCGTTCGGAGTCCCGGTCTCCACCACGCACGCAATCAGCGGGTCTATCATGGGAATAGGCGCCACCCGCGGCTACTCTGCAGTGCAATGGGGGATTGTCAGGCGCATCGTTGCGGCCTGGATCCTGACAATCCCGCTGACCGCAAGCTGTGCATTTGTCGGTTTCCTGGTCTACCGGGCACTTTTTTAGCGTCTGAAAAATCACCGGGAAGAAAAGTCATTATTCCATCCTGCTTTTCGCGTACCAGGCGCAATACCCGCGTACCAGGCATTCCGGGCAGCGCGGCCTCCTCGCGGTGCAGACTGCACGGCCGTGTCTGATGAGGAGATAGTTGAGCATCCCCCAGACACTGCAGGGGAAGAGATCCATCAGGTCGCGTTCGATCTTTTCCGGGTCGGAGTGGGAAGAAAACCCGAGGCGCAGGGATACCCTCCTGACATGGGTGTCGACTGCGATGCCCTCATCGATGCAGAAGGCATGGTTCAGGACGATATTCGCAGTCTTCCTGCCAACTCCAGGGAGCACGAGGAGCTCTTCCATGGTCCGGGGTACCTGGCCGCCGAACCGCCCGACAATGACGCGTGCGGCCCCGATGATATGTGCTGCCTTGGAATGGTAGAAGCCGAGGCTGTGGATGATCTCCTCCACATCCCTGCGGTCGGCCCCTGCCAGGTCGGCAGGGGATGGATAACGGGAGAAGAGATCATCGCGTATGGCATTCACATTCCTGTCGGTGGTCTGGGCGGAGAGGATCGTGAGCACCAGTATCTCGTACGGGTTCTCGAAACGGAGAAATGTACGGGGAGATCCGGGGTCATCATATTCCTGCCGGAGCAGGGTATATATCCTGCATGCAGTCTCCCTGTCCATGGAAATGGGGTAGGGCAGATTCGAACTGCCGTCAAAGCGTCCCAAACGCTCTAGGATGGACCAGGCTACCCTACTACCCCGGGAGATCACATATTGATCAGGGGCTGGCAAATAGGTTATGGTGGGCTGCCCTTCTGAATGGGAAGCGGATTCGTCCCTTCACCGGTCACGATGGTCCCCGCCTCTTTCCCAAAAAAGAGGGCATCCTCGAGTATTTCAGGTGTGCGGCCATCAAGGACCAGGAGTGCGATCCTGCTGCGCAGGACCACCTTCGCGGCGACCAGGTCAACCACGTTGTTGGATCCGGCCTCGAGCCCGCCAGTCCCGACGATGTCCATCAGCTGCTCCGGGGTCATCCTGGAGAAGCGCCGCGCTTTTTTATCCTTCTTTGGATCTGCGGAATAGATGCCGTCCACAGACGTGAGGTTGACGAGAAGGTCTGCTCCTGCCCGTTCCGCGAGGACAGCGGCGACGGCATCGGTGGTCTGGGCAGGTGTCACTCCCCCCATGATCACGATCTTTCCCTGGCATCCATGCTCCATCGCTTCAGCGGGGGTATGGGCGACCTTCGGATACGCGGCGCTCCCGAGAGCTCCGAGAAGCAGCGTGGCATTCAGGCGAGTGACAAGGATCCCGACATCATCGCAGAAGGCTTCATCGGCCCCGCAACTCCTGGCAGCCTGTATGTACCGCCGGGCTTCCCCGCCGCCGCCTACCACCACGAAGAGGTCCACAGATTCTGCAAGCCGCTTTAGAACCGGCACATAGGTGCGCAGGGTATGCGTTTCAAGGGTGGGGAAGAGGATAGAGCCCCCGAGGGAGAGGACCACGCACGTCATGACGATCATTCATTTCTTTATGCTCCACATATAGCTGTTGAAGATATGCTGCGCTGTCCGGCCTGCGGGAGCAGGGATGTCTACCAGGTGGTCGGGGGATACATCGGCCAGATTTACCGGTGCAAGTCCTGCGGGTACCGCGGGTCCCTCATCATGGAATGCGATCGCCCGGAGGAGATTGGCCCTGGGGAGGGGAATCCTCCCGATACTTCCCGCACATAACTTTATATTCCCTGACTCCTTGAGTCAGAACATGCACAGGGCGCTCCAGTGGACCCCCGGGGAAGAGGCTGCGGTGAAGTGCTCGCTCTGCAGCCACCGCTGCACGATAAAGGAAGGGAAGACGGGTATTTGCGGGGTCAGGCTGAACAAGGGAGGAGTCCTGTATGCTACCACTTTCGGGAAGGTGAGCGCCGAGGCGGTGGACCCCATCGAAAAGAAGCCGCTCTATCACTTCCTTCCCGGGACACTTTCCTATTCCCTCGGAAGCATCGGCTGCAACTTCCACTGCGAACACTGCCAGAACTGGCATATCTCGCGTGCCGAAACGGATGTTGCCGGACTCCGGGATCTCTCCCCTGAAGAGGGGGTGCGCAGGGCGCGGGCCGCGGGATGCGCCAGCATCTCCTGGACCTACAATGAACCCACCATCTGGCATGAATATACGCGGGAGATGGGAGATCTTGCGAGGAAGGCGGGGCTTGCAACCGTATACGTGACAAACGGCTACATCACCGAAGAGGCGCTGCGGGAACTCTCCCCCTTACTCCAGGCATTCAGGGTCGACATCAAGGCATTTACTGACGATTTCTACAGGAAAGTGTGCGGAGCCCACCTTCAGCCGGTTCTCGATTCCGCCGTCCTCGCCCGGGAACTCGGGATGCACGTCGAGGTGGTGAACCTTGTCATACCGGGGATGAACGACAGCCCCGATGAGACAGGGGCCCTCATCAGGTGGGTTGTCGAGCACCTGGGCGAGAGCACTCCGGTTCACTTCACCCGCTTCCACCCTGACTACCACATGAAGGACAGGGACGCAACACCCGTCCGGGTCCTTGAACGGATATACCGCCAGGCGAGGGATCTCGGCCTCCGGTTCCCGTACCTCGGCAATGTCTTCCCCCACCCCTACGAGAGCACGTACTGCCCTGCGTGCGGGAAACTTCTCATCGAACGACGCGGATTTTCGAGCATCTTCAGGAACCTTTCAGGCCACAGGTGTACGCAATGCGGGGAGTCGATAGAGTATGTCGAGAGACCGGGCTGAGTCTCACCTCAGCACGCGGTTTCTCGCGGACCGGATGCTCGGGACCCTGTGCCGCTACCTCCGTTTCATGGGCTACGATACCGAGAGTGCGTCCGGATATGCGGAAGGAAACACCCGCGAGGATACTCTTCTTCTGAAACGGGCGCATGCTGAGGGGAGGATACTGCTCACCATGGATCGCGAACTCGCCAGACGGGGCGGGGATTGTGCCGTCCTTGTCGAAGAGAAGGAGGTGATGGACCAGGTGCGGGGCCTTGCGAGGACCGGGCTCATTGTGCCGGGGATCAGGCTCACCCGGTGCTCCCTCTGCAACACCCTGCTTCGCCCGGCCCGGCCAGATGAAATCGTCCGCTCGGGATATGCGCCGAAGGATACGAGGGGCCTCGCATTTTCCTGGTGTCCCAGGTGCAGGAAACTGTACTGGCAGGGCTCTCACGGGAAAGATCTTGAAAAAAGGATAAAGGAGTGTATATTGCAGGATTAAGTGGTTTTTTCTGGAACTTTTGCGCTCATCTGTTCCCGGCGCCGCAGCCAGACAAGTTCCTTACCTTCATACCCGAAACTCTGCAGGGGGAGCAACTGGATGTCCGGAGGAATCCCCGAAACCTCTGCTCCCCGGGGGGTCATCAGGATCAGGCGTGATGACGCCGCCCCGGGAACAGGGGCCGATGCGGCCATCTCTCTCAGGGTGGCGGCAGCCTCTTCTCCCACCTTCCTGTCAAGGTCCACCAGCACATGCACCCCTTCGAACTGCCCGAGCAGCCTGCGGGTGATGATGAATCCCGAATCTGCTCTCATCCCGGGTGCATTCTTTATCTGCCAGCCATCCACGCTCGGGTACAGCCGCGTGAGCTCTCTCCGTACAAAATCATGCATAATGTCTTCGTTGGATCCCATGGCGAATCACAGCACGAGATAGGTGGACCCCGGTAAGGTAAAACAGTTTTGAAATGGGACGGAGAGTGCCGGACCCGAATACATTCCTGCACGGGACCGGTTCCCGGGTGACAGCACCCTTATGTGCAGGAAATTCCCAGTGATACAGTGACCGGGCATGGATGGAAAATGGGCCGGGCGTTCTCCGTATGCGCCAGGAATGACCGGAATAAAAGACAACTGCGAAATAAGGGAAGATCCAGCGTATTTCATCAACCGCGAGCTCTCCTGGATCGAGTTCAACAGGCGTGTTCTCGAAGAGGCAGCCAATCCCGGACACCCCCTCCTGGAGCGGGTCAGGTTCATCTCCATATTCGCCAACAATCTCGACGAATTCTTCATGATCCGGGTATCGGGGCTGCAGCGGCAGGTGGAACGGGGGGCCCTTGAAGTTCCACCCGATGGCATGAGCCCGTCCCGCCAGCTCCATGCCATCCACCAGGCACTGGTGCCGCTGATCGATGAGCAAATGGAGATATGGGAGAGAGATCTCCTGCCGGCTCTGCAGGCATCGGGCATCCACATCCATTCCTATGATGAGATGGATGGTGACGGAAGAGAATTCCTCGACGAGTATTTCAGGAGAGAGATATTCCCCGTGCTCACGCCGCTGGCGTTTGACCGATCCCACCCGTTTCCCTTCATCTCGAATCTCTCCCTCTCCCTTGCGATCGAGGTGGAGGACCCCGCGTCCGGAGAGGTGCGGTTTGCAAGGGTGAAGGTGCCCACGCACCTTTTTCCACGGCTCATCCGCCTTCCCGGAAAATGGGGAACGGGGGGCCTGCATGAAGAAATCCGGATGATTTTCCTCGAAGATGTGATCCAGGCTCACCTTGACAGCCTCTTTTCCGGCCTGCGTGTCAATGCATCATACCCTTTCCGCGTGACCAGGGACGCGGACCTGGAGATCGAGGAGGACGAGGCCTCTGATCTCCTCACCGCAGTCGAAGAGGGGGTGGAGATGCGGCGGACCGGCTCCCCGGTCCGCATAGAGGTGGTCCCCGGTGTCCCGGACAGGGTGTGCCACATTCTCGGCCAGAAAATGGGGATTCCCCATCACATGTTCTATACAGAGAGAGCACCCCTCGGCATGGCGGAACTGATGCAGATCTGCTCGCTGGACAGGCCCGACCTGAAGGATTCACCTTTTATCCCCTCCGTTCCTCCACCGCTTGAAAGGGAGGAGGATACTTTCAGGAGCATCCGGAAGAAGGATGTTCTCCTCTTCCACCCCTACGAGAGTTTCTCGCCCGTAGTGGCATTCCTCCGCCAGGCGGCCCGCGATCCCCAGGTCCTGGCCATCAAGATGACCCTCTACAGGGTTGGTGCAAATTCCCCGGTTGTGAATGCGCTCCTGGAGGCACGCGAGCGGGGGAAGGCAGTTGCTGCGCTGATAGAACTCAAGGCGAGGTTTGACGAGGAGAACAATATCGGGTGGGCCCGCGCCCTGGAGAGGGCAGGAGTGCATGTTGTATACGGGGTCTCCGGCCTCAAGGTCCATGCCAAGGTATGCCTTGTGGTCAGGAGAGAGGGGGAGGGGATGGCAAGGTACGTGCATCTGGGTACCGGGAATTACAATGCTGCCAGCAGCCGGATCTACACCGATATCGGGATTTTCTCCTCCGATCCCGTGCTGGGTGAGGATGTCTCGGATCTCTTCAACAGTCTCACCGGGTACGCACGCATCCCGTCTTTCCGTTCCCTCCTCGTGGCGCCGCAGTCCATACGAAAGGAGATCATCTCCCGGATTGAACGTGAGATCGCACGTCATGCCGATGACGGCAAAGGATGCATCATCTTCAAGATGAATGCCCTTGTCGACAGGGAATGCATCATGGCCCTGTACAGGGCATCACGTGCGGGTGTCAGGGTCATCCTCCAGGTGCGGGGGATCTGTTGCCTGCGGCCCGGCATACCCGGGATCAGTGAAGGGATCCGCGTCACCAGTATCGTGGGAAGGTTCCTCGAGCACGCCCGTATCTATTATTTCAGGAACGGAGGGCAGGAAGAGGTGTTCCTTGGGAGCGCCGACCTCATGCCGAGGAACCTCGACCGGAGGGTCGAAGTGCTCTTTCCCGTCAATGATCCCGATCTTCGCAGGGCGATCGTGGACATCATCCTTCCCGTTCATCTGAATGACAACGAGAAGACAAGGGTCCTGCAGCCGGACGGATCCTACGTGCGCAGGGTGCGGAAGGAATCGGAGCGGTCCTGCAATGCACAGGCCTGGCTCGTTTCACACAGGGGGTGCTGGCAGTATGGCCAGGAAAGACGATGAGTCCGGGCAGCAGTTCTGCATCTACGGCGCCCGTTACATATCCCGGGTATATACACGGTTCCGGGCCGAGATGGATGCGGTGAGGGAGGGAAGGGATCCCGAGGCCATCCACCGGATGCGGGTCGCGTCGAGAAGGCTTCGTGCAGGTCTCCCGGTCTTTTCCCGGTGCTATTCGCAGAGGACTTACCAGAGGATCTCCGGCGGAATACGCCGTATTACGAAAGACCTCGGAAAGGCAAGGGACCTGGATGTCCAGATCAATTACCTGGAGGAGATTCTTGGCGATCGAAAGGACATGGACGAAGGGGAGATTAAAGGTGTGAACATTCTCCTTGCGAGGATCAGGAAGAGGAGGGAATCCCTGCAGCCAAAAGTCATCGCCGACTGCACGAGACTTGAAAAGAAGGGCGTCCCGGATCTCCTCGAATCGAGCATGCGGGCATGGAAGAGGGGGTCGGCCCCCTCCCGGGACAGCCCGGCGACCGGCATGTTTCCCATGCGGAGAGCCCGGAAAGCGATCGAGCGGAGGATCGATGCACTGACAGCCTATTCCCCCATGGTCCAGGACCCGTGCGCCGTGGAGGCACACCATGCCATGCGCATCGCAGCCAAAAAACTCCGGTACCTGCTCGAGGTCTATTCCCCGCTTTTCGGGAAAGAGATTAAACCTGCGATCAGGCGGCTCAAGAAGATACAGGAGATCCTCGGCACCCTCCATGACTGTGATGTATGGATTGCCGACCTCGGATCTGCACTTGAGAAGAGGAAGGGGAAGACGGGAGGCGGCAGCCGGGCACTCGCACAGGGGATGGCATATGTGTTCAGCGACCGGAAGAGGGCGAGAGAAGCATATTACAGGCTCCTCGTGAAGGAGTGGGAGAGCATTGAAGGAAGCGGGGTATTTTCGAGGCTCCGGGAGAATGTCAGGGAAGGTCCCGGGAGTGCAGGGGCATCTCTTTCACCCGGCGATAGAAAGGTATAACAGGGGCATTCTCCGATAGAATGAATGAAAAACAGTGATTTTCTTTCCTTTTCGGGCATCATGATCGTGATTGGCATTGATCCGGGGCTGGCCACGGTGGGATACGGGATACTGGAACAGAGGGACAGGAAGGTGATTCCCCTTGCCTACTCCTGCATCCGCACCAGTCCTGCCATGGGCGGGGCACCCGAGCGTCTGGGAGAGATCTTCGATGCGATATCCCGCCTCCTCGATGAATATGCACCGGAATGCATGGCCATGGAGAAACTCTTCTTCTCACGGAACGTGACCTCTGCACTCGGGGTTGCCGAGGTGAGGGGGGTGATCATGCTCGCTGCACGCGATCGCGGTATCCCGGTGACAGAATATACCCCAAACCAGGTCAAGCAGGCCGTGACCGGTTCGGGCAGGGCGGACAAGATGCAGGTGCAGAAGATGATCGCCCGCCTCCTCTCGCTCCCCGGCATACCAAAACCCGACGATGCAGCCGACGGGCTCTCCATCGCCCTCTGCCACATCAACACAACAGGTGGCCGGCAATGATTGCCAGGCTCCGCGGTCGCATTGTCGGGAGTGGTGAGGGGTTTGTGGTCCTGGAAACCGCAGGCGGCGTGGGTTTCCGGGTATTCATGCCCCGCCCGCTGGCAGCAGAGGCCGCAGCCTCCCCTGCGGAAGTGGTCATCCACACGCACATGGCAGTGAGGGAGGATGGCGTTTTCCTCTATGGCTTCCTGGCCCCCGGGGAACTGGAAATGTTCCGCCTGCTCATCAGCGTTAACCGCGTCGGCCCCGCGCTGGCAAACACCATACTTTCACAGATGACTGTATCAGACCTTGCCGCATCCGTGATCGGAGGGGACGAGAAGGCTCTGACAAGGGTATCGGGGGTCGGGCAAAAGAACGCAGCGAGGATCATTCTCGAGTTGCGGGACAAGATGAAGAAGAAGGCGGCCCTCATCCCTGAAGGCAAGGATGCCGGGATCGATCCCCTGCGCGGCGATGCCGAGAGCGCACTCCTGGCTCTCGGTTTCTCGGCCCGGGAATCGCGCGATGCGGTCTCGATGGCTGTCGCTTCGATGCAGAACCCGGATGTGCAGAGCGTCATCAAGGCCGCTCTCCGCAGGCTCCGCGAACGGTGATCCTGCATGGAAGAGCACGTGATCTCACCCCTGCAGGGCGATGGCGAGGTGGATGACCCCGCGATCAGGCCGGACAGGTTCTCGGATTTCATCGGGCAGGACAGCCTGAAAGAGACACTCCGCATTGCCATCGAGGCAGCCCGGACGAGGGGAGAGCCCCTTGACCACACGCTCTTCTCGGGTCCCCCGGGTCTTGGAAAGACCACTCTCGCGCACATTATCTCCCGGGAGATGGGATCGGATATCCACTGCACCAGCGGGCCCGTGCTGGAAAAACCAGGGGACCTTGCTGCAATTCTCACGCTCCTGAAACGCGGGGATATCCTCTTCATTGACGAGATCCATCGCCTCCATGCTGTGATTGAGGAGATCCTCTATCCCGCGATGGAGGATTTTTCCATCGACGTGATGATTGGCGAAGGCCCAAGCGCCCGGTCCATCAGGATCACCCTCGAACCTTTCACGCTGGTGGGGGCAACAACCCGCATCGGCCTCCTGGGTTCTCCGTTCCGGGACAGGTTCGGCCTTATTTCCCGGCTGAACCTGTACGGCCCCGGGGATCTTGCCCGTATTGTTGAGAGGAGTGCCGGGATCATGAAGATCCGGATAGATCCCGGCGGAAGCCGCGAGATAGCAAACAGGAGCAGGGGCACGCCCCGGATTGCGAACCGTCTCCTTCGCCGCGTGGGTGATTATGCCCTTGTCCGCGGATCAGGCCTGGTGGACCGCGAGGTTGCGGACAGGGCTCTCTCTATGCTGGGAGTCGACAGCAGGGGCCTTGACGAACTGGACAGGCGGATCATCCAGGTCATTGTCCAGGATTTCGGGGGTGGCCCCGTGGGAATCAAGACCATCGCGATTGCGGTCGGGGAGGATACAAGAACCATCGAGGAGGTCCACGAGCCGTACCTCATCCAGGCCGGATTTCTCAAGCGTACACCCCAGGGGAGGGAGGCCACACCGGCTGCCAGGGGGCTCCTTGGCCGGCAGTGGTGGTAAAGACCCCTTTTTTTTGCGCGTTTGAGGGGACATTATAAATACCCGGAGAGATTATCGGAAAATATACGAATATTCCGCAGATCTTCCGGAAGAACCCCTCGTGGGGAGGAGGAGCCTTCCGGGCGGAGTGGTGAGGAAGTGAGTATGCAGAGCGTATGGAGGGACGCACGCAGATGGGGAGTGCATGCCGGGGCACTCCTTCTGGTTCTTTTCCTGGCAATGAGCATGCCGGCATCCTGTTCGGATATCAGGGCTGTCTCCTGCACCATCGGGGCTCCGGGTGAAACTTCCGAGTGTGCGATAGTGATTGACCAGGTCTCGCAGGGACTGTCTGAATTTGAAGTGAAGGTGACACTCATGGACCCGGGAATCGGCGAGATTACCGGGGTACGCTTCCCGTCCTGGGCTGGCCTTAACAGCAAGAGCGGTGTGCCTTCTGATTCAGTCAGGGTAAAAGCAGTGGATACCGGGAAGAAAGTGAATCCCGGAGACAGGGAGGTTGTGCTCGCAACCCTGACCGTGCGGGGGGATGCTGTGGGAACCTGCGAGGTGCAGGTGAATGTCGTGGGATTGAAAGATGAGGGGGGTGTTCTCTATTCCATCCCGGGGAGGAATGGAACCCTCGTGGTCTCGGGTCTTCCCGATCCGGCAGGGGATTTTGGGCCTTCTGCGAATGTCCAGGATCCTGGCATCCCCGCAGGAGATGTTCCCATACCCACACTCCCGACAGCGGATCCCGGACTAGGAACACCGGCGGTGACTTTTATTATGAGCCCGATCCCTACGCCGATCCCTACTCCAATCCCGACACCGGATCCCACTCAGGTCCCGACCCCGATCCAGACCCAGGTCGAAATCCCGATCCCGACTCCTCTGGCAACACCCTCCCAGGCTCCTGCCCGGATAGAGACCCCGACTCAGGTTCCCACTCCTTTCGCAACCCCGATCCCCACCCCTGCCGTGACCTGGCCTGCCGATTCCGGCCAGGAGAACACTGATGAAAGAGAAGTGAATGACGGATCCGGGGGAGAAGAGAGGAGTGGATCGCTCTGTATCGATTCTGACCCTGCTGGTGCGCTGGTTCTCGTGGAGGGACGCGAATCCGGCATCACGCCCCTCTGCCTTGACCTGAAGGAGGGCACATACGATATCCGGATCTCTGCCGCTGACGGATATGCATGGGAGGGAGAGATCACCGTCGCGGCCGGCCAGACACTCACCCTTCCCCCTTTCATCCTGAAAAAACCAGGTCACACTATCCTTGTGGAAGCCGGGCCACACGGGTCAGTGTATCCGTCGGGAAATGTGGAGGTGATCGAGGGAGGAAGAGCCGAGTTCTTCTTCACTGCCGAGAGGGGATACCGCCTTGACGGGATCCAGGTCGACGGGGTCTGGCAGGAACCTGCCTCCCCTGTCAGGTTCGACCAGGTCTCCTCGGATCATACGCTCTCCGGGACATTCTCGCCAATCCCTCCACCCGAATCTGATTTCTCTCTTAACCTGACCGAAGGGCACCTGCCGCTTTCCGTTGCATTCTCTGACCTTTCCACGGGGGATATCACCGCGAGGCTCTGGCACTTCGGTGACGGCGCGAGTTCCTCCGAACAGTCCCCGGTGCATGTCTATACTGAAGCAGGGACCTACACCGTGAGCCTTGACGTATGCGGAGAAGGCGGGTGCGCACTCTGCCGCCGGGAGGGACTGATCACCGTCCGGGAGAGGATTCCCCCCGCCGCCAATTTCTCGGCGGATAATACCTGCGGACCTGCCCCATTGACGGTCCAGTTCCAGGATCTCTCCACGGGCAGTCCCGATACATGGGTGTGGGACTTTGGGGATGGGAACCTCTCGACCGACCAGTCTCCTGTCCATGTCTATACTCAACCGGGAACGTACAACGTTCTCCTTGCCGTCAGCGATGATCAGTATGTGTCCATGGCCGAAAAGGAATGTTTCGTGAATGTATCGCCCGGGACCATCGGAGGGAGTGTGGGGTATTTCCTGGTCCTCTGCCCGGTAGACGGAGCACACGTCTTTTTCGATGGACAGCGTGCCGGGGTCATCAGCGACGGGACACTCACCATCCCTGTGTATGTCACGGCAACACCCTTCCGGTTCATCCATGTGATTGCGGAGGGCTGCCTGCCCTATTCAGGCCCCGTTGGAGATTATCCCGGGGAGAACGAGACAGTCACAATAGACATCCCCCTCCAGTCCACCCGTCCGGGAGGCGGGGGGCAGGGCCGGTTCCAGATACCCGTGTACGGTGAGAACAGCACTCACACCATTCCTTCTCTCATGGGATAGGAAGATCGCAGGCCGGTAATTGGTACCCCTCCAACATTTTATCATCCCGGACTTCCCACTGTATCCTGCATGGAGCCATGCGATGTTCCGGCCCTGTCCCCACGAAAAGTGGCGTATATGAAATACCTCTATAAAAGGGGAGATCCTGTCCGCACTGGTGAGATGGCGGCACATTTCGCAGTCGATCCCTCCACGGCCACCAAGGGCATCCAGGAACTCGCGGGCATGGGCCTTGTGGCCCACCGGCCTTATTCCGGGGTGGTACTGACCGATAAGGGAATGGAGTGCGCGGAGTTCCTTGTCAGGCGCCACCGGATCCTCGGTCTTATTCTCACCCACTACGGTCTTTCGGGGGACGAGGCATGCAGGGAGGCGGAAAGGTTCGAGTCATACGTGTCCAGGGACGCAGTCAACAAGATGTGCAGCTCCCTGGGGCATCCTACACGGGGGATCTGCGGTGTCATCAGCCATGATCCCGTCTGCTGCGATGACGGGAATGGGGGGGAGGATTTTTGAATGGGTACCAAAAATGTGCACTGTAATCCCATGACGCGGGATGTGACCGGGGTTGCGGGAGTGTGTATCTGTCTCCTTGCAGGGGTGGTGTGTCTTGTGTGTCTCTCAGGATGCATTCAGCCGGCTGCCCGGGAGGACTCCCGGATGCAGGTTGCAGTGACGATCCTCCCCCAGGCAGAGATTGCAGGGGCGATTGGCGGCGAGAAGGTATGTGTGACCGTCGTTGTACCCCCGGGAGCGGATCCCCATACCTATGAGCCATCGGCAGCACAGCTTGTCGCGATATCCGGGTCGGATATGTATCTCCGGCTGGGCCCGGGACTGATGCCGTTTGAGGATATCCTGGTGAGCCGCCTCGAGGACCTGAACCCGGACCTTTTGATCATCGATACTTCGGCGGGCATCTCCCTCATCCGGGGAAATGAAGGGGATGGGGGAACAGACCCCCATATCTGGCTCTCGCCGGCGAATCTCCGTATCATGGCCGGGAACACCGGCGAGGGTTTGAGTGAGGCAGACCCTGCACATGCAGAGTACTATGCATCGGGAACAGATGCATACATGCACCGGATCGATTCGGCGGACAGGACCATTGCCGGGGTCCTCTCGGGACTGGAAGGGGAGGCAATCCTGGTCTTTCACCCGGCATGGGGTTACTTTGCCAGGGAGTATGATCTCGAACAGGTGGCGGTCGAGACGGAGGGCAAGGAACCGGGTGCCCAGCATATCTCATCGCTCATCGATTTTGCCCGGGAAAAGGGCATCAGGGTGATTTTTGCGGATCCGCGCCACAGCACCCGGGAGAGCGAGGTCATCGCCCGGGAGATACACGGCACTGTCGTGCTGCTCAATCCGCTTGCTCCCGATACCCTTGACAACCTGGAGCGGGTGGCAGCGGCAATTGCCGGCGGTTACAGGAATCAGGCGCCGGGGGATAATCCTTGATTCCCGCAGTCGATGCCAGAGACGTTACCTTCCGCCAGAACGGCACGTATATCCTTGACAGGGTATCCTTCTCTGTCAGGCAGGGCGATATGTACGCGATCATAGGGCCGAATGGGGGGGGGAAAACGACCCTCCTGAAGATCATCCTCGGTCTCCTCCCTGCCACATCCGGGACGGTCGAAATCTTCGGCAAACCACCCGCTGAAGGGCGGAAAATGGCCGGGTACGTGCCACAGTTCCGCACATTCGATTTTCATTACCCCATCACGGTCAGGGAGATGGTTCTCTCCGGCCGGCTCACACACACGAAGGGAATAACCAGGCGCTACCGCGACGAGGACCACGAGGTGACGACGGAGGTTCTTGCGGACCTGAACCTCTCGCATCTCTCGGCCCGCACTCTCTCCCGCCTCTCGGGCGGCGAGCAGCAGCGTGTCATCCTGGCGCGGGCGCTCGTCGGGAGGCCGGAACTTCTCGTCCTCGACGAACCCACGGTCTATGTCGATACACCGACAGAGGTCCATTTTTTCGATATCCTGGAGGAACTGAAACGATCCATGACGATTCTCCTGGTGAGCCATGATATCGGCGTGATCTCAAGACACGTGACCAGGGTGGCGTGCCTGAACCAGACCCTCTATACCCACGATACCCCGGAAATTTCAGAGGACATGATTGCTTCCGCGTACCGCTGCCCGGTGGATCTCATCGCCCACGGGCTTCCCCACAGGGTGCTGGAAGAACATACGGTGAGGGAAGACCAGTGACAGTCCCCGGTATCCTCGAGTACGGGTTTTTCCAGAACGCACTGCTGGCAGCAATTTTTGCCAGTATCGCCTGTGGAATCATCGGCTGTTACGTCGTGGTGAAGCGGATGGTCTCGGTTTCGGGGGGCATATCCCACGCGGCATTCGGCGGCGTGGGTCTCGGGTACCTCCTCGGGGTGGATCCCCTCGCCGGGGCTTTTGGGTTCACCACGTGTGTGGCTCTCGGTATCGGGGTGCTGAGGGAGAAGGCCGGCCAGAACCTCGATACCCTGGTGGGTGCGGTGTGGGCTGCGGGCATGGCGCTCGGGATCATCTGTATCAGCCTTACTCCGGGATACGCACCCGATCTCTTCAGTTACCTCTTCGGCAATATCCTCCTCGTTCCCGGCACGGATATCCTGATGATGGGGATGTTCTGCAGCCTGATCGTGGTCGTGGTTGCCCTGCTCTTCACCCAGCTGCAGGCGGTCACGTTCGACGAGGAATATGCAAGGGTGATGAACCTCCCCGTCACGTTTCTCTCCCTGCTCCTCATGGCGCTCGTGGCGGTGACGGTGGTGATGCTGATCAGGGTCGTGGGAATTATCCTTGTGATAGCGCTGCTCACGCTGCCTGCGGCTATGGCAAGGGGATACACCACACGACTCAGCACGATGATGGCTCTCTCAGTCTGCCTCGGGCTCGTCTTCTCTTTCGGAGGGCTCGTGCTCTCGTACCTGGTAGACATACCTTCAGGGGCGACGATCATTCTCCTTGCCACGGCCGGATATGCAGGATCACTCGTCCACGCCCGGGTCAGAGGGGGGTGAAGGGAGCAGTCGTCCATATGCGGCACTGTATCCCCGATACCCCTCTAAAAAAAGCCCCGTCCCGCCTGCACAAAAAAGAAGTCACGATGGGGGGTGGTCCACCCTGCACCCGCATCGCCCGATTGTTGCGGCAACGAGGAGTCCGCATGCAGCGATGACAGCAAAGGCCGCGGGAAATCCCGCATGCTCCGCCACAAGCCCGGCAGCGAAGGGAACGAGCGTCATACCCCCGTAACTTGCAGTGTTGAAGAGCCCCATCAGCACCCCCTGGCGGGCACTCACGCCCGCGAGGTACGCAAGCTGTGCGATCATCACCATCCCCGCAAGCCACCCGATGATCAAAAATCCCCATACAGAAAAGTAGGTCACGGCAACTCCCCCGGCCATTGCGACTGCGGCTGCCCTGATTGTCGGGACCGGCGGCAGGCGGGCGTGGGATGTGACAAGGACTGACACGATCGTGGCAAGGTTCATGATGGCGATCTCCCGGGAAACAAGGTCCGGAGAAAGATCCGAGTATTCGGGATGGAGGGCGGTGAGGGCCCCTGTGATGCCTATTATCAGCACTGCCGATACCCAGAGCCAGAAATTCACCCGGAATGCCCGCTTGAGGCGGGAAAAGGTATCGACTGCAGACTCCGGTGCCACCCCCGCGTCTCCGGCAGGATAGGTCCGCATCACAAGAGAGAGTGCAAGAGGAACGACAGAAACCGCGGAAAACAGGTATATCCCTGCATACGGCCCTATCCATCTCAAAACAAGCCACCCGGTTCCGAGCAGGCCGATGAGCAGGCCGACATTCATCAGGGCCATGAAGTAGCCGCTCACGCGCTCGTGATCAGGCCTGACGTTGAGAATGGCAAGCGACGCAGGGACAAAGAGGCCGGCGCCCACCCCTTCCAGGAAGCGCGCCCCGAAGAGGGCTGCAGGATCCGTGGCGATCATGAGGAAAAGCCCGCTTATGCAGGTGAGGAGGAACCCGGCCCTGATAAGCGGGATCTCACCCACGCGGTCCGCGAGGTAGCCTGCAGGAAGCACGAGAAGAAATGCCCCCAGAAAATAGGCGGAGAATATCGCGCCCTGTGCCGTGGTCCCGGTTGCAAGAAAAGGGAGGACGGGGACGATGGCGTTGGAGAGGGCCATGACAACGAAGACTCCCAGGAAGAGAGGGAGGAGGTTTCTCATACCATCCGGTAAGTCTCCAGGTTCATGGGCGAGTGGGTTTCGATATGGTAGCGCTTGTAGAGGGAACTTGCGAGATCGATTGTATTGTTCTCGTCACCGTGGACAGTGAAGATCTTCTCGGGCCGGGGCTGGATGTGACCGATGTAATTCATCAGCTGTTTGCGGTCGGAGTGGCCGGAAAAACCATCGATCGTGACAATCTCCAGGTTTATCACGAAGGTCCCCTTCCGTCCCACAGGGACCTCCCTCCAGCCCTTCTGGATGCGCCTGCCCAGGGTGCCTTCCGCCTGGTAACCCACGAACACTAAAGCATTGCGTTCATCGGGTGCGAGGTTACTCAGGTATTCCATGACAGGCCCGCCGTTCAGCATCCCGCTTGTTGTAATAATGACGCAAGGGTCGCCATTGATCACTTTCTCACGCAAATCGGAAGAATCAACCTGCACAAAGCATTCCGAGAGGAAGGGGTTGAGGCCCTCCTTGAAGATCTGGTTACGGAGGTCGCTGTTGAGGTACTCCGGGTACGTGGTGTGGATTGCGGTCGCCTCGCGGATCATCCCGTCGAGGAATATCTTCACACGCGGGATTTTCTCCTTCCTCATCGCTTCTTCGAGCGCGAGCATGACCTCCTGGGACCGGCCGACGGCAAACGCCGGGATGATGACTTTTCCGCCCCTGTTGATGACAGCATTCACCGTCTCGTACAGTTTCTCCTCGGCTTCTGCCCTCGATGGCTGCACATCGCCCGCTCCGCCGTAAGTGCTCTCCATGACGAGTGCCTCGAGCCGTGGGAACGTGTTGGTCGCGGGATTGAAGAGCCGGCTCTTGCTGTAGTTGAAATCCCCGGTAAAGGCGATGTTGTAGAGGCCGTCCCCGATATGGAAATGCGCGATGGCTGAACCAAGAATATGGCCGGCATTGTGGAAGGTCAGCTTGATATCGGGGGCGATGTCGGTGACGCTCCCGTAATTGAGGGTGATGGAATGCTTGATGTAGTTCTTGACCTCGTGTGAACTGTAGGGTATCTTCCGGTCCTCCTTGCTCACCACATCAAGATAGTCGATCTGCAGCATCGCGGAGAGATCACGCGTGGGAGGGGTGCTGTAGACCGGGCCGTCGTACCCGTACTTGTAGAGGAGTGGAACCAGGGCACAGTGGTCGAGGTGCGCGTGGGTGAGGACCACTGCATCGAGCTGGTTCAGCGGGTGGATCTCGGGTACATAGAGGTAGGGTGTTCCTGCGCTGTTGTCCGGCTTCTCTCCGCAATCTATGAGCACTCTCGATTCAGGGGTTGAAATTAGGAATGCGGCCCGTCCCACCTCCCGGCAGCAGCCGAGCATGGTGACCCTGACCCACTGGTCACGGGCAATGACGTCCCTGTGTATTCTCCTCCCGATGGTGCGGAGGAATTCCTTCCGCTCTTCGTTGACTGAACGGAGGTACTGGCGTATCTGCTTGACCGTCACGCTCTCTATCGGGGGTGTCCTCACCACCTTGGGGGTCCACCCGATATGCTTCGTGATCTCCCGCAGCGTCGCACCGTTCTTTCCTATGACGACGCCAGGTTTTTCGGCCTCGATGAGCACCTCCCCGGTGTCTGCATCAAAATAAATATCTGTGATACCGGCATTCTCTGCAACGACGGCACGGATGTCCTGGACGGCCTTCTCAGGGTCTTCGAGTATATTCGGGCGGACAACGATCCGTTTCCGAAGGTCCCTGGCCAGGATTTTAATGAGGTCGGCCTGGTCTGCGAATTTCTTGGGATCGTCGGTATAAATGACCAGTTCCGGTCCTTCGAACTCCACTTCCGAGACAGATATCCCCTTCGGGACCTTCTCGTTGATCTTGTTCTTGAGCTCTTTGAGCCTCTCTTCTATAAGCATCAAAACCTACCTAAAAAAGTGATTATGCGGGAACGCCCGGAAATTGCTCAGCGACTTCCTGGTCTTTTATCTCCCTGTATGCCTCTTTTGTGATGACTACCACGTGGATGCCTTCCCCGGATCCTGCGTCTCTCTTCATGGCCGAGCGCACGGCACGCACAGCCAGCGATATAGCTTCCTCCTCGTTCATATCGCTCCGGTACCGGTCCTCGAGGACACCAAATGCCATCGGGGAGCCGGAACCGGTCGCAACCATCTCCTCCTCCTTCGACGCACCGCCGAGTGCATCCACCGCATAGAGTTTCGGCCCGTTATCATCCATGCCGCCCACGAGAAGCTGGACATAATAGGGGTAATAGCGGTTGTTATTCAGTATATTCGAGAGGAGCGTGGCGACCGCGGCAACAGTCATTGTCCTGCCCCTGCGGATATGGTAAAGGCTGCATTCGACAGTCATCAGCCGGGCGATCTGCTGTGCATCCCCGACTCCCCCCGCGGTTGTCATTCCGATTTTATCGGATATCTGATAGATCTTTTTGGCTTTCTTGGAAGCGATCAGGTACCCCATGGTGGCCCTCATCTCGGATGCGAGAACCACACCTCCCTGGAACACCAGTCCGACGGTGGTGGTCCCTTTCAGTCCTTCCTGGTATTGTTCATTCATACAAACACCCCAAAATTCATTAAAACGCCATTTAAATGCTCAAAAGCGCTTCAATCAATACAATGACCTTATAAAATTTAAAAGTTGTTATCAGGTGTCGTCATGGCACAGTGCCCTGATAAGGTCCCTGTCGAAGAGCATGGCGACCAGCTTCTTGTCCCCGTTCACGACAGGGAGCTGGTCGACACGCGCCCTCTTCATCTTCAGGGCGCACTCGCTCACTTCGGCGTTCGTGGGTACCGCAATCACGTTTTTCACCATGGCCGACATGACCGGGCGGTTGGGGAGCTGTATCCTGGAGATGCCATAACTGATGGTATGCATGTCCCGGATGCTCTCCCAGGTCCATTCATCGTCGTCTGTCCCGTTGGAGAAGTCGCTCACCTCTACCATGTCCTCGATCGATGAGTGACGTATCAGGTCCCGCTCGGAGATGATGCCCTGGAGCTTGCTCTCGGAGTCAAGAATGGGGATGGCATCAAATCCCGAGATTTCCATGATCCGTCCCACCAGCGGGAGCGGCGTCTCTTCCCATATGGCAAAGGTCTGGCTCGTGTAGCGGTCCTTAATCTCCTCCTTGATCTTCAACTGCGCAAGGGCCGCGATGAGGTCCGCAACTGAGATGAGTCCGAGCAGAGATTCGTCCTCAACGACAGGCAGCCTCCTGACAGATTTCCTGATCATCAGGGTGGCCGCATCCTGGACGGTGGCATCAGGGCCGATGGTGACGGGATTGCCTGTCATGAGAAGCCCGAGCTGTGTCTCTTCAACCTTCCGCAGCATGTCTTTCCGGGTGATGATTCCCACCAGTTTCCCGTCTTTCAGGACAGGCACGCCGGAAATACCGGTTCGCTTCAGGATTTTTAAGACATCGTCGCGGTTGCCCGGGATCTCCACGCTCACCACGTCGGATGTCATGAAGTCTCTGACTCTCATGTCTGCGATGGTCTCACCACCAGGACTGCGACACCGCTGTTCCCCACAACGAACGAACTGACACTCCCCAGGAGAAGCCGGTCCACTTCACTCTTCCCGTGCGATCCGACAATGACGAGGTCTACACCCAGTTCGCGGGATGCTCTGACTATTTCGTTGCCCGCGTGGCCCTGCCGGATATGGGTCTCTAGCTGGACGCCTTTTGCAGCTGCCTGTTCGTTTGCTTCAGTGAGGGTCTCCTGGCCTTCTTTCTCAAGCATGCTGTACATTATCTCCCAGGTGCTGTCCATGGGCAGGGAGGAGAACAACCCGGTCTCCACTACGTAGACGACATGAACCCTCGCCTTCCACACACGGGCCTCCTCAAGAGCAATCTCCAGTGCCCTCTTTCCGATTTTCGACCCGTCTACAGCTACCAGTATCTCCGAGAACATGGGTACACTCCAAAACAGCTTTCCTATGTATTGGGATCTACAAACTAATAACTTTTCTCACGATATTCCCGCGGCCGGCCCTGTTTACCAGAGTTCCGGCCAGATCGCGGCTGAGCGAGAGGTTTGAACCGAGCGGATCAATGACAAGAAAATTCGCGGTATTTCCTTCTGTTATGTAAAAAGAATCTGAAAAGAGCGGGGAAGCGAGGGTCGCGGCTTTCAGCGCGTCATGCGGTGAGATCCGGTATACAGTGGAAAAAAAATGCATCTCTCTCCACATGTCCGGCTGGACGCACATGGCATTGTCAGTGCCGAGCAGGATCCTGCATCCGAGGGCCTGCATGAGGCGGACGGGGGGATGTTCCGATGAACTGGTGACGCCAAACCGCCAGTTCGCACGGGGGCAGACCGCCACCGGTACACCGAGGTCGCTGATTCGCCGGAGCTGCGAACGGGTGGCATGCGTGCAGTGGATGAGGAGATCGGGGTCGTATGCAAGGGCGGCATCCACATCTCCTGCATCGCGCTCGCCGGCATGGAATGCCACAAGGCGACCGTTTCTCTTCGCTTCATCGACCATCGCGTCAAGGCCGTCCGCGACATCCCTGGCACTGCTGATCCCGAGGCCATGCGCAACGGCCTCACCCCCGTCCCGTCCAAAAATGATGGTCCGCACGGGAAGGTCCGCACCCGCACGGACCAGTGCCTTCACTCCCCCGATTCCTCCTTCCCTGAAGTCCATGCATCCGGCGGTCCCGGACTCTGCCATCGTGGCCAGGGTGAGACGCATCGCATGCACCAGTTCCGCATCGGAAGCCGAGCGGAGAATCCGGTGCTTGAGGCCATCGGGGGGACGGACAAGATCATCCAGCGTTCCATCTGCCGCAACATCCATGGCAATGCTGTCGCCAAGATGCGTGTGGGCATTGAAAAATGCAGGGCATATCCAGGGGATGCTCGCTGTGCTGCCCGGAAGGGGCTCGATGCGGTGGATGATCCCATCCTTCACCACCACTGTCACCGGGGCTTCCTCGAGTTCTTCACCCAGGAGCGCCCGCCCCTCAACCAGGAGTTCTCCTCCGGTCATGTATGCTGACAGGCTTTTATATACCGAGAATGAGAAATATGTTTGTATGGCGAAGAAGCAGGGTGGACGGCTCATCTCGTCCGCCGGACTGGTCAATTATTACGAGAGCGAGGACAAACGGGCTTTCCATATCAGCCCCTATGCGGTGATTGTCGTGAGTGCCGCGATCGGGGTTGCAGTTCTGGTACTCAACCTGATGTATTGAAGGGATACCCACCTTTTTCTCTGTGAATTCCCTGTAAAGTCCTGTATCACACGCATTTCTCCCTGATTTTTCCGTGAGTGCACCCACCCGGTTGACGGCCGGACCTGCGGGGTGATCATCCGGCGATATTTATATACCGGAGAAGACGTAATCACCCATTGTCGATGTTCCTGATCATTCGCTGCCCGGGGTGCCGGACTTTTGCATATGTCGACCGGTTCCAGCAGTGGAAGTTATGTCCTGTATGCGGGGAAGCGATAGAGATCGGGCAGGCCCCTGCATACATGGAGGTCGATGAGTACCAGATCGCCGAGCGGATCGTCAGGCAACTCGAGGAATATCTCCATAAGAACAGGAAAAAGGACCTCACCTCCGATGAGATAAGGGATCTCCGGGAACAATACGCGCAGTGGATAAGGACAAAAGCCTGACGGGATTCACCACTTTTTTCCGCACCCGGGACAGAGAAGGGTGATTTCATGGCCGCATTTTGGGCAATAGAGCCCGGTTTTTGGTTTGTATTCAACCGGTGTCCCGCATCGCCTGCAGAGAATCTCCTGCTCGTACCCGCATTCGTGCCTGACCATATGGAGGGTATGGAAGAAGGTGGGACTAAAAGTTTTGGGAGCAGTTGGGGCAAAAGCCCCAACTGCGGGGCATACGCTGGGGTTGCACAGGAAGGTTGAGGAGATACGGGGGAGCAGCAACAACAGAAGAGGGCAAAAGCCCCAACTGCGGGGGATACGCTAGGGTTGCCCAGGAGGGCCCCTGCCTTACCCGGGGCATCCGGGAACTGACCGCACTTTCTCTCAGACGCTCTTGGGGGCTGAA
>CAYVMJ010000013.1:0-48195 GCA_964452625.1 uncultured Methanolinea sp.
GTAAGAAAAAGGACAGCATAGAACACTCTGTTCCTTGTCCCACCCGCAGCATTCGGTTTTTATTGTTCGCCTCATTGAAAAACACAAATTATTTTTGAAAAAATTATGATGAGGGAAAAAAATTGTCGATTTGCATTACAATCAGGGACATTCCTTCTTCATCATCTCCCTGATGACGTCCTCTTCCGGCCGGAAGTAGAGGTTGTCATGCCCTGTCCAGGTCCCCAGATTCCGGAAGACGACGGCGGGAATCCCGGCATGGCTCTCACCCATCACGAAGTTGGCGAATCCTGCTATCTCGTCCACGACCGCCTCCTCGGTGATCTTGAGCACGTGGCCGAAGAGGTCGCAATCCCCCCGGAAATCGCGGATCGCGGTCATCCCGCTCCATCCGACCGCGTTGCCGGTCTGGCCCCTCCGGAAGGAACGCCCGCATGTGTCGGTGATGATGACGCCGATGGTTTTCCCTGTGATCTCCTTTACGGCATCCCTGACTTCGGCCGCCGCCGCCATGGGGTCTGGCGGGAGCAGGATGAGCATGCCGTCCTCGATGTTGCTCTGGTCCACACCGGCACGGACCCCGATGTGGCCGCAGGGGATCTCGGAAAGGACGAACGGGTATTCGAGCAGGATATCGGTCGAGCAATCTAAAACCGCCTGGATGAAGCGGGGGTCCTCGTGGGTCTTTTCCGCGATGCGTGTTGCCCGCTCCGAGGGCGTGATATCCGGAAGCCTTCTCGTGTAACCCTTCGCCTTGGAGTAGACCGAAGAGGCGATGGAAAGGATGTCCCCATCGGAGAACGAGGTCCGTTCGCAGATGAGGGCAGGGAGGTCATCTCCCTCGTGGATGATCGGGAGTCCGCTGACCCCCTCGACAGTGATGCGCATGGCAGGAGCCCTTCTTTTCTGAATACGATACGACAGGGGCGGCATTGAACTTACCGTTTCGGAACGGGGAGAGGAACAGAAAATTGGGGGAAAAGCAGCGATATGGCAGAGTGGCAACCAGAGAGGTATATGCTGTTTAAGGATTCCTGTAAATGAGGAACTGTATGGTATTGGCAAACCGGGTGGTGCATGACGGCATGGAAAGCGCGATCTCTCCCGTGGGATCCAGGAAGCGCCGGAACCCTGGTTAAAATTTCTCCGGGAACCTGATCGAGAACGACGCCCCGGGCGGGCCCTCCACAACCATATCCCCCCCGATCTGCCTGACAAGGACCGTGACCAGCTGGAGTCCCAGCGTGGATGCATGTTCGATATCGAGCCCTTCGGGGAGTCCTGTACCGTCATCCCTGACACCCAGTATGAACCAGTGATCGGCGCCGAGGTGCAGGGATATGGATATTACCCCTGCTTTTCGCCCGATGAATGCATACTTGAATGCGTTGGTCACCAGTTCGTTGATGATAAGCCCGCAGGGAATGGCGATGTCGAGGTCGATATTCACGTTCTCGATATCGATATTGAACGAGATGTCCTTGTCAAGTTTATACGAGTGTATGAGGTCCGAGACAAGGCTCTCGATGTACTCCCTTGCATTGATAAAACCGAGATACCTTGACTGGTACAGCTTCTCATGCACGAGAGCCATGGTCCTGACCCTGCTCTGGCACTCTTCCAGCATCGCGATGGAACTCTGGTCCTTTACATAGTGCGACTGGAGCTGGAGAAAACCCGAGATGACCTGCATATTGTTCTTCACCCGGTGATGCACCTCCTTGATGATCACCTCCTTCTCTTTTAAGGATGCCTCCAGTCTGTTCTGGTATCGCCTGCGCTCCGAGATATCAAAATGAATGCCCACCCAGGAGAGGACCCGGCCCGATTCGTCTTTGATCGGAGACCCCCGGCTCAGGATGAAATGTTCCTGACCCTGCCTGTCAACAATACGATACTCGTAATCCCAGAAACACCCGCTTATCACGCATTGCTTCCAGTCATTCGTGGCATTCTCACTGCTCTCTGAAGGGAGTCGTTTCATCCAGTTCTCTTTCTGGCACTCCTCGAGGGTCATACCGATGAGATCCAGGAATGAGGGGGATGCATACATGAACGTACCACTTTTATCAGCAATCCAGACACCGAAGGGGATGAGATCACCTATCATGCGATACCGCTCCTCGCTCTCCCGCAATGCGTTCTCCGCCTGCTTCCTGACACTGATATCTCTGAAAATGCTGATGATCGAAGGAGAACGATAATATTCGATGATCTTGCTGCTCACCTCAATGGGGATGTCCCGCCCATCTCTGGTCCTGCAGACGCTCTCCTGCAATGTGCTCCCCTTCCGCCGCAGTTCACTGATCCACGCGGGGAAACGGTCGCCCGTCATCGTGGTATCGAGATCGGACAGGTGCATGGACTCCAGATCTGCCCTGGAGTAGCCGGTCAGTTCGCTTGTAATTGCATTGGCCTCGTAAATCCTGCCCGAAAAATCGTGGATGATTATTGCGTCCCCTGCGCTATCAAAGAGGGTCCTGTAGTGAACTTCGGTGTAGCGGAGTTCGTCCTTGATTCTCTTCCTCTCCGAGATGTCCACCGCCGAACATATAGCCTGATCCCGGGACGTGAGGGATGCGGTCACCATCATCCAGACAGTCCTGCCGTCTTTTCGCTGCATGGACATCTCCACGTCACTGATCTTCCTTTCAATTGCGAGTTTCTGGAGGAAACCTTCCAGTTCGGTAGAGTCGGGAACAAGCGCAGGCAGCGGGAGTGTATTCATTTCTTCGGGGGTGTATCCAAGGGTCCGGGCGATATGCGGATTTGATACCAGGATGCCAAGGGTCTTTGTATCGAAGGTGAAGAAACCCGCCTGTGAATTAAAAAAAATCTCTTTGAATTGTTTTTCACCTGCAGTATCCCTGGAAAACGCAGAGATTACCACGCCGAGTGTGATGAAAATATAAAACCATGCGATGCCGGAGGCGTACACCCTCAGGTCATCGGGACCGTACCAGTATACGAGGCCAAGGTACATCCACCCCAGGAAGACCGTCAGAATGACACCCATCCGTGGATGAGTGAGAGAGATGAGTATTACAGGGATGAGATAAAAATACGGGAAAATATCAAAAAATCCATTCTTCAGGCTGAAAATGGTCGTCAGCACAATCCCAAGGGTGATGAGTACCAGCAGAAGGAAGATGGCCAGGCTGGATCGTGATATCTCCTCCATGCGTCATCTTCCAGACAGGAGCGCACCTGACACAGGGCACCCTTATTGTTGTTCGAGGGTTCCAGGCTGATAAAAGTTCCTGATATGCGGAAGAGATGGGTTCGCCCCTTCATTTTATCTCATCCCCGATATACACTCTCATTGGGGTGGTAAGGCATGGTCCCGAAGAAGGTGTTAATTGTTGAGGATGAAGGGGTGGTTGCCCTCTCATTGAAATCGACCCTTTCCAAGATGGGATACTCGATAGCTGGTATTGCCGTGACAGGAAAAGAAGCTCTGAAAATTGCAATGGAGACTCACCCTGATGTGATCCTGATGGATATACACATCAAGGGTGACATCGACGGTATCCAGACCACCGAGGAGCTGCACAAGGTCACGGATATCCCGGTCATCTACCTGACGGCCTATTCCGATGAAGAGACGCTATCCAGGGCTCTTCGGACAAACGGCCACAGTTACCTCGTAAAACCTTTCAATCCCCGTGAATTGTACTCAAATATCGAGTTTGCCATCTATAAGCGCCGGCTCAAGGAGAAGATCGGGAACTCCCGTGAGAAGCTGGAGTTATTTCTTTCCAGGAGCAGCGATTGCGGACTGATTATTGACCTTTGCCACAGGGTTGTCTTTGCGAACCCCAGCTCAGAACAATTCACCGGGTATGCCATAGCTGAGTTGACAGGAAAGAATATATTTGCACTGCTGAACCTTGCCGCATCCAGGAAAGAGGAGAGTGATGATGATACCATCCATCGCATCCTCTCGATGGAGGTAATCCACTACCTGCCCCGCAGCGGCATTATCACGATGAAAAATGGAAAAATGCGATCAGTATCCCTGAAGGCGGGAATCATAAGGGAGGAGGAGAATGAGATGAAGAACATCCTTCTCTTAATGAAGGATGCAGACTTTCTCTCATTCCATGATTGAGGGAATGGAAAGGCGATTTCCAATGAGCATACCACTTCCCCATTTATATTCCGGATGATTTCCCTTTTCGACTGAAACGCACATGAAACACCGGGATCAGCTGCAACCCATAATGAAAACCGCGGACGTGGTTTTCATACCAAAACCACTTACTGATTCATTCCCATGTATGTTCGATGGCAGGGCAGACCTGAGCGGTTTCTGTGGAACCGTCCCCGCCATTTTCATATAAAGAAATTGGCTATTTGGCCTGTGATTATCAGTGTTGCAGAAATAAGGTTTCTGGTTCGTGTGTGGAAAGGAGTTCATGCAGCATGATTCTGCTCACAGCCGGCCTGCCACCATTTTTTAGTGCTACATATTTTTCCTGTCGGTGATATCCCTGCCGACCGACAGGTACCCGGATACGTTGCTGTGCTCATCGAAAAAGGCCCGGTTGATCCATTCGATCCACCTTGCCTCACCGCCTTCCCGTATGCACCGGATCGCAATTCTGTCAATGGGATGAGAGGGTGAAAGCGATGCGAAAAACGCATCAAGTGCCGCCTGGTCTTCAGGATGGACCGGGAGACGGAAGGTATAACCTGTGATGTCTTCTGCGCTCTTGTTGAAGAACGAGAGGAACGCATTATTTGCATACAACACGGTCCCCTTTGGGGTGAACCTGTATACCAGGTCTGTCAGGTCATCCAGCATTGCCCTGAACTGCATTTCCCGCTCTCTCAATTGTTCTTCTGCCTGAATCCTGTCTGTAAGGTCCACGAGCACCCCTATGAATCCGGCGACTTTCCCGTCACCCCCGTTGTAAGTGGCTTTCCTGACGAGCACATCCCTGACAGTATGATCAACATGAGGGAATTTCGCCTGGTATACCTGAATTCCACTATGTGTCAGCAGATACTGGTCTTTTTCCCTGTTCAGGATAGCGAATTCCTCGGGGAGTATGTCCTCATCGGTCCTGCCGACAATCCCCGACCTGGAAGTGCCGATATATCTCTCGAATGCAACATTGCACCCCACGTAGGTATTCTGTGCATCCTTGTAAAAAACGGGACTCGGGATGGTATCGATCAGCTGCTGCAGGAAGAGCAGCTGCTGGTTCAGGGTGAGTGTCCGTTGCCTTACTCTCTCCTCAAGCTCGAAGTTCATCTTTTTTTGGGCTTCTTCGGCTTTTTTTCTGTCTGTAATGTCATAGATCGATCCCTGGATATATTGTGGCATGCCCCCTTTCCCGGGGACTTTCTGCAAGAGTTCGTGCACCCAGCGGATCTCACCATCTTTCCGGGTGATGCAATAGTCACGAGTGCCCTGATAAGTCTCCTGCTCCAGGATCTTCAGGTTCTGTGCCCTGATACGCCCGGAATCTGCCGGGGCTATCAGATCCTCCCAGCCAGGACGGCCCTGTAGAATCTCTTCTTCGGTATACCCCGTGATGTTCTCGATTGATCCATGAAAAAAAACGGGAGAGAAGTCCATCCTTCTCCGGTACGCGATCCCGATGAAGTGTGTGACGAAACCCCTGTAGCGTTCCTCGCTTTCTTTAAGTTTCCTGTTGAGTTCATGGGAATAGAGAGCAATTTCAATCGCTATCTTGAGTTCACGTTCCCGGAATGGTTTCAGGAGATATCCGTAAGGGAGGGCGGTCTTCGCCCTCTCGATGATCTTTTCATCCGAGAATGCAGTGAGGAAGATGACAGGGACGTCATGGAACGTCCTTATTGTCTCCGCAGCCTCGATGCCATCTCTCGTCCCTGCCAGCGAGATATCCATCATGATGAGATCGGGCAGGTGTTCCCTTGCTGACCGGATTGCTGTGTCAGCAGTACCAGCGATGCCAATGACAGTATATCCCATACCGGAGAGGACCATCATCAGGTCTTCTGCAACAATCCGCTCGTCTTCAACAATCAGGATCCGTTTCGGTGACATGGGAGACTATTAAACGGGTGCATATTCTGGCCGGCAAGATAAAAAATTACGCTTCCTGACAGCATCCCTGTGAAAAATCCATCCCGTGTGGCCTGGAAGACCGGATACAGCCTCAGGGAGAACACTCCGGGAAGTCACCGATATGCTCCATGCCACCGAATGATCCCGGGATACACAAATGTGGGAGCCTGGATCCCTGCGCTTTCCTGTGGTAATGCCACATGCTATTGAGTGGATATCACACGAACTGTTAAATAGGATTACCCAATGACTTCAACACATTTACAGGACGAATGCCGAAGGGTTGTGGTATCCACCTGACACGGGGGAAAAAATACCGGACCAGTCCGGATTGAGTCTGTGCATATGAACCATGCTGTCCCGGACCGTGATTCCTTCACGGAGAAAAAATCATATCACGTTCTTGTCATAGAAGACGACCGATCCCACGTCGAGATGATTCGCCGGGTTTTTTCAGCATCGCCGGACATGTTCCATGTCACCTGTGTGTATACCATACACGAAGCTCATCCTATCCTCAGGGATGACCCCCCGGATTTGATTATTGCCGATCTCCAGTTGCCCGACGGAAGGGGGATAGATATCCTGCCGCGTAAGAATGGGATTGTGAGCACACCTCTTGTGATCATGACCGGCCGCGGGACCGAACAACTTGCGGTGGAGATGATGAAGACAGGGGCAATCGATTACGTGGTGAAGTCAAAGGCAATGTTTCAGGACCTGCCGCGAATAGCACACCGGGCGATCAGGGACTGGGACAATATAATCCATCGAAAGGCGGCTGAACGGAAAGCGCAGGAAACCAGTGAACAATTCAGGCAGCTGACAGAAAACATCGATGCCAGCATTTCGTGGTACGACATGAATGGAAAGATCCTCTACCTGAATTCACGTGCCGCATTGTATCTGGGAGGCGAACCCGGGTCTTTCATCGGGAAATCTGTCCACGATATCTTCAGCAGGCAGGTTGCGTATACCATTGTTGCCCGCCTGGGAATGATCCACGAGCATTCTGATCGATCGGCCGTGTATGAGGAGATGGTCACTCTCCCCACGGGGACACACTGGCTTCTTTCAATCTATTCCCCCGTGAAGGATCTCAAAGGGCATGTATCGGGCGTTCATGTGATCGCCACCGATATTACAGAGAAAAAAAATGCCGAGATACACAGGCTGAATGCGCAGAAACAGCTCGCAGATATCCTTGATCTTCTGCCAGATGCGACATTTGCGATTGATAAAGGCGGAAATGTCATCGTGTGGAATAAAGCAATGGAGGAGTTGACAGGTATACCCGCGCGTGAGATACTGGGCAAGGGCGATAGAGCCTACAGCTTTCCATTCTACGGTGAAAAACGCCCGATTCTTATTGATCTTGTGTTAAGTGGCGATAAGGAAATCGAGGAAAAATACCAGAATGTGCACTGGAAAGGAGAGGTAATCACATCTGAAAGTTATTCACCCGGGTGTTATGGGGGAAAAGGCGCATATCTCTGGGGCACTGCCTCACCGCTCTATGATGCAGATGGCAATCGCACCGGTGCAATCGAGGTGATCAGGGACATCACCCAGAGAAAGGAGATGGAACGGGCTCTCACCGACAGCGAGATACGGTACAGAACTCTCGTAGAGACGTCTCCGGATGCAATAGGTCTGATCGATGCTGATGGGTTCATCCTCTTTGTGAATAACCGCGCACTCTCACTGTTCGGGTATAAAAGTGCGGAAGAACTCATAGGCAAGCACATCCTCTCCCTCATCATTCCCGGAGAGACCGACACTGCGAAACATGCGTTTGCTGAATTGAAGCAGCGCGGTGAACATTCCGCTGTACTGACTGCGACCCGGAAGAACGGCACTACGTTTCCTGGTGAAATAACCGGTAAGATCATCAAGGATGCAGAGGGAAAGCCTCAATACGCAATGCTGGTCCTGCACGACCTCACCCGGCGGCTGCAGGCAGAAGAGGCATTGCGCAGGAGCGAGAGCCGTTTCAGGGAACTCTCGGATCTGCTCCCACAAGCGGTCTTCGAAGCGGATTCAGCGGGAGTCCTGACCTACGCAAACCGTATGGCATTCGAAATTTTCGGATATTCGAGAGAGGATCTGGAGAATGGACTGAATATTCTGGACATGATTGTCCCTGTTGACAGGGAAAGGGTGGGAGCGATCTTCCAGGGGATGATAAGAGGCGAGATCCCGGCACAGGAGAGCGATAAATTTCATGCCATGAGAAGGGATGGAAGCTGGTTTCCTGTTGCAATTTATACAGCTCTTATCAAATCTGATGGCGGGGTTTGCGGAATCCGTGGCATTACGATCGACATTACAGAAAGAAGGAGGGCTGAAGAAGCACTGCGGGAAAGCGAGGCAAAATATCATGCAATTGTCGAAGACCAGACAGAATTCATCTGCAGGTTCAGGCCGGACGGCACGCATATATTTGTGAATGGTGCATACGCCCGTTACTTTGGCAGGAGCAGGGAGGAACTTGAAGGGAAAATTTTCAAACCGAATATCTTCCCTGGTGATCGCGCAAAGGTCAGGGATTTTTTCACCTCACTCACCCCCTCACATCCGGGGGATTATATCGAGCACCGTATTGTGATGCCAGACGGTTCGGTTCGCTGGCAGAGGTGGAGTGACCGGGCGATTTTTGATGAGATGGGGATCCTCCGTGAATACCAGTCGGTCGGTCGGGATATCACGGAACAGAAAATTTTTGAGGAGACGTTGCGGATAAGCGAAGAAAAATTCCGGAATGTGCTGGAGAATATCCCAGACCTGGTCATCGTGCACCGTGACGGGAATATACTCTATGTGAACCCTGCCATGGTCCAGACAATGGGAATCACGTCCGAGGAAGCCCTCCGCACTCCTCTGATGGAATTTATCGCCCCTGAATATCACAAGGTTGTGGCTCAGGCGATCAGGGACCGGATGGGCGCCCGCGAGATCGATCCCTACGAGATCGAGATTATTTCAAATGCCGGCCGGCAACGTCGGGTCATTGTGCGGGGAACCCTCATAGAGTTCGCTGGTGCACCCGCGAGCCTGAACGTGCTCACCGATATCACGGAGCGCAAGAAGACAGAAAACGCATTATCGGAAAGTGAAAAGAAACACCGGCAATTATTCGAGACGATGGCCCAGGGGGTTATTTACCAGGATGCTGAAGGGAGGATTGTTGAAGCAAATCCCGCAGCGGAACTGATCCTGGGGGTTTCTGTTGCGCAGATGAGGGGGAAAACCAACAATGATCCCTCCTGGGGCGCTGTTCACGCTGACGGCACAGACTATTCCGGTGACATGCATCCCTCAACACTTGCCCTCCAAACCGGGCGGGAGGTAAAGGATATCATGGGGATATATAACCGCGCTGAAGGTTGCACTCACTGGATCCTTGTCGATTCTGTCCCGCAGTTCAGGGAGGGTGAAGAGAAGCCGTTCCAGGTCTTCACCACGTTCGAGGACATCACGGAACTGAAGAACGTTGAGGCTTCCTTAAGAGAAAGGGAATCAGTTCTCGAGACAATAATGAATGCAACGACGCACACAATCGCTCTGATGGACCATCAGGGAGTGATCATCAATATCAACGAGTCCGGGGCAAGGCGCTTCGGAAGCACTGTGAATGAGATAATGGGGCAATGTGCGTATGACCTCCTGCCCCCTGATGTTGCACGGCCCCGGAAGGCGGCCATTGGCCGGGTCTTCGAAACCGGGAAGCCTGCACAGATTGACGACATGAGGGCCGGAATGGCCATCCATAATGAGATATACCCGGTTTTTGATCCGGAACATACCTACGTGGACCGTGTCGCAATATTTGCGACCGATGTGACGGAAAAAAAACGAATGGAGGATGCGCTGCGCGAGAGCGAAGAGCGCTATCGCGAAATACTCAACAATACCCTTGACAGCATCTACATCGTCGATCCCACGGATGACGGGCGTTTCAGGGTACAGTATTCCAATCCCGCATCCCGGAAAAATATGGATATTTACCTCCCTGTGGCGGAAGGTCACTATCTCGAAGAGATATTTTCTGGAAAGACACGAGAACAGATTATCTCTGCGTACCGGGAATGCGCTTCGAAAGGCACGATTGTCAGGTTTGAGGAGGCACATGCAATCGATCAGGGGAATCGCTATTACTTCACCACACTCGTCCCGCTGTCAGACTCAAAAGGAAAGGTGACGAGAATCATTGGCCTCTCGCATGATGTCACGAGTCTCAAGCAGATGGAATCGGAGATCCGCTCCCTGAACAAGGCCCTTGAAAAGAGAGTGGAGGAGAGAACCGCTGAGTTGAGGTGGGCGAATGAAGCGCTCAAGGAAGAGATATCGCAGCGGATCGATGCTGAGAAAAAATTGAGGAGACTGCTTGATGAGAAGGTGCTGCTGTTAAAGGAGGTCCACCACAGGGTGAAGAACAATCTCCAGATCATCATCAGCCTGCTGAACCTCCAGTCCAGGTATATTACCGATAAAAAGACCCTCGCGGCGATCAGGGAGAGCCAGAACCGCATCATGGCGATGGCAATGGTCCATGAAAAACTCTACCGGACAGCAGACCTCTCACGGATAGATCTCGGGGATTACATTCGTTTCCTGGGAGAGAGCCTGTTCCGGTTTTACGGGGCAAGAGCACGAAAAATCACATTAAAAACTGACATTCCCGAGATATTCGTAGATATTAATGCCGCAATTCCTTTTGGTCTGATCATGAACGAACTGGTATCCAATTCGCTAAAATATGCGTTTCCGGAAGAGAAGGGGGGCGAGATTGCAGTCAGCATCAGGAAAGAGAACCATACACTCACTGTGCAGTGCAGCGATAACGGGGTCGGAATGCCGGCACACCTGGACTGGCGTAATACCCAGTCCCTGGGTTTAAGGCTTGTCAACTCCCTTGTGGAACAATTGAGTGGTACCATTGAACTCGACCGGAGTGCAGGGACCAGATTCTCCCTCGTGCTCCACGATAAAACATAATTCGGTGTGAACACCATGCCGGGAAAAAACACCAGGATGAAAGTAGGTGGGAACGGGGGGGAAAATCCTCTTTCCGGCACGTATATATCCGCTATGACTGAGAACCAGTGGAAGGCAGTCATCCTTGCGTGCTCCTGTGCAGTCGTCATACTGACACTATACTGTCTCTCGCAGGGAATCACGATTATTTTCACCCATACCTATTACGTCCCTGTCGTCCTCCTCGCATACCATTACAGGAGGAGAGGACTGATTGGGATTGTTCTTCTGTGCCTGATCTACATTGTCATTGCATGTATGTTCGGATGGGGAGATCCGACAACTCTTCCAGGAGTTCTCATCCGCTCGGTGGTATTCTTGGGTATCGGTGCTCTTGTTGTATATTTTTCAGAGCACCTACTGCGAACCCGGGAATTACTGAAAGAAAACCTGCAGATCCAGAGGAGTATCATCCAGAATTCGAATGTCTGGTTGATGGTGCTCGATTCGCAGGGCCGGATTCTTGAATGGAATGCCGCAGCAGAAGAGATGAGCGGATATCCTGCAAGGGAAGTAATAGGAAAGAACGAGATATGGAAAAACCTGTATCCAGAGAAGCGGCACAGGAAGGAAATCACAGAGCGGATATCCGAGATCATCCAGAAAGATGAGTATTTCGCCAACCTGAAAACCGTCATAACCTGCAGGGACGGGTCACTGAAAACGATGCTCTGGAATACCAGGAAGATACCCGGAGAGGAAAGAGATCCGGAGCGTTTCATCGCGATCGGTACCGATATCACGGATTTATCGCGTGTGGAAGAGGAACTTCGAAGCAGTGAGGAGCGTTTCCGGACACTCTTCGAAAACATGCTGAACGGTTTTGCTTACTGCGAGATGCTGTATAGTGATGGCAGGCCGGACGATTTTCTCTATATCAGCGTGAATAAGGCATTTGAAAGGCTGACCGGCCTGAAGGATATTGTGGGAAAAAGGGTAACGGAGGCAATCCCCGGCATCAAAGAGGAGACACCCGAGCTCTTCGGGATTTATGCACGGGTCGCGGAGACGGGGAACCCCGAACAGTTCGAGATCGACTTCACCCCACTCAGCATGCAGCTGTTCATTTCAGTGTATAGTCCGCAGAAAGGGTTTTTTGTCGCGATTTTTGAGGATATTACTGAACGAAAAAAAGCAGACAGGGCGATCAGGGAGAGCGAGGCGCGGTTCAAGAACCTCTTCGAGAAGATGAATGCAGGGGTGGCCATCTATGAGGCGAGTGAGAACGGAGAGGATTTCATTTTCAAGGAGATCAACCCCGCAGTCGAGAAGATCGAGAACGTCAGGAGAGAGCACGTCGTCGGGCATAGCATATGCGAGATCTTTCCCGGGGTAAAGGAATTCGGGCTCTTTGACGCAATTTTGCGTGTATGGAAGACTGGTGAGGCTGAAACACACCCTGTATCCGTATACCGGGATAACAGGATTGCCGGATGGAGGGAAAACACGATCTACAAGCTTCCTTCCGGGGAGATTGTCGCAATTTACGAGGACATCACGGAAAAGAAAAAGGCAGAGGAGGCACTCGCTGCAAGCGAGGAGAAGTTCCGCGGTGTTGCCGAACGCAGTTTTGACCTGATCCTCCTCACGGACAAGTCCAGCCTGCTGACGTATGTGTCCCCTTCGGTGACAGGGATGCTGGGATACAGCCCTGAAGAAGTGATGGGAAAAAGCGCGTTCGAATTTGTTCATCCCGAATCTCTCAGGGACGTGCAGGAAGGCTTTTTGAAGAATCTTGAAGGCTTCATCACAGGGCCCCTGGAGGTCAGCGTCAGGAAAAAAGAAGGCGGGTATGCAATCCTCGAAATTCAAGGTGCTGCAATCACGAAGGATGGCGTGTTTGACGGCATGCAGGTCATCGGCCGGGATATCACCAGCAAGAAGGCCGACCAGGAACGCATTGCAGAGCTGCTTAAGATACAGCAGGAACAGGTAAGGATCATCAATACGAGCCCTGCTGTGAGTTTCCTGTGGAGAGCCGAGGAGAACTGGCCCGTGGAAATGGTGAGTAAAAATATCAACCAGTTCGGATACACGCCTGATGATTTCCTCTCGGGCAGGATCCCCTATTTTTCGATAGTGCATCCCGATGATACACATCGCGTGGGTGAAGAAGTGAAATATAACGGTATCCGCGGGATCGATGAATTTTCGCAGCAATACAGGATTCTTGGAAAAGAGGGGAGAGCATACTGGATTGACGACTTTACCCATATACGTCGCGACACTGAGGGGAAGATTACCCATTACGAAGGCATCGTCCTCGATATCACGGAGAGGAAACTGGCTGAAGAGGCATTGCGGGAGAGTGAACGCCGGAATGCCCTCCTGCTGGATGCCATCCCCGACATGATGTTCATCATCTCCCGGGACGGGGTATACCGTGATTTCAATGCACCGGAAGAATCCGATCTCCTTATTCCTCCCGAAGAACTTGTGGGCAAAACCATCTGGGACACTCCCGGATTCAGCAGGGAACTTGCTGATTCGATCATGTCGCATATCACTCACACCTTCTCAACACGACATCTGCAACACTTTGTGTATGATCTTGACTTCCCCGGAGGAAAACGACATTATGAAGCCCGCACCGTCGCGCTCGATGAGGGGGAGGCTCTCGCAATAGTCCGTGATATCACTGAACAGAAACAGGCGGAGGAGTTGCAGAAACACTTCACCGAAAAACTGGAGCAGGAGGTCTTATCACGCACCGCAGCACTGAATGCATCGCTCCAGGAGAAAGTGGTATTATTGCGGGAAGTCCATCACCGCGTGAAAAACAACCTTCAGATCATCATCAGCCTCACCAATCTCCAGATGCGCCGTATCGATGATATTCACTTGAAACAAGCCCTCGCGGAGACCCAGAATCGCGTAAAGGCCATGTCACTCGTCCACGAAAAATTATACCAGTCCGAAGACCTCTCCATGGTTAATTTCTCCGCATATATCCAATCGCTTGTATCCCAGTTATTCACGTATTATGGGGTGAATTCCCGAAAGATTGTATTGCATATTGATATCGGTACCATCATGATTGACATCAATACTGCGATCCCCCTTGGGCTTGTGATCAACGAACTCGTTTCAAATGTTGTGAAACATGCGTTCCCGGGAGAACGATCAGGGGAAGTATTCATTACGGCAAAGGAGGAGAACAATAGAATGGCCATAACCATCCGGGACACGGGTATAGGATTTCCGGAAGGATTTGACTGGCGCCATACCAACTCGCTCGGGCTTCACCTGGTATCTGCGCTTATTGAACAGGTCCAGGGGTCCATTGATATGGTGAACAACGGTCCCGGAACAACATTCAGGATGGTTATTCCCTCCTCCGCAGAACGTGCATAACATGAAAAAGAAGAGGATTCTCATCACGGAAGACGAACAGATCGTTGCGGAAGACCTGAAAATGGCACTGGAAGCGATGGGGTATTCCGTTATTGGAATAGCCAGCAGCGGGGAGCGGGCAATCGAACTTGCCGACCAAAAGAAACCTGATCTCATCCTAATGGACATCATGCTTTCCGGGAAGATGGACGGGATTGCCGCCGCGTTTACCATCCGCAGCAGGTACGATATACCCGTCATTTATGTCACCGCGTATGCCGACTCCACACTTCTGGAACGGGCCAAGCACACGGAACCTTTCGGATATATCGTAAAGCCATTCAACGAGCGTGAAGTACAGTCCAACATCGAGATAGCCCTCTTCAAGCACCGCCTGGAGCACGAAATCAGGAAGAGGGATGCCATTCTCTTTGCCCTTGGTTTCGGGGTGGAATGGTTTTTACGGCAGCTTTCCCTAACCCACAGGGTGGAAACGCGTGGTGTCGAGGGAAAAGGTGGATTCGATTGTAACCCGATACTGGAGCAGATCGGACTTGCAATGAACCTCAACCGGATCCTGATGTTCAAATTCAGTGATGAGGACCGAGATCCCCTGTCCCTCATCCTCGTACACGAATGGGCGGTGGCAGGAACGCCGCAGGCTGTTTATGATAATGCTTTTCCTGCCATTCCTCTTTCCCATCTGGGTATCACAGGGAAAATACATGAATTCCAGGCGGGGAAACCTGTGCTCTTTCCCCATGCAGAAAGTGCAGAGAGCGAGAGTATTTTTTTTACGGCACATCACATCGATTCCGCCTGTGCCATCCCCGTTTTTGTGAGCGACAGCTTGTGGGGAGCCGTTTTCTTCACGGACAGTGCAGAGAGGATCTTTTCCGGAGAGGAAGTGGAGGCAATGAAGATTGCCGTGAATATTATCGGCGGGGTGATCAGCCTCTTCAGACAATCAAACCCCCCCCCGGATAAAAAATAGCATGTATGCGTGGGGGATATGGGAAAAGGGAGAGTTATTCAGTGAGAAAATGGTGCGAATTGTCCAGGGATTTAGTGATTACCCGCCCTTTATAAAGGCTTTAAACGATTCAGGAATCTCCATTCGCTCTTCTGCAATTGCTCTCTGGATCTCGAGCAGGTTCTCGATAATCTGTCCAAGCCGGTTCGCCTCGACCTTCAGTTCTTCCTGGAGCATATCACGCGTACCATCAGTGATATCAGGTCTCGCGGCAATCTCGGCGAGGTTCTTCTGCACGAGGACCAGTGGCTCCCTCACCCTCATCACCGTCTCATCGATGTAGCCGATAAGTGCATATTTCCTGTCCTCGGCTTTCTTCTGGTCCCTGATGTCGATGAAACTCTCGATGATCACTCTTTTTTTGCCCAGGATGGCGGTTGTCGCGGTCTTCAGGATGGGGATTCTGTTATTGTCCCTGTCGATAAGGGCGCGTTCTGAATTGTCTATCACCTGGCCGAGATCTGTGATCGGGCACCGCCCCTCGTGAGCAGGGCATATGTACTGGTGGCAGACCCTGCCGATGATCTCCTCCTTTGCCCGGCCGATGAGGGAGAGCGCATTGGGGTTGATATCCAGAATCGTGTGGGTTACGGGATCGATGATCACGATCCCGGTCTGGATTTTTTCAAATATATCTTGGAGACCCTCCCTGTCCATTCCATCTCCTCAATACAGATGTGAGTGCCCGGGAGATGATAGTGCTTGCGATGAAAATCGCATCAGCGATTTTCATTCACTGTGCCTGTGCCCTGAAGGGAATCATGTATTTTTATTGATGGAAGTTACCCTCGTGGGAATGAGGGCATTCCAGGGTCTCCGACGAGCCGTGCGCTGAAATATACTATGAACCGGCTATCAGGGCTCTCTATATTGCTATATGGAAAAGGCCTTTATTCCAGGTAAGAGAAACCTCTCGGTTGTACATGCAGGATACAGGAATATCTTCCGAAGGCTGGAACACCATGTTTCCATCTTTCTGATGCTGTCCAGGGGGTTTTGAAATGCCCGTCAAAAAAGAGATTATCGAAGAACTCGGCGAAGAGGGTTTGATTCTCCCCGCAAGGGTCAACAATGCTCTTGCTGCCAATGACCGTCTCAAGTATCTCTTCACGCTCCTTCAGACAGCACAGGCCAGGGCCGAGAACCCGCACGGCGATTTTCCCAGCTTGAGGGTGGAGAGGGAGACCTCCGGTATCGACAACCCACAGTTTGACAGGGTGGTGGCCGAATCGGTGGTGGCAAAAGAGGGAGTGACCCGTATCCCCCATGCATCCCGTATCCTCGCCGAATTGAAAGCAAACCTCCGTGAGATGGCAAACCCCCTCCTCATCATGGACACTCCCGATGCCGCAGCACTGGAGGAGCGCCTCCACCTTCTCGAAGAGACGATCCCCTCCGGAGAAGGGGACCTCGTGGAGAAAAAAGCCATTGAAGATATCACGTCGGCGCGGGAGGAGGGAGGCGATACCGTCCATCTTCTCGTGATGGCCATGCACAGGGCCCTGAACCGGCTGCAGGGAGACCTTGCAAGCGAGATAATCGACGGGGCGATGACATATCTCCTCTCTCCCGGGGACAAGGACCTTGTCAGGGCATTCATGGCAGGCATCAGGCGGACCTCTCCCCTGAAGTTCGATCACCCGGGGCTCGGCACCACCGCGACAAGGAATGGCGAAAAACTCATCCTCCAGAACGATATCGGGATGACCGATGCACACGTGCTGGTCATCAGCGTGGTGGAGAACACCGTCACCATCACCTACACCGATATCCACATGCAGAGGCTGCAGTTCTTCCAGGGCCTCTTTGAGAACCGGAAAGTCTCGTGGGGCGACACCCTTTCGAAAAAGGGTGCTGCGACATTCGAAAAGAAGATCTACCACCTCTCCACGGGCACCTATACCGCCTCGGGAAAAGAGGAACTGGCCGGTTTTCTCGAATTCACCGGTTCAAGACTGGTTTTCCTGATCGACTGGAACAGGGCAAGAAAGAGGCTGCGCAACTTTCTCCTCACCAAGGATGCACTATATGTCCTGAAATGGGCCGCGGATCACGAGTTCGGACACATGGGCTTCCTCATGCTGGGGGGCGAGAAGACGATATACGATGCCCTGGAGATGGCATCCCGGGTCCCCATGCGCTACGGCGAGCCGCTCCACCAGATCCTCGGCCGCGAAAAGAGCATCGAATACTTCCAGTGGGTGCTGCGTGTATCCACAACGGGGCTTCTCGCGCACCAGTCGAGCCTGCTCATCCAGGACGAGATAAAAGCCGAGCTCCTCCGTTATTTCCGTTCGGCGCATGAGGGCCTGATGGAGATCTGCGAGGAGCATGCGACACTGACCATCAGCGTTGCGACCATCGTCAGGGAAGCCCTCCAGCACATCCAGAGGGGAGAGAACAGTGAATTCATCTCGCGGAGTGCGCGGAGGGCGAAGAAATGGGAGAGCGAGGCTGACCTGCTGGTCACCAAGGTACGCACACTTTCGCGAAGGATGGAGAACGCCGATTTCTACTCCCAGCTCATCTTTACTGCTGACGATGCCCTGGATTTCCTTGAAGAAGCCTCCTTCTACGTGACACTGATCCCGTCCGTCACCTCCTCGAGGAAGATCAACCAGTTCCTCGTGGATATGGCAGAACTGGCGGAAAGGAGCGCGCAGGAATACCTCAAGGCTCTGATTGCGTCGCAGTACGTTCACAAGGGATACAGCAGGGATGACATGCAGGAGTTTCTCCATGCGGTGGACCAGGTCCTCTCCCTTGAGCACCAGTCCGATGAAGCACTCCGGCTCGCCCAGAAGAATATCCTCGTCGAATCCCGGGACTGGAAGGAGATGCAGGTCTACGGAGAACTGGCGCGGACCGTCGAAGAATCGACCAATTCCATGATGAAAGCGGTGTATCTCATCAGGGACGACATCATGGAGAGGATGAACCGCCGCTAGGGGGGGAAGAGATGGCTGCGAGGGCATATCCACGACTTGTCACATTCGGGTGCGGCCTTTTGGACAGTGTCCCCGCCGAAGAGTTCGGCAACAAAGCTGCAAACCTCGCCACCATCGCATCCCTCGGGGTAAAGGTGCCCCCGGGATTCTGCATCGGGGTGACCCTATGCGAGGAGTATTTTGCATCAGATGAGACACTCCCTCCTGATCTCCCGGATCTCCTCCGGAACGGTATCGGCTGCCTCGAGAAGGCCACGGGTCTCACGTTTGGCAGCAGCAGGAGGCCGCTCCTCGTCTCGGTGCGTTCCGGGGCACCTGTCTCCATGCCGGGAGTGATGGAGACCCTGCTGAACATCGGGCTCTCACGCGAATCGGTCCGCGGTCTCATCTCGCTCTCAGGGAATCCAAAATTTGCATGGGATTCATACCGGAGGCTGATCCAGAACTTCGGGGAAGTGATCTGCAATCACCCCCCCGCCCTCTACCGCAACATGCTCCGGAGTTTCATGGAGAAAGAGGGGGTGACAGACGAGGTGGAACTCGACTCGCTCTCGCTCCGGGAACTTGCCCTCGAGTTCGAACGGATCTTTTCGCTCCATGCAAAGACGAGGTTCCCTGATCTGGCTGCGACACAGCTCGCACAGGCGGCTGAGGCTGTGATCAGGTCCTGGCAGAGTCCGCGGGCAGAGGCGTTCCGGAGGCTCCACATTATCCGGGAGGCACGGGGAACCGCAGTGACAGTCCAGGCCATGGTGTTCGGAAACATCGGGACACGTTCCGGGGCAGGTGTTGCCTTCACCAGGAACCCGTGGCAGGGGCATAACAGGATACTCGTGGATTTCAAGTTCGGAGCGCAGGGGGAAGACGTGGTCTCCGGGGACCAGTCGGTCAGCACCCAGAACGAGTTCCAGGAGGCCCTCCCGGACACATTCGGAGAACTGGGGGAGACGGCAAAGAAGCTTGAATCGTTCTTCCGGGACATGCAGGATCTCGAATTCACGGTGCAGAACGGGGAGCTTTTCATCCTCCAGACACGGAGCGGAAAGCGGTCCCCGTACGCAGCATTGAAGATCGCAGTCGATCTCTGCCGGGAAGGAGTGATCTCGCCGCCGGATGTGGTATGGATGCTCCGGGAGGTGGATATCGAGTCCATCACGATCGATCGTGTCAGGACAAGGGATCACCCGATTGCAATCGGCATACCCGCATCAGGGGGGGTTGCATCAGGGGAAATCGCACTCTCATCCACGCGGGCCGAAGATATGGCATCGGAAGGGCGGCCCGTCATCCTGGTTCGTGAGACACCTTCCCCGGATGACATACCCGGCATAAAAGCAGCACGGGGTCTCCTGACAGCGAGGGGTGCAAGGACATCCCATGCAGCCGTGGTGGCGAGGCAGATGGGAAGAATATGTGTCGTTGGGTGCGGGAGCCTCACAATCGACGAGAGCAGGCAGCGATGCCTGCTTGCGGGCCAGGAGCTCCGCCAGGGGGCCATGATCACGGTCGATGGGAATTCCGGGAAGGTATTCCTCGGGGAAGTGGAGTACACCGCCGAACGCCCGGGTCACCTCATCGAAATGGTGAGGGAATGGGAACGATCGCTGCAGCTGTGAGGCTTTCCTGACCTGGGAGGTCAGCGGTTCCCGCCTTTTTTTGGCGCCCCTTCCTTCTCCCGGGTCAGCCGGTAGGATGCGTATTTCATGAGGGGATATACCGCATCGCTCATGGGGTGCACTTCCATGAAACGGGTGAAGTCATGCGCAGTCACTCCCATCTTCATCAGAAAAGACTGGTACGCTGCAGTAATGCCGGCGGATGGTCCGACTGAATAGACTCCATGGATCTCGCCCGAGTCGCGTGAAACGAGGATGCCGGCCATCCCGGTCTGCCCTTCAGGAACTGACCAGAAAGTGCCCGGGCCTGCAGGGCCGGGGCTCTGGAATGCCACCTCGTCATCGCTCGCATTCCCGTCGACGAATGAGTATTCGTAGGCAAGGTTCACGGACTGGGGCACATGCGTGCAGTCGGGCGGGCACTCCCGTCCCAGGATGGAGGCGGCGGCCCGTGCTCCCTCGTATCGGGCAACAGGTGTGAGGCAGCGGGACCCAGTGACATCCCCGCATGCATAGACATCGGGGTGGCTTGTTGCCATGGACCTGTTGACTATGATCCTCCCGTCAGGACCTTTGCGGATGCCCGTGACCATCCCGGAATTGGGGACAAGGCCTGCAGCCAGAAAGACCCTGTCGCAGGGGATATGCATTGTTCCAGTCTGTCCCTCCAGGATCGCCCCGCTGACTTCCTCGTCGCCTTCCAGCCGGCTGACCGTGCAGTTTTCGATGATATGTGCGTCCTGCAGGTCCTTTCTTGCAAGTTCCCGCAATTTCCGGGGAATATCCTTCAAAAACGTGCTGCGAACGGCGAGTGTCACATCGGCTCCGAATTCCTGGAATATGAAGGCAAATTCAGCTGCCATGACGCCCCCGCCAATGATCAGGAGGCGATCGGGGACCGTGTCCATCGATGAGAGGGTATGGGGATTGTAGACGCCGGCGAGGCCGGTGCCCGGGATTGTGGGGATACGGGGGAGGGAGCCGGTTGCAATGATGATCTTTTCCGCAGGAACATGCTCTCCATCCATGTATAAGGCATTCTTTTCCACCCTCCCCTCCTTCCCCCTGCAGACCTGCACGCCGCAGTTCCTTGTCTCTGCTTCGAGGACAGACCCGATTTTCGCCTGCACCGATGACATCCCGGACAGGATGCGCGAAAAAGAGATTGCAGGGGTCTCATCGAGTATCCCGAGGGAGACGAGGGTGCGCGAGAGAAAAAGATGCCTGGCGATATCGTTGAGTGCGCACACCGCCATGCAACCGTGGTGCAGGCACTGGCCCCCAAGTCCCCCCTTCTCTATCAGAGTAACCTCCCTGCCGGCAAGTGCCAGCTGCATCGCAGCAAACCTGCCTGCGGGCCCCCCGCCAAGAACTCCGATCATGGGCAGGGTTAAAAGACCTCCACGCCCTCATCCATGGGTTCTGCCAGCACTTCACCGGTGTGGGCATTCACTTCCACTATTTTTTTCCCGCGCACCTGCCAGACGGGAACGTATACCTGCTGCAGCTCGCATGCGATGTTCCTGCGGTCAGGCTTCATGACGCGTTCCTCGTAGGAGATAGCATCCCCTATGACCTGCCTGATGCGTATCTTCTGGGTCAGGCTCTCGATGATGCCTGTAACGATCTTCTCGGTGGCTTCATCCCTGGTGATCCTGGGCTCGACGATATCGGCATTCTGCGGCACCTGCGCCTCGATCACCGCGTCCCAGTTCGCATCCATGCCGAGGCCATTGATTGCGTTGATACCCCCGCTCCCTTCCGCGTCAAATGGAACGCGATGCTCCTTGTATGATTGTTCCCCGGAACTCTGGTAGGAATAACGCCAGTAAGGCATGAATTTCAGGTTTGCCTGGCCTGAAATTTTGGCAATCTTTTCCGCAGCCTCCTTCTGGATCCTGACAGGGAGATGAGCGATGACCATCCCCATGGGCTCTTCCCCGGCAGGACCGTGCTGTCCGCTGCTTTCGGGATCTGATGTCCTGGAGAGATCCATATAAGTCCTGTCCCCGGAAAAAGAGACGGGGAGGGGACGTTCGAGGACCCTTGAAAGGGCAGCCTCACCTGAAAAACGGATGAATTCATCCTGCCCCCAGATGATGCACTGTTGTGCGCTGATACCAGGAAGAAGAGAAAAGAGGAGTTTCCTGTACTCAATCTCCTGCCCTTCCCTGATGAGGCGGAAGGTCCCGGTATTGAACTCTTCTATCTCTCCCTCGTCATCACTGCAGAATATCATCAGGTATTTATCCTCTCTTTCGGCAAGGTCAAAGGGATCTTCGAGGGTGTTCACCGAAAACCCTGCCGATTCCAGGATGCTCTTTATCGCATATCTCGCATTTTCCCGAACCTTTTCATCCATTAAAAGATACATTTCCTCTATCTTATAGAACAATTTTTCTATTGAAAAGAGAGATTCTTGAAGAGATGAATCTCCCCCTCAAGTTCGTGCATACCCGGATAGAGGAGTATGCCATGCAGGTGACATACGACCCCCGTGAGGGGAGAGGAACGGTAGTCTATAACCTCTCCCTCATCGGGAAGGGAGACCTCGAATATGCCATCTCGGTGATGAAGGATGCATTCAAGGCCGGAGTATCTGTCAGCGGCCTCGTCAGGCTCATCGAGGAAGGCGGAAAGTTGGGGGACTTCCAGATCCCGGAAGGTTCTGTTGCAATCATCACCATGTGCAGTTCCACGCTTGACGGGATCCTCCTGCGGAAAGGTGTCCCTTCCAACCCTATCGGGGGAGGTGTGGTGGAGATAGAGGATCGCATCCCGCGGCGGTTCACTCATATGATCCTGTATGAATATACCACGATCGACCCCCTGCAGGCCCTGATTTCACAGGAGATTACCTCAGTGAACGAGATGATGCGGAGGGGGAGCGGAAACATCCTTGCAAACATACGCCAGTGTCACATGGAGGCAGAGAGCCTTGTCGGAGAGGTGATCGATGACCTTGCCGGCAGCAGTTTCTCCGGGATACTCGACGTGGGATTGCCCAACACACCCGCACTGGGAGTGACCGTCGATCCCCAGTACATGGGTATCGTGGCCCTGGGAGGCACGAACCCGATGGCGGCCATCAAGGAGGGGGGAGTCCATGTGGTGACCCAGGCCATCAAGGGACTGATGGACGTGCAGGAGATGCAGGAGATACTGGATTATTAAGCGGGAACAACCTCCATTGCCGACAGCAGGTCCCAGTACAGGGTGAAAAATTTCACGAAACCCCTTGCCTCCGAAAAAAGTGCATTTGATTCCTCGGTGCCCGAGACCATGATCACCATGGCCCGCTGCTGGTCGGTCAGGAATACTCCACCCGCAATCTGGGAGATCCTGAGGTTTTTGATGGATGCATGGGGGGTTTTCACATACACATCCAGTCCCTCGGGAGCGGCACCTTCCCACCTGTCCGTGACCACGCGGATAGGGATGGATCCCTTCCGGCCAAGGAGTGCCGCGATGATCTCATCCCGTAAAAACTCTCCAAAAAACAGTGCATCAATGGATTCCTCCGCATGTAAAAGAAGGTCGACGAGCCGGGAACGGATGTTCTCGTCTCCGCGGATACTCCAGATGAATTCCTGGTCTCCGCGGTTCTTCATCGAGCGATCCCTGTAGATGCGTGAGAGGATCTTTTTTGCCCTGTGCGCATCAGCCTCGACAGCCTCGAGCAGGTGATCGATCCCGTCTTCGGGAGGGATGGCATCGAACCTGCGCGGGGTGGAGTGTGAAATCGACACGAGGTTCTTCTGGATCAACCGCTCGAGGACCGGATAAACTGAAGCGCGTGGAACTCCCGAGATCTCATGGATCTCTGTCGCGGTCGCTCCGGAGACCTTGAGGAGACCGATATACACAAGGGCCTCGTACTTGGTAAGACCGAGGGATTTGAGAGATTCTGTGAGAGAGAGATCAGAGGGTGCTGACTCGGCCATTACATACCATTATATATGGTCGGGCCTTAAATGTTGTTATAGCAATAACAACAAGTGATATCGTATGAATATGCGCTATTTGGTCATTCTAGGTATTTTAATCAGTCTTTTATGCGCACCGGGTTTGGCGGAGGTCAGGTACCTGACAGGGGACCCGGACATCTCGGCGTCTGTCGCGGGGAGAAATGAATTCTCCCCCGGAGAGGAAGTCTCCCTGAAGGTACAGATCGAAAACAGGGGCCTGATCGAGATGAAGTTCGTGCGGTCCGGGATCGTGGAGCGTGACGACCTCCCGAGCACCGCCAAGCTGGTAAAGGTCGCGCTCGCTCCCGGGGATTCACCGCTTGTTATCAAGTCCGATCCGCAGGTGGTGGGAGATATCGCGGGCGGCGGGACGGCATCCGTTGCGTTCACGGTGAAGATACCCGCCGATGCCGCAGCAGGGGATTACACCCTCCCTCTGCAGGTACAATACCTGTATCTGAAGACGGCAGAACAGTACGGGCAGGATGCCATCTCATACACCTACCGCGAAGTGAACGAGACGCTGGACCTCCCGGTCAGGATAAAACCCGTTGCGATGCTTGAAACGCTCTCCGTTCATGCCGAGCACCTGAATGCGGGTACAGAAGGGTACCTTGTGGTCGATGTCAGAAACAGCGGATCTGAAGATGCCAGGGACGCAGTGCTCAGGATTGCTAGGAACGGGAACAGCCCGGTCATCCCGGCCGACAGCAGCCTGTTCATCGGAGAATATCCGGCAGGGAGCAGCAGGGAGGCAAGATTCAAGGTCTCTGTTTCACGGGATGCGGGAGAGGGCACGTATCCTGTCGATATATCCTGTCAGTATACCAATAAAGAGGGGGATACGGTGACTTCTGACGTGCTGACCGTCGGAGTCCCGGTGGGAGGAAAGATCCAGTTCGCAGTCGTCTCTCCCCCGTCAGAAGTCCGTGCAGGCCAGAAAGTGGTGATAGAAGTGGAATACGAGAACACCGGCTCGGCCATGGCACGACAGGCGCAGGCACGCATAAGCGCCGTGGACCCGTTCACGAGCAATGATGATTCTGCGTATCTCGGGGACCTCGCTCCCGGGGAGAAAGCGCTTGCCCGGTACGAGGTCAGTGTGGATGACGGCGCGACCGCAAAGGAATACGGCCTCGATTCCGAGATACGCTACCGTGATGCCCTTGACAACAGTGCAATATCCGATACAATGAAGGTGCAGGTCAGGGTGGTGGAAGGAGGTATATCGCCACTCCTCATCGCGGGCATACTGATCCTCGCTGCCTGTATCGCAGGAGCAGGATATTATATCCTGAAAAAGCGGAAATAACTGGATATGAAAGGCTGGCGGGATCTTGCCGGAGAGCCGGAACTCCGGTATGCCGAGGATCTCCGCATGGTTCTTCGGGACGAGCGCTGCCCATGTACAGGTCCCGTCTATTCGATGTACCGGAACCTTTCGGCATCTCCCGGAGACGCCCGGTGGATGGCCTCGCTGGCCATCCGTTTTGATGTCACCAGTATCTCCCCCGGCACCCTCTGCGGTGAACATGTGAAGACAAAGGGTCATTATCACCCGGAAAACCCTGCGGGAACCGGTTATCCCGAGATATACCAGGTATTCGAAGGGGAGGCGCATTTTCTCCTCCAGAAACGTGATCTTTCAGCAGTCTATCTCGTGGAGGCGAATGAAGGCGATACGGTCGTCGTCCCGCCGGGATTCGGCCATGTCACGATCAACCCCGGTGCCTGCGAGATGGTGATGGCAAACATCGTCTCCAATGCTTTTGCGAGCGACTACTCCTTTTATGAAGATCACCGCGGGGGCGCCTATTACGAACTTTCTGACGGACAGCTGGAACCAAATCCCCGGTATCCCCCACTCCCCCCGGTGGCCAGGATCAGAGCCCGGGATTTTCTGCCCAATTTCCCCCTTTCGGATCCTATATACACCCTGATAGAAGAGAGGGATACACGCCTCGGGTGCCTCACCCATCCTGAAATCTTCCCCGCATTTTTCAAACAAGCCCAATGAGGTTCGGCGGGGGAAGTCGTTTGTGCTCGCTCGCCTGCACCATGCGAAGCACCTTTTCTTCCACCTCGTTCCGGCTCTTCCACGCCGAACGCGAGAGAGCTTTGAGTGCGGCGTCAATCTCGGGGTAGGTGATGCCAATCTCCCCTTCATCGGTCTGTCCTGCCCAGAGTCCCGCGGAGGGTGGCTTATTCATCACCCTTTCCGGGATATCCATCGTCAGTGCGAGTTCATAGATATCGGTCTTGTAGAGATGAAGGATAGGCTGGATATCCGCAGCATTGTCGCCAAATTTGGTGCAGTACCCTATCAGGTACTCCGTACGGTTGGAGGTACCGCAGACCAGCCTGCGGTCCCGGTTGGCATGAAAGTAGATGATTGCCATCCGGATTCGTGCCATGAGATTCCCCAGGAGGTACGGGGTCTCCTCGTATCCGGGCATTGCACGGTAGGTTTCAAGGAGCGGGTCGATACTGATGATCCGGGATTCCATGTGCAGCCGCCGGGATATCTCTTCTGCGTCCTCAATATCGTCCCGGGGGGTGATGCTGCTCGGGAGGATGAGTGAAAGGACACGCTCCCCCCCGACAGCACGACAGCACATGGTTGCAGCCACTGCGGAGTCGATGCCCCCTGAAAGCCCTATCACGATACCGCTGCTCCCGCTGCTCCAGTATGCATGCCTGATGAGTTGTTCCACCCTGCCCAGGGCACACCCGGTATCCTCGTCCATACAGTTCTCACGCTCCTCTTGTCATCACCCGGGTTTCAGGCCGGGCATCGCTGAAATCTCCATGGGAGAGTGTCAGGCCCCCGTTCCGGATATTGCGCCTCATGCATCATGGGTTACCTCAGAAAGTATCTGGCATGACCTGCATACCTCCCCGCAGGGTTCGCCGCATCGTTCGCAGGTATGCAGCGCCCCGCTTTTTTCCGCGCCCAGGTCCGCCAGTTCCTCACCAAGGTTCACCAGGGCGTGCCGTGTTGCGGGGTGGTCCCAGGCATACTCGTTGAGCAGCCGTCGCACTCCCGCACGCAGGGCATTGTGGGAGTAGGGGCACCTCCCTGCATCGATGCGCCCGGCATGGAGGTATGCATAAAGCGCGACCTCGCGTTCAGGAATATGGAGGAAAGGCCTCATCCGTGGAACCATGCCCTCCGCCGGCCTGGACTTTCGTGTCAGTCTCCCGCTGTCCCCCCTGAGTACGTTCATCAGCACACTCTGGGCCTCATCATCAAGGTTGAACCCGAGCGCAAGGCGTGTTGCATGCTCCTCCCTCGCAACAGCGTTCAGGAGGTGGCGGCGGAGCACCCCGCAATATGAGCAGGAGAGGGCGTCACCCTTCCTTTCTACGATCTCGTCAACCGTTGTTCCATACCGCTCCCTGAATGAGACCGTGGTATGCGGGATGCAAAGCCCTTCCGCAATGCGCCTGGCATGGTCAGGATCGCGGTAGCCTCTTATCCCTTCATCCACCGTGACAGCCACAAGCTGCACGTCCCTTCTCGCAGAGAGGAGGGAATGGAGAAAAAAAACGAGGGCGCTCGAATCCTTCCCCCCTGAGAGTGCCACCATGATGGTGTCTCCGGGAAGCACCCAGCGCCGGCTCCGGATCGTCCGCTTGGCCTTGGACTCGAAGTCGGCGATAAAATGGTCGCGGCAGAGGTGAAGGCCCGAATAACGCTGGAATAGGATGGCAGGACGCCTGCACTTGCTACAGCGCATGGGGAGTATCAGATCAACCTTTATCATCCGGATAGATAAATTGTGTAGCACATGGCAATTTCTGCCGACCATATCCGGCAGCTCCATGCCTACGAGATACGTATTCTGAACACCCTGGAGCGCCTGATGAGGACCCATTCCTGGGTTCCCCTCGAACTGATCCGGAAATCGACGGGGTTTTCCGAATCGGAAACGCTCTATCGGCTGGGGCGTCTCATGAAGATGGAGATGGTCCGCTATGATGTGGTGCCGTACGAAGGCTACAGCCTTATATATGCAGGATACGATACCCTTGCTCTCCTCTCCCTCACCCGGAAAGGGAGCGTATCTGCTCTCGGCCCGCAGATCGGCGAAGGAAAGGAGTCCCTTGTGTACGAGGCGCTCGGTCTCGGGGCTGTTGCCCTCAAGTTCCACCACGTGGGTCAGCGATCCTTCCAATCGGTCCGCCTCACCCGGGAATATCTCCCTGATGAAGGGCACTGCCCGTGGATCTTTGCATCGCGTCTCTCTGCAGAGAGGGAATATTCCGCACTCAGGACACTCTACCCCCGCGTCCGGGTACCCCTTCCCATTGCCTGGAACCGGAATGTCGTGGCCATGGAACTGATAAGCGGGGTGAACATGCACCGTTGTGTTCTCGGGGACCCGAAAAATGTCCTGGAATCCATCCTTGAATCAGCCGGACAGGCCTACCGACTGGGGGTCATCCATGCGGATCTCTCGGAATACAATGTCATGATGGACGGCGATGACGTCGTGCTCATCGACTGGCCGCAATGGATCGGGACGGATCATCCCAATGCCAGTGAGATCCTGGCCAGGGACATCGGCAATATCCTCCGTTATTTCCAGCGGAAGTACAAGATCGAGACAGACCACGCCTCCGCAATGGCGAGCGTGACCGGATGAAAATCTTTGGAATCGATATCATTAAAGGATCGGTAAGATCGCGATCAAGGCGCCCGATGTATGCGCTCGTGATCCTCTCGGGGCACGAGATTATCAGCGAGTCTGAAGTATCGCAATTCCGCCTCTTCCGCCTGCTCAATGCAGAGAAACCCGGGATCCTCGCGGTCGACAGCCTGCAGGAGATCTCGGTCGACCAGCACGACCTCTTCGCATTCCTCCAGGCACTTCCCCCCTCGGTCAGGCTCGTGCAGGTCACAGGCGGGGAGAAGAAGGAGACACTCGGAAAAGTGGCCAGCCGGTTTAACATCAGTTTCAACCGGTTCGATCCCTTCGACGAGGCGCGGACGATTGCACGAGTGGCGGCTCTCGGGGCCGGCTCTGAAGTGATCGCATTCGAGAATTCGAGCGAGATCGTTGTCAGCAGGCACCGGTCGCCGGGAAAGGGCGGATGGAGCCAGAACAGGTATGTGCGAAAGATCCACGGGGCAGTCCAGCTCAAGGCAAGGGAGATTGCCATGGAACTCATGGCTGCAGGCCTTCCATACGAGAAGAAGGAGACCCGCGCTTTCGGCGGGTGCAGCAGGGTTTCCTTCACTGTGCAGGCCCCCCGGGACCAGATCCCGGTTTCCACATTCAGGGGGGCGGATGTGCAGGTGCGGGTCTCGGGCAGGAGGCTTGATCGGATCCGGTTCCGGCCGCTCTCCGGCAAACCCCCCTACCTAATTGCGGGGATAGATCCCGGGACGACCACTGCCATTGCAGCCCTTGACCTGGAAGGAAACCTCCTCCTGCTGCAGAGTTCCCGCCAGATGTCCATGTCGGGGGTGATCGAGGCGCTGTTCAGGGTGGGAAAACCGTTGATCATCGCATCAGACGTGCACGAGATGCCATTTTCCGTCGAAAAGATACGGAGAGCCTTCAACGCCGTTGCACATTCGCCACGGCAGGATATGAGTGTCGAAGCAAAACATGCGCTCACATCGGGGTTCTCCTGCCAGAACGATCACGAACGCGATGCACTCTCCGCCGCGCTCGAGGCGTACCGCACATACCGTAACAAGTTCCAGAACCTGAAAAAGAGGGTCCCCCCGGGATACGACCTGGATGAAGTGAGAGCAGGGATCGTGAGGGGGCAGTCGCTGGAACAGGTGATCGGCGATCTCCGGGAAAAGGCGGTCCCCGTTGACGACCAGGTTCCCGCTTTGGAGGAAAATTCAGTCCGCGACGAACGGATACGAATCCTTGACGGGAATGTGAAGAGGCTCCGGATGCTCGTTGCAGACCTCCAGGAAGAGATCCAGCAGAGGGACCAGCAGGTGGCGAGGTTGCAGGGACGGCTGAAGAAAATCCGCTCTCACCAGGACAGGCAGGTCCGTTCTGATACTGAAATCGTAAAAAGGGATGTAATAATCCAGAACCTGAAAAAGCTGCTCAGGAAGGAGGAGAGGTCCAACAGGGCACTGAGGAAGCGGATAGAGAGGATGAAGGAGTTCGATGAAGCCCTTGTCTCCGGTGAGACCATCCCTCTCAAGATCCTCCCTGCGCTGACGAGGGACGGGGTCAGGATGCTCGCTGCGGAGATGGGGATACGGCAGGGGGATGTCGTTTACGTCGCGCGGGTCGAGGGGTTCGGGAGGAACCCTTTAAAGGAGCTCTCGCAGGCCGGCATTTCAGCCCTCCTGGTGGGAGATTCTGCAGGGGAGGCCGTAATTCAGCAGATGGACTCCATCTGTCGTGATCTCCAGGTTCCTCTCATTACGGGGGACCAGGTCCGCGTGGTGGTAAAAGGCAGACAGGGAGCTGCAGACCCGGTCCGGTTCCGTGCGGCGATGAGGAAGTGGGAAGATGCGCAAAGGCTGTACGAGAAGGAGCAGAAAGGCAGGATGCTTGAAGATATCTTCCGGGAATACCAGAGCGAACGTGGCAGGGAGATGAAGAAAGTTGGATGAGCGTACCCTGAAACGGATAGTGAGGGAGGTTGCGGGGAGAGAGGCGGTTCTCGATGATTGTGCGATCCTCCGGGTGGGTGATTCATACCTTGTCTCGTCCACCGACATGGTCCATGCCAGCACCGATTTTCCGGAAGGTATGTCTGACTGGGAAGCGGGATGGATGAGTGTCGCCGTCACCCTCTCGGATATTGCAGCCATGGGTGCCACCCCTGCGGATATACTCCTTGCAGTGGGCCTTGATGATCCCTCACGCCTCCGTGCCATCCTCGATGGGGCAAAGACGTGCTGCGACACCTATGGTGCACGCTTCGCGGGCGGGGATCTTGATTTCCACAGGGAACTCACCCTGGTCAGTTCAGGGATCGGATTCACAGATCACCCGGTCAGGAGGGCCGGTGCACAGGTGGGGGATGTCATCGGCATTGCAGGCATCCCGGGAAGAGCCCAGGCAGCGCTTGATGGATTCACGCAGTACCGGGAGTATCTCTGCACCCCAAGGCCGAGGGTGGAGGAGGGTCACGCACTTGCGGGAGCAGGGGTCACCTCGATGATGGACGTGAGTGACGGGCTCCTCCTCTCCCTGTACGACATGCTGGATGCGAATGAGTGCGGGTACGAGATTGAAAGCGCAAAAATTCCGCGGATGGATGATATCCCCGCTGCCGTGTCGCAGTCATATGCACTCGGCGGGGGAGGGGATTTCGGGCTTCTCTTCACATGTCCCCCCCGCCTCCTCCCTCTCCCTGTCCCTGATCTGTCTGTTATCGGACGGGTGATCGCGGAGAGGGTGGTGCGGGTGGATGGCAGGACCGCAGCATTACAGGGGTACCAGCACCACTGGGAAAAAAAAGGGTACTAAGGCCTGTAAGATGGCCAGATAATTCTAATCGCAGCGATTTTTCCCTGCCGGGCTTCGGAGTTGCGTGGGTCCAGCTGCAGGGCACGGTCAAAAGAAGTGATCGCGTCGCTGATGCGCCCCAGTTTGGTGAGGGCATACCCGCGGTTCGACCATGCCAGGGAGTTTGCGGGATCGATCCCGATGAGGCGGTCGCATCTCTCCAGCGATTTCTCAAACTGCGTCTGCCGGTAATATGCGACTCCCTGGTAGACAAGTGCATCGGTATTGTTCGGCTCGATATCCAGGACCGCATCGTACGAACGGATCGCACCCAGGAGGTCACCGAGGATCATCTGCAACGATGCTTTTCTGAGCAGTGACTCTATGTTGTCAGGGTGAAGGTCGAGTATCCTGTTGTAGACAAGAAGGGCCTCGAAGTGGCGGTCCACCTGGGAGAGCGCATATGCCTTCTGTTTCAATGCCGTGAGGCTGGAGGGATTTTTTCGTAACATTCGGTCAGCATCACGAACAGCCTCTTCTCCCCTCCCGAGATTCTTCAGGGCAGCGACTTTATAAGCCCACGCCACTGAGCTGTCCGGGTCGAGGGCAAGCACCCGGTCATAGGCATCGATTGCACCCTGGTAATCCCTGTTGTTCTGTAGTGCCATGCCCCTGTTCAGCCATATATTCGGGGAGAGGTTGTTGATGGAAAGGGACTGGCCAAACGACTTTGCAGCGTTCTCGTACTGTCCAAGACTGTTCTCGGCCATTCCCCGGAAAGACCAGGCGAGTGCATTCCCTGGATCGAGTTCAATGGCACGGGATGCATCCGCAAGAGCATCATTGTAACGGCCCAGCCTCAAATGTGCGAGGCTCCTGTACGCCCAGGCAGATGAGAAAGAGGGCTGGAGATCGATTGCCCGTGTCAGGTCGCTGACTGCATCATGGGACCTCCCGACGCTTATCAGGGCAAACCCGCGATTGGTCAGGGCGGCGATATTGTCGGGAGCTGCGGCAAGCGCCGAGGTATAGGCAGCGATTGCCTCATCATACCTGCCAAGGTTGTTCAGCGCAAAACCCCTGTTGTTCCAGGCAATGGTGTTGTTCTGATCCAGGGATATAGCCTTGTCCGCCGCTGCAAGGGACTGGTTGAATTCACCCATGTTGTTGAACACAAAACTCTTGTATGCCCAGTAGGTTGCATTTTCGGGTGCGAGTGAAAGGGCCCGGTTATACATCTCCATTGCCTCGCCGTACCTGCCCATCATATTGAGTATATTGGCTTTCTGGGAGATCAGGACCGTATTATTGGGCAGGTACTGGAGGGTATAGTCATATGCGGCCAGAGCCTCGTCGTACTTCCCAAAACGGGTGAAGAGGGCCCCCTTGGCCAGTGCGGCCTCGTCATAGGTGGGAGTGATGTTCAGGGCAACGTTGTACGCATGGAGGGCATCGTCGAATTGCGCAAGAGCTGTCAGGACATCCCCCAGGTTCTTTGCCGCCGGCGCATAGGTGATGTTTGTCCGAAGCGCCGTCGAAAATGCTATGGACGCCTCCTGGAACCTCCCCGCCTTTGCCAGCACTTCGCCCTTCCCGTTCCATGCCATGGTGGCATTGGGATTGAGGCTGATCGCTTTTTCATACGCCGCAACTGCTTCAGCATTGCGATTCATCTCCGCGAGGAGATCTCCAAGGGATATCCACACAGGCACCCGGGATGGATCAAGAAGAAGCGACTTATCGTATGATTTGAGTGCTTCGTCGTTCTGCCGCATCAGGGAGAGCACGTCGCCCCTTCCTGCCCAGGCGGCACTGTTGTTCACATCGGACGCGAGTATCTTATCATAAAGGGCAAGAGATTCGCTGTACTGGCCCCTCTCCTTTGCGGTCACTGCATCCTGGAGTGGATCAGGTGGATGCTCCATCAGGCACCCCGCGAAGAGGAGGAGCATTATAGCACAAAAAAGGGTTAACAGCAGCGATATTTTCATCTTATTCTGTTTTGCCCGGAATCGTATAAAGATGTGTATAACCGGGGAGATTATCGACAGTGAAGGCTGGATACAGGTGTCATGCGTGGATTTGCATAGATGGGCAAAAGGTTTTTATTTGGACACGGAGAAATTTAACCCGGACACAGAAAGGTGAAATAATGAAGACACTCATGATAATTGCCCTCATGGTGCTTGGCGCATGCATCATATGCACCCCGGCAATAGCGGACTACAGTTACAGGACTGAGACAGGCAGTTCATTTTATGGGACCGGACTGGATGGATCCAAAGGGTCGTTTTTTTCGGAACTGGGCAGCAGGATAATCGGTGACGCAGGAACAGGAACCGGCACACAGTATAAAGCACAGATCAACTCGGCATCAGGCTATGCAAATTCATTTATCAGGGGGACAATGATGGAAGGAAGGAGTTCGAACAATAATCCTTCATCCATCATCAGTTTCAGCCAGAGCACATCGGCAAGAGGACAGATATTTGGCTTCAGCGTCAGTTACCAGTACGGCAGTCACCAAAACCCATTCTAGCTGAGTAGTGGAGACCTGTCCGCACTCTTTTTTTGAGAAATCATCGCCAAATCTCTAATAAATTCCCCAATGGGAGCCTCAAAATCAATCTAAAAAACCGTTGTTTGCCAATCGCAGGCTGTATTAATCAGAAACTATAAATACTTACACTTCGGTAACATTCTACTGATCGCTCAATTAATGCAATCAAGGTGGCAAAATGAAGATTCGATTTGGTATACTACTTGCTGTCATCATACTCATGGTGATGGCCTGCGGAGCCGTATCGGCTGCCCGCACGCTCCAACCGGCGAATGAGACCGCCCAGCTGACGGTAGTGACACACGCTTCCGCCATTGGAAGTGTCTCTTCCCACACGGATGTCGTCTATACCCAGAGTAACGGCGACCTCACAGATAACCCGCCTCTGGCGGATAACGGGGAAGGGCAGAACATCATCAGTTACCAGGAGGATATGATGGCCGTCTCCGGAAACGTGACGTATGATGATTACACCAGCCTTGACACGGGTCCGGTCACTTCGACTGGTGATAATTTCGAGACCACCCAGTATATCACCTATGACTCTGACGGTGACGGCACAGACAATGGTGCCATGATCTATGACGACAGCATTATGGTCGAATCGACAGCAACCGGGGAGACCGTTGGCACAAGCGGGTGCTGCCCGTGGGGAGCTGCCGATGGAACAGTTCTCCCTGCCACGAACGACCGGGTGATCGCCGGATCCGAGATGATAGTCGAGGAGGCAGCAGTGGCCTCGTCAAGCAGTGCGACCATCACCGCGGATTCTGTCGCGACTCCGGTGGAGATGGAGTATCACGTCGAGATCGAGGGTGTCAACCAGACCGAGGGTGACCCGAGTACCGGTGCAGTGGGAATGGCAACAGCATATGTCTCGGCGAACCTGCAGGAAGGCCTCGGCAACGAGACCGCGATGGGAGCCGAAGTGATCTACTACGACGAGACATCCGCAAGCGGCCTCTTCACGCTCGCAAAGGACGTGAGCTTCCAGTCCAGCTGAGGGACAGGGGCTCACAATATCCCGGTATTTTTTTACCGGAGACAACTGGACACACCTCTTTCTGAGCGCCACGCTCCAGCATTGGAAAGCCGGTAAAGGGTGGAGGCAGCAAGGACACCTCCATCCGTCTTTTTAAAAAATAAAAATCACTTCGTGATTTTCATCCGGACAGAATAGGATTGTTGTATTCCAATCTTTCTGCAAAAGGACATGATGCCGTGCCTCCCCCCAATTGTGCTGTTTTTACGATACTCTATTTCGTATATATTGAGCCGTTGTCCGTGATTGCCACACCAGCCAGCCGGATAAGATAGAGTATGGAGTCGGTATCCCCGCCAATCTCGCGAATACATCAGGACGAAGAATTATAGTAACTACGTGACTTCAATCCCAACCAAAAAGTGCGGATTACTGGTCTCAAAAATTTTTTTGATGGAAATATCATCTGAAAACCATAAAAATAACAAGAAAATACGCTTGAAAGAAGCGGGATGATCAATGCCATTCGAAAAAACACCAGTCGCTGGATTGTCATGATTCCCTGGAATATTCAACATGTATGATTGGACAAGCATCACTGGAATTCGCATCGAGTCAAACCAGGGTGCCATAGCGAATACTATGCAATGATTCCATGCACCAATGCTCCCGATGTGGCTAAAATACCCTACACTCCCGCTTTTGATGACGTTTGGGCATAAAAAATCCCCGCACGCATCGTGTAACCGGGCCATTCTTTCCTGTTTTCCAATCGCGGGAAACGGATATGCAATCCCCGCGTCATCATCCGGGAACCCCTGTTCCGTGGTTATGATATATGGCGGATTTTCTCCCAGATATTCGCTATCCGAAGAAAGACCAGCAGTATAAGTCCTTTTCGAAGAAATCCAAAAACAAAAGAATTTTTTAAAAATTCAGGGAGTGTATCCCTGAATTTTTCAGCCTAACCCTTGAGCTTATGCCCTGCGGCCACCGGACTCGTAGGTCATCTTCTTGTAGAACGCGTCGATGACTCCCGAGGCAGTGGTCATTTCGTTGTAGACGATGTCAACAGACGGCAGTGTGTTGTTGCCGCGTGCTTCCATCAGGTGGGCGTTGATGTAGGCGGTCGCTGCACCGTATCCGGGTGCTACGCTGACTTCGTACTCCATTGCAACCGGCACATCTGCGCTGGCTGCGACGTGGCGCTCAGCGGTGTCGGTCAGCATGGTGACGAGGCTGCCGTCGAAGGAGCTGCCCATCTCGACGATGTTGCAGTAGTCAGGCACTGTGTCGTAGATGTTGGAGTAGAACGGACACATGTACCTGTCAGCGGACGTGTGGTTCTGGGCTGCACCGTCAAGGAGGAGACTCTCCTCGGTGGTGATCATGCCGGTTCCGAGCTCGTCAGTTACGAAGTCAACCATCTTGGTTGCCTCGAAGTTGTTCTGGTTGGCAACCTTGTTCCGGGTGTCCAGTGCCATGGTCTTGGTGTACTCTCCATAGCCCTGGTCCATGATGGTGTCCTCGGTATACGATACGATGTAGTACCTCTCAGCGTCCTGGAGCGGCGGGCTGTTGGACAGAATCTCAGAGGACTGCTGCCAGACAAATGCGTCGGTCTCGGTCGTGGTGCCAAGGCAGTATACCACAGTCTGGGTATTGATGCCCTGGGTCTCAGGGGTCTGGTTGACGGCATCATCGGCCATGGCCATTCCCACAGCGAGAACGGCGAGGGCGAGAACCGCGAATGCGAGTTTCTTCATTATGTTCCTCCTACAGTTTATGCTGATACTCTCAGCATCAACCAGACATTTTAGCTACAGGAGCATAAGAACCTTTCTCTCTTTTGCTTTCAAAGATGGGCATTTCTTGGCTCTTCTTTTCCGGAAGGCGTCATGAATTGGGGGGTTTGATATCATAATAGGGTGCCTGCAGAAAGAGTGCCGGGCCGGACGCAGGATCATGCCATCACGCACGTTCGCATGATGAGTCCGGCGATTACGCCATATCCTGTATTCATTTCCTCGCGATGGTGAGGTAGCCGCTGTGGCAGATCCTCGTAGACGGGCGCGAGCCGCGGGCGGTCCGGGTCATCTCCCGCCCGATGCTCTCGTGTGCCTGCACCCCGGCGAACAACCCTCCTGCGGTATCCATCACGGTGAAGAGCTGCTCGAGGAACGGGGTGTAACAGGCGAGGTAGCCGCCCGGGCGGAGCAGCGAATGCGCATGGCGGACATGTTCGGGAGTAATGGAGAGGTCGAGGTGGACCACGTCGTACACTCCTTCAGCATTCAGGACATCGTCACAGACCACGTCCACGTTCGAGAGCCTCGCGTCAGCGATGTTCTTCTCCGCCAGCCTGGCAAATTCAGGCCTTATTTCATAGGTTGCGACCATCCCTGCTATACCCCCGAAATAGATGGCGGCAATCCCGCTCCCCGTCCCTGCATCGAGCACCCTGTCCCTCCGGTTCATCCCGGTATAGGCAATGACGAGGCCGATGTCCTTCGGGAGCATGGGTGCACCGCTCCGGCTCGCCCGCAGGAAGAAGTCCGGGGCACGGGGCGCAAGAACAAGAAAATCCTGCCCGGTATGGGTGGTGAGGGTGTCTCCCGGGGATGCCTGCAGGAGGGCATCGAGATCGAGGACGCCCCGGTCAGTGGAGAACGATCCTGTCCCGGCCCGCACGAAAAAAGTCCTCTTTCCTCCGACCAGCAGGACACGCTCCCCGGGTTCAAACATGGCTGGTGAGATGAATGATTGCTTCTGCTATGTCCCCGCCGGTCTTCTCAAGGGCACTTCTTGCGGCATCGAGGCTTACCTGGGCCTGCTCTGCCACCATCTTCACGTCATCCTCTGGAATCTCCACTGCGGCAGCCTCGAACCTTGGCTGGCCGGTGATCTGGTACGTGGTGATGCCCTGCATGGTCATGGCCGCAACTTCCGCGGCATCAAATACATAGGCACCTTTCCCGGTGGTGATCACGATCTGCCTGACATCTTCAATCTGTTCGACCTGCATCCCCAGCTGCTTCATCATCTGCTTCATCTTCCTGGGGTTGATATTTCCCGGCATCATATGCTGACCTTCCCTGCCGTACTCTTACCGCTACACCGTAATTAAATACCAGCATCTCGTGCCCCGTGAGGACGGCCATCCCCGTGGCCAGCAGTTCATCGTCCCCGGTGACCACCAGCACCTCGTCCCCGCTCCTGATTGCGGGATCCGCGGATACCACGTGTTTGCTGAACGTGTTCTTTCCCATCCGTATGAACTCCGCCACTTCCGGGAGAATGCCTACCCTGTACGCGGGGGGTGGGAGCGTCTCGTGCAACCGGACGGCGCCGGCCATGCCAAGCGTGAGCCGCCCGTCGGAAGCCCGCAGGGTTGCAAGCCGCACACCCCTGTACAGTATCTGGCGGATCCGTCCGGTTCTCGAGTAGAGGAAGGTGCAGCCATCGGGAAACAGGCCTTCTCCCGCTCCCTTCCCGAACTGGAAGTCAGCAATGACCCTTACCCTCTGGACCGCACTGGTATCCGATAATCTGGTTGACACGGTTGACAAAGTGTTCCTCCGATTCCCTGGGGATAAACGCTCCCGCAGCGATGCGGTGTCCTCCTCCGGCACCCCCGAATTCTGCGGAGGCCTCGGTGAGTGCCTGCTGGAGGTCTATTCCCCGGGCTACCACCTTCTCAGTGGTCCTCATTGATACCTTGGTGACGCAGGGATCTTCGGGCTGCTCCACCATCACCATGATGGGTTTCTGCATGTTCAGCCGGGAGAGAGCCATCCCTGCGCCAATCCCGACAATGGTATCGGGGTACCGGTTTCCCACGTGGATGAACTGGATGTGCGAGAGCTCCCGGACTCCCGTGTTCAGGATATATTCGAGGAGTTCGCGAATCACTGTCCTGTGGTTGGTGAGCATGTGTTCCGCCTCCCGGTATGCCTGGCCCCTGTCTCCCCGGCAGATGGCCCCGCCCACCCGCGGCCGGGTCCATCTCCCGCAGGCATTCAGGAGGGTGGCATATTCCTGAGCGTTCCGAAGCGGCGTCCTGGGGGCTTCGTTCGGGAAGAGGTAACTCTCCGAAAAGAGCCTGTCAGCCCTTTCACCGGATGAGATGATCTGCTGGACAAGGGCGCTTGTGACCAGCCGCTTGTCTTCGGGGGAAAGCTCCTCCCATACGAGCCAGCGCTTTCCCGGTGTCTGGGTCTCTATCCCGACCTTCTGCAGGAACCGGAGCGCTCCGTTCACATTGTTGGTGATTCCCGGGAGGAACGGGTCATCGTTGTAGGCAAGGCATACGTGGAGGGGCCTCGTGGAGGTGCCGTAACAGTTCAGGTCGCGGGGGATGACCTTGATGCAGCCGGCCTCCGCGCCCTGGAGGGCGATCTCCCTTGCAGGTCCCACAAGGCCGCAGTCCTCCCTCGCCATCATATCTCCCACGTTCCCTACCACCGCAACCGCTGAAAGGTCCACGTTGGCATGATCCATCTCCATTGCCACGAAGTAAGCGACACCGGCGGCGCTCATTTTTCCGATATCGTGGGTGAGGCAGTTGACCTGGGGATACACCTTGCCCGCGGGCTGGCTGACGTGATGATCTATGATGAGCACTTCATCTTCAGTGAGTCCCCGTTCTTCAATGAGGTTCTGCTGTCCCGCCCCGAGATCACAGAATATTTTGAAGGTTCCGTCTTTAGGGACCTGGTGCATGGTCATGGGTTCAAGCTGCCTGACAAAAACGGAGGTGTGGCGGATCCCCGCCCGCGAGAGGGCCTGGGCAAGGATTGCTTCACCTGCAATGCCGTCGGCATCGATATGGGAGATGAGTGTCACCTCATCGTGTGTGACAATCTCCTGTGCCGCCGCCCGCGCCTCGTCGCGAAGACTCATTGGGATAATAATGGGATATCCAGCAGAAAAAGAGTGGTGATCAGACAGGAAAATGTGATGAAAGCGGGTTCCTTGAGTATTCTGCAGGGACCCGGGAGCGTCACAGTATCCTTGATGATATTGGGACACACAGACTCTTACCTGAAGGGAAATTACAGGAAAGTGGTGTGACCGTGACTGGCAGGGCATGCAGGGAATTCCAGGAAACAGGCATCATTTCGCCCTCCCGCATGAGGGCAGTCGATGAAAACGCAAGGGCACTCGGCGTCACTTCCCTGCAGCTGATGGAGGTTGCAGGAAGAGCCCTGGCCGGGCAGGTGCGATCCATCGGGGAAGATCGTGTCCTGATCCTGTGCGGGAAAGGGAATAACGGGGGAGACGGCATGGTTGCCGCCCGTCACCTGCAGGACATGGACGTCTCCCTGATATTCCATGATGAACCTGGGATGACTTATGAGTGCTGTCACCAGTTGCACAGCCTTTCCTCGTGCTCAGTTGCATGTTTTCCTGTCCGGTGCCGGGAGGATGTCCTTGCACAAAGGCGGCTCTTTTCAGAGGCGGGCTGCATCGTGGATGCCATGCTCGGGACGCGGGGTGCAGGGGCACTCCGGGAGCCGTTGAAGACCATGGTGAACATGGCGAACCGCACGCCGGCATATAAGGTGTCAGCCGATGTGCCCACACCGGGATTTGCTCCCGACCGCATCCTGGCCTTCCACCGCCCCAAGGTGGAGGGATCGCTCGTTACGGATATCGGCATCCCGCTTGAAGCAGAGGTCACTGTCGGACCCGGGGATCTCACCATTCTTCACCCGAGAGATCCCGGTGCACACAAAGGTGCGGGAGGAGAGGTGCTTGTGGTTGGAGGCGGCCCCTACCAGGGAGCCCCCTACCTTGCCGGCCTCGGCGCGCTGCGTGCAGGGGCCGACATCGTGAGGATTGCATCCCCTGTCTTCGAACCGGTCCCTGACCTGATCTACGAGCGCCTGGAGGGAGACAGGATAGGCCCGGACCACCTCGACACCCTGAAGGATCTTGCCGAGAAGTCCGACGTCGTGGTGATGGGAAATGGCCTTGGCAGCCGGAGCCACGCGGTCATCACCTCACTTTCTCCCTCCTGCAAAAAGGCAGTCATCGATGCGGACGCTCTCCGGAAACCACTTCCGGTGGCGGATGACACCATCTATACACCCCATGCCGGTGAATTCAGGCGTATTGCGGGCATCACACCTTCAGATAACCTGGTGACCAGGGCGCGGCAGGTGAGGGCCGCGGTGATGAGGGGGACGATCCTCCTTAAAGGAAGAACCGATATCATATCTGACGGGCAGAGGGTCAGGTTCAACAGGACCGGGTCGCCCCTGATGACCGTCGGAGGGACAGGGGACGTCCTTGCCGGGGTCACAGGAGCCCTGTTCTGCCACCTGCCGGCGTTCGAGTCGGCATGCCTGGCCGCATATGTGAACGGGAGGGCGGGGATGGCGGTCGAGAAGGCCCTGGGGGGAGGGATGCTCGCAAGCGACCTTGTGGATCGCATCCCCCTTGAACTGTTCTGTAAAGGAGATGAAATATGACCGAATTTACTCATATCAGCGATGACCGGGCAAAGATGGTGGACATTGGCGGCAAGGGCGAGGTGTACCGGGAAGCGAGAGCCTCGGGCAGGATCATCCTGCGGCCGGAGACGCTGGAGGCTATCAGGGGAGGAACGGTGGTCAAGGGGAACGTTCTTGCCACCGCAAGGGTTGCGGCAACCCTTGCAGTCAAGGCGACACCGGGACTCATCCCCATGTGCCATCCCATCCCTATCAGCAGCGTGGACGTGGAATTCCTTGATCATGATGATTCCGTTGAGGCGCGGGTGAGCGTGCGGTCCCATGGAAGGACCGGGGTCGAGATGGAAGCCATCACCGGGGTATCCGTGGCCCTTCTCACCGTCTGGGACATGGTGAAATCGGCGGAGAAGGACAGTGCCGGCCAGTATCCCGTCACCCGCGTGACAGATATCAGGGTGATCGAGAAGAGGAAAGGGGAGTTTCGGGGCAGCGGGCAGGCATGAGGTGAGCGCAGGTCTTTCGACCGCGCATTTAAATATCCCGGTTGACGATAATTATAGGTCTTGCGGGATGCGTCCCGTGAAGGAATGTGGCCCTTGTCAGGGCTGAACCTGTAGGTGCAAAACTCATGGCAAAATCAATGTACGCCTACGTAAGGGAGGCGTGGAAGAGGCCGAGCGAGAGCGAGGTCAAGGCACTGCTCTGGAATCGCATGCAGCAGTGGAGGCGCGAGGGGAGCGTGGTGCGGATCGAGCGTCCCACCCGCATTGACCGTGCCCGGAACCTGGGCTACAAGGCCAAACAGGGCGTCGTGATGGTGAGGGTGAAGGTCCGGCGTGGCGGCAGGCGCAGGTCCCGGTACGTCAGGGCACGGCGGTCCATCCGCATGGGTGTGAACCGCATCACCGCGGGCAAGAGCATCCAGCGGATCGCCGAGGAGCGGGCATCGCGCAAATACCCGAACATGGAAGCACTCAACTCCTACTGGGTAGGGCAGGATGGCCGGCAGAAATGGTATGAGGTCATTCTGGTGGACGGGAATCACCCGGCAATCCGGAGCGATTCGCAGCTCTCGTGGATGTCAGACCCCGTGCACCGGGGCCGTGCCGAACGCGGGAAGACCAGTGCGGGAATGAAAGGCCGCGGCATGAGGACCCGCGGGAAAGGCACCGAGAAGACCAGGCCGAGCATCCGGTCGAATGCCAACCTGGGCAAATAACTTATCACTTTTTTATCAGATCTCTTCTCCATGCAATGCACTGACGCCTGCGTGCACCCTTATCCCGGGGGCGATTCATCGATCCGCCGGATGGCCCTGGAAGCCAGAGATCTGGGATTCGACAGCATCGTTGCGGTGGGGGCGGAAAGCGGAACCCTTTCAGGCGTCGTGATCATCGGAGGTCGCATCCTCCAGGGAACGCAGACAAGGGAGATCCAGGCAGGACTGAAGAAAAATGCCCCCGGTTCGGTAATCACGATGGTCAACGCAGGCGATTACGCTTTCAACAGGGCAGTAATGCACCTGGGAGGGATTCGTATTCTCAAGGGAGTCCAGGCATCTCCGAAGAATTCTTTTGACCATATCCTTGCAAGGATCGCAGCTGAGCGGAATGTTGCGGTGGACCTGGACTTTGCTCCCGTTTTTTTGGAACGGGGCTATGCGAGACAGAAGGCGCTCCACCGGTATGCTGACCTTGTGAGGCTCCAGGACCGTTTCGGTTTCCCGTTCACGCTATCTTCCGGAGCCCGGTCAGTCCTGGAGATGAGATCCACGAGGCAACTGGTGGCACTCGGGGCTCTTTTCGGACTGGATGAAGAGCGGGTGCTTCTTGCCCTGCAGGGCGTCAGGGGGATCCTGTGCAGGGAAAAGCCGGTCGAGGTGGTGGGATGAAGCCACGCCCCCCGACAATGAGGGAAAAACGCCGGTACATCCTCGTGAGGCTGGATCCCCCTGCATACTGTGTCGAGGGCCGCGATCTCTACTATGCAATCGCGGAGTCGTTGACCTCCCTCTTCGGCGATACCGGTATGGCAGGGATGCAGGTATCGGTGGTGTACTGCGAACGGGGCTTTGCTATCGTCCGCTGCATCAGGTCCACCGAGGCAGAAGTCATTGCGGCACTGGCAGCGGTGACACGGGTGCAGGAGAACAGAATAGCGATCCGCAGCCTCCTCACATCGGGTACCATGCGCTCTCTGCACCAGCACCTCGCCACAATGAAGGGAGGAGCCCCGTCAATGGAGCAGGAAGTGGTCTATCAGGGGCGGTCCTGGATCGCTACCCGGTACCAGGGTACAAAGGTTGATTTATTTGAAAAGGGATTTAAAAACCAGGAACCATTGTTTCTCACAGGCGAGGATCTGGAGGAGTAACCATGCAGCCACAAGCATATCAGATGGGGTATGACCGGGCGATTACAGTTTTCAGCCCCGACGGCCGGCTTTATCAGGTCGAATATGCCCGGGAAGCGGTAAAGAGAGGGACGACGGCGGTGGGAATCAAGTGCAGGGAGGGCGTCGTGCTGATCGTCGACAAACGGATCAGCTCACGTCTCCTTGAAGCCTCGTCAATCGAGAAGATCTTCAAGATCGATGAACATATCGGCGTCGCATCATCAGGTCTCGTAGGGGATGCCAGGTCCCTTGTGGACCGGGCCCGTATCGAATGCCAGATCAACCGTGTCACCTATGACGAGCAGATAGACGTCGAGGCCCTCGCAAAAAAACTGGGGGACCACATGCAGACCTATACCCAGTTCGGGGGCGCGAGGCCTTACGGGACCGCGCTCCTGATCGCCGGCATCAGCGATGGGGAGGGGAGGCTCTTTGAGACCGATCCGAGCGGCACGCTCCTCGAGTACAAGGCCACCGGTATAGGGATTGGTAGAAATGCCGTCATGAAGGTGTTCGAGGAAGAGTATGATTTTGATTCGACGACCCATGACAGCATCATGCTCGGCATAAAAGCGCTCCATGATGCCACCGAGGGCAAGTTTGACGTCAATATGGTGGAGATCGGTATCATCGAGATGGACAACCCGGTCTTTCGGAAGATGACCAAGGAAGAGGTTGCGACCTTCGTGGACAAATTCGAAAAATAATAGGGGGACTTTCCCATGATACCCCTGGAAAAGGCAGTCACAGCACGGCTGGAAAGCCACGGGGAGAAGTTCGAGGTCCTGGTGGATCCCGACCTGGCAGTCAGGGTGCGGCAGGGAGAACAAATCGAACTGGAGGACATGGTGGCATCCCTCAACATATTCTCCAATGCCTCCCGGGCGACCAGAGCGTCGGACGAGGCCCTCATGAAGGTTTTCCAGACCACCGATTTTACAGAGATTGCCACAAGGGTCATCCGGAAAGGGGAGATCCACCTCACCGCCGAACAGAGGAAGCAGATGATCGCCGACAAAAGGAGGCAGGTGATCACCTTCATCGCCAGGAACGCCATCAATCCCCAGACCGGCCTGCCTCATCCTCCCCAGAGGATAGAAATGGCGATGGAGGAAGCCAGGGTCAATATCGATCTCTACAAGCACCTTGATGAACTGGTGAAGGAGACGGTAAAGGCGCTGCGCCCCCTGCTCCCCATAAGATTCGAAGAACTGAGGATTGCCGTGAAGATCCCGGCAGATTTTGCACCACGGGCATTCGGGGAGATCCAGACTGCCGCCACCATCGAGAGGGAGGAGTGGCAGAAGGACGGATCCTGGATCTGCCTTGTCAGAATCCCGGCCGGGATACAGGGGGATTTCTACAGCCTGGTGAACAGGCTCACCAAGGGACAGGGCGAGGTGAAGATCCTCGATTAAGTATATGAAGATATACTGCGAATAATAAAAGACACAAGAGAAAGGGATGAGGATATGAGCAGGGGACAACAGAAGGCAAAAGGAAGGGTGACCGGGAGCGCAGGACGTTTCGGGCCCCGTTATGGCAGGTTTATAAGGAAAAGGGTCGTTGAGACCGAGAAGATCTCGAGGGCCGCGCACCGCTGCCCCAGGTGTGATACCGTCGCAGTGAAGAGGCAGGGGACAGGGATCTGGGCATGCCGCAAGTGCGGGTTCAAATTTGCCGGAGGAGCATACACCCCACAGACGCCTGCGCTGCGCATCGCATTGCGTGCGATTGACCGCACCATGGAAACGAAGGAGTGATCGTATCATGGCGGGAGCCTACAAGTGCGCCCGGTGCAAGCAGAAGGTGGAGATCGACGTCAACGTGCGATGCCCCTACTGCGGCCACCGGATCCTCTTCAAGGAGAGGGGAGCAGCAATTAAAGAGCTGAAAGCTCGCTGAATGGGCATTCAGTCCCCTGATTCTTTTTAATATAATCTGGAAAATGCCGCGGGCATGCACGTGGCCCGGGCAATGTGCATCTGGGTCTTGGATGAATGTGTCCTGGCAGGTCTCATGTCCCGGATGAAACCAAGAAAAGATACAGTCCTTTGTGTCCGACCAATCGGTTTATGAGGGCACGTGCCCATATAAACAGGTCAAATAAAAGGCCGGGAGTGCCCCCGTACCAGCAGGTTGCAGGACCGGTGGAATGCCAGGGTGTCAGAGGCAATGGAGCATGAAGCGGTCTTCCGGTTTCGATGTGTCCATGCAGAGATGCTGTACCGATCGTTGTCCCCCGAGATGGCCGCCGAATTGCACCCCCGCTCCAGGGCAGAATGTTTCATGGACGGGCCGGAAGTCCTTGTGCTCAAAGTGGAAGCCAGGGACACGGCAGCCCTTCGTGCAGCCCTGAACATGTGGCTGCGCCTGGTACATGTAGCAGACGAGATGCAGGCGCTGGCCTGCCCTATACGAGAGGAGTGAGTATGAGCAGTATATCCCCCAAAATGCAGAACCAGATTGCCCAGTTGCAGCAGATGCAGCAGCAGATGCAGACCATCGGAGCCCAGAAGAGCCAGTACGAAATGGCGGTCAGGGAAGCCCGGCGCGCCACCGAGGAACTGAAGGAGGTCCCCGAGGAGAATGCCGTCTTCATGAGCGTGGGATCAGTGATGATGCAGAAGAAGAAGGAAGACGTGCTTGCAAAGCTCAATGACAAGATCGAGACCCTTGAGATCCGGATAAAGTCTCTTGAGAAACAGGAGACCATTCTCCAGGGGAAGTTCGAGCAGCTCCAGGCCCAGATCAAGCAGGCACTCGAGGGGAAGACATCCCCGGGCGCCGCCTGAAAAAAACCCCTCTAATTTTCTCTTTTCACGACGTATCCAGCCGGTGCAGGATGTTCAGCGCATTGATCATCGCTTCAGCCGAGGCAAGAACGATATCGTCCCCGGATGCGCTGGCATCGTAAATCCTGCCGTGTTCGTCCTCAACCGCAATGGTGACATGGCCGATGGCATCCGAGCCGCCTGAGATGGCCTCGATGTTGAACTCCTTGAGGTGGACCTTCATCGGCAGCATCCCGAGGACGGCTTTTAACGCCGCATCCACGGGCCCTGTCCCGGTCGCACTGTAGACGGCCTCTTTCCCGCTAATCTTTGCCTTCACACTGGCCGTCGGGATAAGATGGTTTCCGGTCATCACTGCCAGTTCTTCCATCTCGATGACCCGGCCCCCGTTTCCAAGGCCCATCTCGCTCTCGGCTATCTCATAGAGATCTGCATCCGTCACCCGCTTTCCCTTCACGGAGATGAATTTGATCTTCTCCACGATACGGTCGAGCTGGCTGTCGCTCGGTGAAAGATGCACTTCATCGAGCATCTGCCTGATGGCATGCCTGCCGACGTGCTTTCCGAGTGCGAGCTTCCGGCGGTGGCCGACCATCTCGGGCGTCATGATGCCGGGCTCGAATGTCGCGGCGCAGGCGATCACCCCGTGTGAATGGATCCCGCTCTCGTGGGAGAAAGCATTCTCCCCCACGATGGGATAAGTGGGGGGGATCGCGATACCCGAATAGCGGGAGATGAGCCGCGAGGTCTCGACCAGTTTCTCCTTCCGGATGCCGGTCTGCATCCCGAAGATGGACTCGAGGATCATTACCGTCGAGGAGAGATCCGCATTGCCTGCCCGTTCTCCCAGCCCGTTGACGGTCACCTGCACCTGGGATGCCCCGGCTTCCACGGCGGTAATGGTGTTTGCCACCGCCAGGCCGAAGTCATTGTGACAGTGCACGTCGAGGGGGCAGTTGATTTCAGCAGCCAGGTGCGTGATCAGACCTTTCATCGCGGTGGGTGTGTACACTCCCACAGTATCAGGGACATTGAGGATGGTTGCTCCCGCGTCTGCCGCGGTGCGGAAAACCTGCAGGAGGTAATCAAGGTCGGTCCTGGTCGCATCCATCGCCGAAAACATGCACAAGTCGCAGTGATCCCGCACGTAGGAGACGATCTCCCCGGTAATTTCGAGTACCTCTTCGCAGCTCTTTTTGATCGTGTGCACTCTCTGCACCTCGGAGGTAGGGATGAACACGTGCACCATGTCAACCCCGCAGCCGAGACAGGCATCCACGTCCTCTTTTCTGGAGCGGGCCAGGCCGCAGACCACAGATTCAAGGCCGAGATCCGCGATGGCCTTCACCGTCTCCATCTCGCCTTTCGACGAGGCGGGGAACCCTGCTTCGATTGCATGGACTCCGATGTCGGAGAGCTGGCGGGCTATCTCAAGTTTCTGCTCGAATTGAAAGGAGATACCGGGTGTCTGTTCACCATCCCGGAGGGTGGTATCGAAAACTGTGACTCTTCTGGTCGACGGACTATCGACAAAGAAGACAATTCCCCACATCAGTGGTTCTGGAGGTCAT
>CAYVMJ010000014.1:0-11089 GCA_964452625.1 uncultured Methanolinea sp.
GAATGCGCTCGCGATGATGTATCCCACCATGATCAGTACCTCCCTCCGAGATATGCGCCGAGCCGGTGCGTACAGTAGCCAGCCAGCAGGAGCGGCTCGCCACTGCTATGGACGACACGCGGCGCCACGCACTCGCCCCGGACCGGGTCCGGGTCCGCGTAGCTGATCGGGAAGCCATCGAGCATGCCCGTGACCTGCAACGCGTACTGGACGCGCGCGATGCTGACCTCGCGGTCCATCGCACACCTCACGATGGTCGGGTACTCGACGCCGCCGCAGATGATCGCCCTCATACTCACCTCGCTGTATCCGCTCGCCCCACTAGCCGGCGTCAGGCGCAAGGGGCCCGCGTCGACGTGCGATAGGACAGGAACCAGCCGATGACCGCCCTGCCTGCTGCCCGCGCAAGAAGCTCATCGCGTGAACAGCAAGCGGCCAAGGCCGGATTCGGGATGCCCGGAGTCGAACCGAGCGGCGCCGGGCGTACGCTCCCGGTCATGGGCCCTATGCCCTGCTTCGCCTTCATCCCGCCAGCCGTATCGTGTGCCAACGGGCCCTAGCCGGGACCATTGCCGCCGCTTATTTCCTGGGGGTGGCGTGCCCTGGGCCGCGCGCAGGCTCGGCCTCCTTCCGGTGTACTGCCCGCCGGTAGACAGCCAGGTGGTCAAGCGCGGGCGCTTCCCTGGTTCCTGGACTTTCGCGGGTATCTTGCCAGCCGCGCGCCTATCTCGCGACCATCGACCCCGCAGGGCGCCCCGTTCGGGGGTTAGCACCCGGCCCGGAATCGAACCGACGACCTGCCGATTACGAATCGGCTGCTCTACCAACTGAGCTACGGATGCAGGCTCCCGGATATCGCGCCGGGCCGCGAGAGAGTGATCACCCCTCTTACGTTGATTAATGCCTATGGTGACGAGCCGATGCTGACGGCTCCCGATGCAACCTCGACCTGACGGGACCGGTCCGCCCGCGCCCTAGACCCATGTCAGCTTCCGCGCGATTCGGCGATGTATCCGATGACCCCGTGCGGGACGGTGCGGGCATTCCGCGGTGCAGACCAGGGCCTCGAACCCTGCGCACGGTCGCTGGCATGCCGCATAGTCGTCCAGCGCGCCGAGGGCCAGCGCCTCGGGCCGGTTGGTAGCCATGTCGCAGTAGCCGACGACCGCCGCGATAGCGGTGGATACGGTTGGGCCTATGACTACGGCGGTACAGGTCGGGAAGAACACCCTGTGCTCTCCTTTCTATATGCCCTGGTTCGCGTCAGCTGTACCGCTGACGGGCTTTCTGGCGTACCTTGATGATCTCGTCGGCCTTAGCCCGCTGAACGTCTGTAAGCGGGTTTTTTCCCATCATGGTCACGGCCGCGTAGAGAGCGTAGGCGCTAACGTTCTTGTGGCCCTTGACCTCGGCGTAGGCTACGAGTTCATCGGACTGCTCGACGCTCGTCGGGCGGAACTCAACGCGGGGGCCGCTCATGCCTGTGCCCCGGACGATGCGTACTCCCTGGCGAATGGGATCTCTACGCCGGGCTGGTCGTCATCGTCATCGAAGGACTCCATCGACGAGAGCCTGGCACCCGTAGCGATAAGCTCGTCAACGCCATCCTGCAGAGTTCGCGCTGTCTCGGCGTTGAAGTCGAACACCATCTGCTGACGGCGTCCCTGGACATAGGCAGTGATGGAGGCTTCGAGGAGGTTGACGGCGAGGTTGTAGGCGTTGCGCGGCTCGAGCGGGTCAACTTCGTGGGTCTCGGCGTTCTCTATGTCGGCTCGCAATACGGCGGGCAGTGCCATGCGGGCGTCCTCGCCGATGGCCGTCGGAACCCGGAGCGAGATGCGCGTCGACGAGCCGTGCTGGCCGCTCGAGAATACGATATCCTTGAGCTCGGCCCTGAGGCCCTTGAGGCCGAAGAGCTCGACGGCCAGGTGCACGACGCTCGCGGCGTGCAAGTAGAGCTCCGACTCCGGGAGGTCGTCCGACTGGCACCTATGCTCCTCGAGGTGCGTTGTGTAGGTAACGGCGATGGCATAGTCCTTCGTGCCGTTCTGGAACTTGCAGATAGTCATTGCGCTTCCCTCCTCTGGAGAATCCAGGTGCTCGGATGGAATAGCGCCCGCTCGACTTCCTCGGCCGACCGGGCTACGATGGCGACCCCACCGCGCCGCGATACGTTGGACAGAAACACGCGCTGCGGATCAGACAGGCGCCCCTTCGGCGCCTTGCACTCGATGGCCAGGAAGCGGCCGTCGTCGAGGACGCCGAGGATGTCGGACGACCCAACCTTGCCGAACCGTAGGAAGCGGTCGCCGTGCTGGCCCTGCGCTTTGATGGCGCCCGTGTTGTTGCGCCAGGCGTAGACCTTACGGATGGCTAGGTAATTCATGATCTCCTTGACGACGAGGCCCTCGGGGGTGCTCATGCCGACCTCCGCGAGGCCTTGGCCTCGACCTGAGCGAGCCCGCGGGCAGCGGAGCGATCCTTGAGAGGCAGCGCGTCCCACTCCGCGCGGCGCTCAGCCTCGGGCCGCTCGAGCCACGCCCGCCACTGTGTGAGCGGATACATACCGTCGTACTCGAGACCGAAGGTCGGGATCCGCCAGGGCTTGCCCCAGCAGTGCGACTGGTTCAGGCCGAGCCGGCGCGCCGCGTCCGTCTGGGCGTAGCGGGTCTCGTCCTGCTCGTGCCGGATCGCGTCGATCTGGTCCGCGAGGTAGGCGAGCGTGCCAACGATATCGGTAGGCTCGGGCCGGGTCACAGGCGGGCCTCCTTGGATGCTTCCAGGGCAGCTATGTACGCGGCCGGCTCTGCGGTATGGCGCGGGAGCGGGTCGCCGGTTGTGCGGGCGACTTCGTCCTGGACGCGGCGCGCGGTCTCCGGGTTCCCGGGGTAGGTGTGGGTGGTCTTCATGCCGTCACCTCGCTCTTGAGCTTGCGCGGCTCGAGGGAGGCCTCGGCGCGGTTAGGCTGGCCGTAGACGTTGTCTGCCGCGGCCTTGATCTTGAGGATGTCCCGGGCGCGGCCACAGGACATGAGCCCTGCGATCAGGCGAGCAGGCAGGGTCTCGGCCTTGCCGTCACCCATGGCGGCGCGAGCCTGGGCGCCCTCATGGACGAGCTCGATCAGGGTGGTGTACTCGGAGACGGTCATAGGTCAGGCCTCCTTCTTGAGCCAGCGGTCTATCTGCGGGATAACGCGGATACGCCACGTATCGAGCTGAGATACCAGCACCATCGCCTGTTTCCGCACCGCGCCGTCGGGACAACGGGCCTCGCGGAGCACGAGGTATCCGGCATCGATGGCATCCTGGGTCGGCAGGTCGTCGCGGGTCAGGTATCCAGCCGCGCGGAGGTAGGGGAAAACCTCGGCCTTCGGATGGCGCCCGAAGTGCTTGGCGGCGTTCGTTATTGACATGGTGGACGGCGAGGCCATAAGCGCATCGGCGGCGGCGATCCTCGGCGCGACGGCCGTGAGCTCGGCGCGGAGGCGGTCGGCCTGCGCCTTGTGATAGGCGATGACCTTGAGCGTCATCTCCTCGATCTCGAGCGAGGTCGTGGCGCTCCGTACCTGTGCGACGTTGCACAGGTCGTTCCGGCCGGTTCCGATAGCCTGCTTAATGGCCGTGACCATGACCTCGTCGAGGTAGGTCGTCTGACCATTCGCTACGGCTGAGGGGAACAGGCGCTCGAGCCAGCGGGTAACCGTCGAGCGATCTACGCCGAGAGCTTCAGCGGTTTCGCGGACCGTCATGCGACGATCGCCCTGGATGGCGGGGATCATGCCGCCCCTCCGCTCTCAGCCTTGGCCAGCTCACGCAGGCCATCGCGAGACTGTTCCTCGTCCATAGCCTTGATAGCCAGCGTCCGCATCCAGGGACCGGCTTTGCGACCCGTGGCCTTGAGGAAGCTCTTGAAGCGCGCGGCTTCTTCTTCGGAGAACTGCAGGTAAACCGGAATTCTGGCTGGCTTGATGCGTATGCATTCCATAACGACACTATCGGATGCCTAAGCATATTTGTCAAGTGAAAAAGAATGCAATTGCATCGATTTTTGACGATATTATATGTATGGATTTCTGGAGCCGGATGGATGAAGCCATAAGCGCCGCAGGGAAGACCCGCAAGGGTGTTGCTATGGAGTTTGGCTTCACGGTTGGCAACTTCGGCTCGTGGAAATCCAGAGGCGATTATCCCAAGGTCGACATGGCGTTCAAGATCGCACAGTATGTAGGTACCACCGTCGAATACCTGATGACCGGAGAGCGCAAGGCCCGCTATGGCCTGCCGCCCCGCGTTGCCGACATGGTCGAGGACCTACTCCTCCTCGACGACCACGGCCTGAATTCCGTGGCCACACTCGCCCGCGGGCTGGCTGAGCAGGCCGCCACCAATACGCCTACGCCTACGCCGAGGACACCGGCGCCCCGTGACCCGTCGCTCCGGGGGATCAAACCGCCCGGCCATGTACCGGGAAGAACCCTGGAGGACGAAGAAAAGAAGGCGTGACGCCATGAGTATGAATCATGCAAAAAGTAATCATACCGTTTCCGCGCCAGCGCGTACTGCGCCGGCTCCTATCCGAAGGGTCCGCGTCGGTCTACATAGAGCTCGACGCGTCGACGTACGAGGCGGCCGCGATGGCCGCTAGACTTTCCCGGGTGCCTGTCGAGGACGTCCTAGGCCGGCAGGCCTGGCGGCTCCTGGGCGATTACTACCGCGGCGAGGCTAGGGCTCAGAGGAGTATCCGTCCAAGTCTCCGTCGATGAGCGCGATCACGCGGAGGAGCGTGTCACGCTCGACCTCGGCGAGCTCCGCCTCGTGCTCGTCACCGTCGTCCCTGGAGCGCCGGATATCGTCGGCAGCCAGGGCCAGCTGCGCGAGCAATGCGGCGCGGAGCCTGTCGATGTCCATACTCTCCCGGTCGAGGCGACCCTACCGGGAGCGCTCGCTATAGTCTGCATGGGCTCGCGTAGACGAGATCATGCGTCGTATATAGTACCATGATCAAGGAAAGGCAGGTGGGGGGATGAAAAGGATTCTTGGCGTAGTAATTGTCGCGCTCTTACTCGGAAGTTGCATGACAACGCGTCAGCTAGATGAGAGTAGCACACGGCCCGTCAAGGCGCGGACAGTACGCGTGGCCGCTATCATGCCGGCACTGCCTCAGGTGCTTAACAAGGAATACCTGAAGGCGGCCATCGTCGCGGGTGTTACGTATGGTGGGATGACCATGCTGATTCTGTCGCAGCAGGACGACAGCCTTCCGATCCCAGGGCTGGAGATTCCGTACTATGCCGGAGTCATCGCAACCGCTGGCGGATGGGGGTTTTCGTATTTCGATGGGAGCCTAAACGCCAACGAGCTCTGGCGCCAATGGGGTCAGCTGCATCCTGAGGACGCGGCAGGCCCGATCCGGATTGGGATGACCATGCACCAGTTCCAGAATTCAATGCCTCGCCCGACCGAGGTGAACCGCACCGTACTCGACGGCGTGGTGAGCGAACAGTGGGTGTATCGATCGAGCTACGGGAAGACGCGCTACTACTATTTCGACAACGGGGTGCTGACAGCGATCCAGGACTAGGGCTCTCGTTCCCACTTCTTCTCGAGCTTCCGCTGGATCTTCCCGGCGCGTTCGAGCACAACCTCGTCGCTCGGGTGCCGGTAGATAGCGTTCGTGACGGCCGAGGTATGCCCGGCCAGGGTCTCGATCTCGTGGTCGGTCAGCACGTCGAGATTGTGCGTAATGAAGCTGTGCCGTAGCCAGTACGGGGTCCATTCGGGGTGGTCGAAGCCCGCGGCCCTGACGCCGGCTCTGAAGGCTTTGATGATGCCCTCGCCGGTCACCGGGGCGGCGTCCTCCAGCTTGAAGATGAAATCCTCGTCGCCCGCATAGCGCGTCTCCTCGCGCCAGATCCGTAGCTCCTGGAGCGTGCGGTCCGAGAGGAACGCAGCTCGGACGATGCCGGTCTTCGTCCCCTTGCGCTTGGCCTTGGTCCCTGATTCGATGCCCTTTCGGACCACGACGCCGCGGCGCGTCCAGTCGATCTGCCCCCAGAGGAGGGCGCGGAGTTCGCCCGGCCGCATGCCCGTGTCGTGCAGGACGCACATGCAGGCGACCCACATTGTCCCGCCCCAAATCCGCATCATCGCGCCGTGGCTGGCGGGGTAGAGCTGGTCGAGGGCCGCGGTCGGCACGTCCTCGCGGGGGTGCTGCACGGCGCGGGAGTAGGGCGCCATCCCCTCCATCGGGTTCGAAGGGATGATGCCGCGGTCGACCAGGTCGTCGAGGCAGATGCCGAGCGTCTTCGCGATCTTCGCCATGGTCCCGGGCGCCGGCGGTTTCCCGCGGGCGGCCTTGCCCTTCGCCGGCTTCTCGCCGGCCGGCAGTTCGCCGCGTGCGGCCTCGAGGAGACGGTCGTCGATGTAGCGGCGCGTCATGGCGCGGGGGTCGTCTTTGCCGAATAGTGGTATCAGGTAGTTGCGGACGTGGCCGTCGCGGTTCATGTAGGTTTTGTCAATGACGATGCGGCCCTTGTCAGCCTGCCGGCGGCGCCAGTCCGAGCCCGGGGCGAACATGTCGCGGATCAGCGGGGCGAGGGTCAGCCCGGGGGCCGCGGCCGCGAGGAGTTGGCCCCGGTTGCGCTTGGCCCACGCGATCGCCTTGTCGAGGTCGTGCTCCGGGGACTGATGCCAGCGCCCCGGTTCCTCGATGTAGCCGATCATGATGCGGCCCGTGCGCGGATCGATCTTGTGCCGGATATCCTTTGGAGGTCTTGCCATGCTCTTATTATAGGATAGTTTGGGCGTTTCGGGTAGCGTTTCGGGTAGTATAAAAATAAAGCCTTGCGTAGTAATAACTTACGCAAGGCCGGTCATCCCCTGGGAATATGCTCGAGTATCCGGCGGCTATGTATAGCATGTACATACCTTCTATCTACGATATTAAGCGCAATTTTTGCGGCCACAGATGGGCGCAAGTCGGGGGTTTCAGGCAGTATGCTGCCTGAAACCCCTTTTAGTATTTTATACTTGACAAAATAGGGCCATCGGCCCTATACTAATCCTGTCGCCGAGAGGCGGCGCAAGCCCGGCCGTATGGCATGGGCACCCCTCCTACCAGGAGATGCGCGATGAATCACTACTACCTTCTGACCGTACCGACCACGATCTATAACGTGCCGGCGCCGGCCGACCTGGTCCTGTCCGTCAGGATCGCAGTCAAAAAGGCGCTGGCGCAGTCATTCGGCGGCTACACCGAAGTCGCTGGCATGGGCGGCTACGTGGCCGAGTCCGGCGAGCTCATCGAAGAGACGGTCTACAGGATCGAAGCCAGCTACGAGCAGCCGAACGACGAGCTGGTCTGGAACCTGGCCGCCAGGATCAAGGCCGAGCTTCATCAGGAAGCGGTCATGATCCGGAAGGATCACGAAGCCTACTTCGTGTAATCGCCCGGGCCCCTTCGGGGGCCCCCTCAAGACCATGGAGGACTATAATGCGCTATATCGTTAGGACCGTAGAGAATGGCGAGCGGCTCGGGCTCGAGGCTGTAATAGCCAAGCGTCAGGCCGCGTATGAGAAGATCCTCGAGGCGGGCGTCCAATACATCGAGACCGAGGCTACGCTGGGCTCACTCGACGCCCTCGGGCGCCGGATCGAGGAACGCGTCTACGTTATAGAGGCTGTTGCTGGGAATGCGTATGTATAATGTACCGTCTCCGGAAGAGCTCCGCGAATGGATCCGCGGACACGAGCTCACCGTCGCCAGGGCTGGCGCTCTCGTCGGGGTCGACGCGCGCGCGGCGAGGCGGTGGACCTCCCCGCGCGACAGTGCAAGCTATCGCACTATGCCCTGGGCCGCTTGGGCGCTTCTCCGCCTGATGATGGGCGAAGCGACGATCGAGGAGATACATGCGGAAGTCGATGATCCCGGAACGGCGTCGGCATGACTATACGATTCAAGGTCGGTCGGAACGCTGATAATCCTCCTGAGCAGACTATCGAGGTATCGTCATTCGGCGAGTTCCGCGACTGGCTTCATGGCCTCGGCGCCGGCCGCGAGGTGACCGACCGCGAGATCCTCGCGTCGTGGGCTAAGCTATACCGAAAGCTCCAGGAGCCGGGGTTCCCAGGGGCGACGATCGGGTTACAGAGGGCGACGTTCGGATCCTCGGTAACAGTTCTTGGAGTGGCCCCCCCTCGCGGCCTTGAACCGCATCCGGCTGGAGCCGGGCCTCTCCCCATCGTACTAGGTGACACTCGGGCGGCAGGGGGCAGGATTTCAGAGTAAAAATGACAGGATGATCAGGACGGTCTCGACGGCGGCGACGCCCCCAGCGACGAGGGCGGCCGTCCTCCAGATGTCACGGGACCGCGTCATCCGCGTCACGTAGTCGGGCAAGTCCTTCGACAAGGACGTCGACGAGGCCGAGGCATCGGACAGCGAGCTCGTAGTCGCCGTCGAGGCCGTCACGGAGTCGGCCAAGGCCTGCGACGTGTTCGCCGACTGCGCGGCCAAGGCGCTCGTACTCAGCTCGTCGCTCTGCATCGCGCCGCTCAACTGCTCGCCGATACTCGTCCCACTCTGCGACAGCTCGTCGGCTTGCTTCCTCCGCTCGTCCAGCCTCTGCACGAGCTCGGCTGACGAGGACCGCAAGGTGCTCGCTACGGTCGATAAGGTCGGCTCCTCGGTCGTCGACAGCTCGCTCTCTTGCGCCGATACGGTACGCGCCGCAAAGAGCAAGACCAAGCCCAAGAGCGCCAGCAGCCACCAGCGCGAGGATAGATCGTCGCGACACCTCATACCTCCTTCTCCCGGAGCTCGGCCTCGACCTCGTCCCCCGGTAACAGCCCGAGGGCCCGTAGCGCAGCGTTGAATTCGCGATACCGTAGGTATGGCAGCATGATGCACGCGGCCGACCACGGCGCCCGGTACGCCTGGCCCGTCGTCGGGTTGTAGTCGTCGTGGATCAGGTACCGGCCCTGCAGACCGGAATCGGCGTCCATCTGCATGGCGTGCTCGTCGATGGCCTCGCCCTCGAGGTCTACCGCGTCGATGATCTCATGTACCGGATTCGCATAGGCTCGCCGGTCCTGGAAGAGGCGAACGCGGAAGCGTCCAGGTGCCAAGCTCTCGCGCCAGGTACAGGACGAGTGGATCGCGACGGACTGACAGCGACCGGCATAGATGGTCGCGGGACCGTGTAGGATCCGGATCGTGTCCAGGTAGACCGGCGACAGCGTCGCGGGGTTGAAGTCGAAGCTCCGCTTATCGCGGATAATCTCGATGTTCGGTCGGGCGGTCATGCGTCACCTCCGAGGGCGGCGATATAGCCGCGATTTTTTTCCGTGCACTCGTCGACGACCTTGACGTATCGCTCGTCGCCGGCGGCCGCGAACTGGAGCCGGTACTCGGCATACACGGCTATCTTCCTGCGGCAGGCCTTGATTACGGCCTCCGCGATCTCCTGGCCCCAGGTCGCGAGCATCCGCGCCATGGACGGCTCGAGCTGGCTCCAGGTCGGGAACGTGATTGTCGCCGATGGCCCCGCCGCGCAGGGGTCGCCGGACACGTCCTCGACGAGCTGGGCGTACTCGTCAGCGAGCGCGGCGAGCTTCCCATCGAGGTACGTCTGCCGGCTGTGCAGCGCGAGGCGGTGCTTGAAGTCGTTCTCATTGACGGCATGGTAGACCGGGCCGCGGAGCTCCTGGGCCGCCGAGTTGAGCGCCGGCGTGCAGAGTCCGGAGCCGGAGAGCGCGCGCCGGATCGGGCGGCCGAGCGCCTGGGTGATGTCCCGCGTCTCGGTTTTCAGGTCGTCGTCGATCTCCTTAATCCGTTCGTCCATGTAGTGCTTCGCCTCGTCGCGGGTGTCGATGCGCGTGACGAGGTCGAGCTTGACGCCGTCCTTCCCCGCGGTGATACCGGCGAGGCGACCACGGAAGGCGAGCATGAGCGTCGGCGTTCCCATGGCAAGGACGACGGCAGCGATGATGATGATCTTGAGCAGTTCCTTGTCCATGGTGCTACCCCTTCAGTTCCGCGAGCCGGGCCCGCTTGCTCACTGCCTCGGTCTCTATCTCGGTCAGCTTGGCCTTGTCCTCTTCGGTTGCTGTCCCCGCGACCACGGCGCGGAGTGCGCGGGCCGAGCGCTTGTCCAGCGCGTCCAGCTCGGCGAGGATCGCGGCACGCTCGGCCTCGATGGCCTGAGCGCTGGCCGCCGCGTCTAACTGGGCTTGGGTCTGCATCACGATGCGCACGGGAGAACCTCCACATAGTCCTCGCTGTACCATGCGCGCTCGCCACCCGGCGTGGAAAAGAAGCGACGGACGGTTACGCACAGAACCCCGTCAGCGTCGCGGTGCGCCTCCTCGATTACGCCGCCGGTCTGCTCGCGGATGTCATCGCAGGTCACACCGTCGGCCGGGAACTCGTACAGCTCGCCATCGACGCGGAGCGTATTCTCGTCAATGACTTCGATCACGGTGTCGGGGTTCGCTCCAGGGAAGTGATGCGCGGCGTTGGGGTTCCAGAGACGGGGGCCGTATTTTAGTTTCATGCCTTCCACCTCCCTCTTGCTATCCAGTAAATATGCGCCGCTCCAACATTCGCGACAGATGCAACAAGCGTCAGCCTGAACTGGGCTACATCGTATGGAGTTGCCACTGGAAATGCATAGCCGCTACCCTGTTGTGCAACGATTGAATAGCCCGTGTCATAGAACGGTGTAGGTAGGTCTCTATTAGGTTGAGCCGTGTACGCGCTTGAATAAAACGACCAACCATACGTCCCTATGTTGGTGTTCTGTATCGTTAGGGTATTGAATCCGCCATCGAATGATCCCCATTGCTCCATCGTCCCATCACCGTACTTAACGTACCAGCCGCGCCCAGAGACATAGCCCGACTCGATGATGCCAGCGCCGACGCGGGCGTAGCGTTGGAGAGTGCGTTCGACAAGGTAGCCGTCACTGTACCTTCTGTATGCAATCCTAAGTTCGCCAGAGACTAGCTGAATATATGTAGGGTAATAGGAATTAGTGGCACTAACTACTTGCTCAGCCCCCCAGCTTGTGCCGCCCCATACTCGCTCGACA
>CAYVMJ010000014.1:11189-25238 GCA_964452625.1 uncultured Methanolinea sp.
CTTTGATATGCAATCCTAAGTTCGCCAGAGACTAGCTGGATGTACGCAGGGTAATTGGAGTTAGCAGCATTAACTACTTGCTCAGCCCCCCAGCTTGTGCCGCCCCATACTCGCTCGACAAGGTCGCCGCCAATGTACTTTCTGTATGCAATCCTGAGTTCGCCAGAGACTAGCTGAATATATGTAGGGTAATTGGAGTTAGCAGCATTAACTACTCGTTCAGCCCCCCACGACGACTTAATCGGAGCCTCAAACTCGCCATCAATAAGGATAGCACCACCTACCCCAAGCCGTCCGATCCTAGCTCGCAGGACTTCAGGACTTGCAGGAGTGGTATCAGGAGTATCAAGAAAATCAATTTTATCGTCCGCAAGCTGCACGCAGCGTTTCTGAACTCCAGCGCCTGTTTCATAACGAATCCTTCCCCCGGCCCCGACCGTGATATACTGCGTGAAAAGGTTGCCGATGAACGCATCGGCGGTGACGAGCTTATTGAAAATCGCGGACGCGGCCGCCACAGTCTCGCCCTGCTCGGTCGCCCACGCGCCCATGTCGGGAAGCATCGTGACCATCGCGTTCTGGTACCCGGCCATCGATGACATGTACTCGACCCACTCGCTACCGGTGTAGACGCGTGGCGTTCCTCCGGTGCCGATTCCCGTGTCGTTGTTGTCCCAGTAGTAATCTCCCGCAATGTGCCCGGCGGTTGGCGCTGAAGTTAGAGCCCCCCAGTAGATCGCGCTCGCCGATGAGTCGAGCGCCACCGGCACCGTCACCTCGCGGAGGAGCGTCGTAGTCCCGCCTGCCGCGTACAGGCTCGCGCGCACGGCCATGACGTAGTACACGACGCTCTCGATCTCGATGGTCGCTGGCACGGTGTACTCGTGGCTGGATTCGTCAGAGCTCGAGGTGTAGACCGTGGACCAGGTCGAGCCGTCGTGCGACAGCGCGAGGATCAAGCGCCCGGCGTATGCGGTGCCGTCGGCGTTGAGCCCGGACGCGGTGATCGACGCGGGGGAGAGGGCGTCAGCGCGGGAGCGGGAGATAGAGGGGGCGGAGAGGGTAAGGGTCTTCTGGGCAAGCTCGATAGCGGACTTCATAGCCGCCTCGCGGGCCTCGGCCGCAGGGCTCGGGCTCGGCGGCTGATTCGTCTCGGTCTCAGTGGCCACCGCGTCAGCGGTGTACTCGGCGACTCCCTCGGCTTCGACGCTGATGGTCTTCGGGTCTGGGCCGTCGACCACCGACACGATGCGAAGCGTCGTCGACGCGCCGAGTACCGCGGCCTCGTTCAGCGACACGTAGTCGCCTGGTGTCAGGCTCAGCTCGGTCGACGTCAGCGACCAGCGATACGCGCCGTGGAGGTGCCGCAGCGCGCGGATCCTGGCGACCCGGGCCGCGCTCGTGTCGTCGGCAAGGTACTTGAACTCCACCTTCTCGCGCTTCGTCGTGCTGGCCACGTTCTCGCGTACGACACGGCGCAGGTCGCCCTTGACGATGGCGTCGCCGTATCCCCGTAGCCGGGTGATCACCGCCCCGGACGCGGAGTACAGCCGCATGAGGATATTCTTGCCTTCGGCTGCGAACTCCTGAATCGTCAGATCGCCGTTAAAGACGATATCTGATGTCACGCCACTCGCGGAGACGAGGTCGTACCCATCGATACGCATCGCCGCCTTAACCGACTTCCCGGAGGCTGCGCCGTCGGGGTAGTACGTGCCGGCCGGTACCGGGATCGACGCGTCGAGGCCCGCCGTCGCCCCGGTCGTGTCTTCGAAGAGCATGGCCCCGGACAGCGCCTTCGTGACGTAGTACTCGACGTCGACTGCCTCGGCGGTCGCCTCTTTACGCTCGAGCTTGTAGCCAGCTGCGAGATTGCCGCTCGGTCCCGACGACAGCGTGAGCGCCGGGGTGATGGTCGCGGGCCCCAGGTCGTACAGCGACACGACGCCGGCCGCGCTCACGCGCGCTGAGTAGCCGGCCTCCGCGAGGATCTGCTCGACGATGGAGCGATACGTGCCGCTCCCGGCGGTCAGCGTGATCGACGGTACCGTCGCAGTCACGGCGGCGAGCGACAGCTCCGAGTCGGCTATGCCGGCATCGTAGAAGATCTGATGCAGGAGCGACGCGGCCTTGTTGCTCGGGTTCGATACGGCCCAGCCATTTATCGTGCGCGTCGTTCCGACAGTGCGGTCGAGCTTGTACCAGAGGTCGACAGCCTCGATCTCGATCGCCTCGAGGCCGCGCGATCCGTCGATCGTTGCCTTGACAGTCGGCCGCACGTAGCCGACGAAGTACGGGGTCTCGCCGTCGAGGATCCTGATCGGGATGTCCGCGCTCGTGGTCAGGAGCTGCGTTACAAGCGCGGTGTTCCTGATCAGCGAGAATTTGCAGGTCGAGATGACCGGCTTGAGTTCGTTGTAGATCGCTCGCTGTCGGCGCATCGGGAAGCGTCCGTACAGCGAGTCCGTGTATTCGACGAACCCTGCGCCGAAGTCTAGCCAGAGCTGATACGCCATCAGGCCGCCCCCAGTACGCCGGCGCTCTTGATCTCGCGCCAGATCATCAAGCTGAACTCGCGGATCCCGTCGTCGCCGACGAGGGCCGAGGTGGTCACGCTCACGTTGACGGTGATGTCGCGCGCCTGCGTGTACGAGGCGTTCGCCCCGGTCGTGGACGACGAACTCGCTGAGCCCGCCGCAGACAGGTCGCCTACGCTGATCTCCGAGAGGCTACCCTGGTCGAGCGATCGGTACGACGCGTACGACAGGTTTACGCCGGCCCAGCCGAGCGCTGCGTTGATCGCCGCGACGATGCCGTTCCAGATCCCCAACACCATGTTGGCGACCACGTTGAACAGAGTGATGATGCCGTTGCCGATCGGGCGGAGCACCTTGTTATAGAGCCACACGAAGACCTCGGCGATTCCCTTGATGATCGGGCCTAGCATCTCGAAGAGCGGCGCGATGATGCGGCCCAGGGTCTGGCCGAGGATCCTGAAGATTCCGACCAGCGGGGTCAGGAGCGTCTCGATGAGCGGCCCGAGAATGTCCATGACGCCCGAGAGGATTGTGCCGATAGGGTCGAGGAGTGCCTGGACCATACCCATCGAGCCAGCGAAGTCGCCGAGCAGACCAATGAGCGGCCCGAAGACGTCGTCGAGCCCCGCGAGTCCACCGCCGAACAGCATCGAGTCGCCGCCGCGCGATACCATTTCGTCAGTCGTAGCGATACCACCAGACCCTCCGCGTACCCGATCGCTTGCCCCGGTATACAGCCCTAGCTTCAGGGCCAACCGCTCAGCCATCGCATCGGCCCCGTCGTCACCAGAGCCGCCGCTAGAGCTCGAGGACGACCCGGATGCTGATGGAACCGCAGGCGCCTCAGCAGGCAAGTAGCCAGCATAGTGACGCGTGGACGCCAGGTTCTTTAGCTCGGTGGCAATTAACTGCTGATCAGCTACGGCATCCTCTATCTGCTTCGTGACCGTCTTGAAGTCAACTGAGCCCTCCTTGAGCTGAAGGAGTACGCCCTTGCGCTGCTCGATGAATTCCAGCTTCGCCTTATTGAGGGCGACAAGCTCTTGCTCCGTAAAGGAGTCGAGCCCCGCGCCGCTCTTGGCTTTAAGCATAGCCGACGTGTAGTTCCGCGCGGCCCCCGCGGCCTCGCCCCACTGCCTGATGATGTCCGTAAGCCAGGCGCGTAGCGGGGAGAGGCCTTGGCTAATCAGCCCGCCGAGCTCGGCCTTCAGGTCGGTCACGGCGTTCTTGTAGTTCTTGAGCCCGACGTCTACAGAGTTGGCAAGCGCCTCGCCGAGACCATCATACTTGCCCGCGATGAGGTCGACCGCCTCGCCGGCGAGGAGCTGCTCTTTCGTGAGGCTCTTCATCTCGGGGATGATCTCGCCGAGCTCGCCGGCCGTGCCGCCGAAGGTCTTATTGAGCTGTTCGACAGAGCTACGGAGATCCTTGCCAGTCGCCGCGCTCATGTCGACCGCGGCCTCGATCAGCTTCCTTACCTCGACCTCGGTGCGACCGCTCGAAATCAGCAGCGTCTCCATCGACTGTACCGAAGCGCCGGTCTCGCCGGTCATAGCCGCGATCTCATTCGCGAACTGGGTGAGCGCGCTGGCCGCGGCCATCGTGATGTTCCCGGACTGGCCGATGGCCGCGTTAAACGCGAGCGAGGCACGTTCGTTCTCGGCGAACGCGACGACGCACTCGTCGACGGTCTGTGCAATCTCGCGGATCGCTCCTATTACTGCGGCACCAGCTATAGCTACCGGAGCGAACGACGAGGCAAGGCTCGTCGCACTCGAGCCGACCTCGCGCAGGCCCGTGGCCGCTTTCTTCGCGGCGGTTGAGACGTCTTCCTTGCCTTTAATCTCGACCGATACCGTGCTCATAGTTTCGACTCCGCCTCGATCTTTTCGTTCACTAGCTCAACCCACCGTGACCGGATAACCCGGTAGATCACGAGGTCCACGGCTGGTTGATCCGCGTATGCCCCGTGGTATTTCCAATGGCGCTGCGTTCCCTTGCCGTCGATCATGTCTACGCACTCGACTACCCATGGCCGCCATGCCTCTTGCATCGCATACGGGTCGTCCCCGTCAGGGAACGGCTCCGCGTCTTCCGTGTACGCTACTCCTTTGAAGGCCCACCCTGTGACGTCTCGGATATGCCGGACGTCGATCTCGCTAAAGGGCTATTGAACCCCCGGACTATGCTCAGGATTTCTCCAGCCAGCTCGACGTCGTTCAGGACGGCCTCGATCCAGTCGTCATCCGGCGCGCCGGCCTCGTCACCGAACTCGTACTCGGCGACCCCATGCTTCAGGATAAGGCCCATGTAATGCGCCTGCTTCAGGAGCTCGGGGTCGGCGTTCGCCAGCACGTCGAGAACCGCGTCGTCGCGTATCGAGTCGCCATCCTTCTTTTCGATGAGGGCCTTGACCGATTCGCGCTTCATGCGCGCCTGACGCTGAACCGCCCATGCGTTGATATCGTCCGCTCCGGTCTGGCTGTACTTGCGCGGCTTGATGCGAGCCGCGATCTCTCCGAGGCTCTTGATATCTACCCAGTCGCCTATCACGCGGCGATTCGACGCGGCACGCCAGTTGACCTTAGCCATCAGTACACCGCCGAGTCGTCGGTGAAGAGCCACACCGTCAACGGCGCGTCGTACTGCGTGCCGAGAGGAGACAGCGCCTTCCAGCTGACCTTCATGTCGAACTGGCCGGAGTTGGCGGCTCGCTCCGAGCTCGAGAAGCGAGCGTACGGCACCTCGATGACCATAGCCTCGCATGCCCCGGCGGTTCCGAGCGCCTTGCCCTTGAACACGAAGAGCAGCGAGCCACGAGCCCCGGACAGTACCTTCGCTCGGATGGCCAGCGCGGTTGCGTCCAGCCTGATCGTCAGTTCGCCGTCGCAGGAGAACGTCCCGCGCTGGTGGTAGGCCCGGTCGATCGATCCCTGCGCGTAGCCGTCATCGCGGTGGGCGTTCGCGATCTTGGCCGACATGTCGCGGACATACGCATAGTCCGCGCCATCGATGACGGTAAGCGCATCGGCGAAGTTGAGCGGCGCCGCGTCTTCCATCGCCAGCGCGCTTGCCGTTTCGCCGCTCGTCTCGCTCATACCCATCAGGGTGATGTCGCCCTTAAGGAAGTCCTTGAGCGCTCCGGACAGCGATAGCTGGTCGACGACATGGCCGGTCTGCACGTAGTTGCTGCCGAAGCCGTCGAGCTGCACGGTCAGGGTCGGGCGCGGCGTCGGCTCGCCGTTGGTATAGCTCTCGTCCGGCTGGAAGCGGTGCGCGTAGACGCCGGTCGCGGCTCCGGTCAGCACGACGAAGGCGTCCTTGCCCTTGGCCTGCATGCTCGCGGTGGTAATGACCGAATCGATAGTCGCGGTGCCGGTACCGAATACCAGCTCGCAGGAGTAGTCGTCGTAGCTGTCGATCAACGCCACGAGCTCCGCGATCGTGTCATTGGCGGTCGCCGCCAGCGAGATGACGCCAGCAGTGCCGAACGCCGAGTCCACGGCCTCAGCCCCGAGGGCGCCGATCTTCGAGGTGATCGTATCCGCCGTTCCGCTCAGCTCGATCTTGCAGGACGCGGAATCCCCGGTGTACTTGATGCGGATCGCCCCGAGGACCTGCGGCGGAGCGGCCATCTCGACGCCGAGCGCCGACTTGAGGATTAGTCCCATGCCGGCGCAAGCGCGCGGCGTGATAGGTACGCCTCCGCCCACGTTGCCGCGCACGGCGTATTCGCCGGCTAGCATGTTGCGTCCGATGATGATCGGATCCGCGGCGCTCTCGATTTTGCGGTCGAGCGATCCAGGCTCCGAAATGGGGAGCACTGCCGTCCGCGTGGCCGCCGTGCCTACCGTGGTCTCTTTGCCCGCGGTGATCTTGACTGCATTCGTGCTAGGCATTTCAAGCCTCCTTACGTCGTAACTTCATCCGACAGCCGAATAGTCGCGACCACGAAGCCGCGCCCGTCTGCCGGGATTGCATCCTTGTCGAGCTCGTCGAGCGAGGACGACAGCACCAGCCCTCCGATCGTCTCGTTCTCGCCGATGGCGTCGACGAGCGCATCCATATAGCGAGCGAGCACCGTCTCCCGTGCCGCCGGATTGGCGGCCTGAACTCCGATGTCCACGTTGCATGCTACGGTTACCCGCTGCGCCTGCGGCCCGGTCGGTTCGATCGAGACGGGCCCCGCGCTCACGATGAGCTGCGGGAAGCGACCGGGGGTGAGCGTGTCCGAGACATCGAAGGCCCTGATAGCCGGAGCCTGTGCCCCGGACGTTCCCGAGTTCGCCCTCGTCACGTAGCTCGGATAGTTCGTCGCGAGCCAGGCCTTGAGCCCGACGACCATCCGCTCAATCGTCGATTTCGTCATGGTGTCACCTTGATCCCGAGCTTGGCGAACTCGTCGATCACGACCTTGTCGGTCACCGCAGAGAACGCCTGCGCCCAGTTGAACGCGCGCTTGCTCGCCGACATGAACGGCCTTGCCTGACCGGACACGCGCTTCGTGAATACGATCTGACCATCGGGCGTCACGAACATGAGCGCCTTCTTGGTCTTCGGCTGGATTGTGTAGCCACCCGCGTGCTCGTAGATATTCGCAAGCCGCGTCGCGTCGGCGGTGCGTACGATGGCGACGCCGCCGAAGTCCTGCTTCGACTTGACCGCCTTCGACCCGACGCGATAAACGTGCTTCTTCGACTTCACCTTCGAGACGTAGATCGATCGGTACAGGTCGCCGGACTGCCGGCCTATCATCTGCCCCGAGAGGTAGTTCTTCTTGAGCACGGCGCGGTACTGCGAGCCGACGCGGCTCAGCACCCGGTCGAGGTACTTCGGGGCGTGGAGCGCGTACTGCTCGAGCTTCGCCTCGACGCCGCCGTGAACAACCACTTGCAGGTTCATCGGCCGCGCCTCATGATCTCGTCAAGCATCGACCGGACGTTCACCGGAAGGTCGATCTCATACCCGACGCTCATGCCGTCGGCATTCGTTTCAGTTCGCTTCCCAATGCCGCCAGCGTATCGAGTTTTGAGCCATTGGACCGTCTCAAGGCAAGCGCCCTCGAGTATCGGGTACAGCTGGCTCGTAGCGCTATATCCGGCGTTATACGACACGAGCACAGCGTCACGCGACGCAGGGAAGATGCCCGAGAAAAGCCGCAGGATGCCTGAGTCGCTATCTACGGAGTAGTCGGTACTCTCAAGTACCGTCTCGAGATCGAACGTGCGCGTGCCGTCGACGTTTACCGATACGATTGAATTCACGGGGTACTCAGGGAGCAGGAGGTAGTCCCGGCCGTTGCCGTCAAGGCGCACTGCGGCGTAGTCGCGCGCCTTGAGCTTGCGCTTCGTGTACAGCTCCATGCGAGCGGTAGCTTGGTCGATGAGCCGCTCCACGGCCGCTTGCTCGTCGGATAGGTATCCGAATATAGCTGCGGCGGTAGCCCATGAAGTCAGCGCGTGCTCTCCAACGCTCATCGTCTATCTCCTGTTCTCTACCGGGGAGGCCGTGCTGGCCTCCCCGCGAGGTTTATCTTCTGGCGCTTAGGCCGTCGCCATGTGCGGGTTGCCCTTGACTACCACGGCCGCGATCGGCGTGCCGGTGCCGTGGGTGCCCGTGAAGTCGGCGAGCATCTTCACGTAGCGCTTACCACCCCTGTAGCCGAACCGCGTTACGTCCGCCGTAGCGTGCGCCGCGATGAGGCTTTTCACGATGCCGTTCGTGACCGAGGAGACGCCCAGGAGGTCGTCAGCGGTCACGTTCGAGTAGTTCGAGTTGTCGTCGGAGTGGGTCATCACGAACTCGATCTTGTTGCCGGTCGTGAAGGTGATACCGCCGGCGCCGATGGCCAGGGCGATCTCCGCGGACTCGAAGCCCAGGAGGTCTACCGCCGCCGGCGTGTTGTCGGCGGCGTAGGTCGCGGCCGGGATCAACTCGACGATGTCTATCTGCGAGTGCAGGTCTTTCATGTCCTTGCTCCTTTGCAGGGTGCGCGGAGAGCCTTGCGGCTCCCCGCTGGTTATTCAGCCGACGATCAGCTCGCGGCGAACTTCAGAACCTTGAACGCCTCGAAGTTGCGCACGGCGCCGCCGACGCGCTTCGTGGTGTAGAACTCCACGAAGCCCTTCGTCGAGTACGGGTCCCTGAGCACCTTGATGCCCTGGCGGTCGCGGATCGCGTACGCGCGCTTCCAGTCGCCGTAGGCGATCGACAGCGTGTTGGCCGCGATGGCCGGCATGTTGTCGTCGATGTACACGGGCTTTCCGAGCAGGGTCTGCGGGGTCCCGGCCTGGAACGACGGCTGCCAGAGGTAGCCGTAGGACGTCTGGAACATGCGGACGTCGCTCATGACGGCGGCGTTCATGATGAACCCGGCGCCGTTCTGGTAGGCACCCTTGAGCGCGCCCTGCAGGCTGATGATCGCGTTGGCGGGGTTCGAGTCAGCCCAGGCGCCGGCCTTCCCGGAAGCGATGTACCCGACCTTGCCCCAGGCGTAGGAGGCGTCGGCCACGGTGGGGTACGAGAGGATACCGCGCGGCCTGGTCTGGAGCGCGCCGCTGATGAAGGCCGCGCCCTCGAGCTCGGCGAACACGGTGCCGGCTTCGTCCTCGAGCCAGCCGGCGACGTCGAAGGCCGCGTCGTCGATCAGGTCCTGCGACGCGAGCGGGTTCGCGTACATGTCGCGGATCGGGATGGAGATACGGTCGAGGCTCGGGGTGCTGGTTTCGGACCTGGTGCCGATCTCGTCGGCCCAGCCACCGCCGGAGCCGCCCTTGTTGACCATGAGCTGCGCCTCGCTGGTACCGACGGTCTTGACGTCGGCGAGCTGGCGCATGACGCACTGGTCCATGGCGACGCGGTCGATGCCGGCTTCGAGCTCAGGGACGACCATGAAGCCGCCGTCGGGGTTGACGCCCTCGGTAGCCGAGGCCCTGAACTCCTGGCCGGAGCCCTTGTCGTGAGCCCAGGCGTTGAACTCCCTGAGCGCGGCCGACTTCCCGACCGGGTCGCCGCCGGCCGTGCCGAGGTTCATGCGGTTGACCTGCGCCTGCAGGGCCGCGAAGTCGTCGACGATCTTCTGGTTCTTGGCCACGTCGGCGTCGATCTTCGCGAGCTTGGCGTTGATCTCGGCCACGCCCTGGCCCTTCTCGATGGCGGCGAGGCGCTCGTCGTTCGCCTTCTTGTAGCTCGCCCATGAGGTCTGGAGCTCATCGAGAGCTTTCTTCAGTTCGGGATCCATGTGGGGTCTCCTTATCGTAAAGTCTGAGCGGCACCATGCAGCGCCGCGATGATGCTGCCGACGTCGGTACGCGACGCGCCGGCATCCCGCCGGAGGGTCTTGTAGCCGCCCGAGGCCAGCGCTTCGGCCTCGGTCCGAGAGAATCCCGCATCCCGCAGGAAGCCCTCGTAGTCGCGGATGGTCTGTATCTCGAGCGCCCGGGGCTTAGGCGTGAGCGCCTTCGGCGGGTGCTGGAACCCGATCTTAGAGAGGTCGAAGCTCGCGAGCGCAGCGGCCTTGACCGTCTTGTGTACCCTCGACGCGAAGCCCTTATCGACCGCCTCGTCCGCGGTCAGCCAGGTCTCGTCGTCCATCATCTGGCCGATCTCGTCCGCGTCGAGGCCAGAGCGGGCCGCGTAGAGGTTGATCAGTTCGCCGCGCATCTTGTCGAGCACGTCGGCGGTCTTCCGGAGGTCGTCAGCCTCGCCCCACGCCACAGACCACGGATTGTGGATCATGTAGTACGTGCCCTCGTCCATGACCGGGAGTTCCTTCCCGGCTAGCGCGACGACGGAGGCGATCGAGGCGGCGATGCCGATGACCTCGATGGTCAGCTTGTCGCGCACCTGCGCCAACAGGTTGTAGAGCGCCATGCCGGTCGTGACGTCGCCGCCCGGCGAATTGATGTACACGGTGATCGCCTTCTTGTCCTTGACCAGGTCGAAGGCGTCCTTGAAGTCGGCGACCGTGATACCCCAGCCGCCGACCTCGTCGAAGATCGATATCTCGGCCGTGTCCCCGATCGCCTGCATCGCGAACCACTTGCTACGCATTCTGCTTCTCCTCCTTGTCGTCGACGCTGGCCATATTCGACGGCGTCAGGTAGATGTCACCGCCCTCGATCGGGTTCATATTCTCGCGGTCGCGGATATCGTTCGCCGACAGCCAGCCCCACTGGCGCCCCGTCGCGTAGGCTTTGTACCGCGTGGCGATATCGCCGCGGAGCATGCCCTCGGGGTTGAACTCCGGCATGTACGTCTTCTGCGCGGTGAACAGCTGCCGATGAAGCGACTGCTCGATGCGCACGAGCCACGGCCGGATCGTGTGGATCATGAAAGAAAGCATGAACTGCTCTGCGCTCGCATACGTCGTCGTCGACTGGTCTGCCTGCAGAAGCATGAGCGGCACGCGGAAGATCCCAGCGATATCGGATCGCTGTAGACGCCGGGTCTCGATGAACTGCGACTCTTCGGCGCTCATCGAGAGCTTGGCGATATCGGCGCCGTCCTCGAGGATCGCGGTCTTCCTGGCGTTCGCGGATCCCGAGTACGTTTCATTCCAGCCATCGCGGAGGCGCTTGACCGCCGCATCGTCGAGTCGCTTCGGATACTTGATCACGACGCCTGGCGTCGCGTCGTTCTTGAACAGCCGGCCTGAGTACTCCTGCGTCGCCATGGCTGAGCCGATCACGTCTTTCTGGTAGCCGATCACGGAACGGCCGGTGAACCCGTCCTTGCCGGGCATCGCCCGGATGTGCAGCACGTCCTTCTGCTGTAGCACGAGGCGTTTGCCGTTGGCGCGCTCGACTTCGTAGAGGAGCGAGTAGTCGGCGAGCTGCGAGACGGTGACGCGGTCGGGGTGGAAGGGGATGATATCGTCAACGTAGTCGTCGCCGTGGCGGAGGATCGCCGCGTAGTAGTTACCGCGGAGCGCCAGGTGCTCGACCATCTGCTCGCGCCACTCCATCGAGGTCTGCCAGGCGTTCGGCTTGGTCGCCAAGACGTCGTACAGCGGATGCGCGTAGGCCCGTTTCTTACCCCCGCCATCAAGCCGCTTATAGACATGGAGCGGGAGCGACCCGATCGTCTCGGAGAGTATCCGCACGCAGGCGAAGACAGTCGACACCGCGAGCGCAGACTCGTGCGTCACCGCCTTGCCGCTCGCCGACGGCGATCCGAGCAGGAGCTCCGACAGCTGCGAGCGATCGATGCGATTGACGATCTTGAGCGCCAGGCGCTGCATCGTGTTCAGCTTGCTCATATCGTGAGAAGCCCCCTCTCTTCGTAAGCACTCGGCTCGGCTTCGACGAGCACAACCCCGCGACCGAGCGCCATGACCGACGCGACGACGCCGTCGATGCGCTTGCCGGTCGTCTCCCGCCGCGGCTTCATCGGCATGATGTTCCCCTGGCGGTCGCTCTTCACCTCGGTGCACGCTACCATCCAGCGGATGATCGGGTTACCGTCGTGCTCAACCTCGCGGGCGAGGACCTTCTTCTCAAACGTGTCCGAATACGGCGCCATCGGGTTGTAGCGCTGCGCGCACTGGACCATGGTGAACTGGCCGGAGAGGTGATTCACGATCTCCTGCGCTTTCCACGGGTCGTAGACGATCTCGTCGATGACGTAGCGGACGCCGAGCGCGCATATTTCCTGTTCGATGAAGTCGTAGTCGATAATGTTGCCGGGCGTCGTGATGATGAGGCCTTGCTCGGCCCACTGCGTATACGGGACCTTGTCCTCGCGCTCGCGATCGAGGAGATTCTCTTCCGGCATGAAGAAGCGGTACACGAAGCGCCAGCGCTCGCCGGGCTTCGTCGGCCGGAACGCGAGCACTATCGCCGTCAAGTCCGTCGTGCTCGACAGGTCAAACGCCATCACGCAACGGCGCCCGAGGAGGTCGTCCTCGGTGTACGAGCCCTTGCAGGCCAGCCAGCGCTCGTCGGTGATCCACCTGGTCGCGGCCTGGGTCCAGACGTTGAGATTCTTAGTCTTGATGTCGTTCTGTTTGGCTGGCGAGGCGAGGGCCAGCTTCACACGTGACTCGATGTACTCAGGGTTAACCGATACGCCGAGATTCGGATTCGCCTTGATCCAGACGTCCGGGTCGGTCCAGTCGTCGCCCTGGTCCAGGGTGTAGATGATCGCGAACGTATCCTCGGGGATGACTCCTATCGAGCCCTCGAGAATGCCTATTGCCATCGGGTGTTCCTGCTGGTAGCAGGGGCCCATCATATTCGTACCGGCCGTCGTGATTATGAGGGTCAGCGGCTGCCGGCGCGCGCCCATGCCGGACTCGAGCACCTCGATCAACGAGCCGTCGGGGTGCGCGTGGTATTCGTCAATCAGGGCGAAGTGCGGATTGAGGCCATCCTCGCTCTTCGAGTCGCGGCCAAGCGGGCGCATGCGTGCCGCCTTGGTAGAGCGTAGCGTGATGATCTGCTTCGACTCATAGACCTTGGCCAGCTTCGCGAGCGTTGGGTGGCCGAGTATCTGCATCTGCGCCTCGCGCCAGCCGAGCGCGGCCTGTTCCTGCTTCGTCGCCGCGAAGTAGATCTCTGGCCCCTCCTCGCGGGGGCGGTCTGCGAAGAAAACGTAGTTCGCGATCGCGGCGCCCTCGGTCGTCTTCCCGTTCTTACGGGCAACCTCGATGTACGCGCGGCGGAAGCGCCTCGTCCCATCCGGCCTGCGCCAGCCGAATATCGAGCCGATGTGGAACTTCTGCCAGGGCTCTAGGCAGATCCGGGTATCGCGACCGCCGTACCGGCTGGCCCACTTGCCCTTGGTGTGCCGGAGCTGCTCGATGAACGCAATCGCGTGATCTGCCCGGGCCTCGTCGAAGTGATACGGGAAGCCCGCGGTCCCCTGGCGCTTCAGGTCAGCAAGGTGCCGCTTACATGCGAGCTTGACGAAGCGGCAGGCAACGACTCGGCTCTCGAGGACGTCGTGGGCGTAGGCGGTTACCGGGTGCATGATCACCGCCAGGGCAAGCGCGATGATGCGCGCATTAGTCCGCCTCAAGGAGTCCCTCCATGTCGTCAGGGGCCGGGGGCTTCGGGTCGACAGGAGTACCGATACGCGATCGGCTCGCCGGCGTCAGGCCGTATTCGGCGAGAAGCCCGCGGGCCGCTGTCAAGAGCTTTGTCGCGTTCGTGAGCTCGGGGATATTCTGGCTCGTCTTCCCGCGGAGGTAGACCGAGAGGTTGCGCTTACGCTTCTTGCCGTCATCGCTGTACTCGAAGGCCACGGCCTCGAGGCATTCCCTGGCGACGTTGTAGGCGGAGCAGGCAAGCTCAAGGCCAGGAAGGTCCCGAGCTCCGAGAAGACCGAGAGGGACGAGGGCTTCGGTCACGGTCCGGTACATGCTCTTGCCGTACTTGCCCAAGAACGCCGGCGCCCGGGGCGTCGTCTTCACGGCGTCCTCGGGCTTAACCCATCCAGACGATCCAGTGGCCGGTCCGCGCTTCATGCCTCAGACCCCTTAAGCAAAAACTCCTGCGCGAAAAAAGTTGAC
>CAYVMJ010000015.1:0-11963 GCA_964452625.1 uncultured Methanolinea sp.
ACCAGTGAGATCATCCCATGAGGGATTATCTTAGCCGATTTTTGGACACGATCAATTTCTTGAGGAGGCATCAAAAAAAATGTGCGTTAGTCCATGGAAGTTTCTGTGATGTAAATTCTCTAAAAAGAGAAGGGGCCTAACCTCATATTTTTTCTTCCAATCATTTCCAATATCCCAAGCTATTACAAGTTTTATATCATTTTGATTTTTTTCGCCCCTTTCGAATTCATCGAGTAATGAGTCAATATCATATTTGTATTCTAAAATTGAGGGACTTGATTCAATTTCTCTGACAGCTTTTGATTCTTCCAAACCCAATGGGTTTGACTCGATATTGAAAATATGGTTTTGAAATGGCTCTTTTATTCGATATCTAAAGACTCCATCATATTTTTTACTCGGATGGGATGACAGAATTTTAATGCCACGGATAACTCCCCCAGCTAACAACTGATTGAATAAAGAAATAACATCTTGTTCATTGCATGGTATTGAAGCTAAAGAAATTTCCCGGATCGGTAGAAATACATCCTGACGATTGATGATCAGAGGATGTTCCCTCTCATGATCTTCTTGTTCCCTTATCCAATCGTGGATTTCCCGAGTAGCCTCAATATCTGGTGGTGCTCCAGTATCGGCCCGGAGCAATTTCTTCCAATGGCGAATTACCTTAACAGTGCTTGCTGCTAAATTATCTGCTAATATCTCTAATTCTGGCTGAAATCCCTTCCTCCCAAGATCAGGATCGATGCCCTCAAAATGAATTACGACATGAGTGACATTCTGTAATCCGATATTTTTTGTAAGGGGGATTATCCTGGGCTCTCCTTGCGGCATGGAATTCGTTGAAAGCTGTAATCCTCCCTGAATTATCTTATCCTTGCCTCGCCGTAAATTTAAAACATTATCATTATAATGTTTCCAGAGTTGAGTTGAGAAACCCTGAAAACTATACATTACAACTTGGTGATTTCTAATGAGTTCCTCCTCTTCATCGGTTATACTGTAGGTCAAACCGTATTTTTTTTCAATAATATCTTGAGTATTCCAAATTTGGAATATACCATTTAAATTTAAAAATTGTGCAGGAAAGCGTGACGCATCTCGACCAGATGCCAATAATCTTTGTTGCTCTTCAGTAATCTCTCTCAGTGATTTGCATGGGCTAAATATCGTGTGTGGGTAGATATATTCGAGGTTCTCTATCTCTTTCTCTTGACTTTCTCCGTGATATATTACTTTTAAATAACATTTCGGACCTCTATAGTCTCGATTAAGGTAAATTCCTCCTAATGGTGTTTTGATTCGGAGAATTGCTTCCCATTGGTTAATTGAGGTAGCTCCGAAATATCCTAGGTTTTTTGGTCTAACATGCTCTCCTTCAAGTTTTAAAACAAAAGATGATCCTTGATCAATAGAAGAAAATTGTTCAGCCAGAAGGTCATGAAGGTTAATTTCTTGGACTTTAGGTCGAGTAAGTGTGTTGGTGCTATCCTCAACCCATTCTCTACCCCCTTTAATGACACCAGAACAAGTGAATCCAGGACTTTTTGTTGCTATTTGCATGTTGTTGAAACCGTATGCAAGGTAGGTTGCACCGACCCCTTTGTTACCCCGAGTTCTTCCAAGTTTGAAGGAAACGTGAGGAGCTAGAAAATTTAAAAACTCATCCCGATTAAATCCAATGCCGTTATCTGTAATAGCAATAATATTATTGTCCAAATCGATCTTTATCCACAATCTAGGTTGATATCCTGTAGGGCCGGTCGATGTTCTTTTATCCAGTGCGTCTAATGCGTTCTGTATCAATTCTGAAAATGGATCATACCAGCCTTGGTATGACTTTAAGATATTCTTTATATTCTTTTTTATTGAAGTAGAGATTATTTCCGGCCCTAAATTACTTTCATCTAGAGGATCCCACGTCCGAAATTCTTGAGTCATTAATTCTAATATTCATTATTTGAATGAAATAGATTTACCCGCACACTTCCTTCACCTTCTCCGGATCGTACCGCAACGCTATTTCCCTTGTTCTTCCCCTTTGATTAAGATGAGAAAGCTCGACCAACCGCATCTGGTCGAACTTTCGGAGCTTCTCATAGAACCCGGTATAACTCATCTTCATCTTCACAGTCGCTGATTCGTACACAGCCCCTGAAGTCAGATAGGTGTCAGTGTCAATCGACATATCCGCGATTTGATAGAGCAGGGACTTTTCGTCTGTTGACAGGGCCCGGACCGAAGAAGAGAGGTGGACGTATTTCGAGATTTGGTATGCTTCGAGAACATCTTCTTCCAGGATAGCTGTCCGTCCTGCCCGCTCGGCGGTCAATGCACTCTGCTTCACTAGATCCAGCCCGACCCGGAGATCCCCGCACTGCATCGTCTGCTCGATGATCAGGTCAAACATTGACTCCGGCACGACGTTGGGATAGAGGCCTTTCCGGATCCGATCCTTCAGGATCTCGGATATCTCCTCCTCTGTATAGGGAGAGAAGTAGACTTCCTTGAGCTGGAGGACCGAGAGCACACAGGGATCGAGTTCCTGGGGGAGCTGGACATCCATGCTGCTCATCGGGAGGAGGACCCCGGTTTTGGCGTTGGGGAACTCTTCATAGAGCCGTAGAATGGTGTAAAGAATTTCGTTCAGGGCCTTGTTGACGAGAAGGTAGTTAGCATCATCAAGGCAGACCGAGAGCACGATCCCCTTTTCGCTCAGGGTTTTCCCGACATCGTAGATCAACTTCCGCACTGGTGTCCCGGTCGGAGGTGGCTGGTGGCCATGCAACTTTCCGTAGATTTTCGCAAAGACAGCAAACTTGGTGTGCTCCGTCTGGCAGTTCACATAGACCGGGATCAGGCGCCGGGTTGTTTCCTCGACTTCAGAAAAAATCCTTCGAACAGCTGTAGTCTTTCCCGTTCCCGGGAGGCCGCGGAGGGCCATGTTGAGCGGCCGGCTCCCATGGAGACCCGGCTGTAGGGCAAAGGCGATGTCCTTCAGCTGGGACTCCCGGTAATTGAATTCTTCAGGGATGTAATCGATCTCGAATAAATCACGGTTGCGAAAGAGCGTTTCATCGGAGTAGAGATATTTTTTCATCGTGATTGATCAGTCTCAGCAAGGGGTCTTATAGGCATGAACCAAGGAAACTGAAAGTGAAATACCATAAAAGATATGCATTCAGAATCTCTTCGTATTTCTTTCCGAATCACTATTTCTCATCAATTATCGGATGAATTTGCATTCTGCCCGCTTGATACAGTCACGACCATATACTCCTTTTTTCTTTATATACTCACGTCTACCCGAGATCCCGGGAAATCCGTAGACAGGAGTATCAGCATGGGAGATTTCGTCCAGCAGACCAATGTCAAGTCAGCCGTCAGGGCACTCACTACCCCGATCGCTGACGTGGCTGCCTTCAACACTATTGTGCAGGCAGTCCTGACCACCAACCCGTTTGGGTGTACCGCGTATGAGACCTCCAGTGGGCAGATGCCCGCAATGGAGAAGACCAGGGAAGGATATACCGCCCGAATCCTCTACGAGGATGATGAAGCGAACACCGTGGGGACCATCACCGCACGGGCAGGGACCGTTGCCGGCTTCAACACCGTGAAGTCCGAGATCCTCGGTGATACCGAGATGGCCACCGCAATGGGCGGGGACCCGGTGAACGACAGCGAGGGTGAGCGGTACTCGGCCACCATCAAGTGCCACGACCCCAGCGGGGAGATCTACTACGTGGCCTTCAGCCGCGAAGAGGTCCGCGTCACCTCCTACGAGGCCGACGCGATTCTCGCCACCGTTGAGGCATGGGCCGACACTGTCGCCGCCCTGGCCTGAGCAACGAGCAGTAGTTTTCCCTTTCCAGGGAGGGAGGGACCATGGATGAAGGATTCATGTTCCTCCTCGGTTTTTCTCTCGGGAGCCTGATGATGCTTGTAGCCGTCGTCAGGATCATCGTCGAGATGCACGACCGGATGGAGCTGAACCTGCGGAGACGGTGATTCTCTCACCGTCTCTTTCGTGGGCCGCCCTCCCCTGGGGGTGATTTCATGGAACAGGAGTTAATCCAGATTTTTGAGATGCTGGTGGCGTTAGTGGCAGCGCTGTTTGCCTACTGGCAGCACCGGCAGAAGATCCAGGCCGTGGAGGAGAAGGAAGAGGTCCTGGTAGAGAAAGAGGTCGCTGAGGCCTTGCAGTTCGCTGCAGAGTCCGAGAAAGAAGAAGTAGTATCCTACTTCGATCCTGAGGATGACAAGGTGACCACTCCACCGGACGCTGTCCCATCCAGGTCCTGGAAGATGAATGATGAGACTAAGCGGTGGGTGACTGTTGGTCATGCCCCCGAAGAACAGGCATCCCTTCTGCGGCAAATTGCGAATGCAGAAGACGAGAAGAAGATGCACTATTTCATCTCGGTACCGACCGCGTACTACGAGATTGAGTACGGACTGATGAAGGGAGGTGGGAAGGGGGGATAACCCTCCTTTATACCAGAATAATTATTGGTTTAAAATCGAATGTATCCCTGTGGTCAAAATTTCAATAAAGAAAAAATTTATAAAAGCATGTAAATTTTGTTTTAACTTTTTAAAATGGATTAAGGACATTGGTATCAGTCAGAAAATGCAAAAATGCTTTCAATGCGACAATTATAATATAATTTGGTATTTTTCACTTTTGTTCTTTATTTTCGCGCTAATTATCTGGGGTTTTGGTTTTACTTTTTCAAAATTGGGAATAGAGTCAATTTTTCTCCTCTATTATCTCTATGCTCTCTCATATGTGTGTTGGGCCTTTATTTCTTTAAGCGCTGTTTCCCTAGTAATTGCTATAATTACAATAAATTGGTTACATCGAAGGAGTTTATCAATAATAAATGAAAATTCCGAATTCAACGCTCAAGGTGAACATCATGGAATTATTTTCACTCGGTATTCCAGAAAAGCCAAGGATATTTCAGTTTTAGATTGTGTGGCATTATTGGCTAATGGATTTTCCGAAAAAGTCCCATATCGTGTGTATGAATGTAGAACAAAAGAAAAATTCGAGGAATTATACTACAATCCATCTATAAAATGGCTCTGGATATTAGGACACGGCGATAGGGGGGGTCTTTGCTACGAGGTTTGCGATGATGATCATTACCTTAAATATTCCAATTTGCGGCCTGAACCCTCCAAATTATTTATTGCGCAATTACATTGTAACTCGGGGACAGGAATTAGCCTTGTCGAACTAAATAATCTTTTTTACGATTATGATATCAACTATTATCGATTGAGTCTTCAAAACAGATGCTACATCATTAGGAAAATCCCTGAATTCATCACAAATTATGAGATTCAAACAGCTATTGCAGCAAAAAAGGAATGGATATGACTCTTCAAGGAAATCCCCCGATAAATCCCCATGATATTCTTCACGGCACCTTATTTCCAGAACCAATTGAGGTAATTGTTTCATTTAACATCGGGATTAGCCTCAAAGTTGTCGGTAAAGGACTCCGAACTGGTTCAGTCCACGAGCGTATCTTATCACCTGAATCACTATCTCAACTAGAAATCATCCCCTCAAAACCACCCTTCGATGGGGACGCTCATCGGTTCCGGCTCGGAATTGAAGCGATGAGACTTGGCCTTGCCTACGAATATGATCCCTATTTTACCCTCTCCATTGCCCACGTCGATCCACTCCCTCACCAACTCGAAGCAGTATATGATTACTTCCTGAAATCCCCTCGAATCCGTTTCCTCCTTGCAGACGACCCTGGTGCAGGAAAAACCATCATGGCCGGTCTTCTGATTAAGGAGTTGAAGATCAGGGGCCTTGTTTCCCGTGTTCTCCTTGTTACTCCCGCAAATCTTACCTTCCAGTGGCAACGTGAGATGAAAGATAGGTTCCGGGAAAATTTTGAGATCGTAAGGAGTGATGTTCTCCGAGCGACATACGGTGCAAATCCTTGGCAGGAAAAGAACCAGGTTATCACATCGCTTAGCTGGGTCTCGGTCATTGAAGACGCAAAGGAGAGCCTTCTCCGAAGTCATTGGGATCTTATTGTTGTGGATGAAGCCCATAAGATGAGTGCATATAGCCAGGACAAGAAGACCCTTGCCTACCAGTTGGGAGAATCACTCTCACAGATGACTGACCATTTCCTCCTCATGACGGCCACGCCTCATAAAGGGGATCCAGATAATTTCCGGTTGTTTCTTGAACTACTCGACCGGGATGTGTATGGAGACATAAAAAGTCTCGAAGAGGCAATGAAGCGGCATAACGCCCCATTTTATCTCAGACGGGTGAAGGAGGCTCTCGTATTATTCCCCGATCCTGAAACAGGTGAGGTAAAAACTCTCTTTACGAAACGGAATGTCAACACAACAGAGTTCCAGATTGATGATGAAGAATGGGAATTTTACAATGAATTAACCCATTACGTTGAAGAGCAGTCTGTTCGGGCCGCGAGTGATGAGTCAGCACGGGGAAGAGCGGTTGGATTCATCATGGCACTCCTCCAGCGTCGTTTTGCATCCAGCATCTATGCAGTGAGACGGACCCTAGAGCGGATGAAAGAGAGTCGCGAGAAGATTCTGGCGAACCCGGAAGCCTATAAACGTCAATATGTGATGCGAAGGATTCCCGATGAATTTTACGAACTTCCGGAAGAAGAGCAACAAGAGATTATCAGCGATCTTGAAAGAGAAGTCCCATCGACAGATCCTGCGGTTCTCCGCCAGGATATTCACGAGTTGAAAAAACTTATTGATCACGCTCAGATCCTCGAAAAACGCGAGATCGAATCGAAATTAAACAAGCTTCGTGAGGTCATTGCTCAGCATGGCATCTTCAATGACCCGAAGATGAAACTCCTCCTCTTTACCGAACACAAGGACACCCTCGATTTCCTTGTGGAGAAACTTCGTAACTGGGGTTTGAAAGTTACACAAATCCATGGGAGTATGAAAATTGGGGATAGGGACACCCCGAATACGCGTATCTATGCAGAACGTGAATTCCGCGAAGACTGCCAGGTAATGGTGGCAACCGAGGCTGCTGGAGAAGGTATCAATCTGCAGTTCTGCTGGTTCATGATTAATTATGACATTCCCTGGAACCCAATGCGGCTTGAGCAGCGGATGGGGAGGATTCACCGTTACGGTCAGGAAAAAGACTGCCTTATCATCAATTTTGTCTCCACAAACACCCGGGAGGGGCGGGTCCTTCAGCAATTATTCGCACGGATTAGAGAGATAGAAAACGATCTAGATCCCGCACGGACGGGGAAGGTATTCAACGTGCTTGGGGAGATCTTCCCGGCAAACCAATTGGAGAGGATGGTCCGTGACATGTATGCACGGAACCTGACTGAAGATGTGATTAAAAGTCGTATCGTTGAACAGGTGGATACCGAAAGGTTCCGTAGGATTACCAGTTCGACACTCGAGGGTCTTGCCAAACGCGAACTCAACCTCTCATCGATCGTTAGCAAATCTGCCGAGGCGAAGGAGCGACGCCTTGTACCCGAGGTGATAGAGGATTTCTTCATCCAGGCGGGATCGATTACTGGCATCGTACCACGAGAGATAAAAAAGGATGGTCATATTTTCAAGATTGGGCGCGTCCCCAGAAATCTCTGGCCCATAGGCCAGCGTCTAGAACCACGGTTTGGGAAATTGAGCCATGAATACAAGAATGTGGTTTTCGATAAAAAAATTCTAGCTATAGATCCTACCCTTGAATGGGTCACTCCTGGTCATGTCCTCTTTGAGGCGGTGAGAGAACACACATTCACCGAGTCCCAGACCGACCTTCGCCATGGTGCGGTTTTCTATGACCTTCATAGGACCAAACCCGCTAAACTTGATGTGTTCTCAGCAGCAATCCGTGACGGCCGGGGAAATATTCTCCATAAACGTCTCTTCGTCGTCGAATCAGGTATCGATGGTCAGATGGTTGTGAGACAACCGACAATTTTTCTTGATATCACTCCTGCACCTGGAGGGACTTCAGTTCCGGACGGCCAGGAGATGTATTCCCGTGAAAATATCGAAAAAACCCTCATTGATACCACTCTCCAACATTTTCTTCAGGAAATTGTGCAACAGCGTAAGAAAGAGCTCGATATCATTACCCGACATGTGGATATCAGCCTTCGTGAACTGATTCATCGCCAGAACATGCGAATGGCAGAGCTCTGGGAGAGCCAGCAGCGAGGAGACGCCAATCCCCTCCTTGCAGCGAATATCAAGACCACCGAAGATCGGATTCTCGAGCTGACCGAGCGGTTCGAACGACGGGTGCAAGAGTTATCCCAAGAGCGGAACTGTAGTATTGCAGATATCCAGCATGAAGGATCCGCATGGGTTTTACCGCACCCCGAACGGTCATCGCCGGGTATCGCCCCGATGGTCCGTGACGATGAGATTGAACAAATTGCAATTAAAGCAGTTATTGCGGCCGAAGAAGCAAGGGGTTGGCATGTCCAGAGCGTTGAAAAAGAGAATCGGGGATTTGATCTGATCTCCCGCCGATTACATCCAGAGGATCCGCAGACAGCAATAGAAGTCCGGTTTATCGAGGTGAAGGGAAGAGTGGCAGTCGGGGAGGTCGCGCTCTCATCAAATGAATATAAGACAGCCGAACGGTTGAAGAAGGATTACTGGTTGTATGTGGTATACAATTGTGGTACATCTCCTCAAATTCATCTGATCCAGGACCCTGCAAGATTAGGTTGGGAACCCCTGATAAAGATTGAACATTATCACATAGGGTCTGATAAAATTATTAAGGCGGCAGAGGAAAAGACTCAATTAATTCGTTGATATTTATGAAATCGAAGGATAATCATGAAATTAGAAATCCCATCAATATTTTCTCTCATTTATCCTCAAAAGAGCGAATGGTGCTTGACTTACCGCCAGTACAAAGATTACGATATATCCACCAATTAGCATTAACGTATCAGGTTTATCCAGGAGCAACCCATAGAAGATTTGAACATTCTATTGGAGTGATGGATTTAGCATCGAGGATTTTCGATGTAGTTACTGATGAGAGAAATCACCAAGGAACAAGTTTTGAATTATCCCCTGGTTTTGATAAAGAGTATTGGCGAAGGGTAGTAAGGATTGCTGCCCTCCTTCATGATATTGGCCATCCCCCGTTTTCACATGGGCCAGAAGATCTCTTCCCCGATGGATGGAATCATGAAAGAATGACCCAGGAAATAATCGAGAGCGACCACTTGAAAAAAGTCTGGAAGGAACTGAAAATCCAAAGTAACGATGTGGCCGCATTGGCTATCGGTACAAAATCAACAAAAAAACACGTCTTTTCCACAACTGAAGCCCTTCTGTCAGAAATCATCGTTGGCGATACCTTTGGAGCTGATAGAATTGATTATTTATTGCGTGATTCCCTCCATTCTGGAGTATTATATGGTCAATTTGATTATTATCGTTTAATCGAGACTCTTCGCATTCTCCCAAAGGAATATGATGAGTCTAATGAGCCTGCAATCGGGGTTGAATTGGGGGGATTACATTCGGCGGAAGCACTCTTACTTGCCCGATATTTCATGTTTAAACAGCTATACTTTCACCCCATCCGCCGTATCTATGATATACATTTAATTGATTTTCTAAAATCATGGTTACCCAGAGGAGTGCTGCCCAATGATGTTGATGAGTATCTCAACTTGACTGATAATGAAGTATTATCTGCACTTAGGAAATCTGCAAAGGATACAGGTGATCCTTTATATGAGAAAGCCCAAAGAATTGTCGAAAGAAAGCATTACAAAGCATTATACACGCTAAATCCAGTGGATTTACAAAAAACACTTGAGCCTGGTAAAATGATATTCGAAGCGGCATGCAAGGAATTTGGACCAGAGAATCTACGTCATGATGCGTATACCCAGAAAGGGAATGATGTGCATTTTCCGGTGCTGGAACCAGATGATCGCATTATCTTGTCAATTGTTAGATCAGAAAATCTTGCCAATTTGCCATTAATTACCATTGACTCAGTTTATATCAATCCAATACTGGAACAAAAAGCAAAACGATGGCTAGATAAAAACAGAGACAAAATATTTGAATCAGAAATGGGAGCGGGTGAGGATGAATAAATTCTTTAATGAGGCTATACTTCTTGAATTAGTCAAAAAATTAAGAGACCAAGGAAGTTGGTGCGGAGAGACCCATATCCAGAAAGCGGTCTTTTTCCTGCAATCGTTATTCGATGGACCTCTGAAATATAATTTTATTTTCTACAAGCATGGCCCATTCTCATTTGATTTACGTGATGAAATAACTGCGATGAGAGCCCATTCTATCATTAGTAGGGAAATGCGACACCCCGCATATCGAGAAAGTTTAAAACCAGGGCCGTCTGGGGAGCTATTGAATAAGACATTCAGTAAAAGAATTGCACCATATGAAGGAGAAATTGATTTTATCGCTCGTAAATTTAAATCAAAAGGAGTGAAAGACCTCGAAAAACTATCGACTGCATTATTTATGTCTACGAGCTGTGGTGGGCTGTCAACAGAAGAAAGAGCCAAACAAATGCATGAATTAAAGCCCCACATCACCATAGAGCAAGCAATTGAGTCAATACATGAAGTAAATAAAATAATTAGCGACGCAAGAAAAATCAAAAAGTAATCGGAATATTAATCGACATACAATTTCTTTTCTTATCTAATGCCTAATCCTGCCTACCCAAAACGCCTCATCGAAGTCGACCTTCCAATCAAGAAAATAAGCGAGCATGCTCGACATGAGAAATCGATTCGTCACGGTCATATCTCAACAATTCATCTCTGGTGGGCAAGGAAACCACTTTCTTCGAGTAGGGCAGTCATTTGTGCAGCATTTTGGCCTGATCCAGAAGACCCACTCTGCCCCGAAAGGTTTCGGGCCGAAGCGGAAGAGTTGATGCGGAAGTTTTGGAATCCGATGGGATTGACAGATAGAGACTTTTCTGATCCAATCTTGCTTCGGCAGGCTCTTCTTGATTTCATTGCTGATTTTTCTAATTGGGATAATTCTACCGATGAAAGTTACATCTCGACCGCAAGGAAACTTACTCTAGTCGCCCACGAATCTTCTGGTGGAACATCAGGAACCAGGCCATTACTTGTCGATCCGTTCGCAGGAGGCGGATCTATCCCATTAGAGGCTTTACGAATCGGAGCAGATTGCTATGCAAGTGACCTCAATCCGGTAGCGGTGCTTTTGAATAAGGTAGTATTGGAGTATATACCTAAATATGGTAAAAACCTCGGTAATGAAGTCCAAAAGTGGGGACAATGGGTAGCGGAAGAGGCGAAGAAAGAGCTTTCACCATTCTATCCCCAGGACCCTGATGGTTCAACTCCGATTGCTTATCTTTGGGCGAGAACTATTCGATGTGAAGGTCCTGGGTGTGGATCAGAAATACCCTTAATTTCATCCCTTTATTTAGCGAAAAAAAAGAATCGAATAATTGCACTTAAATTATTGATAAATAAGGACGAAAAATCGGTAAAAGTTGAGATTGTTAAATACAATAGAGAATCAGACGTTGGCGAGGGAACCGTTAAAAGAGGGTCTTGTATATGTCCAATTTGTGGTTTTACTACACCAATTACCTCTGTTAGAAATCAAATGATTTTCCAACACGGTGGGGCTGAACATTCAAGACTTCTTTGTGTTGTTATTACAAAATCTGATCAACAGGGTCGTTATTACCGTTTACCTATTGATCAAGATTATATTGCAATCAAAAAGGCTTCAGAGGCATTAGATCAACTAGAAAAGGTGTGGGCTGGAGAATATAATTTAATCCCTGATGAAAGAACCCCTTCGAGAACAGGGCATCGAGCTGTCGCAAGCGTGCAATTGTATGGAATAGGACTTACGCGGTTGACCGAAAGATCCATAGCTAATGAGAACCGATTATA
>CAYVMJ010000016.1:0-11816 GCA_964452625.1 uncultured Methanolinea sp.
ATAGAGCGATTGCCTCCTAAGCAATAGGTAGTGGGTTCGATTCCCGCCCGGATCAATCAAAGCAATTCCTTTTATTAAAGGGAATTGGCGTTTCTGGTCAACCGAAAACGGAGACCGCCCAGTGCTCGTGTTACCGCGTTTGTTACTGCGGTTCGGGGGTGTTATGGTGCGTGCTCCGTTTTCTCTTTTTCGTCGATCGATGCCCGCAAGCAAGCCCGGACGTCCATCCTTCAGATTTTATGTCCGTTTTTATGATGATGACGGAAAAGTCATAAAGACCAGGGCTCTGAAGGCAACATCGGCAACAAAGGCCGCTATCGAGGCTAAGGCCATGTATGATGCCGGCGTCGGGACAGGAGCGGACCCCTTGGTCGTCGACCTGGTCCTTGAGGCTTGGACACCCGGCAGCCCTTTTCTTCGCAAGCGTGCTTGCTCCCCAAGCTATGTACAAACGAATAACGAGGTCTTCCAACGGCACTTTGCTGCAGGTCTAGTTGGGGTTCGCTTCTCGAGGCTGAACCCCGCCAGGGTAGAAAAGCTGATGACGGCCCTTCTCGATGCTGGAGTCGGGCCCTGGACGGTAAACTACGGACGCCAGACGCTGACCGTCGTTGTCGCCGACCACGCCAGGGCGTACCGGGTGCCGAACCCCCTTCAGTATCTGTGGAAGGTGCCGGAGGATCCCCGGGAACGAGGCGTGCTATCGCCCGAGGAAATCGGTCGCACCATCGCGCTGACGCCTGACCTGGTGTCAACCCGGGTCAGGCTGGCCGTGCTGCTCGGTGCGCTCTGCGGGCTGAGGCTCGGAGAAGTCCGGGGCCTGCAACGCGACGACGTGGACATAGAACAGAAGCTCATCCGGGTTCGTCATAACTATGTTGACGGCGAGGGTATGAAGGCGCCGAAAGCCGGCAGCACCCGAACTGTCCCGGCTCCGGACGTTGTGCTTGAAGCGATCAAGCTGATGGCGGAGCTGGTACCGGATTCACCATACGCGGTAGCGGGAAGAACACCCACTAGGCCAACCTCGCTAAAGACCATAGAAAACGGATTTGTAGGAATCTTAGCGCAGATCGGCATCAACGAAGCGGAACGGAAGGAACGCAACCTTGTTTTCCATGGACTACGCCATTCGTTCGTGTCCCTTTCACGGATGGCCGGCGTCTCCGATTTCTTGGTCCAGAAGCTAGCCGGGCATAAGTCGAGTGCCATGATGGACCGATATAGCCATGCCCCTGAGAACATAGTCGATTTTGCAGATGCCCGATCGCGTATGGCCTTGGCCATCGAATCTGCCTGTGTCAAGGCCGGAGGTGAAGCATGAACATCGAAACAGTACGACAAGCGCTGACTAGAACTCTCGAGGTGGACCAGCAATCACAGCAGCAAGCAGAAGCCGGATACCTTCACTTCTTAAGCGGCAGGGTAACAGCCTTGCAGTACGCCCTAGACCTATTGTCTGATGATGACGAAGCTGAACCCGAGAAAGCCCGGATTCTCCAGTTCCCTAACCTATGCAACATCGCACAGGCCGGTGAATCGACGCGGCGGGCTCAGCAAGCTAGATTACCCGTCCGGGATGTATCCAAATTGCCGGACAGCGCCGATTCCTGGGAAGCCATAGGACTGGAGGAGCTCGGTCCGGAAGCAACGCTACTGGCTTGGAGTGGCCACAGTACCTGTGCTCTTTTCTCTAAGCCGAATAAATACAAGCCATTCATGCAATTATGTATAACTGAACACGGGACCAGTTATTGTATATCTGCGGGAATTCAGAAGGCAAGGTCTCTTTATTCGATGTTCGAGCACCGGGTACTTTGCTTCGAAGATGCCTTCCCGGAACCAGGCCGTCGGCCACTTTCAAAGGCGGAAAGAGGGTTACTTAGAAACAGCATCGGCAACTAGAACCAACATCTCGTTTATAGGGGTGGCGTTTCACCCACCCCCTCGCCCCACCCCAGCCAGCCCATAGAAGCCCACATCATAGCCAACCCCTTAAGCAAAAACTCCTGCGTGAAAAAAGTTGACTCATCGCGGCGGTCTATGTTCGAGGGCTGTGAAGATTTCACCCCCCCCTGGGTGTGCGCTCCACCCCATCCGCGATTCTCTCGTGAGGTCTTGCGTGAGTGGTCGCTATGGAGCCTGGGGATGAGCTTGTACTTGCGGTGGTCTGGCTCAACGAGCGCATTGTACGGCGGGTTGTGATCGACGTCGTATCGGTGCCATTCCGACGGCGGGATACCGTGAGCCCGCAGCACCTCGGCTCGCACGATGTGCCAGGCTCGGTCGTAGCCGCGGCGAGCAGCTGATGGCCGATTGTCCTGGCGTCTGACGAACGGGACATAGAGGTGCGCATGAGCAGGGCAGTAGCCGGTCTTGTCCGTAGTGAGGTTTGGGCAGGACGGTACGCGGCATAGACGCGCTTGCTTGGTCGGCACCGGGGCTCTCCAAAAGCCCGGCGGATCTGTATAAAACAAAACCGCCGAGCAAAGAAGTAGCAGGCCTCGTTTCAGAGGTCTGTCGCCCCGGTCTATCGTGACCGGTTACTTCGGGCTCGGCGGTCGTTGCTGGCGCGGTCAGCTGGCAGGATGCCCGCGCAGTACGTGTCGTCTAATCCAGACATACCACGCTATTCGCCATCGCGTCAATGGTTTTTTTCTCAGACCACGTCGCGCTCCCCGGTTATCTCGTACGCTGGCCGGTACGACAGCGGCTCCTTGGGGTCGCGCACGGGCGTCGCGCGGATCCTGGCCTGCTGCTCACGAGCCCGCTCCTGGCGAACGGCGCCGCGGTTGAACCACATACCGTCAGGCTTGCCGCGGCCGAAGCGCCCGCGCTCGCCGAACTGTTCGAGATATCGCTCGTACCATGGGCACGCGATTCCCTTGCTGGCGTACTCGTCGCGGGTCTTGGTCCAGGCGACCTGGAAGCCACAAGCCGGGCATCGGTCGTGGACGTCCCGGTCGATCTTGTCGTCATCGCTGACGTACGGCAGGTAGCGGAACTCGTACCCGCAGCAGTCGCAGGTCCATTTCTGAGCGTAGACCTGCGATGCTCCCCGCGTCGAGATGCCGAGCGCTGAGCAGGCCTCGATGATGTCGTTGACCGCGATCGGGGTGTTCTTCTCCCGGGTCCGGATGATGTGCTCATAGACCTGGTCGCGGCTCGCCTCGTCTATAGCGCTACAGGCGCGGCCAAGCTGTAGCGTCCGCTCGTCAGAATACTTGGCCGAGTAGTACTCGCCGAGGCGCCTGACCATCTCCTGCGAATCCATGCTCACGCTCCTTCCTGGTTCATCTTGGCGAAGACCCGGGCGACTTGGTCCCGCATGTCGGTCGACTCTCCGGCCCTGCCTGTCCGGTACTCGTTCCAGGGGTCGGCCTCGTCGACGAACTTCTCCACCCCGCGGCCCATGAAGCCGGCGAACGAGCGGTACGGAGACTCGACCTTGTGCTCGGGGCTTCCGCGTATCGACACGTAGTTCTGCATCGCCTTGGCGATCTCCTCGTCGGAATAGGCCGAGAGGGTGCGTAGGCAGGCGCCTTGGTCGTCGGGCGTGAACGAGATCGCCATGAGCTTGCACGGGGGGCCAGCCCGCAGTGAGTTCCAGAGCCCGCGGTGGTTTTCAATCCTGGTCAGCCCGTCGTCGCGGGATGCGGTCGGCGAAGGGTGAGGCGACGTGGCTTTCTGTTCCCGGGTATCTACCGCCGAAGGCCGGGGAGAGAAAGAGTCCTCGCGCGCACGCGCGTCTTCTTCTCTCTCCTTCCTCTCCTCTCCTTTACTTCCTTTACTTTGTGGAGTAAACGGCGCGGAATCAGGGGGTTCTTGTAGTTCAGAGGGAGTATCAGGCGCGGTTACTCCCTCTGAACGATACCTTGACGGAGTTTCCGGCGCGGAATCAGGGGTTTCCGGCGCGGCTTCGTCTTTTAGCCCGTACCTGGCGTAGGCTTCGGCGAGGGTCGGAGGCTTGATGGTTCGTTTGCGGTACAGCTCCGTCAGGCTGTCCACGAAGTCCTGCGAGTAGATGACGCGGGCTTCTTCCCATAGCCGCTTATCGATCTTCCCGGTATCGGCCATGAAGTCGAGCATCGCATCCGCCTTCGCTTCGTCGGTGATGCCGATACGAGAGACAGCGTACATGTGGTCGATCTGGTCGTGTAGATCGAGCATGTGTCCCGGCGTCGTGCAGAGGGTGCGCAAGAGGTTTGTAAAGAAGCCGATACCCTCGAGGCCGTACTTAGCCTGAAGGATGAAAAGAGTCCTGCCGTCCTTCGCGTAGAACGGGAAGTATTCAGCAGTCGTTTCGACGGGTGCGGGCATGAGATACTCCAAATCCTAGAACGGGATATCGTCCGAGAAGTCGTCTGAGGTTCCGGTCGGCGCCGGCTGTGCGGGGTTACGCCCCTGCGGCTTGGCTTGGCTCTGCGCCGGCGCCTGCTGTCCCTGCTGCTGGCCTCCGCCGAGGAGCTGCACGGAGTTCGCCGAGACGAGCACCTTCATGCGGGAGACGCCGTCCTGCTCCCAGCGGTCTTGGCGCATCGAGCCTTCGACGGCGACGAGCTTTCCCTTGACCAGGTACTGGTTCAGTCCCTCGCCTTGCTTGCCCCAGAGCTCCACGTCCCAGAAGCTCGCCTCGTCGACCCACTGGTCGCCCTTCTTCCGCTTCGAGCTCGTGGCGACCGAGAAGTGACATACCGCGGCCCCGGACGACGTGTACTTGAGTTCTGCGTCACGCGTGAGCCGCCCGACCAGGACGGCGATGGATAGATCAGCCATTATTCCTCCTGGGCGAACAGGTCGCCCTGCTTCTTAGTACCAAGCCACGCATCTATCTGACCGACGATGGCTACGGCCTCCGGCTTGTATTCAAGACGCTCTCGTACCCTCTGGATTGCATCAGCTGTAGAGCTAACGCGCTCCATCTCGTATGATGCACCCCAGGTTCGGAAGTGCATGAAGACGTGTGCTGTGGCGCTTTTCTCGTCGTAGGAGATCGTCACGTAACCGGCAAGGGAGGCGAAGCGCTCAGCCATGAGCTACTCCTTGTCGCGATGGTAGTTGTGATCCGGACGGCGGTCGCGGCCGACCGGGCCCGGCTTCTGTGGAGTTTCTGGTATGTCTTGATCCTCGCTCACTACGGTCTGCTCTCTTGGAGCGAGCTCGTACATGGTGAACGGACCCTGGCATGACGCGGCAACGACGACGGCCAAGATGGCGAGTAGCTTTTTCATCGCTCGGCCTCCTTGAGCTTGCGCTCGACTTCTGCGCGGCGCGGTATCTCCATCCAGGCGAGTACCTCTTCTCCCTCGCTAGTTTTCGGGAGCGTCCATCCATCGCGGTGGCGATAAAAAGCGGTCTCGTACCACGGGCTTGGAGATGAAAACTCTGCGCTCACCTCGACGAGATATAGACCGTCTTTAGCCGGTAGATCAGTATGCCACTCCGCCTCGCGCTCCTTTGGCTCTTCGGCGAGGATGCTTAACGCGGCTTCCATGTTCACGATCATCGAGCCGTTGACGTTCCGGATCGCTATGCCCCGGATCTTCTTCGCGGCCTCCCTTCGTGCCTCGGCTCGTCCCTCCGCGCGCGCCTTCTCGAGCATTGTCTCAACCTCGGGTAGGATTCTCTCCGTCACCCTGTCGGCGAGCGTCTGTTCGAGCTCCTGCTTCTCTTCTTCCGTCATCTCAGTTCCTTTCTTCGCCGGCGGCACGGTAGCGTTTTAGCCTTGCCCCGTTCCTTATGCGGAATGAGCTTGATCCCGACGCGCCGGTCGCGCTGGTATACCTCGATACGCCCCTCTGTTACAGCGAGGAGCTTCGCCATGTCCTCAGCCTCGGCCGAGTAGTCGTCGCCGGTCATCGCGAAGGGCTGGTCGTCGAACCAGATCACCCCGTCGCGAACCTGGGCGTATAGTTCAGGTCGTAGGGCAAGCGCCCCGATGGTCTGGTTCACGGGTCGCCTCCTAGAAGATGTCGAGCTGGTCGGACAGCTCATCGCCGCCGGCCATGGCGTATTCGGGCTCCGGCTCCGGTTCCGGCTCCTGGATGGGCGCGGGCTTCGGCTTCGCGGCCTTCGCCGGGGAGGACTTCGGGGCCGCGGCCTGAGCTATGTACGCGTCGAGGTCGTCGGGGCGCGGGGTCGGCGAGCCAGCCTCCTCCCAGCGGGAGCGGAGCGCGTCGAGCGCGGCCTGCGCGTTGAGCACGATGTCCTGGAGCGCCTCGACGGTGCGGGGCTGCGGGAGGCTCTTCACGCGGGCCTGGTAGTCGGCCTTGTCCTCTTCGGAGAAAGCAGGCACGGCTCCGACGCTCGCGGTCAGCACCTTGCCGAGCTCAGCCATGGTCGCACGCCACTGCTCGTCGATGCTCAGAGAAGCAGGAGCCTTACCTCCCTGATTTCCCGGCTCAGGATTCGGCGCAGAGCTTCTTCCGCGTAAAGGCTGGGCCGGGGCGCCTTCGTTCAGCCAGGCGACGAGCTGCTCGCCAAACTGCTTTCCGGGCTTGTCGATGAGCTTGTCCTGGAACTTCCCGGTGCGGTCCTTGATGACGTTGGCGATGTGGTCGGTCGAGAGCTCAAGGAGGAGGTCGAACTCGTACTCGATGCCCTTGCCCTGCTCGGGAGAGAGGCCGACGCGCACGGGCTTCGACTTCCCTCCGTTGCCCTGCTCGGTCTGCCACTCGGTCTTCGAGCGCATCGTGGCCAGGAGGTGCCCGGGGAAGTCCAGTATCGCGTCGACGAGCTTGTGCTGCTTCGGGGTGCCCTCAGACCAGGCTGACCAGGTGTTGCCGCGGTACTTCGCGTTGGCTAGCTTGTCGATCTGCTCGAGGAGCTCCTGCCAGGCGTGCGACAAACTGTCGATGATGAGCACGTCGTAGCCGGCTTGGCCTGCCTCCGCGATCGCCTCGACGTAGGAGTCGATGCTCTTCTCCTCGAGGTCGAGCACGTCGAAGTCGAAGCGGTCAGCGTACTTGCTCGCCGAGCCGCGCTCCGAATCGATGAACGCGACGCGCTTCCCCATGCCGGACGCGATGGCCAGCGCGGAGAAGGTCTTGCCGGCGCCGGATGGCCCGAACAGGGCGGCCCGGAGCTTGGCCTGGGATTTCACTGCTTTCTTGAACGCCATACGATCCTCCTTGGATCAAAGAACCCGGCCGGCGCCCAGGGCGGGCGTCCCTTCCGGCCGGGAAGGGGCAGAAGGAGGTGAAGCCCCGGGCGCCAAGGGACGGCCCCCGAGACCACCTCGTCCGTCTATCTATTCCAGCTTCTCGTAGGTGATGTCGTGCTCGGTCATGTACGCCTTGAGGCCGCGGAGCTGCTCGAGCGTGCCGTGGAAGCGAAGCGTGAATTCGAGGATCCGGCAGGACGTGACAGGCTCAGGGAGAGGCTCCGGCTCGGCCTGTAGCTCCTCCTCCGGTTCGTCCGTCAGATCGACCGCGAACTCGACCGCGGCAGCGAGGAGCTCGTCCTGTAGGCTCGGCTCGACGACGACCGGCGCCTCGACGACCTTCGACTCGACGGCGCGTGCCTCGGCGTCCTTGCGCTTGCGCTCCTCTTCGTCGGCCTTGGCCTTCTCGGTCTCAGCAAGGCGCTCGCGGTTGGTCTTGATCTGGTTCGCCTTGGCCACAGCCGCGTTGAGGTCGAGCGTCTCGAGGTAGTAGACCTTGGCCTCCGGCTCGCCCATCTTCTCGAGGATGTCGAGGTCCGACTCGGTCTTCTTGATCCGGTCCTGGATCTCGACCTGGACGGCCTTCATCTTCACGGTCTTGTTGAGCCAGGCCGGGTCGAAGATCTGGTCGAGGCCGAAGAGGGTGCACTTCGTCGAGGCGAAGAACACCTCAATCTGCGTGCGCTTCTCGGCCTTCTCGCGCTGTTCGACGTCCTTCACGACCTGGTCGATCGCCGACGACGCGGTCTTTATGAGCGAGCAGGTCTCGGTGACGATGGCCTTGAACGAGTCCTCGAAGGGCTTCATCCAGGCCCGCTCGTACTCGAGCCGGGCGTCGTTCAGCTTCTTCGCGGCCGCGTTCAGCTCGGCCTTGTCGGCCTTCGCCTTGGCGATGTCGTCGCCCGAGTAGTTCTCGGCCTTGTAGCCTGCGAGCTTCTCCCGTACGGCGTCGCGGATGGCGATCGCGTTCGTCTCGAGGGTGCCGAGGCTAAACGTGTTGACCTGAAGCTCGAGGGTGTCGGGCTTCGTTGCGATAGCGGTATCCATCATCGTCCTCATTCAAGGGCTTTCTTGACGTGCTCCGGTAGCGGCTCGAGGGGCTTCCGCCAGCGGTCCCGCATCGGACAGGTGCGCATGTGCTCGAAGACGTGCTCAACCTCCTCGCCGCAGTAGCCACAGCGCCCGAAGGCGTCGGCTTTGGCCATCTTGGCATCCCAGTCCCGGCGGGAGGCCGCGAGCCCGCAGGCGAAGCAGAGCTGGTCCCGTCCGACGAGCATGTCATCGCCAGCGAACCGGCGCCCGCAGGTCGGGCAGGTGTAGACGGTGAAGGGCAGGCCCCCAAGTCCGAAGTGCTCGATGTAGGCCATGTCCAGCGACTCAGTCTTGGTCTCGTCGCGCATAGACGCACTCCTCGGCCGCGCACTCCGGGCAGCCATCCGGCGCATCGGTGATGTGCCACTCGCAACCGGCACAACCCGCGCAGGGCGGGAGGTTCAGGCAGGCGCGGCGACACTCTGTATCGACCATGACGACGAGAGCTTCCCGGCGCTCGATCGGGATGCCGCGACCCTGCTTCTCGAGGATCTCGGCTGCCCATGCCCGGAGCTCTGTCCAGTCCTTCGTCGTCATTTCTCCCTTTCGTATAGCTAAATTATAGCGCGGCGCTATACAGCCGTCAAGCAAATTGCTTTACAATTAGCTATATTCTTGCTATATTCTTGCTATACAGCCCGATTCGGGGTATATTGCGGGGGTGGAAAAGATGATCAACATTCGCGCGGACGAAGACTTCGTGAAAAAGTTCGACGAGATCGCGAAGAAGCACAATCGGGACCGCACGAAAGAGCTGAAGCAACTCATGCTCGACGCTATACAGCGCGAAGAGCCAGGGTACGTCCCGCCTCCGAACTACTAGGCCTCTCCTCATATCAACCTAGTGAGCCAGCGCATCAGCCGCGCGTGTCGGGTCAGGCGCCAGGCCTGGCCGTGCATGTCCCAGTAGGCGACGTGCCGCCGCATCGCCGCCCTGATCTCCCGCAGGGTCAGGCAGCGCTCGTACAGCTCGTCATTGATCAGGCGGGTCGGGCGGGTCATGCTCGCCCCCGGGGCCGGTGCTTGTCGCACGCGCATGAGTCCCGGTCGACGTACGCCCAGCTCCCGCCTTCCGGGTACTTGGCGGGGTCGCCCTCGGGTAGGAAGTCGTTCGCCCTCGTGTTCTCCGGCTTGAGGTAGTACGATCGCGCCGTCGGGTCGATGCACCGGCCAATCTGGCCAGGGACGCAACCAGGAAGTGTGGTGTCCATGCTCGCGCAGGTGCCGCAACGCTTGCAGGAGCGTCCGAGGTAATCGTGCTCCGCTTCCGGCCCTGGGTCAGGCTCCATGAAGTCGAACAGCATGGGCTGGTCGGGGCGAGACGGGACGATCTCCTCGAGCTGGCAGTTCTCGGCAACGTAGTCGTACATCATGGCCGAGCCTGCTCGATCATATGCTTGATCTCTGCGGCGCGCCTGATAACGACGATGGTCTCGTCTTGCATGGCTACTTCGTCATCGGCAGTCCAGTACCACGGGTCGGGCAGTCCGTTCCACTGGACGGCTTGCGATGACGCTGATATCACGAGGTCGCCGGGCTCAGGCTTCCCGTCGTCCTTGGCTTTGCGCTCGAAGTCGATAATCGAATTGAGATGCAAGTCAGTCTTCCAGTGCTCGTACATGAGCTTTTCTTTATCGAGGTTCATGCCAGGGACGGCGACGAGGAATTTGTTTCTTAGAAGCCGGTACGCTTCTAGCTGCTCCTCGTAGTCTTCGCGAAGAAGCTGTACCATTGCTCCGGGCTTACTCATATCGTCGCCCTCCTCACGTATTCCCAGTCCACCCCGTTCCTGGCCGCCCATCCAGCGCCGCGGTGGTACGCGGTCAGCGCCAGCGGCATGTACCAGCCGAAGCGGTCCAGGTGATCCCGCAGGATCCCGGCCGCGACTCGGGCCGCATCGGCCGGGATCTCGGGGTCGAACTCGCCGTAGAGCATGGCCCGCTCCTCGTGGTAGCCCGGGGCCTCGCGGATGCCGAACATGCCCTTGTCGAGCGGATCTCGGTGACGCGGCGCCGGGGTGTAGTCGGACTCAGCGCTGGCCAGGCCGGCCAGGGCCAGCGCTGGCACGCCGGCGGCGGCCGCCGCGTCGACGATCATGTCGCGCCAGGCCTCGGGGACGCCCGACAGGTCCGGTGCCGGGGCGGGCGGCAGGGGCGGCCCCGGACGGTGCTCGGCGCCCTGGTAGCCGCCGACGGGGAGCGCGAGGGCCAGCGCGGCCAGGAGGATGACGCGGCGGGTCATAGATCCCAACCCCGCGGAATGATCTTGATCTTGATGTTCTCGCCGAGGACCGCGCCCTCGGGGCCGTAGCGATTGAGCTTGTCCCGGGTCTCGTCCGACAGCACGTAGTGCGTGTTCCCGTTAGCGCAAACCTTGATGCTGAAGTATTCGCAGGAGTACTCGGCGCTCTTCGTCTCGCGCATTGTGTCCTTCGCCGTCTTCTCGGGCACAGTCTTGCCGTCGAGCAGATAGCAGACCTTCTCGAGGTCGTCGGTGATCGTCGGGGTCCTGGACCAGTAGCCGAACAGCGAGCTGTAGTCGCCGGTATGGAGGATGAAGCGCTTGTCCACGCCGTTGTTGTTCCGCTTCTTCCGCGGCGCGTTGTACGACGAGCCGGTCCGGTACGTGCCGTCGATGATGTCGCGATAGACCTGCTTGACGAGGGTGCGCACGTTATCGTTGATCAAGTCCTTGAGCCCAGCCAGCCACGCATTCGCGTTCTCGACCGTGAATTCCGGGGTATGGTAGTGCTCGATCTCGTCGAGCATCTTCTCGTACTCGGTGCAGAGCAGGTAGCGCTCGAGGAAGAAGAGCCGGACGAGGTACCGCCAGCACACGCGGTCGATGTACTTCTCCTCTGGGGTTGGGTCGGTCGGTCGAGCCTGGTGGTAGTCCCAGCGATAGTTCGTGTCGTAGGGGCGGTACCCGCTGATCCCCTTGAGCGCAACGTTGATCTCGTCGTCGAGCTCGGCGTAGCGCCGGAGCTTGCCAATGATGTCGAGCTTCGCGGCGAATAGGGACTCGACGGTATGCCTCGGCGCGAGGTCGGTCTCGGACGAGGTGTACATCACGCCGCTCCACCGAAACGCCGGCGGTACCGCTCGCTCGCCATAGCGATGCGTTTAGCCTTGCGCTCCTTGCGCCATTCCAGGAAGATCGGCCCGAAGGCCGCGACGAACATGACTCCGGCCGCCGCTATGGCGAATGCGCTCGCGATGATGTATCCCACCATGATCAGTACCTCCCTCCGAGATATGGCCCGAGCCGGTGCGTGCAGTAGCCCGCGCGCAGGAGCGGCTCGCCGTGGCTGTGCACGATGCGTGGTGTCACGCATTCGCCCCTGGCCGGGTCCGGGTTCGCATATCGGATCGGGAACCCGTCCAGCATCCCCGTGACCTGCAGCGCGTACTGAACCCGCGCCATGCTAACTTCGCGATCCATAGCGCAGGACGTAACGGTCGGGTACTCGGTCCCGCCGCAGATTACTGATCGCATGTTGCCTCCGCAGAACCAGCCGATGACCGCCCTGCCTGCTGCCCGCGCAAGAAGCTCATCGCGTGAA
>CAYVMJ010000017.1:0-6553 GCA_964452625.1 uncultured Methanolinea sp.
CATGTCGGCCTGTCACGCCGACGACTCGGATTCGAATTCCGACCTGGGCGTTCTCTTTTTTTTGGGTTTTCGCTCTGAATATGCATTTTTCCCCGGCTTCCCATGACACAAAGTTTTATATATTGGGATTTCATTATTGCGCATTGTTAACAAGTAGCACAGTGGGGGCTGGATGGCATGGAGAACAATGGCAACAGGTATCTGATGGAAATCCTGGTCCGCGATCTTAAAAACTCGGATATCAACCGCAGGTGGGAGGCAGCACGGTTGCTCGGTGAAAGTGGGGATGATGCGGTTGGAATTCTTGTGCCCAGGCTCTATGATGACGATGAAGGGATCAGGACCATGGCCGTGTGGGCTCTCGGGAGGACCGGGAGCAGGAAGGCCATTTCCCACCTGGAGCGGATGCTCGATGATGAAGATGATATGGTCCGTCTCGCGGGGGAGGGTGCACTCCAAAGGTTTCAGAAGCAATAAAAAATCAGGCCCGTCGTCCAGACGGGCGTTCAGTCAAGGGGTGTCTGGTCACAATGAGGGAGACGCCTTGCCGCGGGACATGAAAAAACTGGATGCATTTTCAGCACAGTTCCGTTCTGCAGAAAAAGGATAAAGGGAATAATTCTTTTAATTCACGCGTTGCATAAGAAGAATACATGTGTGTACGGCACAGTGGATTAGAAAAGGAAGGATAACGATACATGCAAGAGATGGAGTGAGAAAGATGAATCCCAGACCCTATAGCTACACAGCAGTTGTCTGTGCAATCCTTATCCTCGTGTGCGCCGCATCCGCAGCAATACCGGGGAGTCCTCCAACTATCGATCGGAATACGGTGATTGACAAGATAACCTCAGGTCACCCCACATCATCCTTGTCCTCGCTTCTTGAGAATCTTTACCAGAGCAGTTCTGTCCCTTATTCAGAAGTGAGTATTTCTTTCGATTTTGATTCTGTCGTCCTCGCTGATTCCTGGTACGATGAATACCTCGCCAGCAGTATTACCTGCAGCGATTGTGGATCTACCCAGTGGTCCCATACACCCTATTCCAATACGTACCGTTATCATTATGTCTACCCGTACAGCGGCAGGGTATATTACCCGGCAGAGGGGCAGCCAAACGTGCGTGGATATGGGGATCTCATCGTCAGCGGGCCGGATGACGGTACCACCTATTATCTCTGGATAAAGTCGAAATTCTTCGCAACCGATGTCAATTCCAATTATGACATGCGATGGCACTACGGGGGCATCATCCCGGTTTTCTACGAGGATATCCTGGCAGGAACCTACTGCCTCAAGACGACCACGGTATACGATGTGAATGCAGATGCGGCATGGTGCGGGACCGTTGTGATCGCTGACAATATGACCACCACCGCAGGAGCGTTCCCCTCTCTCTGCCCGTGGGGCTGCACCTGCTGTTAGAAGATACTTGCCCTCTCATTTTTCCCGCATCTCTTTTTTCATACCTGTGGCAATACCTTCCACCTTTTTTACCTAACTGCCAGGTCACCTGCGAATGGTGTGACTGGTATACTGTGGCAGGCTGATTTCTGAAGAATACCCAGGGTGAGTCGAATAGTTGAAGCGTGAGTGATTTCGGCATTTGCCTCTCTGTATAATGATGAGCCCTTCTCTTTTATTTCCCCATTTTTGATCGTTTCTCCCCAGATATTTCATCGTATTGCAACAATACATGGAATTCCTTTATTTTTTGTTGTAAACTTTATATTGCTATATATTACATGGTTGGAAATGGATCCGGGAGAATAATCCAGTGCGTAGACACAACCTGCACAGTCAGCAGACAAAAAAAGGAGGCACTTTCCGGTCTTGCCGGGTTATACAGGTGGGGGAGCCTCATCTAAAGAGGCACTGATGAGGAAATATTTCCAAAACCATTTCTTTTTCAGACTTCAAACAATTGGAGCTGACGCAGATGGCAGATCCAGAATCTGAGAAAACCGGGGTAACATCGCAGGCAGGCACGGGCATTATTCAAATGGAAGCCATACGCAGTCCGGACCCGCATATCCGGAGGCATTCGGTGTATATGCTGGGAGTTTTGAAGGATCGCGCTCATAAAAAAATCTTCCTTTCTGCAATCAGGGATGAAGACAAGGGAGTGAGGGCCCGGGCAGCCGAGGCACTTGCCGGCCTGGGCGGGGATGCTGTTCCTGACCTGATCTCACTCCTCGGGGAGAGTGACTGGCGGATACGCTACCGGGCAGCCGAGGCACTGGGAAAAATACGTCTCTTTGAGGCTGTTGAACCACTCACCCGTGCGCTTTCGGACGAGAAGGATCATGTCAGGTACATGGCGGCCAAATCCTTAGGTTTTTTGGGTGCGGGGGATGCGGTCCCGGACCTGGTCAGGTTGCTCTCCGATGAGAACGAGTATGTCCGCAGGATGGTCGTCCTCTCCCTTGGAAAGATCGGAGAAAAAGAGGGAACAGATGCCATTCTCCGGATCAGGGATAATGAGACTTGCGATCGCGTGAAGGACGCCATTCGTACCGCGCTTGAAGATCAGGGAAAAAAAGAACAATTTACCGGATTTTCATCCCGGTAGGGACATCTCTCTTTGGAACCAGGAGGGAGGCCTGGTCCCCTGCAGCAAGGAGCATTCCCCTGCTCTCCACGCCGAATATTTTGGCCGGCTGAAGGTTGACGACCACCACCACAGGAGTCCCGACAAGTTCATCCGGCGAATAGAAAGGAGCGATACCTGCCACGATCTGCCGGGTCTCGTCCCCGATGTCCACCTGGAGCCTGAGAAGTTTCGAGGATTTGGGGACAGGTTCCGCGGCAAGTATTTTTCCTGTCCGGATGTCGAGGCGTGAGAACTCCTCGAAGGAGACAGTCTCCGTCTTTTGCGCCTTTTTCCCTGCCTCCGCGACCCTCTTCCGGAGGAGAGTGTCCATCTCCCTGATGGATGCATCCTCGAGTTTTTGAAAGAGGGGCCGCGGTGCAGGGAGCGGGCCTGCAGGAAGGTCACGGAGTGCGTCCTGGAAAGTAATTGCATCCATGGGAAGTGAATTGCCCATCATTGCCCATATTTCCCGGGCCTTTTCCGGCATGGCGGGCTCGAACAGGAGAGCGAGTGCATTCACGAGGACGAGGCAGTCTTTCACAACCTGCTGTGCGGCCTCCCTGTCGCTCTTGATCAGCTTCCAGGGTTCATTGGCCTGGATGTAGTTGTTCCCGAATGCAGCGAGGGCCATCATCTCGTCGACTGCGACTTTAAAGTCGTACTCGCGTATGGCTGTATCCACCGCGGAACATGACCTGGCAATCTGGTCGAATATCTCCTTTCTGGCAGGGATCTCAGGAATCCCGCCGAATTCCCTGTGTGCAAAGTAGAGACTCCTGTATACGAAGTTCCCGAGGGTATTGACAACCTCGTTGTTCACCCGTTCCTGGAAGACCTTCCAGGAAAAGTTGAGATCCTTGGTATGGTTCGTGTATGAGAGGAGGTAATAGCGCAGGTAATCGGCTGGAAGCCCCCGGTCTAGGTAGTCGTCATTCGTCCACACGACATACCCCCTTGACTTGGAGAACTTGTGGTCGTCCACCTTGACCATTCCGCTTGCCACGATCGAATGGGGTGTTCCATACCCCGCACCGTGGAGAAGTGCGGGCCAGAAGATGCAGTGGTGGTAGATGATGTCACCCCCGATGAAATGGGTCACCCTGTTCTCGCCGCACCAGAGCGATCTCCAGTCGTTTCCCGTTTCCTTCGCCCATTCCTCGGTGAAGGAGATGTAACCGATGGGCGCATCCACCCAGACATAGACCACAAGGTCGTCGCGGCCCGGGAATTTTACCCCCCAGTCAAGTGTCCGGGTGATGCACCAGTCATGCAGCTCATCCTTCACCCATCCGATAGCATAATTCCTGGCATTCAGGGTCCCCTTCAGGTCGGCAAGATACGTGAGAAGGTATTCCCTGAACCCGCTCAGCCTGAAAAAATAATGCTCCTGGTCCCGCAATTCGGCTTTTGTCTTGCATACCTGGCAGACCGGATCCTTGATCTCTCCCGGCTCCAGGTGACGGCCGCATCCCTGGTCGCATTCGTCACCCCGAGCGGATGCCCCGCAATGGGGACAGGTTCCCTCGACGTAGCGATCGGGGAGAAAACGGCGGCACTTCGTGCAGTAACTCTGCTTGATAACCTTCGAGTAGACAAATCCGTTCTTTATCAGCGTTTCCACGATATGCCTGGTGCGTGAATGGTTTGTGGGATCATCGGTCATCCCGAAGTGATCGAAATTGACCATCATGCGGCGGAAGGTCACGTCAAAATGCGAATGATAGTGTTCTGACATCTCCCGGGGGGAGATCTTGTGCTCCTCTGCGCTGACGACAATGGGGGTGCCATGGTTGTCCGAACCGCAGATGAATACCACCCTCTCCCCGGTCCTCCGCAGGTACCGGACATAGAAGTCTGCGGGAACATAGGTTCGCAGGTGCCCGATATGACAGGGCCCATTGGTATAAGGAAGGCCGCAGGTCACCAGTATGGGCTTCTCACTCATCACTACACTTTTGATGGTGATGCTATAAATAAGTGAACAGGCATGGCGAAAAAGGTCGTTTTCGAGACTGTCTCTCTCGGTTCGGAGCCTTCCATTCCGGAGCCGGGAAAAATTGCAGAATGGGCAGGGGCACAGCGGGGGAAGCGGGCGGATCTGGTCTCTTTTCTGCTGGAAGAGGGGCTGGCCCCCCAGGAAGATGCGGGTGTACACCAGCCCTGTGCCGGAGGATTATTCTATAAAGACCGGTGGATAGAATCCATTTCGGGCATTACGGGGAACGATATCACGGAAGAGATGGGCATCATGCCGGAATACCTCGCAGACGATGCCCTGAGGATCAGGGCAATTTCGTCATTGTGCAGGGTCGCTGTGCCCGCACCACATCAACTCTCCCTGACGGACACGTATTATGGTGATGAAGATGAAGCAATGGAGGCTCTCCATTCACAGTATCGGGCGCTCATGCGGGCAATGAGGGATTCAGGGATCGTTGGCCATGTCGTCCACTGCACCCGGGCGGTCCCGGAGGAACTGGAGGCGCTGGCGGGAAAGAAGGTCTTTTTTTACTTCGAATCACTGGATACAGAATCCATCGCGGAGATTCTCGAGTATCAGCAGGTGCTGGCAATAAGGAAGGACCACATCCCTCTGCTGGAGGAGGCCAGGGAGGAATTTGCGGTCAACCGGGTGATTCTCGTGGATCCCTGCCGGGATGATCTCCATGTCCTCCTCAAATCATTCGATAAGGATTGCATCCAGGTGGGAGGGTATTGCGCGTCGGATGAGAAAAAATACTGGGAATCGCTCGTGGACTCCTCTATTCTCTCACTCTAAAGATTCCGCGATCTCCACGAACCGGTCGACAGAAGCGGATCTCCCGAAGATTCGGAACGATACGCTTTCCCAGAATGAGAAGGGAAAGTTACCCCCCGCAGCGTTGGGATGCCCCCCGCCACCAAAGTTCCTTGCAAGGATGTGGCTGACAGGCGGGACCGACCGGAGCGAGAACCTCCCTGACGGGGAGATGAGCACCTCCATATCGGTGGAAAGCGTCTTTCGCATCTCGGCTGCGGTCTCGCTCGGGTATCCATAGAGCGGGGCGAATGCGATTCGGAACCTCTCACCCTTCACCAGCGCTTTCTGAATGCTCTTTTTCATCAGCCGCTCCATATCAGCCCTGATCTCCCGGTACTGTTCCATGATATACTCGTCGGAAAAGACACCTTTTTCGAGGCAGTCCCTGACATAGTCACGGTTCTTTTTTCGCTGGAGCACCTGGCCGAGTATGGCTGATCGCGGGTCTGCGTGGATCCACAGATCGTAATCGCAGACCACCCTCGCCACTTCTGCGGCAACAGGGTCATCCGGGGCAAGGTCTTTTGCGCATATTCCCGTCGCACAGGTGTCCACGCTGACATGCAGGATATCACACTTCTTCTCCACCCGCGAGAATTCCTCATCACGCCAGCGGTGGTGATCACGCCACTCCACTTTCCAGCCGCAATCCCGTATAGAATCCACGATGCTCTCTGCCCCCTGGTAATAGCCAAGGTCAGAGATGCTCAACGTGTCCCCTTCCCCCGCAGTTCCTGAGAGTGTTCCCATGACATGTGGAAACCTCCCCACCGAGCAGAAAATGGTAGTAACAGGACCGCCTTTCCTCCTGTGTATTGCATCGCAGCCCACCGCATCGAGATCATTATGGGTCAAGTGTACGGTTCCACGGGGACGGGTGTGAAGCTGGTTCAGGAGGGCTTTGTGTGCCTCATCCCTGGGTGTATTCCTCCACGGTAATTTCACCACTTCCGCCCTCCGGGGACAGAGCAAATACGGCTTTGCCTCGCATTCATGCCAGAAAACACATCATTTATTAGTCGGCGCGGACAATATTGTTTCCCTGCCTCAGTAGCTCAGTTCGGGAGAGCGCCAGACTGAAGATCTGGTTGTCCCCGGTTCAAATCCGGGCTGAGGCATGATTGGTATTTTACCAACAATTTTCGGTTATAATCAAATT
>CAYVMJ010000018.1:0-5674 GCA_964452625.1 uncultured Methanolinea sp.
GCGCATGCTGCCAGACCGGGCGTTCCCGGAGTGTCTCGAGATAGTCCATTGCGTCATCGACAATACGATGGCCGAGGGCACGCATCGAATCCCAGTCACCCGGGTCGAGCGTCTCCTCACGTTGCATCTCTTCCTGTGAATTCATGGTGGAACTCCGGTCTCCAGGCGTCACGACATGGCGGCTGCCGACCCCTCATTCTTCCTCTTCAGCTATTAGGAATAGTCATCGAATAGCGTTTTTGATATGATGGTCCGCCCTTGTGCCATTGTTCTGCACCCGCGTTGACAGAGTCCAAGGTATCGGGAATGAACAGATACGTTTACTATTGATTGTCCAGGAAACAATTCACGTAATCCGGGTGGTAGAATGATCGATGGGTTTCTTGTAGTGTTCATCGTTGCCACTTTTTTTTTTGGGATGTTCGGCAGTTGTGTTCTCACACTCGCTCATCTAATTCTTGCACGAATTCAAAGCCCTCCAGTTCGACTTGTTTTCTTGCTGGCAGCAATAGCAGCGGGTATGGTGTGTCTTGTTCGGTTCGATACTCTCATGATGATGGAGGTTGCACTGGCTATCTCTATTCCTTTCGGCCTCCTTGTCCCACCATTATGCTTCCCTCAATACATCGGAGGACCGCCCGGGATATGAAGAGTGTTGCAGTCTTACATCGTGATCTATATCATCGGGATAATTGGAACGATCCTCTTTTATGGCACCGGGCTTTCGATGATTCCATGGATTTTCTGGCATACGCCAAGTTCAAATGGTTTCATCTATGTCTGCATGATGCTCGGGTATACCGGGCTTGCGTTTGTTGTTTTCCGGGTAATTCACAGGTGGAAAGGGATGGATGCATGAGTCTTACAAAATGGAATGAGGAGCGTGGTGACCAGAGCAGTGCTGGTCCCTGAAAAGACAAGAACCCCGTGGGAACGGGGTGATGCTAACGGAACAGTGAAAGGAACTCTTCATTCATTATCCCGGAAATGACAGGCGCCCCGAAACTACGCAGGAATTGAGCCATGGAGAGAAGAGAGATCTTTTCCCGCGTGAGGTGTGGTCCCGTTTTTTCACAAGAACCTATTAATATAAAAAAGCAGATAATAAAAAAATTACTGTGATAGAATGAAAGTGAGGAATAAAAAAATTTTAATGAGGGTCTTTTTAGTAATTCTGGCAGTAATTCTCATATTTTTCGGGACAACCTACGTGTTGTTCACTTCTGATATGGATCTCGCACAGGAGCGTGTGTCATCGAGCACCATATTCACCACTCCAAATGGCGATATTGAGTATGCACAAGAAGGAGAAGGAATGCCGGTTCTTCTCCTGCATGGTGCTGGTGGGGGTTTTGATTTTGGCCTCTGGTCTGGCAGAGTCTTTTTTAAAAATACTCATACAATTATCGCGGTTTCACGATACGGATATCTCCGTTCACCAATTCCTGAGAACGCATCCATCCGGAGCCAGGCTGCTCAATACCGCGATCTCCTCGATCACCTGAACATCACGAGAGTCGTCGTGGTGGGAACTTCCGCAGGTGGCCCTTCAGCCATTCAATTTGCAAACGATTATCCCGAGAGATGTACAGGGCTCATCCTGATCTCTGCAGTGAGTATGCCCGAACCTCAGGGGAGTGAAGAGCCTGTATATATCAAAATAATCCACCTGATCCAGCAATCGGACTATGCATACTGGCTATTTACCAAATTCGGACAATCCACCATCCTTGACATGATGGGGATTCCGAAAGATATCTACGAGAATTTTTCCCCGGAACAGAAGCAACTGGCACAGGAGATGCTCGATGTGATGCACCCGATGACCCGGCGGTATCAGGGAACTCTCAACGATGCCGAAATGCTTCTTGTGGATGAAATTTCCGTTGAGAATATTTCCTGTCCGACACTCATCATGCATGCAAAGGATGATGCACTGGTGAATTATTCTCATGCGCTACATTCTCATGAGAGAATCCCCCGGTCTCAATTGATCGTATTCGAGACCGGCGGGCATGCGATGCTGTCCCAGATAGATAAGGTCAGGGAGGACCTGGAACAATTTTTACCTGCGTCCAATTAGGAACGGGATTGTCCGTGTTGCAGGATTTATTCCTTCACGGTGACGATCCTGAAGATTCCTCCGCCCTTGAAAAGCGAGATCTTTCCGCCGCTCTGGGAAAGCACGATTCCGACAGCTGGTGTCACCTGTGTGATTCCTGCGACCGATGCATGGCGGGTACCAAGACCCTTCGGGATCGATGCATGGCTGGTATCGATGGTGATATATCGCCCTGCTGCCTCTATGGTCCCATCACCTGAGATCACGAAGGCCCCATCAATCTGGGAGAGTTCCTTGACCGTCTCCCGGATTTCATGGTTGGTAATGTTCCTGACAGAACGGCGATGACCCTCAAAAGGATTGAGAATGAGCTGAGTCGATTTCGCGAGAACTTCAGGTGCATTCCCTACGATAAAGGTGGTTCCAATCTGCTTTCCCTCCCTGCCCTCACGGGAGAGTTCAAGCGACAGGGTATACACATCCTCAAATACCTCTTCGCCGATATCCGTCCCTTCGAGAAACGAACTCACCCAGTGTGCAGAATCTATTGAGAGATCATTCTGGGTAATTTTCCGTTCGGTAATATCGTGTCCGATGGTCAATATTTCAGTGAGGCGCCCCTGGGTATCCCTGATCGCCCGGTTGGTCCATGCAACCCACACCCGTTCGCCGTCTCGTTTCATATTCTCGTTGACATTGACTTCAAATTCCTCCGGATTCTGCATGACATCCTGTATCATCCGCCCAAGATCCCGTCCGTTGCTGGATTTTGAGGGAAGTATCGTTCCAATGAGGTTTTTCCCGGTAAGTTCCTCCGGTGTGAATCCAAAAAAGGCTGCCCCGAACTTGTTGATAAACCGGATCATCCCCCGGGTATCCACACGGAGTACGATGCTGTTTGCGCTGTCCAGAAGGTCCTGGTACCGGACCTCACTCTTCCTGAGCAGATCTCTCATCCGGACATAGTCCGATATATCCTAGCCGATGACAATGTGCCCTTTACCTGGATCGGCTGGATCAATTGGACGGGAGAGGAGGTGACAGCTGATCAGGGATCCGTCTTTCCGTTTCAGCTGACCCTCGACCATTCCCCACCCCCCTTCAGTCGAACTCTTATAGAGTCCTGTGTCGATGCGGTGATGCTCCTCTTCATCCGGAAAGAGCCCTGCTGAATCTGAACCGATCAACTCATTTTCAATGTATCCAAGTTTTTTGGGGATAATCGCGTTCATCCAGACAATCCTGTGATCCTGGATCACACAGGCCGCGATGGGAGAAGTGTCATGTATGGTTCGCATGATGATATTATCCTGGATCATCTGTGCTTCGGTTTTCCGGTGCTGCACCAGGTTTTTAATAACCGGAACCAGGAGATCCTGATAGTGTTCCCTGGCACTATCCCAGAGGTAAGAATCAGCTCCGGCGTTGAGGATTCTCGCACCGAGCTCCACATCAAGGACGTCGGTCAGAAAAATTATGGGGATCAGGGGATTTTTGGTGTGTACCTGTCGAACGATCTCAATCCCGGTTGATTCAGCGGAATTTTCATGAATTATGCAGAAATCATTATTTTGCTGGAGCAGGGTTTCCCGGATATCTGTGGTGTCAGGCAGGATTGACATGCGTATTTCTTCACTCCCTTCACACCATTGGAAGACCTCCGGATTCCTGGATAAATCAACCACGACCCCCCTTATCATACGTAGTTCTCTCGCTGGCACACCTCTTCAAGGTATATGGAATCTTCCCTGCTCATTGATTTCGCATAGGGGAGGGGACCATCGTTTTCCGTTATTATTGTCATCACTCCATGAGGATTAGGGTAGAGATCTCCGATGGACCGGACAGGTGAATCGTTAATCCGAACCCGATCGCGAGATCCTCTTTTTCACCAGGGCACCGATAACTCCGCCTGCAACCGCAGTGGGGATTGCAGTGACGGCAACAATGATGAGGACGATCCCGGCAAGACCTGAAACGAATCCCGTTCCCTGCGATGAGAGCCAGAACATCGGGACTGCCAGGATGCCGACACCAACCACCGCAGTGATCAATCCGGATGTCACTCCGTTCCGAATGCTCCCGGCAGAGAAAAATCCCACGAGGAACCCTGCCGAAAGAGAAGCGATGATTTGCAGCGGCAGGGAGCCCATCAGGAATGCAAATGGTGAACCGATCAATACCAGGAATGGGGAGCCGGCGACGATGAATGCGCCGGCAATGATGGTAATCCAACGTAGCCGTTCATTTCGTGATGGATCCTCCGGGACTTCCCCGCTAAAGTATGGTTCTTTCAGATACCATTTCCTGATCACGATGCCGATTATCCCGCTGACCGTATTGGCAGGGATAAAAACGGCACTCATGATTGCGAATGCGCCGGAGATGCTCATCAGGGGGAGGACTCCCGCTGTTCCATCCCACATACTCATGGTCCAGCCGACTATTCCTGCAACGACGAGACATCCCATCGCCAGGCTGGAAACGGCACCTTGCATCACCGTTTCCCGGGTGAAAAGACCTGCAGTGAACCCCCCGGCGAACAGGAGAAGATACCCGGTTACAGATGGAGGGAGCGCTCCTCCGAAATGCAGGGCAAGGCTGGCTATGGTCATGAAGGTGCCTGCGATCAAACCGGTCCAGGTATTCTGCATGTTCCGGAGTGGCATAGACTTAGGGAAGGTGTGAATGTTCTTATCAGTTTGGAGAAGACTGGTCACGCGTTTGCAGAGCCAGTGGTCAGGAAGTATTCCAGGGAAAGTTTATCTGGGAGACCTGGGATCTTTTCCAATATCAGAATATCATGAGAACGTTCCCTGTCCTCATCGGTGCCATACTCATTGGCGCAGCGATAGTCGTGTTCTGGCTAGGAGCAGACTATTTAACCACTGGAAGGACTGCCGAAGACACCCTGATATTGCTCTATTGCACCGGTGACCGGTTTGCATTTATCCAGGGAACCTACCTCTTTCCTGTTTCTGAGGAAGTGATTGAAGCGGAGAGAGATGCCGTTATCCAGAGGGTCAGAGAATCCGGAGGACTGGGACCACGTGCAGGGGGCGCAGGTGGAGGGGGTGGAGGGGGTGGAGGGGGACCGGGAGATCCCCGCATACTCGCGTGGGGGTATTGTGTTGACTATGACGGGGTTCCCTCCGGGTTCGGTTACACGTTGGGGAATGACGGCCCTGTAAAAGCCGCCATTGAAGAATCTAACCGTTGGTACCAGGACCAGATTGTCAACCAGTCACTGGATGTGAATGTGACCTGTTCCTCGAGCACCGTTGTCGAGCGATTCAGGTATAACATACGGGGAATAGAACGAGTGATGGAGAAGGTGACGTGAGACACGTCCTGTCAGTATTCCTTCATCCATAGGACCCGGGAAATAGCCAATGCAAAATCGGCTTTCTCTGTTCTATGTTTTCAAATCTTGAATTGACCAGGAATGAGTGAAACGGAGATGAAAATAAGAGCCTTTGAGGGGAGCAGGGGCACGGAGTTCAATTCTGCTTCCTTTTCCCCACCGCGCAAATACTCGCCCCTGCGACCGACCCCTGCCCCTGACCCCGCCCCTACCAATCCGAAGGGGCGGGGCCTCCACCCCGGTGCCCC
>CAYVMJ010000019.1:0-5441 GCA_964452625.1 uncultured Methanolinea sp.
TTTGTCATTATTAAGGGAGATCTCTTTCAATTATCCAAGTGCGTAACTCCTATAGTAATTGAAAAAGAATTGCCCGATGGACGTGATCTGAAAGATCACGATAACTACATTAAATCTATGAGATTAAGTTTTGAAAGTGGTCGCAAGACCGTGAAACATAATGGGGTTGCAACAATTGTTTTCGCGAGTAAGGATACAGTCGCATGGGAAGCTATTCTTGAAGCCTTAATCTCATCCGGTTGGATTATAACGGGATCGTGGCCTCTCGATACCGAGATGGCCCACCGGACTAGGGCGATAGGATCAGCGGCTCTTAATTCGTCTATTCATATATTCTGCCGACCTCGAGAAAATCCTGATGGCTCTCTCCGAGAAGAAATTGGAGACTGGCGTGACATTCTAGCAGAATTACCTGGTCGAATACACGATTGGATGCCCCGGCTTGCCAAGGAAGGGGTGGTAGGGGCCGATGCTATCTTTGCCTGTCTTGGTCCGGCACTTGAAATATATTCCCGTTATTCCAGGGTTGAGAAGGCGAGCGGGGATGAAGTTCCCCTTCGAGAATATCTCGAACACGTTTGGGCTGCTGTATCACGAGAGGCACTTGGGATGATCTTTGAGGGGGCTGATGCAACCGGATTCGAAGAAGATGCCCGGATCACCGCAATGTGGCTCTGGACCCTGAAGACCGCAGAGAGCCCGGCGCTGAATGGTAAAAATGGAAACGGAATCAAGGAGCAACAAGAAGAAAGCGAAGAGGAAGAGGGGGAAGAAGCAGAAGGATCAGGTAAGAAGAAAGTGAAAGGATTCTCCCTCGAATATGATGCCGCCAGGAAGATAGCCCAGGGTCTCGGCGCTCATCTGGAGGAGATGCATACCCTCGTGGAGATCAAGAAAGGCAACGCCAGGCTTCTCCCTGTCTCCGAGCGGGCTGCATTCCTCCTCAAAAGCGATAAAGAAAAGCCCGTTCGTCGCCCGAAGAAAAAGGAAAAACAGTCCACACTTTTCCCACTTGAATTAGAAGGAGATGAGGGAATAGAAGAGGACTTTGGTGATGTTGCCGAGATCGGCGAGACAACCCTCGACAGGGTTCACCAATGCATGCTCCTCTTCGCCGCTGGCCAGAGCGATGCCCTCAAACGGTTCCTCGTCGACGAAGGTATTGGAAAGAATGCTCAATTCTGGAAACTAGCCCAGGCCCTCGCTGCCCTCTATCCGACTGGAACGGAGGAAAAACGCTGGGTAGAGGGAGTACTTGCGAGGAAGAAAGGACTGGGATTATAGTGGCAAAGATAAGAATTTCATGCTTTCATTATGAACGATGAATTATCGTCCCGATGGAGAGAGACTTTTTTAAAGCTTCTTGAATCTGATCCTCGGGCGCCACAATTGAAAGAAGCATCCTTACGAGAAGAACTTGGTAAATGGACAATCCTCCTTACTGATTTGGTAACGGATAACTGCAGGGCTTTAGGATGGACGCCAGCCGCGATTGGACATGCCTGTAAAACATTACCGGTGAGCAAGAGTGAGTATCTCAAAATCGATGTCATGGCATTCTCTAATAACATAAAGAGATGGCAATTTCCAATCGCAGTCTTCGAACTTGAAAATAAACAGGATCCAAATTATATCAGTTATGCCCTCTGGAAACTCCTATGTGTGAGAGCACCACTCCGAGTTCTCTTTTGTTACCGCCCGACACCTAAAGAAGGATCCGAATTGGTATCCATCCTTAATCGAGAAGTAATTCAACCGATACCGATAGAAGAAAGAGTTAAGGTAGACGGCTCTCTGATACTTTGTGTGGGGAACAGGCATCATGCAGGTACATTTCCTTATGATTTTTTCCGTTGGTGGGAATTTGACAAACATACTGGGACTTTTACTCGAATGTAGGGGTGGGCAATAATGGCTTTGAAACCATGGTACAGCGTTGTCACACCCCGTGAGGATCTTCGGGAGGGAAAACCCCTTGATGCAGCTGAATTCGCCGTACATCTCGATCACGTTCGAGACGGCCGTGCACCGCCAGATTATCAGGATGCTGAGCGATTCTTCGAGAGGACCTTTCTTACAAAGAATCTAACCAAATTAGGTGCAGAAGTCATCCGCAGATTATCAGGAGAAAAGACCGAGGCCTCTGCCGTATTTTCCATGGCAACACAATTCGGGGGCGGGAAGACCCATGCTCTCACGCTCCTCTATCACCTCGCCACTCTCGGACCAGGTGCTGATCGATTACCCGGTGTCAATACCCTCCTCACCGAAGCGCAGGTCAAGAGTGTTCCAAAAGCAGCAGTGGCAGTTTTTGTTGGAACTGACTTCGATTCAATTAGCGGTAGGGGTGGATCGGATGGGACCCCCCTTCGAAAAACACCATGGGGAGAATTGGCCTATCAGCTCGGTGGATTAGAGTCTTTTGAAGTGGTGCGTGAACAAGAAGAAACATTCACTGTACCTTCTGAAGAAATCGTCCGGAAGTTGCTACCCCCTGGAAAACCATGTCTTATTCTTATGGACGAGCTGATGAACTACATGAGCCGGTACCGGGCAAGAAAATATTCAGATCAGCTCTATTCCTTTGTTCATGTCCTTTCAGAGGTAGCACGATCGGAAAATGGAATGGTTCTCGTGGTTTCTATTCCTGCCTCCGAACTCGAAATGACTTCGGAAGATCATGCCGATTACACTCGATTGAAGAAGCTCCTGGATCGCTTAAGCAAACCTGTTATCATGTCAGTCGGCTCGGAGACTTCAGAGATCATACGAAGACGTCTCTTTGAGTGGGATGGAATTCCTGCAGAAGGACGGAAAGCAATTAATGAATATGTGCATTGGGCTGTTGAACATCGCCAGCAGATGCCTCCAGATATCCAAATCGATCAGGCAAAATCGTTATTTGAAGCATCATATCCATTCCATCCAGCGGTCTTATCGGTCTTCGAAAGAAAATGGCAGACGCTCCCTCGGTTCCAGCAGACACGGGGAATGCTCCGGCTTCTGGCATTATGGATTTCGAATAACTATCAGAAAGGCTTTACCGGTGCTCGAAAGGATCCCTTAATTGAATTAGGTTCAGCACCCTTGGATGATTCACTTTTCCGAACCGCCGCTATTGAGCAACTTGGAGAGAACAAACTTGAAGCAGTGGTGACAACCGACATTGCGGGTAAAAAAGACTCACGTGCAACCAGTCTTGATGAAGCAGCCTCCGACACCACACGAAAGGCTCGTCTCCATCAAAAAGTGGCAACAAGTATCTTCTTTGAATCAAACGGTGGGCAGATACAGGCATATGCTACCCTACCCGAGATCCGATTTGCGGTTGGCGGTCCGGATATCGACCTGGCGACAATCGAAATTACTCTAGAGGCTTTAGCACCCCCGAATGGTGCTTGTTTCTACCTGGATGCAAGTCCAAATCGCTATTGGTTCAGCCCGAAAGCCAATCTTACCAAAATCCATGCCGATCGGATGGCAAGCATATCAGAGGCTAAATTTATTCAAATCACTGAACGGACGAAAGCAGAAATTCAGAGAGTTTTCCAGACAAAGCCTGCTTTAAGGCCAGAATTTTTCCCAGAAAGGAGCAATCAAATCCCAGATCGAGCTGAAGTATCGCTTATCGTCATGTCCCCAGATAAATCCCCCGACGATAAAAAAGTATGTGAATCGGTTCGAATTCTCCTTAAGGAGTACGGACAGTCGGCTAGAGTATTTAAAAACGCTGTCATCTTCTCTATGACTGACGAAGAGAGCAAATTATTGGAAACCGCAAAAAAGATTATTGCATGGGAGGAAATTCTCGATGATGGGGACGCTTTAGGCCTTGATAAGAGCCAAAAGCAACAGATTGAGGGTAATATCAAAACTGCAGGGATTGATTTAAAGGAAGCTGTTTGGAGATCCTATCGCTATATTGTCCTGCTCGGGAAAACTAACGAGCTTCAGCTCATCGATTTGGGACTTATCAATTCTGGGTCTTCTTCTTCCTTAACATCCCTTATCTTTGAGCGGCTGAGTCGAGATGATCTGATTACCTCGAATATCGGACCCAAATTCCTTGTTAGAAAATGGCCCCCCGCGCTCGTTAGGTGGTCAACAAGGAGTGTTAGGGATGCATTTTTTGCTTCACCTGAATTTCCAAGATTGCTCAATCCAGAGATACTGAAAGATACATTAGCAAAGGGGATTGCAAATGGGGATTTCGGATATGGTAGTGAACAATCACCTGGAACCATCAACCCCTTCTACTACAAAGAAATCGTCAGTGCGTCGGATATTGAAATATCAGATGAAGTATTTATAATACCCTCTTCAGAAGCAGAAAAATTCCAGAAACCAAGAATTCTTACAAGTATAGACATCACCCCAACTCCCTATTCAGTTAAACCGGGAGAGTCTGTTACATTCACTGCCATTGGTAGGGATCAGTATGGAGAGATATTGCCGCTTGACTCCTGTGTCTGGGAATCCAACGGGGGGTCTGTTGATTCATATGGTGTGTTCATTGCAGGGAAAAGGGATGGGACCTTTGAAGTGAAGGTTTCCTGTCACGAGCTAACTCACACGGTCCCGATCCGTATCAGCGAAGTAATTGTTCCCAAACCACGGCAAAAAGTCGAGTGGAACGGTGACATACAACCTCAAAAATGGATGAATTTTTACACGAAAGTGCTTGGTAAATTTGCTACAAAAAAGGGACTTAAGGTATCAGTAAAATTCGAAGTGAAGGATGAAGACGGAATCAGCGAACAAATCGTTGAGGAGGCAAGGACAGCATTAAGAGAACTTGGGTTGTCCGACCAAATTACATTGAAAAATGATGTAGATTATAAAGAGGATTGAACAATCAGACGCCACACCATGTTCGCTCCGGTCACCGGTCCGCTCCTCCAGCTGTCCGGTGCTCCCGGGCACCTCCGCTCACATCGTATGGCTGCTTTTCTGCGGTGTTTCAGGGCCATTATGACGGCCATGTTCGTTCGTTTCACTCACTTCACATCTCCTGATTCCACCCGCTCCTCGCACCATGTTTCACATCTTGCTCGTCACTGTGTTTGAGGCAGTGCAGCGTTCGGCTCCGCTGATGCATCGCAAGAATCACACTCCCCCTCCCTTGCGTCGCGCCGGGGGATAGGCAAGTATCCCCCTCTCTCGCACCCCAACGGGCCGGGCTCCTCCTCTCCCAAGGGAGAGGCAGTGAGCAGGATACCTCCCCTTCGGGCAGAGGGTGGACCGGGATCTCACAGGCCGACCGGTTGACCTGCAGGAGGGAAAAGTGAAGCGAGAGCGGAGCGCCGGCCGGGAGAGTCAATCCTGTCGGCCGTTCTCATGATCAGGGACAACTAATAACCAGCGCAGCGGAGGCCGCCACCGACGCAGTGAGGGCGTAGCCGGAGCGGAGCGATCGCATGCCCCGGTCAACTTCCCGCAGG
>CAYVMJ010000020.1:0-5161 GCA_964452625.1 uncultured Methanolinea sp.
CGCTCAAGGATGTTGCACTGGATCTTCCGGATCTCGAATGTGCCTTTGCCGTCGCAGAGGGCTGCTTCACATACCTGCAGGGCATCCTCCATCCGCCCCAGTTTGAGAAGCGATAATGCCTGACGGGCAAAAATTTCCGGGTTATCCCTGTCGATTTGATTATATTCAGTAAATGCCTCGAATGCGGCCTCGTAGTCGCCCATGGCATAATGGGAGAGGCCCCTGAAACCCGATGAATCGATGCCCGAACCTGCAAGAACCCGGTCAAAACCAGTAATTATCTGAGTCCTGTTTTCCGTACTGGAACATATTGTGTTTCCATTGGTGGACCTTCTCCCGCTTTCACAAGGGTCCAATAGCCCAGGGTTGCCAAAAGGTGGTGGAGAGATTCCATCCGGGGCAGGAATGTGAAGATTCTCCTCCGGCGTTTTCCTGTGGAACAAGGATAAGAGTCCAGTGAGAAGTGTCCTCTTCACAGACCGCTTGAACCTGGAATGCCCCGAATCCTGCCCGGTTGGTGCATTATCGAGAGCCTTTGGTTTTCTGACTTTTAAGATGCGATCAAATAATTCGGTAAACAATCTTACAGGACTGCTGGAAGCATGTGCGGTATGAACTGGATGAAGGGAGGATTCTTTCTTTTCCCTCTTTTTAAGCAGTATAAAACCTGTAATTGCGGACAGAGTGATGAGGCCCAGCACAACACCAAAGGAAATTTGAAAAATTTCTGTCAGTTCATCCTGGGAGTCTCTCTCCTTCATTCTGGTCAGCCTTTCCTGCACCAGGGAATTGCCGGGCTCAATTTTTCCTGCCTGCTGGTAGGATTCGCGTGCTTCATCCTGCCTTCCCAGGGAAGTGAGCGCATCGCCCCGGTATATCCATGCCTGTGTGTTGCCGGGCTCCCGGTCGATAACAATCTCAAATGAGAGGAGTGCTTCCGGGGCCTTTCCCAGGGAGAGAAGAACAATCCCCCTGTTAACCCGTGCCAGCATGTATCCCGTGTCAGCAGCGATTGCCTGGTCGAAATACCCGAGAGCTCCTGGGTAGTCCCCTTCAATCAGAAGCGCTTCCCCTTTTTCGTTCAGTATTTCTGCCCCGGGTGCAACAGGACTGGCGCCGGGGTCATCCTTTCCGGATGTGGGGGCCGAATGAACACTTTCAGGAATGGACGTTTCAGGGACAACAACCTGTCCATCCGGAATTCCTTCTTTCAGGGACAGGTCAACCGTGGCACGATATCCATACAGGTTGATATGGTATTCTCCATCCTCCCTGATGACAATCCTCTTTTCCGATTCAGAACTGTACTCTCCGTTGTATCCCTCTTCTGCAATCACTTCATGCGTTGCATTATCCCTGACCGTCAAGAGAACCCTTGCATCATACGGATTTTCGGAATCAGCTTTTACAATAAAGTCGATGACAAAAGGCAGAGAGGAGGGTTGTGCCAGGATAGCGATGTTATTCCAGGAAAGACTATACGTTCCCTGGAAAAACGGGACAACAGGGTACATTGAAGGACGCGGGAAGAAATCGGCGGTCTGGTCAAGATCCCTCCTCATTACAGTATAAGCGATGGAAGGAGGAATGGGATCGGTATTAGTGGCGACACCTTTGGATGCTCCTGATATGGATTGATCAGGAACGCTCACAGTGTGTAAACCTCCCATTTGCGCAGATCCAGTTGAGGAAGCCTGGGTTGCCGATTTATGACTCGGGGTGTCATGAGGGTGTGGTGCAGGATCCTGTTGCAGGGCGTTCTGGGATCCGCTAACCTCTCCCATCTCAACACATCCACAGGACATTGAGAAAACGACGAGAATGAGAATCACGGCGGCCGCGACTGAAGTGGAAAGGAAAAGGCCGCCATTTTCTCCCTCTTTGTTCCGATGAGACCTTCTTTGAGCGTTGTGTAAGAAACCGACATGATTACTTTTTTCCGTGGTGTCAGGGAACATGTGTCCAATCCGGGGGAAAAACGATAACGATCCTTTATACAATCCTGTCCGGCCCGGAATCACCGATTGGATTCTACCAGGATTCATCCACACTCCTCTTTTCAGGATACATCCAGGTTGAGTGTTTCAGGAGAGAGTTCTCCGTTCTCATACCGGGAGAGGGCGATAGGAACTCCACGTCTCACGCATTCCGCAAGGCGGCTTCCGACCGGAGTGACAATCCCGGAGTATTTATGCACTTCTTTCCCTTCACAGGCCATGATGACCGCATCGGTGGGGGTTGCGACAATCCCCCTCCCGGTCTCAAGGAGAGCCTGGGTCTTAGCACTGCTTATCGTTGCCACGGATTCGAGGAGGGCATTCCTGGACATCCCCTCCGAACTTATCGCAATGATATTGATGGTGTGATTCGAGATCCCCGCCGTAATGAATACCGTGAGGAAGCCGGAACGACATATCAGGAGCGATGTCATGGGAACTGCGGTAAGGAGTCCGAAATAATCACCGCAAATCCCTTCCTTCCGGGCAATATCTGAGAGGAGAAGGCCCGGGGAATCATCATGCCAGTCACGGGGAACGGTATGGTTGAAGAGAGCATCCACCTGCTTAAGGTCTCCACCGACTCCTGTAGATACCGCAAGAAATGGTCCCTCAATCACCAGCGTGGTGTCGGAATAATGGAAATCCATATGAACGCACCTGCACGATCGGCAAAGACCGGGCTTTTCGGATGAAATGAATTGGCATCAAATCTTTTGCTACACATTCTCGCGTTCGAGATATATAAAACAAGTTGATCTTACCTAAACCAAATAGAATTGATCAATTTAAATAGTTGTAATTAAAACTCAGTTGCGTTGTGAAGGGACGGGCCCTCCCTGCACAACTCCAGAAATTTGGAGGAATATGAATGGAAATGACAAAAGAAGACGCTGTATCACCGGTTGTCGGCGTCATGCTCATGCTTGTCGTGACGATTATAATTGCCGCCGTGGTGAGCGGATTTGCCGGAGGGCTCGCGGGCGGAACGAAATCTGCGCCTTCAGCATCGATCGATGTGAAATTCATGAAAGATGACGGAGGCATGGGACCGGCATACGTCGAGACGAAGATGGTGTTTGAGCATTTGAGTGGGGATTCTATCCCAACGAAGGATCTCAATATCATCACGTATTACACGCTTTCCAATGGTACTGTCCTCAAACACACTCAAACATCGACGAGGGATGGTATGGATCTCTATGGGCATGGAACATACACCCGGGTCCCCCTCCTGAATGACATGTCTTTAGGATATTCTGGTGACAACCCAGCCAAGGATTTTGGAAATTACACCTGGAAAACGGGGGATGTTCTCAGCTCGGGGTCTGACATCGGCACAAGTGCGATTCTTGGATTCGATATTACGGATAATTCGTATGAATTCAAATCAGGATCTGTTGTCGATGTAAAGATCCTTCATGCACCCAGCGGGAAATACATTCTCGACAAAGAGGTGATAGTGCCATGAAGCCCGGAAGAGAATCCGCAGTCTCACCCGTTGTCGGGGTGATGCTGATGCTCGTTGTCACGATCATTATCGCTGCAGTCGTGAGTGCGTTTGCCGGGGGACTCAGTTCGGAACAGGGCAAGACCCCGCAGTTAACGCTAAAGGCCAGTGCCGTTATCGATGCTATCAATGACACTGATAAGACCGATTGGGAACCCACGTATCCAACAGGTTTCACCGCGAAGAACGGCCTGATCTTCGAACATACCGGCGGAGATTCCTTTGCCCTGTCTGATGTCTATATCCAGCTCAAGAGCGGCGATGCCAAATACGACATCGATACATTCGATGAAATCCAGGTAACAGAAGGTACATGTCTTCCACCAGAAATTGAGTCGTACATCGAAGAGATAGGGAGTTCAGACGGGTTCATCACGCCCGGTGACAAGTTCATGCTCTATGCAGACAATTGCCGCATCGACGATGTTCCTGCATATGGGTACAATAATGCCGCACAAATCTCATGGAAACCCGAAGGAGCCGCGGGTGGAAAAGCTGCATACCTGAATACAAAGTTACAGTACAAGATTATCGACAAGACAACCAGTCGCATAATTTCGAGCGGCGAGGTGGTTCTCATATAATTGGGAAGATTACTTCCTTTTTTAAAAATCCCACACACGAGGTCAGAAATGGCAACATACTACGGATGTCAACCTGCCGTTCCTACCCGGCAGGCGGTTGAGAAGTTCGAGAACGAGGTGACGATCCGCCACAGGAACCAGGTGCTGGTCAGCAAGGTCTACCTTGACATGCAGGACCACTCCTGGGCGGTCGCGGTGGCATATAACCTGTCCCGCCAGGCCGGATTGAAAGGGCATGAAAACTCTCTCGAAGTGAGATACTCGTATGCCCCCGGAGAGCAGAAAGTAGTGAACGTGTTCCGCTCCGACCAGGACGCTATCATGACACTTGATGCCGGACCGTTCGGAGATCCGGACACTTTTGCCCAGTATGCCCTGAAATATGAGCGGGGTGCTGTCAACCCTGCAACATGAGGGGCATGGCCCGAATCATGATTACCTGGACAATTCCCTGCAGTGCCAGACACGCACAACGAGGATTCCCTACCTTGGGATCTCCCGCGCTCCTTTATTCGAATTTCCAGGCCTGCGGTGAGTTGGATATCCCGGTCCTCCCCAGCATCCGGCTCCATGTGTCCGACTCGACAGGTGGAACAGAATTCCCATGACCCGGACCATTCCCCTCATCATCGGCCTTGCCATCGCCGCGGTCCTGACCATCATACTCTGCACCTTCATCGGCCCCGCAGGGTTCGGGTTTGTCTCCACGGCACCCGGTGCGGCTGATATTGTCGGTGGAATCCGGCTTCCCCGGGTTCTCTCCGCATTCTTTGTCGGTGCGAGCCTTGCCGTTGCCGGTGCCGCGATGCAGTCGCTTTTCCGGAACGCGATGGCCGATCCCTATATCCTCGGAACGTCGTCAGGAGGGGCGCTCGGGGCCTCCCTTGCCATCGTGTTTCTCGGAGGCTTTTTCGTCCCTCTCTTTGCATGGATCGGAGCCATAGTTGCGATGCTTATTGTCTGGGCGATCGCCAGCCGCCGGGGGGTAATCTCGGTCGAGACGCTGCTTTTGACTGGCATCGCCGTCTCGTTCTTCTTCTCCGCCCTCGTCTCGTTCCTCATCGCAGTCG
>CAYVMJ010000021.1:0-4543 GCA_964452625.1 uncultured Methanolinea sp.
ATTAACGCAGGAATTTAAAGCTCTTCTAATTGGTGCTAAATCGAAACCCTCAATACAACACTCAGGTCACTTCTATTAACAATGCCGTCCAATTCCGTTTGTCCCTCCGTATTCATAAGGCGCGGCGGCTCCCCTACCACCATATCGCTATAAACGCTAGTAACCACCTTAAACCAGTTCATCGGCAGCTTCTTGCCATTATATATCCTCGCAAAGAAAGTACTCACCACATCAATATTGTCTTCGATATCTGCAAGGTCCCATAAGTCGCCCCAGACCGCTTCATGTCGTCCCTCATACAGCAAATTATATTTATCATACGATAATAATCTGCCTTTTTCATCTTCTGGCGGAAAATGACTTCTTGGCATCAGCCAATTCATATCAATAAGCATAAAAACTCCATAAACATTATATAAACATTAATACTATTTTAAACGCGTATACTATTAACCGCATATTTAAGCGCATCAACTGCATGATCATCAATCTTTTGGGGCTTGTCTTCGCCCCTGTCAGCAGCAGATTGATCCCAAGCATAAGTTTCCATTTCGCTAACAAGCACCGGACATTTCTCACTATTTATAATAAGGTCGCCATTGCCAATCATAGCTGCTATTTTCCTGATACCACCCAACACATCATTATCAGCAGCCCGTGCCTTATGCAATCCATCTCGCTGCAACTGCAAAATAAAGGAAGCCGCACTCGGATCTACTTCTATCGTGCTGGCATACATTCGTTGCGTATTGTCCCCATAAGCGATGCCGGGCTGTCCCGAACTATAGCCCCACTGCTCCGACGCAAACCGTGCCATATCCTTACTGTAATCAGCATCCGTCTTCTGGGCATGCTCCACCACGCTATCCCAATAGTACTCGCGGCTGACGTACCATGTGGGCTTTGCCCTACCAGGCACCAGATACTTCTCCAGGGCCACGAAAGCACATGCATTATGCGTGCCATAGTCTGCACCGATCCGCAATTCCTTAGGCCTCAATGTAGCCGGTGGTACTCCACAATGCTTGCCCTTATCAAACAGTCCGAAAACCCTTCCTTCCGCAGCTACCCAATTCCCCAAAATAAATCGATCGTAGAATACAGTCCCTTTAGGATACTCCTTCTCAAGGTCTCTCTTGTATTCCAGCGGTAGGTACGGATTGTCATCTAATGTAAATTTCCAGACCTTTATATTAAGTTCATCTTGCCGGGCTATCCAATTTCTATAAATGTAATTACGGGGTGTCTCAGGATTACATGTAAGGTACAGGCAAGCGCCTTTATCGCTTAACCTGCTCAACAGCATATTGGTAAAGTTCTCCGGGATAGTAGTGCCTTCATCGACATATGCCCTTAACAATGACTCGCCCTCAATCTTCTTGTAAGAACTCGTATTGTCAGCGCCTTCAATCCAGACCGTCCTACCAAATATTTCGCATTCTTTTTTGCCAGCCCTCAACTCAAAGTTCTTCTCGCCCACCAAATCCTTAATAGGCGTAAGCACATTGCGATACAGACTGGTACCAGTATTACCAACAAACAATATATTACCAGTCGGCAATGTCAAAATATCTTTAAGGATTTTTATATTAACCGACCAAGTCTTAGTACTTCTAACAGACCCATACAGCAAATTAATCCTGGCAGGCTCTTCCAAAATGAAGTCCCGCTGTTTGCCAACGGGCAGCTCTAGCTCGCCCATTACTTCTCGCCCAGCTTCTCGAATAACTTCACTAAAGCGGCCTTAGCACTGTCATCAGTTCTGCCCTGCTCGATCTGGAATTTATCAATAAGGATTCCAACGCTAACGCAAAGGTCCCGAATTTCATTTGTCTTTTCGCTCTTTTCAATCAATCCAGCGACCTTCACCATAATATTTGCAAGTAGCTCCTGCCTACCCTCGCTCTTAAGGTACTGCCGCCAAATCTCCAGACCTGCCGCCACATTCCCATCAACGACTATAGCATCCTGGTCGATCTTCTTTCTAATTTCGTCAGACAGCTTATCCCGATTCCTTTTAGCCGCATTCACTACGCTATCCCGGTGTTTTCCAACCAAATGGCTGACCTCACCCGGATTCTTGCCACTAAGTAACAGCCTAACGATTTCTTCATCCTTACTAGTATCAGTCATTTTTTTTAATCCCATTAAAATACTTTTCAACGCATTCGCTATAATTATAAAACTTAGTCAATACAAGTAGTCATTATTCACTTTTACGCTCAAATCTATTTTTTCAAAATCACTATCTAGCAACCGTGTAATTCAAGAACTATATTTTAAAAATCTAAAACCACTATCTAGCGCCTAAATATAGATTTCGTGTAAAAACCGCCCAAACTAATACATACTTTTTTAAAAAGTTATAATCTAATTTACTTTTTAATCTATAAAAGTATAGTTTTTACTACTAAATAGTTATCTAGCGACGTATTTTTTCCAATATAGATTTCAATATAGATTATAGATTGAAAATGACTAGGTCGCTAGCTAACGATTTCGCTTCCAAATATATATAGTATGATTTAGTTTATATACTCACTTCCTACTACGCTTCCATTCAATGAAAGCCCGCAAGTCGAAATACGTATCAGGCCAAGCAGCCACACTTTTTCCATTAATTGTAGTAGTATAATTAGTCATATGGCCATCTTTTCCGTCATGGTATGCCCGTTTCTGAATCCAACTGATATTCCTTATTATCCAGCGGCCCAGCGAATTACCGCTAACCTTAGGCATCCCTAAAACCGTGCAGTATTCACTAAAATACATCACTAAAGTCGATTTGGGGGTATATTGCCCAGGCATTTCCTGTACGAACTGTTCAAAAAATGACTCTTCACTTTGCGATCTGTCCTTATACATAGCCTGAACGTAAGCACTGCCCAGCTGATTACTGAAAACCTTTCTTTCCAATAATTCAGGTAATATTTTTACTACTTTATTAAAAAGTCCACTTAGTTCATCATCGCTAGTCAGACTATCTAAGAAGTCCTGATCTTCGATCTCATCCTGACTAAAAATGTGCATAAAGGGAATTATTTCAAACCGTCTATAAAATCCGGTAGTGTCATCTTTGGACACAGGCAGCACATTACTAGCAAAAAGCAGCTTAGCAAAGTTGACAAATTCGAAAGCCTTTTCACCTTTTTTTTGTGCCCTTACAACATCCTTACCCGAAGTCAGCTTTTTTAAATCTTCCACCTGGTACATTACTTTACTGCCCAGATCCCCACATATATTAGCCATCTTCATGTAAAGATCACTGCTAGCAAATCTATCAGATCCCAGATCTTGCATGCTAACATTCGAACAATTTGAACTACCCAGCAGCTGTTGAACTATGTCTAGGAAATAGCTTTTGCCAGTACCACCAGGGCCAAACAATATAAAGCCTTTTTGTATCGGATATTTTCTATACAAGCAGTATGCGATAAATTCGTAGCACTTCATCCTATTTTTTTCATCGCATACGGTATTGATCATCTTATCGATGTTTGGGCACGTTTTTTCAGGATCAACATTTACAGGAATTTGAATCACACTATAATAATCAGGGGTATGCTTTTCAAGTGTGCCATATATCCAATTATATAATCCACTTTTGGTATTAATAATTTCCAGATCGGAATCAAATTCTTCAATACTAGTATAAGTCGAATCGCGTATCTGAGTAAGAATTTCACTTTTTACATGCTTATTGTAAATAGGGGCTTCATTATGTTTATTAATGCCACCAAAAGCATTAACCAAGATCCTGGAAATGTACTGTTCACCACCAGGTACATAAATGCCATTACGATAAAATAGAATTTCGCCAGTTTCCAGGATAGTTCTGACAGGTACATTTTCCTTAATCCAGGTGATAGTACGCCAGATATCCAAGCGTTCTGGTATGCCGTGCTTATCTTTAATGATGCAAGAAGTACAATCAGTTAATGTTATTGTCATTCCTCACACCTGCCTGCCCAGACGCATAGTTTTAATTTCATTTCGGTTTTGCATCCAGCGCCTGCCGTTCCTGCCCTCGAACCAAAGTTCATTGCCTAAGACAGCAACCAATCGGCCTGCAAACTCTCTTTTATCATTCTCAACTATCATTATTTTTGATATATAATCATATATCGGATCATCAATGTTGCTCATATTATATTCTCCAGATTGTATATTAAATTGCATGGACAGTTGCTCCCAAATACTGCCAATGCAGTTATATTTTATTCTTTTAAACCACAATATTAAAAATATTGCGTTCTTTTATATGCTGAATGCTGTCAGCAATAAGCATCCTGGTCACATAGCTTTTAGATACGCTATTCTGTTCAGCTATTCTGTCAATTACTTCTTTGTCAATTGCATTTATTGTTGCACCAATGAATACAAACTTTTCCTTTGTCATATACAATTCCTCATATAAAAATATATTTTTCTAAAAAGTAATTAACTTTCTAGTATATATAGTTTATGGTTGAAAGCATTAAAATAGCCAGGGACAGAAATGTTTTAAAAATGCTTCGTTGTAGCCCATTTCGGGCTTTTGTAT
>CAYVMJ010000022.1:0-3445 GCA_964452625.1 uncultured Methanolinea sp.
ATGATATTAATAGTATATAAACATTTCGATTGATTAGTTTTTCGAAACCCTCTATTGTATGATGCCTGTAATAATTTTATCCAATTCGGCAATGCTATTGTGAAGGTTAGGTTTGTGGGATCAGGATCGGAACCCGGCAGCATAATAGAAAATATAGATCCGAGTATTTGGTTTCCGGTAGTCAATCCTGATAACGTAAATGAATATGTGGCGCATGTCTTGGCCTGGAAGTTCAAGGAACAGATTGGGAATAGTGTAGCGAATCTGTTGCGGACAGAAGTGCATACTGCGGGCGCTATCGATAATCATCTTTATTGGTTGAATGGCGATGAGATAGATCATGAAGTCGATTTAAAAGTATCTGCGAAGTATCAGGATGTGCCTGAGCATGTGGATACGGGAGTGCCTTACCCCCTTGTTTTTGTAGTGTCCAATATTAAGAAGCGCAATGACGTATATGGCATAAGCGACTATGATAGCATTGAAAACCTTGTTAAGGAACTTGAAACACGTATTATAAAAGTATCTTCTATTCTTGATATTCATAGTAGGCCTGCAATGACAGGACCTTCTTCTATGCTAACTACCGATATGGAAACGGGCGAAGAAACGATGCGCATGAATGGTAGGTTCTTCGCGGTCAATAAGGACGAGGATAAGCCAGAATACATTACTTGGGATGGGAAACTTGATAGTAGCTTCCAGGAAATGGACAGACTTGTTAGCATGATTTATGCTGTGACGGATCTTAATCCGGCGGCTATTGGAGATTTTAGTGGGGGAGCGGTTGCTTCTGGAAGTGCATTAAGGCGACTGCTTTTGAGGACAATTTCGCATTGTAATCGCATCAGGGTTAGGTTCGATCAAGTTCTTAAACGGGCAATAAAGGCAGCTTCCATCTTGGATGTTAATGGACGCATAAAGGATGCGGTCCAGATAGAACTTAGTTTAATCAGTTGGCAGGATGGACTGCCTAGCGATGACCTTGAAAACAGCATGATCGAGCAGACAAGAGCCAATAGCGGCCTGACGTCGAGGTCGTCTGCAATTATGAGGCTGGATGGCTGCACGCGAGAAGAAGCTGATGAAGAGATGGAACGCATCAAGCGAGAAGCACCGCTACCACAACAATTGGCAAAACCCATGAGTGGACAAGACATAAGTAATGCTAGTAAGCAAGGCGGGATTGAAAAGGCCCCATTGATGCCGGATATTGTTAGCACCTTGAAAGATATCGGATATTTTAAAACTAATTCGGGATAGATATGTCTGATATCCCTAAAGAGATACAAGACCTGATTGACGGCATTGTCTTGGAAGACGATCAGGAAGAAGACCCGGATTGGCTAAAAGCTTTGATGCCTTTATTGTTAGCGAAATTTAGCAAAGGCATTAAAGACGCTAATTGGAAGCTGTGGGTAAAGGCGTGGCAAGACGTAATACAGAATGCCTTTGAGATGGGCACTGTTGGCGATACAGTTGGAACGGTTGCCCCGGCTTTAGTAGGGTCTGATGCTGCTATTAAATATTTTTTGGAACACGGCATGGAACTTGTGAAAACTTTATCAACGACCGATGTCCAGATTCTGAAGGGCCAGATGGTCGAGAATTGGGGCAAGGGCGAGGATGCGTTTAAGGATGCTTTTGAGGATCAATATAAGGGGCCCGCAAGACTAGATAAAATATACAGGACAGAGTACGTTCGAGCTCAGAACGAAGGTATAGTGGTACGAGCAAAGGCAGCAGGTCACAAGTATAAGATGTGGCGATGCCCTAACGATGAGAGAAGCTGCCCGGAATGCAGCGCGATGGATTATGAGGTTGTAGGTATCGATGAAATGTTTAGTGGTGGCGTAATGTGTCCGGGACTCCACCCTAATTGCAGGTGCGTCTTAATTAGCTTGGAAGACAGCAGCAGCGAAGTGTTTTCAGAAGATGTTGAGCCGATTATCGCGTGAACACTATTTTTTTCGCAAACGACGCAAAGGGGGGAAGGGCGAAGGAGCCGTAGGCGCCCCTTCACTTGTGAAGGGGGGCGCCGTAGGCTACGAAGCCCGACCATGCGCATTGCCAAAATTTTAAGTACATAAACGGTTAATTGGTTGACATGGCACCGAGAATAATAGATGGGTGGGAATCCCCGAGACCATCACGAATTCGTGGATGGAATTGGGAGTATTACAGGATAATCGGTCAGCTTGATCTTGAAATTAGTACCGATGAACCACAGACCAAATTTGAAGGCGTTATTGCCGATAAATTAGGTGGGCCATTGCAATCAAGATCAATGCATATATTCTGTGATCAAGAAGGATGGAGAAGCTTAATTCCTGGCGTTACACCGGAAGGCAATAATTACACCAGTCCAGGGCCAAAAATTCCTACGTTCAATAATATGGAGGAACTGGCCGCTTTTATGGTAGCTAAGGCCGAAGAGATTGAAGCGGAAAGGAGTGCTTAACGCAGCACTCCAGAAGATCGCCGATATCCTGAATTCGGAACTGAAAACTGCGAATGTGAGAGACAAGAGAAAGATAAAGTAGAGTACCATAAAGAGGCTCAATAATGGTAGATATAGATGCAAAGTTCTTTGAAACATATGGACCCCTTGAGGAATTCTATGTAAATGATAAATTAGATAATTCGTCATCTTTACGTTGCCTGCCCATAACCATGTTTTGCGATAAATGCAACATGGAACGGACTTTTAACCAGTATTTGAGTACTAGTTTAATTGACGGCAATATTTATAAAGTTGCATATATGTGCACAGCATGTAAAGATTTTAAAATCATATTCATAATATATCTCGATATTAAAATTAATTCAATTAAGAAGCTCACACAATGGCCACTTTGGCTCCCCAAGATAGATGCAGATCTTAAGAAATCACTTGGGAAAAACCATGGCAATTACAAAAAAGGGCTATATTGCGAACAAGAGGGTTATGGAATCGGAGCTTTTGCCTATTATAGAAGAATTGTTGAGGATATGATCGATGGATTGCTAGATGATATCTATGAGATGTTTAGCGAAGAGGAAAAACAAACGTATAAAGAAAATATTGAGCTAGCTAAAAAGGAACGCGTAACTGAGAAGAAAATAGAAATTGTTAAAAAGATTCTACCTTCTGAATTAATCTCTAATGGTATAAATCCATTAGATAGGTTGCATTCGGGCTTAAGTGAAGGACTTCATAGTATGCCAGATGAAGGATGTTTGAAGACAGCAACTGCTGTAAGAATTTCCTTGGAATATCTGTTGCATGAGATAGTGCTAAGGAAGAAAAGAAAAATTGAATATGCTTCTGCAATGAAAGAGCTGGAAAAGCAGACTACCAAAAAACATAAATAATTTATTTTAATTTCCTTTTTTTACTAACAAGCAATTTTACTTCATTTATATCGCTACAGCTTCAGGAACTTATCATACTTGGATCGCTTGA